>NZ_JAVKDX010000016.1:0-2167 GCF_040223195.1 Ekhidna sp. | reverse complement strand
AAGAAATTTGTAAATATCATAAAGCGGTACTAGGTTTGAACCCGATTGATGTTTTCAGCTAGGCATCATTCCACTTATAACCTAACCCTTAATGAAGATACTCACTAAGCTGGTAACGCTTTTTGCGTTATTGCACTCGCCTTATCTATTCGGAAAGATAGATCCAATTCTACCTATCAATCTAAATCCCGGAACCCCTCTTGTTTCCCATTTGGAGGTTTGCAATGGATGTGAGATGCCGGAACTCACTGTGAGTAGCCCCTCTGGTGGTAACGGATTTTATCAATATCAATGGCAGATGATAAGCCCCTTTATGGTGCCAGGTGGTGAGATGCCGCAAGTGACTGTAAACTTCATTAACATTATTGGTGCAACCGGAGCGAGCTACACTCCTCCATCATCTACTATCGTTCGAACATTCACCTACCGCAGGGCTGTGACTTCCAATGGAATGACAGCTTACTCTGACCCAATTGATGTCACTATTCTTCCACCATTGGAGGCAGGTGAAATTAGCTATGATCAAAATGAGACCTGCTACGGTTCCAACATAGGGACACTTAATGGTACCCTGGCTCAAGGTGGAGATGGGGCTTATGAATATCGGTGGAAGTACGATGATGGAACTGGTTGGAAGAATTTTCCTAGTTCAAACTTTCAGACTTTCACACCAGATCATCTTTTATCGGCTGATACCCAGATAAAAAGAAATGTCCGGTCTGCCGGCAGCTCATGGGTGTCATCGAATGTGATAGAAATAGTAGGCTATGACATCATTACAAGCGAAGAGCTGGGTACTTTAAGTGCGAGCGAGAGCAAGGTCTGTCCGGGCGAATTGGTGGAATTCACCTTCGCTAGGGGTACTGATGTAAAAGGGTACCGCACGCGGTTGATTGGCTCTGACGGCACAAAGGAGATTGATTTCGGTAAAATTCCCAATTCACTTGAAATCAACGTTCATGAAGGATTTACCTACTTTGTAAGGTACAATCAGCCATGCACTTCAGAAAAGTATACTTCTAATGCGGTGACCTTTGAGTTTTATGAAAACTGCAATGTTCCGCCTTCTCAAGATCAAAATTTTGTGAGAACGGAGGTGCCAAGAATTCCTGTGAAAGATGAATATGAACTATCCATCCTTCACGCCGATGAGAAATCCACAACATATGCCTATTCGGATGGGTTAGGCCGACCTTCGATGAGTGTTGCTGTGGAAGCAGGCCAGGACTTTGAAGATGTCGTCCAGTTTAGCGTTTACAACGCAGAAGGCAGACAAGAGTATTCCTACCTGCCATATTACAAGCAGGCAGCAGCTCCGGGCGAATTCATTGAGACTCTCGCTGCAATAGATGAGCAAGAAAACTTCTATACAACTACTGACAAAATAGGCAATGATGCCATGCCATACTCCAAGACAGAGTGGGATGCACGCGGAAGGGTAAAGTCTGTCATCGCCCCTGGCGAAGCGTGGCATACAAACGATAAGAAAACAACTTATACCTACGCTGTTTTTGATCCGTCCAAAGCTATTGACAAGCCGTCGAGCATTCATTCGGATGTGATCAAATGGAAGATCACGAATGGCCAGCCTAAACACAATGGGACATACAAAGCCAAAGAACTGTCTGTAGTAGTGGTGACGGACGTGGAAGGAAGAAAATCCAGAAAAGTCACGGATGGAAGGGGACTCACCATTACCTCTCAGATTTACGATAAAGATCAGCAGAAGTGGATTGGATCCTATAATGTCTACGATGATTTGGGCAGGCTAAGATTTATCATACCGCCATTGCTGGTAGACATAGCTTCACCTAACCAGGCTCAGGTAGAAGAGTTGGCCTTTCAATACATCTATGATAACAAAGGCAGAGTAACAGATAAGCATGCACCTGGTGCAGGATGGGTCCGGTATGTCTACGACCATTGGAACAGACTGGTGCTAACGAGACATTCAGCGCAGAGAAGGGAGGGTAAAAAGTATTGGACTTTCTACAAGTACGATGCGCTCAACAGGCAAATATTCTCAGGGGAAATACATGAAGAACGGGATCGGGGAGAGCTTCAGGGTGTATTGAATTTGATTACAGCGGAGAGTGCACGATACGAGACGGTTAATACCAACAACTCCAGAGGGTATACCAAATACAAAAGCTTTCCTGATTTAAAT
>NZ_JAVKDX010000010.1:0-162133 GCF_040223195.1 Ekhidna sp. | reverse complement strand
GGCGAGTGCAATAACGCAAAAAGCGTTACCAGCTTAGTGAGTATCTTCATTAAGGGTTAGGTTATAAGTGGAATGATGCCTAGCTGAAAACATCAATCGGGTTCAAACCTAGTACCGCTTTATGATATTTACAAATTTCTTATTTTATTGAATTAAGAAATTTTCATTGTGAAAAAGAGAATACGACTGGCGATAAGGGATTTATTGTTGATTTCAGTCACAAGTGTGATCCAATTGTTCTCATCCCAATACTCCACATAAAAACCATTCGCAACAGAGAATGTATTTATAGTGATACTAGATACGGAGTAAATTCCCTGCAAATCCACCTCTATTGATTGAGGTGTCCCAACCTGAGAAACCCAGCGCGTATCGGCATCTCCATCTACGGCATTTGATGCCTGATGGCTACCGTGTGTGGAAGTAACAGTCACCGGCTTATTTAGCGCAAACGTTGGTTTGGGAGAAGGTAGTGGAAACAAAAAAATATGTGAAAAGCAATAGAAGTAGGGTCCGCAGGTAGTTCAAAGGTGAGTAACCAAAATGCTACAATAACAGATTTAAACTTAGCGAAAATAATATTTATCAACAACTGAAGTTAGTATCTACAAATAAAATAACAATAGGATAAAACAAAAAAGGGTGCTCATCTGAGCACCCTTTTTTGAATATGTCTGTTAGAAATTAATCTTGCTTGATCCAGCGCTGTTTGAGGGTCTTTCCTCCCACCTCAATCTCCACGATGTAGATTCCAGGTTCCTGATTGATCATCGATATGGATCGGGACCACTTACCGTTTCCTTTGGAATCAACTATTTCATGAATAGTCCTGCCTGAAAGGTCCGAAACCCGAATCTGCATATCTCCCTGAATATTGTTGTCAATTCTCAAGTTGATCACATTTTTACCCGGATTAGGATACAGTCTGATCAAATCCTCATCTCCTATTCCTGTCACTTCAGGCTCTACGTCATTGACGGTCAATGTAAAGGCTTGAGCAACAGAGGCTCCTTCATCATCAATAGCTTTTACATTGATCCTATATTCTGCTTGTGATTCGAAATCCGGAGATTCGAGTATCAGTAACCTATCTCCATCTATTACAAACTTGGAGTTGTCCACATCATTCTCTCCATCACCGGCCGTCATAAACAAAGTATGTGTATCGTTTAGATTCAAATCCTCTACACTTACTGTAGCTACCTGTGAGGCAATCTCCAGGTTCTCGTCAAACGAGGTTTCATCCAAAGAGATACCGGAAGGTGCTACGTTATCATTTTTGAATACCATCAACCCTGTTGGGAAATCTGCTTCAAAATTGTACTTACTACTAAATGCATATAAGAACTCAGAAGCATTGTTATTTACCACCACATCCAGATCATCATCACCATCTACATCGATAAGATCAAGGGTATATTTAGAATAAGAACTTGGAGCAAACGGCATAGCCGCTCCCCCAGTTTCAAAATCCTGAGCAAGTGTAAAATTACCATCACCATCATTCAGGTGAAGCTTCATCCTTAGGCTATGAGTAACATCCTCTGTTTCGAAAATAATATACTTACTGTAGTCAACGGAAACCAGATCCTGATCTCCATCTCCGTCCATGTCCGCTATGGCTAATGCAAAAGCGGCACCATACTCTCCATAGCTACCACCACTGCTGTAAGTGTTTTCTGTATTCAGAATTAACACCCCTGCACCAAAACCTCCAGAACCCCTCATGTATGAATAAATACCATCTTCTCTGGCTACAATCGCATCCAAATCACCATCTTCATCAAGATCACTTATTGCAATACTTAGGTTACCGCTGCTATCAGCTCCCGAAGAATAAAAGGCACCCACTGAAGCAATTGATGAATCAAAGAAATCATCTGCCCCATAAATAATTCCACTCTCTCCCGCATATGCAAGGAGCACCACATCTTCAAAACCATCTCCATCGATATCTCCTACTACTGCGTCCCTTACACCCGAAGTACCATTGTCTGGTAGAGATATGGAGCTGGCGGCTAAACCAAGGCCGGTGCCTTCAAAAGCATATGCATTACCGCTTCTCACAAGAACAGCATCGTCAATGCCATCTCCGTCAAAATCACCGGAAATCAATCGTTCATTATTGGAAAAGGAATTGTATGGGGCGGAAAGACTTGTATCGGAGGTGAATTCACCACCGATATTTTCAAGGATACGCATCTCCTCTCCACCGCAACACTCTCCACCTCTCACGATGGCTATCAAATCCACATCACCGTCTCCATCTACATCATTAAATTCAAATGCGGATGCGGTGTATCTACTAAGATCATAAATAGGCTGGGGAACGAACACCCCGTCAGACACCTGCTTATAAAGGATATTTGCGAAATAGCTATCGAGCGGGTCTATCTCAATCACCCCAGGGCCACCGCCGAAGTTGAGGTTGCTAACCACAAAATCATCATCTCCGTCATTATCAACATCTGCTACCGCAAATTTCGCAACTCCCTTATCGCCAAAAAGTTGTACGAAGGATTCATTCAGCGTTCCCTTTCCCGCCTCAGCCTGATTGACAATTGTAACAACCTGATCAACTGTTGTGGTTGATCCATCCAAAGTGATATCAAAGGAAATATTTAACGTGCTGCCAAGTGTTTCCCAGTCTAGCTGGCTTGCCGTGGTAAGCTCAAAGGTCGATGCGTTAAAGCTGAATAAGCCTGCATCGTCACCGCCAAGAGTGACTGTGATATCCTGACCAAAGGCCTCTATGAAGCCAACTTTGGTACCCGCAGGGCTATTTTCAGCTACTACTGCATTTCCTACAAATTTTGGAGATGGAGGCGCAAAATTATTGAGATAAATTCTGGAGGAGTATGTACCAGCAACAACAATATCATCTTGATCATCCCCATCAAAATCTCCCAGAACCATGTCGATTCCGTATGTGCTAAAATCACCGAAAGCACCATTGTTTCCATTATATTGATCTAGCAGGTAGTATGAAAACTGATTGTCCTCTACTCGAAGTAGTGCTGGGATCCTACTGTTTAAGGATACTAAAATATCCAAATCCCCATCCACATCCACATCTGATAATTCAAGATCTCGCAATGAATAATCATAGTCCATTTGAAAACTATCTTCCTGACTGGCAGTAAAATTGTTTTGACCTGAACTGGCACCCCTAAAAAGCCTTATTTCTGAATAGCCATCGTAACTATGTGAAGTAACAATATCTAAAGTTTCGTCACCATCTACATCAGCAACAGCGATTTCTTCAAAGTCAAAATACCGACCATTGACTAACTCTAACTCAATACCATATTTAGAATCAAAAACGGGATCTCCCTGAGAATCCAATGTATTTATGATTACCTTCAACTTGTCATAATCATACGGCCCATAAGGTCCATACCCACCACCTGGTGAATAAACATAAGCATAGTAATACTGGTAAAACTCAGAAACAATCAGGTCTTTATCCCCATCATCATCAATGTCAGCAATTACGATCTGATCGATATCATCAGAAGCGCCTGTGGGAATTGTAGTTGCACTAGAAAAACTACCACTTCCGCCATTTTTCACCACATATAGGCTAGTGCTATTGCCAGTTGTCCATACAACATCATTATCCCCGTCTGAATCAATATCAGCAACCACCATGTCGCTTATTGAGGTTGAAGCGAGATAGCTACTGGATGGGAAATTCCCATATCCATCATTAAGAGCTAGTCGAATTGTACTGCCATCGTAAAAAGCAATATCAGATATATCATCTCCATCAAAATCTCCTACCACAAAGTCACTGGTCATTCCAGTAAGCCCTGATTGATATGAGTTCGAAAATCCGGAAGAATAATTACCATCAAGGATGTATCCTCCTGAAGAGGTAGATAAGATAATCTCAAGATCTGAATCGGCATCCAGGTTGGCAGCCTCTCCCTGATTAGAATTCCCCGAAAAGGCATTAACTCCACTTTTCTTAAAAAACAAAGGATCTGTCTGGGCGGAAACTGCACTCGCTGCTAAAATCGAACCTGCGGCCAGGACTCCTTTTAAGCCAAATTTATCGAGCTTCAAACGATGCTTCTCCACATTGTAGATAAGGGCATCCTTTTTCCTTCTTGATAGTGTATCAAACCTTCCGGAGGAAATACTTTTCTCCAATCGGCTTTTCAATTTCAGGTATTTCTCCCTGGCTAGCTTAGCGGTAATTTGGTAGATATTCATTTTGTATAGTTTCTATTAAAATGCTCAATTATTCTTTAATCCATCTTTGCTTCATCGTGGCATCATTGACCTTGATCTCCACAATGTAGATCCCGGCTTCTGCATTGGCCATGTCCAGATTTGGGATAGACCATTTATTGGATCTTTTCTCATCCGACATAGCAAACACTGTTTTACCGGACAAATCAATTACCCTCAGTTCCAGCTTGCCTCGCTCCTGATTATCCAAAGAGATCGAAATGCGATCCTTGCCAGGGTTCGGGTAAACGATGAAGTTATGATTGGAATCTTCCAGGCCTAGCACCTCATTCACTGTGAGGGTGAAAGACTGGGTCACAGATGCCCCATCCTGATCAATCGCTTTGATGTTGATGTTAATAGTGGCCCCATCATTGAATTCAATGTTGCGGATCACTTTCAGCTTGTTGCCATCAACCACAAAATTGGAATTCCCGGTATCGTTTGTGCCATTTCCTGATGCCATGAATACAACATGTGTATCAGATATGTTCGGGTCTGTCACGGTCACTGTGGCCACTTCTGAGCCCAGGGCCAATCCTTCATCAATGGTGGTAGACGAGAGATCGATGGCTGTAGGTGCTGCATTTATGTTCTTGATTACATATAGAGCGTAAGTATCATAATCCTGATATACGATATCAAAATCATCATCACCATCTACGTCCATCAATTCAAGACTGCCATAAGGTGCGGCCATCAATGCAATTGACCCTTCAGTGAAATCACCATCTCCATCGTTCATCCAGTTGGAAACTATATCATAGGCCATGGAAGATGGCTCAGATATATAATAGAATTTGGAAAGGACCAAATCGATGGAACCGTCTCCATCCAAATCCCCGGCTTTCAATTCTCCGTGATATTCTCCTCCGGTAAGTGTAGAAGAAGCCAATGAAAAGTTGCCATCTCCATCATTTAGATGAATGTCCAAAGAAGAACTTCCATCTTCATCAGAAGTTATCATTGCAATATCGGGTGATCCGTCATCATCAAAATCACCTACTGCGATACCGCTCACACCATACTCCGTATCGGTGATTGCAGTAGCATACCCTGTTGAAACAAGCCCGGATGATGTACCGGAGAAGATGAGGTCATCTCCATTGCTCACTCCCAGGAATAGATCGTCAAAGCCATCCCCATCAAAGTCACCAACTGCAACCCCATCAATTGTCCCGGCAATGGCTCCTGATGAAAGTGAAATGGTGCTAATATTGAAAGGTCCTTCCTCTCCTCCAAAATCAGAATTTTTAGTTAAAATCTCCATTTCATAGCGACCTACCACAGCCACATCCTGCTGTCCGTCCCCGTCAAAGTCCCCGCTAACGATCCCTACCAGACTGGAGACGTATGACACTGTCCCATATTGACCTATGCCAAAATCGCCGTTTCCAAATAAATAAACATTATTCCTGTTTTCTTCTCCGCCGATGATATCCATATCTCCGTCATTGTCGAAATCAATGAATGCTGCTTCAGTAATCCTAAAGGAAGGGTTACCGCCAATTGGATTGTCTGCAAAGGTTCCCTGGCTTTGAATAAACACACTGTTTGCATATTTACTATCCAACACCACATCTTCACCCCCTGCTAGACGACCACCGCCCGAATTATCAGAGGTTGATTTTAGCAAATCCTGATCACCGTCCAGATCGATATCCGCAGCGAAGATTCCCCTTGGCTCCTGCAAGCCAAATAAAGGAAGCCCTTCACTGGCAAACGTTCCCTTTCCATTTTCAATCAGGTTTCGAACTTTCAATTCGCCAGCTTCTACCCGGGAGATTGTACCGTCAGATAGTGTGAATTCTACTTTCAGATCACTACCGGTTTTTTCCCAGTCAATCTCTCCTGCAACTGTAATTTTTCCTTGTGCATCTACTGAAAACAAATCATTGTCATTATCCCCATCATTGAATGCGATGGTGGCTTCATCACCAGGATTTGGATCTCCAAAATCCACTCTTCCAAGGTAGGTTCCTGCCGGGGTATTTTCATTTACGATTACCTCACCATCAAATCCGTAAAGGAATGGTGCGACATTTTGATTACTTGCCACAGTCAATGCATAGCTGTCTGTGCTTTCATTCCAATACCCAATTAAAATATCCAAATCGTCATCACCATCCAGATCTGCAGCTGCCATTGAGTAGAGATATCCCGTGGTGTCCACATTTATTCTTGGCCCAGGGGATAGGTTATTTTCTCCACCATTGACAAATAGCTGTGCTATGTAACCATGCTCATCACTATCAAAATTTAGGAGCACATCTACGTCCTCATCCCCATCAAAGTCACCCACCACATATGGGTTGTTATCGTCTACGTCACCATATAGGTAGATGTATTCATAACTATTGAACGATCCACCATCATTAGTATGAATACTTATATAACGCTCACCTACGGCCAATATATCATCATCTCCATCATTGTCTGTATCTGTAAAGGCAATGCCGTATTTATAATACAACTCTATTCCCCCTACGTAAGAAAATGTACCCCCGCTATTCCCGTCGAATAAATAAATGTAATCGCCATAGTCTGCTAAAACAGCCATATCCAAGATTCCATCACCGTCTCTATCACCAAGTGCGAATTGTTCACCTCCAGAAAATCCGGAGATTTCCAAATCGGCATCACGCGAAAACTCACCACCTTCATTCTTGAAAACCTGAACCATATATCTATCCTGGGAGAAGATGTCTATATCCCCATCCCCATCATAATCCACCAACTGTACACCATAGCTATAATTATCTGTATTCAGGTAAGCATCATAAGAGAATCCACCCTCGCCATCACCTAAGTATAGGTACAGGTAGCTATCTTCGGCGGTCACTATGTCCAAATTTCCGTCCCCATCTATATCCGCCACATCAAAGCGGTAGGCTTCACCGATGTAAGAGACACTGCTAAAGTCATTGTTCAAGAAGTCATCTACCAGGTAGAGATCACCGCCGGAATTGCTATCGATGTACAATAAATCCAGGTTTCCATCTCCATCTATGTCAATGATTTTCGAATGATAAATATCTTCTCCACCTTGACCCGAAAAAAGGTTTTCTCCCATCTCAAATGTTCCAAAGCCTACCTCTGGGGAGTTTTCCAAGTTTAGGGTCAAGGCTTTGTTGATAGGTGTAGAGCCGTCAGTAGCACTGACACGCACCCTGAATTTTTTCTGGGTTTCAAAATCAAGGGTTACCCCATCTGCAGCAATCAGTTGGTTTCCATTTACAATTTCAAATTTCGAATTGTCTGCATCGTTGGTGCCATTGCCTGCTACCAAAGAAAACGTCACAGAACCCGACACGTCGGTTCCACTGCTATTTACAGCGATTAACAGAGCGGCCGGTCTTCCGTTTTCCGCACTTAGCTCATTAAAGACCGCAGTGATTGCATTTATTGCTGCAGGGGAAGGATCGAAAACGTTCAGATATAACTGTGTTCCATCATAGCTTCCTTGTATCTCCGAGCCAACAATTAGATCATCTAACCCATCTCCATCAAAATCCCCAACACTAAAGTTGAAGTCTGAGGAAGAGAAGTATCCATAGTCTATTCCAAAATCCCCAAAGCCCTGACCATAGGACAGGTCGAATGCACTATTAATCTGTATCTCCTCTCCTACCTTATTGGTGCTAAGCAGGTATGGAGCTGAGTAATAGTTGGCATATAAAATGTCTTTGTCCCCATCACCATCAAAGTCTGTCAGTTGGAGGTCTGTAGAGCTGCCGGATGAAAACCTCATTTCATCGGTAGCAATAAAATATGGATTGTTAGTGCTGTGGTTTCCGGTCAGGATGTTTACGAATCCGTCATCATCGTATTCGCCCCCGATGATCCTCCTGGCTGTAACTAAATCTTCAAATCCATCCCCATCCAGGTCTTCAAGTATCAACTCCTGAACTTGTGAATATTTCTCACCAAATACTGTAAGTGTCTGGGCAACCGAGAATACAGGTGTGGCTCCTGCACCGGATCCATTGCCGGCTGTGTTATTGTGAACCTGAACAGTCTCAAAGTTTGGTCCATTTTCCCGCACCAAAACCAGGTCGGTATCCCCATCACCGTCCAAATCTGCGAAGGCAATATTTAAAATACTGTATGACGAACCAACGTTGGAAATCCCCTGACTTGCGCCAAAATTTCCACCACCGTCATTTAAGTTAAATCGTACATCATCATAGTAATAACCTCCTGAATCTACCCAGGCAATGTCATTATCTCCGTCTCCATCAATGTCTACAATTTCAAAATCCAGTAAACTTCCAGTGGCAGAAACGATGAAATCCGAGGCAGCACTAGAGAAATTTCCATAATCGTCATTTATTACCACGTAGAGTGAATTCCCATCTTTGAACAGAATATCTGGAATATCGTCACCATCCAGATCGCCAATTATAAATTCTTCGTTCATTGCGGAAATTCCCGCAATACACATAGAACCAGTTGTGAAGCCGCTCGATGCATCCCCCTCGAAAATCATCCCTCCGCTATAGGTGGACATTACTACTTCCAAGTCCGAATCGTTATCGATATCCACGACAACCGATTGGTTCGCTTTGATCGAAGCTACCTGAACACCCGCTTTTTCATATATACCAGCTTGCTGGGCAGAGGCGGCTGATACTGTAGCAAAGGAACCTGCAGCTGCCATGGCTCCTTTAACAGAAAAGCCAAGACCTTCCAGCCTTAGCTTATATTTTTCTACCCTGCTTATTAAAAGGTTTTTCTTTCTTCTATTCAGTTTGTGGAACTCACCTGAAGAAATATTTTTCTCTAAACGATTTCGAAATTTATAATATTTCTCTTTTGCTGCGTTTAGGGATTGAAGGTAAAAGTTATTCATGGTAGCAAGTTATTATTCGGTTGTTTTTTTCACATAAAAGATTTCAGTTCCAGGGCAGTACCTACATTAAAACTTTTAGGTGGTGACCCCTTTCTAAATTTTATCAGTGCTTTCAGATAAGCTTTCTCCAGATATCTAACCTGGAGCTCCGTATCAAAAAGAACCTGATTGTCAGCAGCTTGCAGTTTTAATCTTATCTCTTCTAAATCGGCGGTATTCACTGCAAGTTGTGAAGACAGTGTAATATAGTCAATCTTGGTACTACTTATCAAATTTCTCAGACCAGAATAATGAAGTAAACTGGAACATAATCTACTGTTATGATTATTTCCTTTTAGCGTAATAATTGGGACACCCATCCTTAATGCTTCAATGCCTGTAACATGGGCATTGTATTTGAAATTATCCAGGAATAGATCAGCATGTTTGAAACGCTCCCAATGCTGCTTTATGGGCAGGGGCTTTGCTATGATTATCCGCTGAGGGTCTACATTGTGCGTTTTGGCGGTCTTATGTAAAGAATCCTGAAAAGAATCATTGCCCCCATCATAAAGCCACAAGACTGAGTCTTCTGTTTTTTGAAGGATGTTCATCCATGTTTCAAAGGTTTCGGGATCAAGTTTTTTAGGATGGTTGAAGTTGGCAAATACAAATTTATCTATCGGAAGCCCATGCTCTTCTTTCGAGGTGTTTATTTCATCATCAAATGGAAAGGGACTATTGATCAACAACGAGCAAGGCAATGTGATGATTTTTTCCGTAAATGCTTTGCGCAATTCATCATCTATCATGTATTCATCAGTGAAGATGTAATCGACGAAGCTTGCGCCCGTTGTTTCATGGGATCCGATAAATACCATCTGAATAGGTGCGGGCTTCATGGCAAGAATATCAAATTTCATGGAGCTATTATATCCGGCCAATGCCACCAATATATCCACACCGGTCCTGTTTATCAGGTCGGCTATTTCTACGGAGGTCATCTTAGAAACGTCATGATAGAAATCCACCGAGTCCCTAATATCCTTATTGACAAAATCATCCGTGTGAACAAGCGAGAAGGCATGAACCTCAAATTTTTTGCTGTCGTGATGATCAAACAACGTGCGAACGAGTGTGCCCCCCGGATGAAGCCTCAGGTTTGGAGACAGATAGCCAATTTTCACTTTCTTACCTCCCCTAACTGAATGGTCATACTTTACATTAGGATATAACCTCTTGGTATTCCGTTCTAGCTTAGCGGCATACTTTTCCGCTACCCTCCGGTACTTCAAAGGATCTATTTTGAAATAGCTCAATGTATATGGAACAATGTCAAAGACGGGGTTTTCACTCGCTAAAAATTCATCAATGATCTCATTGAGATCGCTCAAATCCTTTCCATATTCAGACCAATCTGCAATACCCTGACGGGCAATAATCTGGTGTAACCGAATCCCACTTCGATAGGTAGAGTCTCCAAATTTGAGTCCCTTTTCATATACCTGAAGTGCCTTATGAAAATCCTTGAAATGAGAACTATAAATTTGTCCAAGGTTATAATAGGCTAAAGACAATGACGGGGACACATCGATAGCCTTCAGGTAAAATTCAACTGCTTTTTTCTTCTTTCCAGATTGCTCATACAGCCCCGCAAGATTGCTATAGGCATTCCCCTCCTTGGGATGGTATTTCAGTAGAGTTAAATAATACTTTTCGGCCTGTCCTCTTTCTTCCCTTTTGTAAAGAATATTGGCAAGGTTATTCAGGGCTGCTTTGTGATCCGGCTTCAGCGATATAGCCTTTTTATAATGTTGAATAGCCTCATCAACCTGCCCAAACTCAAACGCAGACCTGCCAAAGTGAAACCAATACTGTGGATTCTTGATTTGATCAGGGGGTAGATCAACTTGCTTAAATGTTTGATATGCAGATTTAAACTCACTAAGTCTGCTTTGAATAATGGCAAGGTTGAGGAGGAGGTCAGGAGCCTGACAATGGTTCATCCCCTCCTTTAGTACATTCTTTGCCTCTACCAATAGGCCCTGATGCACAAACACACGTACCTGTATAAGGTATGCTCCCCTCCGCTCCGGAAAAAGCTGAATAAGCTCCTTTGATCGCTCAACTACCTGATCATATTTCCCACCATCGACAAGTGCAGAAAGACGATTGATCTCTTGAATGTATTCTCCGGTATCCATTTTAGACTCTGAAGTCGTGAGGCTGCTCACCACTTTGGTGTATTTCCCACATCTTGAGGTAGGCTTTTTCCAAGTTACGGGTTGCTCCTGGAATATCAAACAATGGGGAGCTTGCTTTTGCAGATTGTAACCTCTCCCTAAAAACCCCAGTCTTCCCTCCTGAGCCAATTTCAATGGCTTTTTTCACATAGGCATCCAGATTATCAACCACAAGCTCAGGGAGACCAGCTGTTTGCACAAAGGAAGCACCCAGCCTGGCATTGACGGATTCACCAACAATTGTGAGCACAGGCACATTCATCCACAGAGCTTCCAGAACGGTGGTGTGACCATTGTAGATGGGTGTATCTAAAAATAAATCCATGAGCCCCATTCTACTGTAATGGTCTTTGTAGTGCTCTTTTCCGCAAAATTTAATTCGGTTACCCTCAATTCCTTTTTTTGCAAAATAGGCAATAAGATTGCTCTGCACGAGGGTTTGATCAGCATTATATAACCAGAGGTATGCCCCTGGAACATGAGATAGAATCTGAGCCCAGGCGTCCACCACCTGGCGACTCAGCTTTCTGGTATGATTTAAACACCCGAAAACAAAGGCATCTTCGGGTAGGTCATAGTCCTTACGGCTAACCACCTTTTCTCCAGGCTTCATCTCTGATCGCAGAAAATGTGAATCTGGAAGGTAGGCAATGGATTCACTAAAATACTTGCGGTGGCTTTCTGTGAGCACCATCTCATCTTTGAGAACGTAATCGAAGAAATCCCCCTGAAGGGACCCGTGCCAGTCCATGGTCAGTACCTGCACAGGGGCTGGTTTCAGGGCGGGAATCTCCATCTTCATCCCAAAATTGTACCCTGATAAGCTAACAAGTATATTGATGCCATCGTCATTGATTTTTTTGGCCGCATCTTCAATCTTCAGATCACTCAGGTCGGCAAAGTGATCCACCGTTTGCCTGATCTGCTGTGTCATGTCATCTTCTCTCATGGCCAGGTTGTAGGCATAGACTTCAAACTTTTCCCGATCATGATATTTAAACGTATCGATAATGAGGTGGGCAGAAGGGTGCATGACAAAAGATGGACAGATATATCCTACCTTTAGTTTACCCTCTGTTTCACTTTGATAAGTAAAATTCAACTCCTTCCTCAAGCCTGAAATACGCTCAATCAGATTTCCGGTATACTTTTTCAGCACTGCCGTTACCAGCTCATGACTAAAAGGGAAATACATGAGGTTATATGTTGGTATTTCCTCTTCCTTCTTTTCTCCTTTTACAAACCATTCCAACTGCTGAGCTACTGTCGCAAAAATCTCATCGTATTTATCTACCCTCCCAATTTTAGAATACAATAGCTGAAGTGTCATATTTGCCCGCAACGAATACTCCGGGTGCCTGTTTATTTCCAGCAAGCGCTCCTCCGCCAGCTCCAGCTTTTGAACAAAGTCAGCAACAATGCCGCACATGAAGATGGCTTCCCACGCGTATCGATTTTTCTCTGTGATCAATAGCAATATTTTTAAGGCCATGTCAAACCTTTGCTCCTGCATATAAATCTTTCCCAACTTCACATATGGTTCTTCACTTTTTGATCCGCTTTTTATCAGCTGATTAAGAATGCCAACCCCTTTATCCTTCTCTCCTTCACGATATAAGTTGTATGCCAGTGTACTTATATATTTAGGATTATTTGAATCTAAGCGAATTGATTTTTCAAGGAGCTCGATTGCTTTCTTATTGTTATGACGGGATGACTCTATTACACCTAAGTTGTAATAGGCCAGGTGGTTGTTAGGGTCAATTTCAAGGGTCCTTTTATAGAATTCTTCGGCACGGTTCTCATCACCCATTTTCTGAAGGAGTCCGGCCTTATTGCAATAAGCCATCGCAAATTGGGAATCCATTTCAATTAACTTCTCATAGACCTCCAGTGACTTTTTGTAATCAAAAAGCTGCTGATAGAGATTTGCCAGATTGTTGAGACCTTGTTTATGCCTGGGATCCAATTGCAACAGGTGCTGATACATAGATACAGCCTCCTGATATTTGCCGGTTTCTTTTAGAGCCCTGGCCGTATGAAATACTACTTTGGGGTTCCCTTTATTCTCTGAAACAAGGGCCTTTAATCCTTCAAGCGCTTCATCCAAATTCCCCATTTTAATAAGCGCCCTGTTTTTCTGAAGCCTCAACTCTATGGACTTTGGATTTATTTCCAGGCCTTTGTCGAAAAATTTTATTGCTAAATCAAATTTTCGCTCCTGATAATATGACTGGCCGATCATGTAAAAACTCTCCCAGTGCTTTGGGACAATTTTTAAGATTTCGTTATAAAGCTTCCGAGCTTCATTGAACTTACCGGAAGCATGAAGATCAACTGCGGTTTGGTAATAGGAATTAATGCTTACCCTTGACATCAATAATAATCATTATTTCGTCTCGCCACTTTGCTCCATGTTCTCATACGGTCCTGATGCCCGCTTGTCCTTCTGTGGGTCTTGCCAGAAAATTTTGCGCGGTGTTATGATGGCCCTGGTGTGCATGTCCCCCAAAGTGTTCAGGATGTTTGGCCGCTGTATTCCTGGTAATATGTGCACATCATAAAGTTCCTTGACGGCATTCTTGTATTCAAGAAGACCCTCTACTCGCCTGGTTCTCAGATTTACAATTGCCACTCCGGCAATCGGGTTTTTGGATGCGATGGGCATCTTACCAAAATCCTTGCTGTCCTCCCGGATCTTTGACAAACCAATAAACAAAAAGTTTTGATAGAAGGACATTCCCCTGGCAAAGCCCGGTACATCACATATCTTCTCATTGGATTTGGACGGCACATGATATTTCCAAAGTTCACCATCCGCTGATTGGAGATAGAAAATATCATCGCCCACCAAACGCGGACTATGAGGCATGGCAAGTCCTTCCAAAAGAATCTCCTGAGTATCCACATCCATGAGGATACCCCCCTTCAGCTTATTGTCTCGCCATCCGCCCGGCTTATCCGATTTGCCAAGTGCCGTTACATATTTCGGCAAGCCATTTTTCATGGTCATTCCATTGAGGTGGCACCTATCTCCAGGGGTCAATTCAGAAATGAAATCTGGTTTCCATTTGGGGAGAAAACTAAACCTGGCATCTAACTGAGCAATACACGAAAACTGGGTAATGACCGCCCATAGGCCACCCTTACCGTAGCTAATATCATGAGTATCCACTGTGCCGGTGAAGTGCGTAGATCTTGGCAAATAGATTGCGTCGTAGACGTTCTGCTTGTTCGGATAGGATTTTGCCGCATTTTGAGACCTGTGCGTCAATACTATTTCGTTCAAACAGGCAATCGCCAAATGTTTGTCATGAGATGCCACGCCCATTGGCTTTCTGAAATTGCGAGGCAGCTGAATTAACTGCTGCTCATTTTTAGGACTAAACATTACCACTTTGCCTGTTTGGTACGTGCTCAGTACCAGGCTGCTTTTAAGTGCATGGAGGATTTGGGCAAAAGATTTGGTATGCTGATAAACGAAGGGGTTTTCCTGATCAATTGATTGTGTATTGTCTAAAGGTGCAGATGAATTGTTATCCATTAAATATTTATTTGGTGATTACGAACGACGCAAACTAAAATGTTTTTTAATAATTTGGCTAAAACAAAAGGAAAATGGCTCAAGAAATTACACTGGAATTTGTCTGGAAAAATGTAAGTGAAGCAACTAAGAAGAAGGTGGTCAAATTTTGGATGGATGAAAAAGCCATTACTAAAAAGGAAGATGCTGAAACCCGGGCCAATGAGCTACTAACAGTGGCCTATTTTGACAAGAAGGTAGTAGGAGTAGCTACAGGTGTGGTCACTCCCCACCCTCAACTCAAAAGCAATATTGTATTCTACAGAACTTACATCAGTGAAAGTCACCGTGGCAAAAAAGTAGCACAGCAGCTGTTCATAGAGTCCTACAAACATCTAAACTCCAACAAAGAACTCAAAGAGAAGGGTGTTTTGGGAATTCTTATTGCTTTTCAGAGCCCAGTACTTGTCGGCAATTACATCAAAGACCAAAAACCGGTGTTGGAAGAATTCAATAATCTGACTTTTATAGGTGTCGACAAAAACGGCATTCCTCTACGAATTTCTTATTTTGATGACGTCAAAATAAAGATGTAATTCACTGCCAATTCAAAAAATTAATGACTCTCGCCATTTTCAATATGGTGGCCTTTGACCCAATCGAAGCGATTGAATTCCAATAGCCTCGTCTCTGAAGCATCATTAAATATCTCTTCGATCACGATGAAATGACGATGGCCATCTTCTTCAAGGTAGCCGAGCAGAATGTATTCCCATTCATTGCCGTCCCACATAAACTTCAGGAGGTGTGTGGAGATGATTTCCTCGCCATGATTATAGTCCGCAATCAGCTTTGCCTGCTTTGCCTCGTCTGTAACAGCATGGGCCGTCTGCTCCCACACCTCATTGTGAGCGATATACGCATGGATAGTCAGGTCGCCATCAAGCTTAGTGTGATCGTGCTTGTGCTTAATCTTGAAGTGATCGAAAGAATGAACCTGCGGTTCGCTCACATAATAGCCGCTGTAAAACTGGGCTAAAACAAAATGGGAAATGGAAAACAGTAATACGGTGGTGATTATTCTCATTGCTATTCAAATTTTAGACAATTATTGAATAGCTGGCTGATGGGGCAAGAATATAAATATTCAGAGAGATGCCACGACTTTATCTACATTTTCATATCTCTGTTTCGACAAAACCAAGAATTCATTCAATGAAACTTCCCACCAGATGGATTTTCTACCGCGGAACTTAATTCATAAATTCACCTTTCTCAGCAATCATACCATACACCTAATGAAATTCGGAACCAAAGTACTACACGCCGGTATAACACCAGACCCCTCTACCGGTGCTATCATGACTCCCATTTTCCAAACCTCCACCTACGTGCAGGATGGTGCCGGAAGGCACAAGGGCTATGAATATGCCCGCACAAAAAACCCTACCAGGAGTGTGCTTGAGAAAAATATCGCTGCGTTGGAAAATGCCACGTTTGGCAGATGCTTTGCCTCCGGAATGAGCGCCACAGAAACAATCATAAAAACACTAAGGCCAGGTGATGAGGTAGTAAGCACCGATGATTTGTATGGCGGCAGCTTTCGGTTGTTTACTAAGATTTTTCAGGAGTTTGGCATCAAGTTCACATTTGTGGACATGCGTGATTTGCAAAAAGTGCAAAATGCAATGACGGATAAAACCAGGCTTGTGTGGATTGAAACGCCAACAAACCCCATGCTCAACATCATCGATATTGAAAGGGTAAGTGAGATTGGCCACAGCCATGGAGCTAAAGTGGCTGTGGACAACACGTTTTCCTCCCCCTACCTGCAAAATCCTTTGGATCGTGGAGCGGATATTGTGATGCACTCTGTCACCAAATACATTTCAGGACACTCAGATGTGATCATGGGATTTCTGGGAACGAATGATCCTGAGATAGACGAAAAATTTGGGTTCATTCAAAACTCAAGTGGTGCCGTGCCAGGACCACAAGATTGTTTCCTTGTATTAAGAGGGATTAAAACCCTTCACCTGCGCATGCAGCGGCACTGTGAGAATGGTGAAAAAGTAGCCCACTACCTGAGAAGCCATCCAAATGTGGCTAAAGTTTTCTGGCCGGGTTTTGAGGATCATCCAAATCATGAAATTGCCAAAAGGCAAATGAGGGGCTTTGGAGGTATGATCTCTTTCATCCAAAAAGAGGATACCATGGAAAAAGCGAAAGAAACACTCAGTAAATTCAGACTGTTCAGTCTCGCCGAATCCCTGGGTGGTGTGGAGTCCCTGGTTGGGCATCCCGCCACTATGACTCATGCGAGCATCCCTAGGGAAAAAAGACTTGCAGGTGGCCTCACGGATTCGATGATCCGGTTGAGTGTTGGGATTGAGGATGTGGAAGACCTCATCGATGACCTGGAACATGCACTGAAATAAGGCATATGTAGAAAACACCCCGCAGATAGTAGCTATATTCGGCGTTTAAGATATAGTTTTAGATGAGGCTATCAGCCGCTTAAAGATTCGATAGACAAAATATGACCAGACTCAAGCAAGCACTAAATCAGATACTTCACTCGCTGATGGTTCAGCTTACTTTTCACCATTTTAAAAAGAACCTGGCCCTGCTTGCCGTTTGGATAATCATTATCGCTGCGTTTTCCGGTGGCCTGGGCAAAGTTTATGGCATTCATTATCTCTTTCTGGATCCGGAGTACCTGGGAAAAGTCAGCTTCTGGAGCTTTTTCATCGTCGGGGTTGCATTCGGAAACCTGATCATGGCCTGGCACATTACCACCTACATCCTGGATGGTCACCGTTTTAGATTCATCGGGGTGCTTCAGCGGCCGTTTACCAAATTTTCAATCAACAACAGTTTTATTCCCCTCCTCACCCTGATCGCCTACATCATCTTTTTGATTCTCTTCCAGGTAGACAATGGCCTGGCCGCTACATCAGACATTCTGCTATTCGTAGTAGGTCTGGTGGCAGGAATTGTGGCAATGCACCTCTTGATGATCCTGTATTTTCGATTTACCAACAAAGACATATTCATCTTTCTTGCCGGGTCTCTGGACAAAAGACTTAGAAAAAGTGCACTGAGCCGAGACCGGGTGATGAAGCGGCTAAGAGAAAATAAAGCAGACCGGTACAATGTGACCAACTACCTGGACCTTAAGCTTAAAGTGAGATCTACAGAGCACATTGTCCATTTCAAAAACAAGGAAGCGATCGTTCGGGTGTTTGACCAAAATCATTTCAATTCTGTGGTGGTAGAGCTCTGCATCATCGGCGTGATTCTCCTGCTGGGCTTCTTCATGAACATTGAGTTTCTGCAAATCCCGGCGGCAGCCAGCGCATTGTTGATATTTGCTATAGCTGTAATGCTCGTAGGCGCAATCAGCTATTGGTTTAAGGGGTGGGGCCTCACCTTTGCATTGGGAATCTTCATTTTGGTAAATACAGGGGTGAAGACCGGTCTAGGAAAGGGGATCAATGAAGCTACCGGCCTAAACTATGATGCCGTCAAAACTCAATATTCGATAGAGAATCTACAGGCCATACACTCTAAGGAGCAGTACATCCATGATCGGCTTCACATGCTGGAGACCCTGGAAAACTGGAAGGCAAAATGGAAAAACCCAAAGGATCAGAAGATGGTCTTCCTCTGCGTGAGTGGTGGAGGCCAAAGGGCCGCACTCTGGGCTGTCAACTCACTTTTGAATGCAGATAGTGCCCTAAATGGAACCCTGATGGATCAGACTTTTTTGATCACCGGGGCTTCCGGGGGAGTGATCGGGGCAGCATACTATCGGGAAATGGCCCGATTGAACAAACAAATTTCGCTTTCAGGAGAGGGTAAGCAGCTCCTTACCAATATGGGCAAAGACAATCTGAATCCGGTGATTTTCGGCTTGTTGGTCAATGACCTCTTTTTCAAAATCCGGACACATGACTATGCCGGACGAACCTATCCTATAGACAGGGGATATGTGTTTGAGCAAAACCTAAACAAGAATCTTGGCTACACACTTGACAAGCAGCTCGATGACTATCGACCATTGGAGGAATCGGCTGAAATCCCAACCCTGATCATGTCCCCTACCATTGCCAATGACGGAAGGAAACTGTATATATCCACTCAGCCCATATCATACATGAGCACCTCATCCAGGGTGCTGGAAGATAAGGCATCCAAGGTACGAGGCGTTGATTTTCAGGCATTATTCAAAGCGAACGAACCGGAAAAACTGAGCTTCCTGTCTGCATTGAGAATGTCTGCTTCATTCCCATACATCACGCCCAACATCAGCCTCCCCGCAGAACCACGGGTAGAAATCATGGATGCCGGGATTTCGGACAATTTCGGAGTGTCAGATGCGATCCGGTTCATCAATGTATTTGAAGATTGGATCACGGAAAATACAGGGGGTGTGGTGTTGCTGGTCGTTCGCGATACCAAGCCAAATGCCCCGGTGGAAAAACGCCCCAACCCATCCGTGATAGACCGACTTACTTATCCTATCGCAAGTGTTTACAACAACCTCACCAACATGCAGGATATTAATAACGACCTTAGACTAGAGCAAATGAGGGACTGGTTTGATGGTGAAATGGATGTGGTAGAAATCGCCTACGACTCATTTGAGAGAGACAAGGCCACCACGGATGTGGAACGTGCATCACTCAGCTGGCACCTTACCACCAAGGAGAAGCAGCACATTATAGAAAATATCAATATTGAGAGCAATAAAGCGGCAATAAAGCGGCTACAGGATTTACTCAAAAACTCATCAAATCCTTAAACCTTGAGGTCTGTCTCCTGCTTACCTCTACCTCCGTTCCGTCCTTGAGATATAGCCGAATGGTTCCACTAAACCATGGCTCAATTTTATCGATCCACTTCATGTTAATGATCTGTTGCCTGTTGGCCCTAAAGAATGTTTTCGGGTCAAGTCGGCTTTCCATATACTGGAGTGTCTTAGGGATCATAGGCTTGTGTTCATTGAAATATATGCGGGTATAATTGTCCCAGATTTCAAAAAGCCTTACATCTTTCAAGGTCACAAACCAGCATTTTTCGCCATCCTTTACAAAAACCTGGCTGTTCTCATTCAGCATATCCTTTGGCTCATCACTTTTCTCCAGGTTCTCACGCACTTTCTGCAGTGCCGTGGATAGTCGATCTTCAGTGATCGGTTTCTTTAGATAGTCGAGGGCATTGTATTCAAACGCCTTGATGGCGTACTCACTATATGCCGTGGTGAAGATGACCTGAGGAACCTCATCCAGCATTTCAAGCAATTCAAACCCATCTTTACCGGGCATTTGGATATCAAGAAATATCAAATCCGGTTTAAGCTCTTCAATCAATTTTTGGGCTTCATCCACATTCTCAGCCTCACCTATCACCTGCACGTCCTTGTAGTTTTTGAGCAAAAACTGTAGCTCCTGACGAGCCAATCTGGTATCATCAACGATTACTGCCTTCATTTTTCCATTGGTAATTTTAATCTTGAGCGAACCATATTTCCTTGCTGGGTAAGCTCCAAATCCGGTTCACTATCAAATAGTATTCTAATTCTTTCAGTTGCATTTCTCAACCCAATTCCATTCCCCAGATTCTTCTTCAGCTTTCCAGTATTGCTAACCTCCAGCACTAAATCCTGATCTTCCTGATCTACGGAAATCAGAATATCACCTCCATTTTTCACCTGTGAAATTCCGTGCTTCACAGCATTCTCAGCCATCAACTGGATGAGCATCGGGGGAATTTTGCAATTGTTTAGCGCTTCGTTTGTCAGTATTTCATAGTGCAGGCGTTTTTCATAATGGATGCTTTCAAGTTCCAGATATTTGTTCACAATTTCAAGCTCGTCCTTTACTGTAACCTTCTCATTATCATTGAACTGGATCGAATATCTCAGCAGTTCGGAAAGGTGTGAAACCATGTCCCTGGCCTTCATATGGTCTTCCAAAATCAGCGCCCTGATATTATTGAGCGCATTAAACAGGAAGTGGGGATTTATTTGGGCTTTCAGGGCGATTAGTTCAGCATCTTTCACGGCAGTCTGCAACCGCCACTTTTCTACTTCCTCCTTTTTATAATTTCTAAAAAAGTAGATGATCAGATAAACTGCCGTCCACAGACAGAAGTACACAAAGGTCTGAAAGGAGAAGAGAAGGAAAACCGTAATGCTGAATTTTTCAACCTGGATGAGTTCTGTGGTGAGCATGGTGTAGCCCACCACTATCCCATTTGCAAGAAGAGAGAGAATGATGAGTGTCGGGAGCAATCGGAGTATCAGCGTTTGAATTTTTAGCTTCAACCATCCGTCCAGCTTCATTTTGTACCTCAGCAAGTGAGTGGAAAAAAACATCACAATGGCACCAAAAAATTGTGCGACTATTACCCAGATATCCACCGTCTCATAGAATATCAGCGCAATGATGACACCAATCATTCCGTAGACAAACCATCCAATGGATTGAAAAAGCCAATATGTGGTATTTCGCGTCATTGCCAATATTTCTAAACACAAATAAAACAGGAAGAAGGTCATCCCACAGCTTCTTTGAAGCGAGTGGTCATAAGCTGCCCATGAATGGAAATAAAAAAGCCCACTCACCGATGATGAATGGGCCTTTTTGCGATTTTCTAGCTCTTACAAAAACCTCTCAACTGGAGTATATGGCATATCGAATGCATCCGATACTCCTTTGTAAACAATCTCTCCATTGATCACATTCAAGCCAAGTTTCAACTCCTCATTGTCAATGCAGGCTTGCTTCCATCCCTTGTTTGCCAATTGAATAGCATATGGAAGTGTGGCGTTGGTCAATGCCAATGTGGAAGTGTAAGGAACTGCTCCAGGCATGTTGGCCACACAGTAGTGAACCACATCATCTATGATATAGGTAGGATCCTGGTGAGTAGTTGGCTTGCAAGTCTCGATACATCCACCCTGATCCACTGCCACGTCTACAAGGACGGTTCCCGGCTGCATTTCCTTCAGCATATCTTTCGTAATCAGGTGAGGTGCCTTTGCTCCCGGGATCAGTACCGCCCCGATAATCAAATCGTGTGAAGAAATCAACTCCCTGATGTTGTACTCGCTGCTCATGAACGTGTTCACGTTGGCAGGCATTACATCGTCAAGGTACCTTAATCGTGATAGGTTGAGGTCCAGGATGGTGACATCTGCACCCATACCTGCCGCCATTTTCGCGGCATTCGTTCCTACCACACCACCTCCAAGTATCATCACTTTGGCAGGCCTTACTCCCGGCACTCCACCAAGAAGTATACCTCGTCCTTTCAGTGGTTTTTCAAGGTATTTCGCTCCTTCTTGCACGGCCATACGTCCCGCCACTTCAGACATTGGCACAAGCAGTGGAAGAGATCGATCTTCCTTTTCCACGGTTTCATATGCGAGGCAAACTGCACCACTTTCAATCATTGCCTTGGTAAGCGGCTCATAGGAAGCAAAGTGGAAATAGGTGAATATCAGTTGATCCTTTCTGCAAAGCTTGTACTCAGGCTCTATTGGCTCCTTCACCTTGATGATCATCTCAGCTATACCATAAACCTCCTCAATAGTAGGGAGAATTTTAGCTCCAGCCTCTGCATATTGATCATCTGTAAATCCACTACCTTCTCCGGCTGTAGCCTGGATGTATACTTCATGCCCTCTTTTGGTGAATTCTACTACTCCGGAAGGAGTAACTGCCACCCTGTTTTCGTTGTTTTTAATCTCTTTTGGAACGCCTATTATCATCTTGAATAAAGTTATGGGATGGCAAATATAGGTAGTGCTTTGTAGAGAAATCCAATCATTTAGAAATACGAAATATCAGCACTAGAATAACAAATTTTAAAAGAATTATATTCTATAAAACGCATAAAATAGAAATATTATTCCGATATAAAATCAATAATTGATTAATACTAGGATTTTATACGGAATCAAAAATTTCAAAAGTATGTTAGTTTTAGTATTTTTGAAGGCATTCAACGTCATTAAAAGATCAAACCCCATCTGAATATGAGCAACGAAAAAAGTAAAACCACGCTTCCCGTATCCAAAAAGGAAATACTTCAGGATTACAAGCTTGCTGTTGAAAGTAGGGAAGCGAGTCTCATAGGCAGAAAAGAGGTCTTTATGGGTAAGGCTAAATTCGGGATATTCGGTGATGGCAAAGAGGTTCCTCAGATTGCAATGGCCAAGTATTTTCAAAATGGCGATTGGCGTTCGGGATACTACAGGGATCAAACCTTCATGATGGCCATCGGCCAATTAAACACTCAGCAATTTTTCGCCCAGCTTTATGCCCATACTGACGTGCAGGCTGACCCAGCTTCGGCCGGAAGGATGATGAATGGTCACTTTGCCACGAGATACCTGAATGAAAAAGGTGAATGGCTCACTCAGACTGATAAGAAAAACAGTAGTGCAGACATCTCTCCCACCGCAGGACAGATGCCACGTCTTCTCGGGCTCGCCTATGCATCCAAGCTATATAGAGGCAACAAAGACCTTAGAGAGTTTGAAGATTTTTCTATCAACGGAAATGAAGTAGCGTTTGGGACGATCGGTAATGCATCAACGTCCGAAGGGCACTTTTGGGAGACTATGAATGCGGCCGGCGTACTGCAGGTTCCCATGGTTATGTCAGTTTGGGATGACGGGTATGGCATTTCCGTACCTCAGAAATACCACACTGTCAAAGAAAGTATTTCAGAAGCTTTAAGCGGCTTTCAAAAAACCAAGGATAAACCCGGATTTGAAATCCTGACCGTGAAAGCCTGGGATTATGTTGCACTCCTAGACACCTACAAAAAAGCTGTTGATATCTCAAGGAAAAATCACATCCCTTGCCTGATCCATGTAATAGAAGTAACACAGCCACAAGGTCACTCCACCTCGGGATCGCATGAGCGATATAAGCCGAAAGAAAGATTGGCCTGGGAGCAGGAATACGATTGCATACTGCAGATGAGAAAGTGGATGGAATCAGAAAAAATCGCCACCAGAGAGGAGCTGGACCAGCTTGAAAAAGAAGCAAAACAAGCTGCAAAACAAGCCAAAGATCAGGCATGGAAGGAGTACATAGGAGAGATAAAAAGGGATGTGGAAGAAGCCCTCAACCTCATAGATAAAGCAGGCATATCGTCAGCAAAAAAGGATCAAATACAGAAAATTACCAGTGAGCTACGAAAGGAATTGAATCCGGAAAAATCTCATTTAATAAGGGCAGCAAAGAAAGCACTAAGAATCCTCAAGAATGAGAACTCTACAGAAAAGCAAGCACTCGTCAGCTGGCTAAAAGATAAAAGTGAAATATACGCCCGGCAGTATAATTCTAAGCTATACAGTGAGTCAGCAGATTCTGCATTGAAAATCGAGACTATTCCTGCTCAGTATTCAGAGAACAGCGAATTGGTAGACGGCAGGGAAGTGCTAAATGCTTGCTTTGATCATCTACTAAAGACCGATCCTCGGATATTCGCCTTTGGAGAGGATGTTGGAAAAATTGGGGATGTAAACCAGGGCTTTGCCGGACTGCAGGAGAAATACGGAGAGTTGAAAGTGACTGATACAGGCATCAGGGAGACCACCATCATCGGCCAGGGAATAGGTGCAGCAATCAGAGGCCTTCGTCCTATCTCAGAGATCCAGTATCTGGATTACCTCCTTTATGCTATTCAAACGCTTTCGGATGACTTAGCAACACTCCAGTACAGAACTTACGGAGGTCAAAAAGCCCCATTAATTATCCGAACCAGAGGTCACAGGCTTGAGGGTGTTTGGCACTCAGGGTCACCCATGGGAATGATCCTCAACTCATTGAGAGGAATGTATGTGCTAACTCCAAGAAACATGACGCAGGCCGCTGGATTTTATAATACCCTTGTAAATTCTGATGACCCGGCATTAGTCATCGAATCACTCAATGGATATCGCCTTAAGGAGAGGGTTCCCGATAACCTGACGGATTTTAAACTTGCTCTTGGCGAGCCGGAGATCCTTCGGGCAGGAAACGATGCTACTGTGGTGACCTATGGATCTACCTGCAGAGTGGTAATGGAAGCAGCAAACCAGTTGGCTAATGAGGGAATTGAAGTAGAAGTGATCGATGCTCAGACATTGATCCCATTTGATAGGCCACAAACCATCGTGAAGTCGCTCGAAAAGACCAACCGTCTGGTAGTGGTGGATGAGGATGTAGAAGGCGGGGCTTCTGCTTATATTCTTCAGCAAGTACTGGAAAGGGATAATGGCTACTTCCACTTGGACTCTAAGCCGCTCACCATTGCCGGCAAGAATCACAGGCCGGCATATGGAAGTGACGGGGACTATTTCTCAAAACCAAGTGTAGAAGATGTGTTTGATAAAATCTACGAATTGATTTCAGAGGCTAATCCACATGATTATCCCCCGATTTATTGAGTGATATCTGCCAACACAAAGTCGGGAGTAAAAATCTCGTTGCTTTTGATTCCGGCTCTGTCATAAACGTAGAACTTGGCACGAATAACATCATCCTGAAAAGCCAACCTCAATACTGTTGACTGAATGGCATAGGTGATTGTTCCACTTTTTCCGTCAGGATCATACAGCGGTATTCTCCCATTAAAAACACCAATATCACAAAGCTCTGTACCAAAAATTTCCTGATAATTTAGGGGCAAGTAGGACTCGCCAACCTTCCTTTGAAATTCGATGATAAAATTGAAGTGAGTCTCATTCCGAATTACTGGTATAGTAGAAGTGATTACCTGAGGCCCGGTTGATGATGTTATTGTAGTTCCACTAGCAAATTGATAGGAAGTAAGCGTAGTACTACTTAAGAACGTACCATCCTGATTTGCTAGTCCCGGACATAGAAATGGAATGTCATTAACATCTTCAGAGAACATTTCTCTTGCGAAAGCCAAAATCGGATAATCAGAATCGGATGGCTCAACAGTCAGTGTATTGTTAGAGAGATTTCTTGGAATGAAATTTTGGGTGATCAATGGTGCCGTAAAAATCGGTGGCACCAAATCAGCAAGGTTTTCTATGTTAGCTACGGTATCCCGTGAATCTATATAAACATCAAATTCATTGAATGGAGGGAGTACATCTTGCCCCTCAATGATGCCTATATCACCATTGCCGTCTTCAAAAGAAAATGAAAGAATCAGAGAATCTGTCAAATTTCCATCATAAAAAACCAGATCTTCAAAAGTCAGTTTTGGAGTATCGGGGAAAACATCTTTTTCATAACATCCAGTCATGAAAATGATAATTATTAGAGGACTTAAAACCTTTAGAAATCGATTCATATACCTTTAAACAAAAAAAATCATTTTACCCCTAATGAACTTTGCGGAAGAATTCAAACGTAGGATTTTTGAGATAAACGAAAAAAACATAGTCGATAGTTCGTTAGATGCCTTTGAATTTCAATATAAGAAATGTGCCATTTATCAAGAGTACTGTAATTATCTAAAAATCAATCCCAAGAAAGTAAAAGCCATCAATGACATCCCTTTTCTCCCCATCGAATTCTTCAAAAGCCATACCATAAAAAGTGGGAGATGGAAAGAATCAAAAGTATTTAAAAGTAGCGGAACCACATCTACCGGAAGAAGCAAACATTTTGTTAAAGATTTGAATCACTACCAAACTTCTTCCATTCAAAACTTTGAAGAAATTTTTGGTTCAATTTCCGCTTTTAAAATTGTGGCCTTGCTCCCATCCTATCAAGAGCAAGGAGACTCATCTCTCATTAGTATGGTTGATTATTTCATAAAAAATGCTGCCGATGGGTCGGGATATTTTCTTGATTCAGAAATCTCTGATCTACTAGAAAACAAAGAAAAGAAATTATTGATCGGGGTTTCTTACGCACTCTTAGACCTTGCTGAAAAAAAGATACCAGCACACAATGCGGTAGTAATGGAGACCGGAGGAATGAAAGGACGTAGAAAGGAAATGACCCGGACTGAACTGCATCAGGTCCTTAGAGATTCTTTTGGTGTAGAAGAAGTCTGGTCTGAATATGGAATGACAGAACTACTCACTCAGGCTTATGGAAGGAATGGATATTTTCAATTCCCAAAGTGGGCTAAATGTCTGATTAGAGATATCAATGATCCGCTTTCTTACCTGGAAGATGGCAAAACCGGCGGGATCAATGTGATTGATCTGGCCAATATTGATACGTGTTGTTTCATTGAAACCAAAGATTTGGGACGAATTGTAGACAATACTTTTGAAGTCCTGGGTCGTTTCGATAATAGTGATATTCGTGGATGCAACTTGCTGATTTAGCGAAAAGGATGAAATATTTTAGCAAAATCCATGTTGTATAGTAGATTATTTCTTCTATTTTTGAAATAGTTAGAGTAATAGAAGAGCTCGCTCACGAAAAATCCGCTTATGAAACTAAAACTTACAATTCTGGCAGTAATTATCTTAGCAATGAGTGCATGTACTCAAAGAACATGCCCTACATATGCTCAGGAAGATACCAAAGAAGTAAAAACTGAGCAGGCTAACGCTTAAGCTTCTACGTATTTTGTTACATCTTCCTTAGTTATTGTGTCTTGAGACATAATAACTAACCTCTCCACTACATTCCGAAGTTCACGAATATTTCCGGTCCAGTTATACTCCTGTAGTTGGCTGATTGCCTCACTATCTATTTTCTTCTTGGCAGCCCCGTAATCTTCGGCAACTTGTTCCAGAAAATAATCAGTCAGCAGTTCAATATCATCTTTTCTATCACGCAATGAAGGAACCGTAATCACCATTACACTCAGCCTATGATAAAGGTCTTCTCTAAAATTCCCCAACTCTATTTCCTTCTTTAGGTTCTTGTTGGTAGCAGCCAGCACCCTCACATCCACATTTATCGACTTATCACCCCCGACCCTGGTTATTTTCTTATCCTGAAGAGCTCTGAGAACCTTAGCTTGCGCAGAAAGGCTCATATCCCCAATTTCATCAAGAAAGAGCGTTCCGCCATGTGCTTGTTCAAATTTTCCGATTCGCTGCTTATGAGCAGAGGTAAACGATCCCTTTTCATGACCGAACAGCTCACTTTCAATCAGCTCTGAAGGAATGGCAGCACAATTGACCTCTACAAGTGGCGCCTTAGACCGTGCACTTTTCTCATGCAACCATCTTGCCACCAGTTCCTTGCCTGTTCCATTTTCACCATTGATTAGTACCCTGGCTTCCGTAGGAGCTACTTTTTCTATTGTTTCCTTTACCTCATGTATCCCCTTTGACTCTCCAATGATTTCATAGCCTTTGCTTACCTTTTTGCGCAGAACTTTCGTCTCACTAGTTAGCTTAGAACTCTCCAGGGCGTTTCGCACAGTCAGTAATATCCTGTTCAGATCAGGTGGTTTTTGGATAAAGTCATAGGCTCCCTTCTTTGTAGCTTCTACTGCTGTGTCTATGGTGCCATGAGCGGAGATCATCACAAATGGAATATCCAGACCCTCTCCTGAAACTTTACTCAAAAGCTCCATGCCATCCATTTTTGGCATTTTTATATCACAGAGTACGAGATCGATCTTTTCATTTTCCAGTTTTTCCCATCCTGCCTCTCCGTCCTCTGCGGTGAGTACCTCATAATTTTCCTCGGTAAGGATATCGCTTAGTGCATCCCTGATACTCTTTTCATCGTCCACTACAAGAATTTTTGCCATTTTAGAATTTTTGAAGCTTTGTAAACAAAAAGCAAGCCAGTAAGCCGGGTTCTGTTTTATCCCATCATTTATCTAGCCTTACCGTCACCGATAAGATCTAACGACCTACCCAATTCTGCTTGGACGAGCTACCCTCAAGTGCAGAACCTATTTGGTCTTTCAGCGCGCAAGGTTTACCGTGCGACTATTGTCACCAATAGCCCGGTGAGCTCTTACCTCACCTTTTCACCTTTTCCCCGCAAGCGAGGTAGTTTGTTTTCTGTGGCACTGTCTCTATCCCGCGTGTAGGCGGAACGCTTCCCGTTAGGAAGTGCGCTGCTCTATGCTGCCCGGACTTTCCTTTCTCCACCTAACAGGTGGGGAACGATGAGTCGGCTTGCGTTGCAAAAATATCAATGAATATCCTTACCAGTGATTTTTAATTCCCAATCATCCGCATGTTCAGCGATCTCGGTAATCATTTCCTTGACCATGTCTTCCTTAAGATTGACCAGAAAATTGATGGCTTCTACTTTCAAAAATCCATCCTCGACTACAAACTTGGTATATGGATAATCTTTGGATGCCTCCAGGCACTCTTGAAATGGGATATCGTAGGTGAGTTCACAAACTTTGGATTTAAGGTGGATGACCTCCCTATTGTAGCCGGGATGCTTTACAATGTGACCGGTCACCGTCTGAAACCTTCCTCGCTTAAGTGGTACAATAATCACTGACTGAGTATCGTCATACTCTCTATATTCCCCTCCAATTTCTTTGGCGTAGTTTTGACTAAACTTTCTATAATTCATGGCTTATGAGTTTTCACTTATAAGTTAGCGAATTCCAATTGAATTATTTTCAAATCTCATTTAATAGCTACTGGATGGGTCTTTTTGAGATGTGGAATCATTCTCAACCTTTGGCTCGGTCTCTTCTTCCCTTCTTCGCAATATTGCTTCGTCCCTCTTCAAAGTAAGAAGTTCGGTCAAATCATTGAAGGAATGTACAAACCTCAGACTTATGCCTGTTTCCTGATTTTGTTGATTTTCGTTAATCAGAATTCTTTGATTGGTGTTTCTGAATACCTTGGCCCTTAGTCTTCCATCTTTGGTCAGACTGTATTCCACAGACCAATCCCCTACGATATCATTCAGCACATTGTCATTGTTGTCATTTTGATTTCCAAAAGTTCCTCCTCTTGTGACCTTCAGTCTGCCATTGAGGAAGGTGTAAGCGAATCTAAGCTGGAAGGTATTGAAGGCATCTCGGTTCAAGTCTGCGAGGTTAACTTCCACTTCCAAATTCTCATCAATCTGGCTCACCAGGTAGCTTACTTGGCTTGACAGGAATTCGCTTACACTATTACCAACACTACCGCCCCCACTCAGGGTGAAACTCTGACGAGGCGAGAATCTCTTCAAAAAAAGGAGACTTATGACTTGCCTTTTTAACTCCTGCTCATCATTGCGAATCTGTGAAAGAAGCGGAATGTTATGTTGATTGGCATCTGCTTGATTCTGTAGTTCTAAATCAAAATCAATTTGCGGTGAAAGCATGCCACCTTCGATTCGAAGAAATACTAAAATAGGAACCTTATTTGCCAAATCCGTCGGATCCTGATCTGTCGGATTTTCAAGCTCCTCAAAAGATGCCCGTTGTAAATATGTCGCATCTAAATCCAGAGTTGCGTTGTATGGGTCCCCATACCAGGTGATTCGACTCCCCGGAACTACGTCAAATTCCTTATTGATGAAATTAGGAACGGTGAAATTGTAAGCACCTTCCGTAATTTCGAGAGGACCGAACATATTGAAGTCCCCATCTGTGTCGAGCCTAAGTTTTAGGTTACCTCGCCCTCGCCCACGAATGATATCTCCTGTTTTTATGTCAAAAATCAGCTCACAGTAAGCATCAGGTGTGACCTCAATATCAAAATCTAGTGTGAGGCCTGATATATTGAAGTTCTCTTCAATCTCTACTCTTGTGGTATCAGTAAAATCCACAAAAGAGATATACTCTTCCTGCCCTACACTGGTGCCGTCTGAGATCGGTACAAAAAATCTGGTATCTGACTCTGTCCGAATGCTTGCGCCAATGTGTAAGTCCTTGAGTGGTCCGGTAACATTTATGGTGCCCGTTCCATACGCTGAACCATAGTATAGTTTGTTATCCAGAGAGGTGGTATTTAGAAACTCAAAATTATTTGCCCTGATCTGCACATCTGTAGTAAGGTTGGTAAAGCCCGAATGTCTTATTGATCCTGAAACCACAGCCCGGGATCCCTTACGGTCTGTCAAATCAAAATTCGTCAATCGAATACTTTTGGGATCAAAGTCGATCCGTCCTTCAAAGCCATAGGTAGTGTTGAGGTAGTTGACGGTGACGTTCCCGTTTTGAACCCTGCAATTCCCTATCACATTTGGGTTCTTTATGCTCCCAGTAAGTTTTAGTGAACCACTGGCTGATCCGGCAATGTTTGAAAAATTAGTCTCAAGAAACGGCTGTCCCATCACCAAATCCGCATCATCAAATTTCACATCAAAATTGAGTTGCTCCTTTTCACTGAGCGGGTAATAGTAACCTTCGATCTGGACCGCATTTACATTTTCACGTTCTATCTCGACCTTTGAAAAAACGCTCTGCTCGAGTGGATTCCACCTGGAAGATCCACTCACATCGCCCACATTGAGTTCGTCATATGTGAGATTCTTTAGCAAAAACCCACCATCAAATTTGAATGACTCGGTACTTGTTTCCCTAAACATCCTAAAGTTTCCATTTAAAAATCCTCCTATAGACGCCTCAGAAAAAAGCCCTGCTTTGTTCATGTTTAAGTCTTCCGAAGTTATTGTAATGGAGGTTGGGATTGAATCGGCATATACTCCCTCCACTGAAATTGATTCGCTGGAATCATAGATTTCAAAATTTGAAATAGTGGTCTTTGTCGATTTGATGACTATCTGATTGGTGGGATTGAACGTCCAATCATCATCCAACAACTTGATCTCTGATGGTAGCATTTTCAAGATGATTGAGTCTTCCATAAGATCTAAGCTACTCTGAAGCCTGAGTGCGCTGGCTGTTCCCGGCTGGCTCACAATAGTTGTCAGGTCAATGTTATCATTATACCATACACCTTCTAGAAGCAAATCCTGAGTGTTTGGCATACCTGAAATTACCTGCTCACTGGATTCGAAGATGAAATTGGTAAGTATTCCATCAGAATCCAGCTCTTGGGAACCGTTTATTTCGAGGATGGGATGATGAAATTCATTTCTTCCGATAAAAAGTGTGTCAGCTTCCAAGTAGAAGGAAATATTGGCATTTTTACTCTGTCTAAAACTACCCTCCACAAAGGTTTTTCCCCCAATCGAAATAGGAAGCTTCAATGAGTCTATATAAGGCGAAATGTCGTCAATCCTTGCATTTAGATTGATCTTGTAGCTTTGACCACTTCCTTCCAATTCGGTTGTGTCCCCTCTCAGTCTTAGCTCCGATGCATAGCTAGCCGCCATTGCAGGTATGTCCTTTATCGCATCCGACACTTTAAAATTACCCTTCACGGTCGACTTAAAGCCTGGAAATGCTAATTCAATTGTTCTGGAGCTATCCTCATCGATCTGAGCATTGAACCGGATTGAGTCCAATACTATCTGTTTTCCATCCAGGACAAATAACCCAGAATCTATTTCCAGTTTTGCAGTGAAATCATCGATATCCAAATTATGCACCTCAAGCTGAATTTTTCCTTTTGATTCAATTTGCCTGCCAGTAAGATTGAGATCATCAGCATTGAATACATCCACATTCATATCCACTTCAAGAATTTCATCCTTTTGTTTTAGGTCGATCTGCGCTGTGCCATTGAGCCTGCAATTGGGATCGTATACTGAAAATGTACCGTTGAAATAGTTCTTTGCAAACTTTCCATTGGCTTTGATGGTGTCATAAACATAGCCCTTCAAGCCACTCTGGTAGATGAGTGCATCCAAGTCAAAATCTGCATTATCAGGCCTGATCCCCTTTCCATTGATGGAAGCTTTCAAATTTATTTTTTGAATAACCTGGTTCCTGAAAAAAGCCCCCACGTTCACATCCTTAAACTCGAGATTTCCGGCATAAGACATTTGTGTGGGATCATCGGGGATTTTGAGGTTGATGTCCGTGTGCACAGAACCCTGGTCCGTCACAAAATCTCCACGGGCGACAAAGTCCTTTACAAATCCGGCAAAGCTCCCAGTGAAGTCAATCTTACCCATGCGCTCCAGGTTGCTGGAGTATTTACCAATGTAGGGTTGAAGGTCTGAAGATAGCACGTGGGAATCAGTAAGGTCTGCCAGGATGAAAGTTTGCGAAATATCCGGTAATCCAAAACAGCTCACCCCTCCTACAAAATAAGAATTGCCATATCCAAAGCGCGTATCCTCAATATTAAAGTCCCCCACCGTGCCCCATATGACTCCATCGATGGTTATGTCAGATTTAATTTGATCCAGGCCTGTCACGGTTTTAAAATCCTTTTGTGAGATTTTAGATTTTTTGAAATGAAGAATGAATGAGACACTATCCACAAAACTTCCAAAATCATCCAATCCATTGTAGAAGAACTCAAGACTATCTGAAATGTGACTCGTTGGGGTGATAAAGTTCAGATCATCCACACTAAGCGATTGATTGCTGAGCCTCATTTTGGTATTGAAATCAGAGATGCTAAATCCAGAATACTGCTCCACCCCTCTCATTTGAAGAATGTTGGCCAGGATGGTATCTGATTTCAGCTCCAGCTCCGAAACAAGTAGATCGGGGATATCAAATTTCAGATTGCCAAAATCGAGCTTGCTACTATCTGTCCGTTTGGTCATGTCCCTCAGGCTTAAGTCAAGGTCTGTCAACGAAATCTGACCGATATGAAGCGGCTTTGATTGCTTCTTTACAGTATCCTTCTTAAGAGCATTGAGAAATTCCGATAGGTTGAGTTTAGACATAGAGTCATATTTCACCAGCTTCAATCTAAGCCCACTGGATTCGATCTCCTGCACATTCAAATAATCCCCATTGATCAAATCCATTAGCCGGTAATTAACCGTTAGACTTTTGGTAAAAATCAGGGTGTCCATTTCCCTATCCCGAATAAGAATCTCCTCCATGCTGGCCTGATCCAGCCATGAAACTTTAACCCTGCTTAGAGAAATCTCGTGATCAGTTTTTTCTGAAAGAATCTCCAGAACTTTTTGCGCCAGAAATGTTTGAACCGGGCGAAGCTGCAGGAGCAACATCACTAAAAGAAAAAATATCAAAGAATAGAATAAAACACCTGAAATAACCTTCCAGAGTACCCTGCGAACTTGCGATATCGTTATCTTGGCCTTCAAAAAAAGCGGTGGCGGTTATTCTTGGTATCGAGTCTTCTTGTGACGAAACTTCAGCATCAATCTGTATAAACGGCAAAGTAATCAATAATGAAATTGCCAGCCAAGCTATCCATGAGCAGTACGGCGGTGTAGTGCCCGAACTTGCCTCACGGGAACATCAGAGAAATATCGTGCCAGTTGTAGATCATGTGCTCACTCACGCTAGTATAAACGCAAAAGACCTGGATGGGATTGCCTATACTCGGGGACCCGGGCTGCTTGGTGCCCTGCTGATTGGTTCGAGCTTTGCAAAATCCATGGCTGCCTCATTGGATATCCCCCTGATCCCTGTCCACCACATGAAGGCCCACGTGCTTGCACACTTTATCGACGATCCAAAACCCGACTATCCGTTTCTTTGCCTGACAGTGAGCGGTGGTCATACCCAAATTTTACGGGTGAATGGCGCTACAGATATGGTCATCCTCGGACAGACTCAGGATGATGCTGTAGGAGAGGCTTTTGATAAAGCCGCCAAGTTGCTGGGGCTTCCCTATCCTGGCGGACCAATGATTGACCAGCTGGCAAGAGATGGCGATCCTGGTGCTTTTCAATTCGCCGAATCGGAGATGCCTTACCTGGACTACTCGTTTAGCGGCATCAAAACTTCTATTCTCTATTTCCTCAGGAAAGAGGTGCAGCAAGACAAGGATTTTATCCATAAAAATATCCACAACCTGGCCGCAAGCATACAGCACACACTTATTTCAATGCTCATGACTAAACTCATAAAAGCTTCAGAACAAGAAGGAATCCATCAGATGGCCATTGCCGGTGGCGTATCTGCCAATAGCGGTTTGCGACAGAGGCTGGAACAAGAAGCAAATAAACGGGGCTGGAATGTATTTATCCCTGACTTCCAATATTGCACCGACAATGCGGGCATGATCGCAATCAGTGGACATCTGCTGTATGAGCATGGGGCTTTCGGCTCAATTACTGACAGTCCCCTGCCACGAATGCCCTTTTAACAAGCTGATATTTATATATTTAACCCATGAGTAAGGATAAGAGCAGATTTTCCAACAATATTCAAATCAAGAATCGCAAAGCGAGCTATGAGTATGAATTTGTGGAAAAGGTGGAAGCAGGCATTATGCTGAAGGGCACAGAGATAAAATCCTTGCGTGAAGGGAAGGCGAGTATACAGGAGGCTTATTGTTTTTTTAAAAAAGATGAACTCTTCATTAAAGGTATGAACATCTCCCCTTACTCCCAGGCAAGCTTTGAAAGTCATGACATGACCCGTGATAGAAAACTTCTTTTGAAAAAGCGGGAGCTGGAAAAATTCAAATCCAAAATGGAAGAAAAAGGGTTAACAATCATTCCCGTCCGGATTTACATAAACAGCCGGGGGCTTGCCAAGCTGGAAATTGCTTTGGCGAAAGGGAAGAAAATCTACGACAAGCGAGACAGCATTAAGAAAAAGGATCAAAAACGTGAACTGGATCGAATGAAGCTATGAACGCCGTGCTGGTACTTAATCAGGATTACACTCCGCTCACCGTTTGTTCCGTGCAGCGTGCGTTTATGCTTGTCTTCCTGAAAAAGGCTGACCTTGTTACTGAAATGAAAAACAAGAAGCTTCGATCAATCAGTCAGACCTTTCCATTCCCATCTGTGATCAAAGTAAAGTATTATGTCAGCATACCTTACAAAGGGGTGGTGATGAGCCGTCATAATATTTTTAAAAGAGACGGTGGAAAGTGTCAATACTGTGGTACCAACAAAGACCTGACCATTGATCATGTGATCCCGCGATCCAAGGGAGGAAAATCCACGTGGACCAATTTGGTGACTGCATGCAAGAATTGTAACTCCAGAAAAAGTGATTATGCCCTGGAAAAAGTGGGAATGAAGTTGCTAAAGCAGCCTGTAAAACCTTCCTATCTTACCTTCCTGCGAATGAATAAAAGCATCTACAGGGAGGATTGGGCTCCTTATTTAAACCCTAAAAAAGTAAGTGCATAAATGAAGTATTTAGCCCTTTTCCTGATCACCGTACTTGCCTTTGGATGCAACCCGGGAAGTGAAGAAGAATCTGAACGGGATGAGACCCTCGAAAAGTTTGAAGAGCAAAAGCGTGAGCTTGAAGAAGAAATACAGCAACTCAAGGAAGACTCCAAAGAGGCCGCTGATGATGCGAAAAGGGAAATTGAAACGTCCCTGAAAAACCTTGAACGCCAAAGAGAGAAAGTAATCAAGGAAGCAGACAAACTCCGGAAAGCAACGAGCAAAGAACTGGAAAATGCACTTGATGAAGCCAGAAAAGAGTACGAGAAATGGTTGAAAGAGAAGAAAAAGCAGCTCAAAGACTGAAACAAAAAAGAACCTGATCAAATGATCAGGTTCTTTACTTATCTGTAGAAAAAGTTATTTATTTATCAAGACCTTTAAGTGACTTATAAAGGATTTTTCGCGCATTAGACTTTCTTAGTGTCTGCTCCACATCGGAGACAATCCCCATTTTTACTTCAGAGTCAATATTCAGTGCCATGGTGATGCGATCTCTCTCTGCTTCAGAAAGCTTATCCTTTTCCTGATTTACAAAAAGAGTTAATTCTTCCGGCTCCATGAATACATCGTTTGTTTGAATCCTTGGTTCTTCACCATAAGTTCCAATATTCTTAGGCTCACCAATGTAAATGTGGCTCACCAACGATTTCTTCTGAATCTTAGAAAGCTGCTGCGCCTGAGGTAATACCTGCTTTACAAGTATCTCCTGCTCTCTCATCACAGTAGTTACCATGAAGAAGAATAGCAGCATGAAGATAATATCTGGCAATGCTGCCGTAGGTATATCCTGTGATGCTTTAGAATTTTTCTTAAACTTCGACATAGTATCTCTTATTTATCTGGTTCTGCAATTGAGATTGCCTTAGGAATCCCCTGTCTCGCCTGCTGATACATTCGCTTCTCTACATCCTTGCTTTGATCAAGCTGTAGAAATTCATCAGCGGTAATACCCACTCGCTCGCCATAAATTTCATTGTATGCCGCTTGCACCGCATCCAATACATCTATATAAAGTTCGTAGCTGGTACCTCTGTTTGCTTTAAATGAAACAACCGCCTTGCCTGGGTGATCTGAAGAACTCGGGCTTTGTCCAGCTCGGGCTTTCATCTGAGAAGGGAGGCTGTTGTATGTATCAATACCTTCCTGATCAGGATTCCCAAAGTTTAAGACGAAAGCTTTCACTTCCTCTTTCAACTCCGACATGGGCTTGTTATAAGGCTCATTCTCAACCAAAAGTTGATCATTCGAATTTGCCAATATCTTAAAGATATTTCGCTCCTGAAATTCAATTTCAGGCTGATCTGGTTCTGGTGGAGGAGGTAGCTGCATCAAAATTCCTTTGTCATTCGCAATCGTGGTTGTAACCAGGAAGAAAATGAGCAAAAGGAAGGCAATGTCTGCCATAGAGCCTGAACTCACTTCCGGAGTGCCTCTATCTTTATTCCTCGCCATTATTCAGCTGCTTTTTTAATTTCTGTATAAACAATTCCTCCAATAGCTGCAATCGCCAAAATATAAAAAGTGGTCAATCCTGCACCTACCATTTTCGTTGCACTCACAGAAGCATCACCCATGGCTTCTCCACTCGCAGTAAGATACGATACAAGAAAAACCACAACAAGTGCTCCCACTCCGATCCCCATTTTCTTTAAAGAATCCGGGTCGCCAAACGCCTTCACTAACGGCATTCCCACTGCTGTGAGAACACATACGCCAATGAGTATATACGATATAAATAATCCTACATCTACCATAGTCTACTCTATTTTAGATGATTACTTAGAAAGATTGTGCTTCACAAGAAGGTCTACCAAAGAGATAGATGCATCTTCCATGCTGTTCACGATTGAGTCAACTTTTGACACCAGGTAGTTGTAGAAAAGCTGAAGAATAACAGCCACGATCAAACCACCTACAGTAGTCAAAAGTGCTACTTTAATACCACTAGCCACAAGTGCCGGAGATACGTCACCAGCTTCTGCAATCGCATCGAAAGCTTCGATCATACCAATTACCGTACCCATGAAACCAAGCATCGGTGCAAGAGAGATGAAAAGTGAGATCCAGATCATTCCTCTTTCCAGCTTGCCCATCTCTACTGATCCGTATGCGATAATTGATTTCTCAACCATTTCAATACCTTCAGACATTCTCATCAATCCCTGCACGAAAATAGAAGCCACAGGACCTCTTGTGTTTCTGCAAACTTCTTTAGCTGCATCAGGACCACCTGCACTTAGTGCATCTTCCACGTCAGCAAGAAGCTTCTTCGTGTTGGTAGAAGCCATATTAAGGTGAATAATTCTTTCTATTGCGATAGCCAAACCAAGGATCAAACATGCAAGAACGATACCCATGAAAGTTGGTCCTCCATCGATGAATTGTTCTTTTACTACTTGGTGAAATCCTTTGGATGGTGCTTCTTCTTCTACAGGAGCAACGATCTCTGCAATTTCTTCTACAGGCTCTTCGTAGGCCTCTTCTGCCTGAGCTGAGTCAGCAGCAGCTACTTCAGTGGAATCTGCTTCAGAGTCAGAAAAACCTTGTGCTGAAGCACTGAAGGTGAATACACCTGCCAACATTAAGAGAGTCAATAACTTTTTCATAATTCAGTCTTGTAAGTTAAGTCTTCGGTTTAGTTAAATATTTAAGTTTTAGTAAATCCAAATTTGCATGTTCATTCCCACAAAATTCGCACCATTCATCAAAAATGTCGAACTCTGCAGGCCTGGCTCTGCAAAAATCGCAGAGAGGAAGGGATTCGAACCCTCGATACCCTTTTGGGGTATACACACTTTCCAGGCGTGCGCCTTCGACCACTCGGCCACCTCTCTGTAGGTCGTCACTTTTTGACGGGCTACAAATAAATCACGAAAAATACCTTTATGCAAGTTTTATCTTAAACATAAAGGCTATTTCGGAGCAATCAGTCAAGCTCATGATCCATCTCACCAGCTAATGAATGGGTTAGTCGTTGTTTTCTCAAATTTTCATCTTTTTCTTCTCCCAGCAAAAACATCAGTTTGGTGATTGCAGCCTCCGTAGTAATGTCCCCGCCACTCAAAACCCCTATCCTAGTCAGGTTTTTACTTGTTTCATATTTGCCCTGCTCTACTTGCCCACCTACACATTGGCTCACATTCAGGATGATTTTGCCTGCCGCTATCGCATCTTTCAGGCAATTGATAAACCAGTCAAACTTCATGATGTTTCCTGAGCCAAATGACTCCAAGACAATTCCTTTCACGCTGGGTTCCAGAATAGTGGCCCGGACAGCCGCCTCTGTGATGCCAGGGAATATTTTAAGGATGGTGACATGCGGATCAAGTTGATTCCTAACCACCAGATTCGCGTCAGGATTAAAGGGTTTCAGAGCCGCATAGTTGTATTCGATTTCAATTCCCGCCTCTGCCAGCACCGGATAGTTTTCTGACTCGAAAGCGGCAAAAGTGCTGCTCCGCAATTTCTGCGCTCGTGACCCCCTGAGGAGCAGATGATTGAAATACACACAGACTTCACTTATGATTGGTCTGCCTTCATTGTGGGCAGCTGCGATCTCCAGCGCCGTGATCAAATTCTCCCTGGCATCCGACCGAATGGATCCGATGGGCATTTGTGCTCCTGTGAAAATTACCGGTTTGTTGAGGCCATCCAGCATATAGCTCAGCATGGAAGATGAATAGGCCATGGTGTCGGTTCCGTGCAAGATCACAAAAGCATCGTATTGAGCATAATTTTCCTCAATGATGTAGGCCATGTCCTTCCAGTCTTGCACGAGGATATTGGAGGAATCGATGGGTTTGGGAAAGGAAATGACGGTGAGTTTAATTCCTAACTGGCGCAACTCCGGCACCCTGTCCACCACTTTTCCAAAATTGAACGGAGCGAGCGCTCCGGTAGCATCCTGAACCATCCCGAACGTGCCGCCGGTGTAGATGATCAGCACCGACCGATCCCCCGTCTCATTGATGTTTACAATCTTGTATTTCAATGCCTGTTACTTTTGAGTCGGGAAAAATAGCGCATTTGCATTAGCTGTGGTCAATTCATCCAGCGCTTCTTTTGTGATGGCGAGATATTCAGCCACCTTGTCTGCTACCAGAGACACGTATGCAGGCTCATTTCGCTTTCCCCGGTGTGGTGCAGGCGTCAGATACGGACTGTCCGTTTCGAGAATTATCCTGGATCGGTCCAGGTGAGGGATGACCTGATCCATACCTCCATTTTTGAAAGTACTCACACCTCCCAGGCCAAGATAAAAATTAAGTTCTGTGATTTGCCTGGCCTGCTCCACGGTACCGGTAAAGCAATGAAAGACTCCTCGCAAACCTCTTCCTTCATAGTTTCTTACCAATTCAATGGTCTCATCGATGGTCTCCCTGCAATGAATCACGATTGGCAGATCATGCTTCAATGCCAGTTCGCATTGAAAATGGAAGGCTTCCTTTTGCTGCTCCCAGAAGGTTTTGTCCCAATACAAGTCTGTGCCCATTTCCCCTATTGCTAAAAATGGTCGCTTTTCCAGCCATTCTTCCACCAGTTTAAGTTCCTTTTTAAAGTCTTCCTTTACGGAACATGGATGCAACCCCATCATGGCATGGCAGACACCTGGGTACTTTTCCTCCAATTTCAACATAGAGTCAATGGAGGTGCTGTCAATATTGGGGAGGAGGATTTTTTTAACCCCGGCATCCATTGCTCTTTGGATTACTTCTTCCATGTCTTCCTGAAAATGCTCCAGATATATGTGGGCGTGGGTGTCAATCATGGTATTATTTCGAATTTGAACCCTTTGTCTCGAAAGTGCAAAAGGATTTCGGGAAGAATCTTCTTCAGGTTCTTGAAAGCTCTGGAAGAATCGTGAAAAACGAGGATGCTCCCCGAACCGGCTTTTTTAAGCTGACGGATCGATTTTTCAACATTCAGTTTTTGATCAAAATCCCACGAAAGGTGGCTCCACATGATGATTTTCCTATCCAATATTTTGATCTGGCGTTTCCGAATTCTCCCATAAGGAGGCCTGAATAAGTTGGACTTCATCCCTAATTCCGCCATGACCTCTTCTCCCAGCTTCACATCCTCCAAATATTGCAGGTCCTTTGTTTTCCATCCTTCCAGGTGACTGTAGGTATGATTCCCGATCTGATGCCCTTCATCCATGATTCGCTTCCCCATTTCAGGATTTGCCTCCAGATTTTTCCCTAAACAAAAGAAGGTTGCTTTTGCATCAAATTGCCCAAGTATCTCTAATACCCAGGGGGTCACCTCTGCATCCGGCCCATCATCGAAAGTCAGGTAAATCGCATCTTCTGACCGAATACGCCAGGTTAATTCAGGATATAAGAGAGATATGAATCGGGGTGTTCTGTAGAACCGCATCATTTATTATGAACCCGACAGGTGAGCATGGTGATGTCATCATGAAAGGGCTCATTTCCCCTGAAGTCATTTAACCGCTGCAGGATTTCGCTGTGATGCTCGGACAAATCCTCCGGGCAATCTTCCTTCAGCAACTCAATGAGCCTATCAAACTCAAAGGCCTCATCCTTTTCATTAAAAGTTTCTGTCAAACCATCCGTGTACATAAAGAGGAAAAAATCCTCCAGACTGGCAATGCGCTGGGTCTCTATGAAGGGCAATGGGTCAAACATACCAAGCACCGTGGTTCCATCATTCAGGAGGTCAATGCCACCTCCATGCTTTAAGACTATCTCATTATGACCACAATTGATATACTCCAGCTCTTTGGTCTTGAAGTCGTAAATCCCCGCAAAAAAAGTGATGAAATTCTCCGCATTTCCGCTCACATAGGTGGTATGATTGAGCTCCGTGACTATCTCATAAAGGTCTTTCGTCTGTCTAACCAATGCCCTTAAGGACGCCTGAAAATTGGACATTAACAAAGCGGCAGGTACCCCTTTTCCCGAAACATCCGCAATGCATGCAAGGAAGCGATTTTCATTAATCTGGATGTAATCGTAGTAGTCTCCGCCTACATCATGGTGAGGAAGGTAGAAAGCCTCAATTTGCAATCGCTCTATTTTGGGCAACTCCTTCGGAAACAAGAAATTCTGAACCTTCTTGGCTATTTCCAGTTCCCTGCGATACGCCTCCTGCTCCATCTGCTGACGGGCCAGTCGCTTGTTTTCAATGGCCACCAGGATGATATTGGTCAAGGCGTTCAAGAAGCGATTTTGAACACCCAGTTTAGTATCCGACTCCATAAAAACTACTGCCAGTAATTTGCTTTTATGAAACACGGGGAATACCGAATCAAACTCATCAAAGGAAGTCTCCACCATGCCCATTTGATTTTTTAGCTCCTTATACTCCTCCGGCAGGGTGCTGCCTATCAGATTATTCGTTGTGCCAAAATTTACCCTACACATCCACTGATCCTGCTGCTGCGTGTAAAGTGCCAACTTATTGATTTTCAAGTCGGCTAGAAGTGTGAATTTGTAGATCTTGAGGAGATCATCCTCAGGCAAATTATTATTTACCGCCTGGGTCACTTCCAGCAGCGCATTGAGTTGCAAATCCTTTATGTCCAGTGAAGTTTCCTTCATTGAGTGTTGTGTTCAAATAATCCCTTCTTAGATGCCAGGTAAAAGAACGATTGGAAGTCCTTATCCAAATCCAGCTTCTCCAGCTCCGATTGCTCATCGACGGACTTATACACCCTCACCCATCCCTTTTTTGTCATTTCCATTAAGTTCTTCTTTAATTGATCGTCAGAAAACCCGGTAGCTTCTTTCAGATCATTGTAGGCAGTAACGAAATATAATTCGTCTATAATATCAAATTCCTCGTCGGTCATCCGTATTTCCTTCCTTTCCAGGTGTATGAACCAAAGATAGAATTCATCCCCATGAATAAGACATGCAATGGATAAATAAATTGAAAGATGAGCAATGGCAAAAAGGCGTTTTTCCCCAGAACAAACCGATTGACGGGTGCCACAAAAGTCAACATAGCAATGAACCGCAGCAGCACAATTCCACTCATCCAGAGCGGATTGAACCAACCAACAATAGCTCCAAAGATGCCCACATAAAAGAAGAGGTAATCTAAAAAGAAAAGCACGGCACTCACGCGCACTTTCCGGTTTCTGTTGTGCTTCCACTTGCTTGTCCAGCGAGTACGCTGATTGATGAACCCTCGCAAACTGGGATGGGCAGCAGTGCTCACCACTGCTTCTGGGTTTTTCAAGAAGTGCGTGGAGTGCGGGAATTTTCTCATAATGTTGAAGAGCAAAAACTCATCGTCACCGGAAGGTGTGAAGAGGTTATTGGTATATCCGCCTACCTCCTCGAATGCTCGTTTGCGAAAGCCCAGGTTTGCCCCGCTACACATGCTGGGGTTTTCATCGGAGATGGTGACTGCCCCAAAACCCATCAATCCTGAAAACTCTACCTGCTGCAATCGGGCAAACAAGCCCTTTCCCCTGATCGCCACAGGCCCGGCGACCATATTGGTGGATTCGTCAAATGCATCATTATATGATCGAATCCAGTTTTTCCCAAACCAGCAATCCGCATCAGTGGTGAGGATGGTTTCGTGAGTGGCTTCCAAGATACCTTTAGTCAGAGCGTGTTTCTTCCCCTGCTTTTCCCGATCCTCCAACTGTACTGACCGAACAGCAATATCCAATGCGTCAGTTGCCTGAATCACTTTTTGTACCGTGTGATCCTCGGAAAAATCATCCACTATAATGACTTCAAAAAGATCCTTAGGATAGTCCTGCTTTGCCAGGTGACTTAAAATCCGATCGATTGTTTGCTCTTCGTTTCGAACCGGGATGATCACCGAAAAAGGAATCATTTTTTCATGCGCCGAAACGGAGGGAATTCTGCTCCATCCCTGAGCCAGTCTCAGGTAGAAAAGCACATTAAGTAAAGTGAATCCGCCAATCAAAAAGATCATCGCGCAATGTTAACCCGAATAATCCGACAATCATACCTAAGCAGATAGGGTCTTATAGCGAAGTATGAAGATCAGCCCGATGAATGAGGGGATGACGGTATTAATGATCCAAATGAAAAAGATCGGGACAATCACCAACTGTAGGTTCGCAACATGCGGCTCAAAAAACAAAATACCAGAGGCCTCCCTCACTCCTACACCTCCGAAAAACAAGGGTAGCATCGAACGAATCAGAAAAATCCAACCGATACCGGCAAATAGTAGCTCAGCTGATAAATCCGGCAAAAATGTCGACAACAGCAAATAAAACTGCAAGACGAAAACCGCATAACGGATGAAGGAGATCAAAGTGATTTGAAGAAAGGTCGATGGCTTCAATTTTCGGAAGTAGATGAGAAATTTTCGGAGAGGTTTCTTGAAAGCAAATACACCCGCTGACATCACAAGAAAACCCAGGCCGGTCAGCCAGCCTTTCCATTCGTAGCTGACAGCTAATTTACTCACGCCATAAAGCCCAAGCACCGCGGTGAAGCACAACATGATTCCCCGATTCATCATAGCGGCGGCAGTGGATTGATGCCTGTCCTTTTGTGGTTCTATTCTGGCTATCAAATCACCCGAGGTGAAAGGCAGAACCCAATTAAGCGCAAGTCCGCCAAGGATAGCTCTCCAGGCTCCATTCATGGAGATGGATTCAAAAGTTTTTACAGACATTCTCCATCGCAGAGCCTCCAGATACCAATTAAAAACCATCAGGAAAAGAACAAGTGCAACGATAAATTCGAACGAACCGGGCCATACAAAATCAGTGAGTCTGATTGATTGGTCTTGAAGCTTTGAGAGAATGAAGTAGAGGCAGCCAGCTAATACTACCACTTTGATCGCTCCAATGAGCCATGCGTTTTGAAGGTAGTTTGAATGGTTGTTCTTAATTTGCATCTGTGGCGATAAAAGAGCGAATCATTTTAGGCATAGACCCGGGTACGAATGTAATGGGATATGGGCTGATCCACTGCAAAGGTGAGAAAATGAATGTAATCCAGTTTGGGGTGATCCATCTCAATAAATACAAAAACCACGAAATCAAACTAAAGAAAATCTTTGAGCGGGTAACTGAGCTCCTCAAAGAATACCTTCCCGATGAAGTAGCACTGGAGGCTCCATTCTTTGGAAAAAATGTGCAGTCTATGCTAAAGCTGGGTCGTGCGCAGGGCGTGGCGATGGCTGCAGCCCTCAATCGTAATATGCCCATTCATGAGTACGCTCCGAAAAAGGTGAAGCAATCGGTAACCGGAAATGGCAATGCTAGTAAAGAGCAAGTTGCAAACATGATCCAGATGCTCCTGAAGTTCGAAGACGCTCCTAAACTCATGGATGCTACAGATGCACTTGCGGTTGCGATTTGTCATCACTATTCCTCCAAATCAGGAATCCCCAACGCAGGAAAGAAAAGCTGGAAATCGTTTATTGCAGATAATCCGGGTAGGGTGAAGTAAAAATACTTACAGAGTTAAATCTTTATTAGGCTCTTGACTCGTGTGGATGACATTCAATATATCAATTGTCTCATCACTTACCTGATAAACAATCCTGTAACTCCACTTAAAATATCTTCGGATGTTTCCGGGATTATTGGTGTAATATTCATCTAGCTGATACTTCTCAGGATGTTCATTTAGTGATTTGGAAGCGTCTATGATTTCTTTTTTGACTCTTTGTGCTGCCACCTTGGAATCTTGCTTTATAAAGTCATGATGATACTTTAGAGACTTTTTAGCTCTTTCAGACCATATTACTTTTTTCTTTCTCACCAATTGTCAGATTCCTTTTCCAAATCTTCAACAGAGGTGAATCTCCCCGCTCTTATTTGGTCTCTTGATTCGTCAATAAAATTGATATACTCATCCATGGTCATTGATGAGAATGGGCCTGATGAACCTTTTAAAATTGTGTGTATAGCCATCAGTTTTTCTTCATCCTGTATGCTATCAATAACTTGATGTAGTTGTACTTGTAAATCAGAGACACTGTTCATCCTTAAAAGTTTTTTACAAAATAACGATTTTCTGTGAGAATAGATTTTCAAGATGGAATAAAACAAAAAAACTACTTCCGGTATATCTAATTAATATCCAACCGCCAATTTTTCAGATTTGAAATCTGAAAACCATGGTTTCGGAAGGTCAAGGAGGTTGTTTTTCTTTTCCTTTTGTTTGGATTCCCCATGCATCGAGCAAAATACCCCCAATTAGGTATTTACTTTCGTTACCTGATAAAGCAATTTAGGGATCAAAAACCGCCGGGTTGGTTTCCCCGCAAAATGGATTTGAGGGATATTATATAAATTAGACAAGTACGAAAAATCACCTATGTCCAATGAGATACCTAACCATTCTACTCCTGCTCCCCCTCACCCTGCCGGCACAAACCGAAGACCCCAATGCCAAAGTAAAAGCCCTGGGAGTGCCAGAAGAGGAAATAAGGAATTTATGTGAAGCTGCCCGGGGACAACTTCCTGCGTTTTACGATTGGAACATCCCGGCAGTGATGGAAATAATTTGCGATATCGAAGGCAAACCCTACCCCGACTTCCCCATCAAGGCTGAAGCCCACGAGTGGCTGGCCAAAATCTGGGATGAGAAATATTCCTGCGTCTATTGCAAGATTACGCAAAGTATCACGGGCTCCCTGGATATGATGGCGCTTTATCATGAAGAACAAAACTGGGTTTATGCACTTAATATGCCTGAAGGGGTTTTTAATGCGGACATTAACAAAATACGCGTGATCGTCGAAGGACGACTTTTCAAACAAAAAACCCACCTTCCGGTGGATCCAATATCTAACATCCAACTACCAACTACTTGCTACTAACTCCTACTTCCCGTAAGCCTCATTAATCCTCTTAGCCGTCTTAGCGAGTTCTTCTTTGGTTGGGGAGAGTTTCATTCGGCTAAAGTTCATGTCATCAACTGAATTGATTGGGATCAGATGAACGTGTGCATGGGGCACTTCCAGGCCAATCACCGACACACCGATTCGCTCGCATGGCACTACCTTTTCGATTGCCTTAGCCACTCCCTTGGAAAAAGAGAATAAGCCAGCCAAGGTTTGATGATCCAGGTCAAACACGTAATCCACCTCTTTTTTGGGAATCACCAATGTATGCCCCTCTACCAGTGGATTAATATCTAAAAATGCGAGGTAGTTGTCGTCCTCTGCTACGATATGCGCAGGAATTTCACGATCTACGATCTTGCTGAAAATACTTGCCATCAGATGGAAATGTCCAGAATTTCAAACTCAATATCCCCGGCCGGTACTTTGATCATGGCCTTCTCACCTTTTTTCTTTCCTAGCAGCCCTTTACCGATTGGCGACTGTACAGAGATCTTGCCACTTTTCAGATCAGCCTCTTCCTCTGCCACCAGCTGGTAGGTCACTTCCATGTTTGTTTTCTTGTTCTTGATTTTCACCGTAGAAAGGATGGAAACCTTGGAGGTATCAATCGATGACTCATCAATTACACGAGCATCTCCCACCACTTTTTCCAGTTTGGAAATCTTCAATTCAAGTAGCCCCTGAGCTTCTTTTGCTGCATCGTACTCAGCATTTTCACTCAAATCTCCCTTGTCACGAGCCTCGGCAATTTGCTTTGCCATATCCGCTCTCCCTTTGGTCTTAAGCTCGTTCAACTCTGCTTTGAGTTTGTCCAGACCTTCTTTTGTGTAGTAATTAACTGCCATAATGGTATTACCCCTTTAAACAAAAAATAACGGCCTCACATTGAAGCCGTTTTCTCGTCTTTTGATATTTTGATGATGCAAATATATATAGAATTTGCCCCTCAAACACAAAATCTCATGAAAGCTCGTCTTTGATTTTTTGTGCGATTACCTCGCTTATACGCCGATAAGACTCATAGGTCCACCCCCCAATGTGTGGCGTAATGAGCACATTGGGTTGGGATGTCAGTTTGTCCAACAGAGCCTTTTCCTTATCAGTATAGCTCTCCAATTTCTCATTTTCCAAAACATCCAGTCCTGCGCCATAGAGTGTCCCATCTTCCAAAAGCTTGATAAGTGCCGAGGTGTCCAACACCTCACCTCTCGCTGTGTTGAGCAACACTTTGAGACTTTTAAATTTTCGAAGGTAAGTCTCATTAAAAAGTTGTCGGGTTTCATCATTGAGCGGAATGTGTAAACTTAATATTTCCGTCCGCTCCATCAACTCATCCAACTCCACATTCTTAATGAAACCTCCATCAAATTCTCCTTTGTATTTATCAAATCCTATGATCTCACATTCAAATCCCTTGAGTTTTTGGGCAAATGACATCCCCATATTTCCCACACCATAAATACCTACCACCTTGCCCTTGAGCTCAATGCCCCGATTGCCTTCTCTATCCCAAACATGATTCTTGATTTCCTGATGCGCTGAAGATATCTTGTGTAGCAATGAGAGCAACATCCCCAGCGTATGTTCCCCAAGAGAATCTCTGTTTCCCTCCGGAGCGTTGATTGCCTTAATGCCCCTCACAATGAGATAATCCTTGTCCACCTTGTCCATTCCGGCCCCTGCCCTTGCCACAAACTTTAGATTTTTTCCTGCATCAATCAACTCACGATCTACTGCAGCCTTGCTACGAATGATCAGCCCATCAAAGCCACCAATAATTTCCAGGATACCAGACCGATCTATGACAGGCATATATACAGGCTCATACCCCATCCCCTTGAGTAGTGGAAGGATGCATTCGTGCATATCGTCAGCGATGAGAATTCGCTTCTTGGTCGTCATAAATTATACAGTAGGTGTGCTGTCGAGAAATAGACAGCCAAACCCAACAAATCGTTCGTTGTAGTAATAAACGGACCTGAGGCCAGTGCCGGATTTACGCCAAAGCGATTAAGTAAAAGTGGTGTGATAGTGCCCATGAAAGAGGCCAGCAGCACCACAGAAAACAAAGCAATGGCTACTGTGGCCGCAAGGGGCTGCTCCCGCATCACCAGGATCACCGCACCAAAAACCATTAGCGAAAGAATGGCTCCATTGACAATGGCCACCATGAATACTTTCAGGAGGCGCTTCCACATACTGTCCGCAAAGACATTGGGATTGGCCAAACTCTGAACCACAATAGAGGAAGATTGAATTCCAACGTTACCACCCGATGCAGTAATAAGTGGAATGAAAAAAGCTAACGCCGGCACGATGATAATCTCATCTTTAAAGAAGCCCATGAACTGTGCTCCCACCAACCCTCCTACCATCCCGATGATCAACCACGGCAACCGGGCACGTGAGATTTTCCATACGGTATCATCCTCCTCCACATCGGAGCTCATACCTGTCATCAACTGCCTTTCTTCATCGGCGATCTCTTTGATTACATCAATCACGTCATCAATGGTGATACGCCCCACAAGCTTGCCACGGGCATTCACCACAGGCACTGCTTCCAAGTCATATTTTTGCATGATGTCAATAACCTCATCTTCAGATGTTGAGGTCTCGACAGATATAAGTTGACTATCGAAGACATCTGCAACCTTAGATGAAGATTTTGCAATGATCAGGTTCTTTACCGCCACTTTGCCCACCAGTCGGTCATGATCATCTACCACATATACAGAGTAAATTTTCTCCACATTCTCTGCCTGCTTTCTGATCTCCTCGATACACTGGAGAATGTTCCAGTTCATGTTGGCTTTGATTAGCTCCTTTGCCATCAGCCCCCCAGCCACATCTTCGTCATATTCCAGAAGCTCCATCAGGTTGGAAGCTTTCTCTTCATCGGATATCTGTCGAATCACCTCATTACGATCAGTAACCGACATCTCATAGAGTATATCTGTGCCATCATCGGAATCCATCAACTCCACAAAAGAAGCCAGATCAGTCGCTGAGAATTCTTTCAAAAATTCTTCTCTAACATCCTCCTCCAGGTCTTCTAATATCCGTGCCCCCACCTCTCTGGGCAGAAGGTCGAATACATACTTGCATTCCTTGGAGTCAAACTCATCCAGCAAGGCCGAAATATCCGCAGGGTTTACTCCCTCCAGGGTGGATTTAATGAAAGCAGTATCCTGAGCATCAAGGGCCTGCTGAAACCGATCCTTGAATTCGACAGATAATTCAAAAGTCATTGCTGCTTCCATGTCAGGAAATTTTTTCGGTAAGCGAGATAAAATCTTGAACGGATAACTGCTCAGCCCTCAGGTCCATTTCGGCGAGTGCTTTTGCAGATTCCGACAAATTTAGGTCTTTTAGGGCGTTGCGCAAGGTTTTCCTGCGCTTGCCAAACCCGGTCTTCACTACCTGCTTGAATCGCTTTTCATCGCATGGTAGTTGAGTTACTTCATTCCGTTTCAGGCGGATTACAGCAGACTGTACCTTGGGTGGCGGATTGAAAACTCCAGGTGACACTTTGAATAAATATTCGATATCGAAGAACGCCTGAAGCAAAACACTCAGAATACCGTAGGTTTTGTTTCCGTGCTTCGCACAGATCCGATCAGCCACTTCTTTTTGGATCATGCAGACCACCTCGTCAACCTTGCTTCGATCATCCCAGATTTTAAAAAAAAGCTGAGAGGAAATGTTGTAGGGAAAATTTCCAATGACATTAAATCGATCAAAAGGAACATCATACTTCAGATAGTCCTGAAGTATAAACCGATATCCGAAGGTTGGGTATGTGTTCTTCAGGTATTCGATGGATTCTTTGTCCACATCAAGCGCATAAAAATCCACCTCGTGCTGGATCAGATATTTGGTAAGCACTCCGGTACCCGGGCCGATTTCCAGCAGAGGAAGAACGGCATCATTCTTCAATGCCTCCACAATTTTGAAGGCAATGTTTTCATCCTTCAAAAAGTGCTGGCCTAAATGTTTTTTGGGTTTTACGCTTGACAACTTCTTTGGTGTTTATATAATTGGTCGAATTTTTCGGATTAACTTCAATTTTGATAAAAGTACTGTGCAAATGGGTGAATCCTCACACAAAAAAAGTAAACCTGTCATTGGAATCACCATCGGTGATATAAATGGAATTGGTCCCGAGGTAATAATCAAGGCGTTGGAGGATAATCGCATCCTGCGTCTATTCACTCCGGTGATCTATTCATCTGCAAAGGTGATTTCCTTTTATCGTAAAAACCTGGACAAAGAGACCTTCAACTTTCAGCAGATCGCGAGCATTGATAAGGTAGCACACAAAAAGGTGAATGTGCTTAATGTGTGGGATGAAGCGGTGGAAATAACACCAGGCCATGCCAATGAAATCGGTGGGAAATACGCAGTAATTTCATTGCAAAAAGCTGTGGCTGATTTGAAAGAAGGAAAAATTGACGCCATCACCACTGCGCCCCTCAGCAAGGATCTTGTGCAGTCCGATGATTTTAAATTTCCAGGTCACACCGAATACCTCACCCAGGAAGCAGGAGAATCTGACAGTCTGATGTTTCTGGTGCACGATGGTTTGCGGGTTGGTGTTGTTACCGGGCATATCCCCCTCCAGGAGGTAAGCAAAAAAGTATCAAAGGACAAAGTCATTTCGAAACTCCAAAAAATGATCAAATCCCTGCAGAAGGATTTTGGCATCAAAAAACCAAAGGTTGCTGTTCTGGGGCTTAACCCTCATGCAGGGGAAAATGGATTATTGGGAGATGAAGAAATCAAAGTACTCATTCCCGCCATGGAGGAAGTAAGGAAGGGTCACAATATTGTATCCGGTCCTTTTCCTGCCGATGGATTCTTTGGAATGGGCTCATACAAACAGTATGATGGCGTATTGGCAATGTACCACGATCAGGGACTGATTCCTTTTAAGACATTAGCCTTTGAGGAAGGCGTGAATTATACGGCCGGACTACCTTTTGTACGTACCTCACCCGACCATGGGACAGCCTTTGCCATAGCTGGTAAAAATCAGGCTGATCCTACCTCCTTCCGAAATGCGCTCTACCTGGCCAATGACATTATCCGTCAGCGCAACGAGAATAGGTATGAAAACGCTGATAAAAAGTAATTAGCTAAAGTTTTTCTAGTACTTGGATTCTATCTAAATTTGCGGGTCTTTACCGGGAAGCGGATGGATATGAAGGAATTGAAAGCGTTTAAAATTGAGATTTTTGGCCTGAGTAACAAGGTTCATGACTACAATTTCAAGTTTGACGATCAGTTCTTTTCACATTTTGAAAACAGCCTGGTAAGCAAGGGCAAGGGCTCTTGTGACGTGATTTTGACAAAAACAGATTCGATGATCACACTCAATTTACAGATTGAGGGATCGATTGAACTGGAGTGCGATCGCAGTTTAGAACTGTTCGATTACCCGATCTCAGTTTCCAAAGAAGTCATCTACAAGTATGGAGATGAAGAAAAAGAATTGAGTGAAGATGTGTTTGTGATTTTGAAGGGAGAGCAGGAAATCAACATCGCTATGTTTTTGTACGAATCCATCAGTCTGGAAATACCGATGAAAAAATTGCATCCGAAATTCCAGAACGACGCTGACACTGACGAAATGATTTACGTTTCTGAAAACAGTGACGAGTCGCAAGGAGAAAGCACTGATCCCAGATGGGAAGCCCTGAAAAAATTGAAATAAGAAAAATTTAGATAGAGAAAGAAGATGGCGCATCCAAAACGAAAGATTTCGAAAACCAGAAGAGACAAGCGAAGAACTCATTACAAAGCAACTCCTAAGAGCTTTGTGATCTGCCCTACCACCGGTGAGGCACACCTTCCACACAGGGCCTTCTGGCACGAAGGCAAACTTTACTATAAGGGTAAAGTGGTGATGGAAAAGGAAGTTCTGGCATAAGCTAACGATTGATGCCTAAAATTCAAGCAGCCATTACAGGCGTTCACGGGTACGTTCCAGAGGACGTGCTTACCAACCATGATTTGGAAAAGATGGTGGACACCAACGACGAGTGGATCACCTCCCGAACAGGCATCAAACAAAGACACATACTTAAAGGCGAGAATCAGGGTACCTCAGTAATGGCCGTAAAGGCACTGGAGGGGCTGCTGAAGAAAACCAATACAAATCCGGAGGAGATCGATCTCATTATATGTGCGACTACCACTCCGGATTTGGTATTTCCGGCCACTGCCAACATCATTGGAAACAAGATTGGAGCCACCAATGCGTTCGGCTATGACCTGCAGGCGGCATGCTCAGGATTCCTTTATGCGTTGGCTACTGGCTCGCAATTCATCGAGACGGGCAAATACAAGAAAGTGGTCGTTATCGGGGCAGATAAAATGTCCTCCATCGTAGACTACACCGACCGGGCTACCTGCATCATCTTTGGAGATGGTGCTGGTGCTGTTATGCTTGAGCCTACCGAGGAAGATTTTGGAATCAAAGATTCAATACTAAGGTCTGATGGTTCCGGTGAGCCATTTCTTCACATGAAAGCTGGTGGTAGCCGAAGACCGGCCACCCTTGAAACGGTACAAAACCGAGAGCACTTTGCTTATCAGGAAGGTTCGATGGTATTCAAGTTTGCCGTGAAAAACATGGCAGATGTAGCAGCGGAGGTGATGGAGCGAAACAACCTGACAGCCGACGATGTATCGTACTTGGTACCTCACCAGGCAAATAAGCGAATCATCGATGCGACAGCAAGCCGGATGGGTGTAGGTGAAGATAAGGTGATGCTCAACATAGAAAACTATGGAAACACGACCAGTGGCACGATTCCGCTTTGCTTGTGGGATTATGAAAGCAAACTAAAAAAAGGAGACAACCTGATCCTTGCAGCATTTGGTGGAGGATTTACCTGGGGGTCAATTTGGGTAAAGTGGGCGTACGATCCAAAATAATACGGCACCCGTGAGGAATATATTTAGAAATCTACCTCAGAAAAATCAAGAATAATTAGATAATTAACATTCCAAAATGGCAACTACAGCAGACATCAAAAACGGATTGGTGATAGAGTTTAACCACGATCTGTTTAGCGTAGTAGAATTCCAACATGTGAAGCCCGGAAAGGGTCCTGCATTCGTTAGAACCAAGCTGAAAAGCATTACCACGGGAAAAGTGATCGACAACACTTTTTCATCCGGACACAAAATCACCACAGCGCGAGTAGAGCGCAGGCCCTATCAGTTCCTTTACAAGGACGATTTGGGCTACCACTGCATGGACACCAACACCTACGAACAAGTAGCAGTGCAGGAGTCGCTTATCAACGCTCCAAAGTTCCTAAAAGACGGACAGGAAGTTGAGATCCTCTTTCATGCCGAAGAAGAGAAAATATTAGCTTGTGAGCTACCTCAGCATGTGGTCATGACTGTGATACAAGCGGATCCTGGCGTAAAAGGCAACACCGCTACCAATGCAACTAAAAATGCTGTGGTGGAAACAGGGGCTACCATCCAGGTTCCTATGTTCATTGAGCAGGATGAGGTGATCAAAATCAATACCGTGGATGGTTCGTATGTGGAGCGAGTGAAATGAGCATAAATCCATAAGCTTCAAAATGAAGCAAAATCAGATTTATGTGAATTCCATGTCGCCGCTGAAAATGAATCACGGACGTGAAATAATTTCACTCACCCGAAAGAATTTAACTACCTTAGTTCTTAAGATTTTTTAATCAACATTTAACCTATGAAGGCCAAAGAAATTCAAGAATTAATCAACTTCCTGTCAGAGTCAGGATTGGAAGAAGTAAATATTGAAACAGATGATTTCAAGGTAAGCATCAAGCGAAGTGCCGAGCAACACGTGATCGCTTCTGCTCCTATAGCTCAGCCCGCTGCGGCACCCGCCCCAGTCCCGGCCCCTCAAGCTGCTCCTGCCCCGTCGACAGATGGTGGCGCTCCTGCTGCTGCTAATAGTAACCTTGTAGAGATCAAATCTCCAATGATCGGCACGTTCTACCGATCACCAAACCCAGAGTCTCCATCGTTTGTGGAAGTGGGTAGCTCTGTAAATGCAGGCGATCCGGTCTGCATCATCGAAGCAATGAAACTGTTCAATGAAATTGAATCGGAAGTTTCTGGCAAGATCGTGAAGGTACTGGTTGACAATGCTCAGCCGGTGGAATACGATCAGCCGCTTTTCCTTGTTGATCCATCGTAACACATCACGCTTATGTTTAATAAGATTTTGATTGCCAATCGAGGCGAGATTGCATTACGCATTATCCGTACCTGCAAGGAAATGGGCATCAAGACGGTGGCTGTTTACTCCAAAGCTGATGCGGAAAGTCTTCACGTACGATTTGCAGATGAAGCCGTGTGCATCGGCCCTGCAGCCAGCAAGGATTCATACCTAAAAATTCCTAATATTATCGCAGCTGCTGAGGTCACCAATGCAGATGCCATCCATCCGGGATATGGATTCCTGTCAGAAAATGCAGAATTCTCCAGGGTTTGCGCAGAAAATGGAATCAAGTTCATCGGCGCAAGCGAGGAGATGATCAGCAAAATGGGAGACAAAGCCACGGCTAAAGCAACGATGATTGCCGCTGGTGTTCCTGTTGTTCCTGGATCTGACGGACTATTGGAGTCTGCTGAACAAGGGATGGAGCTGGCGAAAGAAATTGGCTACCCGGTGATGATCAAAGCAACTGCCGGTGGTGGTGGTAAAGGGATGCGTCTCATCAAAGAAGAAAGCGAATTCAAAAAGGCATGGGATAGTGCCAGACAAGAAGCCGCTGCATCGTTTGGCAATGACGGGATGTACATGGAGAAGTTTGTGGAAGAGCCTCGCCACATAGAAATCCAGATTGTGGGCGACAGCAGAGGAAAAGCCTGCCACTTGTCAGAGAGAGATTGTTCGATCCAGCGGAGACACCAGAAGCTGATTGAAGAGACTCCATCCCCTATTGTATCGCAAGAGCTACGGGAAAAGATGGGAGCCGCAGCGATCAAAGGTGCTGAGGCGATCAAGTACGAAGGAGCTGGTACAGTTGAGTTTCTGGTGGACAAGCATGGCGACTTCTACTTTATGGAGATGAACACCCGTATTCAGGTGGAGCACCCGATCACTGAGGAAGTGACGGACTATGACCTGATCAAAGAGCAAATCAAAGTGGCAGCCGGAGAGCCGATCTCAGGAAGAAACTACTTCCCGCAGCTACACTCGATAGAGGTGCGAATCAATGCAGAAGATCCAGCAAACGGCTTCCGACCAAGTCCGGGAAAAATCACGAATCTACACTTCCCCGGTGGACATGGCGTACGTATCGATAGCCATGTGTATGCGGGCTATGTGATCCCACCGTTCTACGACTCGATGATAGGTAAACTGATCGTGAGTGCACAGACCAGAGAAGAAGCGATCATTAAGATGAAGCGCGCATTGGAAGAAACGGTAATTGAAGGTATCAAAACGACGATTCCTTTCCACCTAGCGATGATGGATGACGAAGCATTTAAGTCCGGGAACTTCACTACGAAGTATCTCGACACGTGGGACTTCAGCGTGTTGAAATAATTAGGAAATCTTGTAAAGATTGAAACCCCTTGCCGGAAACGGTGAGGGGTTTTTGTTTTAACCATTCATAAAAAGAGGTATAAGAGATATTGTGTAGCTTTATATAAAAAAATGAAAAAGCTATTAACAACTTTGCTAATTACATTCTCTGTCATTGCATTTTCACAAGACGTAAAAGACCCACAAGCAGCCGACGAAGGTCAGAGGCCTAAAGCTGAGTATAAATTAGGATCAGCTATCGTTACCGTGTGGGTTAACAAAAAAAGTGACGGGACGACATGGAAGAACTTCCAGGTAAAGAAGATTTATAAAAAAGAAGGCAAATGGTTATCCACAAACAGTTTTGATGAGACTGAACTGCTAGAATTGAAAGCTGTTATTGACAGAGTGATCAGTGAAGAAGCTGTAACGAAAGAATGATTATATGGCCGTTCAGCCCTTGTTGGTGTTTCTCACCAATAAGCTATCCTAATTTCAAAGTATAGTCGGTCACAAGGCCAACAATGGCGAGATTCCTCCAAGAATGTCTTTCGGCTTTTCTCAACTAAGGTTAACTTCTTAATAAAAAATAATTATTTATTGTTTTTAAATAAATATATACCGATAATTGCTAAACGATCAGTAATTATCATTTATGACAACAAAACAAATACTTGACATCCTGAAGGTAGTTTCCTGGGTGCTCTTCATCGGGCTGTGCATCTACGCCGGTGCTATTCTCACTGCTTTTACCGTAAGCCTGTTTGTCAACACCGAAGCGGCAAAAGACCTATACATGGGTATGGATCTCAGCCAGCTTCATTCTTATGGCCTCAGCCATTACATTGCCCTGGTCAGTCTTGTTGTGACGCTCGCTGCACTGAAAGCATATCTCTTTTTTCAAGTAGTGAAAATTATTTCGAAGGTCAATGTGACGCACCCATTTACAAAGGAAATCTCTACGTTGATTTCTAAGATCAGCACGATTGCCCTGCAAATCGGTATCACTGCGGTGATCGCAGATGGCTATGCCAAATGGTTGATGAAAAAGGGGCTCTCCTTTACCTATGAAAGTGGAGGCACAGAGTTTCTGCTTCTTGCGGGTATCGTGTTTGTTATCGCACAGATTTACAAGAGAGGAATTGAGCTGCAGTCTGAAAACGAACTAACCATCTAAGCCATGTCGATAGTTGTAAACCTGGACGTAATGATGGCCAAGCGAAAGATGTCTCTCAATGAGCTTTCCGCCCGAGTTGATTTGACTCTTTCAAACCTTTCAATCTTGAAGACCGGAAAAGCAAAAGCCATAAGATTTAGCACGTTGGAAGCTATCTGTAAGGTACTGGAATGCCAGCCTGGAGATATCCTGGCGTATGAAGAAGAAGCAGCAGACTGATTAGTGATTTTTTCTTGCCTCAACGATTTCCTCCAGCTCCGCATACCAATCCTCACCGTACTTACGGATTAGTGCGTCTTTCAGGAATTTGTAGACAGGTACCTTAAGCTCCTTTCCCAGTTCGCAGGCGGGTGAGCAGATTTGCCAGCGATCATAGTTGAGCGCTTCAAAATCCGGTAGCTTAGCGACACGAATGGGATACAAGTGACAGGAAATCGGTTTTTTCCAGTCTGTTTTGCCATCCTTATGCGCCTGCTCAATACTGCATTTAAGAATCCCTTTTTCATCATAAAAGGCAAAGGCACACTCCTTTCCATGGATCGTGGTGGTGGACAGGTCCCCGTCCTCATCCAGCAGGTAGCCGCCCTCCTTTTCCAGTATCGCGATGGCTTCATCTGTGAGGTAGGGTTTCACCAAATCAATTACTTTGTCAATTTCCTCTAACTCCTCTTCCAAGAGCGGAGCGCCCAGGTCACCTTCCACGCAGCAGGCGCCTTTGCATTTGGTGAGATCACACACGAACGCCTCATCTATCACATCATCAGAAATCAACGTCTTCCCTACCTCAATCATATTTTTTAAATTTTCTTCAAAAGTATGGAACAATTTTCGACTTAAAGCGTTGTAGAGTTTGTACATTAAATGTATGTACATTTATTTTGAACAAAAGAAAACTTAACACACAAAAACCATGATTAAAACATTCATCATCCTGGCGGTAATACTGAGCGGACAGGCTAAAGAAAAGTACAATGTAAACACTGAAGAGAGCACCGTAGAGTGGCTCGGCAAAAAAGTAACTGGAGAGCATAATGGAACAGTACAATTGCAAGGGGGCAGACTGGAAATGGAAGACGGGCAATTGGTTGGTGGAATCTTTACAATCGATATGACCACTATTTCTAATAACGATCTATCCGGAGATTACAAGGGAAAATTGGAAGGACACCTAAAGTCTGACGATTTCTTTGGCGTGGAAAAATACCCAACAGCCACTTTTGTCATAACAAAAACAGTACCTCAAGGCCCTGGAAAATACAAAGTGATCGGAAACATGACGATCAAAGACAAAACGGAGGAAGTGCAGTTCACAGCAAATGTGGAAGAAAAAGACGGGAAAGTGACTGCTACCGCTACACTCATAATCGATAGATCTAAATATGATGTGAGATATGGTTCTGGTAGCTTCTTCGACAACCTGGGCGACAAGACGATCTACGACAATTTCGATCTGACTGTAAGACTGGTGGCAAGTAAATAAATAGTAGTAGTAGTAGAGTTAGTGATTAGGTGATAACCATCCGCCAAACTGGCGGGTGGTTTTTTTGTTTTAAAAATGCCTCCAACCTTGCGCCTGAAGTTCCACTACATTCTGGCTTCTGGTCACAAATGTTCTACCCTTCTCTTTTGCTTGCATATACCCGATCGTATGGATGTCCGGGTGGTTTTTGATCTTTTCAAAATCATCCTGACCAATGGTGAAAAGTAGTTCGTAATCTTCCCCGCCGTTCATAGCGCAGGAGTTGGGATCGATGCTAAACTCAGCAGCAGTTTCAAAGGCCTGCTTCTCAATCGGGAGTTTATCCTCATAGATGGCCACCCCAAGTCCTGACTGCTTGCACAGGTGGAAAGCTTCGGAAGCCAACCCATCCGAAACATCAATCATAGATGTGGGCTGAATACCCAAATCTTTGAATTCGTGAATGATGTCCATTCTGGCCTTGGGTCTTAGCTGGCGTCCCACCACATAGTCGTATTTTTCAAGCTGGGGTTGCATATCCGGGTTGGCGAGGTATTCCTGCTTCTCACGCTCCAGCACCTGTAGCCCAACAAATGCACCACCCAAATCGCCAGTCACACAGAGTATATCATTTTCCATCGCACCATTTCGGTAGACGACTTTATCTCTATCTACCTCACCCAATGCGGTCACGGAAATCACAAGTCCGGAAGGTGAGGCGGTGGTATCTCCACCTACCAAATCGACATTATACTCATCACAGGCAGCTTTTACTCCCTCATAGATCGCCTCCACGGCTTCTACGGAAAAGCGATTGCTCAATCCCAGGTTAACCGTGATCTGTGTGGGCGTGCCATTCATGGCAGCAATGTCTGAGATATTTACGGCGACTGCTTTGTATCCCAGATGTGGCAGTGGCATGTAGGATAAGTCGAAGTGAACTCCCTCCAGCAGCATGTCAGATGTGGTCAGTAAATATTTATCGCCCAGATCATAGACAGCAGTATCATCCCCGATTCCTTTGACGGTCTTTTCGTTTTTAGGTATGAAATGCCCGGCAATCCGCTCGATGAGACCAAACTCCCCAATCTCTCCTATTTCTGTTCTTTTTTCTTCGCTCATATCCGTTTCTATTGTCATGCTGAATTTATTTCAGCATCTAGACCCTGAAACAAGTTCAGGGTGACTTAAAATTTCTATTCCCGTATCTCCTGACAAAGCTCTACCAACACCCCATTCGCAGATTTTGGATGCACAAAACACACCAGCTTATTATCCGCTCCTTTTGATACTTCTGGTCGAGTGAACTGAAAGCCCTCCTTTTGTAAACGCTCCAGTTCATAATGGATATCTTCCACTTCAAATGCTATATGGTGGATGCCCTCCCCTCTCTTTTCAATAAACTTTGCAATCGCACTATTTTCATCGGTCGCACTCAAAAACTCAATTTTGGTTTGACCTACTTTGAAAAAAGAAGTATCCACCTGTTCGGTATCTACAGACTCCATTTTATATGGTGGCTCGCCAAATAACCTTGTATAAATTTCATTAACACCTGCTAAATCTCTGACCGCTATGCCAATATGCTCAACGTTTTTCCACATTTGCGTGTTCATTAAGTAAGTTTGCAAAAATGCAGGAACTTTCAGTCGATCTGAAAAGTTTACCGATTAATTGATAGAGAATGGAGCTACGATCAGACATTCACGTAGAATCGGCAAAGATTCAAAATGAGATAAAAAACTTCCTGGGACTGAGGAGCGATGAGGTGATTTTTGAGTTTTCAAAAAACGATGGGAAAACCAGGCTGGATTTGATCACTATCAACCCAAGACATAATCAGTCGTTTCTGTTCAAAGCCATCACCGGATTTGATAAGACGGATGTGCTCCATAAAATGCTCGACTATGTGCGAACACATAAGGACAAAGAGAGCTCTTTTACGATCCAGTGGATGATGAAGGGAATGAACGAGCTGCAAACCTCCTATTTCCGCGCAAAAAACATGTATGATGCCATGGACAAGCTGTATTATGGGCGAGACATGAATAACATAACAGTATTTAGCATTGTATTAAACCCTGTGGCCTGATGATAAATGTGACTGACAAAGCGAGAGAAGAAATTGTGACCCTTTTGGGAAAAGAGGGCAAATCATTGGATCATAATATCCGTGTATCGGTAAAAGGCGGGGGTTGTTCCGGCCTGATGTACGACCTTTCATTTGATCCTGAAGTGCAGGATGCGGATGAGGTGTTCGAGGATAAAGGAGTGAAAATCCTGGTTGACAAAAAGAGCCTGCTTTACCTACTCGGAACTACACTTGATTTCTCCGATGGGCTTAATGGCAAAGGATTCCAGTTTGTGAATCCGAATGCTTCCAGAACCTGTGGATGCGGAGAGAGTTTTTCGGTGTGATACTGGCTAGTAAGCCCTCACTTCCACACCTTTCATGTAGTTCACAAAGGCTCGATTAACTACCCGGTTTCCTCCCTTGGTCGGATAGTTTCCGGTGAAGTACCAGTCTCCCAAGTGATTAGGGCAGGCTTTGTGTAGGTTTTCAACGGTCTGATAAACCACCTCAACCTCCGCCTTCATTCCCTCCGGCTTCACAATCTCGGTTATTTTCCTCGAAACCTGCTCATAAGTAAATGGCTTGTACAACTCATTCACATAGTTCTTTGGATTATCTTCAGCTTGACTAGCAAGACATTTGTCAAAAACTTCGTCGAGTAACTCTTCTTTGTTGTGTTCCTTGAGCAACGCAAGCACTGCTCTGAAGGCAGTAAATTCTTTCATCTTGCTCATATCGATCCCGTAGCAATCAGGGAAACGGATCTGAGGAGCGGATGATACGATGACAATCTTTTTCGGCTCAAGTCTATCAAGGAGTGTAAGGATACTTTTCTCCAGTGTGGTACCCCTGACAATACTATCGTCAATCACCACGAGCGTATCCGTATGCTTATTGATTACCTCATAAGTGGTGTCATACACGTGAGACACCAGCTCATCCCGGCTATTATCATCGGTGATGAACGTTCGGAGCTTGGCGTCTTTCAGCACCAATTTTTCTACCCTGGGCTGGAAGTTTAGCATCTCCTCGATGGAATCTGCTGAAGGTTTTCCTTCCAGGATCACTTCTTTGCGCTTGGCGATGAGGTACTGCTCCACTCCTCTCATCAGCCCAAGGAAGGATGTTTCCGCAGTATTTGGTATGTATGAGAAGACTGTATTTTTTAGATCGAAATTGATTGCCTTCAATACCTGTGGCACCAGCAACTCACCGAGCTTTCTTCGCTCATTATAGATATCCGGATCTGTACCTCGTGAAAAATAGATTCGCTCAAACGAACAGGATTTTCTCTCAATTGGCTCTATAAATTGCTTTTGTTCATAGCTTCCGTCTTTGGAGATGATCAAGGCATGACCCGGTTTCACCTCCTGGATTTCAGAATATTCACAACCAAAAGCCGTTTTGATGGCCTGCTTCTCTGACGTCACCACGATCACTTCATCATCCGCATAATAGTAGGCCGGACGAATCCCTGCCGGATCACGGGCTACAAACGATGCGCCATATCCGATGATTCCCGCCATGGCATAGCCTCCGTCGAAATCCCTACATGATCTGCGAAGCACCCGCTGAAGGTCTATCTCCTCCTCAATCTTATAGGTGATCTCCTCGTTGGTGTACTGGTCTTTGTATTTATCAAAAATTCGCTGGTTCTCCTCGTCCAAAAAATGGCCAATTTTTTCCATCACGGTCACAGTATCCACCTTATCCTTTGGAAACTGGCCCAACCCAACAAGAATATTGAACAGCTCCTCCACATTGGTCATGTTGAAATTGCCCGCCATCACCAGGTTTCTGCTTCGCCAGTTGTTTTGTCGCAAGAACGGATGGCAGTTTTCAATGCTGTTTTTGCCGTGAGTCCCGTATCTGAGGTGTCCCAGCCATGATTCCCCAGTAAAGGCGTAGTTTTCCTTCAACCATTCTGCGTTGGTCATGTCGCCGCTTGGGTCTTTCTGAGCTTTTAGGTATTTCTTACTGATCTTCCCGAAAATTTCTTCAATCGGATTGGAATTGATCGTACGATATCTGGAAATATATCTCAATCCCGGTGGTATGTCGATTTTGATGCTGGCTACTCCTACTCCATCCTGCCCTCTATTGCTCTGCTTTTTCATTAGCAGGTACATTTTTTTGGCTGCATAGGCAGGCGTGCCGTATTTGTCAATGTAATATTGGAGGGGTTTCCTGAGGCGGAGATGGGCTATGCCACATTCGTGTTTTATCGGGTCACTCATGGACGTTGTTAACCAATTGTTGCATTACAGTTACCAGCTTAGGTGCAAAGAACAACAATAACAGCGCAATAGTGAAAAGAGTTGCAACAATTTTCGTTGAGAAATTGAAATTGACAGACTGGTTGTTCTCACCGCTATCGAGGAAAATCCGCTTGGGGATTTGGAGGTAGAAAAACAATGAACCAACAGTAGCCAGCACCGCAACAATCAGGTACCACAGATAAAGTGTATCTCCCAGTAAATAATAGTTCTCCCATAAAGTGCTGAAGAGAAAGAATTTCGCCATGAATCCGGCCAGCGGTGGTAGACCCACCAAAGAAACCAGTATTAAGGAAAACATTACCCCAATCCACTCTGGCTTTGTTTTTGAATAATCCGAAAGCTCATTTATCCCCTTTCTTTCATAGCTATCGAGAAGGAAGAATATTACTAAATTCATCAGCGCATAAATAACTGAGTAGTACCAGAAAGACTGATCGGACAATTCGGTATTGATCAAGGCAAATGGTAGCAAAAAACCGGAATGAGCAATCGCTCCAAAGCTGACCACCCGGCGGGCATTGGTTTGTCGAAATGCACCCAGTGTACCAATGATGATAGTTGCAATTCCCAAAATCAGTGTCAGGTCATACACCCAATGATCGGGAAGAAACACACTAGTCTCAAATACTTTTTTAAGTAATACCAATCCGGCAATCTTGGGCACTACAGACATGAAAGCCACTGCATCCGCCGGTGCAGACTGATAGGTGGCAGGCACCCAAATGTGCGATGGCACAATGGAAATTTTGAAGAAAAATCCGAAAAGCATCATCACAAATCCCACCTGAGCGATCAGCGGTTGAAATGTGGTTTCATTCCATTCGGAGAGGAGAAAGGTGCCCGTTGATCCATAAATCAACCCTAAACCAAACAGCATCACTGCCGAACTGATGGCTCCAAACAGTAAGTACTTGATTCCGGCTTCAAAGCCACTTTTCTTAAAGGAAAAGTTGGTAAGGATGTAAGATACGAGTGAAACGGTTTCGATGGCCAGGTAAACAATCAGCAGGCTGTTAGCCTTCATCATAAATATGCTTCCAACCAGCATGGCCAGAATGAAGAAATAAAACTCTACTGCATGCTCGTTCCCTCTGCGGAAAATCAGTATGAGAAGGGCAACCCTTAGGAACAAAGAGCTGAAATGAATACTTATGGGAGATGCGCTAATGCTACCCAGAATAAGCACCCCAGATGTTGAATGATCATTAAAATAGAGCGCTACTATAATAGCGACCGAAAAAATGGTCTTTAAGAGAAATGCTCTTGAACTAATCAATCCCACAATCAGCAACAGAATTGCCCCAAGCATGAGGGTACTTTCTGCAGAAACCTGCTGCAGGTCATTGAGAATTTCATTTAGCTGCTCACTCAGGTTCATGGCTGAAGATTGGTGATCTGCCGAATGAAAAATTCGATGGTCTCGTTAGAATAATCAAGCATGAAACGTGGATAAACACCTAAGAGTAAAACCAATATGGCCAGAGGGATTAGCATCAGTTTTTCACGCATGGTCAGGTCAGTCATATTCGGCTCCCAGACCGACTCCCGCACAAAGTATTTCCCAAAGAACATGCGCTGGATCGTCCACAGGAAGTAGGCTGCCGAAATTGCAATGCCTATGGTTGCCAAAATTCCAATCCACACAGAAAGCTTCGAACTTCCAAATGCCCCCATCAACACCATCAACTCACCCACAAATCCCGAGAGACCTGGCAGCCCCAGCCCGGCAAAGAAAAAGACCGCCATGAAAAAGGTGTACATGGGCATTTTTGACGCCAAACCACTAAAGTTCTCCATCTGTCGGTTTCCTGTCCGATCATAAATAACTCCGGCGATAAGAAACAAAGCCGGGGAAATCAAACCGTGAGAGACCATGTGAAAGAGTGAGCCGGAGAAGCCGACGGCTGTCAATGAAGCAAGCCCTACCAGTACAAACCCCATATGAGAAACGGAAGAATAAGCTACCATACGCTTCAGATCCCGCTGGGCCAGGGCATTCATTCCTCCATAAAGAATAGATAATACCCCTACGATAGCAACAAATCCTGAAAAATCAACCGCCACATCCGGGAATATCCCATAAGCAATCCGAAGCAATCCGTAAGCTCCTACCTTCAAAAGCAATCCGGCTAATACCACCGAAATAGGTGTGGGTGCTTCCACGTGCGCATCCGGCAGCCAGGTATGTACCGGAACCGCCGGTAATTTGATTCCAAAACCGATTATCAGAAATAGGAATGCTAGTGCTCTAGCAGAATATCCTAGTATCAGCTGTGATGAATTTGGATCAAGGATGGTACCTGACTCATAGTTGCCATCCATCATGTTCACCAGGCTAAACGTATTCACTTCTCCATCCAAGACACTCAGGTAAAGGCCGATCATTACCACCAAAATAAAGAGTGAACCTAGTAGTGTGTACAGGAAAAACTTGATGGAAGCGTAAGATCTTCTGGTACCTCCCCAAATCCCAATCAGGAAGAACATCGGAAGAAGCATAAACTCAAAGCAGAGGTAGAAAAGGAAGAAATCAAGTGCGATGAAGCACCCGATGATACTGGAACTGAGTATGAGATATAGGATAAAATACCCTTTTGCCTTTTCCTGGACATTCCATGAAGAGATCACCCCGATGAGCAACACAAATGTGGACAAAACCACAAGTGGGAGGCTGATCCCATCCGCGCCCAGGAAATACTGAATGCTGATAGACCCAATGGATCCCATCGATAGGTTGATCCAGTCCATTTTCTCCACAAACTGAAAAGCACCAGCCCAGCTCTCCGGGCTCAGGCTCTGGTCGAAATTCACCATCAGCAGGATGGAAAGCATAAACTGCACCCCCACTGCAGCCAGTCCCAGTCTTCTGAATATCCTCCATCGCTCGGATGGAATGAAGAGCATCGCAAGCGATACGAGCAATGGAAAAAGGAATATGTAGGTCAGGATGTTTTGCATGCTGCGCTAAAGAAATAGTATCCAGGTTAAAATCAAAATAACTCCCAACACCAACCACGCTAGTTGCGTCTGTGAGTCACGTGAACTTAGCGACGCTAATCTACTTCCAATGAATGAGGAGATCTGCCCAAAAAGGTCAATAGGCCCATCGACAATAAAACGATCAATGAGTGAAATGATCTTCGATAAAACCACCGTCCACACACCAAGAAGGTGGATTGTACCATCAATCACTCGCTGATCCACCTTGAAAGTAGACTGAGATAACTGCTCTATTCCACTTCCAATTTTCTCATACGAGCGTACTAGCAGAAATCCATTCAATGCCAGCCTGAATCTTTCAACTTCATATTTACCGTAGCTCGATGAATAGGATGAACCCGGCTTGAAAAAGGAGTACGCCAAAACCATCCCTGCCAATGCCAGCAAAATTGAAAGGAACATAATGATCATTGACGCTGAGTCCGAAACCGGCTCAATCCCCTGAGGAAGTAAAGCATTTAGCCAGCTGTAATGTGAAAATGGGCTCCAACTGTAGAAGACCCACAAAGCACCCAGTGCGAGGATTGTCAATGGAATTCGGAAACCGAACCCCTCTGTAAATTTTGTTTTGAATCCAGCAATTCGTGGTTCACCCCAGAATACCAATAGCATCATTCTGCCCACATAGAGTGCCGTCAAGAAGGCGGTAATTAAGCCTAAATCAGGAACAAGATATGCCCAGGTGCCATGCTGCTCTGCCCAGGCCCATCCCGCAATCAGAATTCCTTCCTTTGACATGAATCCACTAAAAAACGGGATACCTGCCAGTGCCAATCCGCACATCATAAATGTCCTGTATGTCCACGGCATCAGATTTCTCAGCCCACCCATATTACGCATGTCCTGAGGATCCTTGTCACTCACCTGATGCAAGTAATGAATGATGGCCCCAGCTCCCAGGAACATCCCGGCCTTGAAGAAGGCATGGGTAAATAGGTGGAAAAGGGACGCATCGGCACCACCTACCCCAACCCCCATAACCATGTAACCTAGTTGGGAGATGGTAGAGTAGGCCAATACTTTTTTAATGTCATGTTGGAAAAGGGCACACAAGGCACCATAAAAGGCAGTCAGGATCCCAACCAATGCAATCACCATCAGAGCTGCCGGATGCAGAAAAGGGGCCACCCTGAAAAGAAGATACACACCTGCTGTTACCATGGTGGCAGCATGGATCAATGCGGAAACCGGAGTAGGTCCCACCATGGCTTTGGTGAGCCAGCCGGAAAATGGTAACTGAGCAGACTTCCCAAATGCTCCAATCGCTATCAGGATGGACGGAAGAAAAAGCCACTGCTTGTCAAATGCTGAAATTGATAATTCGCCAGTAAAATCAAGGATCAATATACCAGCCAAGAGCGCCACATCGGCCACCCGGTTTACCATGAAGGCCAGTCGCGCAGAAGCAGGAACTCCATCTTTTCCATACCAAAAGCCAATGAGCAGGTACGAGGACAATCCCACCAATTCCCAGAAAACGAACAGCAAAATCAGATGGTCAGCCGTCAAAAGACCAATCATGGAAAAGGTGAATAAACCGAGCTTGGCAAAGTATCGGTGCTTCCCTTGCTCTTCCTTCATATACTCTAGCGAGAAAACATGCACCAATAGCGAAATGAATGAAACGAGTGCGATCAGTATACTTGCCACCGCGTCAATCCGAAGGCTTAGTTCATATCCCGGAAGCCACTCAAAAGCTATCACTAACTCCGATGAAAATACGAGCAACATGGATGTAAGGAAAGCAATAGAGAGGCTGGCTATTGAAACTGCACTTTTCTTTAAAATAAACGTCAGTACCCCTCCGATCAGCGGCGCAAGCAAAACCAATATGATACTGATGATTGGGCTCATGGGTTTCCTACCTCCGTCAGCTCATCCAGATTGGATGCTTTGGTTTTCCTGTAAATATTTAAAAGAATGGCCAGGGCAATGGAAACCTCACAAACCGTGAGTACTACAGCAAAAATGGCAAAAATCTGTCCTTTCAATCCAGCATCAAACTGTGAGAAAGCAGCCAGCACTACATTGGCTCCATTGAGCATCAACTCCACACCAATCAACACGAAAATGGCACTTCGCTTGGTGAGCACCACGTAGGTTCCCGATGAAAAGAGGAAGGCGGCTAAGTAGAGATAATATGTTAGCATCGTTTCATTCATCAGCAGCCATTTTGGCAAGGTATGCCGCTCCTACCAGCGCAATCAACAGGATAAATGCAATGAGTTCAAAAGCAACAATGTGCTCGGTTAAAAAGGAAACTCCGATTTGCCTAATCTGATCTGTTTCCCCGGCTGTTGTAATATTAAATGTGGTTTTTGATATGGCATAAACCAATCCTGAAAAAAGGCTCAACGAAAGTATTCCTCCAAATACCTTGTTATTTGATCCTGATAGTACTTTTTCTCCTCTCAGCCGGTTGGTCATCATCACCCCAAAGGCCAACAAAATAACCACTCCTCCAGCATACAGCATGATCTGAACAACCGCCAGCAGCTCAGACATCAAGACCACATAAATACCGGCAATGCCTATCAGAGTCAGACAAAGTGCATAGGCGGCATGTATAATGTTTCTGCTCAGCACGATAATTGATACTCCCATAAGCACCATCAATACCAAAAAAACCTGGATAGCGATGATCATTTCTTTTTCGGGATTCGTGGTTTAAAAACAGGTTTAGCAGTTGGTCGTTTCATCACATCTGCTTCGCTTGTCACAGGCGGCAGTTCCGGCTTAGCTTTCAACTTGTCTGCTTGATAGTCTTCAAATTCCTTCTTTTTCTCCGCAATTTCCTGATCGGTCATCTTGCTGAATGAGAAATTATGATCAAGGATATCTGTAGTGCTAAAATCAAATTCCTTGGTCATGGTGAGGCACTCGGTTGGGCATACCACCGTGCATAGCCCGCAAAAGCAGCACTTCGACATGTCGATATCGAATTTGGCTGCATGAATGCGAAGAGGCGTGCCATCGGATGTCTGCCCGAAAACCTCCGGCGACCGAATTGGCTCAATGTCAATGCAATCCACCGGGCAGATCTTGGCGCACTTGTCGCACACGATGCAATCGTCGATTTCATTGTGAAGCTGGTACCGGCCATGATCAGGAATTGGGATTTGCTCCTTGGGATACTGCACCGTGAAAGTGCCACGAGCTTTTTCAAAATAGTTGTCCTCCCCCACCCATTCCTTTTTCCTACCAAACCTGGCCTGAAAAAAGTAACGGATAGAAAGCATCAATCCTTTCCAGGTTGTCTTTGCTCCAATCGCTATATTTCCAAAGTAGCTCATGTACCTAGCTCATTATCCAAAGTTTCCACAAGGAACACACAAACAACATTAAAATGGAAGCTGGTGTTAGGTACTTCCACGAAAGGCTCATCAACTGGTCTACTCTCAGTCGTGGGAAAGTCCAGCGCACCCACATTTGAATGAATACCAATATTAACGCCTTGGACAGTAACCAAAAAGCTCCCCAAATAGGTCCACTGACCATATCGGCAATCGGTGAACTCCATCCACCGAAGAAAAGTATGGCGCCAAGAATGGAAATCAGTAGCATCATTCCGTACTCTGAGAGCATAAACATACCCCAGCGAAAGCCGGAATATTCGGTGTGATATCCACTAATAAGTTCTGACTCAGACTCTGGTAAATCGAAGGGTGCCCGATTGGATTCCGCCAGGCCTGCTATAAAAAAAATAATGAACGGGATAATCAGGATCGGGAACCTGATAATGTTCCAGGCCAGCATCCCACCATCCTGAAGCGCACTCATCTGGTTCAGATTTAGGGTGCCATTCATGATGATGACACAAAGCACACTTAACCCCAGTGGTACCTCATAGGAGACAATTTGTGCAACAGATCTCATCGCACCATAAAGGCTGTATTTATTGTTGGAGGCCCAGCCAGCCATCAAAATCCCGAGCACGTCTAATGAGACAATAGCAAGCAAAAAAAATACTCCGCTGGAAATTGCTGATCCTGTCCATTCACTGCTTATTGGAAGTACAGAATATCCACAAAAAACAGCTGCAAAGACAATGAAGGGGGCAATCAAAAATGGGACTATATCAACTGCATTAGCTCGAATATCTTCTTTCTGGAGCATCTTTAGCAGATCTGCTACTGTTTGAAGGATTCCTTTGGGCCCTACTTCCATAGGACCCAGTCGATTCTGGATAAATGCCGCTGTTTTCCGCTCAGCATACACAGCGAAAACTACGAAGATCAGAAGGAAGGCCAGATAGAAGACGAATGAAATCACACTCGAATTTACCTGCTCTTTATTGTTTCAGGAAGCGACGACTGATCTTTTGTCCATTCATATGAAACTCTACAATGTAGAGACCTGAATTTAACGATCGCACGTCTACCCTTTCAGCAAACGATTGATTTAAAATCTCCTTCCCGGAAATATCTCGAATTGAAACCTGCTGAATATCATTTTTAGGCTCTCCGGTGAGTGATAGGTTCAAATAATCCTGAGCGGGATTGGGATATATTTTTAGACTAGCCTCGATCTGATCTACACCAAGGATTATAAATGGTTCAGTGGTATTGGTACAGGAGCTATTGCTGACATCAACGGTATATGCCCCGATATCAGTAGCCGTTATTGATGAACCTGTTTCTCCTTCAAGAGCTTCCTCATCAAAGTACCATTGTAAATCTAATTCTTCAGATACATCAACCATAAGTTGATCACCATCTTGTACAATCTCATATACCTCTTCACATACAGCAGGCTCAAGCCTGTAGTCGTCAACAAATAGACTATTCCCATATCCATTCTTGGTTCGAAATGCCACTCGCCCATAACCTTCCATGGATTGGTCAAATTCAATTAGTACAGTTTCACTCATCCAATCACCAGCTTCCGGAACAAAACGGTCAGTCAATGGATCAGCTGTACTAAGCTCTTCCCCACCTTTTCTCCATGCAGATTCCCAATCAATGTTGCATGCATCAGAAAAGACTATGTCCAGCGTATCGGTGTAGTCACCTTCCTCTATATCAGAATAATAAGTATAGGCATATTCAAAAGTCAATTCGAACACCTTGTGCTGATCTGTCTTTACTAATGGCAAATTGAAGTAGTCGATTTCATCAGCCCCTTCATAATTGTAATGATCCATATGCAAAGACTGGGTCGCACTTCTTGATGCCTCGGTTGAAATAATAAATGAAAACCCATCATCATTTGTCAGTTGTGCATCTATTGTATTGGCTTCATCGAACTCCTCAAAATCAGAAATAGCCATTATACCTTCCGCTTCACCGCCCGGATATACGGTTATATAATTTTCCAGATAAAGCTCTTCTTCGTCTCCTCCTGGAGTCATGGCTGTGAGGGTTACATCATAGGTGCCCGGCTCGGCATAGCTAACCATTGGGCTTTCATCACTAGAAGACGAGGGAGACCCGCCTTCAAATGTCCAGCTAAATCCGGTCATTTCTTCAGAAGTATTTGAAAACTCAACCATATCGTTCACACACACTTGCTGGTTTTCAACCTCAAACTTGATAGCATAGCCCAACAGATAGGATCGGTGGTTTACATATCCTGAGGCTATCCGATCATATTGACCCTGACTGAAAAAATCACGACAATTCTTAACAGAATAAGACATTATGTTGTGGGTATTAGGTGAAAAAATATCGCCATTCCCATCCACGGCGGTCCCGGTGTAATCGCATGAGCCTGACACTACGCCTGATAAATTAGGGTCTGCCTCTGTATCACAAAGCTGATCACCTGCGGTATCACAGTTTGCTGGCAGACAATCTACCTCACATGCTGTTGATTCCTCCCCTGGTCTTATAACAATCTCGTCGGTTGTGCCGGTATTTGTAGTTCCATGAGTGTGGTAAAGAGTGAAGTAGTGACCAATCTCATGAGGTAAGGTGCTTCCATTTATTGCACATGAGTTGTCCATCAGAATGATGTCTTTCCAACCTGGGAAATATGCGTAACCACAATAGAATCCCCCCTCCCCATCTCCAACGCTATTGGCAAAATAGATATTGATGGTGTTTTCAATATCATTTGGCTCGTTAAGTGCATCCTCATCAGAAGTGACGAAATCAAAAAATTGAGTGCTGTTGATGTAGTTAATTTCATAGATGAAAAATGACATCCCTGCGTTTGCATAGTAATCGTTTACATTATCTATTGCATCAAATAGCTGCTGATCCGTGAGGCCTCCACCGCCATCATCACGTCTGATAATGTGAGCTGTAATAGCAACTGTGGCCGGATCAGATAAAAGATTGACTGATGTGCTTCTCTGATTTTGAAAATTTTCCAGCAATTGCTTCTGAGCCAATGTAAGCTCAGGAGTATAACATTGAAGTTCCTGGGATTTTAGATCGATTGAAAGTGCAAAAAGAATTGTTGCTAATACTGTTATCCTGGTAGCCATCCTACATTAATGTTTTCGAGACGTAAATAATCTATGGTCATGGTCTCAAAAACTATTTTCTTGAGAACTATGGTCACTTTATAAGGTTCCTTTTTTTCTGCTTTCTCCTTTTCCAGCAAGTCTACATATACTTCTACAATGCCATCAATCGCCACTTCTTCAAGAAGCTCATTAGGTTTTTGCATCATCACATCATTGCAAAGTGAGGCATTGATCGGGCCGTCGTATTTTTTTCTTTTCACTTTTACCACCTCAGCCTTATCTACAGAGTATGCTTGCATCTTCTGCAATTCAATAGAAGTCACATCCAGCACCACGGAGACATATTCCTGATTATCACCGGACAGTTTGTAAACGATGAAATTCCCACAGCCTACGCTTCCACCATCGAATGGGTGCATAGATTGTGTGCTCTTGGTCACGCTACATGCCGAAAAAGAAATAGCGGCTATTAAAATGATGAATCGGAGCATTCGGTAAAACTACGCTAATTCATCCCAAATTGGAACCAGCTCAAGGTGTACTTCTCTGCCAAAGAAGGTTTTGGTGGTATGCTCGAATGATTCCGTAAAGTCGGAAACCAGAAATTTATCCGCTCCCTGTCTGGCGGTATTCACCAGCTGATGGTACTCGAGGAAAGCTTTTAGGGCCTTGGCTACCGTTTCCGCTGAGTCAATAATCTCTACTTGCTGATGTTGCTTTTTGAAGTGATCATGTATCTCATTTTTTATAATCGGGTAATGCGTGCAGCCCAGGATCAACGACCTGATGTCCGCTAAAGAAGGATCATTCAGATATTTGGCAATAATATTCTGACTGATTTCGTCATCGTAAATGCCCTCCTCTATCATGGGCACCAGAAGTGGTGTAGCTAGCGAGGTGAATGAAATTCCCTGATTGAGGGTCTCAATCTTTCTGGCGTATACACCTGCAGAAACGGTCTGCTTCGTGCCAATTAGTCCAACCTTCTCATCCGTGTAATTTTCCCTAATGAAATCAACCGTGGGGTTAATCACATCAAACACTTTTGCCCGCTTGCCTACATACTCGGTGACCAAATCAAAAGCCGCTGAAGAGGCGGAATTGCACGCAATCAAAATCACTTTGCATTTGTGCTTTAAAAGCAAATCCGCAATACGAACGGAATAGGCCTGAATGGCTGCAGTCGACTTGTCTCCGTAGGGCAAATGCGCCGTATCCCCAAAATAGATGATGGACTCATCCGGGAGAAGCTTCTTTACGGCTCTGGCCACAGTCAGCCCGCCTATTCCGCTATCAAAAATCCCGATTGGTTGACTTGATTTCATATGTTATAAACCTCCAAATTTCAAATAATAAATCACAAACAAACTCCAAAATCATTATACATAGACCTGACCTTAACTTGATTTATTGATTATGGCAGATAATATCCTTTCAATTCAATTGCTTCATCAAATTTTAACTCTAAGGAAGAAATCATTTTTACTCAATGCTAAACCTATCAGACATTGAAGTTTGAAATTTGGCTCTTTTATTTTTGGGATTTTGTGGTCAAAATAAAAAACCCCTCAGTGAATAAACCAAGGGGCTGCAAGTAAAGAGTTAAAAATTTAATTTGTGCTGGTCAAATGTAATTAATTCGTCATAGCCACCAAAAGGTCACTTTGCGTGATGATGTGCGGCTGATTATTTTCATCCCTGATCATCAAGGCTTTCTTTTCCTTTCCAAGCATGGACGACATCACGTCTATGGGCTCCAATGAGGAGATGAACTGAAAAGGCGGCTCCATGATCTCGGAAACAGACTTCTCTTTCAATGCCGGATTCTCTACGAGACTTTTGAGCAGCAAACTATCAGATACGCTTCCAACGAACTCACTCCCCTCTACCACAGGAGCCTGATCTATCCCCTTTTGATGCATCACTCTGATAGCCTCTCCCACCTTCATTTTGTGATCCAAAGTGACCAGGTCAGCTGATCCATTTTTGCTCCTGATAATATCCTTTGCGGTAGCGAACTTTCGATCCTCAAGAAATCCATGATCTTTCATCCAATCATCATTGTACACTTTACCCAGATACCTGGTTCCATGGTCCGGCAGGATAATCACCATTACATCATCTTCTTTCAGGTTTTCCTTCGCATACTCTAGCGCGCCATAAACCGCTGATCCACATGACCATCCCACAAAAAGTCCCTCCTCTCTTGCCAATCTGCGCGTCATGATCGCTGCATCCTTATCCGTCACTTTTACTATATGATCCACAAGATCAAAATTTACATTCTTCGGCAGGATGTCCTCTCCGATCCCCTCCGTCAGGTATGGGTAAATCTCTTTCTCATCAAAAATTCCTGTCTCTTTATATTTTTTAAAAACTGAGCCATAGGTATCCAATCCGATGGTAATGATATCCGGTTTCTGCTCTTTCAGGTATTTTGACGTCCCGCTGATTGTCCCGCCTGTGCCCATTCCTGCTGCATAGTGGGTGATTTTTCCATCGGTATCTTTCCAGATTTCCGGGCCAGTGGTTTCATAGTGTGCCAGCGTGTTGGCCGGGTGGTCGTATTGATTGGGATAGAATGAATTGGGGATGTCTTTCTCCAGCTGCTTGGCCACCGAATAATACGATTTAGGATCATCAGGTGCGACGTTGGTAGGACATACCACCACTTCAGCACCCATCGCGCGAAGTACATCCATTTTCTCTTTGCTCTGCTTGTCAGCCAGGGTGAAAATGCATTTATATCCTTTAGAAATTGCCACCAGTGCCAGGCCCATTCCGGTGTTTCCAGAAGTACCTTCGATGATCGTGCCGCCCGGCTTTAAAATTCCTTTTTGCTCCGCATCCTCGATCATCTTTAGGGCGATTCGATCTTTCACCGAATTGCCGGGATTGAAATATTCTACTTTGACCAAAATCGTTCCCTTTATGCCTTCATTGATACGGTTCAATTTGAGGAGTGGGGTATTTCCTATTCCCTCCGTTAGATTATTCAGATACTTCATTTATGCTTTTTTCGAATTGAGCCACAAAGGTAGATAAAAGGACTTCAAAGCCATAAATACTGACTCCATCGAAGAATTTGAAGGTTGCTTCTAAAAGAAAACCAGTTGCATAAACAACTACGTATATTTGCATAATTTATCAAATGATAATAATGAAACACGGACTTTACCTAGCTCTGATCTCTTTGTCTGTATGGGCTTCTGCTCAACGGTCAACGCATAATAATTATTCTGGTGACTGGAATTCTTCCGCAAGTTGGACAGATGCACAGGCGACTAGTAATGATGAAAATGGAAGTTTTATTATCAATGGTAAAATCACCAATGGAGCCGCCCTGCTCACCATAACTGGTAGTGTAACAGTCAATGACACCCTGATTGTGGAGGGTAATTTCAATATGGATCAAAATGGTGCCACTTTAACAGTTGGTGCAAATGGAGTTTTGATAGTGCTGGGAGACTTTGATTTTGCCAATCAGCTTAACATTAACAACAATGGTGTAATTGCTGTTGGTGGGACTTTCGATAAGGACGGCTCTGCCAATCAGGGATCATTTACAGGTTCAGGAAAAGTGTATGCTACCAGCTACGGACCTGTAGGCGGACCTGGAAATCCTACCACAGGGGATTGGATTGATGATGAGACAGGAAACACAAGCCAATCGGAATCCGTGACTGACCTCTCAGGGGATGGATTTAGTGAAATTGAAGAATTCATCAACGGTGGGGGTACTACGCCACTCCCGGTGGACCTACTATACTTCACCACGGAATCAAACGAAGAGATAAAACTTAGCTGGGCCACAGCCACTGAGTTGAATAACGATTTCTTCTCGATTGAGCGTTCTGAGGATGGAAAATATTTCTATGAGATTGGTAGAGTAGCTGGAAATGGTGACTCCAATGAGGTTATTGAGTACGAGTTTACAGATAAGTTTGCTTTTGCCCCTATAGAATACTATCGCCTGAAGCAAGTGGACTTTGACGGTCAGTTTGAATACTTTCAAGTTCACAGGGTAGAAACAGGTTTAGCAAAAGAGAAAAATGAGTTTACAGCCTATCCCACAATAGTAAAAAATGGCCAAATGAACCTTTCTTCGACGAAACCATTTCAAATTCAGAATATTACTTTTTATAGCCTTTCTGGAGGTGAATCTAAGAGCCTTAATGAGCAACTCGTGCAAGAAAATCCTTTGAATTATTCCGTAAACCTGAGTGGATTGGAAAAAGGGATTTACTTAATAAAACTTTCCTCGTCAGAAGGTGATCAACATAGCTCTCGTATAATTGTAGAATAACCTCCAGATTGAATCATTATCTTTAGTGCCCAAACACTAAAGCATGAGATCAATTCTTAATCTTTCCCTTATTATTCTCGGCACAGCTCTCTGGGCTCAAAATCCCTATACTCCAAAAATCCTTTCCATGAAGGAAAGAGCAGAGGTCATTGACAACTGGCTGGAAGAGCGAATACAAACGGTTCTCCCTGAGGTGATGCGACGCACCGGCATTGATATGTGGGTCATCATTGCCAGGGAATACAACGAAGATCCTGTAATTAAGACCCTCTTGCCAGCTACCTGGCAATCGGCCAGGAGAACCACAATGCTCATCGCTTTCGATCCCGGGGAAGGCAAGCCCCTGGAAACTTTCGGGATGTCCCGCTACAACACAGGTGAATTATTCAAGACCATGTGGAATAAGGAAATGCAGCCAGATCAGTGGAAAGCGCTGGCAGATATGATCCTGAAAAAAGATCCCAAAAAAATAGGTATCAATAAATCAGAAACATTTGCGCTTGCGGATGGCATCTCATCCACCCACTATGATATGCTGATGGATGTACTGCCGAAGAAATATCAGGATCGTGTCGTAGGTGCGGAAAATGTGGCAATAGGATGGCTGGAAACCCGCACCGAAAGTGAGATGATCGTTTATCAAAATATTGTGAGGATCGCCCATCAGATCATTGCAGAGGGTTTTTCAGAAAAAGTAATTCAACCTGGCATCACAACTACCGACGATGTGGTGTGGTGGTACCGTGACAGGATTCGTGAGTTGGGTTTCACTGCCTGGTTCCATCCTTCGGTATCCATCCAGCGAAAGGATCCGGAATCTTTTGATCATTTGCGCTCATTCTCCGAGCGACCAGAACAGCAAATAATCTATCCCGGGGATCTGCTGCATGTAGATTTTGGGATTACATATCTCCGACTCAATACCGACACGCAGCAACATGCCTACGTGCTGAAGCCCGGTGAACAGGATGTGCCGGATTTTTTAAAATCCGCATTTAAAAAAGGGAATCGTGTTCAGGACATCCTTACCTCTAATTTCGTAAGTGGCCGTAGTGGGAATGAAATACTCAGGTCTACGTTGGATCAATGCGCATCTGAGGGCCTCAAGGGTGTGATCTACACACACCCAATTGGCTTTCATGGGCATGCAGCCGGGCCAACCATCGGACTGTGGGACATGCAGGGCGGTGTACCTGGCAAGGGCGATTATCCACTCTATCCAAATACCGCTCACTCCATCGAATTGAATGCTGGGGTATTTATTGAAGAGTGGGGTAAAGAAATCCGTATCATGCTGGAAGAAGATGCGTTCTTCGATGGCGAGACCGTCAGGTATATTGACGGAAGGCAAATGGAGATTATGTCCATCCCGAGAAAACTTAGCCCTAATTCAAGAAACTAAAGAGATGAAAAACCTGCTGCTGATTTCCCTTCTCATTGCCTCACAGTTTACTCAGGCACAAAATGAATCAATAAAGGCCTTCGAGAATCTAGTCGGGAGCACCTGGATTGCTGATGGAAAACAACTCGGAGGTCATGACGGCAAAACCGTGAAGGAATTCGAATGGGGACTGGAAAGGAAGATTGTGAAAGTGAAAACCTACACCACAGATCCTAAGACTCTAGAGTTTGGATTGAGAAATGAGGGTGTTAGAGCTTTTAATTCGGAAACAAAGCAACTTGAATTCTATGAGTTTGATAAGCTAGGGGGTGTGAGTAAGGGAATAATCAAAATCGAAGGAAAAAACATCTATTATGAATATGCCTATGGTGACATGCTACTCAGGGACAGTTGGATATTTCTATCTGAGGATGAGTACAGGTATCAGGTATGCTCTATGAAAGATGAAACGTGTGATCAAACCTTTCACGAGGGGGGTTTTAAGCGAAAAAAATAGCCCTCAAAAGAGGGCCATTTATTCTTTATCTGTTTTCACATCACTGTCAAAATCACTCCCATCAGTGTCAGAAGGATCACGAAATAGAACGCATTGATAAACCATAGCTTCAGGGACGTTCTGGAAAACAGGGCATTGACACCCATCGCCGCGGCGATGAAAAACAAGCCGATATGCAACCCATAGGCTGCTCCCTGCCCTACGGATGGATCCGTATTTCCATGACCCAGAAAGTACGCCAGCTGAAGTGCAATGATGAACTCAAGCACGAAGGCCGTACCATAAATTTTGGCCATGTTGGCATTCTTTAAATCATCTTCGGTAAAGCCCATCTCAGCCATCCAGGCCTTTCCAAACAATGGGCCGTACCATAATCCCCCTACAATAAATGCTGAAACAGAAGCTACTACCACTGCCAGCCAATTAATTGATGAAAAATCCATAATAGTGTAATTAAGTTAGTTTGATGCTAAACAAGATAACTATTTTAATCCATTACGGAAGTAATTTGATTTTCGAGATTTAGCTGAGTGCGTTAACATTGCAATAACATTTTTATAATGTTGTAATTTTATCAATTGCAAAAGCTCGACTTATATACACAAGCCACCCGCGTGAAGAAGCCTGCATTCAAAGCAAGAAATATTATTCTCATTCTGGAAGTAATTTTTTTTCTGGCCTTTCTGGGCTTCATCATTCTCAACAACATTTTCCGGTTCATTTCCTGATTTCGTTTAGGTCGAAAAATATTATTTGACCAAATCAAATACTTTTGCCGCATGGCAGAAGCGCAGGCAGATTACCTTGATCAACTCAATCCCCCCCAACGAGAAGGTGTAGTAAATGTAGAAGGACCTTGCATGATCATAGCAGGTGCCGGATCAGGCAAAACAAGGGTACTCACCTATCGGATAGCCCACCTCATTCGCGCCCATGATGTAGATCCGTTCAACATCATGGCACTGACATTTACCAACAAAGCAGCCAGGGAAATGCAAAAGCGAATTGAGCAAATGGTGGGGGCTGAAGCCAGAAACCTGTGGATGGGGACATTCCACTCGGTGTTTGCTCGAATCTTACGAGCAGAAGCTAGCCGAATCGGGTATCCCAGCAACTTCACCATATATGACACGGATGACTCCAAATCCCTTATCAAGCTGATCGTCAAAGAATTCAACCTGGATGACAAAGTCTACAAACCTAACATCATCTACAGCCGAATCTCTGGAGCGAAAAACAGACTCGTGTCATGGAGGGAGTACCTGAACAACCCCATCTACCTGGAAGACGATACGCAGAATATGCGACCGGAAATGGGGCGTATTTATAAGACGTATTGTGAGCGATGCTTTGCTGCCGATGCAATGGATTTCGATGACCTCCTGTTCAATACGAACATCCTTTTCCAGCAACATGATGATGTGCTTAACAAATACCAGCAGCGTTTTCATTACGTAATGATCGATGAGTTTCAGGACACGAATATCTCGCAGTACCTGATAGCCAAAAGACTGGCTGCCGTCCGACAAAACATCTGTGTGGTGGGTGACGATGCGCAAAGTATCTATGCTTTCCGGGGAGCCGATATCCAAAACATTCTAAATTTTGAGAGAGACTATCCTGACCTAAAAACCATCCGGCTTGAGCAGAATTACCGATCCACCAAGACAATCGTAAATGCTGCCAATGCAGTGATCGGGAGGAACACTGCCCAGCTAAAAAAGAACGTCTGGACGGCCAATGATGATGGTGATCTCATTGAGCTCATCAAAGCCACTTCAGACAATGAGGAAGGAAAGCTGGTGGCCTCCGCCATCTTTGAGACGAAGATGCAAAGCCATGCTTCAGAGAAAGAGTTTGCTGTACTGTACCGCACCAATAGTCAATCCAGGGCCATTGAAGAAGCGCTGCGACGAAACAACATCCGGTACCGGATTGTGGGTGGTGTTTCATTCTACCAACGCAAGGAAATCAAAGACCTCCTCGCCTATTTCCGCTACACGGTCAATCCAAACGATGAAGCAGCCATGCGTCGGATCATCAACCTACCCAAGCGAGGGATCGGGCCAACAACGATTGATAAGATGGTAGTCTCTGCCCATGAAGAAGGGAAGGAACTTTGGGAAATCATGGAAAAAGCTTCTTCCTACGTAGGAAACCGTGGAGGCACTCAGGTAGAAAATTTTGCCGCCCTGATCAAGTCTTTCCGGCTGACCAACGAGAAGAAGGATGCCTACGAAACAGCCTCTCAAATAGCCAAGACTTCTGGCTTGCTGAAGGAGCTCTATGAGGACAAGACCATCGAAGGCATGAACCGCTATGAGAATACGCAGGAGCTCCTGAATGCGATCAAAGAATTTACCGATGATCCGGAGCGGGAAGATAAAAGCCTTGGAGCGTTCCTGCAGGATGTAGCACTTCTGACAGACGAGGATCGAAATCAAAAAAATGAAGATGCCGTAACCCTCATGACCATTCACATGGCGAAGGGGTTGGAGTTTCCGTACGTTTTCATCGTAGGTCTGGAAGAGGAACTTTTCCCTTCTCAGATGATGCTGAGTAGCCGCGCCGATTTGGAAGAAGAGCGCAGGCTTTTCTATGTGGCGATCACACGTGCGGAGAAGAAACTTTATATGAGCTATGCGCTAAACCGATATCGATTTGGCCGACTCAAAAACTGTGAGCCCAGCAGGTTCCTGGAGGAAGTAGACCCGCAATTCATCAAGGTAAACCGGAAGTTTTCTTCAAGTGATCCGGTCTCGCCCGGGGTGAATTATGTTACCAAAAACTTCGTTTCGAATATCCGGAAGGAAAACACCAACAAACGCTTTGCTGCGAAGGTGAACCATACCCCAAGTGCTGATTTTGAGCCGAGCGATACCAGCAACCTGGCCGAAGGCATGAAGGTGGAACACCCGAAATTTGGCTTTGGCGTGGTGACGGAGATAGATGAGCAAGGTGCCAATAAAAAAGCCAAAGTGGATTTTGAACAAGCCGGAGAGAAAACGCTGCTGCTGAGCTTTGCCAAGTTGAGGATTCTTGGCTAGGATACTTTCAAATTTTAGAATAAACTTCATTATATTTTTTAATTGCATCCTAAATCAGAAATTGGTCTCAGTCCTAGAAGGACTTCTTTCACCTCATCCCAATCAGGGCGATCAATTTGCGGATTTTCCTGATGCACTATGGCCTTATATTCTATAATTTTTTGCTAAATGGGTACTGAAGGGGAAGGTTAAAAAAGGGATAAAGGGAGGAATAGATATTTCATGAGATATCTTTGGCACATTGAATAGCATTTTCTGATCAATTAAGATGTTATTCCTTTTGATTAGAAATAGTTGGCAATTAGATACGTGATTAAAAGAATAAGGGATAGGTAGCTCCATGCATAAGCTAACCTTTTTTTTGATTTGAAATCAGAAATTGTTGTAACAATGAGAGCTAGAATTGCAGCAATTCCAGGAATTACTACAATATAGCCATTCAAATAATTTTTATATTTCACAAAAAGCAGAGCCAAAAAAGCGATGCTGATGCCTATGTAAAAGATCAATTTTGTCCATTGAGTGCTATTCCTTAGGATATCTTTAATTAGAATATAAGCAAATAAAGATATTGGAAAGACGATCATGCTTATCAAGTTAATATATGCAAAATTCATACTGATAATGCGATCAGATATCATTAATGAAGCCACCAATGATATTAGGAAAATTGAACCATCGACAATAAGGATGTAACGGAGTACTTTTGCTAAGGTATTCATGATTGTGTGTTTAGTTACATTCTAAATCGCTAATTGGACGATTACCATTTAATACTTCCTTTACTTTTTCCCAGTTAGGTCTGTCGCCTTGATTTCTTTGGGATGGTATGAATGATATTTTATTAATTCCAAATTGGTTTATTCAGATAGGATAAATTATGAAAAGAATTGTTGAAATAACAAAACCAATCAATCCAAAAAAATGATATAATTTGGGTTTTTTTTTATTTGCAAAGAACTGAATAATCATAAAAGACTTATATGCTAAAAATACTATGGTTAAAACTAAATAGTAGCTAAAGTAGTCTGCTGGATAAAGTATTCTGTCCCAGTAATAGAAAAGAAGTACACTCCATACAATAAATGCTATTAGCAAAAAGAATTCAAATGCTTTAACAATCATTTCTTAATTCTTCTAAAGTAATTTCACCATTTAAGAACTGTTGCGCTTCATGCCAGTTAGGCCTGTCTCCTTGATTCCTTTGAGATGGTAGGGTAGCGGATCCACCATTTTGCTCAACAAATTCCTTTATTTTGTCCTGAAATGACATCCAAAGATCGTCTGCTCGATTCATCATATCTTGACCATCAATTAAATATCTTAAATCTCGAACCAAACTGGCTATTGGTTGAGTAAGCCGATCAACACCCATCGTATAGAAGGTATAAGATCCATCACTGTTTTGTGTAAATCCAAACTCCCTGTTACCACTTACCGGATGATGTAAATCAAGAGGTGATCTTATAACACTAAATATCCAGCGATTATTTTCTGCTTCTGTAACTATCACTGTTCCATCATGAGGGGATAGATCGATATGTATTATGGTTCCTAATTCATTACCGCTCCAAAACAGACCTTCTTCGGGCATCAGATCAGGATATGGCTCAAAGTAAGCATCATTAATGAAGCCACCAATGATATTAGGAAAATTGAACCATCGACAATAAGGATGTAACGGAGTACTTTTGCTAAGGTATTCATGATTGTGTGTTTAGTCACATTCTAAATCGCTAATTGGACGATTACCATTTAACACTTCCTTCACCTTTTCCCAATCTGGTCGATAAATTATATTATCTGAGGCTTTGGGGACAACTGACGACCCACCATTGTTTTTGATTTTCTGATCTAGAGGGTTGACCTCCATTTGAAAGATCGTTGAATAGACCTTTAAGTACTCTTATTCAATTTTTTCCTTAGTAAGAACTCAATTTCGACCAAAGCGGGAATCAATAGTAAGAATCCAATAATTTCTCTCCAACTAAAGTTGCTAAAGAAATCACTATCAATCATATCGGGTATTCTTGAAAGGAAATATCCTAGCATAAGAATGATAACGGCTTTTAAATACCTAGCGCTCCTCTTAACATCATTTCTTGATATATATATATATATGCCATTGAGTAGAACATATGCCCATAGCCCAAATATTAAACCGTACACAAAAACACCAAAGCCAGAAAAAACATAACCGGACGGTTGTCCATAAAAGTGATCACAAATCAATATTGAACCCATATGAATTGTATATAAGAGCAGCCCTAGTATTATAGATTTGAAAATAAATTTTTTCATATTTATATTAATTACATCCTAAGTCAGAAATCGGCCTGGTACCCATTAATACTTCATTTACCTTATCCCAATCAGGGCGATCAATTTGCGGATTTTCCTTTTGTGCTTGCCCTCCATTTGCTGGGTCATTGATGTAATTTTCCAGATTATCCTGAAACGCACTCCAGAGAGCATCCGCTCCTTCAAAAGCTGATGGGGCAATTGGCAAGTCTCCAACAAAATTGTCAAACGTTTCCGCTACTCTATCAACACCTCTTGTGAAGAAAGTATAGCTTCCATCTTGATTTTGTTCTAATCCAAATTGTCTGTTTCCACTCACAGGATGATTCCAATCTTGTGGTGATTCAATTGTAGTAAATATCCAACTCCTATTTTTCTGATCAGAACATATGACGCTCCCATCTTGCTGAAATGGACCTGGAAGGTCGATATCAAACCTCATAATTGTGCCTAAATAGTCATCGGACAGCCAGTTCAGCAATTCATCATCATTGTAAGGGCCAAATTCAGTAGAGTTATTAGCAAAGAAGGTGTTTAGGTTTTTTCTCACATAGTTAAAAAAACCAGTTGGCCCAAACCGATTTCCGGTGTTAGGATTGATCGGAAGCTGGGTGATCTTAACAGGAAAATAGTCCAGGTTCACTACTGGGCCTTTGGCATCTTTGATGTACTGTATATCCCAATCTCCAGAAATTATACTTGTATAGTTGTCATCTAAATTCTGAATTTTATCTATTACCTCTTGTGGGGGTGTATGTTGGGCTAAGGCTTGCCAGTTTTCGATCTGGTCACAATTTTGAATAAGGGCAAAGGGATCTTGCTCTAATAAGTCGTAAAATTGCTTCTCTATGGCATCAAGCAGGCTAAGCTGGGGTCCGCCGCTGGGCACCAGGCTGAGCACCCCGGAAAAGTTGTTGCCGGAAAACTGCGGGATCACCTGGTATCCATTGGTATTGAACCAATTGTAGTGGCATTCGGAAAAGTCAGTGTCCAGGTGGCAGGTGATGGTAATGTCAGTAATCGTCTCTTTGGTATCGGAGCGCACCCAGTGGGTACTTGTTTGTGTTTGGCCGGCATTTTTGCCGGTTTTTTCCACTTTTATTGTTGTGTATTTTACCCGGCCACCTACTTCATAGGTGTTCACCTGTATAAAGCATTCGGAACTCATGGTTTCCTGCTGGTCAATGTAGCATCCGTACTGAAAATCGCCATCACCGTCGGTTCGTCCTCCCTCATGCGCTTCCCCATCAATGGATACCCCATCCTGCATTTCTGTGGCATAAAAGATTTCGCCTGTTTCCAAAGATTGGTAAGAAATTGTTCCTGAGAAATAGGCCAAAAAACTTGCCGTGTCCAAATTGGCCAGATGATACTGGGATGGCTCATATATGATATTGTATGCGGCGTATACAGAATCAAAGTCTACAAATACAATGTTCTCAATACGGTCCAGTCGGTTACCGGAAGTAAGAATGGAATAATTGGTCAGGTCCAATACTTCGTCATGTAGATATTCCGCACTATCCAGGTCCAGGGCTGCCACTCTACCGGAAGAGGACTGAAGGGCACTCATGAGGTTTTTAAGGGTAGGGTCATCATCTATCCTCACCTTACCATAGGAGTGGCCCGGATTCTCCCTCGGTTCATCGGGCTGTATTTGTTCTTCGTTAGGGTTGCATCGGATGATTATTACTGATACAAAGGTCAGCAGGAGAAATTTTTTCATGAAAATTTTTATACTTAATGGATTAGGTTTTTAATGATTTTCATCAAAACTATTCCTTTTCAATAAATAATACTAAAAAGAAAGTGAAAGAGGCTGCTACTTTTGCTGTGTTGAATGTACAAATAGTACTACATGATTCTGATGGGCATACAGAGAAATAGTAAAATCCTCACACCCACCTCCTCACTTTCTCACAATACTCTCTATACTCCTTTCCGAATAGCTTGGTTATCGCTTCTTCTTCCGGTTTGATTGGGAATCGGGGATATACCACATTCCTATGTACATCGGATTTCGGGTGTATTTGTAGATGCCGTGAGTCACAAGTACATAAGCTTTTTGAGGATTCATTGGATCTACCGTGGTACTCTTGTTCCGAAAAGCAATGATGGCCCATCATAACACACAACATTCCGCCTATCAAAAACACCCTGGAAATGAGTTCTTGATATGAATGAATATGCCAAATCGTGAATGAGATAATATGAGCCAAATAACAACCCGAGGGATAAAGAGAATATTATGACCGGTGGAATTTTCAATTTCATTTGGGGAAGCTAGCCAAACAAAAAGCCCCATCCACAAGTGTGAACAGGGCTTCCGATTAGGTTAGATTTAGGTTACTCTTTTACAAACTTCTTCATGATTGATTTTCCACCTTCATCCATGAGGTGAATCATGTACATTCCCGCATTCAGGTTTCCTACATATACCTTACCATTTACCAACTGACCACTTTCAACTGCCTGACCGTTCAGGTTTGTAATGGTGTAAGACACCTCAGACCTATTTGATGCAATTGTCAGTTGCTCCCCTACTCGGTAAGTTGGATACATGCTTACGCTCACAGGCGAACCTACAGAAGCAGATGACTGCACGGCAAATATCGAAGAAGTAGCTCCACCAACACAGAAGCTGGTGGTCTCGCTGGATCCAAATGAGCCCCCTGTAGCAAGCGTAGTGCTTCCATCTGTCAGGCTATATGAGCCGCTTCCGTATGAGCAGCAGATTCCGTCACCGTAGCTATCATTGATTACAAAATCATAGCATCCGGTAGCAAGGGAAATTACTTCTGTCACGGTTGATCCATCGGGCTGGGAACCGTAAGTTCCACCTGAAGCTAGCACGGTCGAACCGTCTCTGATCTGCCAGCTGGTTTCCTCAGGATAGTTATCCAATACGATTGTCAATGTCACATCCGTATCTCCACCGGTACTTCCCGCGCTTACCGAAAGATCATCGATTGCAATATCACTTGACCATCCGTTTCCAGTGGTTCCTATCATTCTCAGTTTCACGTCATCACCCAGGTAAGCAGCCAGATCAATATTGGCAGTCTGCCATGAGTTACCCTGATTTCCAGATTGCGTCCAAATGTTCGTCCAGTTATTTCCATCCGTGGAAGCTTGGACCGTGAGTGAGCCTATATTGCTTCCATACATGTGGTACTTGAATGCGAAGGTTGCCGCACTTTCACCTGATAAATCGAAACATGGACTTTCCAAAATGGCGGTCGCATTGCTTCCTATCTGTCCTGTTCCTGAGGTTGATGCCTCCAGATACATGTAATATGATCCCTGGGCTGCTGAGCTTGGTCCTGTATTTGATGAAGGGGTGCCGTTGGCATCTCTAAGCCAGTTACCATCATCACCGGTAACCTGCGTCCACCCAGCTCCGGTTTCAAAACCTTCAGCATATGGTAGTGTAACTGTAGATGCACAACTCATTCCCGCACTTTGGGTAGTCACATTCAGGGCATTACTTGCCGCTGAAACATTACCTGCCGCATCTTTCGCTCTTACAGTAAAAGTATACGAAGTGCCAGCTGCCAGACCTGTAATATTAGCAGATGTTCCGGTTACACTTCCGATGTTGGAAGCTCCCTGATACACGTCATATCCCGTTACTCCCACATTATCCGTCGAAGCGTTCCAGTTCAATGTCAGGGTCGTCTGTGTAACATTTGAAGCATTCAAACCAGTAGGTGCAGTTGGTGCCTGGGTATCTCCACCTACGGTAATGTTTACTGTGTAATCCTCTACTTCCCCGTATTGGAATGACTCGCAAGATGTTGGTATTCCATTGTATTTCATGGAAACTCTCAAACGAGTGGTTCCTTCCACAGCACTACTTGGAACGGTGAAAGTCCCGGAAACCGGCGTGGTTTGAGTTGCAGATCTCGTCCACACCTGCTCGCCGGCATCAGTGAAGTCGCCATCTTTGTTGTAATCAATCCATGCGCTGTAAGCTTCATTGTACGTTGTACCTGTCCATGTAGGGGTTACCGTAATGGTAACAGAAGCATTTTTAGCCAGGTTGGTAGACTGTCCAGTAAAGTCCCCATATCCCCCTGAAGATGCGCCGGTACTGTTGTCTATTGTTCCAATTTGAACACGGCTTATGTATTCATCTGATGTGTTGTTTCCATTGGAAGCACAATAGTTCAGTTGAACTTCAGTAGTAGTGAAAGTCACTGAGCTGGAATATGATGAATTTGATCCATCTGAACACTTGCTTCTTACTTGTGCCTCATACTGTGTCTGCGGAGTTAGCCCCGAAAGGCTTGCTGATGCTCCTGATGAAGCCTGAGTCGTCCAGGTAGTAGTTCCTGTTTGTCTGTATCTCACATCATAAGTAGCGCCGGCAACTGCTGACCATGAAAGGCTGGCAGTAGACGATCCTACATTTGATGCGCTAAGACCGGTTGGAGTAGTAGCTGTACATGGTTGGGATGCTCCCAATCCTGTAACTACCAAAGAAAAATTTTGGCTTCCGCCAGAAAGTGATCCTTTATGTGTCACTGTCACTGTATACGATCCTGTGGCACTTGAAATATCCACCCGCTCATACGGATCAACCGTATTGTCTCCTGTTCCGTTGGAGTTTACTCCAGTCAATCGGTACGGGGTATAAGTAGTAGCTCCTTTTGAAACACGGATATCCAGATCATTTACCAATACCGGAGTGGAAAGGTTTGTAGTACCTGTATTAGCAGTTCCGGCTGGATCTGTCCAGGAGATAGAAGCTATCAATGGATTGCTTCCATCGGAATCTACGTTGAGGGTATAGGTTTGTCCGGGACTTAGAGTTAGCTCTGAAACGATGGAAGCCCCACCGTTTGAGCTGATGGTCTCTGCTGCTTTTTTTGCATTCAATAGTCCCCATCCGTAAACGGCATCAGGTCCGGAAATTCCAGCATCGTCTGCAGTATGCAGAGCAAGGCCCTTCAGAGTAGCCGCTCTCATGAATGATCCATTTACATTGTTGTAGTGCTGCTGCAAAAGCAACAACGTACCAGCCACATTGGGAGAAGCCATGGAAGTTCCACTGATGGAGTTATAAGCAACATCGCTATTGTCGTATGTTGAGTAAACTCCTGTGCCATTTCCAGTGATATCTGGTTTTATTCGATAATCATCAGTTGGTCCCTCACTACTGCTGCTGTTAATAACTACAGAGTTGAAGCTACCGTCGTTGTTTACATTGGCATCCTGACCATTGGCAACAACCATGTTGTTTTTAGCGGTGGAGTGGCCGGTCAATTTGTCAAAAGATGATGCGCCTGCCAAAGGTGAGCCATTTGATGAGTTGTCGTTTCCATCATTGCCGGCAGCTACCACCATCAGATAATATGGCGAGTTGTACAATAGGTTGTCCCAGTCTCTTGTTTCATCAATGTACGCTCCAAAGTACCAATCTGGTACCAGATCCGCACGATATCCATACGAGTGGTTGGAAATAAGCATCCCTGAGGCAGCTTCAGCAGTAGCCTCAGAAAGGTCGTTGTTCCAATCGTGGGTTAAGGCCCTAGCTCGTGGTGCCATCCCTTTTGCAGCGGCCTGCACTCCTGAAGCCACAATGGTGCCGGTAACGTGCTGAGCATGAAAGCTGTTTCCGTTCAATCCGGTTACACCGTCATTGATTGATACCCTATTGTTTCCACCAGGGCCATCAAACTCCTGGTGAGTCACTCGGGTAGGACCACCGTCCCACACGTGAGCCGTCATGTTCTGGCCGTCAAGACTTAAGCCAAGAGATCCGCCAATGTTCAAATGATTCGCTCTGGTTGATCGAGCGGCATCTTCATTGTAGATCGTGTAATAAATAGGTTGGCCGTCGTTGGAGACAGCTACCAATTCATCAATAGATCCGTCGGAATTTGCTTTTAGAATCTCCCACCCACGGAGGGAGGCCATGTTTATGGCCTGAGCTTTTTTGCTTTCCTGCTTTGCTCTGAAATCCTGCTTTAATTGGGTGAGTTTTGCTTTGTCGTACTTGCTGCTGATCTCTTGCCGCTGTAGTTGAGTTTGGGCAAAAGTAGTCATGGTGGACAAGGTAAAGGCTAGCAACAACGCCTTTACCCGTCGCTCAATTCTTCTCATAATAAAACGATTAGGTTACAAAATATTCAGGCGAATATAAGGGTATTTCTTTTCCACTTCCAATAAGGTTCGTCCTTAAAATTAAAAATTGAAATATTATTCCGTATATAGAATAAATTAAGAATAATATTTCATTTTATATGTAAATTAAAATGGATTAACTCCAAAATAGCACTATTAATAGAGGTAGATGGATTATCAAGTGATAATGTATGTTCTGTTTAATATGAAAATTAAGAAATTAGTTAGACCATTATTCTTAAATTGAAGAATATTCAACCGATAATTGAACCAAATCCAAATGACCAAAATCACCCTTTCAAGTATACTATTAGTCATTTTTTGGACCTCCGGATGCACGGCTCAACAGGCCAACCAGCTAACCGGAACTCTCCAAGGAACAATCGGCTTGTATGAAGGAAATTGCATGCCGGGTCCGGGAATTCCACCATGTGAGCCCAGACCTATCTCTGCCTGGATATTGATTACGGAAGTCTCTGAAACGTATAATCCTAATTTACTAGTGGATAGTGTACGATCGAATGCGGAAGGGAAATATTCAATCAGGCTGAAAGAAGGAAGTTACAGTTTGTTTGTAAGAGATGGAGACCAAATAGTATGCACTGAAATACAATGCCCCGACTCATGCATCTGCCATCCCTTTATCATCAAACTTGACTCAGTAACGGTGATAGATGCGAATCTGGATCATGCAACGTGGTAATTACAGTTGCTTATGTGAGCCATCGCAAAACCCGGGATTGCTGGTGTGCTTACACATACACATGTAAACAGTTTTAGATTTTTCCGCTTTGAAAACTTTGGGGGAGAATTCCGTGCCACCATGTGAGCCATCACAAAAAGGCTGATTGGAGGATTGACCGCAGGCACACCATGCGTAGGTCTTACCTTCTTCTACTTCAATTGACACAGGAGCTTTACCTGCAATCTTTGGTTCTTCCATATCTGATCATATTAGTTTACTTCATTAACTAAAATTCAAGACCCTCGTAAATGTTTTGAGATTACCAAAATTTAATCTTCAGACCGCTCCACCAAAAGAACAAAACCTTCTTCCAGATTTAAGTATCCGTGCTCATAGCAGAAATAATAGGTATCTCCGGCCTTGGTGGTGTATGTACTCGTATGAAAATCAAAATCAAATCCTTTTTTTAGCAACTTGTCCCTGTGCGTTTTCTTCTTTCCCTCGGGGTTCAACTCAGCCAAAATCCTGCGGTTTTTAGCCAACGTGTTATTGACGTTTCTCATGTAGTTAGTAGATACTGAATTGGCTTTGTTGTTATATAGAATCGCAAAAATCAAACGTACGTAAGAAATAAAATCAAATGTACACAAAAACAGCCCTCGAAAGGGCTGTGAATGTAGTCATTAAAGGCTAGTTAAACACTAGTTAAGCTTAAAGTTTGCAGCAGCACTACTCACATCAATTTGATAGGGTTGACGCTTGTGTTTAAACATGGCATTAACCTTAGTGGATCTTTCATCACCAATCTCCTCACTCTCACTTGCCGCTCTAGCGTTAAAGGTCATTGGAATAGGGATTAAGTCCTTACCCAGGTAGATGAACGCCTTCAGATCCTCAAACACAAACATCATGGACCAGTCACCTGGTTGATCCGCAATTGTATCCCAAAAAGCCAATGCTGCCTCTGCAGTATTAGCATGAACAATAGGGACATCCATTGAATGATATTTCTTTCGCATATCTAAAAAACCATATCCACCGCCGGTGGTCATTGATCCCTCGGGCAAAGAACCCCTCACTGGTCCAATAATATGCAGATCGCCGGAAGTCTCCAGAGCATCCCAGGCCGTGTCATCATTTGCATCCCATCCGCTCACGTCTACAGACGTTTTGAAAATCCCTACAGACACAATCCGCGCAAAGTCATCCGGTGCATTATCCGAGATGGTAGGAGTAGTGGGAGCGGCACTTGTGTCGCGCTCAGATACTGCCATAAGCCTGATAGGCTTCAACAACTCCACTAAGTTTATCAGTGGAGCAAATAGGTAGAAGAACAAGCTGCTCATCCCTCCACCAAAACTTAGAATTGTCCAATTCATTTTGAATCTATTTTTAACGTTAAAAAATCCTTTATTTATGTTTTTCTAGCTTGCTGATCCTTTTTTCTAACTCCATGATGTATAAGAACTGCACTTCTATTGTTTCATATAGTTTCTGCTGGAGTTTACCTAGTGATGGCCTGTCTTTTTCCCACTCTTCACGACTTGGTAAGGTGCTGAGGCTGTAATTTTTCTTTACATGCCTTATCTCCTGTTGAAGGGATTTTCTGCGGAAATTCTGCCCATAATCACCCAAAGTATAGCCACAAAATTCCTTTTCAAAAACATAGTCACTCAATAAGCTGTTATCGTCATATATAGCTACAGCATTTATAGTCCCAGCCCCTTTTGCCCCTCCAGTCGGTGACCCAAATACAGTCCCTGAATTTGCGGAAACGATGAATTGATTTGCTAATATGTATGTGGTATCTCCCTCTAAAAAAAGGTCATCGGATTGAAGGTTTGCACTAATTGTGAGATCTCCAGGGCTTCTTATTTCTCCTGTTGGATATATATCTCCTGGTACAGTCAAATTATTGCCCGAAAACGTGCTTCCTTCAACCAAAATATCTCCTAGATCATTTGATATGCTTGGAGTATATATGTTTGAAGTTACAAACAAGCCATCAAATCCAGGACTGTCAGAAGTCCCCAATCCTAAAAAATCCCTTGCCCCAGATCCACCAGCTCCTAGTGTTGTGAGGTCTGCATCATAAGCTTGTACATCTGTTCCTATCACAAGCCCTAAACTTGCCCTTGCTGTGGCAGGAGATTCGGAAACAATATTACTTCCATTTCCCACTAGAAAATATCCATTTGTGGTAGATACTGTCGGCCACAAATTATACCTCGTAATTAGTGAGTTCAGTTTAGTCCTCACAGAGCTGCCAGATTCTCCATTGGAAATAGAGGTTATCTGAGCAAAAGACGCTATCATAAGGAGCGTCATCATGCATGTTAAAATTGTCCGTTTCATAGTCCTTTTTGTTTTTAAGTTTTTAATCATTCCAGAATTCATTATCTTGCCAAATTCCTCCATCATTCCAAGTGCCATCCTCCAATATCCAAGCTGTTTTGCCGTATACCCACTCTGAGTAACCATTAGCATTTACAGCTCTTATTCTTAGCCTTAAAGTTTCTCCCGGGTCCCATGCACTGATATTCTCATTGTGTGTCTCCGCATTTGCAGCAGTAGTTTCCCAATGCGTCCACTCTCCACCATCCAGCTGATACTCTATTTCAAACCCTGTTTCGTCACTTGAGTTATCCGTCCAGTTAGCAGTAACGTTCAGGGGATCTCCAATACCTGAGAAAGTGAAATCAGAAGGCGCAGCAGGAAATGAGAATGTTGTCCTGGTCTCGTGACGGTTGATCATCGCGTCTTCTACCACCTGCATCACAGCTGTGCCTTGAGCCAAGCTGCTGCCGTCTTCAAACTCCCATTCGTAGGGTTCCACAGGCTGGCAAACAATCCCATCGATGCGGATGTAATCATGGCTTAAAGCCAGTTTAATAATATTGTGCAAATGCCCCGGAAGGTGTCCGGTTTGTAGCCTGATGCCTCTGTGGTTAAAAGAGCTTAGTGTGCTTATCAGACCCGCATCATCCACAAATCCGGTACGATCACCGATAGGTACTTCATCACAAAAGCTGCCCTCGATACCAACCGCAAAAAGCCTGACAGGTGTATTATAGTTTACACCAAAAGCATCATCATAATTGTAGTAATCAATCGTTACCACTCGCTTATTTTCCGCTAAAGCTTTGAATGGCTCGCTGACTACCTGAATGTCTGGTTGTCCACCCTCAAATGAATCAATCTGAATAAAGTATCGCTCACCGTACTCAAGTGACGATGGGCTCACCACAAACTTCAGGTAATCAGTCGGGAACTCTATCTTGGAAAGTGACTGTACCACAGTGTCCGGGTCGGTCACCTTTCGGATGCTGATATTGTTTGTGCTGTAATCAGTATTGAACTGAAACCATGAGTCCTTAGCCATCGGCTGGATGTACGGGTCCATGTCATGAATACCAAAGTGATACTGATCGGCATAGAGCTGGCCGTCCCTTCCCGGTCCTACCAGGTTGGCCGGTGACTTAATCACAAACCTGAGCGGATTCGCACGTGATATGATAAAACTCATGGCTCGTAGATTTTAAGGGTTTTAAATTCTGCTTCCATGCTGTTGCCGTCCTTCACCTTGCACATCTCCAAAAAGCCTTTCTTAGTCAGACCCCTCCAGCTCACCGTGATTACCTGGTTAGGATTAGCCAGCAAGGATGTCCACTGGCTTTGCGTGAGTGGAAACTTATACTCCTGAAAGTCCGGGATAAACAAAGGAGTGCGCCCTTCAGTCTCGCTGATGTCTTCATTTTCCACCGTATTCTCTGACTCCCCGGATGAGAGACGAGTGGCCACCAATACATTACCTAGACCTTTTTGGAATCTTAGTTGTTTGTCCGGAGCTGTATCATCATTGTATCGTTTGAATCCTCCGATCAGGAAGTTTGAATGGCGGATCAGAGACCGCACCGGAGTGAGCTTCAGGTTATACTGATCATCCGGGTACTCAATGTTATTGACCATACTAAAATCTTCATCCTTCTCACTAACCCAATCACTACCACTTTTGCGCACAGCGATGATGAACAAATCATCATCATATTGGGTGTCTTTGGATGCTCCCTCTATATACGGCTGCTGGCGGAGCTGCTCGATCAGGTGGCCGCTGCATACTGCCGGGTTCTCAGCATCGTATTCGTTTTTAATTACCTCGTCCAGGCCGGTAGTATAGATCCTCGGTGTGTGCGGTGATCTCAGGATCGTTTCTCGCTGCTGCTCGTACCTGGTGTTCCCACACTTGACAGACCCGAAGAGATACTCCAAGGCGGGGTACTCTCTAAACTGGGCAGGATCTGTGATAGTGAAAGCAACCTGGCTGCTATCCATAAAGTCCTCTATCGGTTCGATGGAAATGTACTGCGTACCGCTAATGGTAACGATACCTACACCAATATTATCGAGCGCATTGAATGCCCGAAATAAATCGTAGAAGCTGGTATATATAGGATGGTCTGCAAGCGGGAACTGGCGGATACCAAACCCATTAGCAACCACTCGTTTAGATCCTGCGCCATCACTACCGTAGGTATGGACTTCACTGTCCGTACGTCCGTAGAAGTTTGACCGTAATGGATCTGCTACCCCCGTGATCTTCTGAAGTGAGCGAAGAAATGCCTCATAAACCAGCATCCCTTTGCAGTTGGTTTCTTCATACTTGAGCTGCCGCTCAATGTTAACATCGAGTGTGTTAATTGTGATGTCTACTTTTTCGGATGTAGTAGTGTTAAAGCGTGGATGAGATGTAGGCCCATCAAATTGAAACCACATTTTAATTGCATCATTTGGATCATCGCCCGCAGCACTTGAAATCGTAATTGAAAAGGAGGCAGTCACACTGCCCGTCTTTTGGTAGAGCGTTCGGCCTCCATCCGTTGGATCCGTGCCAATATTAGACCATGAGCTGAGGCTCTCATTATCCACAGTAGTCACCGATTTAGAATCAGCCACACCATCATACTCTTGGTACTCAAATTTTATTGAGCCATCAGTTGCAGGGCTACCGGTATTTGATGACACGATAACATCATAATCATAATCCAGATCTACTGTGATGTCTATATCCTCAGAAAAGTCTGCATTACGTTGGATCTCTAAGAAGTTATTAACCAGATCTCGTAGCTGATTGGTAGTAGGATCTCCACTTTGATGCACGTAACCAAATGGTAAATTGAAATACTCTTCAGGTATCTCATTGATGGTATACTTATTAGTGCCTAGTTGAATGAAATGGCGACCATCTCTTTCAGCAGCATCATAGTCGCCGATAGCCTCGCCTGCTCCAACCGTGAGGTAAGGGATCAGGGTAGGCTCTGACATGCCCGCATCCACAAACCGGTCATACACCTGGTTGTGCATGGTCACGTCAATAGTCTCATCAGTGAAGCTGGTGATCGCATTGTTGTCCAGGTCGGTTAGCTCTTGAAGGCTGGTCTCGATCTCGTCCCTTCTCAGCCACTTGCTTACTAGATCCACTTGTCTCAGACCTACGATAGTGATTAGGTTTTCTTCATCCCTGTCGTAGCTGGCATAGTCGACCATGCCTTCCAGGTAGTCCTGAAAATCCGTACCGTCATGTCGTTGAATTTCTACACTGGTGCTGGCCAGCACACCACGAGCTTCGTACTTATCTTTGATGTATTTAGCCGCTGCTTTGGTCAGCTCCAGTTGCTTCAAAGAGAAGGCAGGCAGTATCGTGCGGTATCTTTGATCCCGCTGTAGCAACGGCATCAGGTCCTTCCAGTTTCGGATCTGGCCGAGGTACTCGTTTGAGGTGTCTAATATGAGTTTAAACTGATGCACGACACTATTTAATTTTCACATTAAAGTATTTTTCCAAATAGGTGAACCGATCCATACCTTTCACTACGCTCAGGTGAGAGCCGTGCTCGTCTATGGTGATCGCCACCCCCGGCTGGCTCTTTAGTTGTTTTACGATAGGTCTGCTAATCTCAGCAGCCAATATCTTAGGGTCGAGGCTCGCGTTACTATTCATCAGACTGATCAGGTCAGAGCGTACCTCGCCCGGCATGGACTTGTAAAACTTGGCAGCTGCCACCAGCTCCTCGTTGCTCATATCAAAGCCGATCTCTTTGTTGTGAGCTGCTTTTAATACCCGCTCATTCTTGCTGAGCCTGGCGTGGATGCTGTCGCTCGTCTCTGATCCGGGACCCTGCACCCGCTCAATACCCTCGGCAAACGCCGGGAGTGATTGTGCAAGAATGATTCCCGCAGAAATAGCCCCCTGAATTCTTGCATTGGTCGCCCAGGGCTCTCCAAAGGTTAATGGAGATGCAGCGATGGATTCAATTACTGCTAACCTCGTTTTTATCAGCACTTCCGCAAGGGCAACAGCCTGCTCAAATAGAAATTGGCGTTTTTCAGCTTCTCGCTGTTCGTTCATAATCTCCTGACGCTCTCTTTCTGCTTCTCTGAGTATCTCCGCTTTTCGCTCTTCATTATCCCCGGCCAGTGCCAGCTTGGCTTCTGTATCAGCGGCCAAAGCTTCCAACTCTCGGTCTCTGTCCTGCTGGTTTATTTCAAATAAAGAATCAGTAAGGGTAAGCCCCAGGTCTATCAACCCATCTACCACCTCTTTGCGGTGGTCCTTCATCGCTTCCCATTCCCGCTTGGTCCGCTCTACGATTTGTTCATTCGCCTTTACAAATTCGTCCCCTTTTTCATCCATCACTTCGATGGCGTCATCCATCATTTTTTCTATCTCATCATCAAACTGGAATTCCACACTACCCTCAAGGCCATCCAGATCTTTTTGCAGCCGCTCCAGCTCTTCACGGGTTTCGCGCATCTTATCTATTACCGCCTGGTCGCTGGTGCTTATAATAAAATCTTTCCACTCAAGGGTAGTTTTTTTGGTCTGGTTGCTGAGCTTCTTCATTGACATCTCAAGGAAGTTGATGGCATTAATTGTCGCCATTTGCTCTGCATTTAGACCTTCTAATGTTTCTTTGAGTTCCTTGTCTTTATCAACCGCTTCTGTTACTGTGAGATTAGCATAATCCCCTAATGCATTTGATAAGCTTTCTTGATCTGCTTCCGTTTGCTGAATTTGATCTGCTAGGTCTTTATTAGTATCCTTTAGTTCCTTAATTTTATTTATATAATCCTGCTCACTTTCTAGATCCTCAAAAGAGGATCTCATTTCATCAAAAATGACAGAGGCCGCCTGTGTGGTTCTAGCCATATCTGTCATGATAAGCTCATTTATCTGTGTAACTAAGTTTGTTAGGCCAGTAACTACTCTAAAAATCACACCACTCTCCGCCTGACCTATGGTGTTAAATAATTGATCGAAACTATCATCCAAGTTAGAGATCGCACCGCCTGTAGTCTTGCTGATACCCTCCATAGCCCCGGCCACACCTTCCATCTCTCCAAAGGCTTCCACCATTTTAAGCGCGCCCTCTTCGGTACGTTCGGCCTCCACGGTCATCCCTTTAAAGGTTGCTTTTATAACATCTCCCTCGGTCTTCACTTTTAGCCCCAGCTCAGTCCATCGCTCGGTATTGTTCACGTCCAATATAGCCTCCACCAGTTGCTCCATATCTTTCCCGGAGGCTGCCGCGAAATCACCCATCGCGGTGAGCTGCCTGTTGGCCGGAACTATCCCTCTGTTCACCAGCTTGGTGTAGCTGTCGGTCAGTTGGTTTACCTGGAAAGGGGTATTCTTCGCAAAATTCTGGATCTGTGCCATCGCGATCTGCGCCGCACTGTTTGACCCCAAAGCTGTAGTAAGTACCGCCTCCATGCGTTGGTATTCCGCGCTTATCTGGATGATGCGTTTCTGGTAGTCGATAAGTCTGTCCACAGCAAACACGGCCAGCAGGGTAGCGCCCACCTTCTTGCCCATGTTGTTCAGGCCGTCCAGCTCGTTCTTTACCTTCTTGGTATTCTTCTCACCGGACTTGCCCATTTTGTCCAGGCTTTTGTCCAGGTCTTTTATCTCCCTGTCGCTGAGTCCTGCTTCCTCACCAAAATCATGCATGAGCCGGATCAGCTTTTTCAGCTGATCATCGCCTATGTCCCATCTTATTTTGGAGTCTACACTCATTTTTTTCGTTTTGGTGTCCTTCGTCTCACTTCATTGTCCAGCCACATCCAGTACTCTTCCCAGCTCAGCTCTTTCACTGCCTTGATGCGCGAGGGATCACCCTCGCAAAAGCTCTGCACTAAGTCTTCCCATTCTTTCCATGACTTGATTCTTCCTGCCCGGAAATGATCCGGCGATAGCTTTTGATTTTTACCTGGCTTTTGATCAAATAGCTTTGGATGTCTTTTAAGGATTGATCCCCAGAGATACCCGATTGACTCAGCAGCAGATTCAAAAAAAAACCCTGATCCGGGTGTGCCTTCATCGCCTGGAGCTTCACATGGTGGCGGTCACCGTCAAACCTTCGCAGGTCTTCCTCCTCATCAAAAAACATGATGCCTGCCTGGTTTAGCAGCACCTCCATAGGGGTGAGGTTGTCCACCCAGTCTTTGAGCATGATCAGGTTAAACCCTGCCTGGCTTACTTCGCCTTTGTTCACAGAGTCGATGGTTTTCTGCAGGCTCTTACTGAGTTCATCACGCTGGATCCTCAGCTCCTTTTCCGTATCAAAAAACTTGCTCCAAATGGCACGGGCCACAGCCATGTCCGCCTCGTTTTTAAACTTGTACATCTGGCGGTCTTTGCCCAGGTAGTGCAGCACCAGCGGGTTACCATCTTTATCAATCACCGGCTCCACTTTGTGCTGCTCTTTTGCCACCGTGCGCTCCGTATAAGTGAAGCGGCTCAGGAGCCTGATCAGAAATAATGCGATTCTTCTTTTCATTGCTGTATTTGGTTTATTTAAACACCCGATAACCACCGTATAAAAGCCCCATGATGATGAGTAGGTACACCCACCACGGCAGGCTCCAGATCCCGGTCTTTACCTTGGTTTTGGTTTTGCTTTCTGTCTCTTTTTTGGTCGTATCCTTCCGCTCAGTTTTTCGCTTCTCTGTCTCCTCCTCTTTTACTTTCTCTTTTTCCTCTACAGTGGTTCGGCTGGTAGGAGTGGCCTTTGCTTTGTAGCTGATAGATCCATCGCTGACTTTGATGTCCAGGTCTACGCCATCCCCGGAGACGGTATAGGTGGCAGTGTCCCGGTTGCTGATCAGGTCGCTAAGGTTGATGGGCACTGAGCCGATGAGATAACCGCCAAACTCTTCTGTGATCGTTTTCTTTTCCAGATCACGCTCCGTTTTACTGGTTACATCCGTGTGCGTTACCTCCTCGGTAGTTACTTCCTCAGTAGAGGAGGAGCTGCTCACTACCTTTTTGCTCTTGCACCCTGACATGGATGAAATAAGCAAAATGATTAGGAACACCAGTAACAGACCTCCCCAGAATCTATTTGGCGATATGTCTAAAGTGGCACTCATTTCTCGAGTCTTTTCTGAGCCACCTTGATGCCCATCACCGCCGCTACTATGCCTACGATCGTGAATGAAGGATTGAAATCCAACGCCCTCACGATGTGCATGATCCAGTCAGCGCCGAAGCACGAGACCACAATCAGGTTTGCAAGCCTTGCGTTGCTGAACCTACCGGTTCCTGATTCTTCTAAAAATTCGTTTAGTCTCATGATTATGTTTTTTTGATTTCAACCCTGTTAAACCACCCGATATATTTCTCCATCACCTCCCTGCGCCTCATCAGCCCGATGTAGAATTCGCCTTGCAGTATGTTCATCACATTGAAAAGGACCTTACTGCCCACTTGATTGGAGTGGTAAGCTCTAATCGTTGCAGGTCCTATATCTCCATCCAGCTTGATGTTCGAGTAGTCTCTCTCATTTCTATTGGTTAGGTTGAGCGCATCCTGGAAAATCATTGCTCCTCTATAAGTGCCCATGTTCACCGATGTGTCGAATAGCTCGATCGCGATTTCATCCGCTAACTGATGACATCCTAGCTTTTCCCAGAAGTCCTTGAGGTAGATCGCCTTAGCCTCTTCCACGGTTAGGTTCTTAATGTCCAGATGTGGGTAGCTCCTTTTAGAGATACCATATTTAGTCTCACCTCCCGGATCATCCGGGTCATTCACATACCGCCCCTCATGTCCGATCGTGTACTTAAATGCTTTCTCAAATGCTTCCATCAGTCCTTGATTTTCTTTTTCAAATCCTTATTCTCTTTCGTCAGCTCGTCCACCTGTTTGGTCAGTCGCTTCACTTGCGACTCCAGGTCATCGATGTACTTACTCAGCTGCTTAACCTTAGCCTCAAACTCCTCGGTGGCTGATTGGTACCGCTTGCGGGTATCCTCCAGCTGATCGTTTAGGTCTTTGATCAGGTTTGAGTATATCTTACTATAGATCTCCTTTTCCTCTGCCGCTGTTTTTCCCTTCTCCGCCATCACCTTCCCCTTTTGGGCATTCATCAGGTGGCGGTTGGTGAGCCAGGCCGCAAACGTTGTGAGCGCCCCGCTACCAATTACTGCGAGTGTTACAGTCAACCATATCGGCATAATCTTCCTTTTTTTAATGTGTGATAAAAAAGCCAGGGAAGGAATCCCTCACCCTGGCCCAGTTCAACCAATTCAGCAATTTGAAGAAGATTGTCTTTATACCGTATCTCCGTGCACGGCCACTACACCCTCGGTATTGGTTCTTTCCGGACTGGATCCTGCCCTTACCTGCGCACTGTAAATGTCCGCCTGGTATGTAGGGTCATCAGTAGCTCCGAAGAACTTGATAGTACCTTGTGCCAGATGTACAAAGTCCGCATCGATCAATAGGATTGCATCCTCATCCGTAGCAGCGTTTGCAGCACTCGGTGCTTTCTTCACCGGCGTTGCTGCGTTAGTCCAGCGCGGCATCACATCCGTCCGCACAATCTTAAAGCCGCAGATCTCTACCAGGTCACCCTTAGACCACACCGCACCGTACCGGTCATGATTGTCTTTGCTTTGGATACTGGAGTCAGATTTTAACTGATTGTAAGCATCCTCGCGCATGATCGCCACTCTGTTACCTTGCTCTTTTTTGGTTTGGTTGTTTAGTACCGTCTTGCCAGACCCAATGTCTGCCACCAAAAACTTCTTACGGTTGCCGGTCGCGCCGGTCAGGTATGCTGCTGCACTTGCTCCGGTACTCGGTACGATGTTGGCCGCTGCAGTAGGAGCCCAGTTATACAAAGTCCATCTCGCCACCTCACGGTTCAGCGCCTTCATGTGGTCCTGCAATACGTCATCCATTTTATCATAGCTCAGCTCGATCTTGTCAGCTTCCGGGATAGAAATAGTCTCCGTGCTAAACTCATCGATCTCATACATGAGCGTAGTATCTGCTCTGCGGGTCACATTAATCGGGAATGTTTCACGATTTCTAACTACCTCCGGCTCAGCACCTGCCTGCGGGATGTAGACAAATTTGCCCATCATCACATTGCGGTCCCGGCTTCTGGAGTATGTCCTCAGCCACTCGTATCCCTTAAAGAGATTACTGGCGATGAAGTCCTCCCATATCTGGATCTGAATAGTGGAGGCCAGCACCCCGGCGGGCAAGCTTACAAAAAGTCCCGCTGCGCCCATCCCAACCCCCAGAGTAAAGCCAGCCACGGGATTTTCAACGGCAACTGACATCCCCACAAACAGGGCCATCATGATATTAAATAATAGTTTGCTAAAAGTTTTCATTAGTCCTTGATATTTTGAGTTTTCAATTAGTCCTTAAAGTCCTTTTTGCTCAGCTCTTAATCACTGATTAAGCAGCGTCTACAATTTTCAGCCAGGCAGTCTTTGCGATAAATTCAGTGGCTGTCCACACGAGTGTGATCACGTCACGGTCATTTGCTACACCCGTCAGAGCCGGGGCTACAATAGTGCTGCCTGCAGATCCGAAAGTCACATCCCGGCCGGTTGCTCCCTGCGAAATATCTACCACCACTTCATCGCCCGCCATCAGTGTGTCTCCGGCCAGCAAGCTTAGTGCTGTGATCTCCTGTCCGGGCGTGTCTATGGACGCAATGGCAGGGCCGTCAATTTGAAGCGTGCTGGTGCCAGCATCTTCAATCGAAAGCGCCTCCGCGTCATTAAAAGGGTATCTTACTTTTCCCATGATTATTTGAGTTTTTGAGTTTTTAAAAATTGATTTATGCCGCTTACGCTTCGGGAAACTTCTCAGCTTTCAACTGCGCGAAGTGCTCCGGGTGCTTCTCTTTGATCAGCTCCAGCTTGTCCTGCTTGTGCGCCTCATCCCAGCTAAGTTTTAGCAATGGATCGTTTGGGTTAGCTGGTGGTGCTCCACCACTTAATGGATCACGTCCTTTCATCCCATTCAATGCCGCCTCTGTGCTTTCAAAATCAGCCAGTGCCAGCTTTTCATAGGTAGCCACCTGAGCATCCACTATCTTCCCGGCTTCTTTCGCTGTGTTCACCAGCATTTTAGCCTTGTCCTCCAGGTTCTTTTTCGCATCATCTTTGATCTGCTTTTTCAGCTTCACATTTTCAGCAGCCACCTCGTCAAACTTGGCAGTCAGCATGCTTATGCCTTTCTTCAGATCATCCTCAGTGGGCGCTCCTTTTTCACCTGAAGGCTCAATCGCCACCACCGGTGCTTTTTCAAATTGGATGCTGGTAAGCATCGTAAATAGTGCAATTAGATTTTTCATCTTATTTCCGTTTTTAGTTTGTTTTTGTGGTTCGGTCGGCATCAACTCATCATCATAGCGGGCGGCAATGTTTCGCACTTCCTGTTCCTCATTCTCGCTCACCAGACCATCCTCGATTTCATCGACCAGTCCTGCCTTTAGTGCTTCGTCAGCAGTAAACCAGGTGTCTTTTCCGTGTTCCATCCAGTTGTCCAGCACCCATTGCTTATCCTTGCCCACTCGCTTGGCATAGAGTTCTGCCATTTGCTCATTGAAAGAATCCATCAGATCAGCCTGTCGGCGCATATCCTCACTGCCCCCTTCTTGCCAGCCGTTGCTTTGATGAATCATCAACCTGGCATTCTTGCTCATGTATACCTTTGCTTTAGGCACGGTTACAAATACGCTGGCCATACTAGCCGCCAGCCCGTCAATATGAATGGAGATATTGAGCTTAGTGTCACGCAATGACTGGATCATAGCCAGCCCGTCAAACACCTCACCACCTACAGAGTTGATCCGAACTTTTAGGTTTGTATAGCCATCTTCCTCAGCTTTCTTCAATTCCATTTTAAATGCTTTCGCATTGTTATCACTCCAGCTGGCAATCGCGCCGTAGACCAGGATCTCCGCAGTGGCGGAATCGAGCTTTAAAAGAATGAATGGCTTGCGTTTCATTTTGTACTTTTCAATGATTACAAAGCCAAAGAAATAGCAGCCATACCATACCAAAAAACCACTAAATTTTAAAAATAAGAGGTTTCTTAGCTCAACTAAGAGGTTTCTTAGTTTTGAATTTTACTAAGTTTATAAAGCTGTTTTCCTGCCGCACATTTGTATCAAATCAATACCCCCAATGGCAGGTAAAATCACGAATAAGGAGAAAAGAATATTGGCCGAAAGCCTCTATATGACCGGCATGACCGGCAAAGAGATTTCCGATTATGTGAAAACCAGCGAGACCCAGATCTCCAGATGGAAAAAAGAAGGGAAGTGGGAGGAGCTAAGGAAGGTGAAAACGATCAGCAACAATCAGCTGATCATGAATGCCTACAAAGCAAGCCAGGCAATCTATGATCTGGCTGACAAAGATGATCGTGTCCTCAACTCTAAGGAGACGGACCAGGTGCTGAAACTATCGGCGACAGTAAAAAATCTGGAGCGCGAGCTGAACGTCCAGACCGCCACCCTGGTATTCAAGGGATTTAACGAGCACCTCATCAAGTCCGGACAGCTAGACCTGGCCAAAGAGTTTATTGAACACCAGCGGGAATTTGTACTAAGCCTGATGCCAAATGAGTAAGTTCTACCGCACATCGAACTACAAAGAGCGCCGGGCGTTCGACAGCTTTGAGGAGCACCTGCAGTGGGTGAAGAATGCCACGCCTGTAAACCTGCAGGAATCCGAAGAGCAGCGCGAAAAACGAAAAGCCAAAGCGCGAAAGGACTATCGCTATTTCGTGGGCGAGTACTTCCCACACTATGCCACAGCGGAGTGCTCAGACTTTCAGGTGCGGCTGGCAAACCTTATTCTTAAGTACCCCATCCTCCGGGTGATCGTGGCGTGGTTCCGCTTTGCCGGGAAGTCCGTGCACACAAACATCTTCATCCCGATGTGGCTCAAGATCCAGCAGCCAAAGCAGTTCCACACGATGGTGCTGATCAGTAAGTCTCTGGATGCGGCCAAGCGGTTGCTCTCAGATCTCCAGGCTGAGCTGCAGGGAAACAATAAGTACAATGGTGACTATGGTAAGCAAATCAAGATGGGCACCTGGGAAGAGGGCGAGTTTACCACCAAAGACGGCACCAGCTTTGTCGCGCTGGGTATGGGACAGTCCCCACGGGGTTTGCGTAACAGGCAGCACCGTCCGGATCTCTACGTGCTGGATGATATAGATGATGATCAGACCGTGCTAAACGAATCGCTGATCGATAAACGAATCGACTGGATCATGCGCGCACTCATACCTTCGATGGATGTAGGCCGTGGGCGTGTGCTCATCCCAAACAACATCATGCACGAGAAGTCCATCATCGCCAAGCTCGTGCACCGTTTCAAAGACAACATTGACAAGCTCACCCAGCTGGGTCAGGATACCAGCAACCCGATCAATACCCACTACCACATCAGCAAGGTGAACATCCGGGATAAGAATGGAAAGCTCACCTGGCCGGAGAAGTTCACCGAGCTGGAGGTGGACAACCTGGAGATAGAGCTGGGCTATGCTGCAGCACAAACGGAGTTGTACAATAACCCTATCACCGAAGGCAAGACATTCAAACGTGAATGGATGCAGTTTAAAAGCCTGCCATCCTTCAATCAGTATAATGACATGGTGGCATACTACGATGGTGGCTACAAAGACACGGCCACCAGCGACTCTAAGAGCCTGGTACTTGTCGGCATTTTAAAAGGTGAGTACCACATCATTAAAACGTATACCGGAAAAGCCACCCGCATGGAAGCGGTAGAATGGCACTACGATCTGCACGGCTGGCTCAGAGACCAGTCGGCAGCCTGCCGGTGGTACATGGAAGAGGTCTTTATGCTGGATATGCTATACGATGATTTCAAAGCAGCGGCTGAAAGTAAAGGCTATCCCATTCCCCTGCTCGGCGATACCCGAAAGAAACCAAACAAAGACCTTCGGATCCAAAGCCTGGCCGGGGCATTTGAGCGGGGCAATGTGTACTTCAATAAAGCGGAAGAGAGCAGCCACCACATGAAAACACTTATTGAGCAGTTCCTGGCATTTCAGCCGGGCAAGAAGACATTAAAAGACGGGCCCGATGCATGCGAAGGAGCGATGCACCTTTTGATGGACAGAATTATGGCCAGCGAGCCCATACACCTGGGCCCCAGACGTACAAGCAAATTTCAATTTTAAAACACTAATAATATCATGAAAAATTTACATGCAGAAGCTCAGGAAATAGCAAACACCTATTTTCCCAACGCCGACCAGAAAGCAAACAACAAAGATTTGGTAAAACGCATCATCAACTTTGCGGATAATGCCGATAGCTCAGTGAGCATCGAAGAGATCCAAAGCATCAAAACAGGTCACCAGCAGGAGCTGGAAGAGATCAAAAGCCAACATGCCGAGGATCTGAAAACCCTTAAAGAGGAGCATGGGGAAAATGTGACCAAACTCCGGGAGGACAATAAAGCAGCGCTCCAAGTAAAGCAGGATGCTTTTGATGCGCTCAAAGAGAAGAATGAAGAAATGGTGAAAAAAGTGGAGGAGCAGGTAGGGCTGGCCAAAGAGATAGAGGAGGGTGTGCTCGCTCAGACGCAAACCAGGGTAGATGAGGCCGTGAAAGCAGCTGAGAAAATCCTCAATGATGCCCATAAAGCAGAATTGAAAAAACTGAAAGATGCCCACACGAAGGATGTAGACAAACTGAAAAAGGAGATCGCTGGACTCAAAGCAGCTCAGAAAAAGGAAAAGGACTAAAGATCTCCTATTCTGCCAGGCGGGTCGGGTTCGGTTAGGTGTTCCCCGGCCTGCTATTTTGGATACCAAAATACCAACTACTAAATACCATAACAATGGCCTCTAAAATATTCGTACTTGATACCGACTACCAGCAGATAATCCAGACAGAGATCAAAGATGAGATAGCCAACTCCGCCATCCTGCGCGAGTGCGAGGAGTCTGCCATCATAGAAATGATGAGCTACCTCAATGCCCGGTTTGACATCTCCAACCTCTTCCCGGCCATTACCAAGTGGAACAGCCGTATGCTTTACCAGCCCAGCGATTATGTAGACTACAATGGCACGTTTGTCCGGGCACTACTGCCACCCGATGCAAACGCGGTGGACAACCGAAACAAAACACCAAGCGGCGACAACCTCAGCGATGATGGTGAAGTGGGATCCGGATTCTACTGGACAGACTACACCTTTCCAAACATCAAAGACTATGATGCCGATGAGACACTGACCGCCGCGATGATTGCTGCCGGAGCGTACCGGGTCTCCAATAATATCTTTTGGAAGGCTCTGACCACCGTCAATGATACCCCGGCAGAGGGGGCCAACTGGACGGAGGACGATCCGCGCAATGCCAAGCTGGTGGAGATCTGCTGCAAGCTGGCGCTGTACAAAGCGCATGCAAGGATCTCACCAAATCAGATCCCGGACTTGCGGGTGCAGGAGCACGACATGGCCATCGATTGGCTGAAGGCCGCAGCGTCCGGCGAGGTATCGCCACAGCTGCCACAGGTAGCCGAGGAAGAGCAAAATATGAAAACCGTGCAGTACGGGAGTGAGACTAAGAAGGGATATACCTTTTAAGTGGTGTTTAACCACCCCTAGAATGCACGAAAAGATTTGAACAATACAATGACACCAAAATGGGAATAAAGAACGTCAGACTCAAAGAAAACACCTCCGGTGATAAAACCGCTCCGGAGGCCAGCGTAAAGCCCGGCAACCGAATGGTGCAGGTGCTCAATCAACCCATTGAAATAGGTGAGGCACACCTGGGCAACAAAACAATTTCTAAATGGCTCAGGTCCATCAAGTCCGCCACCAGCCTTTCTAACCCCCGAAGAAAGGAGCTCCACGAAATGCATGAGGACATACTCCTGATGGACGGCTTCCTTAACTCCGTAATCTCCAAGCGCGAGCGGGCAGTCACCACCACCCCTTTCATTTGGGAAGGTCTGGAGGATGAGCGATTTATTGACAACTTTGCCAGCCCCTGGTTTATGAAGCTATTAAAGCAAGTGTGGTCCAGGGTGGTGAGAGGTCACACCGTCATTGAGTTCTTTCAGGACCAGGACGGGCTCTTTAATGACACCAAGATCCTGCCGCGTAAAAATGTGATCCCTCAGCAGCAGATCATCACCGATCACGTGCTTGGATCCAGCGGGCGCAGCTATGCCGAGGAGCCCGCATGCAATTGGATCCTGGAGGTAGGCGAGCCTGATGATCTGGGACTGCTCACCCAGCTGATCCCATACGTGCTGATGAAGCGGGACAATATGGCATTCTGGGCTACATACAATGAAGTCTTTGGTATGCCTTTCCGCATCTACTACTACAGCCCACATGTTAAGAACGCACGGGCGGAGGCAGTACAGCAGGCGCAAAAGCAAGGAGCGGCAGCCTGGGCTGTCCTCCCGGAAAACCAGACACGGGTGGAGTTTGTGAAAGACGGCACCAGCTCCGCCTCCAGCAATGGCGCATTTGATTCACTACGCAAGGCGCTGAACGAAGAGATCACCATCACTGTGCTGGGGCAGACACTCACTACCGGCACAGACGGCAAAGGATCGTATGCGCTTGGCGGCATCCACAAAGAAGTGGAGGAAGGTGTGAACCTGGAGGATAGGCTATGGATGGAGTACGTCCTCAATTATCAGTTCCGTCCGCTGGCCATCAAACACGGCTATCCGCTGGAGGGCATCAAAGGATACTTCCAGGAGACCGAACGCGTGAGCATGGAGAAAAAGCAGGAAATGTGGAACAAAGCCATAGAGAAAGGCTTGAAGATCTCCGCCGAGGACTATTACAATGAGTTCGGCATTCCGCATCCGGAGGAACGTGGGGATGTAATTCAACTTCCAGCAAAGGATAACATTGACCCCAACCCAGAGCCCGAAAAAAAAAAGACTAGCCTGAATGCGCGGTTAAAGACCCTATACTCAACAGTAATTCCCCCTTTAAAAGGGGACAAGGGGGTTGTCAAGCTCAGCTCACAATCAGACTTTGAAAAAGCCTGGGAGCGCATCATCAAACAGATGCATGAGGGATCGATAAAAGCAGGTGACGTAGACCAGGAGCTTTTTGACCTGATCAGCGCACAGCTCACAACCGCACTCGATCAGGGATTTAGCGAGGCATTCAATAAACTCACCCCCGGCACCAAAGAGCACGAGCTCATGCTGCAGCTGCGCGAGAACGTCTTTGTATTCTCCGGCTTTAAAACCTACCAGGAGCTGCAGGAAGCCAGTAAGCTGCTAATCAATGAGGCCGGAGTGATCCGCCCGTTTGCAGAGTTCCGGGATGAAGTATTGAAACTGCACCAGCAGTACGATCTAAACTACCTGCGCACTGAATATAACATGGCTGTAGGTAATGCACAAGCCGCAGAATTCTGGCTTCAGGTTGAAGAAAATTCTGCGGCCAAGCCCTATCTAAGATTTAGCGCTATCCTAGACACTGTGAGTCGTCACAAAAAATATCATGGTATAACTAGAAGATGGGACGATCCAATCTGGGAATGGTTAACGCCATTATTAGACTATGGATGTAGATGTTTACTCCAAATGTTAGCTGAGGCGGAGGTTACCTCTCCTAATAAGCTTCCTGATCCAACAGGAATACCAGAAATGTTCAGGTTTAATCCAGGAAAGCAAAAAGCGGTATTCCCGAAAAATCACCCGTACTATGAGGTAGCATCGGAGGACCAGCAGGCAGCAGACAATTTGTGGAACCTTAAAAAGCCAGACGGTGACACCTAAACAAGCCGCCATAGCGCTCAATAAGTTCCGGCTGGAGCTGCCCTACCTGGTAGGTACGGAGATCGTGAATTTCATCCTGGACAACTGGGACAAGCAGGGATTCCAGGGCACGAGCTTTGAAAAGTGGGAGCCACGAAAGGATCCGAGCAGGCAAGGCCGGGCCATACTGGTAGGAAAGCAGAGCGGCAGGCTCAGGAGGTCGCAGAAGTTTAAGACCATACCGGGCGGAAAAGTAGAGGCCGGATCTGACCTGGACTATGCCGGGATCCACAACAAAGGCGGCCAGCTAAAAGTGAAGGTCACCGCCAAGAGCAGGCGTTTCTTCTGGGCTATGTGGTACCAGACAAAAAATGATATGTGGAAGGCGATGGCACTCACGAAAAAGAGATACATGACCATCACCATCCCGAAGCGGCAATTTATAGGCCCCAGCCCGGTGCTGGACAAGATGATCGAGACGATGATTGACAAACGACTTAAAAGAATATTATAATGAGGTACGTAGAACAGGAACTTTATGCAGGCATTCAAACCCGGTTGCTGGCCGGAGCAATAGAGAGCCACTACACGGATGCCAGCCACGTGAAGCCCGCCACCATTCGGGAATACAATAACGACTATGAGCCTACCAACGATCAGCAGCTGCCTTTCAACCGGCCTGCGGTATTCATAGAATTCGGCGAGTACGAGCTGCAAGACATGGGCGGCTATGTGAAGGGGCCCGTGCCCATCACCCTGCATGTGGTGCAGGATATGGTAAACCAATCCGGAAACGTGAACAGCACCCAGGACACCAAGTACCAGGCAAAACTCAAGTATCCGTCACTCATCCAGGAGCTGCTACACCAGTACCGCATCAGCAACTGCATACTGGATGTGAAGAAACCAAAGAAAGATCCGGACGCTAAGAACCTGATGGTCTATCTGATAGAGATCACCGCGCGTGTACGGGTGCCCAGGAGATCCAGCTCGCTACCGGCGGAGACTCCCCTGTCAGCCTTTAGCTACAGCAATGCAAGCCAGACCATTGATGAGGGCAACCCCATTACCACGATCACCGCTACTACTACCGGAGATGTAGCCAGATTTGTAGTAGACATTAATAGCACGATTATTTCAGGTTTGGTGCTGGATCCTACATCAGGACAGATTTCCGGCACGCCTACCGCCGAGGGATCATTTAAAGTGGCGGCTATTAGTCAGTACGGTCAGGTGATCGGCGTGGTGGTGGTCACTATCGCATTTACAGGGGCTACTACACCAGTCACTTCGTTGACTTACAGCAATGATGAGCAGACTATTTACGAAGAGACTGGTGACGGAGCGTTTGTTCCAATGTTTGCAACCACAGACCCGGCTGGTGCTACAGGAAGCTACTCAAGCGTTGACCTACCTGATGGACTATCCTTGAATAGTAGCACAAGTGAAATAACCGCAGAAACTTTTGGAGATATACCAGCCGGAGAGAACACTTTCACAGTCACCTTCACAGGATCAGGAGACTACTCAGGCACAGCAGACTATGAGGTGACGGTGACGAAGAGGGAGTTGTGGGAGCCTACAGATTTAGCAAGCGGTTTAGAGGCCTGGTGGGACTTTACTGAAGATGGAACTGTCACATTAGATACTTACGAGGGTGCCAGCGTTTTTAATCAAGTAAACGATTTAAGTGGCAATAATAACCACCTCACTCAATCAACAGGAGCTTTTAAGCCCATTGTTGGGTCATTTAATGGAAAGCGGGTTGCTACTCATTTCGGATCTAGCTTTATGACATTTACACCTGGCTCTGATATATCTCAGCCATTCACTATATTTTATGGGTTGGTATTTCCCCCCCAATCGGGGATAGCTTATTTATTAGGGTCTGAGCTTGATTTAAATAATCGAAGAATATACTTCGACTGTTCAAACTTTTTTTATGTGCATTCGTGGGGGGTTTCGGGCTCTGTTAATATTACGGCGGAGGAGATCAATAATGCGATGAACATTACTGGCAATGTTTACCAAATGGAGTTTGACGGAGCGTCATCGTCCTTTAAAGTAGATGCCGGGGAAACACTAAGCACCGGGACATTCAACGGGGGCACAAACAATATTCCTTCATCAAATCCTACCAGGCTGCTTCAATATGGATCAGGGTCGACCAATGGATCAGGCGCATTATTAATGATTGCGGGTATTGTTTCGGGAACAATATCATTAGATAATGAAGCTAGGATTCTGGGTTGTATAGCCCATAAAATGGGTATTCAGGATAAACTACCAGCAGCACACCCTTACAAAACGTTACCGCCTTTCAAACCTTTACCATAATGGAAAAGACAATCACATTCAACAGTATAAACGAGCGCAAAGGCGCAGAAGTCATCATTGATAATGCCATAGCTAGAACCTCTATACGGTGGCACAGTAAAAGCTGCCCGGATGATCTTAGTATAAAGTACGAGAACGTGCCGGATTCTCTTTTCCGACTAGTGGAGATGCACCCGGACTGGCCGCTTATAGATCTGGTGGGCAGGTCTGAGAAGCTGCTGGATATAGCGCAGGGAATGGAGAAACGATTTGATTCTGCTCCGAATAAGGTAGATGAAGCGAAGGTGATCATCGCCGAAATAAAGCAGGTGATCGATGTGGATATTTAAACGATACTCAATCGATAGATCCCAAAAACATCCTGATTCTCCCCGTATTTAAACTCAATACTTTCCACTTCTCTTATTCTGCTATATATCCATCTATTATTAGGGATCTCTATATTAATTACCATAGATCGCAAATGATCCAGATCTGCCCATAGTTCTGGGTAGGTTGTTTCATTAAACTCATTCATGGAATTAATAATGGTGCTGTGGTCTCTGCCTCCAAGGATCTCACCCACACGATTAAGACTCAACCTACATACAGACCGCAAAAGATAGGCTATTAAATGTCTGATCCTTGATACTTCTGTCGTTTGGTTCCTTCCAAAAATCAATTCCGGGGCAATGCTATAGTGTTCCGCTATTTTGGCTACTATAAACTTATACTTATCCATGAGCCAATAATTTTTCAGGTTTGTAACTACTCTCTCTTCCCAGCACCTCTATTCTGTATGCCTTGATCGCATTCACATCCGTATCAGCCGGAGCAAACACCTCATCGATGTGCCGCTGACCCTCCTCAGTCATCAGCCAACCGATAAAATCCGGACGGGTATACTCCCCAAATAATTCAGTCAGTTTCATCTTCTTCAGTTTCGTTGTTAAACAGCTGCCTCTCCACCTCTTCCAGCCACACCAATCTCATATATGCTTCACATCCTAACATACCTCTAATTTAAAGTGGTTTGAAAAATGGTCTTAGGATCATTCTCTATAATCATGGTTATGAAATACCTGCAATTCGTTCGCTCAGCTCGCTCCTCAATTCTCATTTTTGTTAAAATAGTGTGGCTCTTGAATTTCATCCCGTACACTTCATACCACTGCATTTTTGATTGCATGCTGGAATACAAGTTCGGGCAGTTCTTCTTAAATTCTTCTTCTTCCATATCCTCTAATTTAAACCCTTTTAAACCCTTTTAAAAATCGCCGACCCACCGCACATTCCGTGCATGGCTCACTTCCCGCCAACCGGCGGGCAAGTCGCCACAGCACGTTAACAGTCGCTAGGAGTCACTCCGCTACGCTCCGCAACGTCCTAGCTTGGTGTTACCAAACATTTAGTCAAGTAACTCAAAACATTTTTTAAAGAGTGGGTAGTTATCATCTTCGCATATCCACCAATCATCGCACCATTCATAAACAAGCACCTTTTTGCCTGCATACTTCTCTATAAAAGCAATATCTTCTTTGCTGTTGTAGTGGCAGCCATTTCCTTTAACTAAAATGTTTTTTAAGTCTGTGCTTATCAAAGCAAGTTTAGGCTTCCTTAAAACGTTCTGTAATTCAACGAAAGAAAAACGTTTGGTAACACTAAATAAACCCAATAAAAGGGTTTCTGCTTCTCTTTCAGTTATCGTGCCTTGCTCAAGGTCTTTTGCTATTTTACTAAGTTCTGTTTTCATAATCTTTTACTGTGTTTATTCTTGCCCGTTATCTCTCATTTGCCAACGCACGAAAGGAAACTTTTTTAAAATGCCAACCCTCATGCTCAAATGGATATTTCTTTGCCTTTAATGAATGATACGGAAAGTTGTGAGCTTTGCAACATTCAGTAAGAGAACCCCACGCTTCTGTGAAGTCCTCTTTTGTTAATACTATTATGTTTTGGCGGTTCATGCTTCAACTATCACTATTTCCCATCTCCACTCTTTAGCTTTGAATATTTTCTTCAAACCCTCCATTCTATCTACTGCTTTAGAATAGCTATCATAAGTGAACTGATCTCTTCTGTGTTTACTTACAGTTGATCTAATAACCTTAAATCTCAAGTTTGCTTTTACGCTTTCGTTTCCGTTTTCTTTTACTATTAAAGTTTCCATAATCGTGTTTTTTAGTTTCGTTAGGTAAATATACGACTTATATTTATAATAGTTACGAAATATTTTAAAAAAGTTTCTAGCCGACCCGCCTAAACGAGAGATAACAAACAGTAAAAATCATGGCTTCTGTTAATTGAGGTGTTCGGGATTTCCGAACTACTGAGGTACTTGCATAGTGAGCCACGCTTTTTACTTGGGGCGTTAGGCTTCATTAGCCTTGCGCACAAATCCGTAATTAACTAGCAAGGCTTCTAGGTCTTTGAGCCTATCATCTGGAATGCCCCGCTTTCCCTTCAACCAGTCATTCATGCTTTGCGGCGACCAATCTATAAGCCTTGCCAGTTTAGTCCTATTGAGAGCGTCACGCTCCAAAATAAATTCCTTTGCTCGTTCATCATTCATTATTCAATAACTTTTGTAAAGATTATGCATGATTTTTTCAACCATTGGGATGTATCTTTTTGTTGTCAAATGTTGTAAATGGTTTTCACTTTTTAAAGCAACGGCTTTTACCACTGTTGGTAGAGTACCTATTGAACAGTCGGTTATTACAGTATCAATATTGACAAGATTATCCCTTAAAAATAGATGGACATTCTCATCCATCATTTGCGCATTCTCATATATGATGTGTTTACTAGCACCATCATTCATAATTATACATACTGCAAATTTTGCTGATTTTGTGACGACACAATCAACTATCGCTGTGTCAATTCTCTGACCTTTAGTTTCTACAATTTTAATCATGATTTTAATTTATTATGTTATGTGTACAAATGTACGCAAAAGAATTTATTTTGTTTATACTTATACACAAATATTTTCCACCCAAAAACGAAAGCCTAACATACAGTATCAGACATCAACCCCAACACTCAAACCAACCTCACGCCTGATACTTGGGCTGTTAGCAACCAACCCAAACATGAAAGCAATCTCCACATTCACTATCTCCCATTTCCAGCGAGTGATACACCTCTGAACTATTGCACTTTGGGCCGTTGCTAACATCCGCTAAATCACCATCATGAGACTTGCGTATGTTGTATGCATTTAATGCTCTCTGATACATATAGTTGTTATACCATGTACCCTCACCTAGTTTCTTGTAGCTTCCGTCCGTATCTAGGTGTTTATCATATACTTGGAAGTCTGCTTTATTTGGTTTTTCCATATTAAATCGTCTCATGACGTTGTTTAGCTTTTTCATTACCCACAATTAGCCAACGCACATAAATTGCTCTATTGCATGATCAAAGCAAAGCCAACCGCCTTCTTTAAAATGAACTCTCATGGTTCCTAAAGCCCAATCAACTTTTGATACTTCAACTTTATGCTTTGCTTTTTTACGGTCTTGAAGCTTAAGTCCTATTATTGCATCTTCACCTTCCCAGTCTTTACCCCATCCGTCCTTTAGTGCTTGTACTACATTAAATGTTCGACCGCCTTCTTTGTCTATGTATTTTACTATTGCCATCGCTCTGTAAAAGTGGGTAACACACGCTATAATGAAAAGCTGCATCGCCCGTTTATTTTTCATAGCTGACATTGAATGGTGCAGCTTCTCACCATAGCTAAATCGTTAGCGATTATTCGGCATCTCACCACCGCAATTACCACATATCACCTTTGATGCTGAATAATCAATGCAGGAATCATCTATCGAGCAATGACAATCGCTAACATCCGCTGAAACCCCATCTGAGGCTAGTTTGCTGATGATAATATCCACATCCTCAAGACTTATAAGGTGATTGCCGTCTTGTTCTACTTTTGCAGAAAGAGCTTCGTTATTTTGAATGTACTCTTTTAGTACAGGGTTCTTTATTTCGTATTTTTTCATAATTCTACCCGCCTCAGACGGTGTTTAGCTTTTTCGTTAGCGTTAAGAACGCCTCACTCTGTTCCGCTATCAGGACTACATTTAGTCCCAGGTGTACTCATTGTAACATGAATCACATACTCTCCATTTAGGATTTTCAATCTGCTTACCACAATACTCGCATGGATCTGTGACTAAATTCTCGTCCTGAGTTCTTAACGCTAACGTGCCACCGACAACTTCCTCGGAAGGTTCATCTGAATCCGACCGTGAAGCGTTCCTATCGCTAACACCGTGTGAAACGCCAGACTCAGTGCGTGAGGAAGTTGAAACGCCTTCCGTATTCTCGGCCTTTAAAAACTCAATTATTGAGTCTATTTCTTCATCAGTCATTGCTGGGACTGTTGCCATTAATGCAATTTGCTTGTTTGTCATAGTATTTCGTTTTTAAGTCCTTCATCCGTCCAGCGTTTAAACGGTGGCACGTTATTCGATAAAGAGTAATCAATCCAATTCCTGATTTTTTCAGCATTTTAACATACTGCAATTCGAATAATAACAGATACATCAGTTCACTAAATGGTGATCTGAATATTTTATGACCATAAAGTTCAATTACGGAGGCATCTGATATGTGCCTCTGGCGATCCATCACATACATCCATAGTTTTTGGTCCGCAATCCGTTGTATTTCCCTCGCAAAAACGAAGGATAACAAACGGTTAGCAGTATTGCCTTGTGGCTCTTGGATGTCTTTTGATGTATTCATATTTCAGTTCGGCTCGTTCCGCACTTACGAGCAACGTCTATCAACCATTTGGCGAAATCGCTGGGGGTTGCCTCACGCTCACTCTTCGGGATTTCCTTTTTGATCCTTCGTCCTGATTTCTTCTTTATTTTACTGCTCACCGTATATTCTATCATATCAAATCTGATCGGGATAGAGGGCAGCTCCCTCTGGGGGCAACCTACTATATACAGTAATGTGTTCTTTTTTGCCTTATGTCCCCACCAACTTTGATCCACACAAATTGAGTACCCTCCATATTCGTCAAATTTGCCAGGCATAGGCAGGTAAGCCGGCCATAGTTTCGATGCTCGTGGATGTTCCAGAACTCCACCATATTTTCGGATCATGTCAATGGCAAAAAAGGCTAATTCCTTTTCGCCAGGTCTAGGTTTGTCCATGTGAGCGAGTTGCCCCCAGGCACGGCACGGAGGATGTGCCACACAAGGAACGCCACCGGCCCATTTCAACGCATCCCGATCAATATCCCAACAATCAACCCCCAGCGATTTGTACACAGAATCACGTTTGCAGAATAAGACCGCCACAGATCCTAACAAACGCTGATCCGCCAGCTGGTCAGTGCTGTTTGGAAGCTGATTCGATATGGTTGCTGTTTCTGTCATTTGATACTTTTGTGGTCAGCCAGCGGATAGCTGGGTCGTTAGGCTTCATGCATTTCATCATGCAACCATTCATCAAATTCTTTTGTTGTTTTGGAGTCGCACCACTTTTGCCATACATCCTGTAAGCACGAAATCCTAACATCCGCTAAATCGCCATCTGAGGCTAGTATCTGCAAAGCATATTCGATTACATCACATCGTTCGTCTTCACCATATTCCTCCGGCGGAAGTAGTTGAACTAAGTACCTAAGAGCATCCTGTGCCAATTCGTGTTTTTCTTCTTTTTTCATGATTTTCGTTAGTTGTGCCGCCTCAGACGGTGTTTAGCTTTTAGTTAGATCCGCCATCCTCCGGACGCGGACTAACTCCCTATCATCTGCCTGGCATGCTCATCATGCCAGTGTTTGTTTCTCGCTTCCGTGCTTTGAAACTCCCGGCCACAGTCCATGCAGGTGGTATCCTGTACGAGCAGGCGCATATCTCCGATCTCATCTTTCAGCTGTTCCAGATCCTGCTGGGCTTTGTGCTTTTTGGTGGCCAGCTCTGTCAGGATCTTGCGCGTATCCTGCAGCTCCTCCTCACCCTCTATCAGGGCGCGGCGCTCTGTCCATTTCTCTATAAACAGGTAGGCAAAGAATCCATCCAGCAGTGCGAACGTCACACTGATCACTAACTTAAAAGCGATGGCTTGGAGATCTCCCTGCCATGCCTGCCAAAAAAGGATATTGAGAAACAAACTGAAAAGGAACGCTGAGATTTCAGCAGCTCGTTTGGCTTTCAGCGTGTGCGCGTTTACCGCCACGATGAGCACGGCATTCACCAGGATAATGGCGATCACTCCGGCAAAGCCTTTGGTGAGGTCCTGCTGGATGTGGTCCACTGTGCTGAGCTGCCGATCGAAGAGGGTGAACACCTCAAACCACCGGTAGATCATGAATATTCCATTGCCCAGGATAATGGCCGCCAGGCTCGTGTAGAAACCCGCGATACTGTCAAATTTGGTTTTGTTCTTCATTGCTGTATTTGATTTAAACTGTATTTAATCAGGACTTACGTCCGGTTTCTTTCCATACTTTCTGCTGGTTTGCCAGCGTCACCTTTTCCCATCCATTGGCGCGCAGGTGCTTCCAGTAGGCCTGCAGGCTTGCGCCGCTCAGCGTCTTTTCAAAGGCCGCATCATAGTGTCCGGGAAACTTAAAGCTGTCTTTCACGGGCTTGCCGTTCTTTGCCTGGTCACGGGTGATATTGTACCGGCTGATGTAGTTGTCTATGGTGAAGTGCTGCAGCGGACTGGTAAAGAATACGTCCAGCAGCTCTTTGTTTACCATCACGTTCTTGATGTTAGCCTTTTCGTGCTCTTTGGGGTAGTAGGGCACCTGCCGATATTGCTTGAAGGCGTGGCAGAAAAGGATCAGCTTATCCTTGGCGGTGCTGGGATTTAGTGGCTGGTAGGTTACTTTAGGAGAATGCGGAGATGTCTCGAATGCAAAAGCCATCATATAATGCTCTCCTTTTGGGATGTCTGCCTCCAGCTGGGGCACCTCGCTCATCACCGCATCAAATACCTTTGGTGACATCTGTGGGCTCAGCTCCAGCTGCTGCAGCTCCCCGTCCACATATTTCAGGTAGATGAAGCCCTGGAAGGCTTTGCTGTTCATCCGGTATATGCTGTAGTCTTTCATAGGTTGAAATATTTTTTGTAGTGGTTCCCGGTTATCACTTTGTACACCATGCTGGCATCCTCTTCCCTGAATCTTTCGATCAGGTCTTTGTTTACCCTGCCCAGCACCTGGTACAGGTACTGTGATTCTGACTTTAGAAAGTAGGCATCCGTGAGTACCTCAAAGCAAAAGGAGCTATCGTGCCGCTGCACCGTGCGCAGGTGCTCCCAGCACAGATATACTTCCACATCTCTCCGCTCTGTCTTTTTCAGCGGATCGATATGCTTTATTGGCTCTGGAAATAGCTCTTCCATTTGTCTATTTAGCTAGTGATTCGATTTGGTTTTTATACATTCTCTCAAACTGACCGAGCGTGATACGCATCTCATCAAAGTCCATATCATTAAGCGGTTTGCCAAATTTGCTCTTGTTACTACGGCACCACGCATCCACATTTTGAAAGTTGATCTTAGAGGCTTTCATTCCATGCTGGTCCGCATGCCTGGGCTTGTCAAATCCCATTTCATAGCCATAGTAAAGCATCTTTTTTACCATACGCTCATAGCCTCCATCAGAAGATGGTTGTTCCCCCGTCTGATCCAGCAGTGCTTTGATCATTTGATCAGCTTCAGAAAATAAGAGGGACTTGGTGCTGGTGCAGCGTCCAGCACTAAACTGCCGCACCAGGTCCCTCTTTTCTTCCATCATGTCCAGCTTACTCAGCAGACTGTGAATCTTCGTGATCTGTCCCGGGCTTATCATCCGTGCCATTCTCTTCGTTTATTTGTTGCTCAATCTTTTCTTTCAGCTCTGTGCTCATCACATACAGCCGCTCGTGATCGCCCTTGAGCCGCTCATGGCCTTTCGGCTTGTGGCGGTGCTTCACGGGCGCGCTCAGGTTTACATGCAGTACCTGCTTGTCTTTACCTGTGCCAATCTCCACCACTTCCGGAGGATCCTTTCTATTAAAGGCATCCGCTTTGAGGTACAGCTCATAATTGCCGTCCTCATCCATCGGTACCAGCACGTGGTAGTCTTTCTTTTTTAGTTTCAATGTGTCCTTACTCATGATCTTAGGGTTTAGGTTAGCACTCTATTTTAAATTCTTCCGTCACTTTGAGGGTGACTCCCGCCTCTTTTAGTTCCTGAGCTACCTCCGGATCCTGTATCGCCTTGCGGATGCCTGCCACCGGGATGGTTATGTCACAGAAGTGTCTGTACTTCGAGAAGAAACTCACCGCGCTGAACGTCTTTTTGATCCGGTTAATGGTACTTTTGCTGGCGAATCGTAGCTTGCCTACCTCCGGAAACTCCAGGGTACCATTCTCGTCAAACAGGTTTTTGTTTTCCTCGCTAAACTCTTTCAGATCGAGCTCCAGCTCCTTCATTCTGTTTTGCTCTTCTGCTTTTCGTGCCTTGCACGCGGCATACTCCTGGAGCTTCACTTTCGCTTTTTCATAGTCGTTTTTCATAGTCGTTTTATTATGGTTTTTGATTTGTTTGCTAATTCTTTGATGGTCTGGTGCCAGCCTTCTTCCAGTATGGCACTATTCATCTGCCAGCCCAGCCGTGTGGCTTCATGATATTGCAGGTATGCGCTGATCATGTCGTGCACCACACAGTTTCCTATACTCGTGCGCTGCAGCCAGTGGCCTGTCCCTTCGTGCACCAGGAATACCGGGGCTACCTCTTCCGAGCCTTCAAAAAGCTCTACATCTATCTGGTACCAGACCTTGAGCCAGTGCCCCCAAAAGATGGCCGTCTTTGGCAGCTCCTGCAGTCCGTAGGTGTCTGTGCCTATCACGTGCTCCAGGTATTCATAGGCAAAGTCAAACTTTACCTTGGCCAGGTGCTCCTGCTCCAGTCCCGTCACCGCCATCACCAGCTGGTCCATTTGCTCGATATGGTGTTTGAGATTATTCATAATAATTGCTTATGAATATTATGGTTCAGCTGGCGGATGTTTGGGCATATCTCCATCAGCTCTTCTTCCGGATTGCTCCACCCGAAAAAGGTGAGCGCCTGCGCGACCGTCCAGGTGAGGCTATACTCATCCAGGATCATCCAGCCCCGTTTGATGATCATCACCTTTAGCTCCAGCATCAGACTGGCCTGGATCATGATGTCCAGCTTTGTGCGCTTGACCTCTCGCAGTGAGATCAGCCGGTCTATCACCAGCGTCAGCTCCTCAAACCCGGAACGGCTCAGCTTTACGTTCAGCTTGCCGTTTCGGCTCATCTTTATGGTATTGTGTGCGCGCTTAGCCATACTGCTGCATACTTTGTTTGCGTTTCTCAATGCGGGCCTTATACTCCTCAATCTGATCCTGCAGTCTGGCCTTTTCGCCAGGATCTGCATCCTCTGCCCACTTTTTCAAGGTCTCGACATTGTGCTCAGCTTTAAGCAACCACTGATCATCGATGATGCGCAGACGGCTCACCGCCTCCTGTAGATCGTGCCGTGCCTCGCGCAGCGACTGGTGGGTGGCCTGATAGTTCGAGCCCTCGGTGTACTTCCTGGCCATTACCTCCAGGTTGTCTATCTGCACCTGCAGCTCTGTTATCTGCATTATCAGTTTAGCTCTTGTCATTTTCGATCTCGTTTAGTCTATCTATGATCACCGAGCTTTCCTGTGGGAGCCTAAACACACCCTCCAGTTTCTTTAACCGGCATTTAAACAGGTAGGAAAGATTGACCTGCTGCTTGTACAGTGCCTCTCGGAGTTCGTCCTCCGTATATCGGTTGCTGTTGCCATCGTGACCTGCTTCAAAGGCTTCCCATAGTATCTTCTCCAGTTCTTCCCTGGTGCGCGGCATCTTTGCGTTTTTGAATGAGTTGCCGACCATTGATTTGGTATGTCTTGCTATTTTTTCCATCCTAAAATGCGTTTAAAAGCTCTCTTACATTCTGCTCATTGGCTTCTATCCCTTTGTCCGAAAAGGCCGTATGTATATCCAGGATATACTCCGAAAGCATCCCCCTGTCCTGCACCACCTCTTTCAATACTTTAATGGCCCCTTTGTCTTCAATACCGTTTTCCATAGCTAGCTGAGTAATCAGTGGCTTGGTCAATGGTGCCAGCTTTAGCCTGTTGGATCTATAGCGGCGGTCCAGCTGGGGCATCAGGCCTATTTGTTTTAAGGACCCGTTGGTAAACTTTTCTATGAGGCCTAGGCCTGCCAATATGATCCCGCATTGCTTGCGCACTGCGTCCGTGAGGTCTTTTATGATCCTCCATATATCCCGGTCGCAATCTTCCAGCTCGTCCAGGATGATTAAAAAGCCCGGACGTGCCACGCAGTACTCAGCTATGAGCTGGATCTTGCGGGCAGGGCTCACTCGCTGCTCTTTTATCTTGATCTTCATGGAAGAAATGAGGTGATCGAGCAGGTCATTGCCTTTCATTTTGTGTGTGATCTTCACATACAGCACGGATTTACTGTGCTGTGAGAAGTACTCCAGCCCGTAGGTTTTACCATCGCCGGAATCGGTACTGTCTATAAGGCCGTTTCTAAGGCCTAACTGGGCAAAATTGCAGAGGTTCTGTACGCGCTTAAAGTTGGGGTCGCTATCAAAATGGACCGTTCGGCTGAGCTGCATGCCTATAGCTTTGGCCAGCTGATAGTACCACTCAGATTTTATGTCTACATCCCTGTTGTCCAGCTTGTAGGTAGTGTTTCCCTGCTTTATCTCCGCGATAAACCGGGCATTCACGCCGCTCATCTCGGATAGCTTGTTTTGCGAGTGGTCGGGGTTGTCCTCGGCAAGCCAGCTGGCCACCGCGGTGCTAATCTTATCTTTTAGTTCTTTGTTCATTACTTTTGTGTTTGCTGTATTTGGTTAAATCTTTTGGTTTAATCAGATAGTACCCTGCAGCTCTGCTGTGGGGTACATTATTTCCCAGGTATAGACCAGTCGGCCAGTGATCTGGCACTGTCTCTTCTCTCCTTCACGCACCATGCCTATCCTTATCAGGTCACCTCGTCTACCGGTCACCTGGTTCGATTCCCAGTTTTTCAGTTTATCGAGGGTGCTGCATTCGCGGCGGATCTCTTTGTCTGTAGGCCATCGGCCAAACCGCTCCCGCAGGTTTATGATGGCATCAAACAAGATCCCGCAATCATGATTGAGCCGCTGGCTTTCGCGCAGCTCTCTGTACGCTTCGATGGAGGTGTCTCTAATCATTTTGCACCTCCTTTTTAGTTATTCCAAGTGTATCGTGGTGTACTTCGCACCTGTATTTTGCGCGAAATACTACCTCAATTGATAGGATTCCTTCCTCCCTCTCTGAGCTTGATTGGACTGTATTATTAATTACATGATCAAACAGAGCGCCGCATTCTTGGCATTTGGGGATGTCCATTTTAAATCCCTTTCTCATTTCTCACCTCCTTTTCTGGTGTTTCGCATGCTCACTACATTATTGTACTCGCTGGTGTGTACCAGGTCAGCTCTTAGCTTTTTCAGGCGCTTGATCGTGCGATCAATAGATCCGGCATCTACCGGCACCATGAATATCCACATGCCTTTGATGTTGTTGATCGTTTTGGTTTCGCCAGGCTGCAGCTTGCCGTCTTTTACTTCGGCTTTGGATACTACCACCGCTCCAAATAGGCGGTTCGTAAGTATCATCCAGATAGCCGCCATCCTTATCTTGAAGATGGCCCACCGGTTTAGCAATGGCACCAGATTGGTGGCCCATTTCGGTGGTGTTTTTCTTAGTTTTCTAGTCTTGGTCATATTGCTGTATTTAGTTTTTAAAATCTGCTTATCGTTTCCTTATTTTCCTGATCGGAATACACCACATCCTCCTCTTCCGGTTCTTCGGCGTTCGCTTCCTTTATGGCGTTGATCCTGTGCTCGTTTAGCTCCATTATTGCGTTATCAGCATGCAGTTTGCCATGCACCCAGCTGGTATCTATCGGGGCGGTGTGGCCGTTTTGGGCTGCCACCTCCATATACCGCTCAAATCGCTTCTCGTTGATCTCCACCTGCTCCTCTTTTCTGTCCAGTTCATTGGCCAGCTGCTTTCTTGAGTTCGGCGTGTGGTCCACTTTAGCGCTGCTGTGCTCCAGCGTGCGCACGGCCATTACAGGATTACCGTGCTTATCCAGGATAGGCCTGTCGTCCTGGTAGATCCTGGCATAGCTAAAGTCTTCCGGCTCTATTTTTAATGTGAATTTTTCCGTGATTTTCAGCGCATTAAATGCCGCATCCGGCACGTTGAAAGAAAAGCTCTCCCTTTTCTTGGTCAGTGGGTTGTTCCTGCTCACCACTATCCCTTTATTGCTGTAGGTATATTCCTGCGGCTGGAAGATTGAGAGGGTTTTGCGCTTGCCTGACGATGTGTCTTTGATCTTCTTCATTTCTCCCGGCTGGTACCAGAAGGCATGCACATCTTTCTCCGGGGTAAACTGCCGCTGGTCTGCTTTGGTAGCCTCCAGGCTGGCTCCATACTTTTCAAGCGGGCGCGCGCCCGCGAATATGATCTTGTTCCACTCATTAAAGGATTCATCCATGAGCTGGTAGGCTTCTTTGAATGTAGGCAGCAGGTTGCCCTTGATCTGGCGTGCCATCTCCTCCTCATTCACCGCATGGTCCAGTTTATTGTGGTGCTTGCCATAAAAGCCCGGCTTGAATTTCAAAATCTGTGCATTGAAATGGCCAAAGAAGTTTTCAATCCGCTTAGATCGCGCATTGCCCGCCTGCGCGAGGGTAAAGTGCTTTGAAATAGATCTGATGGCGTGCTTGGCGTGCCAGCTTACGATCGCGCTGGAATTATCCGCCTGTATCTCATGTGGCAGGCACTTGGTACGCATACATGCATCCCGCAAGGCCATGATCACCTGGTCTGTGTTCTCACTGAAGCTGAGGTGGTAGCCTACCACTGCCCAGCTATGCTCATCTATCACCACAAAGGCATGGATGCGGCTGTAGTTGTACCCTTTGTGGGAAAAGTTGATCTGCATAGGCTTGCCATCTATCACCCACTTGGCATTCGCGAAGCTGGCGGATTTCCTTTTCGTGACCACACTAAACACATTGGAAGCAGGCTTTTTGCCGTGTCGCTTGCTGTACCATATCTGCCGGATCTCAGGGGCATTCAAGAAGTTCTTTACCGTCTGCGCAGTGATGATACAGCGATCATCCCATCCTTTTTCGCCGTTCGTCTGCTGGTATAGGTCCATCATCTGGGTGGCGCGTCTCATATAGGCTGCCCAGGTTTGGTCTATACTTAGTTTTATCGTGTCCGCATGGAGCCGGATCAGTAGCGCCTGCTGCTCTTCGGCCTGTTTGTCTGTGTCATTGCGCTTTTTCAGCTTCGCAGCGTTTCGTTTGCCGTATTTGTTGCTGATCAGGCTCTCCAGCGCAGAGAGGTATTCGGGGTGTATCTCCGGTGCAGTGAGGTAATACTCGCTATCGGATGGGTCGAAATGGTGGGGTAGCTGCTTATAATACTGGTAAAAGGGGGCTAATTTCCGTTTAAATATGCGCAGGTTCTTAACAGATCCCTTTAGTTTCTTGCGGCGGGTCAGGTTCATCACGTCCGTGTAAAACCCATCTACAGAATCATAGCCCATTTCACGAGCTTGCTTGCGGTTCATAGGCGCGCAGGACATCATCCATGCTGCCATCTCCTGCAGATCCTCCGAATCTACGCTTGCATCCGAGGCGTAGTAAATTTCAAAGGCTTTGTCGTCAACTTTAGCCAGGCGGCCTAGTTCGTCCTCACGTATCTGGCGCAGCAGCAGATCGCGCGTAGGCATCTGTTTTTCAATGCGTGTTTTCTCCGGGATGGAGTCGTAGCGGATCAGGTTTTTACCGTCTACAGGGTCAGGGATGTTTGCGTAGCTTTTATGACCTTCATTTCTAAATCTATAAGTCGATTTTTTTAAAGTATCGAGGTTGAATCCGTATTTTAAGAGATCATCCCAACTCAGATATATGTGCCCCTGGATCAGCTTCATGATAGTGCCTCGATTAGCATTTTAACAATGGCAGAAAACAGGGCTACCACCATTATGAGCACCACTAAGGCGAACAATCGGCAGGCTAATAATCTAAATGAATTCATATAATTGCTGTATTTGGTTAAGTTCAATTAGTCGGTAGGGATTGGATATAATCCCGCAATGTTTCATGTATCAGGATTCGCTTTTTTTTGGTCGAATTGCTCTCACGCCGTATCAAAGCACACGCCGCATCAATCACATCCTCACTATTCCACTCTCCTGCAAAAACCTTATCTACACTATTTCGGTGTAAGCCTGTTATTCTGGCTATTTCCGCTTTTGCACCGTATGGAAGTGCTTCCTCCAGCCGTTTCAGCTCAGTGAGGTCAATAGTTAGATTATTCCGTTTTATGTACATTTGAATTTATATGTGATTCTATATGTGCAATTATTGTGATAAATAATCACATTAGCAAATAGTTCAACCACATTTTGTGATAAAAATGTTAGAAATCACCAAAAAAGACATTGGGAGGCGTATAGCCACGATTAGGAAAAGGTCTGGCGACACCCAACAGCAGACAGCTAATAAGCTAGGAATCAAGAGAGCTACCTATGCCAGGTATGAAACAGGGGCTAGTAGTATGCCTTTCGATATTGAATCACATTTTGTGAGAATTTATAACACAAGTCACAATTATCTAAAAGGAATGGAGGGCGATATTAGTACTGTTAGTGAGCCTCCTGGTGAATATCTGACAAGTAGTAAAGAAGAGTCCTTTTTGAGTGTGATCGAATCTATAGATAATCCAATTACTAAGAATAGGGTATTTCTTGTTTTTACCGCTCTGAATGAGGGTAAGATTTCAGATCAAAAAAAAATAATCCGGCTATATGAGCAAGTGGAATCATTACGGGATAGATTAGATGATTGCATGAATCAATTAAGTAGTAGTTAAACCCTTTTTAAACGAAAAACTATGATACAGTTAATTAATCGAAATTTGTTGCTAATCATTATGTCTGGCAATATATGCCTGGCTCAATTTGGAGGAAAAAAAATCACTGAGGGCACTTTCACCATTGATAATTATGAATTGACCGTGGGAGATACCCTTAAATTAGGATATGGATCATCCTCTACAGGTGATTTTGTTTTTATTCATATATATTATGGATCAGTTCTTAGTGGTAGTGCTGTGCCAAAGAAAATGCCATCATCACTTTCTGATGGAAAAATAGTATTGGATCACTTCCGATACTCCAAAAAGTATGATCTTTATGCCCCAGTATTTAGGTATCTCTATGAGATAGAGCCGAATAGTTCATTTCCAAAAGTGTGGGTGTTTCCTCAGCTTCGTCAAGCTATTTTTAAAGAAGAATTATACTACAGGTAATACGTGGGCTTATTATGTCTACCTAAACTGTCTACCTAGGGGTAACCTAGAGCCTATAAATAAAATCAAATGTACATTTTATACACGCTCCACGCGCTGTAATCCACCATTCGTAATCGCCGCATTTATTTTTATGTACATTTCATTTTATTTTTCACCGCCTCCCGTTTTGCCGTAAAATCGGCCTTCCCATACCCTACAGCCCCGTATTTCAGTAAAAAATCGGCGGCACTATATATGTATGTTTGATTTTTACCCCCCTATATACGCATTGCGACATGCATCTGAGCAAAATTTCTTGTCCACCCGACCATGAACGGTTCTTCCACATTCGGGGCATTCTCTATTTTCCATTTATCTAAAGTATTGTAAATCAGTAATAAATCCAATTACAAACGACTACAAACGGATATTAAATGACTACAAATACTTAAAAACCGAATCGAGTTTTCTCCCTATCCAACCTTTGCATTCGTCAAATCGACAATTCATCTACCAACAAGGTGAATCATTAACAACTTAAAATTTATAATCATGAAAAGTCTAAAAAACAGCGTACAACTAATTGGTAGATTAGGTAGCGAACCCGAGGTAAGGAACTTTGAAAGTGGCAAAAAAATGGCCACCTTTTCTCTTGCCACAAATGAGACGTATTACAACAATAAAGGTGAGAAAGTAACAGACACCCAATGGCACAATGTGGTGGTGTGGGGCAAGAAAGCTGAGGTGGTAGAAAACTACCTGAAGAAAGGAAGCGAAATCGCCATGGAAGGAAAACTGATCAATCGATCGTATGAAAAGGATGGAGTGAAAAAGTACGTTACAGAAATCAGCTTGAATGAGCTGCTGATGATGGGTAAAAAGGATTAGGTGAATAAGAAGGCCTCAAATAGTCTGTCATCCTAAATTTATGCAGGATCTCGCGTAGTGCAAATGACGATCATTAATATTGAACGAGATTCTTCCTTCGTCAGAATGACATCCTAGTATAGTTAAGACTTTTTGAGGCCTTCTTTCCTTACCTTCTTTTCTTTTTCACAGTTATCTGGTCTAGTGCTTTCTCCCGTGAAATTGCACCACTATCAAAATCTTTAAGTGTTTTCCCTTTCACAGAGACCTCAATCTCTTCCGGCATCTCGCATCCCCTGCATTCGGTGAGTTCCACATTGAACATCAGCATCTCTTCCGGTTTTAGGCTCTTTACCGTTCGTCCATAGTCCAGTAGATTTTCTTTGAAAGATTTTTCAAATTCAGCATACATGGCATTCACCTTTTCATCCCGCTGATCCTGAGTAAGGCCACTCTCTCCGGTGGTTCGGATGGTATGCAATCCATCATCACTGCTCGATGAATAGAACTTCATATTAAACGTGATCCCAAAATTATCCAGGCTGGTATAACCTAATCGTCTTGAGGTTAAATAATAGGTGTTTGAAAGGTCTGGTTCATAAAGTCGGGAAAATATGGTGGAGAACAATTCGATATCCTTGGCCACCTCAGAATCACCTTCAGTCGTCCAATCAATTTTTCCCATGGCCTGCTCTCGGCTAAGCTTTCCGGACTTGTATGCAGAAAGGTCAGACTTTAAAATTTGCGCTGAAAGTCCTTCATTCTTTCTGGTGACATTTCCCCCCACAACAAATATCTGCTCATTTCTTCCTCGTGTTTGAATAACCACCCGATCGGTCGGCTTTAGTTGTCCAATCAGGTCTGCATAGTCAATTAGAAATGCAGACATCTGCTCTTTCATTTTCTCAAGTGTCTTTCTCTCCAATTCCTCAGCATCTACTTTTTTATCACTTCGAGGAATTTCGTCATCATCACCATCGCTCGTGTCGATAATCACTGCTTCATTTCCATAACTATAAACCGACCTTGCTGACCCACTGGTAGAATATGCCCATATAACAGAATTTTTTGGGATACTAAAAATCACTCCATAGTCTTCCAGGTAGTTGCTCTCCACATTATTGTGGTAGTATCTTCCGTTCTCATTCAGCAATGTCCCAATTATATTTTCCGCAATTTTCAGATCGCGCTCCATCCGCTCCTCGTCTAATGACTGTGCGGAGGAAATTGAGACAGAAATTGCAAGCGCAGCAAGCGCAACTAATGTTTTTGATATCACTTTCATTTTGTAATCGTTTTTAGTCCTTTTAATTAATACTGATTTGCAGGTCGGTTTTCATCTGAGTAAAGGTTGCTTATAAGCTGGTTTGTCTGCATTCGGTTCAGTTGTGTATCGTCCGCAAGGTTTTCAAACCTCGCCTGGATTACTTCCATATCGTCCTGTCGTTGCAATTCAAGAAAGATGGCGAAATCCTGGAGCACATCGTCAGTATACTTCTGCTGGGCTAGCTCCGATTGTTCCGTGAGTCCTCTTAGAACTTCTATGCTTTGATTCCTCTGTGCTATCAGATAACTGTCGATCTCGCGTTTGCTCTTTTTCGCCTCACTGTCAACCAACTTTTTCACTTCTTCTTCCGAAGATTTTAGTTGTTCCAAAAAAGTTTCATTGTTGGTTGCAATAGCCTTTTGAATCAAGCTCTCTACTTCCGATTCAGAATACCCCTGAGATGACTGCTGAACCCCGAAAGCCATTGAAAAGCCTTCTTCCCCATAGGAAATCTTTAACTGTACAAAATATCCGGTCAGGATAATCAGCGAGATGCTTGCAGCGACTGCCAGTGGCTTCCTCCACCACTTCTCAGTGTTACTCATAGAAATCACTTTCGCAGTATCAAATGAAAAGGTCGGGGCTGTCACTTCCCTATCTCTGATTTTTCCCAAAACAGCCTGTGCCTCTTTCAATTCTTCTACCTCTTTTCTCGCATCTTCATTTTCGATGAGATATTGCTCCACCTCTTTCCGTTCTTTCGCCGATAGCTCATCATATATATATGATAGCCATGTAGACTCGTCTGGTTTATAGCTCATAATGAATGGTTTCTTTATTAATATTTTTTTCATCCAGCTTTAGCTTTAGGGTCTTTAATCCCCTGTAAAGCCGTGTTTTTATCGTGTTTTCCGATGCATTCAAGGCATCTGCTATTTCGTGAAATTTCATGCCCTCATACTCTTTCATGATGATCACACTTCGCTGATCTTCAGAAAGCTGACCAAGGCAATCAAATAAAATGCGCTCCAGTTCCTGTTGCTGAAACGAGTGCTCTGGATTGAAAAATGATCCCTTAGCCTCACCATCCCCAACCATGGTAACTTCTCCCTCTTCATTGCTGCTGAAGGCAAAAGGCACGGTTTTACTTTTCGATTTTCTCCTGCCTTCCTCGTAGCAAAAGTTGGTAGCAATTCGATACAGCCAGGGCTTAAACCTTGACTTCTCTTTCAGCTTGGAGAGATTTCGATATACAGCGATGAAGGTACGCTGAGTAATGTCAGCCGTCAGATCCTCATCTCCGCAATGCTTCAGCGAATAGTTGTATATCCTTTTGTACCAAAGGCTTACCAATTGATTAAAAGCTGCTTCATCACCGGCCAGGGCACTTTCAATCAGGCTACTTGTGTTTATCATGGATTGATTTACTTGGGCAGCCTGCATGCTGTTGATTTTTTAGCTTCTTTCAAATTACCCATAATGATCAGGTTTTCCTTTATGATGATACAGGTTTTGAAAAAGTTTTGCTTTATATGCCTTTTCTCCTAAAGAATTATCGGACAAGGATTCTTCCGGTATAGATTTCTCCATCGGCAATCAGCCGATAAAAGTAAATCCCGGACTTCAAACCTTCGGTGGGCACTTCGTCCAGGTTTCCTTCCACACGCTGCGAATGAATCAGGGCTCCCCGGTCGTCAATCAATTCGAGCAGTGGAGTTCGTTCTTCAAATTCCCTGGTAATAATCGTGAGAAAATCTCCTGAGAGAACGGGATTAGGGAAGATTCGCAGGGGTATTTCTGTGAGGTAGTAGGTGGTTCCTGCAGTCAGCATCAATTCTTCTCCATTGATAAACCGAACGGTCGCCCTATGTTCATTGAAGCCCTGATTCGGTGAATCATCCAGAAAAGCAAATTGCTCAGAACTAAGTGAATTTACCGTCCCAATTTCAATAAAATTGGAGCGTTCGTTTCGCTCAAAAATGATCTCTTCAATGCCATAGGTGGTGCCCAGCGTGAGATTGAGATAGATTCCAGTATCTAGAGCTACCGTCTGAAAAAATGAAAAAACAAAGCAACCAACACCCTGTTGCGTGTAATCGAATGTGGGTGTGCCGAGTAGCTCCTTCCCACTGGGAAGGTTGGGCTGAATGGAAAACCTGGAAGAATTAAAGGTGAGCGTATTCGGAATGATCAAAAACGTGTCACTAACGGTGGCATATTCCTCAAGGGTTTCATTTCCGAGGGTGTAAACTGTGTAGTCCACAGCATTCAATGAAGGTTTCCACTTCAGCATCAGTGAATCGCCGCAATTAAACCCTACTCTTGCAGAAAGGGGCTCAGAGACCGTGAAAAAATCTGTTTCAAACGTCTCTTCTCCAATAACCATCCTGGCCTTTACTTCATCATTAATGTTTGGAGGGTTATTCCATCTCCAATATCCATCAGCCAGGTTTACATCATCCAACACGATCCAGTTGATTTCATCTGTAGAATAGGACAGTTCACCTGTTCCACTCCTAGTTGTAGTCCATCGGAAGTATGACCCTGTTTCTCCATTGTAGGGCATGTTATCACTTCCTGTCGGAAAGTCCCACTCAAAAGTATCCTCAATATCATATTGCCAGGCAATGAAAAATTCCTGGCTTCCTGAAACTGCAGAGCCCTCTATTTCAATGGTGTAATTAGTTTCCGGATTGGCAATGGTCACTTGCTCCACATTATTCAGGTTATCTATTCCTCTTGTCGCTGGCTTTGAAAGGTCGGAGATATTTGGGCTGGCATCCAGCACCCAAGGCAAGGTGGTATTCATCGATCCATCAATCAGGCGAAGATCCAGATCATTTACAAGTGCCGGAAAGTCATTCACATTAGCCGCCCGATCTGTCCAGCATAGCGTTACCTTGAGATTGATGGCATTGGCAGGCAGGTTGAGCGCAAAGGTTTCCGTTTCTCCATTAGCTACTGTACCTGAATCAAACTGGCCGTTTTGCAAAGTTTGAAGTGACCTCCACGCATTGATGTTTCCATACCCTGTGATAAAATCAAGGCCTGGGGCACCTACATCCACCGCACTATTTATCAGAATTGCCTTTGTCAGCGCCGATGGCATATCCTCCCCTATATTGTCCTCTCCATATTGCTGATGAAGTAAGAGAGAAACCCCTGAAACCAAAGCGGCAGAGTTAGAACTTCCCACCACACTGTAGGCGACCACTTCCGGTTTGACCCGCCCATCATAAGCCGGCCCACGCGACACGAACGCTGGAACTGCACCAACGGTATCCACAGACCCGACCACCAGGGAATTTTTTGTCATTTTGATGTTTCCGGTGAGATTGGCGAATCCCTCTATCCCGGCGTATATGCCATCAGATGGTATCTCTTGTCCCGCATTTCCACTAGAAAATATGTGGAGTAGATATTTATTATTGAAAGCACTAAGATCAAAGGCTCTGGTCTGAACACCATACTCGCTGGCACGCTCAATTCCATACGAGTGATTCTGAATGTTGATGTTTAGATTCAGATAGTCATTATCAGCGTCAGGCATGGCATCCGCAAAGTCTGATGAGGTCAAACTGGCCCGGATGGCTACACCCTGTCCTGTAATGAAGGAATTTCCCGCCCCCGCAATGATAGTAGCCATCTCTGAGGCATGGTTGTCAATGATCTCACTTTCCAGACCTGAGGGAATACTTCGATTCAGGAGATCAATGTCCTCCACATCAAATTGATTTTCCTGAACAGAAACCGTCTCTGTAATGCCATTCAGAGTCGGAAAGTTGTGGTGAATTTTATTGACCCGGTTTGGATTCAGGTTCATGTCTATCACTCTGGCCTCAGTCACCGGCTCGAACACTTTATTGGTAATATGAAGAATGTCGGGCCTATCCGATAAGCGCTCTACATCTTGGAGTTTTCCTTCTACCAGATAGGTATTACGGTCGGGAAATTCACGGATAATCTTTAATCCATCCATCACTTGAAGGCTAGATTCAGAAACAATGTAGTATTGCTGATTTTTTGAATCGATCAGATTGAGTTTCCACTGATTATTGACCTCCCAAATCCTCTCAAATTCTACTGCCTCCTTTAGCCGAACGATGTGATGCGACTGATCGACCGATCTTAGAATCTCAATGGAAGGATCATCAGCGAAAAGTTCCTCCTTACTCGCCTCGATCAGATAAAATTTTTCCAAACTGATTTGGGACTCGTCTGAAACTGATGACTTGGTAAAACCTCTCCAACCATCTTCGTTCTGCGAGAAAGAGATATGATACCAAACAATCATTACCAAACTCAGGACTATTCCTCTCATAGGTTTGCCAAATTAGACAAAACGCCACATATCTTCGATTAAAAAATATTCTACTTCGATTAATGGATATTTCCAATATTAAAATCTAAAAAAATATCGGAACGATAAATAAAAATTGGACATTTTAAATTTTATAACAAATATTATTCGGTTTATCATATGATAATGTTGATAAAAAAATAGAATATTATTATTATTTGTTAAATCAGAATTTTTATATTGGTGTTTATTATTTAACCTAAATATTATTATGAGAAGATTAAATTTTACGCTATGGAGTGTGCTTGTCATGTTCCTGGCAGTCGGATTCACCTCATGTTCTACAGAGGATGAACCACAAGCTGACGAGATTTCTAATGAGGTCTTGGCACAATTTACTGATTTGGGATTCGATGTGAGCGACATTGAATTTGTTAATCACAACAACCCGTTAACAGGGGAATCGAGCAAGCAATATAAGCTTGAGGGCGACATCTTGATTCCTGAATCTCAAATGAGAGAGATGCTCGAAAGTGACGTCTTTCACGTTGGTGCTGTGGGTGAGCAGTACCGAACCAACAATCTAGTGAGTAACAATCGGACCATCCGTGTAATTGGGTACACCGGAGGGTCTAATGCACTAGATAACACTATGCGTACTGCATTGTCTTGGGCAATAGACAATTACAATGCGCTCAATACTGGACTGAATTTCACGCTTACTTATGGCACCAACTATGGGTCATATGATATCGTAGTGTATCGAGTGAGTGGTGGAGGTGGCGGATCTGCCGGATTCCCATCCGGAGGAAACCCTTACAAGTTCGTCCAAATACAATCAGGTACTAGTAGCTATGGCACAAACACAACTGAGCATGTGATCACTCACGAAATCGGTCACTGCCTTGGCTTGCGTCACACTGATTATTTCAACAGATCACTTTCATGTGGTACTGGCGGAAACGAAGGTTCGGGAGGTGTAGGAGCAATCCACATTCCTGGCACTCCTACTGGCTTTGATGCCAACTCTATCATGCTTTCTTGCTTTAGCGCAAACGAAGATGGAGAGTTTGGAAGCTTTGACAGAGTCGCTCTAGAATACCTATACTAATCGCAAATTGCCCTCACCAAAGTAAAAGCCGGCTTAAGTCGGCTTTTTTATTCAATTTTTTTGATGATCTGGGTGATCCCGTTAAAGGAAAACGGTTCACCTTCTTTCTTCCCTTTCATTGACTTAGCAATGGGAGCCTCTCCAGATATTGCAAAAACCTGCTTCCCGTCTATTGATACCTGACCTATTGCGGAACTAATAAAAAAGATGGATTTATCAGTGAATACCAGGCATCCGTGATTTACTTCACAAAACCGCTTGTCTAGATCAATGGACTCCAGTGTTGCTAGTTGAGAAATGAACAAATCCAAGTGCTGGCCCAGTCTATTTCCTTCCTGCATCATCATCTCACGCCCTGTCTCATATTTATCTCCCATGCTACTTTTTGTCTCAGCAATAGCCGATTCCTTGACCGCCTCCAACTCCTTTTTCAAATCATCAATCTTTTGTAGGAGGTGATCTTTGCAGCCCTTATGAACTTCTGCTTTTGAAATAGATGATGCCATAGAGGCAAACATAAAGGCTAATTGGTATTATGATCCTTAGTACATTACCATTTACGATTAGTTTATTATAAGAAATGATATTCGACACCTCATATTCAGATAAAGAAATTACTCGCCAAATTGATAAAATGGTGGGTAAATCCTTTTCATGGAAACAGCGGTGGAAAATGGGCGGAATAGGGTCACGTAGGATGACAATACACGGCATCAGCGATGAATACAAAAAATACATGAATGCCGATCATTATGTCTCCACAGCCAATATTGAGCTACGACCCAAAGGTATCATTCTTCACTTTCGGCACAAGCTACAAGCATATTCATGGATCATGCCCTACACTTCATTATCAATTCAATATAAAGGGTCACTTAGGCTGGAGAGCGCTGGGAAGTTTATCCAATTTGATGAGCCGAGAAATCAGAAATTTATCCGGCAAATGCTTGAACTGGCTCGCTCTGGCCAAACAACTTTGCCTTCATAATAATCTCCCGCTTCACTTTGTAAAACTCCTGATGAATGTCGAACGGTGGATGACCATTTGGCTCCAGGTGAACATACGAGCCATCTTCCTTCATCTCATAGGTGTTTACATTGTCCCTCAGATTATATGCCAGAATATTGATGGCCTGCTGCTTTAGGAGAGGATCGCTGATGATGAAAAGTGACTCCAACCTCCGATCGAATGAGCGCACCATCATGTCTGCACTTCCGCAGTATACCTTGGGGTTTCCTTCATTGTGGAAGTAGAAGATTCGCGAATGCTCCAGGTACTCCCCCACGATTGATCTGACTGTGATATTCTCGCTTAAGTTTTGCCTACCGGGGCGCAGACAGCAGATCCCCCGAACAATCAGCTTGATAGGAACACCAGCCTTTGAAGCTTCATAAAGCGCATAGATTGCATCTTTATCCTGCAGCGAATTTAGCTTGATCACAATACCGCACGGCTTGCCCTGGATGGCACTTTCCCTTTCCCTATCAATCAATTCAATCAGTTCTCTTCTCATCTGCGTTGGGGCGGTGATGAGATTGTCGTAATCTTCCGGCATGGAATGACCTGTGATTACATTGAAGAACTCCTGCACGTCATTGGCGTAAGACTCATCCGAAGTGAGCAGGCTCATATCTGTATATAGCTTTGCCGTAGCTTCATTATAGTTTCCGCTGCTCATGTGAACGAAGCGGTTCACCCTCTCCTTTTCCTTCCGAACGATGAGAAGTAACTTGGTATGGGTCTTAAGCGAACCTACCCCATAGATCACAAAACAGCCTGCTTTTTGAAGCTTTTGAGCCTGCTTCATATTGTTCTCCTCATCGAACCGGGCTTTCACTTCAAACAATACGGAAACGTGCTTTCCATTTTCGGCTGCCTTGAGGAGTGCCTCCACAATCCGACTGTTCTTTGCCAACCGATAGATGGTGAGTTTGATAGATAGCACAAACGGATCTTCTGCTGCTTGATCCAATAAATCCAAGACAGGCTCGATGGTATTGTAGGGGTGATGAAGGAGTATATCCCGATCCTTCAAAATTTTGAACATATCCTGATGCTCCACATCGGACATACTTACCGGCGGTACCGGCTTTTGTCTGACGGGTTTAAATGAATCGAATTCTTCATGATTTACAATCTGCCAAAGACAGGTGAAGTCAATGAGCGACCCCTCAGGAGTAACTTTCACATTTTCACTCCCAATCTCATAGCGCTTTTTTAGTTGTTTAATAAGCCACGGATCGGCTCCCTCTTCCACCTCCATCCGCACCACACGACCAGTCTTGCGGGTTTTGAGTTTCTTTTTCATCTCCTCAAGGAAGTTTGCCTCAATGTCTTCCGACTCTTCCAGGGTAAAATCCCCGTTTCTGGTCACCCGGAAAAGGGAGCTGGAAATGATCTCTACATTCTTAAAAACGCGATCAAAATGCTGCTGAACGATCCTTTCCGTGGGAACAAAAATCACCTTCTCCTTTTCGACAACCTCAAAAAAGCGAGGCAGGTTTTGAGGCAGCTGAATAAAGGACATCTTTTTCCTTTCCCTGGATTTCATCGCCTTGGTGACCACCCCGAAAATGAGGATGTTGTTCATTAAAATCGGGAAGGAATGGTACGGATCAAAAACCATCGGGGTGAGCATCGGGAAGATGGTTTTCTCAAAGTATCGACTGGCAGATTTTTGTTGCTTTTCAGTCAGCTCATCATATCCCTTAATTTCAAAATTGTGCCTTCTGAATTGGGGCTTTAGATCTAGAAAAAGCTGGTTTTGCTGCTTTCCGAATTCCTTTAGTCCGGCAAGTAGTTCATTCTTGAAAGGAATGGCCTTAAGCCCTGAATAATCGACCCGGTCGTTTCCATAGTCCAGATAGTTATACAAACTACCCACCCTGATCATGTTAAATTCGTCCGCATTACTCGCTGTAATTGCCAAAAACTTGAGCTTCTCAAATAGGTTGCGCTTCTCCTTCCTTGCCTGATCCAGCACACGATGATTGAACTGTAGCCAGCTGAGGTCGCGGCTGATCAAATCACTTTTACTGATGAGCTCTTGGGTGCTTAGCATTGAAATTGGGTCTTTAACGAAATAAGCCTGTCCGGCGGTTGCAGAACAGGCTTACTAATCTGCTAAATATTTTTTAAATAATGTTCATCTCTGAAAGAACACCGTTGGTCTTTCTCACACCATCGGCACTTTCTTCCAATTTAGCCTTCTCTGAGTCATCCAACTCAATCTCCACGATCTGCTCCACTCCTTTTCTTCCTATAATAGCTGGAACGCCTATGGAAATATCGCTCAATCCATACTCACCATCCAGCATGCATGAGCATGGAAACATTTTCTTCGTGTCGCAAGCGATTGCCTGCACCATGGCTGATACAGCTGCTCCTGGTGCATACCATGCGGAAGTACCCAGAAGTTTGGTGAGTGTTGCACCACCAACTTTGGTTTCTTCCAGCACATAGTTCAATTTATCCTCGCTCAAAAACTTAGAAACAGGAACACTATTTCTTGTCGCCAATCGAGTCAATGGGATCATACCCGTATCACTGTGCCCACCGATTACCATACCATCTACATCTGATGCGGGGCAATCCAAAGCCTCTGAAAGCCTGTATTTGAATCGAGCTGAATCCAGCGCTCCTCCCATCCCAATGATCCTGTGCTTGGGTAAGCCCAGTGCCTTGTGAGCAAGATAGGTCATCGTATCCATCGGGTTAGACACCACGATGATGATTACTTCCGGAGAATATTTGATCAGATTTTCAGCAACAGACTTCACGATACCGGCATTAGTAGAAATCAACTCTTCACGAGTCATACCAGGTTTTCGTGGGATACCTGAAGTAATCACCGCTACATGACTACCAGCAGTTTTAGCATAGTCGTTGGTAGTACCAGTGATCTTGGTATCAAACCCATTGAGCGACGCAGTTTGCATCAGATCCATAGCCTTACCTTCGGCAAAGCCCTCTTTGATATCAATGAGTACAACTTCTGCTGCGAAATCTTTGATTGCGATGTATTCGGCACAACTTGCACCTACGGCTCCAGCGCCCACTACAGTTACCTTCATGATCTATTTTGTTTAAGGATTGGGATTAAATTTTTCACGGCAAAAGTAGTGATTAGCGTGGAGAAAAAGTGGGTTCAAACGATTGAATTGGGATTTAGATTTTATTCCATCACTGCCACCCGAACTATTTAGGAGCATCTTGAATTAGCAATCAAACAGATTGTAAAAATGTCAGAAGGATTTTATACAAATAGCACTTCATCTCTTTGCGATATAGTTTTGCGGAAGAAAATAAACGGCCTGCCAAATTGGAGATTATGAAAGAAAATAAGGTGCTTGATTACATTGGGAATGTCCTGCAAAATATACCGTCTGATTGGTTGAATCTGACCACCCACCGTTTGGATATCTACCAGGAAAGTCTGGCTAAAACAGAATTTCTGGAGGAGTTTGAAAAGCTGTTCAATGCCAATAACTCCGAAACATCAGCACTCAGTGAATTACCAACTGCCTTCGACTACATCCGGCTGGGCCATCCCCTATCATCCGTGCTGGAGTGGGCCATCGCCCATTTGAATGACCTGAGTCCCGATAGCGTTATCAGTTTTTCGTCCAGAACAATGCCAGTCCTGGCTATTTTAAGAAAGAATCTATTTGAAAGAAAAAGTACCCTTGTTGCCTACTCTGGTAAACTCCCAGGGGGATTCGACGCGGATGAAATAAAGCGAGTGTACGGATACTCGTTTGAAATGCTTGAGGTAGAAAATGTGGATCGAATTCATGAATTCAATGGCAGTACTGTTTATATCACCGAGCAGAAAGAGTTGAGTTCCATCGAGCTACCAACAACTGTTGATTTTCTGATTCAAACCCATGTGGATCTTGGGAGTATCTTGTTGGTAAATGGTGAGCAGAATAAAAGATATATCTCTGAAATCCAGCATGTGAGGAGAAGGGAAACCATTGCCATGACACCTGCCAACTGCTTTTCTGCATTGAAACTTCTTCTTGGAAAATCTATAGATGAAGGTGCTAAAAACGGTGCTGAAGCCAATAGAGCACTTGTTCAAAAGTCTATTAATAGAATTACCGGTGCTGATTTGAATGCGCTAGTCGGCTCCAGCGGACTATCCATTCAGTACGCCATCACGATGGGGCTTATTGATGATGCGATGGAGAATCACAAAGGAAAGAAGATCAAAATTGTAGTTCCTCCAAACTGCTACGGGGGAACCAACGATCAGGCCCGGCGAGTAGCCACATGCATAGACGAAGTTGAAATAGTGGATTTGCTAGTTGACAGGGATAACAATATGGTTCAAAGCATTGACGCGGTACTCGAAGAAGCAGCACTAGAAGATGCTATTCCCTTGCTTATTGTTGAGATTCCAACCAACCCCAGGGTGGAGGTTCCAGACTTGCAACAGTTGAAAGCAGCACTCAGCAAAATTCGCAAAACCAGAAGTGGAGCTACCGCCATTGACCCTGTATTCATACTGGACCAAACCTTTTGCCCCAATGTGCAATTCCTCGCCGAGGGTGGAATGTTGTCAGAAATCCGGTCTATTTCATATGTCAGTGGTTCGAAATTTCCGAGCGGAGGAAAATGCACCGCAGGCTACTGTGTGGCCAATCAGAAAGCTGTGGCTGTGATGGGAAAGATCAAGAAACATTTGAAGCTTTGCGATAATGAAGCTACTGATCTTCAGCTTGAAATTTTGGCAGAGCAATTGCCATCTATGAATCAGCGCATCCGCGATGCATATAAAAACACGCGAGAGTTTGTCAACTTCATCAAAGAAACCTTACCCACAGCAAAAATCAATTTTGTCTCAGAGGAATTAGCCGAAGAAGGATTTACCCCATCTGTTTTCTCCCTAGATCTTCCAACTAAGGGGAATTCCGAAGAGGAAAAAGAGTCTTATAAGCGAGAGCTAAACAATAGGCTGATCACCATGATGATCAGCGAAATCCCCAACGACAGTAAATACTGCGTGAGCTATGGACAGCTGAAAGGATGCTACTGGACGATCCCCGCTACATCAACACAAGGCACAACCAAGGAGAGCGATAAGGATTACATCGCTCGGGTGGCTCTATCTCCCACCATGGATATGGAGAAGCATAAAGAGGTGTTTCGTGAATTCGTTGAGAGTATTTAACTACTCCCTTATCACTTCCCCTTCAAACACACTTCCATCAATCATTTCCATTCTAAGTAGGTAATGTCCACTTTGGAGGTCACTTAGGTTGACGTTTGAGTTAGTAATGGAATCGAGATGTTTATGGAGCTTTCCATTCAGATCATAAAAATAAATGCCCCTAATTGTTGCAGCCGAAATGCCATGGATTTGAATGAAACCCGAAGATGGGTTTGGATATACCAGTACCTTTACATTGGAAAGGTCAGGTATAATCTGAATAGTAGGTGAGTATTCAAAGTACCCATCAAAGTCGATCATTTTCAGTCGATAGTAGTAGGCCCTCTCCCCTGCATTCATATCCAAATAAGTATAATCATGTCTCACATTAGTATTACCATGGGAAGACACACTGCCAATAGCTTTAAATGTTTTCCCGTCTTCGCTTCTTTCCACCAGAAAATAATCCGAGTTGATCTCCGACAAAGTAGCCCAGGACAACCGCACATCCCTGCCCTCTATTCGTCCCGTAAAGTCTATAAGTTCTACCGGAAGAGGATTGGCATCAACATCAGTTGAATAAATAGAAAAGTCACTAAAATCGGTAGTTTGGGCAGTGATAAGAAATGGATCTGATCCAGTAGCCGGAGACAACATTGACATCAGCACCCAATCACTCCCATCAAAGCGAGTCATTCCCAGAAAAGCCGGATCGGATGCATTGTCACCTCCAGGGATTTGCAAAGTAACATCTGTAGTCCCGGGAGTGCCAGATGCATTTATGGTCCAGTAGCGAAAATTCAATACACTTTCAACAAATCCAGCAGGTGCAGTGCTTGCGTCGGTTATTAGATCTGTAATATTAGGATTGCTAACACCACCACCACTAGGTGCTGCTGCCTCTATATGTGAGACATTAAATGTGGCTGCATTGGTGGGTGTGAGTGCCACCGGACGATAGGAGTCTGCATCACCTACCGGAAAATCAAACGTGCTAGCTGCTCCAATGGCAGCTTGTGCAATTCCTTCTATATGATTGGCATCATCAAATGAGCCAGCAACTGCACTGTTCAAAATCAAAACCGGGTCGTCACTCTTCTCTCCGTCATCCAGGTCGATATCCAGGATACCATTTGTGAGTGTCAGGAGATTATTGATTTCCAGATCAGCCAATACATTCAAACGGCCTCCATCAAGGGTCACATCATCAATGGTAGTACCCGCCTCAGGATCAATTGAGATATCCTTTCCTACCGTCAATGTCTCAGCATAATCATCTTGAAGAATGGTGATTATTCCGCCCGCATTTAGCAGGTCATGTGCTTCCTGAATACGATCTCCTGCCGTTTGAGCACTAAGGGTCCCAACAGTCAATGCATCAAAATCAGCCTGAAAGCCTGGTGTAATAAGGTCTGTATCAGTTCCAGAGTTAATCCAAGGAGTAAAGTCATTCCCTGTCCCCACCAAAGATTGAATAATAGCTTCATCGGTTGTATTAAAATGGTTTCCGGAAAGATCAATGCCGGAGGTTTGGGCAATGAAGCCATTGCCATTTTGATCCAGATTGCTCCCCGAAACTGTGAGACTTCCTCCTGCAGAAATGTGCAAGCCTGATGTATAATAGTTTCCTGGAATATCCTCCGCTCCAGCCAGTGTTGCTGCATTGATTATTGTACTATTTGAAACTGTGATTTCTGCATTGTTTCTGGCTATAATGCTAAATCCAGGATTGCCGCCTGTTGCTGTAGGATCAAAACCATTTCTCGTAAAAGAGGATTGCTGAATAATCGCTCGTGTATTCTGTCCCCTCGCAAAAAAGCCCCTGTTTTCATTATCAGTAAACTGACAATTTAAGATTGTAATATCTTGAAGATACTCTGTATAATTTGTCCCTGAAAAGTCTCCGCAAATAATCCCTGAATAATCAGAGGTAGTATTCTCAACTCCTTCAAAATTTGAATTAGTTATTGTGGCGGTAATCAAATGGCTATTGGTGCTTGCCCCATCTGTAAAAAAATAAATACCAGCTTCAGGGAAGTTGAATATGCCCCCCGGTGGCTCAGCGAAGTTTGAAGCAGAAAAACCATCTACTGTGATGGAACTTGAAGCTCTAGTAATTCCATTGGAGCTAAATACAGTAATACCGCGAATAGAATTTACTGTAGTATCATTGGTGATGCTCAGAACGTTGGTACTCAGGCAATCAAATATGAATATCCCAAGTGCACTTCCAGAATAATCATTGTCATTGAGATTTACGTCTGCATCCACATTAAGTCCTGCAAGCGTAACTGCCGAAGTAAGGTTTGATGAGGCCGTCGTAAAGTCTGATGTAGTGATCAGATTGCTTGTAATATTGTAAGTTCCGCTTGATCCGGCCACAAATGCAATCCCCACAGAATCCGCATTGATCACATTATTTTGTACGGTCAGATAACTATCGGACGTAGAATAAATGCCAGCATCAACATTCGCTATACCAATCTGAAAGCCATCGATTGTTACACTATCAGCATCAATTTCCAGTGCATCTGACTGAGCCAGTGGTTCAATTATAGACTCTGCTCCACGCGTACCATTTCCATCAATTCCCGCATTGGCCCCCTCCAGGGATACTGGGTTGGTTATCAAAATATTCTCACTATAAGTACCTGCTGCCACCATCACTCTTCCATCTTCAACCGCAATATCCAATCCGGATTGAATGAGCTGTTTTGGATCGGACTGCCTGCCAAAGCCAGTGTCATCAGGTGCTGATGCATCTACATAGACAATTCCGTTTTCGGCTCCTAAGGAAGCCAGCCCTTTTCTGAAATCGGCCACATCATCGTCTGTATCTTCAGCCAATGGCACACGGAATATGGCTTCATCGGCTATGCTACTTGCCAGCCCTCCTGTTACCGAACCATCTGCAGCACCATCACCCGCGCCATCCCCTTCTTCATCATCACCAATCTCCACATCATCCACCAACACGCCGTATGGATCTGTAAGGGTGATATAGACGTCATCATTGATTTGCTCCGTACTTATCGGGTTTCCGAGTATCAGGTAATCTCCCGCTACCGTATTGTTAAAACTCCCTGCTCCTACATAATTTATCTCTGTAAAAGCACCGGAACTGGTGAGATCGCCACTAAAATCGGTACCATCGATTACCGCAATATTCCATTTGATGAGATTGAGTCCTGATGTCCCGATATAAAGCTCGATCCACTCGTCATTACTTCCGGCTGTGCCCCCTGATGCAGGATCTGTGAATCCACTGGCACTCCAGTCTTGCTGAGGATCGGTTACCACTTCATTGATTAAGACAATTCCCTGAGGAGAATTATTCGCACCAAGTGTGGCCCTGGTTTGCACAAAATCATTTGCTTCTACATCCGTATCTTGTCCATTGGGGATTCGGCACACGGATTCGTCATTGATGTCATTCGCATCTCCGGTAAACATCGTGCCACTACCGGAAGCTATCTCCACCTGATCTACCACGTTGGAATAAGCATCTCTCAGAACAACGGTAACCGATTGATTCATGGCTCCACTTGTCATTTCACCTAAAACCAGATAGTCACCAGCATCAGTATCTGTAAAAGTCCCCCCTGTTTGAGAAAAATAGTTTACTATCTGGAATGCACCACCCGCTGTAAGCAAACCAGACTCGTCAGTTCCATCATTAAGTTCAATTATCCACTTGGTGAGATTAAGTCCAGAGCTACCAATGTATAGTTCTACCCAGTCATCGTCACCATTTATTGTTCCTCCTCCATCACTTCCATCAAATCCATTGGTGCTCCAGTCCTGCTGCGGATCGGTCACCACTTCATTAACCAGTACCACCCCGGTTGGAGAATTATTTGCCCCCATTGTTGATTGGGTTAAGACAAAGTCATCTATTTCAATATCTGTATCCTGTCCGTTTGGAATCCTGCATACGGACTCATCTGTAATGCCTGTGGAAGCCCCGGTAAAAAAGGTACCTGAACCAGCCGCAATTATGACCTGATCTACAATAGCAGAAGTATTGTCCCGCAAGATGACTGTAATGGTTGCATCCATCGAGCCTGAGGTAGGCTGACCAATCACGAGGTAGTCTCCGGCATCCGTATCGGTGAATAATCCCCCAGTCCCAGATATGTAATTGGAGATTGTAAAGGCACCACCAGCTGCAAGTGTTCCTGATGTGTTAGTTCCATCATTCAATTCAATGGTCCAGCCGGTCAGATCTACTCCATTGGCTGTCACGTAGAGTTCGATCCATTCGTCATTGGAATCAATAATTCCTAACCCGTCCGATCCATCAAAAGCATTGGTACTCCAATCCACTTGTGGATCGGTAACTACTTCATTGATCAAAACCTGCGCATGACTGGTAAATGAAAAAATGAGGGTAAACAAAAATGCGTTGAATGATTTTTTTGGTGAAATGGCCAACAATCCAATTTTGAAAGAGGCCACTACACCCTGGTGAGGGGATGTGAATGAAAACATAGCTGAGGTGATTTATATTGTGTAAAATACTCAAAATCAACTATATCTCTAAATTTCAATATTAAGTTTTCTTAAAAAGAGATAAACTCATCTATTAATAGTGCTATCTAAATGCTTATCTAATTTCGCTTGCGCCTCATCTAGATCCTCACCATTGGCCAGTTCTCTGGAGGCTTTTGCATGGATGGAAGGATTTAGTGAAACCTCAATCGCTATCGGAAAATGATCTGAACCGAAGCTGTTCTTTCGTTTCAAACTGGCAATCCTAAAATGATGTGATAGGAAAATATGATCAAGAGGCCATCTGAGAAGTGGTTTTTCAGCATGGAAAGTATTGTAAAAGCCACGCCCCATCCTGGGATCCAGCAGTCCACTGATTCGCATAAACAGGCGAGTGGTATGTGACCATGCTACATCATTCATATCGCCAGCCACGATCACGGGAAGCTCAGACTCCCTCGCCATCCTGCCAACAACTACCAATTCGGCATCTCGCGGGGTAGACTCTAAATTTTCCCCTGGTGCGGGTGGCTTTGGATGCAACCCATAAAATTGAACCCAATCCCCGGATGGATACTGAATTTTTGTATGAACAGATGGGACATTTTCTTCTATCAAAAAACGGATTTCCGATTCCTTAATGGGAAGCCTTGAATAAAAGGTCATTCCATAGGTATTGTCCAATGGGTGAAGAATCTGAAAAGGGAAATGCTCCGTGAAAGCATCCTTGAGAGCAATTGTCCATTTCTCATCGGCCTCTACGAGCAGCAAAATATCTGGCTGCTCTTGCTTTACCAATTTTACCAGTCCATCATAATCTGCATTTGACATTAGCACATTCGCCGAAAGGATTTTGATAGTTTCAACAGATGGCTCGCTACTCGGAATGGCCAGGCGTTTGAGGGGCGTATATGGAAGTATCACCCCAATTCTGTAAATCACAAAGCCCACTACCAAAATGAAGATAGAGGTCTCAAAAACACCGGAGGGAAGAAACTTCAGCCAGGCCAGCAGGCAGATAAGGCCTAGGATGGTGAAATGAACATATGGAAAATCAAATGCCCTAATCCACCACTCCTCCCTTTTTGAGAGGGTGGCAACTGAAGATAAGATGAAAGCAGTACTTAGAACGATTAAAACTATATGCACAAATGTGAAGATAGTTTAAGAAGCCTGACTATCACTTCACCAAATCCTGATATATTTCACCATTCCAAACCTGACACCTGATAGAGTTTCTGAGTACTCGTGGCTTTAATAGTGGTTTGCCCATCAAAATCCTTCCACACTCCTGAATGCCTTCAATAATGGATGGGTGAGGATGGATAAGCTCAGCAAGCTCCTTAATACTTCTATCCTGGGAAATCAATAGCGCCACTGCCTGGATAGCACTGGAAGCATGCTCTCCTATTACGCGCATTCCCAAAATATTCATGTCTTCATCATCGGTCACCAGCACTTTGATGAACCCCTGGGTATTCCTCATGGCAGTAGCCCTGGTGATGGTCTCATAATTTAAGCTTACTATCCGATAATCAAGCCCGGCTGCTTTTGCCTGGATTTCATTCATACCTACGCCAGCGATCTCCGGGTCAAGAAACATGATTGTGGAAATATTTTTATAAATCAACGGTTGCTGTGGTTTACCGAATATTCGCTCAACCGCATACCTACCTTCCAGCTCTCCCACATTCACCAGTGAGATGTCTGCAGTAATATCCCCAACCGCATAAATATTGGACACTGAAGTTTGCGTGAGATCATCCTTAATTCCCCTCTCATCCAATTCCACACCTATACTGTCATCAAATAAATTATCATACTGAGGAATCCTACCGATAGAAATCAATGCTTTTTCTACACGGAAACTTTCCTTTGCCCCATCATCATATTCCAATTCATACCTCACCTCATCATCCTCCACCTTCATATTGATAAGCTTTGAATTTCGGTGTATCAACACACCTTTTTCCTCCAGATTCTTTTCAATGATTTTTACCACATCCTCATCTTCGAATGGAAGAATACGGTCGCCTTTATCAATCAGGTGTACTTTGGTATTCCCAAAATTTGAATAGATGGTGGCAAACTCACATCCAATAACCCCGGCACCCACAATCACAATGGACTTGGGGAAATGATCCAGATTTCCAAGCCCGTCGCTGGTAAATACAATCTCTTCATCGATAGGTAAATGGGGCAATTTTCGAGGCACACTTCCCGTGGCAAGCACTATATAATCGGCCTGAATTGTTTGCGTAGATCCATTACTCTGAATCTCAATATCATTTTTCCCGACAACCTTCGCAGTACCTTTAATAAATTGGAACAGCTCTTCTCCAAGACCCAGATTGATATTTTCAAGATGGTGATAGAGTAGGTCTACCCGCTGCTCAACAGCTTTTTCTACTTCAGCTTTTACTTTTTGAAATACGAATCCGGAGGAATCAAGGTTAAGTCTCCTCCCAAGCGTATTTACTAGCCTGGCCTCCCTGGAAATCTCCCACCAGGTTTTGCTCCAAAGCGCTCCCTGGTGGATGCCAGCCCCTCCAAGTTTATTTTTCTCAATTAAGGCTACTTTTTTTCCGAAATCTAAGGCACGCATTGCAGCGGCATATCCAGCAGGGCCTGCGCCGATCACGCAAACGTCAAATTTATCCATGTAGTTAGGCGATTTTGTTCACCCTAAAGATAGGGATTTGAATGATTTAATAAATCAGAAGAAATACGGAAGTGTATAAAAGCAAAAAGGGCGAAGAATCAAATTGATCTTCACCCTTTTAATACTGCAACTGCCGTAGCAACTGCAATACTTCAAACTACTGTTCGGACTCCCTTCGGATGCGCCTTCGAGGGTTGCCCCTGCGACCGCTTTTCCTCGGCAACCTTTCAAACTTCGTTGACCCAAGCCAAACTTAAAATCAACTTCCCTTTGTCAGGTTGAAAACCTTCGGTTTCAGTTTCCTATCCCTTGTTTGATGATACTAAAGTAGACTATAATTTTACATCTCCAAAGAATGTAACTATCTAATTTTCAACAAGTTTTACCGCAGTTTTCCACCTATTTATCCACATCCATTAAGCAACCACCTTCAGCTTTTCAGCCATCAGCTCCCTAATCTCTGGTATGGAATTGTACAGCTGCTCGTAAGATTCCGTGATGAAATACTCGGTTTGAAATACATCTTTTCGGTAGGCCGTATCCAGCATGTGATCGATACTAAAAGCATGCTTAGGCGGCTCCTCACTTAGTGAGAACTTGGTTTCACCGGCAGAAGAGAGTATCCCGGCTCCATATATCCTTAAACCAGCTGGATCCTGAATCAAACCAAACTCCACTGTAAACCAGTAAACACGTGACAAGAGCTGAATGGCATAGTCATTTCCAACATATTCCAAACCGATCTTACTCAACTCTTCCAAAAAATTCACAAAATGCTGATTGGTCAAGAGCGGAACATGAGCAAACACATCGTGAAACATGTCCGGTTCTTCCAGATAATCCAATTCTTTCATTTTCCTCAGCCAGGTAGTGGCAGGAAAGCGACGATTGGCCATCAGTTCAAAAAAAGTATAATCGGGCACAATACCCGGAACTACAGCCAACTGCCAACCAGTCGTTTCCCTCAGGATCTGATTCGTTTCCTTAAAGTCAGGGATAATACCGGATTCAAATTTGGCAATCTTCAATCCTTCACGATAGGCTTCACAAGCATGAGTGGGAAATTGTTTCATTTGGCGATCAAATAAGATCTTCCAAACCTCAAAGTCTTCCGTCGTGTAGTTTTCGTAAATCTGTCTCATACTTAATTGGCTATCATACTACTTAATATTCTTAATTTTTCTATCAAACTGGATGCTTCATTGTAATCCAGCGTTTGCTGTCCATCCGAGAAGGCCTCCTCCGGTCTGCAGTGTGTCTCAAAGATCACACCATCGGCCCCAGCCACTGTGGCAGCCATCGCCAAAGGCCCTACATGATCCCGGATACCAATTCCGTGTGATGGATCCGCTATTACAGGAAGATGTGATTTCTCTTTCAGAATCGGAATGGCATTGATATCGAAGGTGTTTCGAGAAGCTTTTTCGTAGGTTCTGATGCCTCGCTCGCAAAGGAGTAAGCGCTCATTTCCTCCGGAAAAAATATACTCCGCACTATGAAGAAGTTCATCAATTGTGCCGGAGATGCCTCGTTTCAGCAGCACGGGCTTATCCACTTTTCCCAGCTCATCAAGCAGGTTGTAATTCTGTGTATTTCGGGCGCCAACCTGAAAAATATCTACATAGTCGTGCATCTCTTCGATTTGAGATACCTGCATGACTTCAGAAATGATTTTAATTCCATTTTCCCGAGCCAGCTTATGCCACATCTTAAGCCCTTCTATCCCTAAACCTCGGAAGGAATAGGGTGAACTTCTTGGCTTATACACTCCCCCCCGCATAATCCTGATATCATTCGTTTTGAGAAAGTTGATAGTATCCTTTATGTTCTCTTCTCCCTCAATACTGCAAGGTCCGGCCATCAATGAAAAATGCCCTCCGCCAATTTTCACATTATCACCCAGATCAATGATGGTGGGATTCACCTTCCATTTAGTGGAAACCAGTTTGTAGTCATCAGAAACTACATGGATATCTTTAATACCCTTGAGGTGGCCGATTTTTCGAATATCAAACTGCTTTTTACCTGTTCCAATTAAGTAACTCCCGTACTGTGTTTGCACATGCGTGGTTTTGTATTTCAATACATGAAGTTCTCTTTCCACAGAATTCAGCACTTCTCCATTTACTCCTTTTTCTAATTGTATGATCATATATTTTATCAGTCAGCCCATTAAACATCTCCCTCCTATCGCCCTCTGCCATCTCACCCCCGAAACGTCGGATCGCCTTCAAAGGGGGAATTGTTTTACATTTTTATATTTTTAACAAAACCAGTTATTGCTTTTTTTGATGAATCCTCATTTAGCTGCTTGATGAAGGCACTGCCAATAATTGCCCCGTTGGCATACTCACAAGCTGTCTCAAATGTCTCCTTGTCAGAAATGCCAAACCCGATCAATTGTGGGTTTTTTAACTTCATTGATTTGATTCGCTGATAGTATGCCAGTTGTCCTGCCTGTAAACCTTGCTTGGCTCCCGTTATACTGGATGATGACACCACATATATAAAGCCTCCGGAGTATTCATCAATCTGTTTGATTCGTTCCTCTGAGGTATTTGGGCTAATGAGAAATATGTTATGAATTCCTTTTGCCTGAAATTGATCCCTGTAGAGCTCCAGATATTCTTGCATTGGTAAATCAGGAATAATAACTCCATCAACACCCGTCTCGGCACAGGCATCACAAAATCGCTCCATCCCATACTGTAAGATTGGATTGACATACCCCATAAGTAATACCGGAATCGAAACGTGTTCTCGTAAAGAACTCAACTGCTCTAAAAGTAACTTGATCGTCATTCCATTTTCGAGGGCCTTCTGAGAGCTGTTTTGAATAGTGGTTCCATCAGCAACCGGGTCGGAAAAAGGCATACCGATTTCCAGCATGTCAGCACCGGCCTCTTCCAGCGATTTGGCAATATGTAGCGTGTCATCAAGGTTTGGAAACCCTGCTGTGAAATAGACATTCAGAATATTTGGTTTCTCCTGAAATGCCTGATCAATTCGATTCATGACTAATTGATTACTCATTCTAGTACTTCCCCCATTTGATGTAAGTCTCTAAATCCTTATCTCCCCTGCCAGACAAATTCACAACCACCACTTCGTCCTTACCAAATTGCCTGTTTCCAAAAACAGCCAGCGCATGTGCAGATTCAATGGCCGGAATGATTCCTTCGAGCTTGCTCAATTCCACTCCCGCAATCATCGCTTCTTCGTCAGTAATGCTGTAAAATTCAGCTCGACCAGCGTCGAAAAGATGCGCGTGAATGGGTCCAATGCCAGGATAATCCAACCCTGCAGAAATACTGTATGGCTCTACTACCTGCCCATCCTCTGTTTGCATGAGCATTGTCTTGCTCCCATGAAGCACACCCGATTTACCGAGTGTTGTTGTAGCAGCCGACTTTCCGGAGGTAACTCCCAGTCCTGCTGCTTCAGCAGCAATCAAATTGACTGATTCATCATCCAGAAAGTGATAGAAAGCCCCGGCAGCATTACTACCTCCACCTACACAAGCAATCACATGATTAGGAGCGTTTTTACCTTCAACCTCCTGCAACTGCTGCTGTATCTCCATGCTGATCACAGATTGGAACCTTGCAACCATGTCAGGGTATGGATGAGGTCCAACTACGGAACCAATAATATAGTGCGTGTCATTGGGATTATTGATCCAGTGACGCATCGCTTCATTGGTCGCGTCTTTCAGTGTTTTGCTACCGGATGTGGCAGGCCGAACTTCACCACCCAGAATCTTCATCCGTTCCACATTGGGCTTTTGTCTGGCCATATCGATCTCTCCCATGTATACAACACATTCCATTCCCATCAGCGCACAAACGGTAGCTGTTGCCACTCCATGCTGGCCAGCTCCAGTCTCAGCAATAATCTTTGATTTACCCAATCGTTTTGCCAGCAATATTTGACCAATTGTATTATTCACTTTGTGCGCTCCGGTATGGCAAAGGTCCTCTCGCTTTAGATAGATTTTTGTCTTGTATTTCTCAGACAATCGCGAGGCAAAAAAGAGTGGCGTTGGTCGCCCAACATATGTCTTTAGTAAATAGTCAAACTCATTTTTAAAGTCTTTTGAATCAATGATGTCCAAATATTTCTGCCTTAACTCCTCCACGTTTGGATAGAGCATTTCAGGTATATATGCCCCACCAAATTTTCCATAGTACCCTCTTTCGTCTACGTCAAACTTTCTCATAAAACAGATTTCAGTTCTCTTAACATATCCAGATTCTTCTTCGCAGGCTCTAGTTCAAATCGGCTGTTCACATCAATTCCCACTAGTTGCTTCACCTCCATAGCTTTGATCTTATCAATATCTTCCAGTTGCACGCCCCCACTTAGTAGAAAGGGTGTTTCCAGATTATAGTTCTTTAGAATGTTCCAATCAAAATGACGACCCGATCCTCCGTAGTTCATGGAAGCCGTATCAAATAGGAAATAATCAGCTATACCCTGGTATTGCTTTGCAACGAAAGGAATCGTATCCATTACCCGGAACACCTTGATGATTTTCAGCCCTTTCTCCTTCAGCTTTTTTGCAAATGCTAAATCCTCATCTCCATGCAACTGTATGTACTCCAGACCATATCGATTGGATAGCTCTACGATTCGATTTAAGGATTCATTGACAAATACGCCCACTTTATGAATGCTTATTGGAATTCGCATAATAAAATCATCATCCATATCATCTACATACCTGGGGGATTTAGGATAAAATATAAATCCTATAAAATCCGGCTTGATATCTATTAACCCCCTGATATTATCAGGGTCCCGCATGCCACATACTTTTAGTTTTAGGTTTTTTAACTCTCCCCTGAATTCTTCGAATTCTTTCCCCTCTCTTTCAAGAGAGGGGTTAGGGGTGAGTTGAGCCACAAGTCTTTCATCCACGCTCATCCAATCATTTAGGATTTCTTCATTTTTAAAACGAAGCACTTGATAACCTAAATCAAAAAGAATGTCCTCTCTGATTTTATCATACTCTACTTGCTGTGTATGAATTCCTCCATCGATCTCAACGATTAGTTTATGTTCATGACAGTAGAAATCAGCAATGAAATAGGACCTATCCTCATGCTCGATTATGAATTGGCGGTTGAACTTTAATCCCATGAACTTCCGATTTCTAACATTCGCCCAAAAAATCTTCTCAGCGGGTGTTTGATTCTTTCGTAGGGATCTTGCATACTCTAATGTCTGCGAATATTTCATAAGCATCAGATTTGTTATAATTCTTAATTATTCCCCTCTCTTGGAAGAGAGGGGTTAGGGGTGAGTTGATTTAAACTTCTAATAAACTCCTTAGCTGCTTTTTCCGGCCGGCTGATTTGCATAAATGTCTCTCCAATTAAAAACCCCTGGTAACCATACATTTTTAGATCCTTTATTGTAGCAGGATTAGCGATTCCACTTTCCGAGACCTTAACAAAATCCGAAGGAATCATTGAGGCTAAATCCCTTGATACCCGCACATCAGTTTCAAATGTTTTCAGGTTTCTATTATTGACTCCTATTAGATCCACTTTATCAGTAATACTCCCTTCAAGCTCGCCCTGATTATGCACCTCCAGCAGCACTTCCATACCTAAACTCTGAGCGAGTGAACCTAACTTTTCAATTTCACTTTTATTCAATACTGCTGCTATCAAAAGGATTACATCCGCACCTAATGATTTCGCTTCGATGACTTGATATTCATCGATCATAAAATCTTTACGAAGAATGGGACAGAAATTAAAGGAACGAGCCACTTTCAGATCTTCCGGATCGCCTCCGAAATACTTCTTGTCTGTCAAAACAGATAGTCCGGATGCTCCCGCCTGCATATATCCTATTGATGTTCTCTCCACTGATACATGCTTATTCATCTCACCTTTAGAGGGCGATTTTCGCTTAATCTCAGCGATAACCCCAGACTTGTCTTCGCGTTTCAGATATTTCTTCAATGAAACCGGTTGCCCCTCAAAGAAGATGCTTTTCTCGAGTAGTTTGGTTGGATAAAGCTCTTTACAGGATGCAACTTCCTTTCGCTTGTTGGCTACTATTTCTGATAAGATGTCCATTAATTATTGATGCTTAAAAAGTTCTTAAATGATTGAAGTGCTTTACCACTATTTAGCGATTCCCTGGCCTCCTCGATACCCTCCAGTATGGGAGTTTGGTTCGTTGTGGCTATGGCCAAACCCGCATTAGCAAGAACCGCATGATTTTGAGCTTCAGTCCCCTCACCTCCCAGGATTTTATTGAAAATGTCTGCCGCTTCTTTAATGATCTCTCCTCCGTGAAGTTCTTCTTGAACCAACAGGTCAAACCCTATATTATTCGGAGAGACAAGCTCCTCAGATCGATTTGAAATCAACTTGAAGTCACTGGTTAGTGACACTTCATCATATCCATCCAAAGAATGGACGATTGAAAAATGTTTGTCCGTATTTTGATACAGGTAGCCATATAGACGAGCCAACTCCAGGCTAAAAACACCAACCAATTGATTGGGTGGAAACGCCGGGTTTACCATTGGTCCCAGCATATTGAAGAACGTTTTCACTCCCAGTTCTTTACGAATTGGCGCCACGTTTTTCATGGCAGGATGAAACAATGGCGCATGCATAAAACAGATCCCGGAAGCATCAATTGAACGCTTCATCTTGTCGGCATCTCCTGAAAATTTTACACCCAGGTATTCCAGCACATTGGACGAACCGCTAACTGATGAAACCCCATAATTTCCATGTTTAGCGACATACACTCCGGCTCCAGCTACAACAAATGAGGATATCGTTGAGATATTAAAGGTGTTTTTTCCATCGCCACCTGTTCCACAAACATCGATCGTATTATAACCCTCCAGGTTTACTGGATTACATAGCTCCAGCATGGCGTCCCTAAAGCCTTCTAGCTCCTGAACCCGAATGGCTCGCATCAGGTAGACGGTCAGAAAAGACGCAATTTGACTGTTGTTGTATTGGCCCGTTGCAAGCCCGGTTAATACCTCTTTAGCCTCCTCTCGCGAGAGCGTCTGGTTATTTATCAGTCTATCTAAAATTTCCTTCATAGCTCTAACCAGTTTTTCATCAGCTGTTTTCCGTGCTCAGTCATGATCGATTCCGGATGAAACTGAACTCCTCTAACATTGAATTCTCGGTGCTTTATTGACATAATGTTTCCATTCTCTGCTACGCTTGTTACCTCAAAGGATTCAGGCAAACTTCCTTTTTCAATTACCCATGAATGATACCGGCACACATTAAACTTTGAGGGCAAACCGTTAAATAGCTCATCTTCACCAATAATCTCAATCGGTGTGACCATGCCATGAAAAACATGTGGAAGGTTTAGCAACTTTGCCCCAAACACCTCAGCTATCCCCTGATGGCCTAAGCATACGCCAAGAATATTTTTTGTAGGCGTGTATCGCTCTATTACCTGAGGCATTAAGCCTGCATCCTTTGGAAGTCCAGGACCCGGAGAAAGTAGGATAAAATCAAACGCTTCAACTTCATCTAATTCAAACCCATCGTTCCTAACTACTCGCATCGCGTCTTCTACTCCGAACTCCCGAAGGATATGCACCAGGTTATAGGTGAAAGAATCATAATTATCAATTACAAGTATCCTTTTCATAATCCTTCTGCCTCCCTTATTGCGTGCTCTAATGCACTCACTTTATTAAATACTTCCTGAAGTTCGTTTTCTGGTTTAGACTGTGCTACCACCCCTGCGCCGGCTTGAAACTTCAGAACATTGTTTTTACTTTGAAAGCTACGGATCATAATAGCGTGGTTGAAGTTGCCTTCAAAGTCCATAAAACCTACCGCTCCACCGTAGAATCCACGAGGTGTTCTCTCATTTTCCTCGATAATTTCCATCGCTCTGATTTTAGGCGCCCCGGAGAGCGTGCCTGCGGGAAAAGTTTCAGCCACAATATCCATGAAAGAAGAGCCCTTCTTTACCTGCCCTGTGACTTTAGAAACAAGGTGAATCACATGTGAGTAGTATTGCACCTCTTTATATGTTTCCACCTTCACATTATCACAACTTCTGCTTAGATCATTCCTTGCTAAATCCACCAACATCACATGCTCTGAATCCTCTTTGGGATCTTCCATCAGTTTGGCCGCCAGCTCTGAGTCTGCTTTATCATTACCTGTGCGACGAAATGTTCCGGCTATCGGATGAATCTCTGCTTTCCCGTTTTTCAATACGATCTGGGCTTCTGGAGAAGATCCAAAAATGCGAAAGCTGCCATAATCAAAATAAAATAGATACGGTGATGGATTCACAGATCTTAATGCCCTGTACACTTGAAAATCATCGCCTTGAAACGTGATTTGGAAATTTCGGGATAGCACCACCTGGAATACATCTCCGACATGGCAGTGATGTATACCTTTCTTCACCATCTCAAGGTATTCTTCGTCTGTTTTGTTGCACGTTTTTTCACCAGTGGTTTTAAAAGGGTATCCCGGAATATTGCGTTGCTGAATGAGCGAGGTAACCTCTTCAAATAATGGATCATCCGGTTCATCCACGTATGCCTCTATGATGTGACACTCATTCTTGAAATGATCCAATGCTATAATGAACTGAAACAAGTGATATTGGGCAAGTGGAATCGTCTTGTCTTTATTCTTGAGGATCAAATCTCCAAACTCAGCTTTGGCATCATAGCTGAAGTAGCCAAAAAGCCCTGACCTGATAAATCCTTCTGATTTTTCCGACTCAAATGAAGAGGTGAAACGTTCAATTTCCCTGTCTAAATTTTTCAATGGGTACTTCCTAGCCGTTTCTCCCGGAAATTTCTGCTCCATTGATTCCCCGTTCGCTTTGATATAAGCCAGCGGAGAACAGCAGATGTAGGAGAAGCTATTCTCTCCTCCGTGATAGTCTGAACTCTCCAACAAAAATGAATTGGCAAACCTGTCCCGTAGCTTCAAATAGATGCTAACCGGCGTGATTGTATCCGCCAAAATCGTCCGTTCCCGTGTCTTAATACATATTTTACTCATGGCCATAAACAAAAAAAACCCTGACGATAACTGTCAGGGTTTATATATTTTTAAACACAGCAGTGGCTCGTCAACAATCAGGATTGTCGATATGCCACCACCAATATGTTTTTACTGTCATCATTAGAATTGCTAAGCTAATTGCATTTCATTTTAAAAAACAAGCGATCTTTAAAATTGTTGTTTTTTTTATAACCGGCACTCAAAGGCATATACCTATTAAGGTTTTTAACTTAAATTTCCGTCATGTTATCGCACGAAGAACAAATAAGTATTTTGGCTCACCTGTCCAAAGCCGATAATGTAGTGGCTGAAGAAGAATACAGGTTAATCATGTTCATTGCTGATGGGCTTGGGATCTCTGAGGAGAAAACCGCTGAGTTGGTCAATAAACCACGGCCTATTCCTAACCTTAAAGACCTTCCGCCAGACGAGAAGTTCAATTACTTGTTTAACATCATCCGAATGATGAAAGCGGATGGAAAGGTGCACTCTAATGAGATCAGGTTTTGTGAAAAACTGGCGATGAATCTAGGCTACAAGCCAGGTGTTATCGCTGATTTGTCAGCTTATATCTACAAAGATCCCAGTATTAATTCTAACAAGAATTTTCTTAGATCAATTGCTGATCAGCACCTGATTCCAATGGATGAAAGGGATTAGGCTTATGCCGCCTTCCCTATTTCTACTTCCTTCATCTTCCTGATCCTTGGATTCATTATGGAAAACCAAATGGGTGGGATGGTTGCCAGAATCATCATGCCGGGATATCCCGTTGGCATTTGCGGACTATCATCAATGTGACGGAGGATTTGATATTTTCTACTGGCTATATAATGATGGTCTGAATGCCTGGAAAGCTCAAATAAAATAATTCTCCCCAGTTTATGATCCGAATTCCACGAATGATAAGGCATTACCCGCTCATACACATCCCCCTTCTTGTCTCTCTCCAAGCCATAGTGCTCAATGTAATTAACCGTTTCTAACAGCAGGAAGCCTATCACGGCAGCAATGATGAAATAGCCCATCACTATCCAGCCAAATGTGAGTCCGATCGCAAGCGTGAATACTATCTGAATGATCTGAAATCGGAGCATCTCATTATGAACGGAAAATGGTGATTTACCCAATTTTCTTAATCTCTTGCTTTCCAGCTTCCACGCAGATAAATAGGCAAAAACTACCGAACGAACCCAGAATGAATATAACATCTCACCATACCTGGCAGAGGATGGATCTTCTTTCGTACTTACATTCTTATGATGTCCCCGGTTGTGCTCGATGAAAAAGTGCATGTAAAGAGATGTAAGCAACAATGCTTTAGCCATGAGCTGCTCATGCCATTTTTTCCTGTGTCCCAACTCATGCGCTACATTGATCCCAATGACCCCACACATCAATCCCATTCCGGATATTCGACCAATTTTATCTACCAGGGTCAGGTTGGTCTCTGTCATGGAAAACAGAAATACGCCTAGGAGAAAAAACTGGATTGGCACCATGATATATAGCTGCCAGTCATAGATTGGATCATCCTTTCGCAATTCCTCTTTTTCGGGAGTAAGATTTCTGGCATCAGGTGTATAGGCCAGTTCCAGAAGGGGAATAATGGCAAAAGACTCAATCAAAGGCAGATACGTAAGCCAGCCACGTGAATTAAAGCTGATCCACGCCAGCAGCGGCAAGACCAGCACATTCATATATTTGAGTGCGTTAAGCTTCTTTCTATTCATCATTTTTAGTTCCTCCAATTGAAATCATATACCCCACGGTGAAGCCTGCCATCCAATGATTGGAGAGATCGGGGGTCTCAGTTGTCAAATCTCCAGGGTCAATAAAATTACTGAAACTGTAGCTAAAAAAACCTTCCAATTCAAAAGTGCCAATTGACAAATCACGAAAAATTCCTCCCCCTAATCTCGCCCCATAACCTACCTTCCTATCCCTGTCAGAATCATAGGTATAGAAGTCTGCTCCTCCCAGGTTATTTGTTCCGGGATCCTGATCCAAATCTGTGCTTACCAAAAACTCCGTGTAAAATCCTCCGGAAATGAAGTATTTATTCTTACCTCCAAAGTATCCAAAACCCTCCAATGGTATTTCGATGTAATTCATCCTTGCGGTGTAAGTAGGCTGACTGGTAAGGAACGTTTGCCTCCATCCCTTTTGAACGTAATTAACACCAAACTGAAACCCGGAATTCAAAAAGGACTTGCCGGGCTCTGGAAGAAACTTCACAAAAACACCCCCATTTAACCCGGGTAAAAAGGAGGTGGTCATGTTGATGTTGAAAATTGTATGCTCAATGAATGCCGTAGAAGCCTGGCCTCCTGCCTTAATCCCCACATACGTCCTTTGAGCAGCAGCAGTATTGAATACTAATACAGCACAGACTAGCCATACATACCTCATTGACTATTTCTTTTTAGGTAACCTTTTGGCTGGTCGATCCGCCAATTTCTTATTTGTGCCTCTGGGTCTGGTGACTCCATAAGTACCTTTAGAAATCTTGCCTTTTCTGGTTTTTTTATCTCCTTTTCCCATTTTCAATGAATTTCTTCAAAAATAAATGAATCATGGTTAAGCTCAAGGATAATGCTTATCCTTGAAGCCAAATTAAAGCAACATGGATCAACCTTTAATCACAAATGATGCCGTGATTTTCGGCATGTTAATGCTAATGTTGGGAGCGGTTTTCTACACCTCATCGCTGGATCATCCTTTTTGGAAAAAACTCTACACATACGTTCCTGCATTACTTGTATGCTATTTTCTTCCATCCTTAATGAAAGCCATAGGCCTGATCGACCCATCAAAATCCAACCTTTACTTTGTCTCTTCCAGGTATTTATTACCTGCTAGTTTGGTCCTACTTACTATAAGTGTTGACCTCAAAGAAATTGCCAAACTGGGATCAAAAGCGGTGATCATGTTTCTGACGGGAACCGTTGGCATCATGATAGGTGGACCCCTCACAATCCTTATTTTTTCGCAAATAGCTCCTGATTTGGTGGGTGGTGTGGCGCCCAATGAAGTATGGCGTGGCATGACCACCATTGCCGGATCATGGATTGGTGGAGGTGCCAATCAGGCTACCATGAAGGAGGTCTTTGAAGTGAGTGATGAGCTATTTTCCACTATGGTGACAGTGGATATCATTGTAGGAAATGCCTGGTTAGGTATATTAATTGCCGGGGTGGCAGTCACCAAACTTATTGACCGAAAGCTAAAGGCGGATTCCTCTGCCATTGAGTCTTTGAAGACAAAAATGGAGGATTATCAAGCCAGTGTCGCCCGAATCCCAAACCTAACAGACCTGATGAAGGTGTTAATGATTGGTTTCGCCTGCACAGGATTTGCCCACTTCTGCTCAGATATGATCGTCCCTTACCTGGAGCAATTTCCTGCATTGGAACAGTACAGTCTAACATCCGGATTCTTCTGGCTTGTAGTCATTGCAACTACACTTGGGGTGATTCTTTCTTTCACAAAAGCTCGGGAACTGGAAGGTGTGGGTGCATCGAGAATAGGGCGGGCGTTCATTTACATCCTTATTGCAACTATTGGGATGAACATGGACATACTTGCCATATTTTCAAATCCAGGATATTTTTTCCTTGGAATCACGTGGATTCTATTTCATGTGCTACTGTTAGCAATTGTAGCCAAGCTAATTAAAGCTCCATATTTTTTCATAGCCGTTGGTAGCACAGCCAATGTGGGTGGAGCTGCTTCAGCACCAATCATTGCCTCGGAGTTTCATCCGTCACTAGCGCCCGTGGGTGTTTTGATGGCAGTGCTGGGATATGTGCTGGGTACCTATGGAGCCTACTTATGTGGATTGATGATGCAGGCAGTGGCGGGATGAGCAAGCAGCATCACATCGATATATCCGTAAAGGCGTCTTATCATACACTGAACGATTTGACTGAAAAGACCGAAAAGGTTTGGCTCGTTTTTCATGGGTACGGACAATTGGCTGAATATTTTATTAAAAAATTTGATGGGCTTGACCCTGAAAAAAACTTCATCATCGCTCCACAAGGTCTGTCAAAGTACTACCTGGATGGGGTGACCGGACGTGTAGGAGCGAGCTGGATGACCAAAGAAGATCGATTAACTGAAATAGAAAATCAGTATTCATACATAGATGGAATGCTAAAAGAAGTCGGGGATATTTCGGATAAACAACTGATTTACTTTGGGTTTTCCCAGGGCACAGCTACCATGGGCAGGTATGCAGCTCATGCCAAAATCCCATTCCAAAAGATGATCATCTGGGCAGGAACCTTCCCTCCTGATACCAATCCTGATGACTGGAAATACCTGACAGGAAAA
>NZ_JAVKDX010000008.1:0-95624 GCF_040223195.1 Ekhidna sp. | reverse complement strand
GGCGAGTGCAATAACGCAAAAAGCGTTACCAGCTTAGTGAGTATCTTCATTAAGGGTTAGGTTATAAGTGGAATGATGCCTAGCTGAAAACATCAATCGGGTTCAAACCTAGTACCGCTTTATGATATTTACAAATTTCTTGTTTTATTGAATTAAGAAATTTTCATTTTTTAATATGAGAAAGAGAATACAACTGGCGATAAAAGATCACCATTTCAATAACCAACGATTTGCTTTTGGATGTCAGGTTTTCCAAATGATGTATAGGAAGATGACTCTGGAGTATCTATAATTCCAGGGGAATAGTAAGGCTGCCACTATCAAAATGGTGATGAGGTACACGTTGATGGATGGATCATCGAAGAAGAAATAAAGAATGAAAGCGGTGACCAAAAAGATGCCCGTGGAAAATGCATAGCTCACATACATTGCTCCGTAGAAATTGCCCGGTTCTTTCTCATACCTTAGGTTGCACTTGGGGCAGTTGGTATGCATAGAAGACATTTTCTTCAGATTCAGTACCGGATCCGTAAAGATTTCACCCTCTCTGCAACGGGGGCATTTAGTTTTTAAGATGCTCGCTAATACTGACACGATTAGATACTTTGCTTTTTTTATACCAGAGGAAAATGATAACAAAAACCACCACGTAAGGTGTGAAGAACAGGAACATGATGCCATTATTGAGGCCTTCTGCCACGGATGTCTCCCCTGCACTTACATTGTTTTTGATCTGCGTCCGGCACATGGCACACTGCGCCACGTTGAGCAGGGGAGATAAAACAGTGAGTACCAGTATCAGTGCCTTTTTCATGTGTTAAAAGTAAAAGGGTTTGATCATAAAATAGACCACCACACCTGTGATGGAAACATACATCCACACCGGGTAGGTATACTTGACCATTTTCTTGTGCCGCTCAATCTGATTGGTGAGTGCATAGTAAAATGCAAACAATACAAATGGCACCACCAGAATGGAAAGCAGGATGTGGCTGGCCAGGATAACAAGGTAAATGATCCGGGAAGTTCCTGCCTCCAGGGCTTCCTGATCGCTCACCTCCCCGTCATGATTAAAATCTCCGAAACGAACAGATTCCACATTCCAATGGTAGGTGACATAGGAAAGCAGAAAGAGTATACCCAGAAAGAGCGAAGCGAACATGAATGTGCGGTGTAGCTTCACGTTTCCATTTTTGATGGCGATCAGGGCTGCTCCCAGCGTAAGCACGGTCAGGGAATTGATTGCTGCGTGCACCCCGGGCAATGCCTTCACCCAGTCGCCGGCGAATGAGAGTTTTGAAGGAAAGAATATGAGGAATGCCACCACGAGCGGGATGAGCATGGAGATCAGGTAAATGATGCGTAAGTAGACTTTATTATCTGGTTGTTCCTTCACCATACGATTGCTGGAGTGTTAAAATGTCAAGTTCGGTCAGGAGCTGATCCACTCCCTTTCTGGAAAGGCTGTAGGCACCCCACAGGCCTTCATCATTTACTAAAACTAAATCTGTATCGATTTGATTGATGCAACTGAAATATTCCGAGCTTTCATATTTCAGTATGGCTTTTCGTTTCTCTGCGGCGTAGATAACCCGGTTCATGTAGTTGGTCTCCACCACGGACAATGAATCTTCTCTGGCAACCACTGTAATGGCTGTGTAGCGGGTACACCCATCGGGTACGGGCTCCAGTGAATTGAGCGCAAACTGATTGTCTCCAAATAACTGAAGAATGAGATACCAGGTGACCGGTATCAGAAAGACGATAAAGAAAGTATGTCGCTTAAGTCCTCTACTTTTCAATTAAGTATTGGCTAATGCCTCCAGAATTGCCCCTCCCTGATAGATCATGATGAAGATGAGGAACACTACAAAAAGCATCGGTAATACGATGGACATTTTCAGTGACTTCTTCTCATGGCCCAGGTGCATAAACTCTGCTACGATGTAGTATGCTTTTACGATTGTCAACGCGATGAATACGATGATCCGTATCCACTTATGCTCGTGAGGAACCGTGAAGGCAATGGCAAACTCGATGGCTGTAATGGCCGCCAGGTAGAGCATCACCTTGATGAAGTTTTTGACTTTTGCCTTATTTACCGGCTGTACTTCGATTTGTGGAGTTTGATGTTCCATTTAATTGAGAATAATGAGATTAAACAAGGTAAAAGAATGTGAATACAAAGACCCAAACAAGGTCTACAAAGTGCCAGTAAAGTCCTACTTTTTCCACCATCTCGTAGTGCCCGCGCTTCTCAAATATGCCTACGGTGGCCTGATAGAAAATGATGAAATTAATTAGCACCCCACTGAATACGTGGAAGCCGTGGAATCCAGTGATGAAGAAGAATAGTGCTGCAAAGTTTGGCGGGCCGTAAGGATTAGAAGACAATCCAGCTCCCCAAAAGAATTTAGATCCATCAGCAGCAACTTGCTCAACGCCATGGATAAAATGGCTCCACTCCCACGCCTGACATCCCAGGAATGTCAAACCACCAAGAATAGTCCAGAGCATCCATTTTTCAACACCCTTTCGATCCATTCTCTCTCCTGCCTCCACAGCTAATACCATAGTTACACTACTAACAATAAGTATGAAGGTCATAATTCCAACGAAAACCAATGGAAGTTCAACGCCATGTAGGAATGGTACAGCTTCGAATACTTTCTCCGGAATTGGCCAGTATTCTTGTGAAAATTTAAAATCGGCTACCGAACCTTCATAGGCCGGGTGGCTGAATCTGATCAGCCCGTAAGTGATCAACAATGCGGAGAAGGTAAATGCATCCGACAACAGGAAGAACCACATCATCAGTTTACCGTAGCTTACTTTCATCGGGGATACACCACCGCCCCAAATACTTTTGCCTTTTTCTTCTACTATTACAGCCGAGTTAGCCATTCGTTTAGGTTTTGTAGGGTTAAATATTGAAAATCAAAAATAAGTATAAATACAACCAAAGTCCACCCAGAAAATGCCAGAAAGTGGCGCACATTTCTATGCGAACCAGGCTCTTTGAATGTACCTGGTATTTGAATGCTTTATTGAGCACAATCAATAGAAAAATCACCGCTCCGATCAAATGGGCAATGTGCAGCCCTGAAAATATATAAATGAAGGACTCCAGCGAATTCTGACTTACCGGGTGCATTCCCATATCGATCATCTGCCACCATGCTTCCCACTGGCCATACATGAATATAAGTGCCAATAGAAATGTCGCTATCAGGCTGATTCTTAGATTCTTGATGTTGTTTCGCTTCGCAGAAATGTACGCCAGCTGCATCGTCACACTACTTGCCAGTATGATGATGGTAGTCCAGAAAAACAGGGAAGGCAATTCTGCCACAAACAAGCCCTTGGCCGCCTTTTGAACAATGTATCCACTTGATAAGGAAATGAAAATCATTGTGACAGACACCAAAAACAACCACATCGCAAACTTCTGCGGGTGCATGGATCGTACTTTACCTGCTTCTATCTCTCCGGTCATAGCTTATCAATTAAAAAAGTTATTTGCACAATAGGTAAGTAGATGAATGAGCCAAACATGATGCGTCGGGCCTTTTGGTTAGATGTGTCTTTCATCAAACTAAATGTGGTGGCCAAAAACAACACCCCACAAATGGTTGCCACCACGCCACTGGTCAGTCCTGTCAGTCCGAAAATGGTGGGTAGCAAGCCCAGTGGCAACAGAAACAAGGTATAAACCATAATGTTTATGGCTGTATTAAGGTCCTTGGCTCCCCCACCCGGCAGCAGCTTAAATCCAGCCTTCTTGTAATCCTCATCAGACACCCATGCAATAGCCCAGAAGTGCGGAAACTGCCAGATAAACTGTATTCCGAAAATGATCATGGCCTCATAAGAAAGGGATGCACTTGCGGCAGCCCATCCGATCAATGGTGGAAGAGCTCCCGGGATGGCACCTACAAATACTGCTATTGATCCTACTCTTTTCAGTGGCGTGTAAACGAAAGCATACAAGATCAAAGAAAGAAGCGAAAGAGCTGTGGCCAATGGATTGGTAGCTAAAAGCATCAATCCTAGTCCCACCACCCCTGTAATGATACTGAACCATTTGGCTTCAATTTCGGTAATCCGTGCGGATGGAATTGGACGATTCCTCGTGCGTTTCATGATGGCATCATACTTCTGCTCAATGATCTGATTGATGGTAACAGAAGATCCGGAAACCAGAAAGCCGGCAATTAGAAATACGATAAAATTAGGCCAGTACATAACTGACTGGTTGGCAAGCGCATACCCGAATCCTGAGGAGAACACCACCAGAAATGAAAGCCGTGGTTTCAGCAATTCATAGTATGCTTTGGCCTTATCCGCTACTGAAATATCGATATGTGAAATGGTGGAATTCACTTTTCCAATCTGAGACGCAAAGTTAAATAAAACAGGAGGCTAAAGATGCCCACTGCAAGAATTAAATGCAAGGGTTGCAGCCATACAGGGAATCCTCCTTTCACCATTATGATGCCGGCCACCATTGCCGCGAACACAAGGATTACTAGACGCATTGAGGTATTGATCAACCAAGGCTCATTGGTCTTTCTGGCGAAATAAAACAACATAACCGCCCCTATCAGGATCAACCAGGAATATGATCGATGCACAAAGAAACTGGTCGAAAGAAAATCGGCCCATTCACCTCTGCTCACGGTAGATACCAGCAAATCATCAATGACTCCCCGCACTTCTGTTCCTAATATAATCTGGGGAATGAAAAGAATGGTGGTAGCTATCCCAATGATGAACAGCCATTTATGTCTGTATATCCCCAACTCCCTGATTCTTACATTCATCCAGATTAGCATCGCCACCATTAGTAATGCCAGCAACATGTGGAAAGTGATAAACCCATGAAGCAGATTGGTAGAAACCACTAACGATCCTATCCAACCCTGGAACACGGTAAGGAGAAAGATTAATATGCCCATTGTGGGAATCCACACTGACTTTTGTCTGTACGAGAAGGAAAAAATCATGTTAAGAATTACAAGGAACCCAATGAGTACACCAACCAGTCGGTTTACATACTCCACCCAGGCCTTGGTTACGTCAAATTCGTGCTCAACCTGAACAGCAGGATCATTCGTGATTTTCTCACTTAGCTTTTCGTACCCCAGCGAATTCAAAACGTTGGATAGTCTTTCGTTCTTTGCTATTCGTTGCTCCTTGTATACTTCCTGGTAGTTCTCAGGAAGTGCCTCGGATGAATTGGGAGGTACGTATGCTCCAAAGCACTTCGGCCAGTCAGGGCAGCCCATCCCAGCTCCCATTACACGTACAATGCTTCCCACCAGGATCAGTACCAAAACTGATCCTAGCGTGATTGCATTGATTCGAAGAAAATTCTTTTGATTAATTAGCTTTTTCAACTCCGGTCAAATCTTCATCCTTAGCTAGTTCGGTTTCGTGCTCAAGGTTAGATTCAGGAGTGTGAGAGTAAGGCACTGTCTGAGGGATGAAATCATCCTCTGCCCCAGGCTTACTGTAGTCATATGGCCATCGGTATACATGAGGGATTGGCCCTACCCAGTTTCCGTGCTCCGGGAATCGCGGAGTGGTCCACTCAAGTGTATTGGATTTCCATGGGTTTGCAGGCGCAAGTCTACCTCTCCAGATTGAATAGAAGAAGTTGAACAGGAATATGAACTGGGCAGCAAATGTCACAATTGCGGCAATACTCACCAACGCATTCAGGTCTCCGTAGATACTAAATGTATCAAATGATGTGAATGAATAATATCTTCTTGGGAATCCTGCTATACCAATGTAATGAAGCGGGAAGAACACTAGATAAATTCCAACAAAGGACAACCAGAAGTGTACTTTACCCAATCGGTCGTCCATCATTCGGCCAAACATTTTGGGGAACCAGTGATAAACACCGGCTAGCAAGCCAAAGAATGCCGCACTACCCATCACTAAGTGGAAGTGAGCGACTACAAAGTAAGTATCATGAAGATTGATATCAAGTACAGAGTTTCCAAGGAATAGCCCTGTCAAACCTCCTGAAATAAAGAATGACACCAAACCAATCGAGAACAACATCGCAGGTGTAAACACAATGTTGCCCTTCCACAAGGTAGTGATGTAGTTGAATGCCTTGATTGCCGAAGGAACCGCAATGATCAATGTCAGAATGGTGAAAACGGAACCCAAGAACGGGTTCATACCAGTCACAAACATGTGGTGCGCCCACACGATGAATGAAAGAAAACCGATTCCTAACATTGAGCCAATCATCGCTTTATATCCAAAGATTGGTTTACGTGCATTGGTTGCAATTACTTCCGATGTGATACCTAGTGCGGGCAGGATCACAATGTATACCTCCGGGTGTCCCAGGAACCAGAATAAGTGCTGATACAGGATCGGGCTACCACCTATGTTAGGAAGTGCCTCTCCGGCAATAAATATCTCCGACAGATAAAAGCTTGTACCAAAAGATCGGTCAAATATTAGAAGCAATGCGGCTGACAGCAATACCGGGAAAGAAAGCAATCCTAGTATTGCAGTGATGAAGAACGACCAGATAGTAAGTGGCATTCTTGCGAATGACATCCCTTGCGTTCTCATATTAATCACTGTAGTAATATAATTGATACCTCCAAGAAGTGATGATGCAATGAACAATGCCATAGATACCAGCCAAAGTGTCATCCCCAGTCCAGAACCTTGAATTGCTTGAGGCAGGGCACTCAGTGGCGGATACACCGTCCATCCACCTCCTGCAGGTCCGGTTTCAATGAATAATGAAATAAACATGATCACACTGGAAGCAAAGAAGAACCAGTAGGAAAGCATGTTCATGAAGCCGGATGCCATATCTCTGGCACCAATCTGTAATGGAATGAGGAAATTGGAGAATGTTCCACTCAAACCGGCAGTTAGCACAAAGAATACCATGATGGTACCGTGCATAGTCACAAGTGCCAGATAGAATTCAGCATCAAGCTTTCCAGCCTCAGTAATCCACTGGCCAAGAATCGGTCTTAGCCACTCAAGACTCATTTCAGGGAATCCAAGCTGAAGTCTGAAGATGATGGAAAGTCCCCCACCTATCAATGCCCAGAAAATTCCTGTAATCAAGAATTGCTTCGCGATGGTCTTATGATCAGTCGAGAAAATATACTTGCTTACAAACCCCTGCTCATGATGCTCATCGTGGTGATCATCATGCGCCAAATCTTCCTGTAGTTGTATATCTGTTACTGACATAGTTGATTATTTTGAACTGCTAGATGCAGATGTAACTTTTTGTTCGTTATCAATGTTTTCAATTCCGGCAGCAATTTTCGCTGCTTCTTTCAGATCCTCAGGTACCTGGCTGATATAGTCAGGGTTCAATTTCAGGAATGAGTTTTCCTGATTTTCCTTATACCATGCATCATATTCATCCTGCTCCAACACGGTGATGATTCCTTTCATCCCGTAGTGGCTCTTTCCACAGATTTTGTTACAAACCAATTCATAGTTAAAATCAGGATTTCCGGTCTTTTCTCTCATTTCAGCTGTGCTCACAGTCGGTGTAAACCAGAAACGGGTGGGCATTCCGGGTACGGCATTCATCTGCATTCTGAAGTGAGGATTGTATACACTATGGATCACATCTCTTCCTCTGATTTTCAAATGAACTGGCTTTCCTTTTGGAAGAACTAGCTGAGTTGGCATAAAGTCGTCATGACCTTTCTGATCAGCCAGATCAATTCCCATAGAGTTTATCGCATCGATTTTTCTAAAATCTGATTTGCCCAGCTCTCCATCTTTTCCCGGGTATCTGAATGCCCATGCATACTGATATCCCATTACTTCGATAACCTCAGAGTTTTCAGGCGCAGGACCGGTCACTAAATTCCATTGCTTCAATCCTGAAATGATCAACCAAGCCAAAACCACTGCCGGAACAATTGTCCAGATCATTTCAAGTTTATTATTGTGCGGATAGTAGTGTGCTTTTTTGTCTTCCTTATATCGATATACCCATCCAAACCCGAATAGGAAAATCTGAGTTACGATGAATACAAACACCGTTACTGCCATGGTGATCCAGAAAAGGTTCTCAGTAACTACCGCATGTTCCGATGCAATTGGCAAGTTGTAGTTATCAAACTCCGTCATGGAGAAATAGAAGAAACCAAATATTCCTGCTACAAGAAACATAACCATTAGCGCTCCCTGGAAGCTATTTCCTGGGGGAACATGACTCTTCTTCTTATCCTTTTTTACAACATCAACTAATGTGGTAACGCGGTACGCTGTGAATATCACAGCTAATATTAGAACAACCGCTATAACAATGATTAAATTAAGCATAACCTATCCCTCACTTATTAAATATGATGATGCAAACTTTCTTTCAACATTGGGTGATTCTTAGCGAAAAGTGGCGCTTTGGACAATGCATTGAATGTCACAAACAAGAACGCACTTAGATAAACCAGAATCAATCCCATTTCCAGGAATCCAAAACCTCCGTTATCCCCTACAGTTCCAGGAGAAACCATTAGGTAAAAGTCCAGCCAGTGGCCAAATACTACTGCAGGACAAACTACTTTCAGGATTCTTGTATGTCTCTTTGCATCTCTGGTCATTAAAACTAAGAACGGGAAGAAGAAGTTTAGAATTAAATTGATATAAAACACTGGAGCATAATGATCGTCTTTCCAACGCTCCAAAAAGTATACGGTCTCTTCTGGAATGTGTGCATAATAGATAAGCAGGAACTGGGAGAACCAGATGTATGTCCAGAAGATGCTGAATGCAAAAACAAACTTTCCAAGATCATGAATGTGATTTTCGTTGATCACAGACAAATAACCTCTGTCCTTTAGCATCACCACTATGAATAGAGTCAATGCTAAGCCGGCTACCCACCAACTGGCGAATGCATACCATCCAAACATGGTGCTAAACCAGTGGACATCTATTGACATGATCCAATCCCAGGCAGCCATAGAGGAAGAAACGGCAAAGAAAACAAGGAAAATCGCTGAAACAGATCTCATTTTGTACCATGAGGTAGTTCCGCCTTCCAAATCCTCAGCAAATGCCAGGGATCTCAATTTTCTGAAAAACAGGTACCATGCTCCAAAAAATATCACCAATCTTCCAATCCAGAAGGCTGGGAATGCCCCACCTTCTAAAGGCCAGAAGAAATAGGCTGCTTTTCCTTTTACAATGTCATCACCACCTTCATCGGCATACAAATCTGCATGCGTCCAGTGGAACAGGTCGTGACCACCGATCATGAATATGACGAGCATAAGCACAAACGCAATCGGCAGCCAGTTACCAAATGCAAAAGGAATTCGCTTGATTCCGGCTGTCCATCCTGCTTGTGCGGCATATTGGATTGCGAAGAAAAACACGCCAATAATTGCAAGACCGGCAAAGAACACATTGTTGATCCACAGGTTTGACAGCAATCGTTTCACCGTAGGACTACTTCCATGATGGGCTTCTTCGCCATAATCTTCTGATGTGCCGTGATCCTCTGCAGCATATGGCTCTTCTCCATGCCCATCAGATACCACTTCCGAATGATCTCCTCCGTGACCACTACCGTGATCACCAGAGCCTATTGTAAAATAGCCTAGCACAGAAAGCACGACTCCAACCAATAAGGTGATGATCAATCGTTTCTTTGCAGTAGCGGTAAATTCAAATCTTTCTTCTGATACCATGAGTAGACTTAGTTCGACTTTTGCAATTCTTTAACATATCGGGCAATTCTCCACCGATCCTCAGGGCTAACCTGAGATCCATGTGCGCCCATTAAACCCTTTCCAAAGGTGATCACATGGAAGATGTGACCTTCTGTGATTTCCAGATAAGCAGCCCCATTTAGGTTCGCCACGCCAGCATACTTGTCGGCAACCAGTCCATCTGCATTTCCTTTTGCACCATGACAGTGCTTACAGTAGCTATCGTAAAGTACTTTTCCATCCTTAACGACACTTTGATCATCAGCAGGAAACGGACTTACCAATGTAGTTGCTGCAACTTCCAATTCATCTTTTGTCAACCTAACTGGCAGAGGTTGTCCTCTTCTAACTGTATTGGCAACAGGTTCGCGCATGTTCATTTTGAATTGATTGTACGGGTTTGAGTTGTAAAACTCTCCATGGCCATCTTCATCGTTTGAATCCAGCCACGATCCCCTATCCTCGTCCACGATCTGCGTCAAAGGCTCATAAGGAGTAGAGTGATACATTTGTGGAGCATACTCCAGACCCGTATCATCCACACCCGCCGCACATGAAGCTAATAATGCTCCGGCAGTGACGATTCCCAAATATTTAAGTTTTGTTAGCTTCATTATCAATCAAACTTTTTGTTGTTTACTTCTGTCGCTCCACTTCCCTGCAACACCTTCTTGATGTCTGCCTCAGTCTTATCGTTTCTGTCCAGATCGATCGCCATCACATGCTTATCATCCGTGATTCGGATATCGTAAATTCTCGGCTTACCCCAAGGCTTGAGATTGGATATGACAAAAAATGTACCCACCATCCCGAAGGAGGCCAGCAGTACTGTCATCTCAAAAGTAACCGGGATAAACGATGGAATCGGAACGTAATCCTTACCTCCAATGATCATGGGCCAGTCAACTCCCATCATACCTATCATCATCGTTAGCGCAAGGCAGGTTCCTGTGATGCCAAACATAAATGCCGCAACAGATAACCAGCTTCTTTTATAACCTAACACCTCTTCGATTCCGTGAACCGGAAATGGAGAATAAACCTCTTCGATTTTCACACCGGACTCCCGAACGGTCTTGATGGCATCCATCAAAACATCCTCATCATCGTAGACGCCCAATACGTAATTTGTTCCTTGAGACATATTTTATCTATTTAGGCCTATTTAGTTGGCTTTTCACCTGTTGCTTTAATAATACTCTTTACTTCAGCCATGTTAATCACGGGGAAGAACTTCGCGAACAAGAAGAATGCAGTGAAGAACAATCCAAACGTGAACACATAAATTCCAACATCATAAATGGTTGGGTAGAACATCGCCCAACTTGATGGTAAGAAGTCTCTATGAAGTGAAGTCACAATAATTACAAACCTCTCGAACCACATTCCAATGTTTACAATAATTGAAATGATGAAAGTTGCAGCAAGATTTGTCCGAATTTTTTTGAACCAGAATAACTGTGGGGAGATCACATTACAAGTCATCATTGACCAGTATGCCCACCAGTAAGGACCCGTTGCTCTGTTGATGAAAGCGTATTGCTCAGCTTCTACTCCGGAATACCACGCAATGAAAAATTCCGTGATGTAAGCAATACCTACAATCGATCCTGTCACAATGATGATAATGTTCATCAGTTCGATGTGTTGGATCGTGATATAATCTTCAAGCTTGTACACTTTTCGTGTAACTAAAAGCAGGGTCAATACCATGGCGAATCCTGAGAAGATCGCTCCAGCCACAAAGTATGGAGGGAAGATCGTGGTATGCCATCCAGGAATTACTGAAGTAGCAAAGTCGAAGGATACGATGGTGTGTACTGAAAGTACCAGCGGTGTTGCAAGTCCTGCAAGCACTAGTGATACTGTTTCGTAGTGAGACCAGGTTTTTGCTCCGCCTGTCCAGCCGAAACTCAGAGCCCCATAGATCGCTCTTGAAACTTTGTTTTTAGCTCTATCCCTGATAGTCGCAAAATCAGGAATCAATCCGATATACCAGAACACCAATGAAACAGAGAAATATGTAGAAATCGCAAATACGTCCCACAATAGTGGAGAGTTGAAGTTTACCCATAGAGAGCCAAATGTATTTGGAAGTGGTAATGCCCAGTAAAATCCTAACCAAGGACGTCCCATGTGAAGGACTGGGAACATCGCTGCACAGATTACAGCAAAGATGGTCATCGCCTCTGATGCTCTGTTGATTGACATTCTCCAACGCTGACGGAAAAGCAAAAGTACTGCGGAAATCAACGTTCCTGCGTGACCGATACCCACCCACCATACGAAGTTGGTGATATCCCAGGCCCATCCTACGGTTTTGTTTAGGCCCCACATTCCGATTCCATCCCAAAGGGTGATCGCTACTGCGTACCCTCCGGCCAGGAGAAGTGCTAAAGAGACTGCCATGGCGAGCATCCATGTGACGGACGGTCGCTCCTCTACTCTTCCAGCAATATCCTCAGAAACATCGTGGACGGTCTTTCCACCTGTAACTAAGGGTATCCGTACTTCTGATTCTGCGTGCATTATGCTTCTATTTTATCGTTGTTGTCTTTGTTTCTTACTTTGGTCAGGTACCACACGTTTGGCATCACCCGAAGCTCCTCGAGCACGTGGTATGCTCTGTCTTCTGTAGCCTCTACACTCTTCTCATTATATTTCAATTTCAAGGTCTTGGAGATTCTGCTTTCCGGGTCTTTCATATCTCCGAAGATCAATGCATCAGTAGGACATGATTTCGCACAAGCGGTTTGGATCTCTCCATCAACCGGTCTTCTGCCCTCCTTCTTGGCATCAAGTTTACCAGACTGAATTCGCTGTACGCAGAACGTACATTTCTCCATCACTCCTCTCGCTCTTACAGTCACATCCGGGTTCAATACCATCTTACCCAGATCATTATTCATGGCCATGTTCATGTCGAACTTGGAGTTATCGTGGTATTTAAACCAGTTGAATCGACGTACTTTATACGGACAGTTGTTGGCACAATATCTTGTACCGATACATCTGTTATAAGTCATTTGGTTAAGACCCTCACTAGAGTGAGTAGTCGCAGCAACAGGACATACTGTCTCACACGGAGCATTATTACACTGCTGGCACATCATTGGCTGGAAGGTCACTTCAGGATTGTCCGCTGCTGCGAGTTCCTTTTGCTTTACCTCCATCAAATCCGATCCACCCAATTCTTTCAATTCATTCTCAGGTCTTGAGCTGTAGTATCTATCGATACGAATCCAGTGCATCTCTCTTCTATTCAGCACCTCTTCTTTACCTACTACCGGAATGTTATTCTCAGTTTGACACGCTACTGTACATGTTCCACAACCAGTACATGAGTTTAGGTCTACGATCATTCCCCAGTGGTGATTTGGATACTCGTGACCTTTCCAAAGTGATACCGCATGAGGCCGAACCTTTGTGCCATCTGCTTTAGAAATCATCGGGAAGTTTCTTCCTGCCTGAGGATCTTTTTGGTATGCGCCAAGTGTAGTTTCCTGAATAACCGTTTCTCTACCTGCGTAAGTCTGAGCCGTTTGTGTTTGTGCTACCTTTCTTACTTCACCTGTCAGGGACAGTGTAACATTCTGCGCACTGTAACTCAGTCCACTCGCAGAGCTACTCACCAATTCATAGGCATTCACACCTACTGCGTTTCCCACTTTTCCAGCTTTTGATCTTCCATATCCTACAGCCAAACCTACAGTTCCGTAAGCCTGACCCGGCTGAGGGATTACCGGTGCGGTCACTGACTTCCCATTCACGGTAAGTGTAGCCACTTTGTAATCCATATCTCCGTCCTTCACCGCCCAGTCATTTTCAGAAGCCTGACGTGGAGAAACGGTGAAATAGTTATCCCAACATGCTTTGGTAATCGGATCTGGCATTTCCTGCAACCATGGGTTGTTTGCCTGAACTCCATCTCCAACAGAATAATTAGCATAAATGGCCAATTCTAATCCATCAGATTTAGATGCTTTCAAATTACCAGCTACAACTACTGCATCTACTGAAACAGAGCCTGCGGTTGAATTTCCTTCTACATTATAAATACCATCGTGCAGACACTTATCAAAGAAACTCGCATCTCCGAAAGATGCCCATCCTTGTCTTACGAAATCGTAGTAAGAAGCGTCATTATCGGACCATCTCAGGAACGACTCCTGTGCCTGACGCGTATTGAAAATATTTTTGATAGTTGGCTGTGAAAGTGTCATGTGACCAGTCACAGGCTCGAAATCATTCCATGATTCCAGGTAGTGATGATCCGGAGCTACATACTTCACGGAACTTGTAGTCTCATCCATTCTATCTGAAGTAGAGATGGTTGTTTTCACCTTACCTAAAGAGCTAACTAATTGAGCTCCCAATGGGTGATCATATGCTGGATTACAGTTGTAGAAAATTACTGTCCCAACTGTTCCCGCTTTCACATCGCTAACCAGTTGATTAAAAGCGCTATCGCTTCCCTTTCTTGTATTGATGCTTCTGGTTAGATCGATAGTAGCTCCGTAGCTTTGAAGGAGATCGTTTATTGCAATAACGAGAAGCTGTACGTTCTTGTCGTTTGATCCTGAAACTACCAAAGCTTTACCTCTTGATTTCCAAAGATCATTAGCTGCTTTCTCAAGCATCACCGTGTCATCCAGTTTTGCTATTCCTACCGTGGCGGCACCTGCTTTCTGGGCAATCAGATTATAGAGATTAGCTACGTAAATGCCTTCCTGAGATGGCTTGATTGGTTGTCTGTAATCTGCATTTGATCCAGTCAAAGAAAGATTAGATTCAAATGAATAAAGTCTGGACATATCTTTCTTATCCGGACCTAATTTTCTTGTAGCAGCAAACTGCTTATTGTTCAATGCCTGATTTGGCCAGTTTCCAAGGAAATCAGCCGTGATCGAAACTATTGTGCTTGCTTTCGAGAAATCGTGCATTGGCAGGCTTCTTGAACCTGTCGCTTCTCCATAAGCATCAAGTAATCCACTCATTGAGATTGGATCGTACTGCACATGATCCACTTCAACATATTTTTCTCTCAGAGCCTGAATAGCTCTGGCTGTGCTTGGGCTACAGTTAGAGTAAGATACAATCGTGATCTTACCAGCATTTGCAGCTAGCTCAGTTTTGATTCGATTGTCGATTGTCTCCCAATCAGTATCCTCTCCTCCTATTTTAGGATTCTGAAGTCTCTCACCGTCGTATAGTGAAAGCACGGAAGACTCAACCTGCGTAGTGGTACCTCCCTGACTGATTATGGAAAGGTCGTTTCCTTCTATTTTGATAGGTCGGCCCTCCCTGGTCTTTACTACCACAGAAGCCACATCATTGCCCATCGAGTAGGTAGAAGCATAATAGTTAGCTACACCCGGGTCTACGTCAATCGGCTTGTTTACATAAGGAATTGCTTTTCTTACCGGTGCTTCGCATGCTGCTAATGAAACAGCAGCTACACCAAAGCCCATCATTTTAAGAAAATCACGACGAGATGGCTCTCCACTTTCACCACCATTGATCGGTAAATATTCCGGGAATTCTTTTGAAGCTCTAACTTGGAAATCAGCAGTGTTTTCCAATTGCTCCAGACCCTTCCAGTATTTCTTAGTTTCTTTCATTTCTAATTAGATCAGCTGTTTTCGAATATTAATAGTGACATTTCGAACACTCCAAACCTCCAATATCTTCCACTTTCATCGGCTCCTTGCTTTGCTCAGAATGAAGCTTTACAAGCTTGTCGTAATATTCGTTTCCTTTCGTATTTACATCAGTTTCTCTGTGACAGTTGATACACCATCCCATGGTCAGATTGGCATATTGATATACCACTTCCATTTCCTGAATAGGACCGTGGCAAGTCTGACATTCAATCTCTGCCACCTTCACGTGCTGTGAGTGATTGAAGTAGGCCAAATCAGGCAGGTTATGAATTCTTACCCATTCTATAGGCTTGGTATCTGTACCGTATGTCTGTGTATCCGGATCGTAATCGATCGCAGCATAGATTTTTGCAATTTCTTTCGAGATGCCATCTTGTCCAGCCACATTCTTGATCTGCGAGTGACAGTTCATACAAATGTTTGGAGATGGAATATTTGCAGACTTGGATTTTCTTACGCCAGTATGACAATATTGACAATCGATTTCGTATTGTCCGGCATGGAGTTGGTGGGAGAATGCAATCGGCTGAGTGGGTTGGTAACCCTGCTGCACACCAATAGTAAATGCCCCGTCGATCAAAGTTTTCAGTACCAGAATGGTGAAAACAAATACCACCAGTCCAACAAATGAATTGCTTTTCAGGAATCCTGCAACATCAAATTGCTGGGATACGATCTCCTGATCTTCTTCTGATAAGTCTTTGGATTCCTTCAAATGCTTTACCAGCGTTCGTGCAGCGATGATCAGGGCAACCACTGCCAAAGCAAGAACTACCACCAATATGATAATTACTGCCATCAGGTATGAAGAGGAAACTGAACTTCCTTCCTCCCCACCAGCAGTACTCACAGCAACTTCAGCTACAGGAGGGCCTTTAGCTGTCTCAGCTTTTACATATGCCAAAATGGCCAACACATCATCATCAGAGAATGACGGGTAGGCTGTCATTACTGTTTGATTGTATTCCTCCCACAGTGCAACCGCTTGCTCATCTCCGGAGGCAATCATTGCCTGTGAGTTTTTAATCCATGGAATTAACCATTCTACAGATCGACGCTCAGTCACCCCATTAAGAGCAGGGCCGATTCGCACTTCCCAAATTTTATGGCAAGTGGAGCAGTTGGTCTTAAAATTGGCTTCTCCAGCAGCAATTATGCTTTCGTCAGTGGGAATTTCCTGGGCTTTTAGGCTCAGTGAGAAGAACACTCCAAGCGCCAGGCTAAGGAATATTCGGGTTAGATTCGGTGTTGTTTTAAACATGTATTCCGATGGCTTGAGATCAAACGCGTACAAAAGTAACATTGGGTTGCTGTTTTTCAAAGGTGGGTTTTACACCTTCCATTGGCTTCCGCAACATAGCTCCGCAACCTAGTGAAATTCAGGATATTAGATTTAGCTAAAATCGTAAAATCGAGCTTATTTAGAATAATTTTAAATAATCAAATACCATTGCTTATTTCGAGTTTGGGACAGGCTCAGTATTTTCCCCTAAAACACCATCCAGATAATCATATAGGAACTGATGAATGGTGGGGCGAACATTGAGATCATAAATGGCTCGATAAGTACGGGACGGATACACCCGATTGGTCAGGAAAATGAAAATGAGATCATTGGCTGGATCAGCCCAGGCTAAGGTTCCGGTGTAGCCCGTATGACCATAGCTCTCGAAGCTGGCACTTTTTGCCACACTACTTCGAATGGAATCATATTCTAATAGAGGCTTGTCAAAGCCCAGTCCTCTCCGATTTTCATTGTTGGGATACTGGGCTGTGGTAAAAAGCCGGATGGTTTGCTGTGAAAGGTATTGAACGCTATCTAACTTTCCGTCATTCAAGAGCATTTGGAAAAGGGCTGCAATATCTTCCGCATTGCTAAAGAGACCGGCATTGGCAGATATTCCTTTCATCATGATGGCCCCCTCGTCATGTACATTTCCATGAATTTTCTCCATGCGGAAAAATGTGTCTATTTCTGTAGGTACGATCTGGTGCAGGGAAAACTTCTCTCGGGGGTTGAACGTGAGGGTGCGGACACCTAGCGGATCGTAAAAATGGGCTGATAGGTAATCCTGATATAATGTATCCGTCAGGTTTTTTATCAGCTCGGGGATCAGATAGAAAAACAGACCGGAATAGCGATAGGTTTTATCTTCGGACAATTCGCTCTTTCGGATCATCTTCTTGATCTTACTATAGAATTCTCCGTGCAAATAAAGACTATCGCCTAAGGGATAATTATATTCTTCATCCAGATTCGTGGAAATGGTCTTACTTCTGAATTTCCCATTTCTTCTTTTCACCTCACTGTGATATGGAATCCAGGGATACAAGCCTCCCTGATGTGCCAGTGCTTCTCTGAAAGTAACACGCCCTACTTTCCTTCCCAGCTTATCGATGTAGTCACCAATCGGGTCATCCAGACTGATGCGTCCATCCTCATACAATTTCATAAGTGCCATCGTGCCCCCCGCCACCTTGGTAATGGAGGCCAGGTCATAAATATCATTCACAGCTACCCTCCGCGTGGAATCATAGGTGTGGTGTCCGAAAGATTTGAGGTAAATCATACTATCTGCCAGGCTCGCATAGATCACACACCCAGGAAATGCTTCTGCTTGAATCGCCTCCGTAACCACACTGTCAATCCTTTGCTTGAGCAATTCATACCCCTGCCCCTGGGCGAAAACGATTGCAAAAAAGAAAAGCATGAATAACGTATGTCGGAGTTTTTGCATGTTCTATTTTTGGGTACTTTCCTAAAAAACCATGGAGCAAACCAAATATTTTATCATCGACTTTGACAGTACATTCACTCAGGTAGAGGCTCTGGATGTACTGGCTGAAATCTCTCTCAAGAATAATGAAAATCAGGCGAACGCCATTCAGGAAATTAAAGACATTACCGATCGGGGGATGGAGGGCGGCATGTCCTTTCGTGAATCACTGAAAAAACGAGTAAATATTCTGGAAGCGCATCAGGATCACCTCCCTGAATTGGTGGATAGACTCAGCTCGCTGGTTTCTCCTTCTTTCAAACGAAATACGGAATTTATCAACAAGTATCGGGAACAGATTTTCATCGTCTCCAATGGCTTCAAAGACTTCATCGTGCCAATCGCCATGCACTTTGGGATCAAAGAAGAGCACGTATTTGCCAATGAATTTAAATATGACGAAACAGGCAAAATTGTAGGATTTGATGAAACCAATATTCTTTCTGAAAACAATGGCAAACCCCGACAAATTGAAAGTTTGAAACTAAAAGGGGAAGTTTTTGTGCTGGGTGATGGATTCACAGATTATGAAATCAAAAAGGCAGGCCTTGCACACAAGTTTTATGCTTTTACGGAGAATGTAAGAAGGGAAAAAATTCTGAGTGAGGCTGACCATGAAGCCCCTTCCCTGGATGAATTCCTTTTTACCCAAAACCTGGAGCGGGCTCACTCGTACCCCAAAAACCGGATCAAAGCCTTACTCCTAGAGAATATTCATGAGGATGCGATAATGAAGCTGAAAAGTGAAGGATACCAAGTGGAGACCCATCCGGCAGGAATGACTGAAGATGAACTGGCAGAAGCGATCAAAGATGTGAGCGTTTTAGGCATCCGATCCAAAACGATAGTAACTGATAAGGTTTTGAAAAATGCGAAAAGGCTTTTGTCCATTGGAGCCTTTTGTATTGGCACCAATCAGATTGACCTGAAATCAGCTCTGCAAAAAGGCGTGGCGGTCTTCAATGCCCCCTTTTCAAATACACGCTCGGTAGTGGAGTTGGCCCTGGCTCAGATTATTATGCTGATGAGAAATTTGCCTGACAAAATGATGCAGATGCATCAGGGCGTCTGGAGCAAGACGGCCAATGGCAGCTTTGAAATTCGTGGAAAGACTCTGGGAATCATCGGGTATGGCAAGATTGGATCTCAACTTTCTGTTGTGGCTGAGTCCGTAGGGATGAATGTGCAATATTACGATCTGGAAGAAAAACTTGCCCTGGGCAATGCCACACCCTGCCCAACGCTCGAGCATCTGCTCCAAACCTCAGATGTGGTGACCCTCCATGTAGACGGACGGCCTGAAAATGAGCATATGATTGGAGCCCGGGAATTTGAACAAATGAAAGACGGTGTGGTCTTCATCAACCTGAGCAGAGGACACATTGTGGATATTGACGCACTGGCCGCCAATGTGACAAATGGAAAAATTCATGGATGTAGTGTGGATGTTTTTCCAGAAGAGCCGCTTAGTAACAAACATCCATTCTCCTCCCCTCTTATGGGGCTCAGAAACACGATTTTAACTCCACATATTGGCGGAAGTACGTTGGAAGCCCAGGAGAATATTGCGGACTTTGTGCCATCTAAAATTATTGACTACATCAATACCGGATCCACCTCAAATAGCGTGAACTTTCCTAATATCTCTCTGCCGGGTTTAAGTCAGGCGCATCGCTTCATTCACATTCACAAAAATGAGCCAGGCGTGCTTGCAAACATCAATAATGTGCTGGCTCAGCACGGGATAAATATTGGGGGCCAATATTTAAAAACTAATGACACCATAGGGTACGTTATTACGGATATAGACAAGAACTACAAGGAAGAGGTAATAAAAGACCTGAAAATGGTCAGAGGTACTATAAGATTCAGAGTTTTATATTAAGTTTAAAGCAAATTAGAGTTAATACCACCCAACCTTTAGAGCTTGTTAAACCGTTTAATGAGCTAAATTTAGAATTGATGAGTTATCCGCTTAATTGGAAATCGCTTAGTACTCGACAGGAATTCGACAAGATCGTGGAGGATTCAAGGGAAAAACCTGCACTTATTTTCAAGCATAGACCTTCATCCTCTGAAAGCACTCAAGCCCTTGATCAGTTGGAGAAGGATTGGACTATCTCTCCTGAAAATCTTGATGTTTATATCATCGATGTGATGAAAGATAAGGATGTAGCTGAAGCTGTGACAGATATGGCTGGTGTGATGAACGAATACCCGCAGGTACTGCTTTTTGCCGATGGTGTGACCATGTACGATGAGTCCAGAGAGATGATCAGTGTGAAAAAAATTAAACTGGCACTCAAAATCATCAACCGAACATTTAAGTGGATGGAAACCCGGGTTTAAGGAACCTTTATTCTGCTTAAGAAATTATATTGCTCTTTAGAATAAAGAGCTTTTTTTATGTCCAATAAAATTTATTTCACGCCTGGGCCGGCCCAGCTTTTTTACACCTTTGAGGAGCATCTGAAAAGGGCTCTTTTTCTGGACATCCCCTCCATCTCCCACCGGAGCAAGGATTTCATTCGAATCGTAGAAGAAACGAATGAGGGAATGAGGGAACTGCTGGACTTGCCAGCAGGATATGACATTTACTACCTGAATTCGGCAAATGAGGCGTGGGATCGTATCATACAAAATCTGGTATCAAAAAGATCTCATCACTTCATAAATGGCGCTTTTAGCAGAAAATTCTACGAGTTTGCACTTCTGCATGGTAAGAGTAGCACGGCGACTGAAGCTGAAGATGGAGGATCTTTTGAGGCTTTTGAAATCCCTAGAGGTGCTGAGCTCATTGGGATCACCAAAAATGAAACGAGTGTTGGTCACAGCTTTTTGGAAAGTGAAATTGAAAAGCTTAGAAAAGAGAACCCGGATAAATTGATCGCCCTTGACGTGGTGAGCGCCTCTCCTTCCCTGGAGGTAAATTTTCAAAATATAGACACAGCCTATTTCTCTGTTCAGAAGGCTTTTGGTCTCCCTGCAGGCCTGGCTGTATGGATAGCAAATGAAAAATGTCATGAGATAGCTGAGGAAAGGTCCATAACGACTTCCCTGGGGTCATACCGGACACTGCCAAACCTGAAAAAATTTGGAGATAAGAGCCAAACTCCTGAAACCCCCAACATGCTTTTTATCTATTTGCTTGGAAAGATCGCCCAAGACATTTTAAGTGCTGGTGTTCAGCGGATGCGAAACGACACGATTTATAAGGCAACCCTACTCAATCAAGCGATAGAAAATCATCCGCACCTTGCTCATTTCGTTTCCTCGAAAGAGCACCGTTCCAAAACCACGATTGTAGCGAGCACTAAAAAAGCTGCAGAATTTATCAATTACTTTCAGCAAAGGGGGTTGATTCTTGGAACAGGCTATGGAAGCCACAAGAAAAACCACCTAAGAATCGCTAACTTCCCTACTCACTCAAAGGAATCAGTGGAAATGCTTTGTGATCTAATGACTAAAATAGAATAATATTTTGTTTGAGCGAAACTTTTTATCGTTCATAGAGTATTAATTCCTTTACATGAATATTTGAAGGAAAAATATTTTGAAAAATGGATTTTCATGATGTTTTGATCAAAGATCAATCTTAATTTTGCAGAAAATAAACACCCAAAAACATTGATCGCTCCGCTTAAAAAAATTATTGTCTGCCTGGATCATACCAAAATGGATCGGGAGTTGATTGAAAATGCCTGCATTATCGGAAAAACTGCAGGAGCTACTCAAATCACTTTTTTGAATGTCATCAAAGATTTCAATCTTCCGGATACGGTTTTGAAAGAGTTTCCCGACCTTATGGATAAAGCGCTAAAAGAGCGCAGAACGGAAATCAAAAAACTGATTGACAAGTATTTCAAGTGCGAGGTACCCACAAAGATTTTGGTAAAGCAGGGCGGTGAGACCAAAGAAATACTCAAGGCGGCCAATGACCTAAAATCTGACCTGATTGTGCTCGGAAGGAAAAAGGTAAGTGATTCGGTATTGAGCACGCGCATCGCACGGAGATCCCCTTGTAACCTCCTCCTGATCCCAGAAGGAAAGAAGCTCAAGTTTGATAAGATTTTCATTCCTGTTGACTTCTCGGATTATTCCTCACTTTCGCTCAAGCGGACTCTCCTACTCACAAAGGATTTGAAATCTAAAATTTATCTGCAAAATGTTTATCAGGTACCCTCAAGCTATCGCTACTCGGGCAAGAGCTATGAGGAATTTGCGGAAGTTATGAAAGGACATGCCAGCAAAGACCTGGATTTCCTAATTAAAAAGACCGTCAAAAAAGATCAGGAGTTAATTCCGGTATGCACATTAGACTCTAATGGAAAAGTCATCGATCTGGTATTAGAAGAAGCATCACGAAAAAAAGTAGATCTGATCGTGATGGGCGCCAAAGGAAGAACTGTAACTTCAGCGTTGTTCATTGGAAGCAAGGCTGAACGAATGATCCGGATCAATGAGAATCTTCCGCTGATGATTATCAGAAAAAAAGGAGCTGTAGCTGGAATCCTGGAGACACTCAAAGACCTTTAATCAGGACCTAAGCTTATCGAGCAAAGTATTCAGGGTGGCTGCTTCCTTTTCGGTCAGCCTATTATGAGATGCCTCCCATTTCGCCATCTGCACGTCCATTTTCTTGAGGAGATCCAACCCTCTCTCCGAAATAAAAACATCCACAGCACGGCGATCTTTTGAGCATTGTACCCTTTTCACCAGGCCCTTCTCTTCCAGCCGGTCCACAATGCGCGAAGCATTAGAGCTTTTGTCCAGCATTCTTTCAATCAGTAGATTTACGGTAGCTGGCTTAGGGTGCTGACCTCTCAATATCCTTAGAATGTTAAATTGGGGGGTGGTCAGTCCGTTTGATTTAAAAAGTGAGGCATGATGCTGGCTCAGCCAGGCATCTGTATAAATGATGTTAATAATCGCTTTTGAAAACTCACTCTTAAATTTTTCCTGTTTTATTTCTTCGGCTATTCCCATATTTCAAATAAATACAAATACATATAATGTAACAACAACTATGAAATAAAGTTGCTGTTACAATAAAAATATATCCAAAATTAAACCTTCATCTATCTTTAACATCTAAGACCCGTACCTACCTGATAAGCATTGGAAGATCTGATCATAGAAAAGATTCGACTGGAAGAAACCCGCAATTACGGGTTCAATCTTTTAGTGCGTGAATATCAGGAGCGAATTTACTGGCATGTGAGAAAGATGGTCATTGACCATGATGATGCGGATGATCTGGTGCAGGAAATATTTGTGAAGGTGTGGAAGAACCTGGGACAGTTTCGGGAGGATTCCAGGCTTTATACCTGGATATACCGGATCGCTACGAATGAATGCCTGAATTTTCTCCGAAAGAAAAAGAAGCGATTCTTTATACCCATTCACGATTTGGAGGGTGAGCTCACGCAAAAACTGACCAGTCAGGTGGAGCCTTCAGGCGATGAAGTGCAGATGAAGCTTCAGAAAGCACTACTAAAATTGCCCGACAAGCAGCGCATGGTCTTCAATATGAAGTACTTTGATGATATGAAATTTTCAGATATAGCAGAAATTACAGGCACAAGTGTGGGTGCATTGAAAGCCAATTATCACCACGCGGTTAAAAAAATTGAAGATTTCATCAATACAGATTAAACCTTTCCAGTAGAATAGACTCTAAGCATTACGAGATGAAGTATAAACTTGACGATATCAATAAAAAAAGTGGCTTTAAGGTGCCTGAGGGATATTTTGAGGATTTGCCGATGAAAATCCAGCAAAGGATTGGCACTGAGAGCACACCCCAAACCATTCGTCTTCCTTCCTGGAGCCTGGCAATGGCAGCCTCCTTTATTATCATCTTAACTGCGGTATTCATTCTAAAAAACACTTCAACACCCACAGCCGAGGAGCTTCTTGCTGAAGTTTCTCAGGAGGAATTAGTGGCCTATTTGGATCTAATCGAATTGGATGAATATGATATTGCAAGTGCTGTGGACGAAAACAGCGAAATATTGAATTTTGAAGAAACTGATGTTTTGGACGGAATTGATATGGATGAAGGAGTAATTGATGATGTCCTTCTTGAGTACGATTTAGCTGACGAATATTTATAAATACAACTATGAAAAGACTTTTTATCCTACTGGCAACCATCTCCTGGCTGGGTCTCAGTGCCCAAAGCCCGGAAGCGATGGAGAAAATAGAGGCTGCTAAGATTGCACTTATCACTGAGCGGCTGGAGCTCACCCCTGAGCAGGCGGAGAAATTCTGGCCGATCTATCGCGAGTTTGGAAAACAACGACAAGACATTCGAAGGGATTTTGATCAGGCGAGAAAGAACTTTGACCCCAACAAGGCTTCCGAGGAAGAGAACAAAAAAATGCTTGAAATGGCCACTCAGGTCAAGGAAAGGCAGCTGAAGTTGGAACAAGAATATGCCGATCGAATCCTGAAAGTAATCACGACGCGCCAGCTCAATAACCTGAGAAAAGCCGAGAATGACTTTAAAGAAATGCTGCTGAAGCGAATACGAGCCCAGCAAATGCAGCGACAAAAACAACAGCAGCGAAATGACGGACGCCTGAGAGATCGACAAAACTAATCACCTACCCTACCTGATGTTTCGTTCGACTGCAATAGCTACATTGTGTCTTTTATCTCTATCCGTTTCCGGGCAGGACACCCTATCCTATGCTGAGCAACTAAAGGCACTTGAAGAAGAAATGGATTCGCTTTCCATTTTCAATCTGATTGATAGTCTTTTCAGCATGGAAAGTCAATCATCGAGCGAGCTGAATATTCGTCTCAGCTACACCACCAATGTCACCAGTGCAGGCCGTGATTACAATATCAGCCAAAGTGGGGTTTCGCCCGGGATATCCTACTATCACAAATCCGGTCTATATGGAGACCTGGCCGGCTTTTGGAACAGTGGAATTGAACCTAGCTATAACCCTACCATACTCTCGCTGGGCTATCTAGGCAATTTCAAGAATAAGAAATGGAGCTACACCCTTGATGGAGAAAAGTGGTTTTACAATCCCAAGGACTCCTCCGATAATCCGCTTTCTTATTCGGTGGGAGGTTCTATGAGCTATGATTTTAAACTCGGATTTGCTTCAGTGGATTATTCATTCCTCTTTGGCAATGAGACCGCTCACCGAATCATCACCAATCTCACGGGAACAATACGCCTGGGAAAATGGTGGGTTTTCAAAAGCATAAGCCTCTACCCATCGGCAAGCATGATGGCGGGGAATGGTGACATCACTCAGCTAAGAATTACTCGTCAACAGGTAAGTGAGGAACGGGCTAATCGAATTGAGCGCCTGACTACATTTGCAAATCTCACTGAACAGCAAAAACAGTATCTGGAGTTTCTGATCAAAAGAGCACACAGAAACGACCGAATTACTTTGCAAACGCGGATTCAACTTTTGAATGATTTGAGAACCTCCTCAGATTTAAGTGAGGCAGATCAAACGGCCCTTCAGCAAATTGTGAATGAAGGATACGATGTGGAAGAATTAGTGGATTCAAATGAATTTGGCATTCTAAACTATACCTTCACAATCCCTTTATCTCTATCCACGAATCGTTTAAATATTTTTTTAAGCTACACCTACAGCATTCCTGTTCAGCTCCCCGGAGAAGAGTTTATAGAAATTGATCCCATTGGCTACTTCGGAGCATCAATTTCTTACCGCATTCCTTTCAAATAATCCGAGACGGATAGGAATAAAAACCTATCTTTGCATCCCGTAACAAGAAACAGGAAAACGCTCTTCATGTCTAAAACGAAATACATCTTTGTTACGGGCGGTGTGACATCATCCCTCGGAAAAGGTATCATCGCAGCTTCTCTGGGTAAACTACTACAGGCCAGGGGCTTATCCGTAACTATTCAAAAATTTGACCCTTACATCAACATTGATCCGGGAACGCTGAACCCATACGAACATGGAGAATGCTATGTGACCAATGATGGCGCAGAAACTGACCTTGACCTGGGACACTACGAGCGGTTCCTAAGCATAGAAACCTCCCAGGCCAACAACGTAACTACCGGTAGAATCTATTACAATGTCATTCAAAAAGAGCGTCAGGGAGAATACCTGGGTAAGACTGTGCAGGTGATCCCACATATTACCGATGAGATTAAAAACAACATATACAAGCTAGGCGAAACCGGAAAGTACGATGTGGTAATCACTGAAATTGGTGGCTGTGTCGGTGATATCGAATCCCTTCCGTTCATTGAGGCAGTACGTCAGGCAAAGTTCGAGTTAGGCCCCACTAATAGCATTTCCATTCATCTCACGCTTATCCCTTACCTAAAGGCCTCAGGAGAGCTAAAAACCAAACCAACCCAGCATTCTGTAAAAGAACTACTTGAGGCAGGTATTCAGCCGGATATTTTGGTGTGCCGATCTGAGTATCACATCACACAGGAAATTCGGAAGAAGCTGGCACTTTTCTGTAATGTGCCAATCAATTCAGTTATTGAGGCATTGGACGCACCCACAATCTATGACGTTCCCATTTTGATGCGAAAGGAAAAACTTGACGAGCGCGTACTTACCAAGTTTAAAATGCCTTACAAAAAGGAACCTAAAATTGAAAAGTGGAAGGAGTTTCTTGGCCGATTAAAGAACCCGACTGCTTCTATAAATATCGGTCTGGTTGGTAAATATGTAGAGCTTCAGGATGCTTATAAATCAATCGCTGAGTCGTTCATCCATGCCGGGGCTGCCAATGAATGCAAAGTAAACCTTCAGTGGATTCATGCCGAAGAACTGGATGGTGACAATGTAGAGAAGGAATTGGGCAATTTAGATGGCATCCTGGTGGCACCAGGATTTGGTGAGCGCGGTATTGAAGGGAAGATCTACGCGGTGCAATATGCTCGTGAAAACAAAGTCCCATTTTTTGGTATCTGTCTTGGTATGCAATGTGCAGTGATTGAGTTTGCTCGAAACGTATTGGGCCAGAAAAAGGCCAACAGTACCGAGATGGCCAAAACCTCCTATCCCGTCATAGACCTGATGGAAAGCCAGAAAAACATCAAGGATATGGGTGGCACCATGAGACTTGGTGCGTATGTTTGCGAGCTTAAAAAAGGAAGCAAGGCCTACGCTGCGTATGGCTCTAAGAAAATCATGGAGCGTCATCGTCATAGATACGAATTCAATAACAAATACCTGGAGGATTTTGAAAATGCTGGTATGACTGCCACTGGTATCAACCCGGATACCAACCTGGTGGAGATCATGGAGATTAAAGATCACCCGTGGTTTGTGGGTACGCAGTATCACCCGGAATTGAAATCTACAGTGACAGACCCACATCCTCTATTTGTAAAATTTGTCAAAGCATCCCTTGACCTGAAGAAAAGTCAGGAGATATAAAATTCAATAAATGGACAGAAATCAATTTATAGGACTTATCCTAATGTTCGCCTTATTGGCCGTTTACTTCACATGGTTTGCCCCTGAACCACCAGCACCTGAAACGCTCACCACCCAAGATGAGCCAATAAAAGAAGTAGTTTCGGAGGCCACTTCCGCAGACACCACCTCCCTTGTTCCGGCTATTTCTGATTCGGCGCAGGCTTCTTTGAATACGCAGAAATACGGAGCATTTGCTTTTGCGTCAGGTGGAAATGAAACATTGAAAACCATTGAAAACAGTGAGTTGATCGTAACACTTTCCAATCAGGGAGGTCGAATCAAAGAAGTAGTTCTAAAAAAACACAAGGACTACCTTGGGAATCCGCTGGTATTGATGGACGGTTCAAAATCCGGCATGGATATGATCGTTGATCATAATGGTAAGAAAATAAATCTATCTGAGCTTTCATTTAAATCTTCCCTAGAGACAGTAAATGATACGACTCAGCTCTCCTATGTCCTCACCAATGGGAACTTTACGATCGTACAGAAATACCTGCTTCCACCCACAGGATTTCAGCTGGCATATAGCATAGAAAGCACTGGTCTTAATTCCGTTCTCAACCCAACCGATATCAACTTCAACTGGAATCAGGCGATTAACCGCGCAGAAAAGCATTTGGATGACGGAAGGATGAATTGTAATGTGCGCTATTATCTGGCCAATGGCGATTACGACGAACTGGCCGAGCGCTCAACAGAGTTTGAAGACGCTACCCTTGGCTCACAAATCAAATGGGCTTCTTTCAAGCAGAAGTTCTTCACCTCTGCCATCATAGCAGATGCATCCTTCAAATCCGGCTATATCAACCAAGCGGTAGATTTCTCAGATACTACCACAGTGAAGAATATGTCCATGCAACTGATTATTCCTTATGCGGATTTCGCAAATGGATTCAGTGCAAGGTATTACTTTGGATCTAACAAGTACAACGTTCTGAAAAAGGTTGCCCCGGAGTTTGAAGAAAATCTGGACATGGGTTGGGGGCCACTTCCGGTGGTCAATAAGTACCTTATCATTCCCATCTTCAACTTTCTGGAAGGATTCCTCTCAAACTATGGAATCATTATTCTGCTGGTGGTCGTATTCATTCGATTGATCCTAGCACCACTTACCTGGAAGTCTCATATGTCCATGGCCAAAATGCGGGCGATGAAGCCGGAACTGGACGAAATCAAAGAAAAGCATGGAGGTGACATGCAAAAAGCCCAGCAAGAGCAGATGAAGCTTTATCAGCAGGTGGGCATAAACCCTGTGAGCGGTTGCATACCAATGTTACTTCAAATGCCTATCCTCTTCTCGCTCTTCTTCTTCTTCCCGAATGCGGTGGAGCTTAGACAGCAATCCTTTCTTTGGGCACATGATTTATCCACCTATGATAGCATCATTAACTTACCATTTACCATTCCTTTTTATGGCAGCCATGTAAGTTTATTCACATTGCTGATGACCCTTTCAACAATTCTGTACACGTGGAGCAACAGCCAGATCACAACAGTACAAGGACCAATGAAGACACTTCAGTACATGATGCCAATCATGTTTTTGTTTGTGCTAAACAGTTACGCATCCGGCCTTACATTCTACTACTTTGTGTCAAACATGGTGACTTTTGGGCAAACGCTGCTTTTTAGAAAAATCATTGATGAAGATAAGATCCATGCGTTGCTTCAGGAGAACAAAAAGAAAAATGCCAACAAGAAGAAGTCTAAATTTCAAACCAGACTGGAAGAGGCCATGAAGGCTAGTCAGGAAGCACAAAAGAACAAGAAAAAGAAAAATTAGATCGTTGATAACCACACTAAAAAACCTTGGTTCTACCTGATTGAGCCGAGGCTTTTAATTTATACGTAAATATTATTTATTTTTGACGTATAATTCAGTGCCATGGATGCAAAAGTAACATTGAGTTTCAATCAGGAGGCAATAGCATCTGCTAAGCGATTCGCCGAAAAGCACAATATAAGCCTTTCCAGACTTACAGAATTTCTCTACAGCCAACTGGAATCCACTACATATCGATCTTTGGAGGAACTACCCGTTGCAGATTGGGTTCATCAGGTAGCAGAAGGTAAGGTAGAATATAGGAAGTCTTCCAAAGCCATCAAAAAGGATTATTACGAAAGCCGCAAAAAGTGAGAGTATTTCTGGATGCAAATGTGCTTGTAGCCACACTCAATAAGGAGTATCCGGTTTTCACCTATTCATCCCGTGTCTTAAGTCTTTCTGCATCCCCACAATATGACCTCTATACATCCAGTTTAGGCTTGGCTATCTGCTACTATTTTTCAGCTAAAAAAAGTGGAGAGAAAGCTGCAAGAAAGAAAATTGGTATTCTCAAAGACAATATCAAGCTTGCAGTCATTAGTGAGAATGCCGTAAACCAGGCATTGAGTAATCCAAAGATCATTGATCTTGAGGATGGCTTCCAATACTATGCAGCCAAGGCAGCCGGATGCACCTGCATTGTGACTGAAGACCTTAGTGATTACTTCTTTGCTGAAATTGAAGTTCTTGATAGTAAATCGTTTCTTGAATGCTATGTTTTTGACAGAAAAAAGAAAAACTAGATTGTTGATAACCACACTAAAAACCTTGGTTCTACGTAAGTGAATCAAGGTTTTTCTTTTTTACACAAGTTATTCACAACATGACTATCTTGAGATCAGGTTGGATATATTTGTGTCCTTTACACTACCAGAAATCACATCAGAAAACAAAATTTATATGGGTAAGATCATTTCTATTGCGAATCAAAAAGGAGGAGTTGGTAAGACAACCACCGCCATCAACCTGGCCGCAAGTTTGGCTGCTCTGGAGTTCAAAACCCTGATTGTGGATGCTGACCCTCAGGCAAATGCAACCTCTGGTGTAGGTATTGATCCGAAAAATGTAGAAGTGAGTATTTATGAGTGCATGGTGGATGGAGCCAGCGCCAAAGAGAGCATCGTAGATACCCCCATCAAATTTCTGGACCTGCTCCCCTCCCACATTGATCTGGTAGGTGCAGAAGTAGAAATGGTAAACATTGAGGAGCGTGAGGAGAAAATGAAGCAGGCACTTGCGGAAATCAGGGATGACTATGATTTCATCATAATCGATTGCTCTCCCTCACTTGGATTAATCACGATCAATGCCTTAACCGCTTCCGATTCTGTGATCGTTCCGGTACAGTGTGAGTATTTCGCGCTTGAAGGTTTGGGTAAGCTTTTGAACACCATTAAGATCATTCAAACCCGGCTAAACCAAAATCTGGATATTGAGGGGATTCTTTTAACGATGTATGATGTGCGCCTGAACCTGGCTAACCAGGTGGTAGAAGAAGTAAAAATGCATTTTGAGTCACTCGTATTTAGTACGATGATTCCAAGAAATATAAAGCTAAGTGAGTCTCCCGGATTCGGCATGCCGGCCATTACCCACGATGCAGACAGCAAAGGTTCAATAAGTTATTTGAACCTGGCTAAGGAGATTTTAGTGAGAAACGAAGTAAAAGCAGCCTGAAGAGCACATGGCAGAGAGTAAATTCAAGAAAAGATCAGGATTGGGAAGAGGGCTGGGTGCCTTACTGGAAGATTCAGGAGAAAAGAAAAAAATCAGCGGATCGGGTGCAACACCCAGTGGAGCTATCAATGAGATAGACATATCCCAAATAGAAACAAATCCATGGCAGCCTCGAACCGACTTTGACGAAGAAGCACTCAATGATCTTGCTGAATCAATCAAAGTTCAGGGCATCATCCAGCCAATTACCGTTCGTGCCCTGAGCGAAAAAGAATTTCAGCTAATCTCTGGTGAGCGAAGACTTCAGGCAAGTAAAAAAGCAGGTCTCAAAACCATTCCGGCTTACATCAGGCTAGCCGATGACCAGCAAATGCTGGAAATGGCGCTAATCGAGAATATTCAGCGTGAAAACCTCAATGCAATTGAGATTGCGCTAAGCTACCAGCGGCTGCTGGCAGAGTGTGACCTGAAGCAGGAAGAGCTGGGCGAAAGAGTTGGAAAAAACAGAAGTACAGTTACCAACTATCTCCGTCTCCTCAAGCTTCCACCTGATATTCAGATAGCACTAAGGGATGGTAAACTTAGCATGGGGCATGCCCGAGCGCTTATTTCCATTGATGATGTATCCCGGCAATTGGATATCTTTAGCCAGATCGTGAAGCAAGATCTCTCCGTAAGGAAAGTGGAAGAACTGGTTCGGTCTAACGGGAAAAAAGAAACCAAGACAGAAAAGCCTGCGGACGTTGATCCGGAAATCAAAAAACTTCAAAGCAAGCTGGCCAATCATTTTGGATCCAAAATCGCAATAAAGGCAGACGGCAAAAACAAGGGTGAAATCAAAATCCCATTTACTTCCACAGAAGATTTGAACCGAATCCTTGAGATTTTGGATATTTAAAGGTCTGACTCTCTGCTTTATTGAAGTTTAGGCGCGAACTTTGCGAAGCAATCGCAAATGATGAAAAGAGTCTTCATATCCATCCTTTCCAGCCTTTTAGTTTTGGGTGTTCTGGCACAAGACAAGCCCGTTTTACTGGATGATTCCACTTTCGTGAAAGCGGAGGAAGATGCAGAGCTTTTTGAAGAAGTGAGCAACCTTGACCCGCAGCGAGCTGCCTTGCTATCAGCTGTCCTGCCTGGCCTGGGTCAGGCTTACAATAAGCAATACTGGAAAGTCCCCATCGTGCTGGCAGGCATGTTGACTTTTGGGCATTTCATTGACTACAACAATAAAGTCTATCATGCACTCCGAAATGCCTCCCTCCTCACCATTAAGGGAGAGCCCAACCCCTACCAAAACATTATCTCCAGTGAAGCTTCGCTGGTTCGAGGAAGGGACGTATTTAGAAGAAACCGGGATTTACTAATCATCGTAGGCTCAGCATTTTACATCCTGCAAATTGTAGATGCACATGTATCTGCCCATTTGGAGGAGTTTAAGCTCAATGACAAACTTGCTTTCGGGATAGAGCCCTCTATTCAGTCAACTCCATTATTTTCGCAGGCCGTAGGAGTTTCCTTCGTGTTGAAGTTTTAATAATGAATATCGCGCTAATTGGTTATGGTAAGATGGGAAAGGCTATTGAAAAAGTAGCTTTAGCGGCCGGCCATGCAATTGCGTCTACGATTGGAAAAGATGATGGGCTGCATGGTTTAAAAAACCAGCAGGTAGATTTAGCTATTGAATTCACGCAACCCGATTCCGCGTTTGAAAATATTTCCTATTGCATAGAAAACGGAATTCCTGTGATCTCAGGTACCACAGGCTGGCTGGATAGATTAGATGACATCAGGGAGTTGTGTCAATCTAAAAATGGCACTTTTCTTTACGCTTCTAATTTCAGCATTGGCGTGAATTTATTCTTCGAACTTAATAAGTGGCTGGCGGGCAAAATGGCTCAACTGGATTTTACTCCATCCATCGAAGAAGTCCATCATACAGAGAAAAAGGATAGTCCCAGCGGAACAGCTATCACACTGGCAGAAGGTATATTGGCTACAAAAACTGAGCTGAATGGCTGGATAAATGCCAAATCTGCCGATCATAAAAAACTAGGAATAGTTTCCAGGCGTGAGCCCAACGTGCCGGGCACCCATACCGTAAGCTATTCGTCCCCTTTAGAATCCATAGAAATAAAGCATACCGCACATGATCGCAGTGTGTTTGCCCAGGGTGTGGTGAAAGTTGGTGAATGGATTCATACAAAAAAGGGAATGTTTACCATGTCGGACTTTATAAACGATAATTGATCATATGTACTTTAATGATTTCAACCCTGCTTTTGTCATTACCTTCCTCATTCTCTGGTATGTACTTCAGGGAACAGCCTATTACAAATTCTTTGAGAAGGCTGGAAAAGAAGGCTGGAAGGGCTTTATTCCATTTCTCAACTATTACGTGCATCTCGAAATTATCGGAAGACCAAAATGGTGGGTATTGCTGCTTTTTGTGCCAGTCATTAATTTTTTCGTAGGTCTCACCATGCACCTGGATTTGATGAAATCCTACGGCAAGTACACCTATCTGGATCAAGTTTTGGGTGTAATCTTCGCTCCCATATACATGAACTACATAGCCTGGATAGACACTACCTATCTTGGCAAGGCTACCGAAATGCCAAAGCCTAAAAAGTCTTTCGGTAAAGAATGGTTTGAGGCAATCACCTTTGCGGTCTTTTGCGCCACTTTCGTCAGGTGGATTTTTATGGAAGCGTACGTGATCCCCACAGGATCAATGGAACGCTCCTTACTTGTTGGAGACTTCCTTTTCGTAAGCAAGGCAGAATATGGCCCTAGAACCCCTCAAACCCCAATTCAAATTCCGCTGACTCATCAAACGATCTGGGGGACTCAAATACCCTCCTACATTCCAGGAGTATCCCTTCCAAGCTTGAGGCTGCCATCCTTTGGTAAAGTAGAGCGAAATGATGTGGTTGTTTTCAATTATCCGGTAAATGATCACTATAATCAACGTAGGGATGGTGAGTATCACCCAATGGATTTAAAGACGCACTACATCAAAAGATGTGTGGCCATTGCGGGTGAAACCTTGGAAATCAAAGCAACTCAGGTGTATATAAATGGAGATAAACAGGAAAACCCTCCACTCATGCAGCACGAGTATTTTGTTCGTTCTACAGAGTCCATTCGTGAGCGCACCTTTGAAAAGTTTGATATCAATCCATATAATAGCGTGACCAGATATCCCGAAGGTTACTCTGTTTTAATGCCCTCTTCGGTGGCAGAAGAATTTGCAAAGCAGCCCTTTATTGAAGGTGTCACATTGCAATTGATCCCTGAGGATCGCGCTGAACAAAATATATTTCCTAATGCACTTTACTTCCCCTGGAACAGGGATTTCTTTGGGCCGCTTACTGTTCCGGCAAGGGGCATGACGATCGAGGTGAATGAAGAGAGCCTCGCTATGTATGGCTCCACCATTACCAATTATGAAGGAAATGAGTCGGTAGAGATTGATATTGACAAATTGAAAGTCAATGGTGAGGAGCTTACTGAATACACATTCAAAAAAGACTATTATTTCATGATGGGTGACAACCGTCATGCTTCTGATGATTCCCGCTACTGGGGCTTTGTGCCGGAGGATAATATCGTGGGTGAAGCCTCCTTCATCTGGATGTCATACGACACCAATGCCAGCTTCTTTAACAAGATACGATGGAGCCGCTTACTTAATGGCATTGAGTAAGCAGGAAATAGAGTTTGCATAAAAGAAGCGTATAGGACCAATTCTCGTTGATAAACAAAAAACAATAAAGGCATCCAAAATGGATGCCTTTATTTGTTATCAATCTTTTGGAGATACGCTAGTAACCTCACTGAAAATCATCCAAATAGGTCCTTACCATTGGAGGGACTTTTTTGTCGTCAATGTGGATAGTGCGTAAATACTCCTTTTTAAGGGCATCAGGTATGGCCCTCATCCCATTGTCTGGTTTACGACTAATCCTGGCATTGCCGGTAATGATTCCGATGGCTTCTGCAAGTAAAGGCTCTGACAAGTCCCCCAGTGGCTTGAATTCTCCCAGATAATCAATTTCATCTACTTCAATATTTGGGTCAAAGCCATCAATATAATCAGTAAAACCATCCGAGTTTGCCAATTGACTGATGATCGGCTGCATCGCATATTTGTGGTTTGGATTTAAGCTGGCGCCCTTCTCCACATAGCCCTCATCGGGAGAATCGTAAAGCGTAATTGACCCTACATTTTTCCCAACAGAGGTTGTCCCAACTAATGTAACGTCCATATACGGCAACAATCCAGCTATTACAAACTCAGAAGCCGATGCGCTACTCCCTGTGATAAGAATAAAAACTCGATCAAGGGTTAGCCGATTCATGGGAATAGATGAAGATTGATTCCCTTCAGAATCAAAGACAGGGACTGATGTCAAGAACGAAAGGTCAGTATTTGCTTCAGATAACTTGCTATTATATACTATTGACCCAAGAATATCACTTGAAGAAGCTTCACCATAGATCATCGATGCTAATATTCTGGATGTTGTCAATGACCCTCCCCCATTGTATCTAAGGTCAAGAATTAGATCGGTTATCCCATCTGTTTTGAACTGCCCAAACGCATCATTCATTTGAGCATGATAGGTGTTGTTATTTATAAATTGATTGTACATAAGGTAGCCAACCTTCACCCCTCCTTCAACCTCCAGTGTTTCTGATATAAAAATTGGATTCTCGGATAACTCTACTGCGATAAGGGATACACTCTCACCCGTTGGCGTAATTGTCTCATTCTGAACCTCTGATAGATTCAGTGTATAGCTATCACTTTGTAGAACTGACTGATAGTTGTTTATAGTAAGCTTGCTTCCATTCACTTTTGTAAACAAGTCCCCTCTTTGCAGTCCTGCAGACTCAGCAGGTCCTCCAGGAACAATGTATTTCACATAGCCTAAAAGGTCATCACTTCCGCTGGAAAGCCTCAATAGTCCAAGTTCATATCCAAACGATTTTGACACACCCTGAAAAGAAGCTTCCAGTTCCTCATAGTCATCCACAATCCAGGAAAACCTGTCATCTTCATACATCAAGTCATCAAATAAATTTTCAGGATCTGAATAGGTATTCAAAAAAGTGTGAAGGGCATTATAGGTGGGATACTTGTCTATTGATAAATCTTCAATCTCATCTACCCAATAGTAATAGCCGTTCATTCCAAACCAAACAAACTCATTTACCTCATTTTGCAGGGGTACGCTAATCCCGTCATCCTTTTTACAACCGATTGCAATCCCGGCAATCAGCACCAGAAGCATTAATTTAATTTTCAAATTCTTCATCGTTTTCACTCATCAAAAACAGTTTTAACAACTGCTTCCCTTAATAACGTAAAATTACCATTTAATAGGTGTAAGACCCTTGGACTCCAGATAATGGTTGGTTTTGGAAAAGTGTTTATTTCCAAAAAAACCCGAATGGGCCGAAAAAGGTGAAGGGTGTGGAGATTGGAGAATCAGGTGCTTCCTATGGTCAAGAAATGCGCCTTTTTTCTGTGCGTAAGCCCCCCACAGCAGAAAGACAATATGCTCCTTTTCATCGGAGACTATCTTAAGTACTGAATCAGTAAATGTCTCCCAGCCTCTATTCTGATGAGAGCCAGCCTTCCCGGCCTCAACCGTGAGCGTAGCGTTTACCAATAATACCCCTTGGTCAGCCCATCGCTCCAGATTTCCAGATTGAGGGATTGGAATCCCCAGATCATCCTGTATTTCTTTGAAAATATTCTGCAACGATGGAGGATGCCTCACCCCATCTACTACTGAAAAGCACAAACCATTTGCCTGCCCATGCCCATGGTAAGGGTCCTGGCCTACAATCACCACTTTTATGTCGTCAAAAGCACAATGATCAAAGGCGCTGAAGATCAATGAACCTGGTGGATAAATCCTTTTTGTAGCATATTCATTTTTTACAAATGATATCAGCTCTTGAAAATATTCCTTCTCAAATTCCCCGCCGAGCCGCTCCCTCCAACTATCAGCTATTTTAACACTCATACAAATCTTATTGGCTTGTTGGTAAATTAAATTGAAATTCTATTAAATTGTCCGCCAAGACATGATTACTGGAGTAACCAAAGGCATCAAAGTTTCAGTGGAAACAAACTATCAGCCGGAGCATTCGCAACCAGCAAATGATCACTTTGTGTTCACCTACAGGATCACCATTGAGAATAATTCAAACAATACTGTGCAGCTAAAAGCCCGGCACTGGGACATCATTGACGCGGCATTTCCCAAGCATGAGGTAGATGGTGAAGGAGTCGTGGGCAAACAACCGGTGCTGGAGCCGGGCGAGATACACCAGTATGTCTCAGGGTGCAATCTCCGCTCCGGTATCGGGAAGATGAAGGGACATTACATCATGGAGCGAATTGTTGATGGCAGGCTATTCAATGTAGAAATTCCGGAATTCTACATGATCGTACCATTTAAACTAAACTGACTTCTTGCATTTCTTTTGGTTCAGACTCAGGAGCTACCTCAGTTACCGGCTATGGGCTAAAGGATCACACAGCCTCCACTCTCCTTTCCTTTTTGATCTTTACAACAAGGCAATAAGACCATCCAGGAATTTCAGGCTTGAAAATGTAGAAAAACTAAGAGATGAGCTGAAAAAGGATCATCAGATCATCGACCTGTATGACCTAAAGACTAAAGAAAATTATAGGCGAACGATAGGTTCGATCGCAAAAACGTCGCTGAGTACCCGCCGATTTTCCGCATTTCTGCATTTGCTTATTTGCGAGCAGGGATATGAAAAAATCCTGGAGACCGGAACATCACTTGGTATCAACTCACTTTATTTGGCAGGGCCGGACAATGTAAGAAAAGTAGCCACTTTGGAAGCCTCATCCGTTATCGCTTCGATTGCAAAAAAACAATTCAACAAACTACTCCAGCACAAGATTGAAATCAAAGTAGGTACTTTGCAGGATGAATTAGAGTCACTTCTTGTCAAAGAACAACCAGACCTATGCTTTATTGATGCTGATCATCGGTCGGAAGCGGTTCTCAAATGTGTGAACCTGATCATGACCCATTGCCCAAACATCGAGTGCATAGTCATTCATGATATCTATTGGTCAGCCGATATGCTCGCTGGATGGGATACAGTAGTTTCAGATGCCCGATTTCCATTAACTATCGACATCTTTGAGGCCGGGATTATTTTTCCACAGAAGAAGATGGAAAAGCAGCATTTCACGTTACGTTTTTAAAGAGAAGTCATTTTTCTACTTTTGCCAACACAATTCAACAAGGATGGAAGAAAACAAATCAGCAGCAGAGCAACCGGATTACATCAAGCCAAAAAAGAATCGAGCCCCGATTTTTATTGTTACCATATTCCTACTCCTGGTGGCTGTAGTCTTTTTCTATTATCAGAATCAGCAGCTAGAGGGCGAAAAGCAAAGACAATTTCAGGAGATTCTGGCAACTCAGGCGAAGCTAGATTCTATCAGCGATGAGCTCGATATTCGGATTCAAACGATAAGAGAGCTGGGCGGTGATATTGATACGCTAGAGGCCATCAAAGCACAGCTGGAAGCAGATAAGAAACAACTCCTGGTAGATGCACAATACCAGCGGGGCAGGATCGCAAAACTCAATAACAGAGTAGATGGATATAAAGAATTGCTCTTACTCAAGGATGAGGAAATCAAGCAACTTCAGATACTCAATGAGCAACTGAGTGAGGAGAATACCACACTAAAAGTAGAGAAGAACCAGCTCAACCAGACGGTGAAGCAGCTCGAAGAAAACAAGAAAGAGCTGGCCAGCAAGGTAGCCTATGCCTCACGCCTACAACTTGAGGGGATGAAAATCATTGCCATCAATGATAAAGGAAAAGAGCGAGAGGATGGCGAGTACAGAAACCGGCACATTGAGCAATTGAAAATTCAGTTCACCGTGGTGGAAAATGAAATCGCACCAATTGAAGGGAAAGAACTGCTCCTACGTGTGATCGCCCCCGATGGAAATGTGCTTTTTGATGTTACCAGAGGCTCAGGATCCTTCACCTTCGAAAATCGCGAAATGTTCTACACCGCAAAGCAGGAGATTCTCTATGACCGAAACAGTCAGCTCGTGTCCTTCCTATATACCAAGGGAAGCGAGTATGCCATTGGTCAGCATAAGGTAGAAGTTTACACGGATGATTACCTCATGGGCAAGGGATCGTTTATGGTGAAATAGGCTAGCAAGCTTGATCTAAATTCGACAGTCACCCTCAATTTATTTCAGGGTTTGCTAGATGCCGAAACAAGTTCAGCATTACCAATCCTTTTTAGGACGTGAGCATTTATATACTTTCCAGAAATGGATTGCCTTTTCTAGATAATTTCTTAATTTTGCACCTCATTTTAAAACAATAGTTCTTAAAACTTTTTACAATTATGAAGAATTACGAGACGGTATTCATTTTGACTCCCGTTTTGTCTGAAGCTCAGATGAAGGATACTGTCGGAAAATTCAAGCAAGTTCTCAAAGATGGTGGCGCAGAAATGGTCAACGAAGAGAACTGGGGGTTGCGCAAGCTTGCCTACCCCATTCAGCATAAAACCACAGGGTTTTACCAGCTGTTTGAATTCCGAGCAGAGCCTACTTTAATTTCTAAGCTAGAGACAGAATACAGGAGAGACGAGGCAGTGATGAGATTTCTTACCACTACCCTGGACAAGCACGCAGTTGTTTACAACGAGCGTAGAAAGAAAGGCGAATTCAATAAGAAGAAAGAAACTAAGAAGGAGGCAGCCCAATGACACTACAGAACGAACCCATAAACAGAGAGCAGAAGAAGGATAAGTACTGCCGATTCAAGAAGAACGGTATCAAGTACATCGATTACAAAGATCCTGACTTCTTGCTAAAGTTTGTAAACGAGCAGGGTAAGATCCTTCCTCGAAGACTGACAGGCACGAGCCTGAAATATCAAAGAAAAGTAGCTCAGGCAATCAAAAGGTCCAGACACCTTGCCTTGATGCCATATGTTGGAGATTCCCTTAAATAAGTACTGACATGGAAGTAATACTAAGAGAAGATATACAAGGACTTGGCTACAAGAACGATACCGTTTCTGTAAAGCCAGGCTATGGCAGAAACTACCTGATCCCAAGAGGAATGGCAATCATCGCTAGTGACTCTAACAAAAAGATGATCAGCGAAAACATTCGTCAGGCTGCACACAAAGCTGAGAAAGCCAAAAAGGATGCAGAGGAGATGGCCAAGAATATAGGAGAAGTGACGCTTGAGATCAAAACAAAGGCTGGAGAAAAAGGAAAGATCTTCGGAGCTATCACTCCTATTCAGGTTGCTGAAGCACTTGCTGCGAAAGGACACGAGGTTGACAGAAAGCGAATTTCCTTTGAGCAAAAGATCAAAGAGGTGGGTGAATACACTGCCCTGCTGGATCTTCACAAGGAAGTACACCATCCAATCACTATCAAGGTGGTGGCTGAATAAGCAACTAGACCAACAGATATTTAAAAACCCCGAATCAAAAGATTCGGGGTTTTTTGTTTTCTTTAGCGTCCGTTAAAGAAATCTGAAGGGAAATGGATCTAATCCGGGAAATGGCACATGTGATTGAGCAGGATCGTCCGAAATCCTTTGGCCTCCTCATTCCCAAAGATTCGAAGCTAAAAAAGCTTTACGACCTGGCCCTGAATCCCCTCCTCTCTGAAAGAGACATTGAATATAAAATTTATAAAAGCAAGACCGGGGACAAGCGATTCCTCATGCTCAAGGGAAACCTTATCAACAAGCTTTCGGAGCTGATCCTGATTGGTGAGCATTCGGACATAAATAAGCACAACTACATCAAAGTGCAGTTTGAATGCGAAAAGCAGCTGACTATTGCCAAAAAACTCCTCTTTGTGAACGTCTATCACAATGCCGAAAAGATCATCAAGAAAGTCATTAAACAGGCGATTCGCCATCACCTGGCAAACGTGGAAGCTGAGAGCTACCAGCTGATGCGTAAAATCAACTACCTCAAGGGATTCCCCGAGCAAACCGAAGAATACAAGGAGCTGGCCGCAAAACGTTTGCAGGTAAGCTCCAAGGTTGATGAAGCGAAAGGAAGCACCGAACTGTTTCTTGCCGAGATCAAATTTCTGAGGTCACAATCGAAAAACATTGCCGAACGGTGCAGCAAGTATATCCTGCCACTGGTGGCATATGATAAAGACTCACCCTTTATCGAACTGGCCATCCTGCGATTGCGACTGATCAAAGCACATCAGGAAAATGACCTGGAAGAGTGGAGCCACACGCTGACAGAGCTGGAAGGTTTTTTGAGGACCTACCCTCACCTCCTTACCGAACATTTAACGCTGGAATTGAACGTTTCCAAAGTGAAATACTATCTGGCTGTAAGAGATCATGCAAAAGCAGACAATACGCTGAGCTCTCTGCTCAAATTTACCACGTTTGAGGCTTTCAACAGGTATGAAGTACTGGCAGAGCAGTTTACCCTCAGGTGCCATCAGGAAAAATTGCCACAAGCAAAAAGGATAATAGAAAAAGCCTATTCAAGTATCCAATTTGAAATGCTCGATGGCATGGATAAAGCTGCCTGGTCTATACGAACTGCTTACTTGCATTTCGCATCCTATGCCCAGGGCTTAAAACTGGATCTGAAATGGTTTCCTGAGAAAAACCTGACGACCTTCTTCAATGCTTCAAGGCCCATTTCAAAAGATAAGACCGGCTATCATTTCCAGTTTGTCATTATTCGGATTCTACTCCTGCATATTAGAAAATCAATTGACTATGCCAGTGAGCACAATAGTCTGAAGGTCTACCAGACCAGGCATCTGAAAAGCAATCTACCTATCCGAAGCACCATATTTTACAGCTTCCTCATCAAGCTGACCAAAGCGCATTTCAGCCAGGCGGAGTATCAATCGCTGACCAGGGGCTTTCTGGAGAAGCTCCATGAGCACCCTGTCCACATCGAACATTGTGAAATCTTCACTTACGAAAACCTATGGAGAATGATTGGCGAGACTACCATAAAAAAAGGGTGACACCTGGTGCCACCCCACGCAAAAGCCTTGGCTCCTGCTTCCTTAGTTAACTTAAATTATTCTTTGATGATCTGCTGACGCAGCTCGTTTTCCCCATCGCGAACCACAATCACATACACACCGCTATTCAGCGATGAGATATCATACAGATTTCCCTTTTTGCTCACCTGCATTTTAGCCCCATCCAGCGCGAAAATTTCTACAGAGAGTTCTGCGTTCTTCGTATTGCTGATTTCGAATACATCAGCTATTGGGTTTGGATAGATCACCACATTTGCATCATTCAGGCCAAGTGCTGGCTCCTCGTCATCCACTCCTACTCCCGAAACGCTCAATGTGATATTATCAAAGCCTGAGGTTGATACAACCACATTTCCATTAAATGTACCCTCGGCTGCCGGAGCAAACCTTACAAAGACCTGCTGATCAATTGATCCATCGGTTACTGTTATGGTCAGCGGAGAACTGCTTGTTCCCTTCGATGCGAAGTTGCTGGTGGTAGAAACTTCAAACTGAGCCGGTGGGGTTACTTCCACATTCTCAGTCAGCCCAAATCCTTCTACGATAAATGAAGTAGATGGAGATGTGGTTCCTACATCCTGCGTCTGAAAGTCATTCTGGAAGCCATCATCATCCACAGAGAAGAATGGTTGTGTTTCATAAATAAGGAAATTATCTATTCTATATTCTACGGCTCCATTTGCATCGTCTTCTGATACATATTTGAAAGCAATGTGAACAGTACCTCCAGCAGTAAGTCTCACATCTCCAGAGCTAATAAACACTCCATCATTTTCGGTTTCTGAATCATACAAATCAAGTGTTGCGTCCAATTCAGTCCATGTTGCAGTAGTTACATCGCCCGAATAATCGGAAGACACTTGAACGGTCAAAGTTCCCGTACCATCAAATGCTACATCAGTATCAAAGGAAAGATCAGCGCCATCGACTGAGCTCAGATCAATGGCTGGAGAAACTATCCAGTCTTCATTGGCTACACCCGAAAAGGATCCAAAATTGAAACCGCTCATAGCTATTCCATCACCTGTTTCTCCATTTGATGTGCATGTCCATGCTTCGGTACCCGCTACAGACTGAGCTGTAAACCCACTCAAGTCATCACAACTTCCAAATCCATTAAAGTAAATCGTGTTTTCATCAATCCCAGCTCCAGAAACATCAATATCAAGACTTGGAGCATTGGTACTCGTATGTAAAATTGCTCCATCAGACGAACCAAATGCACCTGGGGAGAACTTCACCGAAATAGTCGTTTCGGAAACACTTCCTCCACTTTGAGTGAGGGTAAGTGACCCTGAGAAATCAGTTCCATTGCTAGATATCAGGTAGTCTGCTGATGCCGTAATGGAGATGTCTGCCTCAAGATTAGAACCGGAAACTGTATAGGTTCTAACTGCACTTTCAGAGGAAATAAGAATATTTCCAAATGCTGCATCAAACGCATCTGATACAATTGAAATTGATGGTGCATTCGGATCAATTGTAGGAGCTCCAAAACTAGCAAACCCAGCACCTTGAATGCTATTGTGGAGAACAATGTTCAAATCACCAGCAGGTTCTCGAACCAGTGATAGTCCATCTGTATCATTCCCCCAATCTTCAATAATTGAGACTAATGATGCACTGGGGAGATCAGAAGAAAAATCGGCATCTGCATCACCATTGTACTTCATTTGAATATATTCATTTGCGTTAGGGTTATGAAGTGCTATGTTTTCCCCTCCATTAGAAAAGTTTCCAAAAGAAGAACCAAGAGCATCAAATACTAAGTTATTTCCACTAGGTGTTGGCAAAGCACCACCATCCTGAACTGCAGTAATTACACCAACATAAGCCCCAGGCTGAACAATGGTCGAAGCAGGAAAAGTGAAGTAAAGACCGCCCTCTTCCCAAATTTCCCATCCGCTAATATCAACAGCGGACTCGCTCATATTGTATAGTTCAATGAATTCGTCCTCATTATTTGCAGTTCCATTACCATCTGTATCGTAATTGAATTCCCCGCTGCTATTTGCGTCGGTAAGGATTTCATTGAAAACAATGCCACTAAGATTAGGTGCTGTATCAAAAACACCTTCTACTCCTGATACTGAAATCGTCTTGGAGTCTGCTCCGATACTCTCATGACTGATATCTCCACTGTAAGATGCTCCGTCGGAAGCTTCAGGAGTAAATCGAACATATACATCCTGATTAATTGCACCATCAGTTGGGGTAATTGTCCATGGACTTGAATTAGAATACACCGTTCCATCAAAAGCCATAGTTGCCGATACTTCAAATCCTACAGGAGGTGTAATAGTCAAATCAGCGGCAAGGTCTACACCCGTGATGCTATACATACTTGGAGTCGATGAATTACCAAAAGCTATGATACCAAAGTTTCCTTCAAATGCAGATTGATCCAATGTGATAAGCGGTATTGTCTCACCTTCCAACAAGTGATATCCGATATAAGAGAAATCACCCTGACTATAAACAGTCCATTCAGAATCTTCTGAATCAGTTCCAAAAGAACCCAGAGCTACCGTATTGCCTTCAAGGATTGTTCCTTTTCTCACCAAGGTTACATCCTCTGTTAAACCAGATCCTGCAACAGGCCAAGAGCTTCCCGGATCAGATGCCGGATCCCCAAAAAGATCAATCAAATCACCATTATGAAATAGTCCTAAAGCATCATCGCCATTGAACGATATAGTTCTGGTACCAGCATCTGTTCCATTTCCAAAAGGAACTTCTAAATCAGCCACTCCAGAGATAGTTGGATCTGATGTACCATTACTTATGACAAAAACATCTCCTGCTGCGAGTGTTCCCGATAGTACCAAGTCATATGCTTGTGGCTGGCTCGGAGCAGTTCCAAATCCACTTCCGTTATTAGATTGTCTTATGGTGTATTCAGACAAGTCAATTTCTATGCCTGTACCATTATAAATTTCTAAAACCTTAGAACTGCTGGTCTCGATATATTCCGAGAAGAAAACACCACCGGTGATCTCAGCAGCCTCTACCAGCACGCTCTCGGTCAACGCACTTCCATCATCATCTACTGTAAGTGTGTAACTTCCTTCGGTATCCAACTGAAGGTCTGTCCATTCATAAGTTCCGTCGGTCATTGCCTGGGTTGTAAGCCCTGTTCCGGTTAAGTTTCCAGCTCCTGTTCCTGAAAGTGAAATAGTTCTTGCAGCCGCATCCACGTTTCCATTTGCATCCACCGCTGATACTGACAAACTAAAATTCTCTGCAACAGGAACGGTAGCATCTACGTCCACATCAAATGCAGTAGCTACTACATCGATGGTGTGATCGTTACTCAATTCGGGCGGGTTATTAACCTCTACCAAAATTGACCCTGAAGGATCCGAAGAAAATTCATGATTGATTGGAATACCAAATTGAAGTACACCCTGATCGTTCACTGATCCGCTTGTCCAAATTGAAAGCGTGTACGTTAATGCGCCGGAAGAAGGAACAGAGGATGGAGTCGAAGACATATCAAATGTGATATTCAAATCTGAAATGGTTCCTGAATATGTGTTAGTGCCATCATCTAGTATAGCTCCACCTAGAGTGGTAGACCAGCTGGCTGTATTGTTTGGACCAGGTACAATAACAGCAGATGTTACCATCGTAGACTCACTATCTGCCGTGCCGGAATCCACTATTTTGAAGGCGAACACATCAATAGCTTCCTCCATCGTATCTTCTAATCCTGAAAGTGTTGAAGCTCCAATTGGGGAGTCAGCAGGCTGAATATCCGAATCCGCATCAAACACTATCTCAACAGTTGTAATATCTAGCTTTACAGGGGTATCACCACTATTTGTCCCGTCAGAAAGCAATACATACACATCGTAAGCTGTGTTATCAGACAAACCGGAAATGGTCACTGTAGCGGTAGCTCCAACCTCGGTGTATGCTACTTCAGTACCTGCAAGTACCGTAGCGGCATCAGGAGCAGAAGCTTCATCAGCCACTACAAGGTAAAACAATGAGCCCGGCTCATCGGATTGGAATGTAATATCTCCTCCATCAATAGTCTCGTTACCCATTGCAGGAGCAACAGTGAACAAAGGTTCGTAATTATCAACAGCAACATCCGAGATTGTTGTTGAAATAGGATATACCTGACCGGCACTGCTGAATTCTCCAGCTACACCGTAAACGTCCAGTCTCCCGTAAGGAATCGTTCCGCCTTCAATGCGTGCACTCGATAGGTTATCTCTGTAAGTAAGGTTGTTTGCTCCATCGGTAACTGTATAATCATCAGCACCTGTATCGAATGTGCCACCAGCAATTGCGAATGTTACCGCTTCAAATCTTAGATATTGACTTTGATAGTCAGCATAGTTTGCATTGAACTCATCAATTGCAACTGTAGTACTAACAAAACCATTTTCGGTAGAAGTAGCAGCACCTGCATCCCCAGTTGGAATGAGTTGAAGAATGTTGTTGAATACACTAAGTGTTCCTTCGATGTTAGAAATTCCGTCTCCGATAGCATATGTTGTAGAAAGGTTTCCAGGACTATCATCGATCAGGATTCCGTCACCGTTTGAGTCCTGAATATATTTTTGATTTCTTGATGACTGTTGGTAAAGGAGAACAGCTTCTGTTGCGAGTCTGTAAACCGTACCATCGGTAGCACCTGCTCTCAAGCTTGCGATATCTTCTACCATCACGGTTGTAGCATTATTGGTTACCGCCTGATCGGTGAATGAGGCCAGAGGATTAGCTGCCAAATCAGCTACATCCCCCTGCGTATCATCATAATCCATTGTCACTACATCACCAGCAAAAATGAAATCTTCCAGAAGGAAATCGAGTGAATTATCACTTGCTCCAAAGTCTGAGATGGTAGCCGGATTTCCATTGATATTGATGGTAAAGCCTGTCGCATCGGTCACAGTTACGTTCTCAGACAATGTCAGATTTACCTGGTTGGAGACCCCATCTGCTGACGTAGAAGCACTTTGCACTGTTGGTGCTTGGGTATCTGTCCCTGTAGTTGTTTCTGAACCAGTCAGAGGAGCAGTTAGCAAATAGCAATTATCTGTAGTGTTGTATTCATAAACTGCAAAATGATAGGTCGTTGCTACTGTTAATCCTGTTACTGCCACAGAAGTACCTGTGCCAGTGTAAACCACAAAATTTCCGGTACCTAGTTCCGTTCCGCTTCCAAAAGCCGCATCAGCCGTGTAGCTCACCCCATTTTCAGGCTCTGCATCAACTGCTGCACCTGATTTGGCAATTACAATCACTTCATCGCCATCGCCTCTTGTCCAACCGACAGTGGTGGTATTGTCTCCGGTAGAACCAAAACCGATCGAGGAAGCCTGAACTGTTGGAGTGCAATTCACAAATGTTCCTACAGCCTCAGCCCAGGTTAAGGCAACCCTAACCCTGTCTGCTGAACCTCCTACATTTCCTTGTCGGAATGCCACCTGATTCAGGTCACTGGCATCAGATGATCCATCATTACTGGTAGCAACTGGTGTAGTCTCTGTTGCGGAGTAAGCATCCATTACAAACAGCTCTGCCACATCATCCGTACCAGAACCAGCATTGAAAGTATATTTTAGGACAACCAGATAAGTCTTACCAAATTCAAAATCATCGGTAGACATAGTTGAAGAGCTGCCCTTTGCAACACCGAATCTCAAAGTCCCGGCATCATCCTGAGCATACACTCTGCCATTGAAACTACCAGAGGCCTGTCTCATGTGGAAGAAATAATCCGGTGAAGCTGGTGCAGATGACACATTTATTAATGCGGATAAGTACACAGTACCTGAAGAAAGCGTATTGAACACCTGATTGACATCCTCACCTCCACCACCAAACGTGGCAGACCCGCCTACTGCACTTGGTGTATAGCCAAATAGGTCAAGACTTGTCGTGGCATAGCCAATCGCGCCAGATCCGGAATGGTTGTTCCAGTTACCACCTGACACGGCTGTTAAATCACCTGCACTAGTGCCATAGTCAAATTCATCAACCAAAATCAGGTCAGGAAGAGCATCAGTCGTTGCATTATCACTTGGAATAGTGCCATCAGTTTTATAATCAATTGCCAATCCAGGATTTGTAAACGGATAGATTTTAAAGAAATACTGGGTACCAGCATCAAGGCCAGTCCAGGAATACGATCCTACTCCTGAAGCTACATTAACGGTAGTTGCACCATCAGATTCCTCACTTAAATCAGTTGGGTCAACGATATCATCGGCCGTGCTCATTTTGATCAAGAATCCTTCGGCAATGTCCTCCGGGCTGTATCGGATTGGGATTCGATCGGCATACTGTAACCTTCCACCTATGTAAGCACTTCGAATCCCTCTGTAGTGAAAACCTAACCCTGCTGTGGTCTGTGCAGAGGTACCCACAGGCAGGCCTTCCATCACAGAAAGGTCATCCACCAAAACGGAGCTACCATCATCGAGAAATAGCTCCTGGGCCGGGACATCCTTCCACACCCAGTCTCCCAGGCTTAAAAACCCGTTTAATTCCAGGGAGGAAATCACATTATAGGTGAAGTCAAACTCCAAACCTTTGTGCTCAGAAACCAGTCCGTTTAAGACCACTGGCAAAAAGTTTGGTGTGCCTTCTTCTCCCTGATTTTGCTGGTTAAACTGGGTAGTTCTATCAGTCCAAAGCAGGTAGTAAGCATTAAAGTTTACTTTCAGGAAGGAGGTCTTGAATCCATACCCCACTTCACCTGATGTTACTTTCTCTTCCGTCAACCCATTTCTGTATTCATTGGAATATCGTGAATCATTGAAGGCTGTTTGCAAAAAAGGCGGACGAGTGAAGTATCCTGCATTGGCATACACATTATGTCTTCCTGTGATCCGGTAATTTGCACCGGTTTTGAACGTATAGGTAGTGAATGTCCTTTTCTCTGACTCGCCTAGTGAATTGAGGTCAAAATCATTGAATTCGCTACCGTTCCAGAAATAACCTACCCGCTGCATGTCTGAGAAGGTGAGTGTAGCTGAGGCAAACAAATCCAGCTTATTCACGGTGTATTCTGCCTGGCTAAATGCGGAGTACCAGTTAACAATTCCATCATAGTGATAGTTGGTTTTGTCCCCTTCTCTTCCTATGGCATTTTCTGTATCAAGCTTGTTGAAAGCATCTCCAAATCTATTTTCCTGAATGATGAAGTCACCACCCATCACATCGTACACCTGGGCATAATGCTCTCCTTTATAGAATCTTAGATCTACACCGGCTCTCAACCTTAGTCTGTTGAGTTGCTTTGTGAAGTTACTTACTACCCCTATCCAATCGTGATTGTTGTGCCTGGACTCCAGATAATATTGCGAAGCATATCCTGTCACACTTGGGGTGTTGGGATCACCATTTGGATAAGGTACGGTCACCTCTCTGGAAGCGTCCCTGTTTTGTTCCGACAAATAATCCCAATCGATAAGGTTATCCGGTGTGATTTCATTTCCAATTAAGTTAGGATTTGACCTGTCCTGAAAAAATACAGACGCCTCTGCATCCTGAGGCTGCACAGAATACACTTTTGCTCGGGAATAGTAAACAGAAGTAGTAAGGTTTGTATTTGCATCAAAGTCCCAATAGTGAGTAAGTGCAGTCAGTGGTTTGTTCACTTTATTCTGGCGAGCGTTGAACAACTCACCTCTGTAGATACCAAGTGCATTGTTTGCCATTGGTTCATCGATATTAAAAATCTCTCTTGTTTGATCATCTACCACGAAAGCTGTACCCCTGTTGACTGGAGCACCAAATGCCCAGAACATTAACTGATGGTTGTCATTGATCTTTTTGGATGCAGAAATGTAATAGCTCCATGCATCTGTATAAGCACCTGGAACTATAGATCCCTGCTCACTGGATGACAGACCGCCTAACGGAGCACTGGTGGTGGTTCGGGTACCCTGCAGAGAGAAAGCCCATCCATTGGCAGACTCTCCGGTATTGTATGTAAATCTCAGTCTGTTGTTCCATGAGCCGGTACCAGTCTGGTATTCTATTCGACCACCCTCACTTCTATCCGATGGCTTGGTAATCATATTTACCGTGCCACCGATGGAACTCACAGCCAGCTTGGAGGCACCTAGACCTCTTTGCACCTGTGTGGTGCGAGTCACCTGGCTGAGGCCTGCAAAATTGGACCAGAACATCCGGCCATTCTCCATGTCATTGACGGGAATACCATTTACCAGAAATGCCACATTGGACTGATCAAATCCCCGGATGTACACTTCCTGATCTCCGTATCCGCCTGCACCCTGAATGGTGTAGACACCTGGCACGTTTTGGATGGCTTCCGCAAGAGACACATTGCTGAAACGTTCATCTATCTGCTGGGCATTGATTGTGGATATAGCCACAGGTGACTTTCGCTCCTCTACCACCGAGGCAAAGACCTGGACTTCATCCAGACCAATCGCTTCTTCTTCCAGAACGACCTCACCCACATTCACGTCACCGGATGAGACTGTAACAGGCTGCTCAATGGTGCTAAATCCAATATAAGAAATTTTAAGGGTGTAAGTGCCGGAAGGGACATTTTCAATTTTGAAGCCTCCTTCCATTCCTGTCATGGTACCGTAGTTGGTTCCCTTCAAAACGGCTGTTGCTCCAAACAGTCCCTCATTAAGTGTTTTGTCTTTTACTACCCCACTCACGGAACCGGTGGACTGAGCAGTAGCAAGGTGTATTACCAACCCCATGATCAGGGCAAGTAACAAAGGCTTCTTAGGCATATTAGGCTGAACTTATGGTTTATATAATTCATTGCAAATTTCTCGAAAGCAAGCTGCATGGGGAATTACAGTAAAAACCAAAAAGTAAAATCAAAACCGGGCAAATGGACGTGATCCTATACTTAAAAGAGCCATTTACACCATTTTCAACAACATTTTCAGGTTAAATCATGTTCTTAAATACTCCTGTGGGAAAAGCCCGAAAAAGCCAAAAAGAAGCGTCAGGACATAAAAAAATAACCTTGTCTTGACATGGTAAATTCCAATGTTATCTAAATGTTACCTGATGTGGATTATAGTTATCAAATCATTAATAGAATCCAGCCAGATGCAAACTCATCGTGAAATTAAAATGACTCAACTTTGCAGCATGATGGCAAATCAAATCAGAATCATTTCGTTCGTTTTACTGTTTGGGCTTTCTTCCATTGCTGAGGCCCAAAAGCAGGTGGTCGGGGCAATTGGGTTTTACAATGTGGAAAACCTCTTCGATACTATGGACGACCCAGAAATCAATGACGAAGAGTTTCTTCCCGATGGTGCAAAACAATGGACACCTGAAAGATATCAGGACAAACTAAGCCAGCTCTCCAAAGTGCTGGCTACCATGGCCAATGGTGCTGACATCATCGGACTATCAGAAGTAGAAAACAGGGGCGTGATTGAGGATTTGATTAAAATGCCCCAGCTGAGGGGACATCAGTATGACATTGTACACAAGGATTCACCTGACCGAAGAGGCGTGGATGTTGGCCTGATTTATAAGAAAAATCGCTTCACTGTATTGAATACCACCTGGCTTGAGTATCCGGAAGAGGGCTACTTCACCCGGGACATCCTTTTTTGCACCGGTATTTACTTTGGCGATACAATCACCATTGGCGTAAACCACTGGCCATCCAGGAGAAGCGGCCCGGAAAAACGAAATCAGGCGGGTGCCCTGCTGAGGCAGGCCGTAGACTCCATGCTCTCATTATCAGCCAACGCAAAAATCCTCCTGATGGGAGACTTTAATGATGACCCGAGAAATGCTTCTATCAAAGGTGAGCTTCGGGCTGCTGACAAAGAAAAGAAAATGGAGCCGGGCGACCTCTTTAACACCTCGGCTGATACCTACAAACTTGGGTATGGGTCACTTTCATACCGGGGCGCCTGGAACATGTTTGATCAGATTATCATCAGCGAAGGAATGCTTCAGGGAGACGGCATCTCCTATAAACCCAATACCTTCAGCGTATTCGGGCCAGACTGGATGCGCCAAACGAGTGGACAATATGCAGGTTCACCCTATCGCTCTTTTTCGTATGATAACTACATCGGAGGCTACAGCGACCACTTCCCCGTATATATATTGATTGAAAGATAATTGAATGAGGAAAGGAATAATCATATTTCTATTAACGGCCTTTTTGGGTTGTGCTTCCGGCGATGAGCCCTCAGGAACTGAACTTACGGTAAGTTTCAGAAAAACTGAGCAGACCATTCCCGAATCTCGAACGGCAGATGCCCTCATCATAGAGTTTTCGTCTGAGGCAGACTTTGATGGATTTATTGAAGTTGAGCTTATAGCAAATACCAATGAATATGGGGTCGATTTCATCACCCAACCTGCCGCTTCAAATGGTTTTATTAATGTTCCAGTAAATAATGGGGCTACTCAAAGCACGATTATCGTAGCTCCCACGCCCGATGCAGATGCATTAGCAGACACCATCTTGCTTTCCCTCATTGGCGGTAGCGATCTTGTTTCCATTGGTAATAATTCCACAATGAAAGTCTTTCTTACTGAGTCTACCAATGGAGGAGGTTCCGGAGGAAACAATACCGGATCAGGGTCGTGCAACGGAACTAACTACAGCACCGGGACTGTACAATGCAGCCCGGGCCTATCTACCGATGAGCTGGATATTGTGACCTGGAATATTGAAAATTTTCCTATGCAGTCTGCTACGGTGGCAAAAGTGGTTGATATCATTAGAAACCTTGATGCGGATATTATTGCCATACAGGAGATCGACGAAATTTCATCATTCAATTCAGTAGTTAGTTCGCTCAATGGCTATGAAGGCGTAGCAGTGGATGTCAATGGTGGAATTGAGCTTGGATATATCTATAAAACTGCTGAGATCATCAGCTTTGGAACCCCTAAAAAGCTTTTTAATGGTCAGACAAGCCCGTTTCCCAGAGAGCCAGTTGAGGTTGACATTACCCACGCCAATGGACTTTCGGCAAAACTCATTAACATTCACCTAAAGTGCTGCGATGGATCAGAGGATCGGAGAACCGACGCAAGCAATAAGCTCAAGTCTTACATTGATACCAATTTCCCGAATGATGAAGTGATTATCCTGGGAGACTGGAATGAGGATTTTGATTCGGGATCCTCGTTTACCAATTTCCTGAATGATACAGATAACTACATCTTTGCCGATCTACCCATATACAATGGATCGGGTGCTGATTTTAGCTATCCATGTACAGGCGCTTCGTATTGCCCCAGCCACATCGATCACATCTTAGTTACCGATGAATTGTGCGACAACCTGTCCACCACATATACAGTACGGCTTGACGATTGTGTTGCAGGGTATTTATCCCAGGTATCTGATCACCGTCCGGTGATGATCAGCCTCAAAGCTGACGATTAATGCGGTAACTTTGGTGATCAAATCGCCATGTTCAAGCTAAACTTCGAAATACCTGCTTCGAGCGCTAAGATTAATCTGAGCGATCCGGTTTTACTGATCGGTTCGTGCTTTTCAGACGAAATCGGTGAAAAGCTGAAAAGTCATAAGTTCAATGCGTTTTCCAATCCATTCGGGACGATTTACAATCCCCACTCCATTTTCAAGGTGCTGGAGGGAGGTTTGAATCCAAAGGACACCATCGAAAGTCAGGGTGTCTATTACCATTGGGATGCCCATGGATCGGTATCCGGACTGAGTGAGACGGATGTGTCCGCTTTACTAGTGCAGAAAAATCAGGAAATGAATACTTTTCTGGGCAATGCAAAGTGGCTTATCATCGCGCTAGGAACGGCCATTGTCTATGAATATGAAAACGTTGGGATAGTTGCCAATTGCCACAAAATCCCACAATCCAAATTCACAAAGAGGTTTCTTTCTCAAAAGGAAATTATTGGCCAGTTCGCCCGGCTTCATGCAAAATTCAATCCCAACCTCAAAATCATTTTCACTGTGAGTCCGGTCAGGCATATCAGGGATGGGCTGGTTGAAAATAATCGAAGTAAAGCCATCCTTTTGGATTCCATTCATCAGTTGGTTGAGGAGTATAAAAACGTTCACTACTTCCCTGCCTACGAAATCCTGATTGACGAACTCAGGGATTACCGATTCTATGCCGAGGATATGATCCACCCCAGCTCGCAGGCCATCAACTATATTTGGGATACATTCTCGCAAACCTATTTTGATAGTAACACACGTTCATTTCTATCTGAATGGGTCAAAGTGAAGGCCGCACTAAATCATCGCTCGTTTCAGCCTCAATCGGTATCGCACCAAAAATTTCTGTACAACACACTTGAAAAACTGACCGCATTGAATGAAAAAGTTGATCTCCGTGTTGAAATTGAGCAGGTAAAGAACCAATTGAAATGAGGATTTGGCTCCTCACACTGGTATTAATTTTGGCCTGTCATCACAAAAGAGACCAACCTATGCACGAATACACCAACGACCTGATCCATTCCACAAGTCCCTATCTGCTTCAACATGCTCACAACCCGGTGAACTGGCAGGAATGGGGTGATGAAGCTTTGGAACGTGCAAAAAAGGAAGACAAGCCCATCCTTGTGAGTATTGGATACTCGAGCTGTCACTGGTGCCATGTGATGGAGAAGGAGTCTTTTGAAGACACGGCGGTAGCCAAAATCATGAATGAGTACTTCATCAATATCAAAGTGGATCGGGAAGAGCGACCGGATGTGGATCAGGTATACATGGATGCCGTTCATGCGATGGGTTTACAAGGAGGCTGGCCTTTGAATGTTTTTCTTACTCCGGACCAAAAACCCTTCTACGGAGGTACTTACTTTCCGAAACAAGGTTGGGTAAATCTTTTAATTAGCATCAATGAGGCTTTTGAAAAAAATCGAGAGAAGATCAATGAATCTGCAGAAGCCTTCACGCAAAACCTCCAGGCAAAAGAATCTGAGAAATACAAACTGGAAGGTACCTCTCATCAACTTAGTGAAGACGAAATAGATCAGGCTTACAAAAAGCTGGTAGTCAAGTTTGACAAAGTAGACGGAGGGATTAAAAAATCGCCAAAGTTTCCCATGCCCTCTGTGTGGCAGTTTCTTGCCAGCTACTATCATCAAAGCAAGAATCAGGAAGCTCTTAAGCACCTTGTATTCACACTTGAGAAAATCACCGATGGAGGCATCTATGATCATGTGGGTGGAGGTTTTGCCCGATATAGTGTGGATGAAGAGTGGCATGTCCCCCACTTCGAAAAAATGCTCTATGACAATGGCCAACTGCTGAGCCTGTATGCTGCCGGGTACAAGCTCACCCAAAACGCAAAGTTCAAACGCACGATTCTGGAAACGGTGGCTTGGCTGAAGCGGGAGATGTTGGACGAATCCGGTGGATTTTACTCAGCCCTGGATGCAGACAGTGAAGGTGTGGAAGGGAAGTTTTACGTCTGGAGCTATGATGAAATTGTCTCGCTGGCTGATGATGATGCTTCCTTGATCTCAGCTTACTATGATGTGCAGGAAGTCGGAAACTGGGAAGGAAAAAATGTGTTGAGAGTTGTGAAATCTGAACAAGAGCTTGCCGAAAAATACCAGCTAAGCATTGAATCATTTTATCAAAAGATCGATGCTTTTAAAGGGAAAGCACTGACCGAACGCAGCAAGCGAATACGGCCGGGGCTGGATCATAAAATCATTGCCGGATGGAACGGGCTTACTTTGGCGGGACTGGTAGAATCCTATCAGGCACTTCAAGATTCAACAATACTTAAGCTGGCAACAAATAATGCTGCATTTATCAAAGATCGCCTGATAAAAGATGGTCAACTCAATCGCTTCCCTGATAAGGACATGGAAGGATTTTTGGAAGACTATGCGGCCGTTATCCAGGCGTTTATCAAATACTACGAAACCACGTTTGATCGAGAGTACCTCGAGTTGGCAGGGGCTTTGACCAAGAGGGTTGAAGAGGTCTTCTACGATGAAAGCGAGAACCTCTTTTTCTTCACAAGTGATCAAAGTGCCAACCTGATAGCCAGAAAAAAAGAACTCTTTGACAATGTGATCCCCTCTTCCAACTCCATGATAGCATGGAACCTGGTTCACCTCGGCACGCACCTGTACGACGATGAGATGATCCAAAAAGGAAAGTCCATGTTGGCCCAGGTCAAAAACCTGATCCCTCAGGAACCTGAATACCTCAGCAACTGGGCAGCTCTGTCCATGGAACTAGCGGACTCATTTCCTGAAATCGTGATAGTTGGCCCGGATGCTTATGAGGTAGCCAACATGCTGAATGAAATATTCATTCCAAACAAGATCATATCAGCCTCAAAAGAGCCATCAGGCCAATCCCCTTTTGAGCACAAAACCCTGATGAACGGAAAAACCACAATCTATGTCTGCTTCAATAAATCGTGTAAGCAACCCGTAACAACCCTAGAGGAAGCTTTGATTCAAATTCAGGAGTAATTTGTTAGAAAATTGTAGCTTAGAAGCACTTTGAGTAAAGAATTTCAATACTGTGAGGTTATTCTGCCCCTCCCGCTCCGAGGAACATTCACCTATGCGATTCAAAATGAATTTCGCTTACAAATTCAGCCAGGTTCCAGGGTTATTGTATCCTTCGGAAAGAAGAAAATCTACACGGGCATAGTACTTTCTACACACTCGAATAGTCCCACCGAATACCAGCCAAAGGAATTGCTGGACGTGCTGGATGATCAGCCCATTGTCAATGATCAGCAGCTTAAATTTTTCCAATGGATGGCCCGGTACTATATGTGTTCACTTGGAGAAGTGAGCAATGCCGCCCTTCCTGCAGCGCTTAAATTGTCAAGTGAAACCTTTGTGGGGCTGAATCCTGAAATAGATCCTGATGAAGCTTCCGCATCTGATCGCGAATGGGAATTGTTGCGATCGCTGAAAACCAACGACCTGACGATGAAGGATGTGGGCGAGGTTCTGGGTTTGAAGCAACCGCAGCGTGTCCTTAAACAGCTTTCAGAAAAAGGATTCATTGACTTGTTCGAAAAGGTGAAGGACAAGTATCAACCCAAGAAAGTAAAACGGGTAAGGATTTCCCCCGCATTTATGGAAGAAGGTATGCTTGAAGGATTGCTCAACGAACTGGAGAATACTCCGAAGCAACAAGATGTACTCCTCGCCTATCTTCGGGATGTGCCGGTACTGGATGACCCGGTGGCTAACGAAAAAGGCATATTGAAATCTCAGTTGGTAGCCCAAGATATCAGCCCATCTTCCCTCAAAACCCTCATCAAAAATGAAATCTTCGAAGAATGGGAAGAAACCGTTTCCAGACTCGGTAATATTCACCCATCCATTCCCGGAAGTGTAGCACTCAGTCAGGAGCAGCAGTTGGCAAAGAAGGAAATCCTTGCATCTTTTGAATCTCACCACACCACCCTGCTTCACGGGATCACCGGAAGTGGGAAAACGGAGATTTTCATTGAGCTAATCAAAGAGCAAATTGAGGCTGGTAAGCAGGTACTCTACCTTCTTCCGGAGATAGCCCTTACCACTCAGATCATTGCACGCCTGCATAAGATTTTTGGTGACAGCTTCGGCGTGTATCACTCCAGATATTCGGACAATGAACGTGTGGAAGTGTGGCAAAAAGTATTGAAAAAGGAGTATCAATTTGTGGTAGGCGTTCGCAGTGCCGTTTTCCTTCCTTTTTCAGAATTGGGGCTGATCATTGTGGACGAGGAGCACGAGCCCTCCTACAAGCAATTTGAGCCTGCCCCACGTTATCATGCCCGAGATTCCGCAATCTATCTGGCCACCATTCATAAGGCCAATGTCCTGCTGGGGACGGCCACCCCGGCCCTGGAGACGTATCAAAACGCGCTGGATGAAAAATATGGATTGGTGGAACTAACCTCCCGATACGGAGAAGCCTACCATCCCAAAATGGAATTTGCCAATGTGGCCCGGGAAAGAAAACAAAGGAAACTCAAAGGAAACTTTACCTCCGTGTTGGTGGATGCCATTCAGGAATCATTGGATAAGAAGGAGCAGGTGATCCTGTTCCAAAATCGAAGGGGGTATGCTTCCTATATCACGTGCGACAACTGCGGCACCATTCCCAAGTGCCCCAACTGTGCGGTGAGCCTCACCTACCATCAGTATAACAACAAGCTCGTCTGCCACTACTGCGGATATAATCAGAGCATGTACGCTGATTGTTTGCATTGCGGTAGTCAGGAGCTGAGAAATGTTGGATATGGTACCGAAGAGCTGGAAGAAGAAATCAAATTGCTCTTTCCTCAGGCCATCGTTCAGCGCATGGATTTGGATACTACCCGAAGCAAGTACGGCTATCAGCGCATCATTGAAGAATTTGAAGAGGGGAACATCGACATTCTGGTGGGCACACAGATGGTGAGCAAAGGACTGGATTTTGACCGGGTAAATCTTGTGGGCATTTTCGATACCGATCGGATGATCCACTTTCCAGACTTCCGCTCTCACGAGCGTGCCTATCACCTCATCACTCAGGTGAGCGGCCGGGCAGGCAGGAAATCCAAAAACGGAAAAGTGATTGTGCAAACCAACGACCCTGATCAGGAGCTACTGCAAAGGGCGCGAAATGATAACTATAGGGCCTTTTATCAATGGGAAATCAATGAACGGGAGCGGTTCCATTACCCTCCTTTCACCCGGATCATCAACATCACTTTCAAGCACAGGGAAAAGCATATCTCATTCCAGGCGGCCAATTTCTTCGCTGCTGACATCCGCAAAAACCTGGGCGATCAGCGTATGGTGGGGCCCGTGGAGCCGCTCATTGGCAAGATCAGAAATATGTACCTGCACGAAATCACATTGAAAATTGAAAAGCAAGGCATTAACTTGCCGCGTGTAAAAGAATACCTCCTGTCTGTGGAGCAAATGATGAAGCAGATGCCGGCATTCAAAAGTGCTAGCGTGGTATTTGACGTAGACCCGATATAGTGCAGAACCAAGTGAAACAACTACTGAGTATTTTCATTCTTTTTCTTTTGGTCGTATCCTGCGATCCCTGTGACGATTGTGAGACGGTAAGCTTCGAACCAACCGTTTCTCTGATTTTCATCAATCAGGATAGTATCCAGCATATCAATGACAGTCTTTCGGTGATTGCCTTTAATGACTCTGTGATTAATGCAAATATTGACTCACTTGATATCCTCAGAGATAGCTTAGAAATCGTGCTAGACTCCATTGAAAACGGCGGAAGCCTCAATAGCCAAAGAATGGACCTGGAGCAATGGATCATGGATCGTCAAGCTGACTCCCTACTCTATGCCGAAAAGAATCTGGGAACGGATACGATTGTCCCCATCCTTACACAAACCCGCTCAACGATTAACTCCGGCCTGCTGCGTGTGGACCAAATTGAAATCCTGGGCACCTCCTATGTGAACCTATTTGAGGATATAGACAGTGCCACCACCTGGAGCATACCTCTATCCTATGAAGGTGAATTCACACAATATGAGGTGACCATTGCGGGAGTATCTGAGATCATTGAGTTTGCTTATGACAACTATCAGGAGGTAGACCAGCAACGAAATGTGCTGATACGGGCCCGGAATATCCGGGTGATCAATGAACCATACGATTCATTAATTAATTGCGAAGAAAACTGCGTAGATGGTGAAGCAACGTTTACTTTTTATTTCTAGCCTGCTGCTGTTTTCAGGCATTTGCTTTGGTCAAACCGAGGCAGATTCTGTGGGGCAGTCCCGACGGTTGCTTACCCCATCGATCTACCTAGATTATGGCAAGCTTTTCACCATCCCCACCAACTTTGAGACCAAGTACGAAGGAGGGCTTGAATTGCTCTTTCTGGAAAAATTTCCGCTCTACCTTGAGGCTGGTCAGGCCACTCTGGCTCCCGAGGGGGCTTACTCCAACGGTACCTACGAGAGCGAAGGCTTCTATTACCGGATTGGTGCCGGATATGTGGGCCAGTTTCTGCCAAAGAATAAAATTGGGGTTTCTTTCCGGTATGCTGCCTCTACTTTTACTGAGGACGGGAGAATATTCATCGAAAGTCCCTCCGGAGCGCAGGAAACATTTGTGCAAAACATCCAGCGGGATGATCTAAAAGCTACCTGGTACGAGGTGGTGATCTACTCAGACCGAAAACTATCCGACCTGTTTAGCATTGGCGTGAACCTCCGGCTCAGAATACTTGGCAGCTATGATGAGCAAGCCCCGGTAGATGCATATGCCATCCCCGGCTATGGACGAGCCTTTGACAAGACCATCCCTGCAGCCAATTTCTTTTTTAAGGTGAGTTTTTAGCACTTTTACCGATTCGTTGAGAGCCATTATATTTGGAGTGCGTATTATACCCGTGTACAAACGACTACAAGTATTTAATTGTCGTTTTTATTACTGAATATCAACACGTTGGTATTAAAAGGAATAAGAAATATATAAGGAAAATAACGCGCACTGTGCGCGTTACATTATAGTTATAGAGCATGGCTGAACGCATGGAGAATATTTACGTCATTGAAATACCTCTTTCCACTTGGATTCCAATAGAATCAGGAAGTACTCTAGTTAGCAACTATGATATGACTGATTACAAAGTGAGTTTTGCTGTGACATTTCACGTTCCAGAATCTGAGAAAAATGATCAAACGGTCATCACGACAAAGTTTTTACTAACAGATTCGAAGTTTCATGATTTACCATTTTCTGTAAGAACGAACTTGGCTGTCATTTGGACAATTAGACATATAAATCGACTGTTTGATGTTATTAGAAATTCAACGGACTTCCATCAGATATCAAGATTTTCAATACTTGATCTACCAGCGTTTATTAAGGTGTGGTACAACAATGATCTGTATGATTATCTGACAAACCCTAAAAAAGAGGAAGGGAAATTGGAGATAAAAAAGGAGTACTTCCAAGGTTATCTACAAACATTGGATGTATGGGAAAACCATCCGGAAATTGAAGTCATTGACAAGTATCATGGCTATGCTAAATATCATTTAGATAGAGAAGAAATGACTGAAGCAGTAATAGATCTTCAAACTTCATTTGAGGTATTTCTAAGACACTCATATAAAGTCATATTAACTGTTGAAGGAAAGAAAATACCTGAAACCATTTACGAAATTCCATTGCGAAACTTATTAACTCAACACCTATCAAAGTATTTAAAAGTTGACTTGAGTTATGATAAGAACCCAACGATGGAGTCTTGGCGCACGAACCTTTATAACCTGAGAAATAAAATTATACATGAAGGCTTCTGGGATGTAGATGGCAATCAAGCTTATCAAGCCTATGATGCCTATTTTAATACACGGAACTATTTAGCCGATCTAATGAGAAAAAGAGGATATCTAAATGAGAAAATGGATATTGATTTAACCATGTTCAGAAAGAATATTCCTTCGGAGATTGATCATGACCAAATTCTGAGAGAATTGAAAAGGAAAAATATGCTTCCCGACAATGTTAAACTACCTGAATAAAGCTCTATAACAGACACTATCATCCATAAGCTAACTGAGCTATTTGCAAAGGCTAGTGCTATGAAATACTTTAGTAGTAATTTGAAAAGTCCAGCTTACGGATGATAGTTGGCCGTTAGTACCAACTAACGCAGCTGTAGAAGTGCTCTACCTTTTTTTCGACTTTCTATATGCAAGTGAGCTTTTGCGATATCATCCAAGCCATAAACTTCACCGATTGGCAATCCTGCCCAACCTTCCGATAGAGCGGTCGCTAAATCTTGAGCTGCAGCCTGCTTTGCTTCAGAGCTGAAATCGTCGCTCCCAAGAAAAAAAACGGAGATATTGGAGAAGACCAGTGGCCAAAATGGAATACTTGTTGGATTTTCATTCGTTGCGTAAGTAGCAATTGAACCTCCTTGCTTCAGTATACTAACATTGGCATCAATATTTGCAGCAAAGGCCACCTCTACAATATGATCGACTCCATTAGAATAGTCTCTTAGCACCGACGCTTTTAACTGATGATTAGCAGTATAGACTTTATCAGCTCCGGCTGCTTTTGCTACCGCTATATCCTCATTCTTTGTCACAGAGCCTAAAACTATAGCACCCGATCTTTTCGCCATTGCAATCGCACACTGACCAACTGCTCCACCTCCCCCTTGAACCAAAATAACCTGGTTGGAGCGATTAAACCTGACCTCACTCCCACCAATATGTATGGACCGATGACCAGTAATCCCGGGTATTCCCATTTGAGCTGCTTGCATTAGATCAACATTTTCCGCCAACTCAACTATGTTACTTAATGGAACACAACATAACTCTGCAGCTGTACCATATGGACGATATGATTGTGCCCCATAGCAAAGAACTTTCTTGCCAACCCAAGCATCATCAACCCCTTCACCAACTTTGCTTATATAGCCTGAGCCATCACTATGCGGAATAATCTTGTCGTAAGGCATGCCAACCCCAAATGTGTCCGCACGCTTCTTAACCTCACCCGCATTTACTCCGGAAAAATGAATTTCAATCTGAACTTCACCTTCTTTAGGAAGAACATCTTCGACTTCCTGAACTTTTAATACTTCTTGTGCTTTGCCTTGCCGTGTATAAAATGCTGCTTTCATTAATTCTTTTATGAGAGGTATAAGTTCTGTAGAAAGTAAATAAAAATGCTAACAAACACTATCCGCCATTAAACTACGAGCCACTTCAAAGACTCTTTAGATCCCAATCAAACTCATACGAATTCCCAATCGGCAGAAACTTATCCTTCCTTATTTCCACAGAGGTTTTGTCATAGGAAATCACAGCCTGCCCATTCACCACAAAGGACTTATGGATGCGGACAAAATAATCCGGCAATTCACTTTTCGCATTCTTCAGGCTATTGTAGCCAATGATCTTACTTCCGTCTTTCAGGTAATACGTCACATAATTTCCCAGTCCCTCCAGGTACAGGATATCCATTGGGTGAAGCCGGTAGAACCGCTTATCTGATTTCACCTCAATGGCCGCATCATGGATCGGTTGATTGATGGCGCGCTCCGCAAAATAGAGTTTCAAAATCTTTAGAGCCAGTAGAAAAAGAGCCGTGGAATTGATCAGGATAACCGCCCGGAGCACCTCACTGAGGCCTAGGATTTTTCCAAGTACAAACGTGCTGTTTTGTTCGTAGAAAAAATGGATAAAGAAGCGTTGCATGATTGCACCCACAAGCAAAAGCCCCAGGAAATACACCACAAAACGGAGAAACTGTTTTTCCAAAAGAACCTTTGGCAGCAGCCAGTACATCGCAGCATAGGATACTCCTATTCGGATCGGCAGCAGCACAAACTCCAGAAAATAGGAAGCCGCATAGCCATCCCCCTTCTCCCAGATATAGCCAAATAGCAGAAAGTAGCCAAGCCAGAAGAGGATATGCGTAAGTATACGTGATCCGAATAGGTAGTTCATGAGAATGTGACGTCCTGAAACAACCGCAGTTTACATAAAAAAGCCGAGCGGTGGTATAACAAATCCATTCAAAAGCAAATCAGTCTGTAGCATTGGGCAAAACAAAACATCATGCAAAAAGGAATACTATTTTTCGCGTTACTTATTGGTTCATTTTTAGGTCACTCTCAGGAGCTTGGGAGACGAGCTTCGTGGCAGGCGCAGGTTAGCTGGCCCGATAATCAAACTCCGGGTGCTGAAATCCAATCCATCGAGCCGGGATCTCCACTATCCAAATCAGGATTAAAAACCGGAGACCGGATCATTCAGGTAAATGACCGAAAGATTCTGAATGGGGAAGATTGGAGCCACGCGACATACAGCATCCGAGAAGGAGAGTCTACCAGTATTCATATCAAACGAGGTGCTGACTGGCTACTGAAAGAAGTAAAACTGAACCCCCTCGAAAAAGAATCACACGAAGGGCTTTCTACTTACTATGAGAGCATCGTCAGCGACTATGGTATCCGCCAACGGACAATAATCACCACACCAAATCCTAATCAAAAGCTACCTGCCATTTTCTTAATTCAAGGCCTGAGTTGTTCCACCATCGAGAAGTATTCCGGTCGGTCAAATAATTGGGTGAAGATGATTGAGACCCTGGTAGAACAATCGGGGATGGTGGTGATGCGGGTGGACAAGCCGGGGGTTGGAGATAGTGAAGGCGACTGTGGATGTACGGATTTCAAGACTGAACTAAATGGCTATGAAACTGCCTTGAAAAACCTCAAAACCAAGGAATATGTAGACACAACAAAAATCGTGGTTTATGGGGCCAGCATGGGTAGTGCGCTTGCCCCATGGATTGCAAACAGACATAATCTTGCAGGTGTGATCTCTGACGGAACTTTCTTCAAAACGTGGTTTGAGCATATGCTGGAGATTGAGCGAAGAATCAGGCAGATGAGTGGAGACGATGAAAGCACCATTGTGAAAAAGATGAATGAAGCCTACATCCCGCTTTACTATGGCATGATGATTCAGAAAAAAAGCTATGAAGTGGTCATTGAAGCATATCCGGCTATCAAGGATTACAACTACCATGGGCCTGAACACATGTATGGCAGACCTATGAGCTACTATCAGCAACTGCAGGATTTTGACCTGGCCGGAGAGTGGGAAAAGGTAAAAGTTCCGGTTCGAATCCTCTATGGCTCCAACGATTGGATCATGTCAGAATTCGACAATCACATGATCATGAAAGTATTGGATCGGGCAGGTCACGAAGATCACGAGCTACACATCTATCCCGGTCTCGATCACTGGAATACCATTCACGAAACTCCGGATGATTCTTTCAATGGAAAGCCAGGCAAATGGGATCCTGAATTGCCCAAACTGGTAATTAATTGGATACAAGAAATGGTGGAATAGAATAAAGCCTGCTAAATGCAGGCTTTTTTTTACGCGATAGTCGCCCCATTCTGCGCATCGGCTCCCGGGCTCACGGCTACCAATTTGCCATCGGGATTCTCCGCAAATAAGAGCATACCCTGAGACTCCACTCCCATGATCTTGCGGGGTGCCAGATTGGACATCACCGTCACTTTCTTCCCGATCATCTCCTCCGGAGTAAAATGCTTTGCCACGCCACTCAAAATCGTTCGGGTCTCAATTCCCATATCCACTGTAAACTTTAACAGCTTACTGGACTTCTCTACTTTCTCGGCTGTCTTGATCTCTCCCACCCTCAGATCCATTTTCATGAAATCATCGAACACAATTTCATCTTTGAGAGCTGGTAAACCTGGTCCACTATTTTCTTGTTCGTTCATTTTCTTTGTTTCCAAAAGTTTATTCACTTGTGATTCTATCTCCTTGTCTTCTACCTTTTCAAAAAGCAGAGTGGCACCATTCAGCTGATGTCCGGCAGAAAGGAAATCCACTCCTCCTGCTTCTGCCCACTGCTTTTGCTCCAGGCTTAAAATATCCAGTAGCTTCCTTGCTGTAAATGGAAGGAACGGCTCACACACAATTGTAAGATTCGCACTGATCTGAAGTGCAATATTCAGAATGGTCTCCACTCTGTTTTGGTCTTCTTTAATGAGTTTCCATGGCTCGGTATCCGCCAGGTATTTATTACCAATTCTGGCTAGCTCCATCATCTGACTAAGTGCCTCACGGAATTTGAATTGATCGAGAGCTGCTTCGATCTTGGCTGGTGCTTCACCTACAGCTTTGATCACTTCCTCATCAATAGGGAGGAGATCATGTCTTGCTGGCACTTTGCCTTCAAAAAACTTGTGCGTAAGTACCACCGCTCGGTTTATAAAGTTTCCAAAAATCGCAACGAGCTCACTATTATTCCTGGTTTGGAAATCCTTCCAGGTAAAATCATTGTCTTTTGTTTCCGGTGCATTAGCAGTGAGTGTATATCTCAGCACATCCTGCTTTTCCGGAAACTCTTCAAGATATTCGTGAAGCCACACCGCCCAGTTTCTTGATGTAGAAATCTTGTTGCTCTCCAGGTTCAGAAACTCATTAGCTGGCACATTGTCCGGCAAGATGTAGCTCCCCTCGGCTTTCAGGATAGTTGGGAAAATGATGCAGTGAAATACAATATTATCCTTGCCGATGAAATGTAACAGTCTGGTATCCTCAGATTTCCAGTAATCCTCCCAATTTTTTCCATTATCCATCGCCCACTGCTTGGTCGCTGAGATGTATCCAATCGGCGCATCAAACCACACATAAAGCACTTTTCCTTCACCTCCATCTACCGGCACGGGTATCCCCCATTTCAGGTCACGGGTCATCGGTCGTGGGCGCAGACCATTGTCAATCCAGCTTTTGCATTGACCATATACATTGGACTTCCACTCTTTGTGCCCATCGAGCAACCATTCCTTTAGCCATGGCTCATATTGATCTAATGGCAGGTACCAGTGTTTTGTTTCCTTCATCACAGGAACCTCTCCGCTCAGCATGGATTTCGGATTTTTTAATTCTGCAGGACTAAGCGTGGAGCCGCAGTTTTCACATTGATCTCCATATGCTTCCCCGAAACCACAGGTTGGGCAGGTGCCCTTAATGTATCGATCAGCTAAGAATTGTTGCTCCTTCTCATCAAAAAACTGTTCGGAGGTCTCTTCCGTAAATTTCCCTTCCGCATACATTTTTTTGAAAAATTCAGAAGCGGTTTCATGGTGTAGTTTTGAAGAGGTGCGATGGTAAATATCAAAGCTGATCCCAAATTTCTCAAAAGAGTCTTTGATTTGATTGTGGTAGAAGTCAACTACTTGCTGAGGAGTCTTCCCTTCCTTGCGTGCCCGAAGCTCTATCGCTACTCCATGCTCATCAGAGCCACACACGAAAGCCACATCTTCCCCTTTGCTCCTCAAGTACCGAGCATAGATATCAGCAGGCACATAAACACCAGCAAGGTGTCCAATATGAACAGGTCCATTTGCATAGGGAAGTGCTGCCGTAATCGTATGTCGTTTGTATTCTTTAGCCATAATTTCGATAAGAGACCGCAAATATACCTTTTGTGTTTGCCCTATATAGTGCAATCCATGATAGTTCTATCTAATTTTGCGGTCGAATTCAAAATTGCATGCAAGAAATCAGAAATATTGCCATCATCGCACACGTAGACCATGGCAAAACCACGCTCGTAGACAAGATCATTTACGCCACTCAGGAGTTTCGCGAGAACCAGGAGAAAGGCGAGCTCATCCTTGACAGTAATGACCTGGAGCGCGAAAGAGGGATTACTATTCTTTCAAAAAACGTTTCAGTCGAATACAAAGGAGTAAAAATCAACATCATTGATACCCCCGGTCACGCCGATTTTGGTGGTGAGGTAGAAAGGGTATTGAAAATGGCCGATGGTGTTATCCTACTTGTGGATGCGTTTGAAGGCCCAATGCCACAGACCCGATTTGTGCTTGGCAAAGCCCTTGGATTGGGGCTTTCCCCTATCGTGGTGGTAAATAAAGTGGATAAAGAAAACTGCCGTCCGGACGAAGTGCACGAGCAGGTGTTTGATCTCATGTTTTCATTGGATGCTACTGAAGAACAGCTTGATTTTCAAACACTTTATGGTTCCAGTAAGCAAGGATGGTTCGGGGAAGATTGGCAAAAGCCAACTGACAACATTCTGCCTTTGCTTGACAAGATCATCGAAGTAATCCCTCCCGCACCATTCAATGAAGGTGTTCCGGCCATGCAGATTACCTCCTTGGATTTCTCATCTTTTACCGGACGAATTGCTATCGGTCGGGTATGGCAAGGGACTTTAAAAGAAGGAGCCCAACTGGGAATCAGTAAACGGGACGGATCACTCAAAAAAGTGAGGATCAAAGAACTTCAGGTTTTTGAGGGACTTGGAAAGAGAAAAGTAACCGAGGTACGTGCAGGTGATATTTGTGCCATTACAGGAATCGAGGATTTCGAAATTGGTGACACGATCACTGATTTTGAAAACCCACATGTGATGCCGCGAATTGCCATAGACGAGCCCACGATGAGTATGCTTTTTGCCATCAACGACTCTCCTTTCTTTGGCAAGGAAGGAAAGTTTGTGACATCCAGGCACCTGAGAGATCGATTACTTAAAGAGCTTGAAAAGAACCTTGCCCTTCGTGTAGAGGAGACAGGTTCAGAAGATAAATTCCTGGTTTATGGTCGTGGTGTGCTTCACTTGTCTGTATTGATCGAGACGATGCGAAGAGAAGGTTACGAGCTGCAGGTTGGTCAGCCACAGGTACTTTTCAAAGAAGATGAAAACGGACAGAAGACTGAGCCAATTGAGCAATTGGTAATCGATGTGCCGGAAAACTTCTCCGGAAAAGTGATCGAGATGGTGACTCAACGCAAAGGAGAACTGAAGGTGATGGAGCCAAAAGGTAACGTGCAGCACCTGGAATTTGAGATTCCTTCCCGAGGGTTGATAGGTCTAAGAAATAACATGCTGACAGCAACTGCGGGAGAAGCCGTGATGACGCACCGACTAAAGGAGTATCAGCCATATAAAGGAAATATTGCCGGCAGGATCAATGGATCATTGATCTCGATGGAAAATGGACCTGGCACTCCTTATTCAATTGATAAGCTTCAGGATAGAGGCGTTTTCTTCATTGATCCGGGAGTGGATGTGTATACCGGCCAGGTTATTGGTGAGCATAGTCGTGATAGCGATCTGGTGGTGAACATCCAGAAAGGAAAGAAGCTAACCAACATGCGAGCTTCCGGTTCGGACAACAACGTGAAGATTACGCCGGCCAAGAAATTCAGTCTGGAGGAAGCTTTGGAATACATCCAGAAAGACGAGTACGTGGAAGTAACTCCTCAGTCTATCCGGATGCGAAAAATCTATCTGGATGAGAACCAGAGGAAGAGGATGGCAAACGCAGAAGCTAAAGTATAATTGGAACAATTTCAGCAATACACCTAAAGCCTACCCAATCGTAGGCTTTTTTTGGGTCCGTCTGAATACGTTTAGAGGGGAAGGAAACCGAAAGTTTATGTCGCCAACTCCCTCCTTTTACAATACCTGGCTCAGCAACCATTTCAGCAACATTACCAATAAGATGAGTATATCCTAAATCAAACGAATATGATGGGTCGTTAATCCCCTGAGGTAACTGTTCTTCAAGTGTAATAAACCAAGGGTATTCTTTTGACAAAACAAAAGGAATATGTTCACCTTGTGCATACTCCTTGATCTCCTTCTTAAGCTGTTTCAATTTTATGTCTCTATCAGGATACATACTGTAAACCTTCCTTTTATCTCCCGCTTGAATCATTTCCCAAACCAAAGGTTTAATATTTATAGAAGTATCTAATGAATCAAGTTTTCTAGCAGCGATCTCCCATTCATGCTCACTTGGCAATCGATATTTTACCCGATATGAAGCATTTTCTTTGCTAAGTTTTGTATTAACCATCTTTGTTCTCCACTTACAATATTCCCTAGCCTGAGCATATGTAATACCTACAACAGGGTGATATCTGTATGCAGGGTGCCTGAAATAGTCAGGCCTATAATTCTCTGTTACTACCTGCGCTGGTAAGATAGAATTATAAAACGTCTCAGAAGAATCACTTTTTACATAATATTCATACTCAAGCCAATGAATGTTCGCCACTTCCGTCTTATCTAAGAAAAGTGAGTCTGTAAGTTTTAAACCGCCGGGAGGGTTTATTTGTGCAAGAATTGAACTTGAAAGAAATAATAGAAGATATCCCAATTTCATTTCCCAATGATAACTTCAAACCAAAAAACATCCAACGTTACCACTTATATAAATTAACCACTATTGACAAACAATAGGGGTTTTTTACGTTTAGACTTGCAACACATTTTATTTGGATATACATGAAAAAAATCTTCTTTCTCATACTTACTGCAATATCTTTCATTGCATTTTCTCAGGAAAAGTATCAGGTTTCAATTGATTTAAGAAAAGCTGAAAATGACAGACTTCCGATTGAAATCCTGGTTCCCAAAATAGCGGAGGAATCTGTTGAATATCACATGCCAAAGGTGGTTCCCGGCACTTATAGCATTTCAGATTTCGGTCGCTTCGTTGACCAATTCAAAGCTTTTGATTCAGAAGGAAACCTTTTGGAAGTTGGAAACATCTCAACCAATAGATGGGCAATAAAAGACGCGAAAAAATTGAGCAAGATTACTTACTGGGTTGAGGATTCATTTGATGATTTCGAAGGATACGGAAGCAACAGGATTTTTGAGCCGGGAGGTATGAGTATTGAAGCTGACAAAGGTGTATTTGTGATTAACACGTTTGGTTTCATCGGCTATGTAGACGGATACAAGTTCAGCCCTTTCGAGCTCACCATTCTTCACGATCAGAAGATTCAGGGAGCTACTTCATTAAAAAAAGAGGCTTCTAATGATACGACGGATACTTACATCGCCGAGAATTACAATTTCCTGGCAGACGCGCCAATTATGTATAGCGAGCCAGATATCGTGAGCAAGGAAATAGCTGGAGCCAATGTTCTTGTTTCCGTCTACTCCCCCAACAAAGTACTGAGTGCTGAAGACGTGATGGACAATATAGATGAGCTGATGGAAGCACAAGCCAAATATCTCGGCGGTAAGCTCCCCGTAGATCGTTACGCCTACTTGATTTACCTTTTTGACGGACCGACTATTTCGGGATCATACGGTGCTCTGGAACACTCCTACTCTTCACTGTATTCACTCCCTGAAATGGATCCAAAGCGCATAAGCCAGACTGTGAAAGATGTAGCAGCTCACGAGTTTTTCCATATCGTAACTCCACTAAATATTCATTCTGAAGAGATTCACAACTTCAACTACATAGAGCCTGAAATGAGCCAGCACCTTTGGCTATACGAAGGTGTTACGGAGTATTCTTCCCACCATGTCCAGGTGAAGTATGGACTTTATGAGCTTAAAGATTTCTTGGATCAGATGAGACAAAAGATGTTTGAGCAGGAGCAATATGGTGTTGACATTCCTTACACTGAATTCAGCGAAAACATCCTGGAGCCAAAGAATGAACGACGATATGGAGATGTCTATTCCGGGGGTGCACTCATCGGTTGGTGCCTGGATTTGACTATTATTAAATCTACTAATGGCCAGAAGGATTTGCCCTCAGTGATCAGAGAGCTCGCAAAGCAATACGGACCTATGAAAGCCTTCAAAGACGATGAGCTATTTGATGAGATTGAAAAAATCACAACCCCCGAAGTTGGGGAATTCTTAAGAAAACACGTTGGTGGAAATAAGCCTCTACCCTATACTGAAATTCTTGGTTGGGCAGGGATACGGTACGAAAATGAAACCATTGAATTGAAAGTAACAACCGGAAAATTTAGTCCTTCACTAAATGATAATCAGGAAATTTACATAGCCAGCATTGACCAAATGAATGAGTTTGGGAAGGAACTTGGATTAAAAATTGGTGATGTTTTATTGGAATGGAATGGTGCTGCGGTAACCCTTCAATCCTTCAACGATGTGATAAGTAACTATTATGAAGAAGTGAAAAATGGAGATAAAGTGACCGTAGTGGTAAGAAGGGAAGTGAATGGAAAAATGAAAGAAATCAAACTAAAAGCGAAGGCAAGAGAAGTAAAAACCTCACAAAAACATACGCTGGAAGCCATCGAAAACCCATCGCCTGAACAACAAAAAATTAAATCCGTGTGGCTGGGTAAAGAGTAACCTAATTGCCCGAGTAAAGTATTGTCTAAAGACCTAACGTCATGAAGAAAAACAACAAAATTCTCCTAATCGGCGGAGCAGCCGTAATCATAATCCTCCTATTGGTTTTCACTGGTAGCAGCACCGAATCCACGGTGGAAGTCATTACTGAGGTTGAGCAGGGTGAATTCGTGGTGGACATTATGACATCAGGAGCACTGGATGCAAAAAATTCTGTCCCCATCAAAGGCCCACTAGATCTGAGAAATTACCGAATCTGGAATGTTACCATTCAGCACATTATAGACGAAGGAACGGAAGTAAAGAAAGGACAATATGTGGCCCGGCTCGATCCTTCAGAACTCACCGGAAAAATCAAGGATGCCCAATTGGAAGTAGACGCTTCTACCTCTCAGCACACCCAAACCCGACTCGACACGGCACTCACCATGCGTCAGGCACGGGATGAGCTAATCAATTTAGAGTATGCCGTAAGGGAAAAGCAGCTAACTCTTGATCAATCCCAATTCGAGCCACCTGCCACCATCCAAAAAGCTGAAATAGAGTTGGAAAAAGCGAAGCGTTCACTGCAACAGGCTAAGGAAAACTACGAAATCAAAAGACAACAGAATGTTGCCAAGATGCAGGAAGCTACTGCTGAGCTTCAGGGCGACCGAAATGAACTGGAAGGTCTGATGTCCCTTCAGAAAGATTTCACCATCATCGCCCCGCAGGATGGGATGCTCATCTATGAAAGAAGCTGGGATGGCAAGCCCGTAAAGGCCGGATCGCAAATCAGCGCATGGGACCCTACAGTGGCCACTCTGCCTGATTTATCCCAAATGATTACCAAAACCTACGTCAATGAGGTGGATATCCGTAAGGTGAAAAAAGGGCAATCTGTAGAGATTGGGTTTGATGCATTTCCGGATAAAAACCTGAAAGGGAAAGTGACCAAAGTAGCAAACGTGGGAGAACAACGACCAAACTCTGATGCAAAAGTGTTTGAGGTAGAAATCGAAGTTTTCGGAACGGACCCTCTTCTTAAACCAGGAATGACTACCAGCAATAAGATTGTAACCAAAACGGTAGAAAATGCCCTTTTTGTTCCGCTGGAAAGCCTTCACTCCCAGTTTGACTCCATTACCTATGTCTTCAAAAAGTCCGGCGGGTCTACCATAAAACAAGAAGTGATGATTGGAGATGCTAATGCAGAGTATGTACACATACTGGCTGGTCTGGAAGCTGGCGACAAGGTTCATCTTTCTTCTGTTCAGGGGATGGAATCAAGAGAAGTGAGCTTACTCCCCGAGATGGATGGGAAACGAAACAAAAAAGAACAAGAAGTGGCTGAACAGCCTGCTTCCGAGAATCAGGAATTTCAAGGCCGCCGAAGAAGAGATTAAAAATGGATAAGCAACGAATCTTAGCCAATCTTCTGATCGCCATTGAAGCAGTTTTAGCCAACCGGGTACGCTCAATTTTGACAGCTTTAGGGATCATTTTTGGCGTTGCAGCTGTGATTGCTATGCTTGCCATAGGGAATGGCGCACAGCAGGAAATCCTGGAGCAAATCAAGCTCGTGGGTGTCAACAACATAATCATTGAGCCGGTGGTAGAGCAAACCGAAGAAGACCTCACGGAAGAAGATCAGGCAAAAGAGAAAAAGAAGTTTTCGCCCGGACTTACACTTGCAGACAAGCAGTCGATTATGGAAACGATCCCCGGCATTGAAACAATTAGTCCGGAAATCCTGCTCGAAACCTACATAATAAAAAATGGTATTCGGAGGTCTGCAAAGTTAGTCGGCGTAGAACCAGCCTACTTCGAAATCTTCAACTTCACCCTCTCCGACGGAAAAATGTTCAATGAAACCCAGCTTGAAAAAGGTGAAGCAGTATGTATCATCGGGAAATCCATTGCAGCTAAGTTTTTCCCTTCCGAAAACCCGATCGGAAAAATGATCAAATGTGGCCCAAATTGGCTGAAAGTGATCGGAATACTAGACGAACGATACATCAGCGAAAGCAGCATCAGCAAACTGGGCATCCGGGATTACAACATGGATGTGTACACCCCGCTCCAAACCGTGCTGGTACGATACAAAAATCGCGCTATGCTGACCCAGGAAATGATCCAGGGTGCAAACAAAGGCTCATCCGGAATGGTATTTTTTGGTGGAAACGGTGGAAATGACGATGACAGCAGTCCTTCTGGCCCTGTAAACTATCATCAGCTTGATCGCTTGGTAGTTCAGGTGGCAGAGACCGAGAAACTAAATCCTACAGCAGATGTCATAGTTCGAATGCTGGAAAGAAAGCATAACCAGGTGGTAGATTATGAGATTGAAATCCCGGAACTATTACTCAAGCAGCAGCAGCGAACCAATGATATTTTCAGCTATGTCCTTGGAGCCATCGCCGGCATATCATTGATTGTTGGTGGAATCGGCATTATGAACATTATGCTTGCCTCTGTTTTGGAGCGCATTAAAGAAATCGGTCTGAGGCTTTCCATTGGAGCGAAAAAAAATGACATCATCAACCAATTTATGTTTGAGTCTATGATGATCAGCATCAGTGGCGGATTCATAGGAATCGTGCTCGGTGTGATAATGGCTTTTGCCGTGAGTCGCTTCGCAGAGATTCCAACAGTCATTTCGTTTGGATCCATTCTTATTTCTTTCGGTGTAGCCACGGCTATCGGTCTAATCTTTGGAATAGCGCCAGCAAGAAAAGCAGCACTTCAAGACCCAATTACTTCTCTCAGATATGAATAAGGTATTTACATTAATAGCTTTCATCACACTTTCTTTTTCAGGATATGCTCAAACAGTATACACGCTAGATGGGATCATTGGCCTGGCCAAAGGACAATCTCCGCTGGCCAAGCAAGCGGAGACCCGAAAGGAAAACAGGTTTTGGCAGTATAGATTGTTTCGCTCAAATTATAACCCTCAGTTGGCTTTGAGTGGAAATCTGCCAGCTTACAGCAACCAGTTCATTCCTGTAACCCAGGAAGACGGTTCAACCCAATTTCGGCCAGTGGAGCAAACAAACTCATCACTGAACCTTGGCCTTTTTCAACCAATCTCCCCTACCGGTGGAAGTATTTCAGTGAATACAAGGGCGAGCCAATTTCAGGATCTGGTGATAGACGACACGCGATGGAGAAGTACTATTGTAGATCTTACATTAAATCAGCCGATTTTCGCTTTCAACCAACTCAAGTGGGACAAACGTACCGAGCCCATCCGATACGAAGAATCCAAACGAAGCTATGTGGAAGAAATGGAATTTGTGTCCAGGACGGCTGTGCAGCGCTTTTTTGATTACCTGGACGCACAGGTAAACTACCAGATCGCTGAATTTAACCTTTCCAATAACGATACCATTTATAACATTGAAAAAGGGAGGTACAATATTGGAACCACATCTGAAGACAAGCTTTTGCAGGTAGAATTGCAACTACTGAGGTCTCAACAAGACCTGGCTCAGGCACAGCTCGATCTGCAAACATCCCGCCTGGCATTGCGTACATTTATCGGATTAAACGAAGGGCAGAATTTTGATTTGGCGCTACCTGAGGAGATTCCCATTTTTCCTGTAGATGAAGAAATAGCCCTGCAATATGCCAAAGACAACCGATCAGATTTCATCGCATTTGAACGCAGGCGGATTGAGGCGGATGCTCAGGTGGCACAGGCCAAAGGTCAGCGATTTCAAATGAACCTTAATGCCTCCTTCGGGCTAAACAGTGCCGGGACCTCCTTTGATCAATCCTATCAGGATGCACAAAACCAGCAGTTTGCCAACCTCACCCTGAATATCCCCATTGTAAACTGGGGAAGAAATGAGGCTCGGATGAAAACGGCACTGGCCAACAAGCAATTGACGGATTACGTGATTGCACAGGAGGAACAAAATTTTGAACAGGAGATCATTACCCAGGTACGTCAGTTGGAAGTGCTGCAGCAGCAAATTGAAATTTCCAAGAAGTCAGATGAGGTGGCACAAAAGAGATATGAAGTCGCTCAAAACCGCTACCTCATTGGGAAGATTGACATCACCAACCTGAACATTGCGCTGACAGAAAAAGACAATGCGAGAAGAAGCTACATTAATGCACTCCGCACCTACTGGATTGCCTATTATGATTTAAGAAGGTTGACGCTGTATGACTTTGCAAATAATGCGTTGCTGTATGCGATCGATGAGTAAAATCAAATTTTCAACTTCCTCATTCCTTTAAAGTACAACCACATCATCTTTAGTTTGGAGCTGCCCTTTTTGCGCCCCATTTCCATGGCATCCCAGAGCTCTTCCGGGATGGCTTCAAGCATATTGAACTCCCCAGCTCCTTTCAGCCACTCTCCCCCATCAATGGTGATCACTTCCCCGTTGATATACGCGGAGTAGTCTGACACCAGGTAGGCAGCCAGGTTGGCCAGCTCCTGATGATCCCCCACTCTGCCAAGGGGTACTTTCTTCGCCGGATCATACTTCTTTTTCAGGTCACCGGGCAGCAATCGATCCCATGCACCTTCTGTTGGGAATGGTCCCGGAGCGATAGCATTACTTCGGATGCCGTATTTAGCCCACTCCACGGCCAGTGATCGGGTCATCGCCAGCACCCCACTTTTGGCGCAAGCAGACGGCACCACATAGCCTGAACCCGTCCAGGCATAGGTGGTCACAATACTTAGAATATTTCCCGGTTGTTTGTTTTCAATCCAGTCTTTTCCCGTAGCAAGGGTGAAGTTGTAGCTTCCTTTTAGCACAATGTCCACCACCGTATCAAACGCTCGATGGGAAAGGCGTTCAGTTGGACTGATGAAGTTTCCTGCTGCATTGTTGAGCAACACATCTACTTTCCCAAACTTTTCCTTGGTCTCACTGATCACACGCTCCACCTGCTCATACTCCCGCACATCACACGCTACACAGTGTACGGGGTAGCCAGACTTAGCTGTAATTTCTTTGGCTGTTTCCTCCAACACATCCATCTTGCGGCTGGTAATCACCAGGTTGGCTCCCAGCTCCGAAAAATAGGCTCCCATGGATTTTCCCAATCCTGTTCCTCCTCCTGTTACGATGATTGTTTTGCCCTTTAAAGATTCCGGGCTAAGCATGCCTTGTGTGTGACTCATAAAGAATTTTGTTTGAAAGGCAATATAGCCAAAGCACATAAAAAAAGAGGCCCTTGAATAAAGGCCTCTACATTTGGCAGTGAATAGAGCGGTGAGTCTCAGGCATCAAAGTACCCACATTATCATTTGATAATCAATACCCTAAAATGGGTATTTTTCGCTCCACTCACGAATGCTTCCACCATCGGATTATAAGGAATGTCGATCCACCAAAGATGGCTAGCAAAACAGCTGCTAATACAAGGTGGCCATAGATTACATTTCCAATGGCAAACAAGGCTGCATAAACCCCGATTGTGCCTACAAACACACTCAACACCTGATATCTCAGGCCTGAAACTTCTGGTTTTTCAAATCCAGCCCATCCGATAGAAGGTTGTGTTAGTGCTACGAATGATTTGAGCTTCTCTTCTGATTCCGGGCTCGTCACCAGCGCCGTGATCACCCAGGCCATGGTCGTTATGCCTGTTGCAATCAGCAATTTCATAGTGAATTCATCAATAAACTCTGTCCCAAGTGATCCTTCCGGTACTTCTAGTACCAAGACAAAAGCATTGATTGTGGCAACTACCATACCCACGATTTCAGTGATCGCATTGATCCTCCACCAAAACCATCGTAGCAAAAAGATCGCCCCTGTTCCCGCTCCGGATAGTAGTAAAATATTGAAAGCTTGTGTGGCATTTTCCAGAATAGTCAAAGACATCACACCAGCAATCACCATCAGCAAGACAGTCGAGATTCTTCCAATAGTTACCAATTCCTTCTCACCAGCATCCGGCTTTACAAACCGCTGATAGAAATCATTGACAATATAGGATGACCCCCAGTTCAGATGCGTGCTGATCGTAGACATATAGGCTGCAATCAAGGAAGCGACAACCAAGCCAAGCCATCCGGGAGAAAGCAGGGTGAGCATAACCGGATAGGCAATATCATCTCCAAGGTATTGATCATTGATGTTTGGAAATGCGGCTTTAATGGATTCCAGATCAGGGAATAAAACGAGTGAAGCCAAAGCCACAAGTATCCATGGCCATGGACGAAGGGCATAATGAGCGAAGTTGAAAAAGAGCGTGGCGCCCACGGCATGCTTCTCGTCTTTGGCCGCAAGCATTCGCTGAGCTATGTAGCCTCCTCCGCCCGGCTCTGCACCGGGGTACCAGACCGACCACCACTGTACTGCCAAAGGGATGATGAACATGGTGATGACTAAAGAAGAATTGTTGAAATCTGGAATGATGTCAAGCTTCCCTTCTACTGAAGCATGCCTCAGTAAACCGCTGATCCCTCCTACCTCCGGTTGTGAGACGGCCACATATGCAGCATAAAGTGCTCCAAGCAACGCAATTCCAAATTGGAAGAAATCTGTCCAGATTACACCCTTGATTCCCCCGAGAGCTGAGTAAGCCGCCACCACAGCCGAGGCGATTACCACGGTATAGATTGGTTCCAATCCAAACAGAATAGACGAAATCTTGATTGCAGCTAGTGTTACCGATCCCATGATCAGACAATTGAAGAAAATGCCCAGGTAGAGTGCCCTGAAACCTCGCAGGAATGAAGCAGCCTTTCCTCCATATCTCAGCTCGTAGAATTCCAGGTCTGTCAAAACCCCTGATCTTCTCCAAAGCCTTGCATAGATAAACACGGTTACCATCCCAGTCACAAGGAATGACCACCATGCCCAATTTTTGGCTACTCCGCCTTCCCGCACAAATCCGGTGACCAAATTAGGTGTGTCAGCAGAGAATGTAGTAGCTACCATGGAAACTCCTAAAAGCCACCAGGGCATAGATTTACCTGCCAAAAAGTACTCAACCGAACTCTTTCCGGCCGTTCTGCTAGCAGCAAAACCAATCAGTAATACAATGAGAAAGAAAGCTCCGATTACGAGCCAGTCTAAAAGGGATAGTGCCATATCTGAATTTTCAAATCCTGCTAAGGTAGGAAAATAGCACACATGTAACCATTTGAAAAAACCAGAGTACCTCCACTTAAATGCAACTATTTGATCATCACAAAACTCCTTTACTTAACTAACTCACAAAAGCATGCTCAAAAACTTCTTCCTCATCTCCTTTAGGAACCTTAAGAAAAACGGACTTTACTCCATCATCAACATTTCAGGGCTTTCCATCGGGATCGTCTGCAGCGTCCTGATCTTGCTCTGGGTGGCCGACGAGGTTTCGTATGACAAATTTCTTCCAAAATATGACCGGCTCTATCAGGTATGGATCAGTTCTGACTTTGATAATCGGGTAAATAACTGGCGATCGGTTCCATTGCCTACCTATGAGGAGATGAAAGTAATCGATAGCAATATCAAAAATTCGGTGGTGACCGGCTGGGGCGGAACCCGCCTCCTGACTGTCGGGGATACCCGTATTCTGAAAGACGGCTATTATGTGAGTGAGGAGTTTCTGGAAATGTTTGAGTTTGAGTTGATCTCAGGCAGCCACGCCGAGGCACTCAAAGACCCCATGTCGATCGTGCTGTCCGAGTCTACCGCAAAAATCCTTTTCGGAGATGAAGACCCTATCGGGAAACAGGTGAGGCTGGAAGACGAAGGAACACTGCAGGTCACTGCCATAGTGAAAGATGTCCCAAAAAATTCTTCTTTTGAATTTGACTACCTGGCCACCTGGAAATACAGGGAATCCGTAAACCAGTGGGTCAAAGACAACCGAACCAATTGGGGAAATTACTCCTTTCAGGTGTTTGTGGAGCTCAATGATGCCAGCCGTGAGCTGGACGTAGAAGAAAACATTGCTGACCTGATCATGGAAAAAGATAGCCATGATAATATGAAAAAGCACTTCTTTCTTCACCCAATGAAAAAATGGCGGTTGTATTCCAACTGGAATGATCAGGGAGAAGAAGCTGGAGGTCGCAGCGATTATGTCCAGCTTTTCACCGTCATTGCCATTGTCATCCTGATCATAGCCTGTATCAACTTTATGAACCTTGCCACCGCCCGCTCCGAGAAACGAGCCAAAGAAGTGGGCATTCGAAAAAGCCTGGGATCCAGCCGGGGAAAACTCATTTCCCAGTTTATGGGGGAATCCATTTTCATCACCGCTCTTGCTTTTATACTGGCAGTTCTCCTAACAGAGCTATCGCTTCCCGCTTATAACAACCTGGTGGAGAAGAACCTCTTCATAGACTACTCCTCTCCCATCTTCTGGTTAGCGTCTGTGGGCATTATCGTAGTGGTAGGGGTGATTGCAGGGAGCTATCCTGCCTTCTACCTCTCCTCGTTCCGGCCAGTGCAAACGCTCAAAGGAACCGTAAAAGCAGGAAAAGGCGCCACCACACCACGGAAAGTCCTGGTTGTTTTGCAGTTTGGTTTTTCCATTGTTTTGATGATCAGCACCATCGTGATCTTCCAGCAGATTGATCTTGTGAAAAACAGGGACCTGGGGTATGAGCAGGAGAATTTGATCTCGGTCGAATTGACCAATGATCTTACCGAAAATTATGATGTAGTAAAACAGCAATTATTGCAATCAGGCCTGGTGGAATCCGTGACCCGATCTAACAGCCAGATCACCTCCATCAACTCCAACAACTTCCTCGGATGGCCGGGCAAACCGGAAGATCAGCGCGTGATCTTCACCACCATTACTTCGGAGTACGATTATGCAAAAACGATGGGCATAGATGTGCTGATGGGACGGGATTTCTCCAAAGAGTTTGCGAGCGACTCGGATGCCATTGTCATCAATAAAGCTGCCCTGGATCTGATGGGACTGGAAAACCCAATTGGGACTAATCTTGATTTATGGAGTGAAAAAAGAAAACTGATTGGTGTAGTGGATGACGTATTGATGGGCTCTCCTTACGAGCCGGTAAAACCCATGTTCGTGATCCTGGCCAACTGGGGTGGCTACATCTCAGTCCGATTGAAGAAGACGGACGATCTCCAGGCAACACTCAAGGGGATTCAGCCGATTTTCGAAGAGCACAATCCGGCATACCCATTTGAATACAAGTTTGCCGATGTGGAGTTTCAGCGCAAGTTTACCACCATTAACCTGACTCGAAAGCTGGCCACCATCTTTGCCGCACTGGCGATGGTCATCACAGGACTTGGGCTCTTTGGGCTCGCCAGCTACATGGCAGAGCAGCGCATCAAAGAAATTGGTATCCGAAAGGTGCTCGGCGCTACGATCGCCAACCTCATGGGGCTGATGTCCAAAGATTTTGCGAAGTTGGTTCTTGTCTCTTTCTTCATTGCCGCACCGCTTTCGTGGTACTTGCTGGACAAATACCTGGATCGATACACCATACGAGTAGATATCGCCTGGTGGGTATTTCCGATGGTCGGCACCATTGTACTGGGATTTGCTATTGCCATTGTCTCTGATCAGGCCAGAAGAGCAGCTAAGGCAAACCCTGTGAAGTCATTGAGAAATGAATAACCTCCCCCTAACCCCCTCTGGAGGGGGTTAGGGGGAGGATAATTAGCGAAACAATGTGAAGATTTCTCCTTTCGTCGAAATGACAAAAAAGGGATTACTTAACATAAACCGTCTTCGCATTCACAAACTCTTTGATGCCATGATGCGAGAGTTCACGACCAAATCCGCTCTCATTGATGCCTCCAAATGGCAGCCTTGGATCGGATTGAACCATCGCATTCACGAAGCATGAGCCCGCTTCGAGCCGGGTAGCTGCAAGCTGCTCGGCCCGGGCTTCATCTTTGGAGAAGATCGCCCCTCCCAGTCCATAGCTTGTATCATTGGCCACCGCCAGAGCTTCTGCTTCATCTTTCACGGTGATCACGGAAGCCACAGGTCCGAAAAGCTCTTCTTCGTATGCTGGCATGCCTTTCTTTACATTGGTTAGAATGGTGGGTGGATAATAATATCCGGTCATATCCGGCACTTCCCCACCCAAGATGCACTTCGCTCCTGCATCTATGCTTCGCTTCACCTGATCAGCCAGCTGCTCCCGATACTTCTTCCCTACCAATGGTCCCAGGTCTGTTTCTTCAGCCAACGGGTCACCCATCGTGTAGGACTTCATCTCGACGATCAGCTTTTGCTCGAAATCCTCTTTGATGGACTCAGGGACAATAAACCGCTTTGCACTGATGCAGCTCTGCCCATTGTTTTTCAGGCGGCTGGCTACTGTGGTTCGTACTGCCAGATCTAAATCCGCATCCTCCAGCACGATATATGGATCGCTTCCACCAAGTTCCAGTACACATTTCTTGAGCAGTGCACCGGCCTGGGCTGCTACTGACTTTCCTGCCCGGGTACTTCCGGTGAGTGTCACTGCCTTTACATGCCTATGCTCAATCACCTTAGATGTCTGTTCGTTGGTAATGAACAGATTGGTAAACAAATACTTTGGAAAACCTGCTTTCTTAAATACCGACTCGATAGCCTCCGCACAACCGGGCACATTGGGTGCATGCTTCAGGATGGCCGCATTCCCGGCCATCAGTCCCGGTGCGGCAAAGCGAAACACTTGCCAGAAGGGATAGTTCCACGGCATGATTGCAAGCACAATCCCAAGAGGCCTGTAGCTCACATAGCTCTTCGCTGCATCCGTAGGTATGATTTCGTCTTTCAAAAACTCCGCTGCATGCTCTGCGTAGTATTCACACACCCAGGCGCACTTCTCCACTTCTGCTTCACTGTCTTTGAGTGGCTTGCCCATCTCCTCCGTCATGATCTTTGCAAAGGCATCCTTCTCCGCCCTCAATACCTCAGCAGCTCGCTTCATGTGCTTTGCTCGTTCGTCAAAAGACACATATTTCCAATCCTGATAAGCCTGATGTGCTTGCACAATTGCTTCCAAAAGCTGAGCGTCAGAATGATCAGGATAGTTTTTTAGGGGGAGTTCAGTAGCAGGATTAATTGCTTGCATTCGGGTGAATTTTTAGCGTGATACTTGATTAACTTTATAAAAGGAGTTTTATCGGAATTCGTTCCATCTGCCCCTTTTTTGAATTGGAAAACTAACCCTTTAATTTTGTTGTTATAACAACCATTAAAACAAAAACTTGTCATGGAAACCACAGCAACAGCCGAAAAAACACAGGAAGCACAGGACTTCATGCCGATCAATGGCACGGACTACCTGGAACTATATGTGAGCAACGCCAAGCAGGCCGCTCATTTTTACCGATCGGCTTTCGGATTTAAGGCGCTGGCCTATGCCGGGCTGGAGACCGGACTCAAAGACCGTGAGTCGTATGTGGTGGTTCAGGACAAGATCAGACTGGTGCTGACCTCTCCCCTGCACAGCGGCACGGAAATCGGCCGACACATCGATAAGCATGGAGATGGCGTGAAAGTAACGGCGCTTTGGGTGGATGATGCCACTCATGCCTATAATGAAGCCGTAAAGCGAGGAGCAAAATCATTCATGGAGCCAAACATCATCGAAGATAAGCATGGAAAGGTGGTGCAATCCGGCATTCACACGTATGGTGAAGTGGTGCATATTTTCATTGAGCGGAATGAGTACAGTGGAGTGTTCCTCCCTGGCTATCGTGAATGGAAGACCGAATATAATCCGGCTCCCGTGGGACTGAAATATGTGGATCACATGGTGGGCAATGTGGAGCTTGGGCAGATGAACGAGTGGGTGAAGTTTTACCAGGATGTGATGGGCTTCAAACAGATCATGTCATTCGATGATAAGGACATTTCCACCAAGTACACCGCGCTGATGAGCAAGGTGATGAGCAATGGCAATGGACGAATCAAGTTTCCGATCAATGAGCCGGCCGCAGGACTGAAAAAATCGCAGGTGGACGAATACCTGGAGTTTTATGAAGGTGCGGGCGTGCAGCACATTGCGGTGGCTACCGACAACATCATCCAGACGGTAACTGATCTGAAGAATAGAGGAATTGAGTTTTTGCAGGTACCGGAAACGTACTACGATGTATTGACCGAGCGTGTGGGCGAGATCGACGAAGACATAGATGCGCTGAGACCTTTGGGTATCTTGGTAGATAGAGACGATGAAGGCTACCTGCTGCAGATCTTCACCAAGACGGTACAGGCACGACCTACGATGTTCTTCGAGATCATCCAGCGAAAAGGTGCTACCTCCTTTGGAAAAGGGAACTTCAAAGCGCTATTTGAAGCACTGGAGCGCGAGCAGGAACTGAGAGGGACGCTTTAAGCAAGACATAAACGCAAAATAGAAAAGGAATCCGGGAGGGTTCCTTTTACCGTTACATGTTTGCAGTTCTGCCCCCTGTTGGTGCTGTCACCATCAGGTCTGTAATAGTGGCTAAAAGGTAATCCAGAACTACAATTTATTTGGTATTAGCAACAAGATCACCGGGTATCTTCGAGCTCCTGTTTGTTGGTGAAAACACCAACAAAGGTCTCTCATTAAAACACATACTTCCATTCCTCTCACCTCACTTCCATTTACTTCCTACCTTCGAGCTTAATTCAACGAACTCATGAAACTAGTCATCACTTCCATCTGCTTCCTTCTCCTCTCCTGTACTCCCAAGCCATCCCTCCCCGATCCGTTGGAAGCAGGCTGGGACAATCAACCCGTGTGTGAAGTGCTGGAAGAAAATGAAAACGTACGGGCACTGCGGTGCACGTTCCCGCCGGGAGTGGGCCATGAGCGGCACTACCATGCGGAGCATTTCGGATATACTATACAGGGCAGCAAGTTTCGTATCACGGATACAACAGGCACCAGGGAAGTGGAGGTACCTACTCAGCAGCTTCTACAACGAACAGATTGAGTGGCATGAAGTGCTCAACATCGGGGACAGCACGGCGGTGTTTCTGATTTTGGAACCGAAGTAGTCTTACCCTCTCTCCTCGCTGTAGTTCGTGAAGATCTTATCAAGGGTATTAATCAAGGTTTCGTATTCCTGCTCAGACAGATTGGTCCAACCCAACTTTCGGGATTCCTCCACGGCGGGTCTGGCTTTCCGGATCACATTGTTTCCTTTTGGAGTGATGCGCACGTGGTACTTTCTGCCGTCCATCTTGTCACGCACTCGCTCTACCAGCTTGTTTTTCACGAGCAGGTCCACGATTCGGGAGACGGTTGGTTTGTCGCGAAAGCTCATGTTGGCCAGGTCAGTTTGGTACATGTCCCCCTCACCCAGCTTGGAGAGGATCACCCACTGCTCGGGAGTAAGCTTTACTCCTGCTTGCTTGAAGCGATTGATCAGGTCCTGACGTACCACCTTGTACGTCCGGTCGATGTATGAGCCGAGCTCTTTGTATTGCGACATGGCACTAAGATAATGCCTGTTGGTATTACAAAACCCTTGCTATTCAATTGAAATGTAATCCAGGAATTTGAGAGCTTACCAATCTGAATAAACATTGGTTCAGATCACCTTAAATGCCCTCTATGGAAAAAAATAAATACAAACCAGCCATAGGGTACTAATTGCCTAATATCTAGGTTATTTTTGGAGGAAATCAACCAATCGATTTGAAGAAGCTTCTGATCTCCATAGCCATACTCCTCCTGATCGGGGCGGGATATTTTACTTATGAAAAATGGGTGAAGCACGCCAACCTGACCAACTGGAGTTTTGTTCCTGCCGATGCGGCTATGGTTTTTGAGGCGGAAGTGATTCAGGATCTTTCTACGCTACAGCAATATTCGATTTGGAGTACGATAGAGCAATCTTCCGGTTTTGACAACCTGAGAAACGGGCTCAGCTTCCTCGACTCTATAAATGGCGAAGGTGGCTTCTCCGCCATCTTTGAGAAGGCACCCACACTGGCTTCCCTTCATAAAGTCTCCAATAGCAATGTAGACTTTTTGTTCATTGTGGAATTGCAGAATATCTCACAAAATACGTTTGCAAATGCTACCATTGGAAAGCTGCAAAAGGCAGGATATCGCTTCCGTACCAGAAACTATAATGACTTTAAAATCAGTGAGATAAGCAATAATGGGAAAACGCTCACTTTCATCTTCTACAAAAACTTCTTCCTGGCGAGCTTCACCCCATATCTGGTAGAAGATGCCATCCGTGCCATCAGCGATACAGAGCTTGCTTCCTTCAGAGAAAAATTCACAAGACTCAGTGAAACAGGAGTGCAGGGAATGGCCTCCATCTATGTGAACTATGCAAAAGCAAGCGAAGCAATTGGCGCATTTACTTCGGGAAATGTAAAAATCCCGATGCTGTCCGGAAACTATGAAGTGATGCTTGATTCCACTTTCATTCAGCTCTCAGGCTTCTCATACACTAAAGATGGGTGGCTTGGCACACATACTACTCAGCCGGCTACATTTGACATGGCAGAAGTAGTACCTGAGAATACCGCATACTTTTTCCATATCACCTCCACAGAGATCTCCAAATGGAAAGAGCAACAGATTCAATATTTGAGATCTACCGATCCCAAAATCAGAAACTATCAGGACTCCCTCAAAGCACTTTATGACTTCAACGCCGATCAGGTGTTTGACTTGATTGACAATGAAATAGGCGTGGCAAATCTGGAATCCCCACGATCTCGCGATGAGCAAAAGCTGATGATCCTGGAGGTGAAGGATATTCAGGAGTCGCTCGATTTTTTTAGTCAGCTCACGCAGCGCATTTCCATCGCACGGGGAGATTCAGTTTACACAGAATCCTACAGTGACAATGAGATTCGCTTCCTTCCCATCGCCAACTTCCCTTCCACCATTCTTGGCAATCTGGCAGATGGATTTGATCAGTGCTTTTATATCAGCTATCGCAATTACCTGATCTTTTCCAACGATCTGCAGGAACTTAAAAACCTCATTTCATCCGTTCAGAATGAAGACACCTGGGGCAAATCCATCCAGATGAACAACTTCCTGGAGCGTGCCAATAATGCGGCGAATGTGAGCCTTTTCGTAAACATCCCACGCGCATGGACCAACATTCTCAACACGCTGAAACCGGAATGGGAAGAGCATTTCAGGAAAAACACAAATGCTTACAAATCCTTTGAGTTGGCTGCCTTCCAGTTTAGCTACCTGGATGGTAGGTTCTTTACCAATTACACCTTTACCCAACCAGTAAAACGTGCGAAGAGCATCCCTAAAACCAGTGCTGAAAATGGAGTCAGGTTCGTGAGTAAACTCACCAGCAAGCCCTACCTCCTTCGCACACATGCTCACAGGGATTTTGATATTTTGCTACAAGACAGCTCCAATACCGTCTACTACCTTGATCCAAATCAAAACGCGCTTTGGTCTGAGCCGGTAGAAGAAGCAATTGTGGGGGATGTCTACCCGATCGATTATTACAAGAACGGCAAGCTTCAATACGTTTTTGCCACGGCATCTAAAGTGCACATCATTGACCGAACAGGTGAGTACATTCCGGGCTATCCCAAAACACTACCCGGATCAGCGCAGATTGAGCACCTGAACCTCATCGACTATGATTTGAGCAGGAATTATCGGATGGCAATCACCAGCACAGAAGGTAATATTTACCTAACTGATAAGGACATGAAAATACTGGACGGCTGGAACCCCCGTAAACTGAACCGAAAAGCATTGACGCCCCTAAACCACGCACGCCTGGGAAGAAAAGATGCTATGATCTCCATCCAGGAAAACGGGATAATTAACCTGATGAGTCGTAGAGGGGATTTCATGAAAGGATTCCCGTTTGATACGCGGCAAACACTTAGCAAACAATACTTCCTGAGACAATCAAACGGGCTGGGAAATTCCTCAATTACGGTGATCTCCAATGGAGGAGAAATTACAGAGCTCAACCTGGAAGGTGATGTGGTGAAGCGGGATCAACTGATCAAAACAAGTGCGGATGCCCGGTTCAGACTTGTGCCAGATACCGGCGAAGATTCATTCATTATCATCCGAAATGAAGGCAATACCTATGAAGTATTGGATGATACCGGAAACCTGCTTTTCAAAAAGGATTACCTTTCTGAAGGGCCAATCTTGATCCAATATTATCAATTTGGTGCCGGTAAGGACCTGGTCATCTTCACAGATAAAGCAAACAAGAGCCTCTACATCTACGACAAATCCGGAAATCTACTAACCGGGAACCCGCTCAACTCCGAGCATGAAGTGAGCCTGATTTACTCCGCTGCAAAAAGGGAGTTCCAGGTTTTTAGCACGTGGGGGTCAAACCTGGAACTGTATACTTTTAGTTATTGATTACCAATTAAACTTCAACCGTCTTCCACTTGCCTCTCTTGAAGAGTACAATAGCAATCACCGCGTATAAGCTGTGACAAAACGCGATACAGAAGAATACTCCATCGGCACCCCAGTCATTCATCACTGATAGGAAGTATGCTAATGGAATCTGAATAGCCCAGAAAACCACGATATTGATCAAAAGTGGAGTGATTGTATCTCCGGCACCATTAAAAGATTGGCCGATAACCATGCCATACGCAAAAAAGATATACCCAAAGCAGATGATCCTGAGTGCACTTTTGGCTGTTTCCAGAACGACACCAGACTGATCAAAGATGCCCAACACCTGATCTGCAAAGATTGAAAAGACAATCGCGACCGTAACGAGGAAAATGGTATTCCATTTGGCTGTACGCCATACGGAAGTCTCCGCCCGGTCAGGTTTCTTTGCCCCAAGGTTTTGTCCAACAAGCGTAGCAGCCGCATTGGCCATGCCAAAAGATGGAAGCAGCGTAAACACAATCACGCGAAATGCCAGCTGGTAACCGGCAACAGCCTCAGTTCCAAACTCCGCAACAATACGCACAAGAAACAGCCAACTGAGTGTCTCCACCAAAAACTGACCGATACCTGCTGAACCAATTTTTATAATTTCTACTACAGTCTTAATGCGGAGCACAAAGTTTTTTACTGTAAGCCTGATCAGGGAGCTGCCATTGAAAATGTGAACCAACTGGTACACAACACCAATACTTCGGCCTGTGGTGGTGGCTATTGCGGCACCTTCCACACCCATCGCCGGGATAGGCCCCAGCCCAAAGATGAAGATCGGATCCAGCACGATGTTCAGAAGATTCGCCAATAAAAGCGATTTCATTGCTATAGAAGCATTTCCTGCACCTCGGAAAATTCCGTTGATCAGGAATATCAAAATAATGCTGAGGTTACCGGCATACATGATTTTGGTATAGCCAACACCCTCCGCTATCAGGTCGCTCTCCCCTCCCATCAGCTCCAGGATTTTTTCGGCAAAGACAAAACCCAGGACACCAAAAGTGACCCCTACAGCTATGGAAATTAATATAGCCTGAAAGGCAGCATCAGCAGCACGAACAAGCTTTTTCTCACCCACACGTCTGGCCACAATGGCCGTAGCTGCCATACTCAGACCCACAGCAAGCGAGTAGATGATCATCAGCGGTGTTTCGGTCAATGCCACTGTGGCAATTGCATTTACACTGATTCTGGATACAAATACCATATCTACGATTGCGAACAATGATTCACCAATCATTTCAGCAATCATCGGGATGGACAGCAAAATAATCGCCTTATTGATGCTACCAGTGGTAAATTCGGTTTCATCGCCTCTAAGGGCGGAAATAAAGAGTTTGAAAACTCTGGATATAGAGAATGATTCTTTCGTCATTTCTAAATGAAATTAAATGGTTAGGCTGCCAAAAAATGAATAGCAGCTTTTAGAAAATTGTTAAGAAATAAAAACGGATAGTTTGAGATACCCAGCCTTGGGGTTACCCTCTGATGCGAGAGGGTGTGGTTTTAACAATCTCAGCGAATAGAATCATAAGACTACAATTCTAGTTTATTTTTTCAAATAAATCATTTCTATCAAACAGTTTTTAGTGTAATAGTTGTGAAATTCTTTGTTTCCTTCAAAATTCAAGCGTTATTCAGCTACCCGTAATAAGTTAAGTAAGTATCTGAACATCGATACTAAAAAGGGAGATTGAAGAACATTTAAAGCCAAAAATCAGGGGATCCTAATTTATCTTGTCATTGGGGTTTCCTAACGATAATCTTCTAAAAATACAATTTATATCTGGAGAATTGCTTATTTTGGCGTTCGATGGAACACGACTACAGCCTGCTAGTAGAAAACCTGAAAGGAAGGAGGTACGACGAAGCACTACGTGAACCGGTGCTTTCGGACGCTTTTCATCAATCCGGCTATTCAGACTGTCTGCGCTATGCGCTGGAGTCCATGGTCGAAATTGATGCCTCTTATGCTTATAAAGTCTATGCGAATTCCAGACGGATTCATGAGATGATTAGTGCCGCACTGAAGAAACGAGGCTATGATGTAGACTACCGCTATCAGGGAGCACTCAAGACCTATTCCAATATTTTGCTTTACGGCGATGTGGAAATCATCGTGATTAAGAAAAACATCTCTGAGAAGCCACATCAGGACATGCAGACACTTGCCCTTGATCTGATGAACATTCTTTCCGGCAATCCTTCATTCAAGCGTGTGGATTACAGTGATAAGACAAGGATTCGGATTACGGCTCTCAAACCCACCTGTGAGATTGATATACTTCCATCCATATGGATCAATAGTGCCGAATACAACAAGACAAAAAATGAAATTTATCGTGGCATTGCTGAGTTTGATTTCGCTAATAAGAAGGTGAAGAAATACCTTCCTTTCCTGAATATTGCCAGGATAAACTCGAGGGATCAACACACCAACGGAAATCTGAAAGCCATAGCCCGATTATTGAAATCGCTTCGTGCCGATTCTCAAGACCAAATAAATCTGAGAGACTCAGAAATCAATGCTCTTGTTTACAACATGCCTGAGGTGGAGATGGCCGCTTCTCCCAAAAAGGTATTGTCGTTGCTTCCAAAGGTTTCTTCACTGCTTAGCAAACTTGCGACCGATACGGAATCTTTCAACCGATTGCTTTCTCCTTCGGAAAAGGATCGTGTTTTTAGTGGTAGACCAGAAAAACAAAAGGAGGTGAAGAAATTGAACGCTTCCCTACTCCGCCTCATCGATGACCTGAAGAGCGATCTGGAAAGCAGAAACCTGACCCTTAACTCTGAAATTGAATACCTCGAAAATTAGACGAGCCCGGCTCGTTTCAATAAGGCATCTGGCGTTGGTTCCTGTCCTCTAAATTTCTTGTATAGCTCCATCGGGTGTGCTGTACCTCCTTTGCTAAGTATATGCTCTTTAAACGATGTAGCGGTTGACTTATCGAAGACCCCATGTTGCTGAAATACTGAGAATGCGTCCGCATCCAATACTTCAGCCCATTTGTAACTATAGTATCCTGCGGCATATCCACCAGCAAATATGTGGCTGAACTGCACACTCATGTTGGTACCCTCTACTTTTGGAAACAACTCTGTGGGGGCAAAAGCAGCATCCTCAAAAACACCAACATCAGTAATGGCATTCGCTTCATCGACTGACAGGCTATGCCAGGCCATGTCCAGCAGTCCAAAACTTAGCTGGCGAACCGTCATATAGGCTTCATGGTATGTGGATGAGGCCTTGATCCTGTCCACCAAACTTTCCGGAATCAACTCTCCTGTTTGATAATGCTTCGCAAACAGGTCCAGGCATTCCTTTTCATAGCACCAGTTTTCCATGATCTGGGATGGCAGCTCCACGAAATCCCAGTAAACGCTGGTGCCAGACAGGCTTTGATACTGCGTATCCGCAAGCATTCCATGCAGTGCGTGACCAAACTCATGGAAGAGTGTTTTTACTTCGTCAAATTTTAGCAAGGAAGGGTGATTGCTGAAAGAAGGCGTGAAGTTGCAGACAATGCTGACCTGAGGAATCACACGCTTTCCTTCATCATACCTTTGACTTCTAAAGGAAGTCATCCAGGCACCTCCGCGTTTGCCTTCACGAGGAAAAAAATCCGCCAGGAAAACGGAGACGACCTCCCCTTTTTCATTGAGCACCTCATACGCTTTCACGTCTTCATGATACACTTCCAATTCACTATTAGGCTTGAAGGAAATGCCATAAAGCCTTTCAGCCGTTTCAAAAACCCCGTTGATCACATTTTCCAGTTTGAAGAATGGTTTGACCAACTCGTCATCCAGCTCGTACTTTTCCTTTCTGAGTTTTTCAGAATAATAAGACCAGTCCCATCGCTGCAGCTCAATATCCGTTCCTTTTGATTTGATGAATGACCTGATTTCTTCAACCTCCTCTTTGGCTTTCGGTAGGCTTTTCTCCAGTAGGTCGTTCAGAAAGACAATCACCTTATCAGGAGACTCGGCCATGCGCTGCTCCAGCACATAATGGGCAAAGGTTGGATAGCCCAGCAAAGAGGCCAATTCTGCCTTTAGTCGAATGGTCCTCAAGATTAGATCCTGATTGTCACGCTCGTCCCCTTTGAAGCATTTTTCCATAAATGCACGATAGAGCTTTTCACGCAATTCCCGGTTATCCGCATACTCCATGAAAGGAATGTAGCTGGGAGCCTGAAGCGTAAACACCCATTTACCATCATAGCCCTTTTTATTCGCCAACTCAGCAGCTCGGGCTTTTACATCCTTGGGAAGGCCAGCCAAATCGCTTTCGCTATCAAGAATCAACTCATACGCATTGGTTTCCGCCAGCACATTTTCCGAAAAAGTCAAGGACAGCTTGGATAATTCAATGCTGATTTCCTTGAAACGCTCCTTCTTTTCACCTTCAAGCTCCACCCCTCTCCTCACAAAATCAAAGTAGGTTTCATGCAGTAATTTCTGCTGTTCTCCATTTAGACTGAGTGAATCCATTTTATCATACACGGCCTTTACTTTTTGAAACAGCTCATCATTCTGCTTTACTTCACTATTGAAAGCTGAGAGCTTAGGAGATATCTCCTGAGCGATCTTTTGCAGCTCGTCTGAAGTTTCCGCTGAGTTCAGGTTGAAAAGAATGGAAGTATTGCGCTGTAATCGTTCCCCGCTGTTTTCAAGTGCCTCAATGACATTTTCAAACGATGGCTCTTCGGAATTGCTAATAATGCTCTCAATGTCCTGTTTTGCTTCAGCCAGCGCATCTTCGATCCCCTCAATGTAATGACCGGAATCGATGTTGGAAAATGGCGGCAATTCATACCTGGTGGTGAATGGGGAAAGAAGTGGATTAGACATTCGAAGTTTTTTAATTAACTAAATGGGCGACAAAGGTAATAGCTGATGAAGTTTACTTTTGCACCCAAACAATGATCATATGAGGTTTTTAATAACACTTGCTTTTATAATCAGTTCACTTTGGCTTCAGGCGCAGGAACCATTCATTGACCTGACCACTCCGCAAGCTGCTGCGAAGACTTTTCTAACCAACCTAGAGGGTGAGGATCCCAATGATTCACTGGCCGCACTTCCTTTTGACCCTCAAAAAAGAACATTTCAGACTGCACGAAGATCGGCCATTAAGCTTAAGCGGGTGCTGGATGGACGTGGGATCATCCTTTATCTGGATGAGATTCCTAAATCTGCCAATTACCTGGACTCGGCCAGTAATAAAAACAAGTATATCCTGCTGGAAGAGCATCCTAAAATTTTCCTTTTGAAAGCTGAAAACGGCAAGTGGTATTTCTCAGATTCCAGTATCGATACGATTGATGAACTGTATGATGAAACCTTTCGGTTTGGAACCGGCCAGCTATTGAATCTCCTACCCAGGTTAGGAACCAGAAAAACTTTTGGACTATATACCTACCAGTATATCACCATCTTCTTACTGGCACTAATAAGCGCCCTGGTGTACAAGGTATTCTCATTTTTCACCGAGCGAATCTTCAGTCGGATTGTGAAAAAATTTGGGTACGAAGGAGAAGCTTCTGAGAAGTATCTGTGGCAGATTGCCCGGCCTACCAGTGTTTTCATCATTGTTTTACTATTGCTGCTGTTTACTCCAGCATTGCAACTTCCGGTCACCTATTCCAAATATGTAAATCTCATTCTCAGGGTGATGCTTCCGCTCTTCGGAACTGTGATCATGTACCGCATGGTGTCCATTGCCAGTGTCTTTCTGATGCGAATGGCGCAGCGAACAGAGAGCACACTGGATGATCAACTTGTGCCTCTGCTGCGGAAGACGCTCAAGACGTTTGTGATCATCATTGGTACGCTTCTGATCCTGGACAATCTGGATGTGCCTATTTTACCCCTTTTGACAGGTCTCTCCATTGGAGGTCTGGCATTTGCATTGGCGGCTCAGGACACGATCAAAAACTTCTTTGGCTCGGTGATGATCTTCATTGACAAGCCCTTTCAGGTGGGCGACTGGATTACTGCCAATGATGTGGATGGCACGGTAGAAGAAGTTGGATTCAGGTCTTCAAGAATCCGGACATTCAGGAATTCGGTCATCTATGTGCCCAATAGCAAACTAGCCGATAACACCATTGATAATCATGGACTAAGAAAGTACAGAAGATTCTATACTCAGATATCAATCACTTACGATACTCCACCGGAGATGATTGAAGTTTTTGTGGAAGGCTTAAGACAAATTGTAGAAGACCACCCACACACGTGGAAGGAAAATTACCATGTCTATTTCAATGAGATGGCTTCCAGTTCACTCAATATCATGTTTTATGTATTCTTCAATGTACCTACCTGGGGCGAAGAATTGCAGGCTAGGCATGAAATCCTGATGAGCATCATGAGGCTTGGCCGGGAAATTGGCGTTCACTTTGCGTTCCCCACGCAAACACTTCACATCGAAAATTTACCCGGACAACCGTCATTATCCCCTTCGTTCCTTTCAGGCCAGGAGGCAGAAATGAAGCTGCAGACGTTCTTTAAGAAGGGGTAAAGTCCTATCGAATTGTGCTAGGCCTCACACATGGTTGTCCTTGGAAATTTCACATCGTTCATCTACCATATCCTAGGAACAGCCGGATGGCCTTAAAGGCAATGTATTCGTAAATTTCATCGAGTCGTTTTAAAGCTGGTGGTGTCCAGTTTTACCTCTATTTCCTTATCCTGCATGTTTTTGCTTGAAGTAAGCTCTTGCTTCTGTTTGGCTTATTAGTTGGTTGTCCTTAATGGCTTTTTGGGAATCTTCATTTCGCTTGTAAAACACTTCTTCGCTCATTGGGTTTAAGCTTTCCTCATATCGTTTTGCCATTCCAAAGGCTAGCATGTTTTTAATTGCTTCCACTAAATGAATGTCTTCTACTTTGTCCAACTCTGATTTTATCAACTCTTTTTCTGCGTGTATGTCCATCTCTCTGATAATGTGTTTCGGTTTGTTAAAGGTAACAATCATTCTACTATAACTGTGTATTCAAAGGGTATTTGAACTAATGAAATTCAGACATTTTGTACTAAAAACTCACCTGATACCCAATCCGTGGAGTGAGTGGTCTTTGATTGAGTGTATTGTTTTTGTAGTTGAAATCATAGAGTAGGGAAACACTCAAACTTACTTTTGCTGAGATATTAAACCGACGGCCAACACCTGCCAAAGCAGCATATTGCCAATAAGCCGGCACACTTGACTCCTGAAACAGGGATTTGTTTTTTACTAATTGATATTCAGCATACAGGAAAAAGCCCTTCAAAATATCATAGTTTGCAAAGAGGCTTAATCCATGAGCATCGCCTGCCAATGAGGATGAATCACGATCATTCAATTGCTCTCTAAGTAGAAGACCCATACCTGTTGAAAATGATTTGTTCCATCGGTAGCCAAGTTGAATATTTGAATCTAAAATCACTGGATCAGTGGACTGGATGGTGACATTGCCATTGAGAAAC
>NZ_JAVKDX010000003.1:0-159440 GCF_040223195.1 Ekhidna sp. | reverse complement strand
GAGGTTTGGCACCTCGATGTCGGCTCGTCACATCCTGGGGCTGGAGAAGGTCCCAAGGGTTGGGCTGTTCGCCCATTAAAGTGGCACGCGAGCTGGGTTCAGAACGTCGTGAGACAGTTCGGTCCCTATCTGTTGTGGGCGTAAGAAATTTGAGTAGATCTGACTTTAGTACGAGAGGACCGAGTTGGACTAACCGCTGGTGTACCAGTTGTTCCGCCAGGAGCACTGCTGGGTAGCTACGTTGGGAAGGGATAAGCACTGAAAGCATCTAAGTGCGAAACCCACTACAAGATGAGATTTCTTTTAAGGGATGTTCTAGATTAGGACGTAGATAGGCTGTAGGTGTAAAGGCAGTAATGTCAAAGCTGAGCAGTACTAATTACCCGTAAGCTTTCTTGAAGCGTTTCGATAATCTCGCAATTTTTCCGTGAATCTTTCTATTTAATGTCAAGATATTAAGTCCTGTCCTTGATGGATATAGGCAAATTTTATGGTGATTATAGCGACGGGGTCCACCTCTTCCCATTCCGAACAGAGAAGTTAAGCCCGTCAGCGCTGATGGTACTGCCGTAACAGGTGGGAGAGTAAGTCGTTGCCAGTTTATTAACAAAGCCCTTCTAGAAATAGGAGGGCTTTTTTTGTTTTATATAACTTACCCAACGTTCGATCGTAAACAATCAATTATGATTTTTTGGTGGGTTTTTGCTTTATTTCTTTTTGTTCCAATTCTGGTCCACTTGTTTGACTTTAGAAGGGCTAAGAGATTTTATTTTTCATCGATCCAATTTATTGCTCAGCTTACTAGTAAGACAAAGTCGAAATCAAGATTAAAATACTTATTAGTTCTCCTAAGTAGAGTATGTCTATTCACGAGTATTATTTTTTTTATTTGGACCTTATCTAAGGAATCCAATGAAGGACCCAATGTAAGTACTACGATCTACCTTGATAATTCATTGAGCTCCGCACTTAGTGAGAGTAATTTAATTCTTAAGCGATCATTGGTAGGGTTACAAGAACCCAGATCGGTAGTTTTTTTCAATAATGACTATTCTTTTTTTGGAGGAGCTGAGCTTAATCTGGATCAAATAGGCGAGCTATCACATTCGCCTCCAAGGTGGACTGAATTGTTAAGAAAAGACAATAGTGCCGATTTATCAGGCAGGCTAATCCTTCTCTCTGATTTTCAAGGAGAGGATTTGGCCGGGCTAAGGGAACATTTTAGTGATACTTCCAAGTCCTATTCCTTGATACTAACAAGAAATTTGAATGAATTGGGGAATGTAGCTATTGATAGTCTTTATGTTCAACCAAATCCGGATGAGCTTTCAGAGATGACCATTAAAGTCACTTTTCGAGTATTTAATATGGAATCTGGATCATTAGTTATTAAACTAATGAAGGAGGGGCGGCAGTTAAGTTCCATTGTTAAGGAGGCTTCAGAATTGGATGAGATACAGTTTTCTATTGCCAATAATGAGATTGGGGCTTTCTCTTTAGAAATTGATGGTGATGAAGTAGGTTACGATAACACGTTTGATTTTACAGTTGCAGATCGCAAGAAGCCCATCATAAGTATCATAGAACAGTCCGATCCGAGGTTTCTCAGGGAAGTCTTTGCGAATACTCAACTTTTCAATGTCCATGTACAGAAGCCTGGAGATTTGGATTATGAAAAATTATCAGAATCAGACCTCATCGTACTAAGTGATCTAATTGAGCTTCCAGTCAGTTTAATTGAGCAGTTTGCAGAAACTACTTTTCTTGTGTTTCCTAATGATTCATCTGAGATATCCTCCTATGGAGAGTTCTTAGGAATCAATTTGGCCGAAGCTGATGGATCCATTGCAGAAATTGATATCGACTATCAGCACCCTCTTTTCGAGGGCGTATTTGAAAAAAGTGTTGATGAGGGAATGATGATTGAGCTTAATCCATTGTTTCTACTGAGGGGGGATTTTGAGTCTATTATGAAATTCAGATATGGAAATTCCTTTCTGACAAGGAAGAACAAGACGTACTTTTTTAATTCATCGATGGGTACGACGGGATTTCAATCGAGCGCCTTATTTCTTCCTGTAATGTACCAGTTGGCATTCTCTGCATCTAATGACATACAAATTCCCTACTATTATCCAGGTGATAGAATTGTAACTCAGGGCCAGCCATCGGATAATCCCGTTAGGATACTAAATGAAGATACTGAATTGATTCCTTCGTTCAATTCAAACGGAGGCGAAATTGTTCTGGAGATACCCCAGGATATTTCTTCTGGCTTTTATTTTCTTGTGCAAAATGAGGATACTTTAAAGCAGATAGCTATCAATATTCCCAAGCAAGAATCAATTATGCAAGCTCCAACTATTGATGAACTAAAGGACGCTTTTGCGAACGTTGAAAACGTGGAAGTCCTAGAAGCTCTTAATCAATCTTCTGATAGGCCCCTATTAGCGAGTGCCGGGCAATCGAGCTTATGGAAATATGCATTATTTTTGGCGGTGCTTTTAGTTTTAACTGAAACAATGCTGCACAGATACCTCAAATGAGCCTACTCCTAAAGAATGTACACGTAGTAGATGTAAACTCTCCGGTTCATGGCAAGCAAGCCAATATCCTTATTGAAAATGGTAAAATAGCGTCCTTGAAGGGAAGGTCTGCTAAAAAAGAGATCGACCTGAAAGGCAAGTTTTTGAGTTGCGGCTGGTTTGATCTGAGTGCTCAATTCAATGACCCTGGAAATGAACATAGGGAGGATATAAAATCAGGATCGGCGGCTGCCCAAAGTGGTGGCTTTACGGATGTTTGCATGGTTCCGAGTACGCGACCTCCTATAGAGTCTAAAAGTGATGTCAATTATTTGCTGAGAAGATCCGGAGATGAAGTTGATATCCATGTAATTGCCGCAATAAGCGAAGGTTTGGAGGGTAAAAATTTGACGGAAGTGCTGGATCTACACGATGCTGGTGCCATTGCTTTTTCGGATGGTGATTTGCCTGTTTGGAATGCTGAACTTTTGCTCAAAGCATTACAATATACAAGTGACATTGGGTTACCTATCATGCAAAATGCGCGAGATATGCATATATCTTCAAACACGCACATGCACGAAGGGCGAATGAGCACGCATTTAGGATTGAGAGGGGAGCCGTCCCTTTCAGAAGAATTGATGATCCGGCGTGACTTAGACATTCTCAAGTATAGTGGGGGGAGCATTCATTTTTCCCGAATATCCACGGAAAAGGCTGTGGGCTTGATCAAGGAGGCCAAGAAGAAAGGTTTATCGGTGACCTGTGATGTTGGGATTCACCATTTGGTTTTTACTGATGAGTCGGTGGGTGATTTTGACACCAACTTTAAATCACTGCCTCCCTATCGCACAGAAAGGGATAGGAGAGCCTTGATAAAGGGAGTGAAGGAGGGAGTGATAGAAGCTATCTGCTCAAATCACCGACCGTATGATCAGGAATGTAAGCAATTGGAATTTGACCTGGCTGATCCGGGCAATACGTCCCTTCAGACATTTTATTCTTCGCTTTTAAAAATTTCCAAGGAGATACCAATTGAGTTACTTATTGACAGGGTAGTGAATGGTCCTCGGAAGGTTTTGAAGAAGGAGCTCATCCGAATTGACGAAGGTGAGGAAGCCAAACTTACAATTTTTGATCCATCTCAGACATGGGTGCTGAATGATGAATCCAACCGATCCAAGTCCAGAAACTCCCCATACTGGGGACAGGAGATGAAAGGAAAGGTGCTTGGCACCATCAACAAACGAAGTATTACTATCGAATAGCGTGCTAAAGCCCACCTTAAAATATTCCATTCTGTGCGGAGTATTCCTGATAGGATTATTCTTCATTTCTATCAATTTTGGAAGCAATCCGCTGCTGGATATGCGCCACTTCTTTTTTGATTTGGGCGTTTTTCTGCTATTTATCTACTTCGGTGGCAAGGAGTATAAGGATTATCACAATGGAGGCTATCTGCATTTCTGGCAAGGCATCAGTATTGGTTTTGTCGTCATTATTCCGGCTACATTGCTTTTTTCTGGGGCCTTTTATGTGATGTTTCAAGCTAACCCTGAATTGTTGGAGGCTTATAAGGAAGGAGCCCGGGCTATGCTAATAGCAAAGAAGGATTTGTATATCGAACGATTTTCAGAAGAACAGTACCAACAACAGCTTACCGCTGTGGATAATGAGACAACCCTTCGGCTACTATTTAGCACCTTTTGGAAGAAAATCATCGCAGGATTCCTAATTACCCCTGTAGTTGCCATAATTTTAAGAAAAAAACCTAAGTAATTATGAATAATCACGCAATCAAATCAGGCCTTATCACTGGAGTAATCTCCATTGTACTTAGTTTGCTTATCTACATTGTTGACCCAACCATTTTTGCTATCTGGTGGCTCATGTTGCTGCTCATGCTTTTTTACGTAGGGGTAATCACTTATTTCGGCATACAGCACAGAAATCAAGAGGGAGGGTATCTCTCATTTGGCAAATCATGGGTTTATTCGTTTACTGCACTGGTTTCTTACAGTATCGTAGGCACTTTGTTCTCTATACTTTTGTTTACGGTCATTGACCCTGAGCTTTCTGAGATTGTAACGGATGCCGTGGTGGAAAAATCTGAAGCTATGATGAGAAATTTTGGTATGCCAGATGATCAGTTGGATGAAGCCCTGGAAAAAACCAGAAATGACACCTTGGAAAGATTCACTATTGCTGGTAGCTTAAAAGGTTTCGCATGGGGCTTAGTTGCCAATGCCGTATTATCTTTAATTGCCGGAGCAATTATTAAGAAGAAAGAACCTGAACTTGAAGGATAAAAATTTATCAATAGTAATACCTGTTTACAATGAGGAAGAATCCATTCCAGAGCTTTTGGAATGGATTTTTCGCGTTGTAGACGCTCATAAGATATCTACTGAGATACTTCTGATTGATGATGGGAGCACGGATACTTCCTGGTCCGTCATTACCGCGATTGCTAAAAAGGACCCAAGGGTTGTTGGGTTTAAGTTTAATCGCAACTATGGGAAATCTGCCGCATTGCAGACTGGATTCGATCATGCTACTGGAGAAGTAATCATCACCATGGATGCTGATATGCAGGACAGCCCGGATGAAATTCCAGCACTTATGGAGATGATATTGAGTGCCAACCTTCACATCGTCTCCGGATGGAAAAGGAAGCGACATGACCCGATTAGTAAGACCATCCCCTCGAAATTCTTCAATTGGGTCACACGAAAGGTATCAGGCATTAACCTTCATGATTTTAACTGCGGGCTGAAGGCCTACCACCATGATGTGGTGAAAAATATCCATGTGTATGGTGAGATGCATAGATACATCCCCCTGATTGCGAAATGGAATGGGTTCAATCGCATTGGGGAAAAGGTGGTGGAGCACCGGGCCCGAAAGTATGGGAGCACCAAGTATGGGATGAAGCGATTTATTACCGGTTTCCTGGATCTGCTCTCTGTGACTTTTGTGTCTCGTTTCAGAAAGAACCCGATGCATTTTTTTGGAGTATTTGGTAGCCTTTCATTCATTGGCGGCTTCTTCATCACCATCTGGATCATTGCTGAAAAGCTCTATCGTCAGTATTACCACATGGAGCGCCGTGATGTAGTGGACCAACCGTTATTTTTCCTGGCGCTTGTGGCTTTGATCGTGGGGATGCAGCTATTTCTTGCTGGTTTCATTGCCGAAATGATGATTCAGGTAAATCAGCGAAAAGGGGATTACCTGATCTCCGAGAAGACAAAAGACTAGGCTGTATATGCCAAAATACTCCATCATCGTACCAGTTTTTAATCGGCCAGACGAGGTAAATGAACTCCTGGCAAGTCTCACCAACCAAACAGTCAAGGATTTTGAGGTGCTAATTGTGGAGGATGGTTCAAGAGTGACGAGTGAGGAAGTGGTATCGAATTACACTTCGAAATTGAATATATGGTATTTCAAAAAGGAAAACACCGGTCAGGGGTTTAGTAGAAACTTTGCATCTGAACGTTCCCAAGGTGAGTGGCTCATTTTCTTCGATTCAGATTGTGTGATTCCCCCAGCTTATCTGTCAAATCTGCAGAACCTGACGCAGGATCACTCCATACACGCTTTCACTGGTCCGGATGCAGCGAAGGAGGATTTCTCCTTTTTGCAAAAGGCCATTTCCTACTCTATGACTTCCTTTTTCACTACGGGCGGGATACGGGGCAAAAAGGTAAAGGTGGATCAGGAAGCTCATCTCCGTAGCTATAACCTGGTGATGAGGAAGGAGGTTTTTCAGGCTTTGGGAGGCTTTCATAAAACGAATATGGGCGAGGATATGGAGCTCAGCCATCGGTTTGGAAAGTCTAAGCACAGGGCGATGGTCAGTGACGGGCTGACAGTCTATCATAAGCGGAGGAATACCCTTTGGTCTTTTTTTAAACAAATATTCTCCTTCGGGCAAACCAGGATTCAATTGAAGCGATCTTATGATATTGCTGTAAAAATTCCCCACTTTTTTCCATCCGTTTTCACCATAGTCCTGATCGTGGGGTTGATCAGTTTAGCCTTATTTCCATTTGTTGGTCAGTTGATATTTTGTATTTATGCCATCTACTTTCTCGCAATTCTGCTTCATGCAACCATTTCCCAAAGGAGCCTGATCGTGGGAGTTCTTTCTATGTATACCTCTCTCATACAGCACCTGGCTTACGGGCTAGGATTCATTGCGGAGGCGCTGTACCTAACTAAAAAGTGAACTCTATCTTTGACGTATGCAAATAACCCTGACCACTCCAGCCCTTCTTTTTCCTGCTATTTCTTTATTGCTTCTAGCCTACACCAATCGTTTTTTGGCCATTGCCACCCTCATTCGCCAGCTTCACAGAAGCTATCTGGATAATCCTAAAAGTGTTTTAGAGGGGCAGCTGAAGAATCTGAGAAAAAGGCTCTTCCTGATCCGGGCAATGCAGTTATTTGGAGTGATGAGCCTGCTGCTGTGTGTGCTGGCCATGTTTTTTATCTACCTACAGATTGGTGAGTGGGGGAGCCTGATTTTTGGGGTTTCTTTGGTGCTGCTTTTACTGTCCCTGGTAATTTCTGTCAGGGAGATTCAGCTATCCACTAAGGCCCTGGATTTGGAGCTGAGTGATATGGAGCTTGGGAGCAAATTGAAGTTCTGAAAAAGCAAAAGCCCCCGCTTTCACGAGAGCCTTTGTATCCACCTATAAAAGGACTCAACTACGAAAAACCATTTCTTATTCAGTCAATTTCACCGGATGTTGGTCATTGTACATCTTCATTACCTTGGTGAGGGTTAACCCTTGATAAAGCACTGAGCAAACTACCACCACATAGGTCATGGTTACGATTATTTCCTGTCCGGGGAAGTTGGTGAGGGAAAGGGATACTGCCACAGGCAGCCCACCCCTGAGAGCGCCCCAAGACAGCACCGGGATGGTGCCGTCATCAAAGGAGCGACTCATCGACATCAGCCTTATTGGGATAAAAACGCTAATCCACCTTGCCAGCAATGCTATATTCACTGCAAAGAATCCTAATGCGAAATAGTCTAATCGCAATGGAATGACCAACATTTCAAAACCGATAAGTACGAAGAGCATAGCGGCCAATGTCTCTTCCAGCAATTGCCAGAAACGATAAACATAATTTCCTACGGCACTTTCACCCACCTCATTTCTACCAAAATTCCCAAGGATCAGACCGGTCATTACAGCCACCATCATGGATGAAACCGAAAACATATCTGCAACATATGAGCCACCCATTACCAGCGCCAGAGTGACCAGAACTTCCACTTCTACTGCATCATTGTCCACATATTTGAGGACGGAATACCCCATCCATCCAAAGAAGAGGCCGACGATAAGTCCGCCACCCAGATCTCTAACCAAGACCCAAGCTGCGCCTGTAAAATTTAGCGAACCCATGGCGGCCTCTTCTTTGTAGATGTTTACCAGTACAAGTGCCAAAATGATTGCGATACCTCCATTGAGCAGCGCCTCACCGGCTATTTTAGTCTCTAGCTGATTTGACATTTTGAATCGCCGGATGGTCTTGGTGATGGCTACTGGATCCGTGGAGGATATTAACGCCCCAAACACCAATGAGGCAATGTAGCCCAACGGAATGCCTAAAAAACCTGCAGTGTAGTGGATTAGTGTAGCAATAGTGAACGTGGAGATTAGTACGCCTAGAAACGAAAGGATCAGGACAGGAACTAACTGATCACCCAGCTTTTTGAAATCCACATTCAGTGCGCCGGCAAAGAGCATGACGCTAAGGACAAACCGATAAAGTACTTCAGCGAAATCATATTTCTTGATTTGCTCTGCAAGATGAAATTCGGGAAACAACAAACCGAAAACCAGCACCAATAATGACAGCATAAGTGCCAGTATGGTAAGGCCAATTGAGGATGGAAGTTTTAGATAGAAGGTGTTTATAAAAATGAAAACACCGGAGAAAAAGATTAAAACTGCAATGATGTCGAATATGCTCATAGCGACTGTTATTTAGAAGGTAAAAGTATGAGTAAGGCTTTTTTATTATACTCTGAGAAATGTTGTATTATTCATTCAGGGGATATAGGGAAGTGTGTATCCGTATTTATACGGAAGTTATATCAAATTTAAATGTGCTGCTTTTTTGATCAATTCGGCTGTATTTTGGACTTTCAGCTTCTTCATCATATTCACGCGGTGTGTTTCTACCGTTCGGGCACTCACGAAAAGTTGTTCAGCTATTTCCTTGGTAGTCAGCCCCTCCGAAACGAGCGTAAGCACCTCCATTTCCCGGTCTGAAAGTTTTTTGTGCGACTCTCCCTCTATTGCCATGTTGCCAATCATCAGCTGTGAGATTTCACTGTTGAAATACTTTTTGCCATTGGCCACATTCTTGATCGCAGTGATCAGTTCATTTTCATCCGCATTTTTAATGAGGTAACCATAAGCTCCATTTCTCACCGCCTTCACCACATATTGTCCCTCAGCATGCATGGTCAGCACAATGAATCTTACTTCAGGATATTTTTCGCGAGCAGTCTCTATTACCTCCAGCCCATTCATTCCCGGCATGGTAATGTCCACTAAAACGATATTGACGGCTTCCTTTTCCAGCAGCTCAAATAACTCCTCTGCAGAGGGAGCCTCTCCAATTATCTCAAGGTCTTCATTTTTAGAAAGAAGTGAGATGATCCCTTCCCTAAATAGCTGGTGGTCGTCTACTACTATAATTTTTATCTTGCTCATTTTGTTGGAATTTCTACTTCGATGGTGGTACCTCTTCTGGAGCTGTGAATGTCAATGGTACCATTGACGATTTTCACCCGCTCCCTCATGTTTTTGATGCCGTTTCCTGATGTGGCCTGATCCATTTTAAATCCTACTCCATTGTCAGAAATGAAAAAACCGACATGGTCATCAAACTCACTCATAGACACTTTCAGCTCGGTGGCTTTCGAGTGTTTAATGGCGTTGTTGATTGACTCCTGTGCTATCCGATACAGGCTGATATGAATATTGTCTTCAATGTCTGACTCCACAGACATGTCATTTTTATACATGATTTTGATGGGGAAGTTTTCGTTGATCTGTTTAAGCAAGTTCCCAATTGCCTCACCCGCACCAAAATCTACGAGTACGTTTGGCATCAGGTTGTTGCTCATCCTGCGCACCTCACCAATGGTTTCATCGAGCCGAAGCAGGAGTTCCTTTTTGGTTTTTTCATTCAAATCTGCGGCTTGAATATTCATACGGAGGGTGGTGAGTAGTGGCCCCAGCCCGTCATGCATTTCCCTGGAAAGTCTGGATCTTTCTTTCTCCTCACCGTTGAGGATGGATCGTTGATTCTCTTTCAGCAGCCTCTCTTCATTTTCCTTAAACTCCCTAAGCTTTTCCTTCATTTGGATGAGGGCTGTCCCCATTTTATCGTCTTCACTCAGGGGCTTGTATTGGGCGTTGAAATTGCCGGATCCGATTTCGCCTGCAAACACTACGGTTTCCTGCAAAGCACTCACCAGTCTTTCAAGAGCCGAAAACATTCGGCCTATTTCATCCTTTCGATTTTCGCTGGCAGGCACGTCATCCAAAATCCCTTTTGACATATCCATCAAATGCTTCTCCATATTTACAATTGGCCTCACGATCATTCGGGATAGGAAATAGGATGCTGCAAACAGGAAAATAATGACGAGTATAAGTATATAAATGAGGTTTGAGCGGAGTTTTTTGAGTGGGAAGAGCGCTTCCTGATGATTGATTTCACTGAGAATGACCCATGTGATCCCATTTAATTCTATTTTTTCATAGGAGCTAAAAACCTCCATACCCCGGTAGTCAGGGAAAAGGTCTTCGCCAGGCTCATCGTTTAGTGCTCTTTCTACTCCTTTTGTTTTTACCTGAACTGTGCGGGGATTTTGGGTATAAAACCTGGACTTTGTGCGTAGATTGAAATCATTCCCTACGATATATGATTCCCCGGTTTGTCCCAGTCCGGTCCTTTCCAAAAGGATATCCTGGACCTCCGGCACTTCAGCGAGTGCAATGAGGTACTGATCACCAAATCGAGTGACTAGAGCAATGGTGATTTCCTGATTGATGTCTGTTGGAGTTACATCTGCCATTGTGATCTCTGGAAGCAGGTCAGCTTCGGTTATTCCCAATACAAGCCCATTTATTTTGGATGGAATGGTGTCATACAGTTGAATGTGGCTGAATACTTCGCCGGGTTCCGCCATGACATCATCCAGGTTTTTTGCAGCATCCTGAAAGGCATAAAGCCTGTCCGTGAGTTCAGCTTTTATCTGCACAATTTTCAATTGCTTTACTGACGAAAGTTGGAGAAGTACCCGCTCTTTCAAAGCGGTATCAAATTGTACATAAAATAGCATGGAAAGCAGCGCAATAACGGTCAGGGATAGCGCTATCATGATTAGCGCCAGCTTGTTTCCGATATTGATTCGCTTTAGCATAGAGTAAAATTATCTACTTCCATAGATAGTGAAATCAGGAAAAATACGGATGAAAGATTGGAAAAAGCCGGAAGCTTACTCCCTGAAAAACTCTCGTCCTTTATAGATGAATGAATTGAGGGTGACGAATTGGAAGATCTTGTTTCCTTCTATTTCTAATGCAAGCTTCTGATCTGCACCGATAGAAAAGTACGTGGAGGAGAAACCTTCTGAAGTTATTTCCATGAGGTAGAATTGATTTTTGGTCTGATCAAACCCAAAATAGGTAATCGGGTCACCCTCGCCCATTTCAATTTTAAGCACATTGGGCAGCACCATTTGGCTTTGCCACTTGGCACCATCAGCAGACTGAAACTGCCCTTTGAGTACTGAAAATATGGTTTCAAAGTCACTATCATCACCAGCCTGATAGATGCGGGTACTTGCTAGGATGGCTTCTTCAAACTTTTCCTTTACAATCTGAGCGTAGTTGTCCAGCGAATCATTTAGCACTTCAGGAAATGACAGGAAGAGGAATGATGTGCTGCTGCCCCTTCTTTTATTGATGGTCTTGTGGATAAGGTCTTGAAAGCCATAGGTACGGAGCTCCAGCATTTTGCCTTTAACCAGCCGCCCTTTGGTTTCCTCGATTGCAGAAATCTTCAGGCTGTTGGGGTTTATATCCTGAATGCGAAACGTACGAATTGTATAGTCTTTTTCCTTGATGTTGGCCGTATTTGGTCGGCTGGCAGCAATGTGTTTGATGGTTACTTCCTTTTTGTCATTCACATAGAAAGTATTGTTCCACCACTTTTCACCCACCTCATCATAGTAGAGGTAGTTCAGTTTGCTATCGAGCCATTCTACAGCAGACTTAAAAATGAGTTTATCCTCCTCTGGAGATTGAGCAGAGACACAAAGCGGAAATGCGATGATCAGCACCAGGCCGAGCTTCCATTTTTGTTTTATACGCAAATTCCACCTCCATTTTTTGAAGATATTATCCATAGCTTGATTGGTTCCAGGAGCAGGATACTAAAATAAATGGAATTATCTTGCATATGTTAACCACTGCCTGTCCGATGAGTGCTTTTACAGAGGAGGATTTTCAGCTAAAGCTTGACTTGTTTGAGTCGGCGGTTCCGCATGCGTGGGTCTCATGGGATGAGTTTGGAACTGTTCAGGTAGAAAAGAGTGCCTGTCCGGATATTTTGCCAGTAGGCGAATACAAACTACAAAATCTTGTAAAAGGCAACAACCTGACCCAGCTACAGGAATATCACACTGGCATATCGGAAGAAACCGCCCGCTTCGAATTTTCAATTCAGAATAATGGTATTGCCTGTGATGTGAAGTGTGCTTCCCTGAAGAAACATGAGAAGATCATGAGTTTATGGTCTGTGCAACCCGAAAAAGACAGTTCAATTTTTTACCTCCAAAATGCTGCTCACGATTTTCGTTCGCCGCTGGCTTCCATCCTTGGTGTCGTTAATCTGATGCACCATTCCATAAAGAATGATTCGGAACTGGATCGCGAAGAATTCACCATCTTGCTTGACATGATCAAAGTGAATACGGACAAGACCCTCAGGCTTGCGGATGAGATTATGGAGCTGGCAGAGATTGAATCGGATGATTACCAGCTAAAGATCACACCAGTGGTGATGAAAGACTTTGTGGAGAACTACCTGGCGACCCACCGGCTGCTCACATTGAAAAAGCGGATAAAGGTTCACTTTGAAGCAAATACAACAGCCACTGTGCTGATCAATGAATCCAAACTCACACGGGCACTAGATAATATCCTAAGTAATGCAGTGAAGTTTAGCAGCATTGGATCGGAGATCAGATTCAGGCTTGAGGAGCATAAGGAAAATATCAGACTTACTATCGCTGATCAGGGCATTGGCATGAGTGAAGAAATTTTGAAAAACGTATTTGTGAAGTTTGGCAGCTCTAAAAGGAACGGGCTTGACGGGGAGCCCAGTCATGGGCTTGGGATGTCTATTGTGCAGCAGATCATGAAGCTGCATCGGGGACAGGTGGAGATCACGAGCAAAGAAGGAAGTGGAACTCAGGTAAGTTTGATTTTAAACAAAAAGCAATGAAATGAGCATGATTAAGAAATCACCAAACAGGGAGGAATATCATTCATGCGAATTCCATGTGTGCAACTGGAAACAAACAATATACACATGAAAAAAGTAATTATTGCTGATGATTCATTTTTCCAGCGAAAAACCCTGCAGGATATCCTCAGGGATCTTGGGCATGAGTCGGAGGCGGTTTCATCCGGAGAGGAGCTGCTGGATACGTTGAATGAGACGCACGATTGTATTTTCCTGGACTTACTGATGGGAGGGATGTCTGGCATAGAAGTGCTGAAGGAGCTGAGGGCGCGCGAATCCAAAACTCCGGTGGTGGTAATCACTGCGGACATTCAAAAAGCCAGAAGGGAGGAATGCATGGAGCTGGGCGCCACGGCCTTCATGAATAAGGTGGTGAATAAGGATGAACTTGTTTCAATACTGAATAATATTTTTAACTAAGCGATTGGCATATGTTGAATTCAAAACAAATAGATACAATTACCGAGATCATCAACATTGGAGTTGGGAAGGGGTCTGCGTCGCTTAGTCAGATGATCGACGGAGAGATTTTGCTCAATGTCCCCTACGTGAATGTGATCACCTTTAGCGATGTGCTTTCGGAAATCAAAAAGCTGGGCGGTGGCGATAAGGTGCACTCGGTGGAAATGAAATTTTCCGGTGAATATGAAGGGAGTGCCAATGTGATTTTGCCTGGCGAGAGTGCCAAACTGCTTGCATCCTTACTGGTGCATGAAGATCCGGACTCGGCCACCATCAAGGAAATGAAGGATGGGCTGATGATTGAGGTGGGCAATATCATCCTCAATGCGATTATGGGTTCATTTGGCAACATTCTGGATGCCCCTCTGGATTATCACATGCCAAAAAGCTATCAGGGTGACGTGGATGGAATCTATGGGCAGCTCGATAAGGAGCGATACAATCAGGTATTGGTTTGCCACACCAATTTTTCCATACGGGGAAAAAACATCAGCGGCGATATTCTGATCATGTATGAGATGAGCTCATTTGACAAGCTCTCGGACGTGCTAAACAAAATGATCGAAGACTAGTCCCGAACGATCTCAAAAGAATGAGTCTGTTCTGCACGGAGTGATCCTGCCACAGAGCAATACTTTGAGGTAGCCAGATCTACGATTCGTTCTGCTTCTTCTTCTGTCAAATCCGGGGAAAAAATGGTGTATTTAAGGTGTATGCTGGTGAAAGCCCTGGGATGCTCATCTCTGCGCTCACCACTGATCTCTGCTTTCAGGTCTCTAAATGTCTTTCTCCTTTTCTTCACCATGGAAACGATCTCTACTGCCGCACATGCCCCCACTGCAGACAGGAGCATTTCTGTTGGTGACTGACTTTTTTTCTCATCGGCGGGGCGCATATCCACTTCTACCTTGTTTCCATTTTCGTTGGTGGTGGTAAATTCTTCGTCTCCTTTGTATGCCAGATTGATTTTCATAGGATTTAAAATTAGTCAAGTGAAAACACTTTTTGTCAAGAGTTGAGTTCACGCATACTTTACTTTCGATTATTATATTCTTTGATCAGCACATTGAGTCGCTTGAAGTCAATCTCTCCGTTGGCCTCCTTTAGATGGTGCATGATTGCCAGACCTTTGGCCAATTGGCTATCCACATTTTTTACTTTCCCTACGATATGGATCAGCGTTCGTTGTTTGCCCATAGTCAGGGATTTGAAATAGTTGGCTCCTTCCTCATCCTGATCCAGCAAGACCAGAAACGATTCCGGTACCTGAATGCCATATTCCGAGGTGTCTTTCTCCAGCAAAACATCTACCTCTTCTCCTTCACTAAGGCCGTGCTTTTTTAGGAAGTCCTTTTTCACATAAATACTATAAACTTCTCCTTTTGGCATGAGTGCACTGTGAATCGGGTCCGCACCATTTATGAAGCATTTCACCCGTCGGTTGTCACCTTCAATGAATTGATCGCCGATGTTTTTGGGAATTGCCACATAGTAGCTCCAGAGCTCAGCTTCAAATTTTAGAATGGGGGCTTTGAATTTCATTTTTTCATCATCGGTAAAGTTACCCGTGCTGTGGTGCCTTTTCCCCACTCAGACGAGTACTTGAGTGATCCCCCGTGCTCGTTGATGATCGAGTAGGTGATGGATAGTCCCAGGCCTGTGCCTTTGCCGGGATCTTTTGTACTAAAGAATGGCTCAGTGATTTTATTGAGGTGTTCCGGCTTGATACCATGTCCGGAATCCGTAAAGTCAATGACGATGTTTTCGTCTTCCAGTTCCACTTTAATCTTGATGATTCCCTCCTTTTCGATCGCCTGAATGGAATTTGTGATGATGTTGAGAAAGGCCTGGTGGAGTTTGCCATTGTTTCCAAGCACGATGGCATCCTTTTCAGGAAATTCTTTCTCAAGTTCTATTCCATTTTTCAGCCGATACCGGATCATAGTTAGACAGTTTTCAATGAGGTGGTAGATGTCACAAGGCTCCAGCTTCTTGTCTGAGGCGTGGCTAAATTCATTGAGACTAGACACAATGGTGGACGCCCTGGAAATCCCCTCTTTGATTGCGCCAATGAGCAGTCCGTATTCTTCGCTCTTAATTTTTTTGCTCCTTTTTAGATTTTGCTCCAAACCTTCCACACCGCCTTGAATGAAATTTAGCGGATTGTTTATTTCGTGCGCCACTCCTGCAGCCAGGATTCCAAGAGAAGCCATTTTATCGGATTGGATCATTTGCTCCTGGGCGCTGCGTAGCTTGTCCAGCGCTACTTTCAATTCGTGCTTTTGTTCCTCTATTTCCCTGGTTCTTTGCTTTACTGTCTCTTCCAGCCTCAGGTTTCTGGAGCGCAAGGCACGCATCCTAATCCAATAGATGAGCAAGGCGATAAAAATGATGGCAACTACCATAAGCACCCGTGCCCAGCCTTTTTGCCACCAGGATGCTGCAATGATTACATCCTGAGAAATGGTGGTGCTATTAGAGGTGCCTTCTATCCATGTTTGTACCTCAAACGAATAATTTCCAGGGGCCAGATTGGTGTAAACAGCATTTCGCTCCGTGGATGCTTCCACCCATTCTTTGTCAAACGGATTTAGCCGATACCTGAATTTTAAAAGGTCTGTCTGAGTGTAGCTGATGCCAGTGAAGTCGATGGATAGCCGGTTTGTGCCGGGTGGGATGATTATCTCTGAGCTAATGGAAACTTCTTTGTTATCAGCATATACGTTCTCTATCAGCACATTGGGGCGAAAGGATGGGGTCTTTATATCATCAGGATCCAGCAGCACGATCCCTCCAATAGTGGGGATCCAAAAACGTCCCTTACTGTCAGTAAATGAAAGCACAGCCCCAAGACAGTGGCTGTCTTTCATACCATAGCTTTCACCATATTGCTTTACCTGAATGTCATGCTCTGGGTCTTTCGCAGCAGCCTCCAGGTCTTTTATCTTCACACTCAAGATGGCATTTTCGGAGGCCATCCATAGATTCCCCTTATCGTCAGCCAGTACATCATAAATGATGTTTGATGGCATGCCATTTTCCGTATCAAAGTTGATGATGCCCTGGTCGTTGTAGCCCGAGAGCCCGTCATTCGATGCGATCCAAATGAAGTTTTCTGTGAAGCAGGTGGCAAACATAAAATTGGAGGGAAGCCCGTCTTCCACAGTGATCGTCTTGATTACCTTTTTATCTCTGATGATATTGAGGCCGCTGATCGTCCCAACGATTAGATCACCATTGGGCTGTTGTTCTATAGACATAATGTAGTTGGAACTGAGTCCATCATCTATGGTGAGGGATTCCCACTCGTTGGGGTTTTTGAATATTAAAAGCCCGGCATTCTTAGTGCCTACCCATATCTCCCCGTTCCGATCTTCAAAGGCCAGCCTTACAAAATTATCGGGGAAGCCGTTCGAGACCTGGTAATGTTTGCCTTTGTTTCCATCGAGCAGCACCAGCCCTCCATAGGTACTAATCCAGATCCGACCCTGGCTGTCTGTGAAGATATTTTTCAGTCGTTCGGTGGGGATAGGCACAGGCGGTTTGAGTGTCGAAATTGAGCCATTTTTTATCAGGTTGAGTGTGCCATTTTCGTTCCCCACCAGGTAGGTATTTTCTGAAATCTCCGTAGCGCTTGCGATGATATTGGTGGCCAGTCCGTCATTTTTTGTGTAGCTGGTGATGCTGCCATCCCCGAGGTAAAAAATACCGTTGCGGTAAGTGCCTACCCACAGGTTGCCTTGTGAGTCAAAGATGATATCTTCAATGATGTTGCTGGGCATACCATTAGCCTCCGTGAGGGAGTCCAATTGATTAGGATTTTTTTGGAACCTGAAAAGGCCATTCATGGTGCCCAACCATAGCGTTTTCTCTTTGTCTACAATGATTGCATTGATAGTGGTGTTCCCCAAAAAACTGTGTTTGATTAAATCGCCCCCCTCCCAAATATATAATCCGCTACCCGTGCCCAGGTAGAGTATCCCATTACCAGCCAGGATGGTATTGACTCCATTGATACCTGAGCCAAGATCATAGTTCTGTAAAATGCCATCAGTAGTATATTTTAAGAGTCTGGAATCGTCCGTCCCAAAGTATACATTTCCCTCCCAATCTTCCTCAATGGACAAAACCGTGCTCTTATCCACATTGAATTCCTTTGTAAACTCCCTGAGCATATTGTCTTTAAATTGAAACAGGCTATTGGATTTTGTACTAAACCACAATTCCCCTTCACGGGTCAGTAGCATTTCTTCAATGCTGAGATTGGCTACCGGCTCTAGCGTTCGTGGAAGAGTGAATTTCCCATTCTTATAAATCGCAACGCCATGCAGGGTGCCGAGCCACAATTCCCCATTGTGGCCTTTTTCGATTCGCAGCACATTGGAGGAGGGGATATCACTGTTTTGACTGGTAAATACCGTGAAGTTTTTCCCATCGAATCGATGCAATCCGGTATAAGAGCCGATCCAGATATAGCCATCCTCTGTCTGGGCAATTTCATTGACGGATTCGGAGGTGAGGCCATCTTCCGTATTCCAGCCTCTAAGCACATATTGGCTCAGTTTTCTTTTGCTTATTGCCTGCTGGCCAAAATTTGGAGTGATCAACGAAAAAAGTATAAAGACGAGTAGGATACCCCTAACTTTTATATAAAGGCAGCTCACGAAGGAAATTAGGTGGTAGCGGCATCTATCCATTTAATGAACTAATGGCCTATTAAATTAAAGAACCACAGGCGTAATACATAGCAAGAAATAAAAATTAAGGTGAGCTCAGGGGATTATAAGACGAAACTATAAATCATAATGAAGTGACTGGTACTACCACCAATGACAAAGAAATGAAAAATGGCATGATTGAAAGGGATGGTGCGAATGCTGTAAAGAATGGCACCTGTGGTATAAAACACCCCACCTGCCAGTAGCCACAAAAGCCCTTCTGTGCTCATGTGGGATAGCAGAGGTTTGATTGCGAAAATCGCAATCCAGCCCATGGCGATGTACATGATCGTGGAAAGGCGGTCAAATCTTCCGGTGAAAAACAACTTTAACACAACCCCACAGAGAGCAACAGTCCAGATTACAATCAGTAAGGAAATGCCCGCACTTTCGCGTAGGGTGATCAGGCAAATTGGTGTGTATGTGCCTGCAATGAGTATATAGATGGCTGCATGATCAAATATTCTCAGACGGGCCCTCAGTGCGCGTTCTTTGGCCGCATGATAGAGGGTGGAGGCTGTGTATAAAATGATGAGACTTGCGCCAAAAGTCAGTGATGAGGCTATTTCCAACAGAGAGGATGATTTTGCAAGCAAAAAGATTAACCCGATACCACTAAGGATCACCCCAGCTCCGTGGGTCAGTATGTTCAGTCGTTCTTCAGGTGCGGAATAGTGCGCTTCACTCATGCAAGTAAGATGGGTATTTTGTCCGCTAAAATAAAAAAGCGCCTCGAAAGGCGCCTTCTTAATGTTTAACGGTAAGTTGTGCGGTGACACAGAGCGATCTCAACCAATCATCAACGCAAGTATCAAAACCAAAAGAAAAAACTTCCCCACCAATTCGAGGTGAGTGCGTTGGATTGATAGACTTTTTATGAGTTGACTCATAGTTTTTTTGCTAGTTAACAATACAAAGGAACAGTGCCCGCCGCTAGGATTCAATACCCAGAATAGGGTATTTTTCACCTCTTTCGATGAATCATGAGACCACCCCCACAAGGGGGTGATTATTGGATATGAGTTTATTTTTCAGTAACTTATGTATAATCAAATACCGAAATTATGGGGATCATTCAGAAAATCGAATCGATCAATCCACCCATTTTGGTAGATTTTCTTCGCATCGCTTTGGGTGGGTTAGTCACTTACAAAGGAATTGTTTTTGCGAGCAATTTTGACAGTTTCACAGCTAATATCCAGTCGGTAGGCTGGATTTTTGTAGCAGCCCATCTGGCGCATGCTATTATTTTCATCCATATGGCAGGCGGGATTATTTTGATGTGTGGTGCACTCACAAGGTGGATGTGCCTGCTCAATATTCCGATACTGGCCGGGGCGGTTATTTTCAATTACAAACAAATGCTGGCCGGAGACAACTACATGGAACTACCTATGGCAGCTGTCACACTTGGGCTATTGATTCTGATCGCAATCACTGGCAGTGGAAAATTTTCCCTGGATTATATCCGCGATCAACGATTGAAAATGAAATCAACCTAGCGCAGCAAAAAAGAGCTGTCGCCGTAGCTTAGAAAACGATAATTATTTTCCAGGGCAGACTTGTACACTTTTTTCCAGTTGTCACCGATGAAAGACGCAACCAGGAGGATGAGTGTGGAGCCTGGAAGGTGATAGTTGGTGACCAGTCCGTCACAAATTTGAAATGAATAGCCGGGGTAGATGAAAATCTCAGTCTGCCCGCCGATGCGCTCAAGTTCAAGTTCATCGAGGTGGCTGAGCACCGCCTCCAATGCTTGATTTCGCTCGATTGGAATAAAGGAGTAAGGATCCTGCTTGTGAATGAAGAATTCCTTTTTGCCCTGAAGCAGCTTTACCCCAAACCAGTAGAGGCTCTCCATGGTGCGCATTGAGGTGGTACCCACGGCGATGATTTTGCTGGCGGCCATGAGGTTTTCTATGTTTTGTCGGGATATCCAGATTTGCTCACTGTGCATTGGATGATCAGCGATTTTTTCACTTTTGATGGGCTGAAAAGTACCAGCGGAAACATGCAGCGTGAGATAGTCGGTCTTTATTCCTTTGGCCTGAATGCCGTCAATAATTTCATTAGTGAAATGGAGGCCGGCGGTTGGGGCTGCTACGGCTCCTTTCATTTTTGAATACACCGTCTGATACCGATCCTGATCGTCCGCCTCTACTTCCCTATTTATATATGGTGGTAGGGGTATTTTCCCGATCTCAGTGAGCAAGTCAGAAAAAGTCAGATCACTGTTCCATTTAAAAGTCACCTCATCATCCCCCCTGCGTATAGCTTGCAGTGAAAGTGAAGCCAGGTGCAGGGCTGTTTCGTTTTTCCACTTTTTGGCATTGCCAATCATGCATTTCCAGGTGCATTCCTGCCGACTGTTCATCACCTCTTCGTGCACGTTGGATGGCTTGAGGGGCTCAAGTAAGAATATCTCGATTCGGGCACCACTTTCTTTGTGCAGAATTATTCTTGCAGGGATCACCTTCGTATCATTAAAAACGAGGAGTGAATTTTCAGGAATTAGGCCGTCAATGTCTTTAAATTCGTGATGCGATATCTCACCCTGCTGATAGAAAAGGAGTTTAGATCCAGATCTTTCCTTAGGGGGATGTTTGGCAATCCTGTCATCTGGCAGATCGTATAAAAAATCTTCTAATTTTAGATTCATAATGCGACTCGAAGTTAAACCGTACCTCCTTGATTTTAAATTTTCTGCCCGCACAAGCAGGGGAGCTATGAATGATCGTAAGGTTTGGTTTCTGAAAGTATTTGATGATGCTGGAGTCTGTGGTATTGGGGAAGTGGCGCCCATTCACCGGCTGAGTCCTGAGGAAGTAGATGAAATCCCTCTTTTTTTGGAGCATTTAACTTCCAGATTGGCTGGAATACGAAAGCCTCAAAGCGAAGAGGAGGTCTTTGAAGCAGTAAGTGAATTGGTGCCCATGGAAATCCCCAGTGTTCGATTTGGGCTGGAGATGGCACTACTGGACCTGATGCGAGGTGGGGAGAAAAGGATTTTTGCGGAAGACTTTAAAACAATTAATATACCTATCAATGGGTTGGTGTGGATGGGGGATGAGGCGTTCATGAAAAAGCAGATCAGGGAAAAGCTGGATGCAGGATTCAGATGTATAAAGCTAAAAGTAGGAGCTCTTGATTTTGATACGGAGCTGGAAATCATCAAGTCTCTGAGAAAGGTTTCGGATGATCTGATCATACGCCTCGATGCAAACGGAGCTTTTGAGACCAATGAGGTCTTGTTTAAACTGAATGAGCTGAGCAAACTCAACATTCACTCCATCGAGCAGCCAATCATGCCGATGCAGCCGGAGGCCATGGAGCTCATTTGTAATCGTAGCGAAATACCTATTGCACTTGATGAAGAGCTGATTGGAATCAATTCTTCCAGGGATCGGGTAGATCTTCTTCAGGAGTTAAAACCTCAATATTTGGTTTTGAAGCCCACGCTTCATGGAGGCTTTGCTTCCGTACAGGAATGGATCGATCTGGCTCAGATGCATGGTATAGAATGGTGGATCACATCCTATCTGGAATCGAATCTGGGGTTGAATGCCATAGCGCAGTTTGCCAGCCGATATCCCGGGAACGAAGAATACCATGGCTTGGGTACCGGAGGATTGTATCACAACAATATCACTTCACCCATTGTCATTGATCGGGGATTTTTTACCTATGCGGAATCACTCGTATGGGGTGATGTAGAGGGATAAAAAAAGTCCCTTTTAGGGGCTTCTTCTTTTAATGTCTGTGATAAACTTTTGCTACGATTTTCCAGCCACTTTCAAACTTCAGTAGGCTTAGATAGTCAGTGAAGACATGCTTGCCCTGATTGGTAAGCTCTACTTTCACCTGGGCTGCACCCCCTGTCACATCTACGCTAGCAAAATTGTGTTTCCAGATGTTTTTTTCATCTGCCGGGTCATACCCGTTGGCTTTGCGCTTTTTCACACCTGCTACCCAGTCAGCGATGGGGTATTTGCTGATTTCTTCACCTTTGGCTGAATAGATTGCAAAATCTTTGTGGAACCCATTTTCCATTGCTTCGGCATCCAGCTCGTTAAAGGCGCCATTGATGTAAGACTCCAAAACAACCATTTTTACCGCCTCTTCTTCGAGGGTAGTATCAGAACCTTTAGGGATGAATGAAAATAGGGAAACAGCAATTAGTCCAAAAATCGCAAGAAGCTTGATAGAATTTTTCATGTTTGAGTTAGTTTGATTCCCAACTCAAACGGCAAATTTAGGAGTGGGTTTGTTAATTACTGCAAAAGGTCAAACTCTCCAAGTGCCTCCTCTTCGTCATACAATCCCTTGTTCTTCTCGTTCAGCTGATCATACTCAGCCTTGTGTTCGTCGAGAAAATCCTCATAGTCGGCTTTTGACATCCACTTGTCTACGAGGATGTAAGATTTGCCATCTGCACTTTTCATAAGCTCGTGACCCAGATAATCTTCACAAGTCTCAAAAAACTTGAACCAGCTCCCATTTCGGCCATATTCTTCTTCAAATTTTGACTGATTTGATGAGACTTTATATTTCCATGCGAGGCAGTACATTGACATAGTTTCTTCTTTAGAGGTTTAGCTAAAGATATAGAAATATGTAGATATGGAAGGAAATGGTCGAAAAATTGCGAAGGCGACTTGTCTATTATCAGGCAGATTCCTTAATTAGTTTTAGCTTGAAAGCACAAGTATGGAAAAGAATGTTACAGAAAATATCGAAGATATTGAGCGTCAGCTCCAAAAGGCGAAAGCTGAGGTGGAGCGGGCGAGCCTGCTGCGCGATACATTGATCCGGATTGTGAGCCACGACATCAGAGGGCCGATGAGTAACCTGAAAAGTGTGATTTCGCTGGTAAGGGAAGAACAGGTGGGGCTGGAGCAGGCAAAAGAGTTTATGGGCACGATTGACAAAGGTGTGGACCATACGATCCAGATGTTGGAAGAGCTCATGGAGTGGGGCCGTGCAGCTTCAGCCAATAAGATTGATCAGGAGGAAATAGCGCTGGATGAAATCATAAACCCAACCATAGATCGGCTGCAAAGCCATATAGACAGGAAGGAACTAAGCTTAAGCGTGATGGGCGATCTGGATACAAAATGCGTGTTTGATAGGAATGCCCTGAAAGTGGTGATGAGAAACCTAATTTCCAATGCGGTGAAATTTACCCCAAAAGGTGGGAGTGTTCAGGTAAAGGTTGAAGATCAGGGGGAGGATATCTCCATTAGCATAATCGATACCGGGATTGGAATCTCAGATGAAATGAAAGCCAACCTTTTTGAGATGAAGAAGGACAACAAGCGCCCCGGCACGGACAATGAAAAAAGCTCCGGTGTTGGCCTGTTTATTACCAAGGACTTAATCTCCCAAAATGGAGGTGCCATAGCTGTAAAGGATAACCCTCAAGGTCAAGGCACTATTTTTATTTTTACCCTCCGGAAGGCCTGACCCTCGCTGAGACAACTCAATTCTTCAATTGCCGGAAAGATTGAAATAGTGTTCTTATTTTCATTAAATTATGAATAGAATTATCGGGAAATGCAGGCCCGGTTAAGTATTTTACTTATCAAAAATTAGATATCCATTCCTCACTAATTCTTGTATTTTTGTAAATAATAAGTTGTCTATGGAAACACTCACAGCAGAAGAAAGAGCAGAGCGAAGAGCCGCCAGAAGGGCTGCCAGACAAGCCACTAAAGTTGATAAAGAATACACCATTCTTTATGTGGATGATGAGATGCCCAACCTGAGAGGCTTCAAATCCACTTTCCGAAGACTCTACAATGTTCACACTGCTTTGGGGCCGCAGGAGGCGCTGGAGATCATCAAAAAGGAGAAAATCGATCTCATCGTTACTGACCACCGAATGCCCCACATGTCCGGGGTTGAGTTATTAAAAGACGTCTTTTCTTTTGCGCCGGAAATCAAACGAATGATCCTGAGCGGGTTTATTAAAAGAGCTGATTTGTATGAAACAATTGGTGATTTTGGCATTCATGATTTTGTAACCAAACCATGGGATTTTGAGGACTTAAATGCCATCTTTCAGCGCATTCTTACCAGCGACGCTGACGTGAAGGATTTTAGCAAGCTAGGCTAAGCATCCACTTCTTCCGCTTGAAAGGAAATTCTGATTTCATTATTTGAAATCTCCAATTTACCATGTAGTTCACTCGCCAGGAGATTGACCAAAGAGGTCTCCTCAATTACAAGCTTTTCTTTATTCATCGATTTCACTACGAGTGAGGATTTTTTTCCACTGATCTTCAGTGCAACAGTGAGTTCCAAACCCTGAGAATTATTGATACTGCTTAATATTTTTTGAGTGATGATGCCAAGCAGGAGTGCTGTTTCATGAAAAATGAATTTGTCGCTCACATCGATTTCTACCCTGCTGAACCCTGCGGACTGAGTAAAGGCAGCAATGAGCTTTTCAAGGTATAGTTTGATAGCGACCTTTTTATAATCTTCGGTATGATAGAGCGGGTCATGTGCGCGGGCAATGGTATGAATACTGTCGGTGATTTCCTGCAATTGATTTTTGGCGCCAGACTGACCATACGTCTCCAACTCTATCAGGCTATTGATCAGGAGCAGGTTGTTTTTCACCCTGTGATGCACCATTCTCAGCAGTTCGGATTTTTCCTCCAGATTTTGAGCGATATCGGCTTTATATCGCTTCTGAACATTGAGCTCATCGGTAGCTCTTTTCAGGTTGTTCTTGGTAATGTTGGAAAAGCTGTAAGTGGTAAAAATATGGAGTACAATAACTGTCAATACCACCACCAGGTCTGCCCATTTTGCACGGGGCGTATTGTTTGGTGGGAAGATTCCGAATGCTTCCCCAAATACGAGCACTGCAATACACAAAATCACAATGATTGTGGTAATGGCTACTCCTCGCACGTTCATAACGAGGCTTGAGAAAAGTACCAAGACGGGAAACAGAATAATCCCAATCTCGTGAATTCGGTACCCGATAATGCAAATACCAGTTGTAGAGGCAATCAGAATCGTGATAATTATGATCATGGAGAGATTGATGTAGCCACGATTTAGTGCCATAAGCGAAATGCCGCAGAAGAGTGGGACTGTCAAGGTCACGAGGGCAATATCTGTGAGGCCAAGTGTGAAGTCCATTGCTGCCAGTACAATTGAAATACCGGGAATGATGTACAGAAAGGTTCTAATCAGGTTAGAAATCTCCTTCCTCGACTCCAGATCTAAATTATCGTCATATGGCAGCCAGTTGGATAAATTCATTTTACCGAATTGAATGTTAGCGATAATTCATTCTCAGATTGTGTAAGTGAACCCTTCAGTTGCCTGGTCAGCAGGTCGATCATGATGCTTTCGGGCATCTTATCTCCTTTTAGGCCCATGAGCCTCAATTTGATGGTAGGCTTGTTTATTTCCAATTTCACCAGAATGGCCGAATCATCCTGCGCATCAACGCAGTTGATTAGCTCAAGCATGCAAATGCCATAGTTGATGGCCAGGTCCTGCCGGAGATAGCATGGCACTTCCCCAACGTCAATTTGCAGCAAGGAAGATTTTAGAGTCTCCCGGTATTTGATCAGTAGATTTTTAGAAAGTCTAGTAATGTCCAGCATCAAAGGGTCTCCGGCCTCAAGAAGGATTTCATGAGATTCCTCAATGACCAAAATCTTTCTTTTCAGGCTTTCGTAGAGGGGGACTAGCTCCGCTTCTTTCGATTCTTTGTGCCTGATCAGTTGAATGATGTGACTAAGGCTGTTGATTGCCGCTTTGTGTATCTCCGAAATAATCTCCGTTTTTTCTTCGATTTCTTTACCCAACACCAGTGCCTCTTTTTTACTAATTGCCACCTCTCGTTGTGCCTTAAATGCAGAGACCCTCATATTCCTGGTTAAACTGAAAGCAACAAAACCTCCAATCACAATCAATAGACTGGAAACTATAAAATCCCCCAAACTGCCAGGTGTGGTGGGAGCCGGAGTGTAGAGGCCAAACATTTCCCCCACTACCAACCAGGTTAGACCCGCAATGCTAAGTACAGAGGCAATTGCCAGCTTTTGCTGGTCTAGTATGATACTTGAAAATGCAATAATGATCGGGTAGCCGATAAGGCCAATATCATGGATGCCATTACCAAGTGAGCATACAATTGTGAGGAGCATAGAGAAGAAAACAGCTATACACATGATGGATCGCTCCATGTTTCCAAGAAGGAATTGATGGCGGATATAAAGCGAGGTGAGTATGGCTATACCAATGACCACCATCATATCATAATCGGCCTGGATAAACTGACGAATAAGGACAATCAGTAAAAAAAGTGGAAGCAGATAGAAACCGATATTGAGCACTCCGGCTATGCTCTCGGTCTCAATTTTCAGATAGGTTTTAGGTGTGAACTTTGTTGATCTCAAAATCAGGCGTTGGTTGAATAAAGCTAGCTAAAAAAACGAAAGGAGAAGTTCGCATACTTTTCTACCGCTCATCCAATTCACATAACTTTCCGCCCCTTTACTCGTAACTAACCCGAACGAAAACCAATCTATGAAAACCCGCGCCCTGTTTGGCTATGCACTGATAGCCTTTTTTCTTAGTTCTAACGCCCAACAATTCAACGTCTATAAGCCCGGTGACATTCGTCTGAGACTGGAAAAACTCAATGTGCTGGGGTCTGTGCTTTATGTGGCGGCTCATCCTGACGATGAAAACACCCGGTTGATTGCCTATTATGCAAATGAGGAATTGATGAGAACTGCCTATCTCTCAGCCACAAGGGGCGATGGAGGCCAGAACCTGATCGGCCCGCAGATACGTGAAGAACTTGGACTGATCCGCACCCAGGAGCTTTTAGCGGCACGCAAGATAGATGGTGGTCAGCAATTTTTTTCTCGTGCCAATGATTTTGGGTACTCAAAAGATCCCGATGAGACCTTTAACATCTGGAATCGAGATCAGGTATTGGCAGATTTCGTTTGGGCATTCAGGAAATTTCGGCCAGATATTATCATCACCAGATTTACCGATGATGGGCGCACGCACGGGCACCATACCGCCAGTGCCATTCTGGCGAGGGAAGCCTTCAAGCTGAGCGGTGATAAGAATGCCTACCCGGAGCAGCTTGATTTGGTAGATACCTGGCAACCGAAAAAGATTTTTTGGAATACCGGATGGTGGTGGTTTAGGGATTCCGGCATGGATACCACCGATTTGAAGACATTTAATGTAGGTGGATACAATGTGCTGCTAGGCGAGTCCTACACTGAGATTGCCGCCAGAAGTCGCAGCATGCACAAGAGCCAGGGTTTTGGCTCTTCAGGCTCCAGAGGAGACCAGATTGAATACCTGAAACAGTGGGAGGGAAAGGAAGGTGAGACCCCTTTCGAAGGAATAGATACCTCATGGGATCGTATGAAGGGAAGCAAAGAAGTAGCTTTTTTCATCAATAAGGCCATTGAGCAGTATGATGAACGAAATCCTTCATCCATCATAGAACCACTGATGGGTGCCCGCAAGGCGCTGGATAAAATAGATAGTGATTTTTGGAGGGAAGTGAAGCGACAGGAAATAGACGAGCTGATCATGGCAGTGTCAGGTCTTTATCTTTCCTTGTCATCTACCGAGGCAAACTACGCAGTTGGTGATTCTATTTCCATAAATCTGGAGGCTGTGAACAGAAGTTCGATGGATATGAAGGTGGAGCGAATCAAGTTTTCTGGGTGGCCAAATCCGATCTCATTTGGGGCTCCTATCCTCAACAATAAGCCATTTACTTCGGAAATGAATTTTAAGCTTCCTTCAGGAATGAATTTTAGTCACCCATATTGGCTGGTAGACGAGGGTGAGTTGGGGATGTATGCGGTGAATGACCAAAGACTAATTGGCAAGCCTGAAAATGATCCGGCCATAACCGGAGATGTTACGGTCAGTCTGGGCGAAGAGGAAATCACCTATAAAGTGCCGGTGTTGTACCGTCGCACTGATCCGGTGGATGGAGAGGTGGTGGAGCCACTGACCATCGGGCCTCCTGTGATGGTGAACATTGCCGGTGGGGTTTTGGTCTTCGGGGACAATTCACCCAAATCAGTAGATGTGAGGGTGATAGCCGGCAAAGCAAACTGTAGCGGTGAAGTCTCCCTCGTCGCACCGGATGGATGGAAGGTGACTCCCGCGACGTATGATTTTGATCTTTCGCAAAAGCGTGAAGAACAGATTTTTACTTTCGAAATAATACCTCCGGCCAATGCTTCCGAAGGGCATATCATTGGAAATGCCAAAGTGGAGGGCAAAACCTATTCGAAGGGACTTTCTGTGATTGATTATGACCACATCCCCAAACAAACACTTTACCCGGATTCAAAGGTGAAAGTGGTGCGATTGGATTTGAAGAAAAAGGGCAACCTGATTGGGTATATCGAGGGGGCTGGAGATGCTATACCGGACAACCTGGCACAGATTGGATATCAGGTAGTCACCCTGCAAAAGGATGATGTGATTCTCGAAAATCTGTCACAGTATGACGCCATCATTCTCGGCATCCGGGCGTTCAATACGGTGGAGTGGCTCTCTTATAAAAACAAGGAACTCTTTGATTATGTGAAGCAGGGGGGCAACCTCATCATTCAGTACAACACCAGTCATCAGTTGGTCACTCAGGAGATTGCTCCTTATGACCTGAAACTATCTCGGGATAGGATTGCAGTAGAGCAGGCGCCTGTTGAGATTATTGGGTTTGATCATCCGGTGATGAATACTCCGAATAGGATTACCGATAGAGATTTTGAAAGCTGGGTGCAGGAGCGTGGATTGTATTTTCCGGATAAGTGGTCTGAGGAGTTTACTCCGATCCTAAAAAGCAACGATCCGGGGGAAAGTCCCAAAACAGGAGGACTACTGGTGGCGAGGTACGGAGAGGGATACTATGTCTACTCCGGGTATAGCTGGTTCAGGGAATTGCCTGCTGGAGTGCCCGGGGCATACCGGATTTTTGTAAACATGATTTCCCTGGGCAAATGACAGAACTGATCTCAGAAAAGAATATCGATAAGCCACCATTATTCAAAAAATGGAGGTATCTGTACCTGTTTGTGGCTGCCTGGCTGGCTGTGCTTATTCTTTTATTTCACCTTTTTAGCAGTACGTATTAATGAACAATCTTGACCTGATTGTGCTCTTTGGCACCCTACTTTTTATTGTGGCGTATGGCGTGTACAAAACCAGGGGGCAAAAGGATATAGAAGGATACCTACTTGGTGGGCATTCCATGAAATGGGGGACTATTGGCCTCTCAGTGATGGCTACTCAAGCCAGTGCCATCACCTTCATATCTACTCCTGGACAGGCCTACGAAAGTGGGATGGGATTTGTGCAAAACTATTTTGGGCTACCACTTGCACTGATAGTGGTTTCAGCGGTGTTTATCCCCATTTTCTACCGGCTAAAGGTTTATACAGCGTATGAATTTTTGGAGAAGAGATTTGATCTAAAAACCCGATATCTCGGAGCTTCTCTATTCCTGATTCAGCGGGGATTGGCAGCCGGAATTACCATTTATGCCCCTGCCATTATCATTTCATCCATCCTTCACTGGGATCTGACGGTGACGATTTTGGGCACAGGAATTTTGGTGATTATCTACACCGTTTCAGGTGGAACCAAGGCTGTTTCGATCACACAAAAGCAACAGATGGCGGTAATCATGGGGGGCATGTTTGCAGCCTTTTTTGTAATTCTTGGGTACATTGGAGATCACACTTCATTTGGTGGGGCCATGGAGATTGCGGGGAATCTGGGAAAGCTGGAAGCAGTGAATTTCAGCACTGATGCGGGTGAGCGATATACCATCTGGTCGGGACTGGCCGGTGGATTTTTTCTGGCACTTTCCTACTTTGGGACGGATCAATCGCAGGTACAACGATATCTTGGCGGTACAAGTGCTGCTGAGAGCCGCATGGGCCTGATGTTCAATGCCATCCTGAAAATCCCCATGCAGTTTTTCATACTTTTTGTTGGAGTGTTGGTATATGTGTTTTTCATCTTTTACAACCCGCCGATTCACTTCAAAGAAGCATCGGTAGAGATCGTTCAAAACTCAGCGTATGCAGAAGAGTTTGAGCTCATCAATCATGAGTATTCCCATGCGCTTGATGAACGAAGGGCAGCCGCTGAGAACCTGGCCAACTCCACTTCGGAGGATCAAAAAGATTTGTATGCCAATCTGCTGAAAGAAGCGGACGCAAAATCAGTGGATTTGAGGAGGCAGGCAAAGGAAGTGATCCTGAAAGCGGATGAATCCCTGGAAACCAAAGATTCCGATTACGTTTTTCTTACCTTCATTATCACCTATCTGCCTCACGGATTGATTGGATTGTTGATAGCCGTGATTTTCTCAGCTGCCATGTCTTCCACCTCTTCAGAGCTCAATGCGTTGGCATCCACCACTTCGGTTGATTTTTACAAGCGGGCAATTAAGAAGGATGGATCGCCGCATCATTACCTGAACACCTCCAAGCTTTTGACATTTGCCTGGGGTGTGCTGGCCATACTTTTTGCGATTCTTGCGAAGAACTCGGAGAACCTCATTGAGGCAGTAAATATTGTCGGGTCAATATTTTATGGAACAGTACTGGGAATTTTCTTAGTCGCCTTCTTCTTCAAAAAGGTGCAAGGCAATCCCGTTTTCATAGCAGCTATTATAGCTCAGACCAGCGTGATCATTATTCATTTCATGACAGAAGCCGGGATGTTCTCACTTAGCTACCTGTGGTACAATGTGATTGGGTGTGGAGGTACGATGATACTAAGTTTAATCTTCCAGATTTTTGTAGGCACAAAAAAAGCGTGAGCTAAGCCCACGCTATAGTTCTTGCAGTCATCTAATCACAATCATAGACATAATCAAATTGATGAATTGTTCCGGAATCTTCAACTCTCGTCTTTACAAGACGATTATCATAATATTCCAGCGAAATCTCTTCATTATCACTTCTTAGTTCTCCATCAATGTAAACTTTAACCTCAATTTCATTGTATGGACCCCATACATCTGTATTTTCAAACTCTACTGGTAATCCTATGTATGGAAAAAAATTCGTGTCATATTTTGAGAAATAGCGGTACTCTTCTGAAGGAGGCCCATCGTTTTCCCAAACGCCCCAACTTTCAACAATATTTCCATATTTATCTGACAAATAGTCCAAAACGAAGATTTCTCCATTGATGCCAGCACTTATGGATCGATTGAGAAGCCCATTATCATAATAGCTATAGCCATATGCTATCACGTTACCATTATCATAAAAAATCCTTTTAATAGGTAAACCATCCTCATAGAAGTATTCATCCAGAATGACTGAATCTTCGGAATATACTTTCACATGATTAGTTCCCTCGTGCACGTACAACTTATAATTGTTCAGGGTTCCACCTACATAGTGCTCAACCTTAGACAGAACTCCATTTTGGTAATAATATCGGTGATTGGTATCATCGGTTTCATACGAGGCGGTGAACCTTTCTTCAATTAACCTACATGGAGGAATTTCTAATTCCACCTTCTTAAAATCATATTTATGGGCTGGTGGTAGTTTAGAAATTAATTCCTCGATTCTTTCCTGAATTTCGATTTCAACATTGGATTCTTCAACAGAATCATCGGTGTTGCAGGCATTGAATAGCATTAAGCTGGCAAACATTAAAAAAGGCAAGATATGTTTAAGCATTCTCTTCATAAGTTGAAAGTTAGCTGAAGGATACTAATAAATCGTTAAGTGAGGGTTAAAAAATCATATGGCACAAAAAAAGCGTGAGCTAAGCCCACGCTTTGAAAACTTACTGGTTTAAGATTATTTCAAAGAATCAATCAAATCCTGATTTCTTTTTACGTAACCAAAATCTCCGCTAGGAAAATTCTTGGCTTTTTCCATCGAATCCTGTGCTGCAGCAATAGCCTCTTTCTTCTTGCCCATTTTGGCAAGGATCTGAGCCTTCACGTGCACATTCCAGAACTGACCTGAGTTTTCACCTACAGATAGATATTTGTTCATCCACTCTAGGGCTTGCTCCAGATTCTCACCCGCAGTGAGGTAATAGTTTGCTGCAGCAACATAGTTCTGAGGGTTTACCTGGGTCTTAGCAGCAATGTCCTTCATCACAGCTTCATGGAAGCTCACTTCAATGGGAAGACTCCACATCACATCATCCCATGAGAATACGATGTTGGCAGACGTGTTATCAGCGCTAATGTCAGCGATCTGGAAAGTCATTCTCTCAACAGCACTGGCAGTCTTTGATGGAGTTACAGTTGCTTTTGCTACTACTTTACTTTCATCATAAGCACTCTCATTTCCACCAATAGGCTCGGAAATCAGCATTACTTCCCACTGAGATGCACCTGGCTTACTCACCATTTGGTACTCACCGGCTTTCACATCTTGCCCGGCCACTTTCACATCTGTGCTGAAGTTCACCATCGTGCCACCATTGGCACCTGTTCTCCAGATTTCTCCAAATTGCTCCAGGTATTCATCGCCGGATCCGAAGATTTTTCTTCCTTTTTTCCCGGGTCTGAAATACTCAATGCTCACGTCAGTAAGGCCTACGGTAGAGCTTACTAAGCCAGCAGGGCTAGGTTGAGGAGTATTGATTTGGGCATTTGCACCAAATGCAACAAGGATGATGAGTGCGATTAGATTTGTGATTCTTTTCATAGTTAAAGGTTTATTTATGGTTTTCGAAATTAATACATCCCTTTACGAAAAACTCCCAAGATCGTTTTATGAAAGGGGAGATGTCGTTCAAGTAGCAAAGGAACTTTTGGGAAAGGTGCTTGTGACTAATTTAGGCGGGGTTTTAACCGCCGGAAAAATTGTGGAGACAGAGGCGTATTGTGGAAGGGGGGACAAAGCCTGCCATGCCAATGAGAAACGAACCCGAAGAACCGAAGTAATGTATCAGCGGGGAGGAAGTGCCTACGTGTATTTGTGCTATGGCATCCATCATCTGTTCAATGTAGTGACGAATAAAGAGGGGTTAGCTGATGCGGTTTTGATCAGGGCGCTGGAGCCAATGGAAGGACTGGAAGAAATGAAGGAAAGAAGGAAGTTTACCAAAGCTAAATTGGCTTCCGGGCCCGGCACCCTTTCTCAGGCTATGGGAATAAATGTGGGGATGAGTGGACAGGATTTGCTTTCGGAAGAAATATGGATTGGAAAGTCAGAAAGGAATGAAGAATTTGAAATTTTGTCCGATACGCGAATTGGTGTGGAATATGCAGAAGAAGATGCACTAAAACCGTGGAGGTTTGTAATAGCTGGAAATACGTTCGTTAGTAAAGTGGTGAAATAAAAAAGTCCGGCTAACCACACCGGACTTCAAATAATTCACTAGCTGTTTAGCTTTGTCACCAACTAACCAATAGAGAAACTTTACAAGTACAATAATATATATGAATATTTATATATTCAAATATTTTTCACGAAAAAATTAAAATAATTAATTGAAAAGTTCAATAATAACTCTACTGACGTTTTTAAGTCTGTTTTCATATGGTCAGATCTCCTTTGAGGGAAGTGGCTCACAGGTCGATTCACTTAATACACCTAGTGGTCAGAACTATCTGATGTTGAATCCATTCAAACAAGCAATAGCCTATACTGAAGAGAAAGGAGGGCTCCCTCAAAGCGATGAGGTTTTCAATTCAATTGAAAAAAATATTGGTGGACAATCCTGGGAGGTGTTGGTCTTTCCTGACTGGTTAGGAGAGAAGGGGATGGTCAGCCCCATTGGTTTTAGTCCCTTTGGAGTTTTTTATAGCGAGGTGATCCTTGACAAGGGAATCTACCAGGGCAAAGTCAAATTTGTATCTGAGGGCAAGGTGGAAGAATTGAGCATCCCGTATTTGAAGAACAAAGCACCTGTTCAAAGCGGCTGCCTCTCTAAAGATGGAAAATATATGATCTTGAGCATGGAATCCAATAATACGTATGGAGTGGAGGATTTGTATGTGGTGAAAAAGAAAGCCGACGGAACGTGGGATCGTCCTAAGAACTTGGGATTCCAATTGAATACAGAGTCCCAGGAGGTGACCCCTTTTTTGGCAGAGGATAACCGAACGCTCTTTTTTGCAACGAATAGAAGAGGTGGTCAAGGGAGCTTTGATTTGTTTTATAGCGTGCGACAAGACGATTCGTGGAGAAACTGGAGTGAGCCGGTGAACCTGGGTCCGCAGGTCAACACAACGGGTTCAGAGACTTCTTTTGGCTATCTGGATGGATCGGAGTGGGCATACTACATCAGCTCGCAGGATAGTGACGGATATGGTGATATCATGAAGATCAGATTTCAAGAGGAGATAGAGGAAGATACTACGGTTGTTGAAGAACCCGTTATTGCTATTATTGAAGAAAAGGAGGAGCCAAAATCGGAGATCCTTCTGAAAGTCGTAGATGCGAAAACTGGGGAGAGTTTACCTGCCGAGATGATTACAAGTGTAGAGACTAAAATTGGTGCGAACGGACAGTTTGTGATTGACTCCTTGACCGGAGAAGAAGTGGAGATAAAATCTGCAGGTTACCTCCCTAAAATGATCATGCTGGATGAGCAATTGAATGTGGGTGAAAATATAATCACCCTTTCTTCGATTTCGAAAGGAAGTGTAGTCGTCTTGGATCATGTGCTTTTTCATCGCAGCACGGCCAACATGATTGAGGGCTCACAAAAGGAGTTGAACCTGGTCGTGGAAGTAATGAATGACAATCCCAATATTAAAATCCTTCTAAAAGGGCATACCGACAATACCGGAGATCCGGTGAAGAATGTTCAACTCTCGGAGGAGCGCGTGAAGACAGTGAAAGAATACATCATTGCTCAGGGCATTAGTCCCTACCGGGTGACTGGTAGAGGGTATGGTGGTAATGAGCCAATCGCCAGCAATGAAACCGAAGAAACTCGTAAGCTGAATCGAAGGGTAGAGTTTGAGGTGGTGGAGGATTAACCCACCACCCCCGTATGAAACAATGCATCCCCCCGATTCACCACAGGGTTATTGTTCACGCTCAGCACATAGCAGTCGTGCGTGGCTTTGATCTTCTTTTCATATTCGCCATAAGGGTCAGAGATCACACCAAGCACTTCCCCCTTTTTCACCAGCTGGCCGTTTCTGGCCTGGGCGTAGTGCAGGCCAGCCCTATTGGCCCTGCTCCAGCTCGACTTGCTGATTGTAATGGGGGTTTTGTTTGGTTCAGGCGCATCCTCAATCATGCCAAGATGCTTCATCACTCGCTTCATTCCGGCAAGGCCCTCATCAATGGCAGGTTTTCTAAGTTTGAGCGACTCCCCGGCCTCATACACCAGAATACTTTTCCCGAGCTTCCCGGCTTCTTTTCTGAGCGATTTGTCCCTGAAAGGTGAGTTGATGATAAAGGGTGAGGCAAATGCATTGGCCAGTGCTTCATTTTTTGGATCGTCCAGCATGGCTCGTACCTGCGGATAATTGTTGATCAGCTTTCCTCCCGTATGAAAATCGATCCCATAATCCACATGAGGGATCACCTCATGCATCATGAAGTGTGCAAACTGGCTGGCAAGTGATCCATTTTGCGATCCGGGGAATGAACGGTTTACGTCTTTGCCATCCGGTACTTCACGGCTAAAATTAATGAACCCGAATACGTTAAAAACTGGCATCAGGATCACCCGCCCGGCATTCACCTGGTAGAGCTTTTTGGTGATCACCCGCCGCATGATTTCCACACCATTGATTTCATCGCCGTGCATGCCGGCCATAAGTAGCAGTGTGGGGCCTTCGTTTTTAGATTCATATGAAAAAATAGGTATTTCTATGACCGTACCTGAAGGGAGGCGTGCGGTTGGGATATTCTGCCTGTGCAGCGTTTCCTTTTTTAAGTCAAATTCCATTCTAGCGAGATTTTATTTCTTTATCAATGGTGACAATGAGATTATCTATTTCATTCTTGACTTGTCTATAGCTGCTGAGCGCAAACCAATGCTCAAATCGTGCAATATCTAGTCTGACAACTAGCTCGTCATCTTTTAGCCACTCTGCCGATCGTATTTTTGGGACTGGCACCTCACCCGAGGTAATCGGGTAGCTTTTATAGTATGTAGTGGCCACCCATTCGAAATCATCAAAGAGCTGGTTGGCTGCATAATTTGATTCATACTTAATGAGGACCTGGTAATAGAAATCATAGAGTCGCTGTGTCCCAATTCGGATGCTATCATTCGAAATCAGATCCACACCTTTTGATTTTAGGGTCTCGAAGGCGCTAGTTTGAGGGAGAAATAGATAGTCTCTAAAAATCCTAAAGAACATCTCTCCGAGTTGATCCTCATAAGGATCCTCCCAATTTTTAATAGAGTCAATAAGCTTAATGGCATTTTCATGACCATACGTATTCCCACTTAGGTCGATCAGATCCAACTCAAGGTTCGATTTAATTTCGCGAAGGACTTTGAGTTCAGCGTCTTCAGTTTTTTCCACTTCCCTCATGGCATTGAGCTGATAGGCCAGCACAATACCTATCGTGATCACCACTACTTCTATGAGTACCTGGAGCGGATCAATTCTTCGTTGTTTTGCCATGCACTAAAAATAGTGAAAGTAGCATTCATTATATTGCCGCATCAACGCAATTCCTATGCTTAACGATAAGAAAGTTATCAATGCCTGGTGCATGTACGATTGGGCCAATTCGGTCTACTCGCTCACCATTACCTCTGCCATTTTCCCCATTTACTTCCAAAGCGTAGCAGTCAATGCAAGTGGCGGTGATCGGATAAGTTTTTTTGGCATGGAGGTGGTCAATTCGGTTTTGTATTCCTACGCGCTCTCTGCATCGTTTCTCCTGGTGGCCATTATCCTCCCCATCCTTTCAGGGATTGCGGATTATGCGGGCAAGAAGAAATTCTTTTTGAAACTTTTCATGTTCATTGGGTCATTTTCTTGCATTGGGCTTTTCTTTTTCACCGGTGAAAATATAGAATGGGGGATCATTTGCTCAGCACTGGCAAGCGTGGGCTACTCTGGCAGCCTGGTTTTCTACGATGCGTTTTTAAATGAAATCGTAACTGAAGATAAGCGGGATATCGTTAGCGCCAGGGGATATGCCTACGGCTATATTGGCGGGGTTGTGCTGCTGGTGATAAACCTGGTGACCATCGAAATGCACGGTACGTTTGGGCTGGCCGATGCAGGTGTTGCATCGCGCATTTCATTCCTTACTGTGGGTGTTTGGTGGATAGGGTTTTCGCTCTACGCTATCTCCAAGCTCCCTGAAAATCCACATGGCAGGAAGCCGGAAGGCCACTACCTGGTGAATGGATATAAGGAGCTGAGAAAAGTATGGAGACAGCTAAAGGACATGGACGGAATGAGGAAATTTCTTTTGGCGTTTTTCTTCTACAATATGGGTGTGCAGACGGTGATGTACCTGGCTGCTACCTTCGGCTCTAAGGAGTTAAAAATGGAAGCTTCCAAGCTGATCATGACGGTGCTGATTATCCAGTTTGTGGCTGTTGCAGGAGCCTATCTTTTTGCTCACCTTTCTAAAAAGCAGGGAAATATCCGTGCCATTTCGATCCAGATTGGAATCTGGATACTGTGCTGTTTTGGGGCTTATTTTGTAAATCAGGAATGGGAATTTTTTGCATTGGCGGCAGTAGTTGGCCTGGTAATGGGTGGGATTCAGGCACTTTCCCGTGCCACTTTTTCCAAGATTATGCCAAAGGACACGGTAGATACGGCCTCTTTCTTCAGCTTTTATGATGTGACTTACAACCTCTCAATCGTCTTCGGGACGTTCGTGTATGGCTATATTGAACAAGTAACCGGAAGTATGCGGAATAGCACATTGGCGCTAGCTACATTCTTTATTTTGGGGTTCATTTTCTTATCTCAGGTCAGATTGAAAAATGCAGCCACTCAAGCTTCCTGAGTTTGACTACCAGATCGAGGACAACAGGATTTTTTGTATTGTCAGGAAAAAATGGGTGGTTTTGACCCCCGAAGAGTGGGTGCGCCAGCATTTCTTAAATCTTCTTTTTGCCCATCTGGGTTATCCAAAAGGGATGACCAAACTGGAGCACAGTCTCAAGTATTTCAAAAACCAGAAGCGATCTGATATTACCATCCTTGATAAAGATGGAGGCGTTTTTTTATTGGTAGAGTGCAAGGCACCATCAGTAAAGCTGGCTCAAAAAGTGGTAAGTCAGGTGGCGGAGTACAACAAAGTGCTGGACGCCAAATATCTGGCTATTACCAATGGCATGAGCCATTTCATTTGGACAAAAGTGGAAGGACGTTTACACCAGATCAAAGAGTTTCCCTTTTATCAATCTTAATCTCTTAGGCAAATGAAGGTTTCAAAAAGGATTTATAAGGTTAAACAGAATCAGGCGACAGGGGCATTACTTGTAGCCATCTTATCGCTTCTTATACTCCTTTTTCACGCGTACAAAATATTCTTCAAAGGCGAACCTTTTGATCTGATTGAATGGATCGGATGGATTGTTATACTGCCGGTTATGCTTCTGATTTGGAGAAGGAGAGAGAAAAAATTTAAAGAGTTGAAAATTGATGATTGACCAGGGATGATCAAATCCGCTTAAATTCCCTATTTTTACATATCTGCTGAAGCTTTGAAAGACAAACCACCCATTAAACTCAAAGCAGATGAAAAACTTATTGGATCGTATCCCACCATTTTTTAAAAATTTTTATTTTCTATCAACCTTATTTTTTATAGTCTGGCTTGCATTTATTGACAGCAATGATCTGTTTCTACAGACTCAGCTATCAGGAAAGAAAGCTGAACTAGAGGAAGCGCGTCAGTTTTATCAGGACAAAATCCTGCAGGTAAAAAATGATCAGGCGGCTTTAAATAACAATCCTGACCTGCTGGAAAAAATGGCCCGTGAGAAGTATCTCATGAAAAAACCAAACGAGGATCTCTTCATTGTCGTAAAAGAGGACTAATGAAATCATTTCTCTCTTTTGTTTTCCTAGTCAGTGTATTTATCCTCACAGCGCAAGACAAATTTGGCGATCGAATTTACTTTGGGGGTGGAGGAGGTTTTAGCACCGGTTCTAATCAAACCAACATTAGCATTTTTCCACAAGTCGGCTACAAAATCACGGATCGGTATTCGGCTGGTATAGGCATCACCTATCAGTATGTGAAAATCAAGCAACCAAGCTTCAAACTTTCAAACTATGGATGGAGCGTTTTCAATCGATTCAATGTAACAAATCAGTTCTTCGCATACGCGGAATTTGAACGATTGAATTTTGAATATCCTATTTCTACAGAACGAACAGAGCGATCATCATTCAATAGCCTCTTGGTCGGAGCAGGGTATTCTGAGCAGCTTGGTGGCAGAGCCTCATTCAGCATCATGGCATTGTACAACGTGCTTTATGACGAAAGCGAAATCCCAAGACCCTACAACAGTCCCTGGGTAATTCGCGCGGGAGTCGGTGTTGGGATTTTTTAATTCGCCGAGATGTCGATCTCCATTTCCAGCAGCTGGCTGTAGTCATTGGCCATTTCCCGCATTTCCTTATCCTCACGATCGTGATACCAGTGAACAGATGGTTTGACGCCTTTGCTAAACTTGATGGTTCTGAGCAAATCAAGCAGCGTCTTAGCAGCCATTGTATTGAACGTTCCCAACTTAATGTTCAGGTCGGTATAGTCAAAGTTTAGCAGGTTTTGCTTCATCTCATTGACCACAGATGCATAGACCGTAATGTCTCTGCAAATGGAGGTGCCGGAAATCAGCGCCGATTTTGTTTTGGAATCCATCATCACCGCAGGCGAGGTGGTGGTGGCTTTGCGGAAATAATCCATATGATTAGGGTTTAGGGTGTACCTTAATAACTGCGGTAAAGAGGCGGGGTTCCTGCAAATAGCCTAGTGCGTGCTCCTCATCGGTGAAAACCGGAAATGATTCGGCGAGTCATTTTTTTGGATCGGTCACTTTTATGGAGCGGATCATGCGATTGAATGCCTGAGATACAGCCTGATCTTCAGGCAGAGACTGAACGGTGACGATCAGGAATCGCTGACCAAATGTGTAGAAAACATAGGTCGCTGATAGTTCGTTGGAATTGTTCTCTTGATATTTCGCATCCTGTCCTGCGATCTTTTTGGGATAAGGCGTTAGATTTTCCGGAGGTGTTTCGGGTTGACTTTCCACCAATGGAAATTCACCAAATGGCTCAGCATCTTCAAAGTAGGTGATGGAAAAATAAGTGCGGGAGGAATCAGCAGCAGAGGGACTTACTTTCACCACTAGGCCATCATCAAACACCTGCCAGTCTTTCGGCTTTTTGAAGCTGAAGCTCAGATCGGGATCATTGAAGGTGATGCGCTGAGAGAAAGAAATAAGAGTATGGGAAAGAAATGCTAAAAATAAAAACTGTCGCATGGTCGATGTTTTATTTCAGCTTAATTCCAAACTTCTTGCCAAGTTCTTCTAAATCCACCACCACCGGATCGAGTAAGTCAATTCCATTCTTCAGCCGCTCTTCCGTCATCTCTCTTTCCGGATCACCGGGGATCAGCACTTTTTCGCCAGGGTTCACGGTCTCTGACGCCCTGAACCGCTCGATCCAGTTGTCCATGTGCGACTTAAATTCCTCCCCATCACGAAAAGCATCTATGCGCATGGCACCAAAAAAATGACCAAGACCTTGACCCACCGGATTTGGGGCAGGGTCAATGAATGCAACAAACGGAGGAACCCAGGGACCATAGTTGGCACCTGACAATACAGCGGAAAGGATATCCACCACGGCACCCAGCGCATAGCCTTTGTGAGACCCATGCTCCCTGTCGCCACCTAGGGGGCGCATGGAGCCACCCTTTACCAGTCCCTTTGCATCCGTGGTGATGTGGCCTTCTTTATCCTGCAACCAGCCTGCCGGGGCGTTCAGTCCTTTGCGCTGAAGCACTTCCAGTTTGCCATTGGCTGCCGTAGTAGTGGCCATATCCAACACAAACGGCGGTTGATTTTTAGTAGGGATGGCAATGGAGATCGGGTTGGTGCCAAGCAGCCTTTCTTTAGAAAATGTAGGGGAGACCAGCGGACTGGCATTCGTGAGTGAGATGCCAATGCAATCTTCCTCCAGTGCCATCATGGCGTGATAGCCGGCGATACCGTAGTGATTGGAATTTTTTACCGCTACCCAGCCCGTGCCTACATTCTTTGCTTTTTCGATGGCAAGGTTCATTGCATGAGGCCCTACTACAAGTCCCAGCCCAAGATCACCATCGACCACAGCGGTAGACGGGGTTTCATGCACGGTTTTGACTTGAGGGGTGGCATTTAGCCGTTTTTTCTCATGCAGACGGATGTAGCCGGAGAGCCTGGCCACCCCGTGCGAATCCACACCTCTAAGATCGGCACTAACTAAAACATCGGCTGCCTGCTGAGCTTCCTGCTCAGGACAACCGATGCTGATGAATATTTCTTTTGAAAATCTGGTTAGTTCTTCCGCTGAAAAAATCATGCGGCGAAATTACTCATTTAGCTCCGCTATGATCTGGTTGAAAACCAAAATTAGGTTTCTGGCCACTTCGATATCAGCGAGGCTCAGCTCAAATCCATCCTGATAGTTTTCAATTTCGCCATCCTTGTAGTACTTGATGATGTCCTCTTTGAATTTTGTTTCAAATGAGACGGCCAGGGTTTTGCTTCCAATTTTATACTGGATGCTCTTGGGATTGATGTCTGTGAAGTTAAACTCGAAGATCTCTTCCTGTCCGCCCTTTGAATCAACTTCCAGCTTGGTGAGCTTAATTTTATCAGGATCTGCATTGTCAATCCGCTCAAAAGTTTGGGTGATGGTTTCGTCATCTATCCGAACTTCCTGCACATTATCTGTCAGCCAGGCCACCTTTTGCTCAAGACTCATGTCCGCAAAGGGATCCACATAGTCACGCTCACAGATTTTGATCAGGTCTTCCAATGCAGCTTTGATCCTACGAGCTACCTCTACATTCTCAGCATAGATCTTTAACTCATCATCATACCCGTCAAACGCATCGTTTTCGTACATCTTCAGCAGATCCAGAGACTCCTTTGTGGTAAACTCGACAAACATGCGATCGGAAGAAACATCGTAATCAATCAGGTTGGCATTGATATCAATGAGGTTGAAATTGGCTGTAAGTTTAGTGGTAGATTTAGCATTAGACTCTATCTGGTTAAACTTCACAAGGCAGTTTCCTTCGATTGCCTGCTCCACGGACTCATCCCCATAGTTGATGTTTTGGGTAAACTTGGCCAAATAGTCGAAAGCTGTCTGCATGGACTCGAATTTCTGAATGGAGGCTTCCACTTTGTCCTCCGCAAGCGGTACCACTCTGGTCAGGATGTTTTTCAGATCCCTTGCTTCTTCCACATTATTGGTGAAGATCTCAATCTCATCATCGAAACCGTCTGGTGCTCCGTTTGTAAGCACTTTTATCACTTTTTGCTTGCGCTTGGTTTCAAAGTCCAATGAAAAACTGGAGCCTGAGATATTGAATTTCAGGCTGTTGATATTGATATCGGCCAAATTGAATATGTACTGCTTTTCTTCTGAAGATTTGGATGTGACCACCGTCTGGATAAACCGCACACTTGCGGGAAAGTCTTCCTGAGCTACCATTTGCTGATTGTAGCTTTTTCCGGTACTTTCTGCATTCACAATGTTTGCTTCCAGCCAGTCTTCCATTTCGGGATAAGTCTCCACCTGGAGTTTGTTGGTCATGATTTTCTCTGCCAATGGGATCGCCTTCTTGATGAGGTCTTTGAGGATTCGGGCATTGTCAATGTTTTTAGTGACCATGAGCATATTTTCCTCATAGCCTTTGGCCTCACCGTTTTCGTATTCCTTGATGAATTTCTGTCCATTATCCACCGTGAGGCTTAGATAGATGATGTCATTCTTGGTTTCTTCCCTCACCACATAGGGGTCGAGATCGGCCACATTGAATTCATAGATCATCTCCTCCCTATTACCTTTATCATCTACTTCCACCAGGGTATACTTTAATACCGAATAGCTAAGAAGCTCAATTTCGTGGGTATAGGTTTCACCCCCTGTTTGAACTTCAAGGAGATTGGATTGAAGTTCAGCAACAATACTCTCAAATTCAGATTGCTGGCTGTATGAAACGAAGGAAAAGATTATTAAAAGAATTCCGAATAAATACTTCATTTTAATGATGGTTGGGTTTGAAACTCAAAAGTTAAGAAGATGTGGGTGTTTCCCAATACCTATTTGGAGGTATTTATATCAGCTTGCAAAGAATCCAACACATTATAAAGGATGCCTTCCTTAAGTGCAAAAGCTGATATGCGGATGTGATTGAGGTCAAGTTTTCCGATGAGATAGTCAATGAGTACGCAAGCCACCACGATCATATCCACCCTCATTTCTATCATCCCGGGGATGGCCAGCCGCTCTTCACGGGTTTTGGTAATGAGATCCTGAAAAATGCTCTCGAATGCCTCTTTTCCAAATGGGAGCTCCGTGGCATCATCATCTCGCTCAATGTGATTTTTTTCACAGTAGATATCGCTCAGGGTGTCAAATGTGCCTGAGCAGCCCACCAAAGTGTGCGGCTTGAATTCCGCACAGGCATCCATCAATGGCTGAAGTTGAGATTCGAAAAACGTGTGGAGATTTGCAATCTCCTCCGAGGTAATTGGGTCTGATTTGTGGAATCGCTCCACCAGCCGCTGACCACCCACCTCAAAGCTCCTGAGCCAATGAGATTGCTTCCGGTCAGCAATGATAAATTCGATACTGCCCCCTCCAATATCCATGATCAGATTCTTATCATCACCAAAATCAAGTGCTTTGCTGGCTCCAAGGTGAATAAGCTCAGCTTCCCTCGTTCCCGAGATCACCTCAATTTCAATCCCCGTTTGTTTCTTTATTTCAGCTACGAGTGCCTGACCATTGCTGGCATTTCTGATTGCACTGGTGGCAGTGGCAAAGACCTTATCAATGTTTCCCTTATCAATAGTGGCCTTAAACTCATTGAGCGCTTTCAGAGCCCGGTCCCAGGCAGCTTGGGTGATCTCACCCTGGTTAATGCCCTTTTCTCCAATCTTTACCGCTTTGCGTTCACGATACAACATTTCATGAGAATCCCGATCCACTCTGGCAATGAGCAGGTGGAAGGTATTGGTGCCAAGATCTATTACTGCGACTCTCATAAACAGGCCGCAATATAGCAAATTGGATTTGAGTGCTTTTGGATTTGACCAATAGGACCAATAGATAAATCACTAATTCCACATTGTCCAATGGTCACCTTATCTTTGGCGTTTTGCAATCGAGATATGAGTACAGAGAAACCAAAAACCGCAACCAACATACAATCCATCGCAGAAAAAACAGCGCGACTGGAATCCATGAATGAAGAGGCGCTGAAGGGTGGAGGTGAAGACCGAATTGCCAAGCAACATGAGAAAGGAAAGTTGACCGCACGCGAGCGAATTGATCTTCTTTTGGACGAAGGTTCTTTTCAGGAAATAGGAAAGTTTGTGACTCATCGCGCTACTGATTTCGGGATGGACGAGCAGAAGATTTTGGGTGATGGTGTGGTGACAGGATATGGAACGATCGACGGTCGATTGGTTTATGTATTCAGCCAGGACTTCACCGTTTTTGGTGGGTCGCTTTCAGAGACCTTTGCCGAGAAGATTGTAAAGATCATGGACATGGCCATGAAAAATGGTGCGCCGGTAATTGGACTCAATGACTCTGGTGGAGCGCGGATCCAGGAAGGTGTTGTTTCACTTGGTGGCTATGCAGATATTTTCTACCGAAATACGTTGGCTTCTGGGGTTGTACCTCAGATTTCTGCTATCCTCGGTCCATGCGCCGGTGGCGCTGTTTATTCACCGGCCATCACGGATTTCATTTTCATGGTGGAGCAGAGCAGCTACATGTTCGTGACCGGGCCAAACGTGGTAAAAACGGTGACTCAGGAAGAGGTAACAAGCGAAGAATTGGGAGGCGCGCAAACGCATGCCACAAAAAGTGGAGTGACTCATTTTGCCTGTGCAAATGAGGCTGAGTGTATCCGCCAGATCAAACAACTGATGAGCTACATCCCTTCCAACTGTGAGGAGGAGCCACCCAGGCTGGAATATGAAGTTGGAGACGAGACTAGAAAGGAACTTGATGGTATTTTGCCAGACAATCCAAACCAACCCTACGATATGCATGATGTGATCAATGGAATCATTGATTCGGGTAGTTTCTTAGAGGTGCATAAAGATTTTGCTGAGAATATCATCTGTGGGTTTGGAAGATTGGCAGGGAGAAGCATCGGGATAGTGGCCAACCAGCCCATGAGTATGGCAGGGGTATTGGATATTCATTCAAGTACTAAAGGCGGTCGCTTTGTTCGTTTCTGTGACGCATTTAATGTGCCTTTGCTGGTTTTGGTAGATGTACCGGGATTCTTACCGGGTACCGATCAGGAATGGAACGGTATAATCACCAACGGAGCAAAACTTCTGTATGCATTTAGTGAGGCGACAGTCCCACGAATCTCGGTGATTACCCGTAAGGCTTATGGTGGTGCCTATGATGTGATGAACTCCAAGCACATTGGTGCTGACATGAACTACGCATGGCCTACGGCTGAGATTGCCGTGATGGGAGCACAAGGAGCATCTGAGATTATTTTCAGAAAGGAGATTCAAAAAGCAGATGATCCCAATGCGAAACTTCAGGAGAAAATCAATGAGTACACTGAGAAATTTGCAAATCCGTATATCGCAGCATCACGTGGATTTGTGGACGAGGTAATCATGCCGCACAATACCAGAACAAAACTTATTCATGCGTTCTCGATGTTAGAGAACAAAGTGGATAAATTACCCAGAAAGAAGCACGGAAATATTCCTCTTTAAGCTACAAGGCTAAAGCGACAAGCGGCAAGAATGAGAAATTTTAAAGAGTTACTGATCTGGCAAAAAAGGAATGGAGATTTGATAATTGAAGAACAAAAAATGTTGTCTGGATTCCTCAAGAAACTTGTAGCTTGAACCTTATGGCTGGCCTATGTCTTGAGGCTTGAAACTTAAAACTTAAAACTTGATACCTAAAAATATGGATAAGAAGAGCAGAGATTTCCTTTTCAAATACCTCAATAATGCTGCGCCTACAGGCTTTGAGATGGAGGGTCAAAAAATATGGTTGGATTACATCAAACCGTATGTAGACGATTATGTGGTGGATACCTATGGAAGCGTTTATGGGGTGGTAAATCCGGATGCGAAGTACAAAGTAGTGATTGAAGCGCATGCCGATGAGATCAGCTGGTTTGTGAATTATATCACTGATAAAGGATATATCTATGTGGTTAGAAATGGTGGCTCTGATCACCAGATTGCACCGTCTATGCGTGTGAATCTTCATACCAAAAAAGGAATTGTGAAGGGAATATTTGGCTGGCCGGCTATCCATGTGAGAAAAGAAAAAGAGGACGCCCCAACCTTGAAAAATATTTGCATTGACGTTGGAGCGGAGAGCAAAGAGGAGGTCGAGAAAATGGGCATCCATGTCGGTACAGTTGCTACCTTTCAGGACGAGCTCTTCGAGATGAATAAGAAATACTTTGTCGGCCGGGCGCTTGACAACAGAGCAGGAGGATTCATGATTGCCGAGGTGGTGAGGAGGATTTCTGAAAACAAAGTGAAGTTGCCTTTTGGCCTTTATGTGGTGAATTCTGTGCAAGAGGAAATTGGTCTGAGAGGGGCAGAAATGATTTCCCGAAGGATCAAGCCGGATGTGGCCATCGTCACCGATGTGACGCATGATACGCAATCTCCCATGTATGACAAGATCACCAGCGGAGACATGGCTGCTGGTAAGGGACCTGCTATTACGTATGGTCCGGCTGTGCAAAACAATGTGCGCGATATGATCATCAAAGTGGCTGAGAAGAACAAAATTCCATATCAACGAATGGCGGCTTCCAGAACTACAGGAACTGATACAGACGCGTTTGCCTATTCTGACATTGGAGTGGCATCTGCACTTATTTCCCTTCCCTTGAAATACATGCATACCACGGTTGAAACCGTGCATAGCGAAGATGTAGAGAACGTGATCCGACTGATCTACGAAACCGTGATTCAAATCAAAACCGGACAGGACTTCACATACTTCAAATGATGAGATTACTTTCACTCGTATTTGTGTTACTGCTTGCCTGCTCGGAAGCAGAAAAACCGCTGGCTGGCAAGTGGTATACTTATGCGGAGAGTGGCGATTATATGGAGCTTTGGCTGGGTGAAGACAAGGCGATGAGCTACCTGAGCGGGATTGATCAGTTCTTGCTTTATGACCTTGAAAGAGAGGGTAAAACACTCAGATTTTCCCTGATAGAAAGCAGAATTATTGATGAACACAATTTCCATCTGGAGATAACCAAGTCGGATGGGGAGCTTTTCCAGGCCACCTTCATTGGTGACAACAAAGTCGATTCATTGAAGACGTATTTTTTGCTAGATGCTGAAGTGCCAGCCATCAAGGGAAGTTTGGAAGGAAATCAGTCACTCATGAATGAAATGTTCGAGAGGCTGGAAAGTGGCTCTCATGCTGGACATGGGCATTAGCTATGTCCGCCTCAAGAAAAATAACTGATATGATGGGGAGGGAAGTTGAAGTCCCTGTTCTTCCAAAAGGAATCATCTCCCTTGTACCCTCACAAACAGAATTCCTGTTAGATATTGGTGCTCCCGTTGTTGGGAGGACAAAGTTTTGTATCCACCCGGCAGATAAAGTGAAAGACATTCCAATCGTTGGAGGAACTAAAAATTTCCGTTTTGATGTAATCAGAAATCTCAAACCAGATCTAATCATAGGAAATAAGGAGGAAAATTATGAGGAAGGAATTGAAGAGTTGACGCAGGATTTTCCGGTATGGATGAGCGATATCTATACGATGGAGGATGCTTTTCAGATGATGACGACCATAGGCCACTTGTGTGATTTGGAAGCTCGTGCAGATGAAATTATTCGGGAATGCCGCGAGGCAACCGAAAGCGTGAAAGGATCGAAATCTGGAAAAGTCATCTATCTGATATGGAGCAAACCATGGATGGCGGCCGGAAAAAATACATTTATCGATCACATGCTCACTCACTTGGGGTATGAAAACCTGGTCACTGAAGAACGCTACCCTGAGTTAACCACGGAGCAAATTACCGAATTAAATCCTGATAAAATTCTATTTAGCTCAGAGCCATTTCCCTTTAAGGAAGAACATTTGACGGAAGCTAAAAGCCAATGGCCAAGTGCAAAAGGCCAATTAGTAGATGGAGAACTATATAGCTGGTATGGGAGCAGATTGAGAAAGTGGGAATCTACTGCTCAATGATTCTTGCTGAGATGATCCTCACATTTTCTACCGGACGATCCAGTTCATTCACCTGAACTGCCGCGATCGAATCTACCACCTCCATGCCTGAGATCACTTCGCCAAATACGGTATAGTTTTGATCCAGGTGGGGAGTTCCTCCCAGGGATCGATAAACTTCCCGGTGTTCCTCAGGTATCGTGTAGTGATCAAATTCGAATGATTTGGCGAGTGATTTGAGGGAATCATTGAGCTGAGAGTAAGTCTCCCATTCCTGATTTTCCATAGCCTTTTCCATCTCATTCTTCAACAATTCATTTTCTGGTGCATTGAGCACATAATTCTCCGCCAGCCACCCATTGATCCTGGATTCTCCTCTGTCTATCAGGCTATCGGTGAGCGCTCCTCGCTGCACGATGTAAAACTGCATGGCTGAGGAGGCTCGCTCCGAATTCCCATCCCGGGCAGCTCCCAGTGCGCCTCTTTTATGAAAAAGGGTCGTATCAAACTCTGCAGGGATTTTATAATCACGATCACCATCCCCAAGCGCAGCAGAGTCATGGGCATATTTACTCTCAGGATCGCCTGCCTGAACCATAAAACCTTCAATCACCCGATGAAAGAGCAAGCTGTCATAGGCATTTTCCTTCACCAGTTGGATGAAATTATCCCGGTGCTTTGGGGTTCTGTCAGACAGCTCCAGCACGATGGTGCCTTTAGAAGTCACTAGCTCAACTTGGACAGGTTGGGTGGCTTCTTCCTGCTTTTCTTTGGGTGAAGTACATGAGATTACTGAAATCAGTAAAAGGAGGGGTAAATAGGTTTTCATAGTTTGGGTTTCTAATTCGTGTCTCTAAAAACGATTTTGTTTTAGCTTTTTTCTTAAGAGTGAATAAAATCCTGTGAAGTACTCTTTTATAGCTATGGCTTCACCTTTCTCATTGATTTCAAATATGACATGGTCAAAGGGCCATTCCTCAATCCAAAACTTATGATCACCAATATAGGCCATAGGAAAGCACTCCTCCTTATAACAATAAACCAGTATTCCTTCCTCATTCAGTTTGATTTCAATGATTTGTTCTGTTTTATCATTATGAGCACCGTAGAATCCAACATATTTAGAGGGGTCATTCAATGGTTTAATGGAAATGGAGGGTTCATTGGGCTGAACACCCAGGTATTCAGCGGCGAATAGGCCGAAAACCTTTCTGGCATTGGTTGGGGTATGATCTGTATTTACAAATACCACAAAAGACACGTCCCTTGCAGGGAAGTAAACCATAATGGCGTAGGTAGATTTATGCCCACCAGTATGCCCGATGATTCTTTCACCAAAAAACTCTCCATTTCTGACACCCAGACCATATCCTGTTTGAATACCATCGGTCAATATTCGTGGCATTATCATCTCTTCAAAGGAAGATGGGCTGATGATCACTCCGGATGCCCATTGTCTTGGGAACTGCGCCAGCATGATGGAGGTAGCAGTTAGGCCACCATCTCCTTGGATCCAGGTCCAGTGAGGATAATGAAGGTAGTTGGAATCTACCAATTCCCAATAAGGGGACATTTCGGGAAGTGATGTGGCCTCTGCAATCAGTTTTAAATCCATGCTGGTAGGTTCGTTAATTACTCGGTCAAATTCTTGCTGCAAGGTATTTCCAGTAATTTGCTCAAGGATAATCCCAAGTAAAACATACCCCGAATTGCAATAGCTATAATTGGACCCGGGTTCAAAGAGTAAATCTCTCCCTTTAAAGAAATTCAAGTAATCCTCTCTGGTTGGTGCTTTGCCTGTTTTGACAAAAATCGTGTCAATCACTTTGGCGTATTCTGGCAGACCCGAAGTGTGACTTATCATATGCTCCAATGTAATTTTTTTTGCTTGTTCAGGGTTCGGGAAGTCAGGCATCAATTCAAATAAAGTCTTGTTCAGACTTAGCTTTTCTTCCTCTACAAGTTTCATCAACAGAGTCGACCCAATCAATTTGGATACGGAGGCCATTAGAAATCGTGTGTCCTTGGTAATGGGCATGGTCTTTTCTACATCCATAAAACCAAATCCTTGATTGTAAACAGTATCTGCACCCTGCATGATGGCTACAGAAAAACCCACAACTTGCCCCTCTTTTAGAATGGACTGCCCCAGAGAATCAAGCACTGCAATTTTCTGATTGATATCTGTGCTTTTGGTTTTTTTGGTTTCACAGCAGATAGTGACTGAGATTAGTGAAATGATTATTGGCAATAACCGATGTAAATGTTTTTTCATACTTTGGTGAGTTTAGCTGAAATTAAGTTAGTTAAAGAAAATGTCATTCAGATATTTGACCCTTTCAGGTTTATATGAATAATTAATTTCGTGCTAAATGCCAATTTACCAACTGACAGACGACTTGATATTTCCTCCGGTAGAAGGAGCCCAAGATGGCATTGTCGCGGTGGGTGGGGATCTGTTGCCCGAGCGGCTGGTCATCGCCTATCAGTCGGGGATTTTTCCCTGGTACAGTGAGGGCGACCCAATCATCTGGTGGAGTCCCGATCCTCGCTTTGTCCTTTTCCCCGAGGAGTTGCACGTTTCAAAATCCATGTATCGGGTGTTGAAAAAGGAAGATTTCTCTGTGACGGTTGATCAAAATTTTGAGGAGGTCATTCAGAAATGCCGGAGGATTCCACGGAGAGGGCAAAAGGGGACGTGGATTACGGAGGAGATGGAACTGGCCTATATTCGGTTGCATGATATGGGGATCGCTCATTCAGTTGAGGTTTGGGAAAACGATGAGCTTGTGGGTGGGATGTATGGCGTTCGGTCAGGTAAGGTTTTTAGCGGGGAGTCCATGTTTTCCAAAGTGAGCAATGCCTCCAAAGTGGCTCTTATTAGCTTCATCCAACGATTCCAAAAAGAGGGGGGAGTGCTGTTTGATTGTCAGGTGCATTCAGATCACATGGCAAGTATGGGCGCCAAAGAGATTGGTCGGGAAGAGTTTTTAAAATACCTTAACTAAAACCCCTCAGCATAATTATCCCCGCGAGTATAATCCGCACCACCTTCCAGCATTCCATCTTCTCTGATCAGGATACAATCCATTCTGCCCATCGCTTCTCTTGGCTCTATTTCATGCCCCAAGCGTTCTAGCTTTTCGATCACCCGAGGGTCAATCGGCCGTTCCTCTATAAGAATTCTATCCGGCAGCCACTGGCTGTGAGTTCGTGTCGCATTCACGGCATCCTGCATGCTCATGCCATGATCAATCACATTCATGATCGCTTGAAAATTGGAAGTGATAATGGTAGCTCCTCCGGGTGTACCCACCACCATTTTTAATTTTCCATCTTTCTCCACAATGGTAGGCGTCATGCTGCTCAGCATCCGTTTTTCCGGTCGGATGGCATTGGCTTCCCCTCCTACCAGGCCAAACTGGTTGGCAACTCCGGGTTTGGCGCTGAAGTCATCCATCTCATTATTGAGGAAAAATCCTGCGCCTTTGACATATACTTTGCATCCAAAAAACGAATTGAGGGTGGTGGTGAGCGAAACGGCATTTCCTTCGGGATCAACAATCGAAAAATGGGTGGTCTCCACACTTTCGATGATTTCCACCTCTCCTTCTTTTATCTCCTGAGAATCGGTCTTTTTAACTAATGAGATGGAGGAGAATCGATCCTTATTATAGTCAGGATCAAGGAGCATTTTCACGGGCACATCATAAAAGTCCGGGTCGCCGAGGTGAGTGGCCCGGTCAGCATACACCCTCCGCTCCAACTCCGTCATCAGGTGAATTGTCTGAGCCGTGTTGTGCCCCATTTCCCGAATGTCGTACTGCTCTGCTCCCTGAAGGAGCTGCAACAAAGCCACACCACCGCTGGAGGGTGGCGGCATGGAAATTACCCTATGCCCACGATAATTTCCGGTTATTGGCACTCTCCATTTGGCTTTATAGGATGTGAGGTCTTCTTTGGTGATCAGTCCACCGCCCCGTTCCATTTCCTGTACAATCTGATCGGCCACTATACCTTCGTAGAATCCCGCTCTTCCCTGATCGCGAATCTGAATGAGGGTACCGGCCAACTCCTGGAATTTGACACTATCTCCGGCTTGCCATGGTTGATCCTTTACCAGAAAAAAATTGGATCCGTTTACACGGACAAAATCTTCTCTTTTTTCATTGAATTCATCTGCCTGGTCTTGCGTGATGGCATATCCTGAAGTTGCCAGGTCAATGGCTGGCTGGCTGAGCCGACTCAAAGGCTGAGTGCCATGCATTTCATGCAGCGCTAAAATCCCGTCTACTGAACCCGGCACAGCAGCGGCTAGATGCCCCACAGTGCTCAATTCATCAATCACATTGCCAGCAGAATCAAGATACATATCCCTCCTGGCACCTTTTGGCGCTTTTTCCCTGAAGTCAATTGCTCCAATCGTGCCATCATTTTTCCTGAAAACGGCAAATCCTCCACCTCCAATATTGCCAGCCCGGGGGAAAACCACCGCCAGGGCAAACTTGACCGCCACTGCTGCATCAAAGGCATTCCCGCCATTTTTTAAAACTTCCACCCCAATTTTGGTAGCCAGGGGATGAGCCGATGAGATCATCGCTGTTTCTCCAAGCGGCCCGGTTTCACTTGTTGGTGAATTGGTTTGCTGTGGTTGACAAGCAAAGGCAACCCAAAGAAGCAAGCTGAGTCGAAAGGTTTTCATGGGCTAGGATTTCATTCGAACAATCTTGGTTCGCTTTCTTTTGTGATGTTTTGCCTGGTCATAGGGAAACCAGTGCTTTTTTGGCTTCACCACTTTCACGGTATGCTTACCTGAACTACAGGATGAAACCATGGTGGCTCCCATCAGGATTACGAACACTAGTAAAATCTTTTTGAACATATCAACCCAGAAAGCTAAACAACGTTGTTTGGGTAAAAAAATGATATTACGCATACGTTAAGGATGAAGGTTTTTAGCTGATTTCATAACTCCATCGTTCTCAGTGATTAGCAAATAAGTATTTAAATGAATTGATGGATATAAAATTTTGTTGTTACGGGTCGAATTACTATCTTCATCGGCCCTAAGAAAAAGCAACCAATCTTATCAACCTAGAAAAGCTAACCAGCCTTATGAAAGATTCTCCAAGAACTCCCGTAGAAATTGAAATTCCCAAAGGATACAGAAAGTACAGGTTGAAAGGAGTGGATCGGGAGATTATCGCCAAAAAAGGCGGCCCTACTGCAAAGCAGATCAAAACGAAAGCTTCTTATAAGGAGCTTAGAAACAATCAAAAGGAATTTGGGGTAGCATCTATGATGGCCAAGACGCTGAGGCAGTCCCTTTCAACCGGGATGTCCGAAATCTGTGAAACTTATGTTTCCGGTAAGCTGACAGCCCAGTTTCGAAACCTGGCCAAAATGGAGGAGGGCAAGACAGGAACCCGTCCACTATTTTTGAGTAAGCACGGATATTTGCTCAATGGGTTTGAGTTCAATTCAAAAGCTCCATATGAGAAAATCTTCGGTGCAAAATATTTTGTAAAACCGGGATCGCAGAGAGGGCAAGTCATTTTGCATTTTCCTGCATTTATTCCGGAAAAAACATTCAAAAGCCCAAAGGGAGCTACCAATTTTAAAATTACAGCCAGATTGATCGCACTTTCCGACTATCAGTTTGATCAAAAAGCTGGTGGATATAAACCTGTCAATAAAGACCTGCACGGCAAGTTTGGAACCTACGAAAGCTCCATGCTGCCACTTTTGAAGATACCAACGGAACCGATGACGGGTATGATCTCTATCGACAATCGAATCATTCCGGAAGGAACAGGCCTTTTTCTGGTGATGGCTGTAAGCTTCTATAAGATGGAGAGCGGCAAATTTGAGCATCTGTGCAAAGAGAGCAGCATGCAGATTCAGAAGGTGTTATAACTAATTCACCTGACTGATCGTTTTCATGGAGAATCCCAAACGCCATGAGATCGGCCATCCTGACTTTCTTTTTCCTTAATTCAAGCCTACTTTTCGCTCAGGACTATTATGAGCAGGCCAGATCATGTTTCAATCGAAATCAACTTGATTCCGCCAGGTTATTTATCAATCATAATTTGGCCAGAAAGCCAAACGCACAGGACTATTTTCTGAGCGCGATGATCCATGAAGCTGAGGGGAAAGACCTTAGGGCCCTGGCAGATTACGAGGCGGTAATTAAGCACGATCCAACCAACCTTGAAGCGTATTTTCAAAAGGGGCTCATCTATTATCATTCAGCCAGTACGGATCAGGCAATCGCAGATTTTACCCATGTCATTGAAAATCAGTCTGGATCTGAAACCAAAGCGATATACTATGTGAGTGACCCTGCCGGGGCAAGTGGTACGTTTTTGACCACCCTACAAACCATGCTGAGCAGGGTGTACCAATATCGAGGGATGGCCTATGAGAAGACCGGAGATTGGGAAAATGCATTGCGGGATTTCACTAAAGCATTTGAATACGACACGACAGTAGACTGCTATATCAATCGCTCACAGCTCTATGCGAAAATGGGAGAGGAGCAGGCAGCCATTGAAGATTTGAAGTCGGCAATCCGACTGGATTCAGGCAGCTATCTTGCCTGGTACAACCTGGCGATTTTGGATGAGTCTACACAATTGCCTCAGCAGCTAATGGACGATGAGGAATTTGCCCCCATGCTGAATCTGGTGGGAGCCAATGCTTATGAAAGTGGAAATTTCAGCCTAGCCGCCAAGTATCACTCCAGGGCAATTGAAGCGGATCCGGAAGACGATCTGGCATATATAAGTAGGGGAAAGGCCCTGCTCAGAATGGGTGATTACGGTCAGGCCCGGAGGGATTTTATAAAAGCCATGCAAATTGAGTCGGCCAGGACCGAGGCATTTTACCTAATCGGCAATTCGCTCTTTTATGAAAGTAAATACCAGGATGCAGTGGGCTTCTATGAGCAATACCTGTCTATAGATCGAGGCTATGAACATGTGTGGTTTAATGCAGCTATGGCTTACCTGAGCCTGGATGAAAAAGAAAAGGGATGTTCGTATTTGAAAAATGCGAGTAAGCTGGGTATGAAACAGGCGGATCAGATGCTGGACAAGCATTGCGGTAGCCAATAGGGGATTTTATTTTTACCTTTGTAATATGGCAAATAAAACAAGTTTGAAAATAGATATGCACACGCATATCCTCCCGCACAGCATTCCAAATTTTGCTGAGAAATTTGGGTATGGAGACTTCATCAGTTTGCTGCACCATAAGCCAGAGGCTGCACGCATGATGAAAGGTGATAAGTTTTTTCGGGAGATACAATCAAACTGCTGGGACGAAAAGCTGAGGATTGAGGAGTATAAAAAATTTGATACACAGGTGCAGGTGATCTGCACGATCCCTGTCATGTTTAGCTATTGGGCAGACGCGCACGATTGCCTGGATCTTTCCATGTTCTTGAATGACCACATTGCCCAGGTGGTTGAGGAAAATCCCAAAAATTACATTGGGCTTGGCACGGTACCCATGCAGGACCCTGATCTGGCAGTGAAAGAGTTGGAAAGACTAAAAGAGCTTGGAATACCGGGAGTACAGATTGGTTCCAATATCAATAATCATAACCTGAGCAAGCCGAGATTCTTCGAATTCTTTGAAGCCTGTGAAAGCCTGGGGATGGCCGTACTGGTGCATCCATGGGATATGATGGGCAAGGAATACATGGAGAAGTATTGGCTGCCGTGGCTGGTGGGGATGCCTGCAGAAACAGCCAGAGCAGCTGCTTCCATGATTTTCGGTGGGGTATTTGAGCGATATCCAAAATTGCGGGTCTGCTTTGCCCATGCCGGCGGATCCCTGCTGGCAACCATTGGCAGGTTAGAGCATGGGTTCAATTGTCGGCCCGACCTGGTGGCCGTCCACAACGATGTAAACCCAAGAGAATATCTGGGCAAGTTTTGGGTGGATAGCATCACGCATGACCCGACATATCTGCAGTACGTCATTGACTTGATAGGATCGGAAAAGGTGTGCCTGGGGTCAGATTATCCCTTCCCGCTGGGAGACCTTGAAATAGGGAAGTTCATCGAAGAAATGGATTTGCCTCAGAAGGATTTGGACAATATCTTTTTTCAGTCTACACTTGACTGGCTGGGACTAAGTGAAAGCAAAAACAAGGAATTGATAAAAGTGCTGATGGAGGAGCGCTAGCCTTTCTCCTTCAGGTAATGATCCAGCGACATCCGCGCTATCTTCCTTACCCGATTTTTGATCATTGGGGACCAGCCGAGTAAAACCCCGGTAAGTCCCAGTGCCATTTTGGACCATCGCCAAAAGTCAAACTCATCCGTGTGTCTGATAATCAGGCCATCCTTAAATTCCATAGTGCAGTGAATAATATTGTGAACCGGATTGCCGGTTTTTGAAAATTCATATTCAGCTTCCCAAATACACTGCGCAAGCGCATCATCACCCATCACCGTGTGAAAGTCAATTTCAAGATTTCCATTCGAGCGTTTGATGAGCATGTCCCACATGGCGGTGGTCTGCGCGTAATCCAGGTTTTTAAATACAGGATCATTGAAAACAACCTCTTCATGGTAGCACTCTGCCATGGATTTGGCATCCAGTTTTTGGAACGATTGATAAAATTTTTCAAGTGTGGATTTGCTCATGGTAATTTTTGATCAGGTATTCTTTGACTTTGGGCAGGCCGGTGCTGGCAGGCTCTTCATAAAGATAAAAATTATTTCCGGTAGCGGTCTCCGGAATTTTTGGATCCACCACGAATTTAGGTACCTCCGGTCGGATGAAGTCGAGCAAACCTGCGGCTGGATACACCACCAGCGAAGTGCCCGCAACAATAAAAATATCAGCAGAAAGAGCCTCTCTTATTGCCGGCTCCATCATCGGCACAGGCTCTCCGAACCAGACAATGTGTGGACGAAGCTGCGATCCCTTGCCACATTTGTCACCCTCCTTCAGTTCCCATCCTTCCAGTTCATAAATCAGTTCCGGGTCAAGTGTGCTTCTCACTTTACTTATCTCACCGTGAAGGTGGAGTACGTTTGAGCTCCCGGCCTTTTCGTGCAGCGCATCTATATTTTGGGTGATGATCACCACTTCAAAAAATTCCTGCAATGTGGCCAGTGCCAGGTGTCCGGGGTTGGGTTTTACTTCAAGTGCTTGTTTTCTTCGCTGATTGTAAAATTCCAGGACCAAAGCCCGGTCCCTTGCCCAGGCTTCCGGGGTAGCTACCTTGGTCACATCATGGCCTTCCCAAAGTCCATCCGAGTCCCGAAAAGTTTTTAGGCCGCTTTCAGCACTGATGCCCGCCCCGGTAAGTACTGCGATTTTCTTTTTCATGTTGCAAATAAAAAAGAGCACATCTCAAAAGTGTCATTCTGAACGATAGTGAAGAATCTTCAACTTTTAGATAACTGAAATGCTGAATAGTTGAGATTCTTCGTTCCTGCCTTTGCCGGCCGGCAGGCTCAGTATGACAGACCAGTTAGGACTTATGAGACATGCTCCTGATAGTTCGCTTGGTGTTCTCCTAAAAGGAATAAACCACTCCGCCTTTCATATTGAAACCAAAAGGATCGTTGGCTCCATCAGGTTTGGCCATATTATAATTCAATGCAGCAGCAGCACCTAGGTTGCCGGAAAGTGGAAAGATTGCCCCAGCTCCGAGGCTTAAACTCAATGTACCATCTACATCTCCTCCGAGATTAGTAAGCCCGGCAGAGCCATATACCTGCGTGTCCCCGGTCACAAAGTAATAGCGATAATCGATTCCCAGAACATTGGTGGTAAAGCTGTCTTTGGTGTAAGAATAATACTCCAGCGAGCCAGACATTCCCGACTTGAAAACGTATTCGAAGTTGGCACCAAAGCCGAGCGCCCCGTCTCCTCCAAAAGGAGAAAATCCAAATCCAAGACCTGCACCTGCACGAACGTCCCCCTGACTTTGGGCAAATGATGCTACCGAAAGAAAAACCAGGATCAGGCTTACTAGTTGTGTTTTGATTTTCATGTTTGATGAGTGTTTTAGTTGATTGATAATTTTTCCTTTAAACTTAACCAAAGAATGCCTCAAACTAGCGTTGCTCCACACTTAAATAACCTTCCTTTTGCTCATTAATCAAGTAGCTGCCGCCATTGATCCTTCACATTCCTTTCCCAGGCTAAGTTTTTTTAAATTTAATTATTTAAATAAATAATTTAACTATTCAAATAGAGTGAATTTGGAATCATTGATTTGGCCTACCAAAGCCCCTTTTATTTCACATTTTGAGCCTCGAAATCAGCCATTTATAAAATACCACCAAATGGGTATTTGCAGATGCAACTATCCTGACTATATTGCGTCTATTGTACAACCAAATTATTTATTAATCCTATGAAAAAATTTACTATTCTTTCAGTATTCGCAGCTCTTCTTCTAGTAGGAACGACTGCAAACGCACAAGAGCAAGGTGATATGAGCATCAATGCTGGTGTTGGTATTGCTACTGGAGCTTTCGGCGGTGACGAAAGCACTACTGGTTTTGGTGGAGGTTTCGAGTATGTCTTCATGGATGCTATGTCTGGTACTGTTGAGTATTACTCTTACACAAAAGACAGCTTCACTGCAAGCGCTATTGGAATTGACTACAAGTATTACTTCATGACAGACGCTTTTAAAGTATTCGGTAAGGCTGGTCTTACTATGCTTGGAGGAGATGTTGACAGCACTATGGGTCTTAATCTTGGACTAGGTGGTGTTTATGGCATTTCTGATCAGTTTGGTATCGGTGCTGGATTGGACTATAACTTGGCAAAGCCTGATGGAGCAGAAGATCCATTTGGATTGATCATCAAGTTTGGCGTTTCTTACTCATTCTAAGGGATACCGATAAAAGATTAAAACCTCAGCGCAAGCTGGGGTTTTTTTATGCCTATACTTATTCGGGAAGTCCAAAAAAAAATCACAATGTTTATATTGCAAGTATTAAAAACTAAAAATCAAATCACATTATGAAGAAAATTTTACTAACCGCCACACTCGTGGCATTATTTGGATTTGCTGCTACCGCTCAGGAGCAGGGAGAAATTAGAGTTGGTGCAGGACTCGTATATGGCACCAAAGCGACGGTTGATTTGACCGATGGCGATGAGAAAGGAGCATTGGGAATCAATATTGGAGGTGAATATCTTATTACTGATGTTATTAGTGCGGCTCCTAGCTATACCTTTTTCTTCAAAGAAGAAGAGGGGGGAGCATCCGTTAAGACATCATCTTTCAACTTAGATGCAAGATATTATTTCAGTGATGGAAAATTTTACGCACTAGCTGGTCTAGGTTTTGGGTCAGCGAAGTTTTCAGGTGGAGGATTTTCTATTTCCGATAATGAAACAGGAATCAATTTGGGTGGAGGAGCTATGATCCCAGCAGGGGACGCTTTATACATCAATGGTCAATTAAAGTACAATACTGCTTTCGAGCAGTTCGTTATTCAGGCAGGTTTATCTTATAGAATTGGTGGATAATCAACATTGTACTTCGAATCAAAAACCTCTCCTACGAGAGGTTTTTTTATGTCCTTATTTTTTTTATGCCTTATGTTTGCCGCCGTTTTAAACTAAAATATGAAACAATGAAAAAATCACTACTTACCGTTACGTTGGTAGCATTTTTCGGGGTTGTCCATGCGCAAATAGAAAAAGGAGGGTGGCTTATAGGCCCTAATTCCAACCTTGGATTTTCATCTACCAGTTTTGATGGTTCCGGGGATAACGTAACCAGTTTCAATATTGGTGGCAAGGCAGGATATTTTTTGATTGATAACCTTGTGGCAGGGGTGAATGTTGGATTCTCCAGCGTAAAACAGGGGGATTCAAAAAGCACATCTACCCAGATTGGTCCATTTGCGAGATACTATGTTAGTGGTATTTTTTTTCTTGGGGCATCTTTTTCAGCTGCTTCAAGCAAATTGGATTCAGGAATAGGTGAAGCAAAAATCACTTACAATGTTCTTGCTTTTGAAGGAGGCTATCCGATCTGGATTGTGGATAACATAGCAATTGAACCTGCCCTGAACTATACCATGTCTTCCGGTGATGATATTATCGACCGGAATACTTTTGGGCTGAACATTGGGTTCACGCTGTATTTCTAGTATCTCAAGATTACAAAAACCCTTCCAGGCTGGAAGGGTTTTTTATATCTAATGAACAGGAACATAAATAATTTTCTTCGTCTTAAAGAATTCTTCTTCAAAGTATTCCGTTAAATCCTTTTCAATATATCTTCTTCCGAATTCCTTCATTTCCAGGGTCAGATCCCCGCCTTTTAGCAGGATCATTCCATTGTCCAGGTTGTTGCGTTGGTCCTTGCTCACCTTTTGGTGCGCCCAGATAAACAGTTGCTTTGTTTGTGCCACAGCTCTCGAAACAATAAAATCAAAAGAGCCCTTTACTTTCTCCATTCGCTGATGTTCGGCTGTCAGGTTGTTTAGCCCGATTGAGCTGGCCACCTCGCTTACCACCGTAATTTTCTTCCCTATGGAGTCTACTAAATGAAAGTAACAATCTGGAAAAAGTATGGCCAAAGGAATGCCCGGAAATCCACCTCCGGTACCCACATCCAGGATGCTGGAATCATTGGTAAACGAAATGAATTTGGCAATCGCCAAGCTATGCAGGACGTGCCGTTCATACAATTGGTCTATGTCTTTTCTACTGACGACATTGATCTTTGCATTCCACTCCTTATAAAGGGGGAGTAGTTGTTCCATTTGACCCTTTTGTTTGTCTGTGAGGTCAGGGAAGTAATTTTTAATGATTTGACTAGTCATGATTTAAGGAATATTCCTCCCTTGAGGGAGGTTAGGAGGGTGTTTTTAGTTCTAGCTTAAAACACCCCTGTAGTCCCTCAAGGGGACATATTTAATTTAATTAGATATGCTTTTTCTTATCCTTCACGAGCTCGTACATGAGTTCACGGGCACGGTGCAATTGTGCCTTTACCGTACCAAGCGGGGCTTCCAGCTCTTGGGCAATTTCATCGTATGAAAGCTCATCAAAATATCGAAGTTTTACCAATCGCTGGTATTTGGCCGGGAGCTTATCTACAAACATGCGAACCAACTCAATCTTTTGGTCTTTGATCGCTTCCTGATCGGGAGTAAGGTTTTTATCCTGCACATCCATGTTTACGGACTCACCACTGTCGTCGGTGAAGGTGCTGTTCAGGCTGAAGGTATTCAGTTTTTTCTTTCGGATAAAGTCAATGGCATTGTTGGTCGCGATCCGGAAAAGCCATGTGCTGAATGTGTAGTCCTTTTTGAACCGGCTCAGGTTTTTGAACGCTTTGGCAAAGGCCTCAATCGTCAGGTCCTCCGCATCGTCTACATTCCTCACCATTTTGAGGATCATGTGGTAAACAGGCTTCTTGTATCGCTGCATGAGCTCCGCATAAGCAGCCTGATCTTTGCCCTCAGTGGCCAGATCAATCAGCTTAAAGTCCCGGAGGGCCTTTTCAGAAAACTGACGATTTAGTTCTTCCATTTAATGTCCTTTACGAGTTTTGACCGCAATGCAATCACCGGGGTGAGAAGTGCATACAGCATGTCAACGAGTGGAAGCAGCAGATAGTTGATGCTGGTTCCAATTTTGCCTGCGGCAAATCTATAACTCATGAATTTAATAAATAGGTAAAAAAGGAGTGTCGGCCAGAAAAAAGAGTGAGTGGTATTGAAAAGACAGCCAGTTACAAACAAAAAGTGAACCCCATGATTTAAACCTAATATTAGCTGATCACTTTTTTTGTAGAAATGTCCGACGGATAAATGCCTGACCTTCTGGTGAAAATAAGCCTTCCAGGTCTGCTCCGGTTCAGTTTCCATCAGGCTTTCCCTGCCCAACACTACCCGGGTATTTGTGGTTGTTGCATTTTTCTGGATAAAAAGGTCATCATCACCCCCTGTAATGGACTTGAAAGGAAGGTAGCCGCCAACTTTATGGAAGAAGGATTTTCTGATGGCCATGTTTCTGCCTACTCCCATGTAAGGCCTGCCATAGTGAGCTTTTGATATATAGGAAAAGGCAGTCATGAAGGATTCAAAACGGATGAAATGTGACAAGAACGTACCATGAGCTCGGTAAGGTGAAACCCCGAGAATAATCTCAGTTCCATCTTTCATATTACCTGTCACGTTTTTCAGCCATTGATTGGAGAGAGGGACACAATCTGCATCCGTAAGTACCAGCCACTCTCCACTGGCAGTGTCAATAGCTGAGGTCAGTGCATATTTCTTGGGATTCCACCCCGTTGGCACCTCAGATATTTCTACACTTTTGACTTTAGGATGAGCCAGTGCTTTTAGGTATTTTTTGCTTTCGTCCGTACATCTGTCCAGGGCTACAATGACCTCAAAATCCATATAGTCCTGCTGGAGAAGTGCAGGTATCAACTGCTTCAGGTTTTTTAATTCATTGCGTGCGGCAATGACAACACTTATAGCTGGAGATCGCTCATTTTCAGCATGCCTATACTTGCTAAATGCAAGTGCAAAAATTAACGTAAAAGCCAGGTGGTACAGTCCGAAGGCTACCCAGAGTGTGAAAATCATGTAGTGAAATAAACAAAACCTGGGACCAAAAGGAATCCCAATTCAAAATACCCTTCATCCATACGATTTAAGCGTATTTTTGCGCCCCAATGCAATTTGATTTACAGCATACAGATAGTAAAACTTCCGCTCGTGCAGGCATAGTGAAAACAGCGCATGGCGAGATTCAGACTCCCATATTTATGCCTGTGGGCACGGCCGGGACGGTGAAGGCAGTGCATCAACGTGAGCTTAAAGAAGATATTAAAGCTCAGATTATCTTAGGAAATACCTATCACCTGTATATGCGTCCGGGATTGGAGGTTATTGAGCAGGTGGGAGGATTGCACAAATTCAATGGCTGGGATCGTCCTATCCTCACGGATAGCGGGGGATATCAGGTTTATTCGCTTGCGGATAATCGCAAGATTGTGGAAGAGGGTGTGCATTTCCAATCCCACAAGGATGGGAGCAGGCATTTCTTCACCCCGGAATCGATCATGGATATTCAGCGAACCATCGGCGCAGATATCATCATGGCTTTTGATGAATGCACACCATATCCATGTGAGTATAGCTATGCGGAAAAATCGATGCATATGACTCATCGCTGGCTGGATCGATGCGTACAACGATTTGATGAGACTGAGGGTAGGTATGGCTATGACCAAACGCTCTTTCCGATTGTACAGGGGAGTGTGTATAAGGATTTAAGAAGTCAATCGGCTGAGTATATAGCGAGTAAAGGCAGGGAGGGGAACGCCATAGGTGGGCTTTCCGTAGGTGAGCCTGCTGAGGAAATGTATGCAATGACCAATCATGTGTGTAGTATCCTACCTAAGGACAAGCCTCGGTACCTGATGGGTGTGGGCACACCTGCAAATATCCTGGAGTGCATTGCTTTAGGAGTAGATATGTTTGATTGCGTGATGCCGACTCGTAATGCCCGAAATGGCATGCTATTTACCACTCAGGGGATTGTGAATATCCGTAATGAAAAATGGAAAGATGACTTTTCACCGATCGATCCTGAACTGGGTGGATATGTGAGCACTTTTTATACAAAGGGATATCTGCGTCATTTAATCACCAGCAATGAGATTCTTGGCGCACAAATTGCCAGCATTCAAAACCTCACTTTTTACCTCTGGCTGGTAGGGGAGGCACGCAAACAAATCTTAAGTGATAACTTCGCTGGCTGGAAAGATACAATGGTGAAAAAGGTGAGTCAGCGGCTGTGATTTGGCACGATCAATGAAAAAATTAGACTGGTACATATTAAAAAAAATCCTGGTGGCATTCGTTTTTGTGGTGCTATCCCTGGAGGTAATTATTTGTGTGCTGGACTATGTGGACAAGAATGATGACTTCATTAAAAATGATGTTAGTGGGGAATTAATCCAGCAATACTACCTCACCTTTATCCCTTTCATAGCCGGTCTTTTGACGCCTATCACGGTGTTTATTGCCACTGTTTTTACCACTGCCAAGATGGCTGGCAAGTCTGAGATTGTAGCGATTCTGGCAAGCGGTGTAAGCTTTCGGAGGATGCTGTTTCCGTATCTGATAGCCGGGGTGATGATTGCCATTGCCAGCTTCTACCTCAATAGTTATGTGATCCCCAACGCCAACAAGTTTCGGATTCAATTTGAATTGGAATACCTAAAAGACCCTTTTTACAATACGGATAAGCACATCCACATGAAGATTGCCGAGCGGGATAGCCTCGAAGATTACATCTATATGTACCGATATGATGTGCGTAGGGATATCGGATCGTCTGTGACCATGGAAACCATGCATGGTACGAAGCTGGTGGATAAAGTAACCGCACGACAGATTGCCTGGGATACTACGGGGAGATGGACACTGAAGAAATGGCAAAGGAGGCAGATCAATGAAGGTGGGGAGATCATAACCGAAGGCGCAAGCATGGACACTTTGCTGAATATGTATCCTTCTGATTTTGGAAATAAGGATCGGGTGTGGGAAACCATGACCATGTATGAGCTGAACGATCATATAAAGCTCCAAAAGTCACGCGGTGCAGACGATGTGCATATCTACGAGACCGAAAAGTACATTCGATACATGGCACCTTTTACGGTGATCATCCTGATGGCCATCGGTGTAATTGTGTCCGCTCGAAAGACCAGGGAGGGTACAGGCTTTCAGATCGCCCTCGGTTTTGTGATTGCTTTTGCTTTCATTATCACATTTGTATTGGGTAGGGCCATTGCAGAGGCTGGCTCCATGAATATAATCCTTGCTATCTGGATGCCCAACATCATCTTCACCGGAGTAGCGATGTTGCTTTATAAAACAGTACCGCGATGATCCAGGAAAAGAAGGATTATCTCATACTTCATTTCATTGTTTTGATATGGGGTTTCACGGCGATTTTAGGCTTGCTCATTCAAATTCCATCGGTGGAGGTGGTCTTTTACCGAACGCTTATCGCAGCTGTTGGACTTTGGGCAGTGTTGAAGTTTTCGAAGCGATCCCTGAAAATTAATTCGAGGAAACACTACCTGATTATCCTTGGAACGGGAGCACTCATTGCCGCTCACTGGATTCTGTTTTTCCTGTCTGCACGTATTTCCAATGCATCCGTTTGCCTGGCTGGTATGGCCACCTGCTCACTTTGGACCAGCTTGATAGAACCACTTTCTCAGGGTAGAAAAATTCGTGGGTTTGAAGTTTTGTTGAGCGTTATTGCCTTTATCGGGATCGGCGTGATTTTCAATGTAGAGTTCGATTACCTATCTGGTTTGCTCACCGCAGTACTTTCGGCGTTTATTGCCTCGGTATTTACAGTAATTAATGGGAGGCTGACAAAGTCGTACGATCCTTATGTGATCACCTTTTATGAGATGATTGGAGCCTGTGCGGCTACAGCCCTCTTCTTCCCCATCTATGCCGGATACTTTGTTGATTCACTTTCGCTATCCCCCTCACTTTCCGATTGGCTGTATCTCAGCATCCTTGCAATTGTGTGTACGGTGTATGCTTACTCTGTCTCCGTGGAATTAATGAAGCGCCTATCCGCATTTTCCATCAATCTGGTAGTGAATCTGGAGCCAGTTTATGGCATTATCCTCGCTTTGATTATTTTCGGAGATAGCGAAGAGATGAGCCCCGGATTTTACTTAGGGACATTATTGATCCTAACCTCAGTGCTACTCTACCCGTTATTGAATCGGCGCTACAAGAAAAAGGCGCTATCAACCGATATTATAAGATAACTATGCTTTTAACTACTACAAATACCGTAGAAGGGAAAACCATCTCTACATACTATGGGATGGTGACCGGTGAGGCCATCATTGGTGCCAATATTTTCAAGGACATTTTTGCATCCATCACGGATATTGTTGGAGGCCGATCTGGTGCCTACGAAAAGTCACTCCGGGATGCCAAGAATATTGCCATTCAGGAAATGATCGAAGCAGCAAAGGCACTGGGAGCCAACGCAATTCTGGCCATCGATCTGGACTATGAAACCCTTGGGAAAGATTCCGGGATGATGATGGTGAGTGCCAATGGCACAGCCGTGAAGCTGGATTAGTTTCAAACCTCCCTATCCATCAGATCCGTCACTACATGGTAGCGAGGATCATCGATGGATGATACAATCATATTTTCAAACTCCGGGCTGGCTTTTTGTAAGAGCATTTTGCACTCTGGACTCAGGTGGGTCAGCCTGATTTGTTTGCCGTAATCCTTATATTTCTGAGCCAATGCATAGATTGCTTCAATTCCTGAGTGATCACTTACACGTGATTCAATAAAATCCAATTCAATCATTTCAGGATCATTGGCGGCATCAAATTTATTGTTGAATGCCTGAACAGAACCAAAAAACAGTGGCCCCCAGATTTCATAAACTTTGGTGCCATCCTCTTTGATTGACTTTCTGGCACGGATCATTGTGGCGTTCTGCCATGCAAATACCAATGCAGACATTATAACTCCTACAATCACGGCTATGGCCAGATCTTGCCAAACTGTTATAGCGGATACGGTAATTAAAACGATAGCATCCGCCAGTGGTATTTTATTGATGATGCGAAAGCTACTCCAGGCGAACGTTCCGATCACCACCATGAACATGACACCTACTAGTGCTGCAATTGGGATTTGTTCGATGAGAGGAGCGGCAAAAAGAATGAAACAGAGAAGTGCAACTGCTGCAGTGATCCCGGAGAGTCGGCCTCTACCTCCTGAACTTACGTTAATGATGGACTGACCAATCATGGCACATCCCCCCATCCCTCCAAATAATCCATTCATGATGTTGGCGCCTCCCTGGGCAACACATTCACGGTTTCCGCTTCCTCGTGTTTCCGTCATATCATCAATTAGGTTGAGGGTCATGAGTGACTCGATCAAGCCAACTGCAGCCAATAGGAATGCAGTGGAAATGATTAATCCCCAGTTTCCATTCAGGGTATCCAGCAAACCAAAAATCTGAAACTGGAAGGAGGGAAGGCTACCTTCAAGCCCGTTTCCACCTCCTTCGCGAATAAAAGAACCCACCGTGCTAACGTCTAACCCTCCGAAAATAGTGATGGATGCTACTACCACTATACCAATTAGTGCTGATGGAATCTTTTTAGTGAGCTTTGGCAAGAAGTACATAATGGCCATGGTAAGCCCTGCTAGACCGAGCATAATAAAAAGATCCTCCCCCTGCATCCATTGGTACTGACCATTCACTTTTTCTTTGAAAAGACCTAGCTGTGAAAGGAAAATTACAATTGCAAGACCATTCACAAATCCCATCATCACCGGGTGGGGGATGAGGCGAACAAACTTTCCCAGTCGTAAAACTCCGGCTAAGACTTGAATACCCCCAACCAAGAGAAGTGTGATGAAAAGCCAGTGCAATCCCAGATTTTCAATAGGGTTTGCCAGAGAAACTCCAGCTTCATTTCCTTTCTGGATCATATGAACCATCACGACGGCCATTGCACCAGTAGCACCGGAGATCATACCTGGACGGCCCCCAAACATTGAAGTAACAATCCCCATCATGAATGCGCCATACAACCCAACCATTGGATCTATACCTGCGACAAAGGCAAAGGCCACAGCCTCGGGCACTAGGGCAAGAGCTACTGTAAGACCCGATAGGATGTCATTCTTAGGATTGAAAGTGAAATTTCGAAATATTCTTTTCATGTGCCTTCTCGATTGAGCGCGCAAAGATAGAATATTTGGAGAGGGAGGGTAGGAATTGCTGGAGTTTTTGAAAGCGAGGAAGTACTACTTCTTGCCTTTCAATGACTCCATCTCTTCCTGGAGCTGATCCAGTTTCTGATGAAGCAGCTTATTTTGTGATGCTACAAAACTCTTGATGTGCTCCTCTTCTTCATGCATGCCTGCAATGGCCAGTTGGTTCATGGTATTTACCACGATTGCAATGAAAACGTTGAGGGTGGTGTAAGTAGCAATGAGGATAAACGTAACAAAATAGATAGCAGAGTAGGGCACGCCATCCATGATGGGCCGGGCGATAGCAGACGACCAGCTTTCCAGGGTCATGATCTGGAAAAGAGTAAAAAAGGCTTTGTCTAGCGTGCCAAAATACTCAGGGTATCCTTCCTGAAATAGATTATAGCCCACCACCGCATAGATGTAATAGACAATGCCCAGCAACACCACAATCCAACCAATACTTGGAAGGGAATGAAGCAATGATTCGATGATGAGTCGTAGCTTGGGGAGGCTTTTGAGCAGGCGTAGCGTACGGATGATCCGAAGCGCACGGAAAATGGAAAATGATCCCGCGGCTGGCAAGATGGAGATTCCAATCACGATGAAATCGAACACATCCCATCCATTTGTAAAGAATTTACGGCGATAGATGAAAATCTTCAGCGCAATCTCAATGGTAAAGCACACCAGGATCACCATATCGAACGTATCGATGAGGGGCTCGTAATCCTTTACGATCTCTGGGTAGGTTTCCAGCCCAATCAGAGCCGAATTGAGGATGATAATGCCAGTGATGAAATTTTGGAAGCGAGCCGACTCCAGGAAATTCTTAAGGATGTGTTCTACAAAGCGAAGCATGCGTGTGGTGATAGTATAACTAATCTGGAAAGATACATGCGATTGGCTTATAAATCGCTAGATAATGTGTTGGGTGGTGTATTGAATAAAGTTTTAGAGGCCAAAAGTCCTCCAGTTCTGATTGGTAATAGGCTTTTCAAACACCCCAAAAACCGTACTGCCGCTTCCGGTCATGGAGGCATAGAGCGCTCCAGCGTCATACATTTGCTGCTTAAGTTTTGCGATTTCCGGATGGTTGGGGAAAATAGAATTTTCAAAGTCATTGTGAAGCGTGCCTTTCCATTCCTTGGCTGGTTTTGAGACGATATCTATAATGGAATGTTCAGGCTTCTTTGGAGTGACTCCTGCGTATGCTTCCTTTGTAGAAATGTGAATGCCCGGGTTATGAATGGCTAAGTAATAGCCGGATAAATCCAGGTTGATAAGTTTAAGTTGCTCACCTCTCCCGGCTGCAAGGGCCGGTTGGTTTTTGATAAAGAACGGGCAGTCGCTTCCGAGTTGCAAGGCGTAAGCTTCAAGTTGCAGGTCGGAAATACCCAATCCAAACAAATCATTTAGTGCTTTTAAAGTAAAGGCTCCATCTGCTGAGCCTCCGCCCAGTCCGGCACCCATAGGGATGTTTTTCAGAAGGTGAATTTCCACTGGTGGGATGTCGTGATCGGCCTTGATCAGGTCATAGGCTTTCACACAGAGGTTAGAGGAGGAGTCTCCGGGGATATCCAGTCCATAGCTATGAAAAGCAAAAGAAGCTGCTTCTATTACCTCCAGACAATCATTCCATGGGATGGGATAAAAGCAGCTCTCAATGTTGTGATAGCCGTCTTCCCGCTTGCTCAGAATGTTGAGCCCAAGATTGATTTTGGCGTTTGGGAAAGCGATCATGATTTAGTTGCAAGCCTTAAGTTTCAAGCTTCAAGAAGTAAGTTGTTTTAAATAGCCCGAAAGCATCTTTTGCTCTTCAATTATCAGTTCTAAAATCCTATTAATCTCCGCTTCTTCAGCAAGTTTTAACCGTGTCATTCCAATGTAAAAAGTCTCAAGTTCAAAAGTAGAACCAAGGGCAATTTGAATAAACCTTGCCTGATCTTTTACTCCTTTTCGACTGGCTCCTTCTGCTATGTTGGCCGGTATGGAAGCTGACGCTCTGTTTATCTGACTTACTAAGCCAAACCGTTCATCAGCAGGAAGCAATTGAGTAATCTTGTACGATTCCTCCCATATCTCCATTCCCCTTTGCCATATCAGCAACTCTTTAAAGTTCCGCATACCAAACTTGCAACTTGAAGCTTGCGACTAGCTACTTACTCAATTCCTCCACCAATGCATCAGTAATCCCCGAAGTAGAAAACCCGCCATCGTGCATCAGGTTTTGCATGGTCACCATTCTGGTCAGGTCGGAAAACAGGGTGATACAGTAGTCTGCACAGCTTTCCGCATCGGCATTACCAAGCGGAGACATTTTGTCTGCGTAGTTGAAGAATACATCAAATCCAGGAACCCCCGAACCGGCTGTAGTCATCGTTGGAGACTGAGAGATGGTATTCACCCGTACTTTCTTGCTTACGCCAAGTCTGTAGCCGTAGCTTCTGGCGATGGATTCCAGTAAGGCTTTGGCTTGTGCCATGTCCGAGTAGTCCGGAAAAGTCCGTTGTGCAGCGATATAGGAAAGCCCTACAATAGATCCCCACTCATTCATGGCATCCAGCTTCTCGGCTGTCTGCATCATTTTGTGAAAAGAGAGGGCAGAGACGTCCAGTGTCTTTTGAAACCAATCATAATTCAAGTCACCATATGATTTTCCCTTTCTCACGTTGGGGCTCATGCCAATGGAGTGGAGCACGAAATCAATTTTGCCACCTAATGCTTCCTGCGATTTAGTGAAAAGGTTTTCCAGATCCTCCATGGAGGTGGCATCCGCAGGGATGATCTCCGAACCGCACTGCTCGGCAAGCTTATTAATCTCACCCATTCGCATGGCGATAGGAGCGTTGGTTAGTGTGAAGCTTGCACCTTGCTCTTTTGCTTTCTCAGCTACCTTCCACGCGATGGAGTTTTGATCCAGTGCACCGGAAATAATTCCTCTTTTTCCTTTAAGTAGATTATGTGACATAGTATTTGTTTTCTAGTTAGGGTTATTCTGAACCTGTTTCAGAATCTATTACCAATTTTACAAAAATAGACCCTGAAATAAATTCAGGGTGACTAAAGTTTTCATTTTATCAAAGCTGCAATAACTCCCTGGCACTCTCTACTGCAGAAGCCCCCGGATTCTCCCCGCCGATCATCTTGGCGATTTCTGTAATTCGGTCTTCATCTGCCAGCCGCCTGATCTTACTGACCGAACGATGAGAACTGTGATCTTTGTAGACAAAGTAGTGAGCATCCCCACCTGCGGCAAACTGCGGCAAGTGACTAATGCTAATTACCTGATGACTTTTCGCCATGTGCTTCATCATCCGGATCATCTGCAGGGCCACCTCTCCGGATACCCCCGTATCAATCTCATCAAAGATGATGGTAGGCATGGCAGTCTTGTCTGCAATCAGGTACTTCACCGCAAAAATCAGCCTTGAAAATTCACCTCCTGAGGCTACCTCCTTGAGCTCTTGCGGTTTGATGCCTTTATTGGCGCTGAAAAGCATTTCAATGGTATCCAGTCCATTAATAGAAGGTTCGGATGGGTTGACCTTGATCTCCACGGTTCCATTCTCAATGCCAATCTGTTTAATGATTTTCTCGATTTCATCCGAAAGGTTAAGTGCGGAAAGTTTGCGGGACTCGGAAAGTTTATTGCCTCTCTCCAGCATCACTTTCTCTGAATCAGCCAGCTCTTTTTTTGCCTTAGCAATCTCACTATCCAAATTGGCCACCTGGCTCAGGCTTTGATCCAACTCATCCCTCAGTTTGATGAGCTCATCGGTGGTGAGCACCGCGTGTTTTTTTTGCAGTCGATAGAGCAGGTCTAGCCGGTCTTTTAGCTTCTGGATTTTTTCAGGATCGTGCTCTACCTTATCCTGTATACGCTGCATTTCATTGGAAATGTCATTGAGCTCAATGGACACACTTTCCACCCGATCGCTGAGTTCGTCCAGCTCTTTGGAAAAAGAGGCAATTGAATTAATAAGCGATTTTGATTCGTTCAGTTGCTGAAGTACGGCCACCTCCGATTCATCCAGTAAATGAATGATTTGCGAAAGTTTGAGTTTGATATCCTCGGCATTTTCAAGCACCTCGAGCTCTTTTTCCAGTTCCTCCTGATGGAGGTCATCCAGCTTCGCTTCCTGCAGTTCATTGAGTAGAAATTGCCGGTAGTCTGCATCTTCTGCACTCTGAGCAGAAAGGGACTCCAGTCGCTCCAGTCGGTTTTTGCTTTCCGCATAGGCCTGATAGGCTATCCTATAGGACGAAATCCAGTCTGGATGGGCCGCAAAGGCATCCAGCACATTGAGTTGATACAGGTTTTTTCCCAGCTGTAGTGACTCATGCTGTGAATGCACATCCATAAGTTTTTCACCAATAGCCTTGAGGGCGTTGAGGTTAGCAGGAGTGTCATTGACAAATGCACGGGACTTTCCGGAAGGGCTTATTTCTCTTCGGATCACGCACTCTGGCTCATAATCCAGATCCTCTTCTTCGAATATTTTCTTCAGTGAGTAAGCTGAAATATCAAATACTCCCTCTACGATGCACTTTTGATTTTCATCCAGTAACACCTTGGTATCTGCACGTTTTCCAAGTAATAAACCAACAGCACCGAGCATAATGGATTTACCCGCTCCGGTCTCACCGGTAATAATGTTTAGGTTTGGAGAAGGGGACATCTCCAGGTCTTGAATGAGGGCGTAGTTTTTTATTTGTAACGACTTAATCATAAGCGGGTCACAAAGATATCAGAGACTACTCAATCAACGACTTATAATCGTCCGTTCTTGACGGATCAATATTATTGAGAAGGTTGTATGCCTGCCTGCGGGTGGCAAGGTTTGCTTCTGCAAATACCTGCAGCAGCTCACCGGATTTGGCATCCATGAAGCTGATTGTTAGGATAGATCTTGGTCGGGCACGGTTTGCCTTCTGCACCTCCGTGAGTGCAGCCAGAATGTTTTTTTCTGCCTCCTCTCGATTTTCCGCCATGATATCCAGGCCATTTCGATGGTAATTGTAGAGAGCTTTTCGGATAGGTTCCAGTTGAGGATTTTGTACATTTTCTACCAGCCAGTATCTGTTTCGCACACTGTTGAATTGCTGCCAGCCCTGATAGCTTGTTTGCTGGGCATTGTTTACGATTTTGAAGGCATTTTGAAAATGCGGGGTGCCGCCCAATTCTGAGAAAGTATCGTAATCGAACCCAATGATCATGTAGGCATAGTAGGCCAGCATGGAGGTAATATTGCTGGTAAAGGTGTTTTCATTGAAGCGGAGCGGCTGAGATTGTACGTATTCAAAATCCCAGTCCCGGTCGGCAAAATTCATCACCACAGATTCGTAGCTGGTACCGTACACCGGACGACTGGAGAGGACTTGTACGGAAGCCTTGAAGACACCTATGCTAGGCATTTCAGAAATGGTGATCACCAGGTTGCAGCTGATCACTTCTTCTTCTTCAAATTCATCATTGGTCCACTTGGTGGTGTTAAGAAACTGGGCAAACTCCGTTTCCATCTCGGTGAAGATGGCGCGCTCTGTTGTTTGCACCTGCTGGGCATTCACGATGACGCGGCAGTTGAGTTCCTGTGCGAAGGAAGTAATAGTGATAAAAATAAGAATGAATCCTAAATATCTCATGCAAGATTTTTTATGACATAATCTACAATATCCTGCGCCACATCAGCCTTACTCTTCAACTCAAATTTCTGCTCGTTATTGTTGCGATCAAAGAAGGTGACTTTGTTGGTGTCTTGCTGGAAACCGGCTCCTTCATCATTAAGTGAGTTGAGGACGATCAGGTCAAAGTTTTTCTTCTGTAGCTTTTCTTTGGCATTAACCGCTTCATTGGTGGTTTCCAATGCAAAACCCACGTGATATTGTTTTGTTTTCTTTCCTCCGAGAGTGGCGGCAATGTCAGGGTTTTTTACAAGCTCAAGATGTAAACTGTCATCATTTTTTTTAATCTTTTCCTTTGCAGGTTCTTTTGGGCGATAATCTGAGACTGCTGCAGAGAAAACAACAATATCAGCTTCAGCGTGATGCTTTTCTGCTTCATTTAGCATTTCTTGTGCGGATTGTACTTTGATGACTTTTCCCTGATTTGGAAAGTAATCTGCCGGGCCGGATATCATGGTGAATTCTGCACCGGCACTTCTAAACGCATTGGCAATGGCTGTGCCCATCTTGCCCGAGGAGTGATTGCCGATAAACCGTACTGGATCAATTGCCTCGAAAGTTGGCCCTGAAGTGATAAGCACCCGCTTACCCTTTAGTGCTTCTGAGTTAGCGAACTTTTTTTTTACGATCTCAAGTAGTTCTTCGGGTTCTGCCATCCTTCCCTGACCTGAGAGCCCGCTGGCTAGCTCTCCATCTCTGGCCTCTATCACTTCATTTCCAAAAGACTGTAGTTTCTTAAGATTTTCCTGAGTGCTGGGGTGCTGGTACATGTCCAGGTCCATGGCGGGGGCAACCATCACAGGGCATTTAGCAGAGAGATAAGTTGCGAGAAGTAGGTTGTCACAAATGCCATTGGCTATCTTGCCGAGCGTATTGGCACTGAGTGGCGCAATGAGCATCAGGTCTGCCCACATGCCAAGTTCTACATGGTTGTGCCATTCACCACTTTTCTCGTCAAAATACTCCGAATAGACAGGATTTTTAGAAAGCGTGGCAAGGGTGAGTGGAGTGATAAAGTCCTTGGCGCTATTGGTCATTATGACCTTTACTTCAGCACCTTCCTTTTTGAGCAAGCGCACAAAAAAAGCGGCTTTATAGGCTGCTATAGACCCACAAACCGCTAATAATATTTTCTTACCCGCCAACATGGCGACTAATTTATGCTAAATCCGAACGAGACTCGTCTTCTTCTTCAGGTAATCTGAAATTTAACTCCCCGTGCAAAAATTCTTCGGTAGCCATGGTTGTAGGCTTGGGCATTCTTTCATAGAATTTTGAGATCTCGATCTGCTCTCTGTTTTCGAAGATTTCTTCCAAATTATCTACCGAAGAGGCAAACTCGGCGAGCTTGGCATTAAGCTCTTCCTTTTGATTTGCACTGATTTGCCTGGCTCTTTTTGCTACGATAGCGATAGACTCAAACAGATTTCCGGTTGGCTCCAGGATGTCCTGATTGTCTCTGGTGATAAGTGAAGAAGTAATGTGCTGCATTTCGTTCTTTTTAATTTGAATCGGCAAATTTAGTTATTTCTTCGATGCTATCGGCATAAATTTTCTCAGCATCTTTCAAATATTTGCTATTCGGGTATTTGTCGATGAAGGCCAGGTAATAATCCACCGCAGTTTTGTAGCGTTCTTCCTGTCTGCTTCTTATACTTTCTTTGGCATAGTCATGGGATGTTTCAATCCTCAAATAGGATACATGCTCGTTGTAGTCCGAATCCGGAAAATCATCTGCAAAATTATCGTAGACCACCAGGGCAGCCTTGTACCTTCTTAGCTTATAGTAAAGCTTACATTGCTCATAAGCCTTTTTTTCCAACTTTTCCTGCATCTCATCAATGATCCTGTCTGACTCTGGTGCATAGTCTGAATATGGGTATTTGTTGAGGAAATTTTGCATGGCCGCCACTGCCTCGTAGGTCACCGTCTGGTCAAGCTGATAGTCTGGTGACTGTAGGTAAAGGGAGTAGGCGTGCATGTAGGCGGCTTCCATCGCATACTCCGATCGGCCGTAGATCTTCACAAACTCATCAAAGTGGTGGGCGCTGAGGATGTATTGCTTTTGATAATAGTAGCTATATGCCAGGTAAAAATTTCCAAGCTCGGCTTCCTGAGTGCCTCGAATGATCGGAAGGATATCTTCAAAAAGTATGATCGCCCGGTGATAGTCTTCTTCTTCATAATAGGCCAAAGCTGCCTCATACTTTACTTTCCAGTCACCACTCTTTTGGATCTTGCGAAATTTGCAACCACCCAAAGTGCCAACAGCCACAATTAGCAAGAAAAGAATTCGAATTTCCCTCATAATTTTTTAATAGGTCGGCAAAACTAAGGACTTATACCTTAAACGGAAACAAGGCAGTGATCATTCACCTTTACCTTTAAGGGATTTTAACATTTGCTTCCTTTCTTCGGGCGCCCCTTCCAGGTCGATTTTCTGATTTAAAGGAAGTTTGGCAGGTTCGGGTTTTTCCAATTTCGGGTCTTCAATATCGCTTATCAAATCCTTGAGTTCGGGTCGTTCATCCCCTCTCCATTTGAACCCTGCAAGTTTTTGCACATCTGGGGTCAATTCATGAGGCGGGATAAATCGTGCCTCTGGTTTTATATAGAAGGAGATATTGTCTAGTTCCTCATTTTTGAACCGGATGGTCATGTCACTGCACAGGATGCGATTCATCCCCATGGTACTCATTGCCCCGGTTTCATCATCTTCATCGAGCACGTAATAGATACTTTCCCCATTGCCATTTACATAGATGTGGTTGATTTCCGATTTCTCGAAGAAGGCATGCATCGTTCTTCCTTTGATCTGATTGTAATTTTTGAGGGTGTCTTCGGTGGTGAGAAATGCTCCCTGCTGAAGATCCATTTTTTTGATCTCTTTTTCGGTCACTTCCATGATCACCGTATCTCCCACCAGCTGATTCTTTAGGTTCCAAAAGATGGGATCTTCATAGAAGTAAAGCAATGAATCATGTAAAAAGTAAGATGCTGAGTCCGCCAGCCCCTGCAGGTTACTTTTCCAGATTCTCACATTGTGATAGGCCAGGATTCGCTTAGCGGAATCATATTCACTTTCGATGGAAACCAGCGTGTCTGCTGCGAGGTATAGCGTGTCCTGTTCCAGAAATCGCTTCATCAGGGCATTGCCATAAACCTTGCTTACTCCGCTATTCTTGTTAGAATAGCCCTTATCTCCGGTGATTACTACATCCTTGTTTTTGGCTGTGAGCTTCACGTTTCCCTTTGCATCATAATATTTTTTGAGGTCATCAAAGAAGAGTTCATCCCCCTCCATATAGTAGTCGATGGTTTCGATGTTGCCATCCACAAATTCTGACTGATCGAATTTAGTTCGGAAGGTTCCGCCCTTTGCATGAAGGATGGATTCATCTTCTGTGATAATCGTGGTTTTCCCCTCGGTGATGGCGATTTTCGGAATGGTATTGTATCGGAGTGTGTCCGACTTCAGTGTGTAGTCCGGAGCTGTCAAAACCACATTCGTCCAGAATAGCGCAAAATCCTGCAGCCCGTAATAGTAGCCTGTTTCACTGGTTAGAATATTGACTGAATCTTTGAGCTTACCTCCATTGAAATAGTTGCCTATCTCAGTATCCATATTATAATCCAGGAATTCTGTTGTGAGGCGCTGATCCCCTTTCACATAAACCACATTTTCCCTTAGCTTGGCCGTCCGGTCCTGTCCATTGTAAATCAGCTTCCTTGAGGTAATCGTTACCGAATCATCAATGATTTTGACGTGCCCGAAAGCTTCCATCACATTGTCTTTCACATAGTAATAAGAGCTGTCGCAATACATGGTAGAAGTCTTCTGCACAAACACCACATTGCCAATCAGGCGCCTGATCTTCTCTCCGTCTTTACGAAATTCAAATAAATCATCAGCTTTGTATTGGATTCGGTCGACCTTCTGGGAATAGGCACTCAGCGAGGCTGATAGAATCGTACATACAAATGTGGTTTGGAGTAACTTCCGCATCCGGCAAAATTAATTGATCAAGCTGTGCATTCTTTACAAAAACAGTTCCATGATTTTATTCATTCCAATCATTTGGTTGAGAGGGATGAAAAAGTGCTGCTCGCCGTGAGTGGAGGACTTGACTCCATGGTGATGGCGCACCTTTTTGTGAAGGAGGGAATGAATGTCTCCATTGCCCATTGCAATTTCGGGTTGAGGGGGGAGGAGTCTGATGGTGATGAGGCATTTGTGATGCAGTGGGCAGATCAGCATGGATTGAACTGCTATGTGAAGTCTTTTGATCTTGGTGCCGGATCCATTCAAATTGAAGCCAGGAATGCAAGATATCAGTGGTTTAATGAGCTGGCTCTGGAGAATGATTTTGGCAAAATCGCTGTGGCTCATCACCTGAATGATTCGTTAGAGACTGTTTTGATCAACCTCACGCGCGGTACCGGGATCAAAGGGGTGGCAGGTATTTCTATCCAAAATAAAAAAATCATCCGTCCGCTGCTTTTTGCGGAGAAACCTATGCTTTATGCCTATGCAATGGATACCGGACTGGAATGGCGGGAAGACTCCTCCAACCAACGGACGGAGTATGACCGAAACCTGATCAGGCATGAGGTGATACCAATTCTTGAAAAAATTAATCCATCGTTGCTCAAAACGTTTGTGAATACTTCAGAGCGCTTGTTTTTGGCACAGCAACTGGTGGAGCAACGGGTAGAGGAGGTTAAGACTAAAGACCTATCTGAGAGGCCGAATGGCTGGGAACTGGATCTCGGCTGGATGAGGCACCCTTCAGATGAATTGGTCTTGTCCGAAATACTCGCTGAGTTTGAGGTCAACTATGCCACGGCCAAAGAAATAGCTCAGGCGAGGGGAAAGTCAGGAAAGACTTTTCCGGTTGGTGGTTTAGTGATTTCGATGGATCGAACTTCGCTTTTTGTTGGTAAGCCGGAGAAACAAAAATTTCAGCCACTGATAATCAAAGAGGAAGGTGTCTATTCGGTTGGTGACCACCAACTGACACTTGAAAGAGTGGATCGGGATGAGGTTGTTTTCGGAGTAAAGCATAAAGCCTACTTGGATGCCGGCAAACTCACTTTTCCCATTACGATTCGAAACTGGGAGGTGGGGGATAAAATCCAACCGCTCGGGATGCAAGGTAAGAAGAAGGTCAGTGATTTGTTGGTCGATCAGAAAGTGCCACTTCATCGGAAAGGCAGTGTTTTGGTTCTGGAATCTAATGGAGAGATTGCCTGGGTGATTGGTTACCGGGTGTCTGATCTTTTCAAAATTGCGGATGGGACCAAAGAGGTGACGAAAATGGTGTTCAATTAAAGAATCTCCTTCACCCTTCCCACAATCCCATCTTCCAGCATTACTTTGATGCCATGTGGATGCGTTGCTGATTTGGTTAAAATTCGTTTTACCACTCCTTCAGTCAGCTCTCCGGAGCGCTGGTGGTGCTTTTGAACCACCGCTACTTCAGCTCCAATCTTAATATTGCTTCTTTGTGTCCCTTCCATCATGCTTTTATTCGCATTTGAATGAGTTTGAAAGCAGAGAATACCACCCAAACGAAATTGACTGCCACGAATGGGAAAGCTGCATTCATATACGCATTGTACAATAGCAGAATGGAACCGATGAGGTTCAGCAGCAGGTAGCTGGTGGATTCAGCGGTGATTTTTTGAAAGAGATTTAAGGCAAACCCCAACAATAAGCATCCTGCTCCCAGCCATCCAATTAATTCGAGTGTGTTCATACTTCAGAATGTTGAATAGCGAAAGTAGGATGCTTTTCACAAAATACGGTTACTCATCTTTTAAGTATTGCGCAGGGTTTGTTTTCGTCACCTTGAAAACTTGTGAAATAATGGTGATTAGAGCAATGGCTAAAGTGATTATTGCCGTTAAGCTTATGATTGAGCCATCAAAATCTACGTGGAAGGGATAATCTTCCAGCCATCCGTTGATGAGCACACTTCCAACCCCAATACCCAGGACCAGACCAATCAGGATGATAACAATAAATCTACTGGTAAATACCCGATAAAGATTTCCCGGGGTTGCTCCTAATACTTTCCTGATGCTAATTTCTTTCAGTCGCTGATTAAGCTGCAATCCCACAATGCCCAGCAAGCCCATCGCAGCAAGGAATATGGAGACAAAGCATCCAATCGCCACCAGCTGCATCATCCGTTCTTCTTGCTTGTACCCTTGTTGGTAAACATCCTCGAGGAAGCTGAATTCAAAAGGAAATGGATCGAAGTATTTGGCCCAGACGCTGGCAAACTTTTCTTGACTAAAGGTCGATCCCGGACTGAGTTTGAAATAGGCAGACTGCAACGGATAGGCAGGAGCCTGGTAAATGACCAACGGGTCTACGGTGCTTTTGGCAGACTGAAAGTGGTAATCTTCCACAACTCCGATAATTTTGGGATTCTTTAGGTCTCCATATTCGAATTCAGCTATTTCTCCGATTGGATTTTCCACACCCATTTTAGCGACAAAAGCTTCATTGACCAGAATATATTGTGACTGATCTGACAATTCTTCATCAAAATTTTTCCCTCTCACCACTTCAATATCCAGAAGTTTCAAGAGGTCTTTGTGAATGCGTAGGTGTCGGACACCAAATGGGTTTTCGCCTTTTGTACGGGTGCCGTTATACCCGGAAATGGCCGCCACGCTTTGAACGTCAGGTAATTGAGATAGCTCATTTACAAAAGGCTTAATATTACTTTCATCGCCCTGGATATAATCGAGACATATTACATTCTCTGTGTCAATTTTGGTGTCAAAAGTGGATAGATATTTGATTTGACTATTCATTGTGAGCATACCGGCAACCAAAACGGTTGCGATAATAAACTGCACCCCCAACAGAGACTGGGTGATCCATTTGCCGGATTTTATTTTCTGCTCACCTTTTAAGCTTTTAATGATTTGAAATCTGGATAATACCAAGGCAGGGTATACTCCACTTATGAATGCGACAAAAACAAGGATTCCGATGGCCCCAAGAATAAATTGAGTGTTGATGAGATAATCAAGAGTATAATTTTTCTGGACAAAGGACGAGAAAGTGGGTAGAATTAAAACCAACAGGGCCAAAGCGATTACCCCGGAGATGATAGCTGAGAGGAATGATTCAGTGATGAGCTGAGAAAAGATTCCTGATTTCTCTGCACCGATAACTTTTCTAAGTGCAACTTCTCGTGCACGGTTGATGTAAAGTGAGATATTGAAATTTGAATAATTGATCATTGAGATGATCAGACAGAAAATACCTATGCTCGCAAACAGTCTGATAAGCTCCGTATTTCCACCCCTTGTAATCCCATTGTATTGACCATAATCACTATTGAGGTGAATTTCTGATATAGGTTGCAGTCGCATGACCACTGTTACGTTATCATTGGTAATATCTTCCGGTTCGTTTTCCTGATGCAGTTTATTCATCTTTTGCTCAGCAGCAATTTTAGCTTGCGGACTGGTCAGTTTGATCAATGAATTCATGTTTATGTCGAACCATTGGGTGAGCCTTCTTTCGGGAGCATTAGCCAGATAGTTAGCGTAAGAAACGATCATGTCTCTGCGAACAGATGTGTTTTCAGGAATGTCTTTGTAAACACCCCGGATAATGAAATCCTCAAAGCCTTCACCTCCATTAGCTAGTGAGATGATCTCACCAACAGCCTTCCCTCGAAGGTTTAGCTTTCCGGCGAGTGATTCTGATATGATAGCATCATTTGGCTGATCAAACTGATTGCCTGATCCTTCGAGAAACTTAAGATCTAAATAACTAATTATCGATTGATCGGCAATAATGTATGGCTGATCTAAAGTTTCTTCTCCTTTCTTTATTACGCCATATTCTGATTTGAACCTTGCAACGCTTTCAATCTCGGGTATTTGCTCATCAAACAAAACAGTCATAGCATTGGAGCTACCACCGATGTAGTCAATATTATCTCCTCTTTGGATATCAATTACGATTCGATAGAGGCTTTCGTGATTAGAAAGATATTCGTCAAAGCTGGTCTCGTCATTCGCATACAAGTAAGCCAACCAGCAAAAAGAGATTCCCAAAGCAAGCCCTAAAATGTTTAGTCCTGAATACAGCTTGTGCTTTTTTAAAAATCTCCAGCCCGTTTTTATGTAGTTTTTGTACATCATAAGATATTGAGTTAAGTAGTGTGTGGGTTTTAAATTGGATGGTCGGATGGATCGCAAAACTTCGAAGATGAAAAACCATTTAGCTTTTGATATGCCCTTTTCTTTCAGTCTCCAGTGGTATGCTTCATGCAGGTCTCCCTGCACTTCTTCCACCAAAGGGGAGGCGCAGCATTTCTCGATTAGCCAATCGGCCCACTTTGGTGGATTAGGCCCTGACATACTGTAGTGATGGTTTAGTTACACCACTCCACAGCTTGGATTTTGCTTCATTCAACTCGCTAACGAGTTGGTATCCTTTAGGTGTAGCCCAGTAGATCCGCTTTCTTCGGCCTCCGCGCTCGGCGGTCGGTTCACCAAACTCAGATCTCACCCACCCTTTCTTTTCCATGCGTTTAAGCACCACATGAATGGCGGGAATGGAAATGTTCTTACTCAGCGCATCTTCATACTCCTTGGCAATATCCACACTGTTGATTCGCTCATTTTTAAGCAGAATCATCAGGACAATTTCTTCCAGTGATCCAATCGACTCCATTAGATTAATAATTGTTTAAGTTATGGATACGAATATCATTAATAAATGTTTAAGTAATAAATAAAAAAGGACAGAATTTCTTCTGTCCTTCATTAACACATCAACCTTGATTAAGCCTCTTCATGCTTACTTAGATTTCAGTTTTTTCCAGTTTTCGTCAGCACTTTTTGCCATGGAGTTGTGTCCTTTTTCATTCCAAACCTGCAAGGCATCCACCTCCACACTATTTAGAAATACATAGTACTTCCCTTCTCTTGCCAAAAACTTATTCGGGTCTGTTCTGAATTTCGCACCGATGGCAATTCCTGTAGCACACCATCCGCCATATTGAGGAAGGTACTTCTTAGGGTTTGCATCAAAGGTTTTTTTCTGCTCTGCAGATGTGAAGAAGTACTTCACTCCATCGTATTCAGAGACATATTCCTTTGAACCTCGCTGGGCGAGCTGTAAATCCAGGTACGAAACCGGACTGTAGCCATTCAGAGCGATTTTACTGTCATCCGTATTGTATGCCTGAGCATATGCACCAAAGGTCCCTAGAACCAGGAGTGCTGTAGTTAGAATTTTCGACATGCTATTGTTTTTTAGTTTTGAAAATATGTTTCATCTATGACCTGTCCGTCTTTCCATTTGCGACGGATCACTTCATGCCAGTTAATTTCACTTCCATCCTCCATTTGAAAATGAAAGCGGAATTCTGACATGCTTACATCCTGACCTACCGAACTATTGAGTAGCGATATTTCATTGACTTTAGCAATGGCTCCTACAAATCCTGTAAGCTTTTGGATGGCTTCTTCCTTTGTGGCTGTTTCTGAGCCATCTACATCTTTTGTGTGAGCAGAGTCACTGAAAAATTTGGCCACTGCCTGGGGGATCTCCCCTCGCAGCACCATGTTGTCCATTTCTGATACTAGTTTTTGCATTGTTTTAATGTTTGAATACAATGCAAATCAAGAAAGCAAGTGACCCTCGCTGTTTATAAAAAATTCCTAACCTATGGTACTTTCTGCGGAAAGGGAGGAGGGACTGGACCTGTATGGAGTTTGAAAAAAGCAGAAAAATGGCTGATCTCCTCAAAGCCTAATCCGAATGCAACGGAGGTCACGGACTCCCCCTGATCCAGCATTTTTTTTGCTAAGGAGATTAAATGTTTGGTGATGTGTTCTTTTGGTGTGAGTCCTGTCGATAGTTGGATGTTTCTACTGAGTGTTTTCGGCGTTTGATTGAGTAGATATGCATAAAAGGAAACCCGGTGAGAATAGGTGATATTTTGCTCAAGTGCCTGCCGGAACGCCTCAGAAAGGGCCTGATTTCTGGATATATTCTCTAATCCATCCACAAATTGACCGGGAGATAATGAAGTTTGATTTTTAAAAAATCGGGAAAAATAGGCCGGGTCTTTAAACCCCAGTAGGTAGGATGCCTCCTTCACCGATCCTTTCGTTTCGAAGAGCAGTTGTCTGGCCTTGTTGATTAGTTTGTGATTCTTCCATTGAAAGAAGGTCAGGTGAAGTTTTTCCCTGGAAATTCGCTGGACATCCTGATAGGATAAAAAGGAGTCTGGGGATTCCATTTTAGCAGCTACATTCCGTTCCAGCCATTCATTCAGGTCAAACAAGGTGGATAGCTCATCATATGTAGCTTTGAATGGATTCATTTGTAACCACCTTTCCTGTGCTGATTTCAGTGTCTCATGATGATTGACCAAAGGCAACTTTTCATCGGCATGCACATGACCTACGGTGAGCACCTGCGAAAAGAGGAAGCGATAATGACTGGTTGAGCCATCTTCTACAGCCAGGCTGTGAGCAGGCTCAATACTCACATATTGCCCTTTGGGAATAAAGATGGCAGAAGCTTCGCTGAAATGATAGGTTTGAAAATTGAGTTTTATGGAACTATCAGCGGGAATCAGATAGATGAATGGCTGCCGGGTTTTTTCCATCGCAAGTTAAAGGTACGATTTACAGGCAGTGGAGTCTATTATTCATCATTCCTTTTAATGTGATTGTCTACTGAGCGTCAAATATTTGCAGGCTCCACCATCACCACCTCTTCTTTCTCCACAATCACCTGACCCGCAGGAGCACCCTTCATTTTTCGCACAAACTTCTTTTGGGTGTAAATAACCGGGCAGAGGGTATCGGTCTTTCGTTTGGAGTTGGCGGCCGCCAGGGCAGCTGCTTTTTCAATGATGTGAGAGGGGAAGTTTTGTCCGGGCTTTTGTCTCACGACCACATGCGATCCGGCCACATCTTTCGCGTGCAGCCAGAGGTCATTTTTATTGGCCACTTTCAATGTTAGTTCGTCGTTGGCTTTTGCATTCCTCCCTAGCAGAATTTGCCAGCCGTCCACAATAAATTCATGGTAGGGGAGGTGCTCATCCTTCACTTTTTCCTTTTGAGATAACCCGTGATCCTTCAAATATCCTCGTAGCTCCTTTTGATCGGCAATCTCCTGAATATGCAAAACCTGTCTGCTCAGCGTATCAATAAGCTGCTCTTTGGCGGCTAAATTTTCCTTAAGTGCATCTATCTCCTGATGCCTGTTTTTGGCTTTTCTGTAGAGGTTCTCGGCATTTTTTTGTGGACTTAGCTCTCGATTGAGCTTGATTTCAATAGGCGCGTCATGGTAAAAATCATGAAGCACTGCTTTGGATAATCCGGTCTGTAGGCTGTTAAGATTGGCCATTAAAATATTGGCAACTTCCTCCGGACTCCTGGTATTTTCGATCTGTGCCAGTTTGGTTCTGGTTTTGGAAATGTAGCTCTCCGACTTCCTGATCCTTTGCTTCAGCTTAGCAACTGCCTGAGCTTTTTCTTTTTCGAAAAAAAATCCACGTACCAACTGATGGTAAAGCCAGTTGGCTGCTGTGATCGCACTTTCAGTGCTTTCTCCGGCAGGGCTCAGCAAGCTTATTGAAGGGGTTGGATGAAGGTATATTGGATTCTGATCCAATTGTTGAAGTAGGGAATTGAACTTCACCCATTTTTGATTCTCATTCAGATCATAGAAGCCTGTCTGCTCCAGGTAGATTTTGGTTTCCTTCCCCAGGGCAGGCAGTAAGAGGGTGGGATCGCAAGAATGAGCATTGAAATTTTCCTTGTTGATTTCGATTTTTCGGTTTAGTTCAGAAGGAATGATTTCGATATCCTGCCCTAAACTTTTTCGAAAAATATTCACCACCTCATCGTTTTGAGCATGAAGGATATTGGCTCGCCGGGCGTGCATTTTGAAGATGAGCACGTCCTCGTCAAATGCTATTTGAAAGGACCTTTCATACTGGAAAACGGTTACCCCGGTCACTTCTTTGTCCAATAGTCCGGAGAAAAGATCTACACTATTTTTTCCTGCTCTAGCAAACTCATCAGGGAAGGAGAGAAGCGAAACATTGGGGTCAAGATTGGCCCGGATGTAAAATTCTTTTGCTTTTTCCTTCCTCCCGAATCCAAGGATCAGCTCATCCTTATTTTGGGAAAAGCATTCAAGCAGCGTCAGCCCTTTCAGCTCATGCTCCAGCTCAGGTGCCAGTCTTTTCAGAAAGAAGTAGTTGTGGAACATGCCAATTGTCAATTATTAATTGTCAATTGACAATTGTAGTCCATCCCAGGCAATCTCCACATTGTCAGGTAGCTCTTTGGAAACTTCCTGGTGTCTGCCCATGAAGTGCCCAAGGTGCGTAAGGTATCCTTTCTCCGGCTTCAGCTCTTCCATCATTTCAAGTGCTTCTTCCAGATTGAAATGACTGATGTGTGTCTCCCTTTGCAAGGCGTTCAGCACTAAAACCTTAGACCCTTTGATCTTCTCTTTCTCTTCTTCGCTTATTTTATTAGCATCTGTGATGTAGGTAAAATCCCCAAACCTGAATCCCAGCACCGGAAGCTTATAGTGCATCACCTCAATGGGAATGACCTCTATGTCTTGAATGGTGAACGGTTTGTTTTCGATCGGGCACATTTCTACTTTGGGGATGCCGGGATAGTCATCTTCTGTAAAGATGTATTCAAATTCCTTTTTCAACCTGCTAAAGACATGCTCCGTGGCATAAATAGGCATGTCCTTTTGTTGGAGGAAATTATAACTACGAATGTCATCCAGTCCTGCCACATGATCTTTATGCGCATGGGTGAATAAAACGGCATCCAGCTTATCCACTCTTTCCCTCAGCATTTGCTGCCGAAAATCCGGGCCTGTGTCAATTACGATTTTAGTGTTATTGATGTCTACCAGAATGGATGCTCTAAGTCGATTGTCCCGATAGTCCACCGACGAGCACGTCTCACACTTGCACCCGATGACCGGTATGCCTTGCGATGTGCCGGTTCCCAGGAAAGTAACCTTCACAATTGTAATTGATTATTGGTGATTTCAGAATAGAGTTTCTTGTTGCCGTCGCTGAGTTTGCTGGTGTCTATTTTGATAGAGCGGATGATTTCAATGAGGCTGTTCACCTTTCCTTCCAGTGCAAAAAACTTATTGACAACCGCCACCTTGCTGTCATTGAGGATGCAATAGCCTGATTGAAAATTCCCTTTTTCATACCGCAGGATGTAGTCGGTCTCTGACATGATATCCTCCAGCTTGTGCAAAAAATGGTTGGTGTATTTAATGACCATCCGTATACTTTTTCACCATCTCTACCACTGAGTCATAGTTCAAAGGTTTAGGGATATACGCGTTGATCCCGGCTTTGTCAAAATCCTCCATGGTGTAATTATTGGCATTGCCGGTGATCGCTACGATGGGGATATTCTGATTGTTTCCCGTCATGCTTCTGATCCGGCGGGCACACTCCATGCCGTCCATCACAGGCATGTGGATATCCAGAAGTACCATGCTGTAGTCATCTTTTTCCAGCAGATCTAAAACCTGCTGTCCGTTCTTTACGGAGGAGATTTCATACTTTAGTTGGGTAAGGATTTTTTTGGTTAGGTTTTGGATCACACTGCTATCCTCGGCTACAATTATTTTTTTACTCATCGGTGACTAATAGGTTTTGGCTACTTTCTTTAAATTCCTGGAACAGCTTTTTGAGAAGCTGGACTTCCCCCTCCATTCCCTCAAATTTATTTTCTTTTAGGTTCTTTTCAATGGCGGCTGCCTGTTTAGAAAGTTTTTCTACTCCAAGTGTCCCGGCATTTCCCTTCAGTGTGTGTAATTCGCCACGCATTTTGACGTAATTTTTTTCCTGAAAGAATTTCTCTGTGTTGCTCACCAGTTGTTCAGCCTCTTCTTCAAACTCCATCAGGGTGGCTTCTATCAGTTCCTGCCCGCCAAACTTCGCCAATTGATTCAGGGTATTTTGATTGATGGCCAGATCTTCGGTTTTCTCAGCGATTGCCTCAATGGACACTTCAATTGGCTTGAAATCAACCCATTTTTTAATCTTGGCAATGAGCATTTCTGCTTTGATTGGCTTGGCCAGGTAATCATCCAGGCCTGCTTTCAGGAACCGCTCCCGATCCTCCTCCATGGAATAAGCAGTCATGGCAATAATCGGTGTATTGGCCCCAAATTTTAATTTTCTCACTTCCTGGGTAGCCCGGATGCCGTCCATCTTTGGCATCTGAATGTCCATAAAGATGAGGTCAAAGTCTTCTCCGGTCACTTTTTCTATCGCATGAAATCCATCAAAAGCTTCCTCCACCTGACAGCCGGATTTGAGCATAATGCTGCTGGCCACTTTGCGGTTCACATCATTGTCATCCACAAGCAGGATTTTTGGTTGCTTGCCGGTAAATTCCTTCGTAAATGGTTTGTCCGGTTGGGCCTGTTTTACCTGATCGGGGGAAATCTCTTCTCCCATAAAGGTGAACCAAAATGTGCTCCCCAGCCCGGGGGTGGAAACCACGCCAATCTCCCCCTTCATGGATTTGACCAGTTCTCGTGAAATAGCCAGGCCTAGCCCGGTACCGCCAAAGTTTTTAGAGCTGCTGTTGTCCAGCTGGTGGAAGCTCTGGAACAGGCTCTTTTGGTCTTCCTCGGAAATTCCAATGCCCGAATCTTTGATCGCTACCTTGAACACAAACTGCTTGCCCCGCTTTTTCACCAGGCGTATGCTCATGTTGATGTTTCCCTTGTTTTCGCTGAATTTGATGGCATTCGATGTGAGGTTGGAGAGCACCTGGATCAACCGTGTCTCGTCCCCCAAAATCCATTCAGGGATCCGGTCATCGATGTGGTAGTATAGATTGTTGTCTTTGGAGGAGGCTTGCTGCGAAAACAGATCGTATACTTTTTCAATGGTCTTGACCAGGTGCACCGGCTGCTGGCGGAGGTCCATTTTACCGGCTTCAATTTTAGAAAGATCCAGAATGTCATTCAGGATATTCAGAAGTGTCTGGGACGACTTGTTGATCGTTTTCACGTATTCGGACTGCTCCTCGTCCAGCTGCGTGCTTGCCAGCAGGTCAATCATCCCAATGATGCCGTTCATTGGCGTTCGGATTTCATGGCTCATGTTTGCTAAAAAGCGCTCTTTGATTTTCAATGAGCGTTCGGCCATTTCCTTGGCCCGCATCAGCTCCTCGTTGGTTTTTTTCAACTGGGAAATGTCCCTGGCCACCCCTTCAATCTCCACCGATCCATCGTCTTTGTCTATCAGTCGGATGTTGAAGAAAAATTGGAGTTTCTTTCCGTCTGCGGTCTTGAGTGTCCCCTCCACGTTTCGGATTCGCTTTTCTCTGTTGATCCTCCTTCCAATCTCCAGGATTTGGGTAGTTCTGTCCGCATAGTCTAGAACACTTGTATTGATCACCCGTCCCGGCTCATACCCTATAACCTCCTGCACTGAGGGACTGATCATGGTCACTTTTCCTTCTGTATCACACCGGAAGTAGATATCCTGAAAGGACTCGAAAATGGTCCGGAATTTTTCCTCACTGGCAATGAGTGCGCTCTCAGATTCTTTCTTCTCAGTGATGTCATTGGCGATAATGGAAAGCTCCTCGATTCTGCCATTCGGTAGGAAAATCGGGTTTACGAATACCTCCCGCCAGACCATTTTGCCAAACTTATCAAGGTTGTTCGTCTGGAAGTTTACAAACTTTCCAGTGAAAGCTTCATCATACTTTTTTGTCCAGAACTCCTTATTCTCCGAATCAAGGTGCTCTTCCTTCACATCGCGAATGCTGATGCCAATTTTCGGGGAAATACCATAGTATCGTTTGAAGGCAATCTCATAGTTTTGGTTGAAGGAAGTAAAACGAAACTCCCGATCAACTGACCAGATTTCGTGGGTACTGCTATCGAAAATTGCTCCAAGTGTGGCAGCCTGGTTTTCGATTTTTTCTTCCTTGATTTGTCGCTCCATCGCCAGGCTGATCTGCCCACCGATATAGTCCAGAAGTTCCAGGTCTTTATTGTTGAAGGCACTCTGATCATTGTAGCTACAGATAGACATAACCCCCGTATCGGTGGCCGTTCGAATGATCACGCCCAGCCAGATTTTAGGAAGTGGATCTTTAAACTCGATACCTGTCTGCTGCCCAATTTTTTCAATCCCATCCCGGTAAATGATCAAAGACCTGTCCCGATTAATGGTGTAATCCATCAGGTTGTGATCAATATCAAAGGAAAAATCGTATTCCTTGGATTTTTCATTAATGAAAAATACCTGACGGTAGCTCTTACCATCCTGAAGCGAAATGTGAAAGTTTCTCACTTTCAACATTTGATGCAGCTGATGATAGATGTTCTTGTAAAGCTGCTCCAGATCATTTTCTGTGATGGTGATGTTGGCAATCTGGTAATACAGGCTTTGTGCACTCTCGGCGCGGATTCGTTCTGTAATGTCATAGAATACACACCGGTACTCTACCGGTTCATCGTTTTCAAAAACGGAAGTCAGCTTTCCGGTCACGTAAATATTCTTCCCGGTTTTTGAGGTCAGCACCGTTTCGAACCGCTCAAAGCGGCTACCCGCCGTGATTTTCAGGATATTTTGAAGGGCCGCCCGGCGGTAATCAGGATGAACCACCTCCAGAAATTTCAGATCGGTAATTTCCTCTTCAGTGTAGCTGAGCTTGTTTTTTACCGCTTCATTGGCAAACCGGATTTCCCCGGTTTTTTTAAAGATGGTGATTAGGTCGTTGGAGTTGTCAAAGAGGTCCTTGAGGTTTTGATTTGTTTTTTCTACAAGAGTGTAATAATCGCGCTGCGTATTGTCTAATTGCGCCTCAAGGTTGGCGATTTTCTTTTTAAGCTGATCAATATTGTTTTCCACCTCTGCCATATCGAGAGCTATGCCCTGTTAAGAAAGTAAAGCCTCAAAATTGCGATGAAATGTAAATTGCAGGCCTTGATGTCTTTACTTGAAATTGATATCATTAGCAATAAAATTAGGCATTTTAGCCATTACAAATGAGGGAGAATAGCCACAAACCATTACTAATTTCCATCGTAGGGCCTACGGCCGTTGGGAAAACCGCTGTGGCTATCGAATTGGCACAATGGCTGGGCACTGAAATTGTGTCGGCGGACTCTCGCCAGTTTTATCGCGAACTTAACATTGGGACTGCCAAACCTAGCCCAGAAGAATTGAAAACGGCAAAGCATCATTTCATCAATTCCCATTCTATAGAACAATTGTACAGTGCCGGGGAATATGGTAGGGATGCCGTGGTGAAAATTCAGGAATTGCATAATCGATACTCAAGTGTGATTGCTGCAGGAGGTTCAGGTTTGTATTTGAAAGCCATATGGGAAGGGTTTGACGATATGCCTGAAATGGATTCCTCCATCCGGGAGAAATTGAATGTCGAATTTGAATCGAAGGGGCTGGCGCCACTCCTGGAAGAGCTTAGATCCGCAGACCCGGAGTATTATGCCCGGGTGGATCGCCAGAATGGCCAGCGGGTGATACGGGCACTGGAGGTCATCAGGGGTACCGGAGCACCTTTTTCATCTTTTAGGAAAAAGACTATGAATCAAATGCCTTATCATCAATTACGAATTGGTCTGAATCTGGCACGTGAGGTACTTTTTGACCGGATCGAGCAAAGAATGGATGCAATGATTGATGATGGCCTTTTTGAGGAGGCAAAGCAACTGTATCAGTTCAAGGATCACAATGCCCTCCAGACAGTAGGTTACTCTGAGATTTTTGGGTATCTAAACGGAGAATATGACAAAGAGGAGGCCATCCGTCTGCTGAAGCGGAACAGCCGGAGGTATGCCAAGCGGCAGCTGACCTGGTTTCGGAAATTTGAGGATATCCATTGGTTTGAACCTGGTCAGGTAGAGCAGATAAAAAATCTTATTGCACGACATCTCCCCGATTAAAGGAGATTTATATTGCTTTGTCCGAAGATTCATGAGCACCAATCGCAAAATCCTAATCATAACATATTATTGGCCACCAAGTGGGGGTGTGGGAGTGCAGCGGTGGATGAATTTTGCCTTGCAGCTCAAAAAGAGGGGCTGGGATCCGATGGTCCTAACGCCTGAGAATCCCCAGTTTGAAATCAGGGATGAAAAGCTATTGGAGCGGGTAAAAAATATTCCAGTCATCAAACTACCCATCTGGGAACCTTTTGATTTGTTTCATAGAATTACAGGTAATAAAAACCGGGAAAATGTGCAGCAGGGGCTGGTGCTTGAGAAAACAAACAAGTCGGTTAAAGATCAGGTAATGGTATGGATCCGGGGTAATATGCTCGTGCCGGATCCCCGGGTTTTTTGGGTTCGTTTCGCAGCGAAAAGGGCAATCGAGTTGATTGGGGAAGAGGGAATAGGAACCATCATCACCACAGGTCCACCTCACAGCATGCACCTGATCGGAAGACGGGTGAAGCGAAAAGCGGGAGTGAGGTGGCTGGCAGATTTCCGTGATCCATGGAGCAGGTGGGATGTCCTGAAGAAATTGAATACCTCATCATTTGTTCTGGATATTCATCGGAGGATGGAGCAAAGTGTGATCCGTGAGGCAGATGTGGCTGTGACGGTGAGCAGGAGGCTGGCCGAGTCGCTAGGGAATGTTCAGGTATTGCACAATGGCATCACTGTGGGAAGCACTTCCACTACCCAGCCAAATGAAGCCAGATTCACTATCGGATATTTTGGCATGCTCAATGAATTGCGAAATCCACGACAACTGTGGCACCTGCTTGATCAGATGTGTCGGGAGAATCAGGTCTTTGCGAACAAACTGCGGATCAGGATCGGAGGGATTGTTGCCGAATCTATTAAGCAGGAAATCTGTGATTTGGCAGAGCTAAGGGATCGGGTGGAGTTTTTGGGATACCTCTCTCACGAAAGCATGCAGGATGAATACAGCCGCTGCGATGTATTGCTGCTATTGCTCAATAAGTCTGACAACTCGAAGTGGATCCTGCCAGTCAAATTCTTTGAATACCTGGCAGCCAACAGGATGATTTTAGGGCTTGGAGACCGCAAAAGTGATCTTGGTGACCTGATGAATAGTAAGTATGTCGGGGAAATACTGGACTATTCGGAAATAAGTGAGATTCGTTCCTTTATTGAAGATATTTTTGAAAATGAAAGAAGACCGGATGCATCGGAAGTCAAGAGCCTGATGGATCAGTTTTCACATGATAAACTTGTTTTGAAGCTGGAAGAATTACTGATTGAAAATGAACAAAGTTAGGGTTGGACTCGTCGGTTGCGGGAGGATTGCGCAACGTCATGCCGGACACATTCAGAGGCTAGGGAAGCTGGCTGCAGTGTGTGATATAAATGCAGAAAAGGCACGGAATCTCGGAGAAGAATTTGATGCTCCCTATTTTACCCATGTTGCGGATTTTCTAAAGGTCAATGATATGGATGTGGTGGCGGTATGCTCCCCAAATGGACTTCATGCGGAGCATACCATTGAGTCACTCAAAGCCGGATTTCATGTACTTTGCGAAAAGCCCATGGCCCTTACTTCGGCGGATTGTGAAGAGATGATCAAAACTGCCGAGCGCTGCAATAGGCGACTGTTCATTGTAAAGCAAAACAGGTTTAATCCGGCCATTGAAGCCGTAAAAGAAAAGCTGGAGGCCGGTGCATTTGGCCAGATATATTCTATTCAGCTCAATTGCTTTTGGAATCGGAACTTTGCCTACTATCAGGGCTCAGATTGGAAGGGCACTAAAAAGCTGGATGGTGGCACATTATTTACCCAGTTCAGTCACTTCATTGATCTACTGTACTGGCTCATTGGAGATGTGGAAGAGACGGCCGCCACGATAGCCAACTTCGCCCATAAAGATGTAATCGAGTTTGAGGATACCGGAGTAGTCTCATTAAAATTCAAAAACGGCGTATTGGGCACCATCAATTATACAGTGAATGCTTATGCCAGAAATATGGAAGGTTCCATCACCATTTTCGGGGAAAAAGGTACGGTGAAAGTAGGGGGGCAGTATCTCAATAAGCTGGATTATCAATCCTTTGAAGGGGAGGAAATCGGGGAGCTGAAAGAAGGAAACCCCGCCAATGAATACGGTGAGTACCAGGGCAGCATGAGTAATCACGACAGGGTTTACGAAAACCTGATTGATGTATTGCAAAATGGAGGAAGCATTGCCACGAATGGACTGGAGGGACTGAAGACGGTGGAGATCATAGAAAAGATTTACAAATCAGCCAATGGCTAATCAGTCATTCATAGTGGGGGATGCCGGCGGCACCAACACCCAATGGCGTGTGGTGAAAAATGGGGCGATACAGCAGTTTGAGACGATTGGATTCAATGCTTACACCCACAACCTTGACGATTTGAAAACCAGTATCAGGCAGACCTTTAGTGATCATATTTCAAAGCAAGACCCGGTATTCTTCTATGCGGCTGGTGTAGATACTCCGAGGCAAGCAGCGGAGACTGCTTCTTCGTTGCAGGAAGTACTGGGAGATCAACTGCTGGTGGCCAATGACCTGGTGGGGGTGGCCCGTTCTTTATGCGGAAAGGAGGTCGGCAATGTGTGCATCCTGGGCACTGGTGCCAATGCGTGCTACTATGACGGAAATTCGGTCAATAAAGTGAGTGCCTCACTTGGGTATGTACTTGGCGATGAAGGGAGCGGTGCATATATGGGAAAAAAACTGATGATGGGGGTGTTTAGGGATCACTTCTCCAAAGAGGTTATTGATTTGTTTCAGGAAACATTCCATCTCACTTCCCATGAGGTAATTCAGCGAATCTACCACCAGCCCAGACCTAATCATTTTCTGGCATCCTTCGCCACGTTCATTTATCAGCATCGGAACCATCCGGAAATATATCAACTTATCTATTCAGCCTTTGAGGACTTTTTTCAGGCATTTTTCCTAAAAAACCAACACCCGGATCTCCTTTTTCATTTTTCCGGTTCCATCGCCTATTTCTTCTCCGATATTTTGAGACAGGTGGGTAATGAAAGGGGAATTAACATCAAAACAATTGTTCAGTCGCCCATTTCAGGGCTAGTTTTATATCATCAGCAGTATGACTAAAAAGCCCCTTACCGAGTCAGATTCACATTATGATCATTTGGAAAAGATGACCATCGGGGAGCTGCTAAGCAATATCAATCAGGAGGATCAAAAAGTAGCGGGTGCAGTCAAAAAATGCATCCCTGAAATTGAAAGGCTGGTGACAGAGATCGTAATCCGAATGAAGAAGGGAGGGCGTCTATTTTACGTGGGAGCAGGGACCAGTGGGAGGCTGGGTATTGTGGATGCCTCGGAGTGTCCTCCTACTTTTGGCGTACCACACGATCTGGTCATAGGCATCATGGCCGGTGGCGATGGCGCCATCCGCAAAGCAGTGGAATTTGCCGAGGATGATCCCGACCAGGGATGGAAGGACCTCCAGGTATTTGAAATCACGAAATCTGATACGATCATCGGGATAGCAGCATCGGGCCGTACACCATATGTGATTGGAGCAGTGAAATCTGCACGAGACTTTGGGTGCCTCACAGGATGTATCACATGCAATGAGGACAGTAGGCTGGCAGAAGTAGCCGAGCATCCCATTGAGGCGCTGGTGGGCCCTGAATTTGTAACCGGCAGCACACGTATGAAAGCCGGAACTGCACAGAAACTCATTCTGAATATGATCTCCACCACAGTCATGATCCAACTAGGGCATGTGCATGGAAACAAGATGGTGGATATGCAATTGAGCAATGAAAAATTAATCGAGCGCGGAGTTGAGATAATTGCAAATAAATTGAATGTTACCAGATCGGAGGCTAGGGAGTTGCTAGAACAATATGGATCAGTTCGGAAAATCCTACAGGAAAGAGGTCTTTTCTGACAATTTGGGATAGCATACCTTTGAAATTGCAATATCGCAGAATAGAGAGCGATTGATTTTAACAAATAGCAAAATTTTCTCTGTTACCTATTTGTTAAAGTGCCCAAATGAAATTTAAACGTAGCGAAACACTCGATGAAACAGTAGATTCTACTTTTGTATCGCTTATTAAACCTATAATAGAAAATTACTGAAAGCATGAAAAAATTTTTACTTCTTGCATCATTCATTTTCAGTGGTTTGATCCTACTTGGACAAGGATCAACTACCTCTGCAATGAATGGAAGGATCACCGATGCAAACGGTGAGGCCTTGATTGGAGCGACTGTTTTGGCCGTTTATACGCCAACAGGTGCGGAATATGGTAACATTTCGGATGTGGATGGTTACTATCGAATCCCAAACATGACAGTGGGCGGACCTTACACGGTCACAGTTTCTTACATTGGATTCGAGACTTACACTGAAGAGAATGTTTATTTGAATCTCGGCCAATCGTACAAACTTTCCATGGAACTGCGGGAGTCAGCACAAGCCCTGAGCGAAGTAGTTGTGACGGCCTCTTCCGGCCTTATTGATGGCAACAGGACTGGTGCAGATACGAAAGTCGGCAAGGAGCAAATCTCCACCCTTCCCAATGCGAGTAGGGGACTCAACGACTTCACAAGGCTAACTCCACAGGCAAGCTTCACTTCCGGTGGAGGTCTTAGCATTGCAGGAACAAACAATAGATACAATTCCATTTTCATCGATGGAGCTAGCAGCAATGATGTTTTTGGTTTGGCTGGCAATGGTCAAAACGGAGGACAAATTGACAACTATCCACTCATCAGTGTGGATGCGTTGGATCAGATCAGCGTAGCTGTTGCGCCGTACGACGTTACCTTGAGTGGCTTTGCGGGCGGAGGTATCAGTGCTGTAACAAGGAGCGGTACCAACGAATACGAAGGATCGGTTTACTACTTTGTGAGAAACCAGAAACTTTCCGGAAAGACCCCAAAATTCATCTCCGATCCTGCGGATATTGAGAGAGAAAGACTTGCTGAGTTTTCAGCCAAGACTTACGGATTTAGAGCCGGTGGGCCGATCATTCCAAATAAGCTTTTCTTCTTCGTAAATGGCGAAATCCAAAGAGAAGAAACTCCTGTGCCGTTTGATTTTGCATCGTACACCGGCAGTGCAACTCAGGCAGACATTGATAACCTGATTTCCACACTCGATGGACTAGGCTATGCTCCTGGATCGTATGAAGATGTGATCAGAAAGCTGGAAGCTGAAAGGTTCCTGATCAAATTTGACTATAACCTGAGCAAGCAGCATAAAATCTCCTTGAGACACAGCTACAATAAAGGTGAAAACTTCTCGCCAAGTGGATCATTCACTACAGGCATTCGATTTGCTAATTCAGGAGTTTTCTTCCCGAATACAACAAACGCAACAACTCTGGAAGTAAGATCAAACTTTGATAACATCTCAAATAAGCTGATCATTGGTTATACCTCAGTTTCAGATGACAGGGATCCACTGGGAAGTCCATTCCCATACATTGATATTACTCAGGGGGATGTGGAAGTAGGAAGTGAACAGTTTTCTACTGCAAACCTGCTTACTCAGAAAATCTTTACAGTGACAGACAATTTCAATCTGTATAAAGGAAAGCATACGATCACAGTGGGTACGCACAATGAGTACTACGATATGAACAACGTATTCATTCGTCAAAATTTTGGTTCCTACCGATACAATACCATCGCAGATTTTATTGCAGATGTGAACGGAGCTTCAGGCTTGGCTTTCCAGTATGACCGAAGCTACTCTCTTATTGACAATACTACAGGTGATAACACAGGAGCTTCGGCAGCTTTCAAAGCGTTGCAGCTTGGTTTCTACGTGCAGGATGAATTTCAGGTAAACTCGAAACTTAAATTAACAGGAGGACTAAGAGTGGATATCCCGATGTTTATGGATGATCCGGGAGAAGACACTTACTTCAATACAACTGCTGCCCCACTAATCGAAGCTGCCGGGTATGATCTGAAAGGGGCAAGGGCTGGTCAAGCTCCAGATGCTCAGCTGTTATTCTCTCCAAGATTTGGGTTCAACTATGACCTGAATGGTGATCAAAGCACACAGATCCGGGGAGGAATTGGTGTATTCACCAGTAGAATTCCTTACGTATGGCCGGGAGCGATGTACAACAATAATGGGGTAACTGTGGGTGGTACGAGACAATCCAGTGGAATTGATTTTGTAGCTGACCCGTTTGCCCAGCCTTCCAAGAGTGATTTTGGAGGCACAGACGATATTCCTCAGGGACAAATGGACTTGTTTGCTGCAGATTTCAAATTTCCTCAGGTTCTCAGAGCTAGTATAGCTGTAGATCAAAAGCTTCCAGGTGGAATTATTGGAACGATTGAAGGTATCTACACCAAGAATATCAATGCGATTTTCTATGAAAACGTGAACCTTGTTCCGTCTACTGAGCGATTTGAAGGAACACCTGACAATCGCCAAAGATTTACAAATGGAAGAATTGATTCCAACTATACTGCGATTTATCTTGGATCAAACACCAACAAAGGATACACCTACAACTTCACAGCCAGCCTGACCAAACCCTTCGAAAATGGACTGACTGCAAACCTGGCTTACAGCTATACAGATGCATACGCCATCTTTGAAGGTACGTCATCACAAAACTCATCCCAGTGGAGAGGAGTATACAGCGTGGATGGAAGGAACAATGCTCCGCTTGGCCGATCTGATTTTGCTTCAGGATCCAGAATCCTTGCATCAGTATCTTATAGAAAGGAGTACCTGAATAATTTTGCTACCACCCTGTCATTCTTCTACAACGGACAGGAGGGAGATCCATTTTCATACACCTACAACAGCGGCCTGACTGGGGAAGATTCTAGGGAGCGAGCCCTGATCTACGTGCCAGCCTCTCAGGATGAGATTGTCTTTGCAGATGCAGCCACAGCAGATGCACAATGGGAAGCCCTGGAGCGATACATCAATGAGGATGACTATCTGAGAAGCAGAAAGGGACAGTATACCGAGAAAAACATGGCCAGACTACCCTTCGTGAGTATTCTGGACGTGAGATTGCTTCAGGACTTTTATCTAGACATGAGCAACGGTAAGCGAAATACCATTCAGCTGTCATTTGATATTTTCAACTTTGGAAATTTCCTGAATGCTAACTGGGGTAAAAGATACTTTACTCCAAATGGCGATGGTACATCTGTGCAGTTGCTTGATTTTGAAGGATTCCAGGATGGGACAAATATTCCAACCTACTCATTCGATACCAGTCTGAGGGATAAAAAGGATATCATAGGCAAAGATGATTCTGGGCTGATCAGCTCCAGATGGCAGATGCAGTTTGGTATCAGATATATCTTCAACTAATCTCAATCAATAACATCAAGATGAAAAATATATTAAAAATTGCTTTCACAGTTCTACTGACCAGCCTGATACTAGTAGGCTGTGTTGAAAACGATGAGGTTTCTCCGAAAGGATACTATGTATCAGTTCGGGTCACAAGCGGAACCTCAACTGTTGGATTTGAAAATGAATCCATCTCCATTCCTTTGGAATTGAGAGCGTCTCAGGGAATTGCCTCACTGGATGCAAATGGAACGGATATTCCGGTTACAGAAGGCGAAATTGAAGAGACAGTAACATATGCTTTTACGGTTCCTGCGAATAATGTGAATACATCCATTGAACTGACCTTTACACTTACAGATAGTGATGGCAATGAGGGCACATTTGTCTACACCATTAGTACCCAGGAAGATCCATCTACCTTCTCTGAGCTTGATATGATTGACCTGGGTGATGGCGAGGGAGCTGCAGAAATATCTGCTTACGATACTGCAACCATGCAACTCTTTGTGGTAAATAATGATGATGGTGCCGGAAACAATAGAATTGACGTGTTGGATTTTTCTGATCCATCTGATATTTCGCTTGTCACATTTATCGACCTTTCTACTTTCGGAGGAGGGGCCAACAGTGTTGCCGTTTCGCAAGGCAGACTCGCAGTAGCCGTTCAGGCAAATACAAAAACTGATAATGGTGTTGTATTGATCTGGGACACAGACGATCTGGATGCTATCCCTGTTTCCATCACCGTAGGAGCTCTCCCAGACATGGTGACCTTCTCGCCTGACGGAAACTGGATTCTGGTAGCTAACGAAGGTGAGCCTAATGACGACTACACTGTAGATCCTCAGGGAACTGTTTCAATTATCGATGCATCGGGAGCCACTCCTTCTTTGGCGGGAACTGCTACCTTCACTTCATTCAATGATCAGGAAGATGAGCTGGAAGCCATGGGCTTTAGGGTATTCGGTCCGGGAGCCACTTTGGCGGAAGACGTAGAGCCTGAGTATATCACAGTATCTTCTGATTCGCAAACAGCTTTTGTGACCCTTCAGGAAAACAACGGCGTAGCAATCATCGACATTGCAAGTGCCACGGTTACCGATATCATTCCACTTGGTTTCAAGGATTACACCCTTGTGGGTAACGAAATCGATCCAAGTAACGCGGATGGTGGTGTGTTCTTTAGAACAGGCGTTTCCTTCCCTCTCTATGGAGTTTATCAACCAGATGCCATTGCTGCGTTCAATATTGGAGGTGTGGATTATGTGATCACGGCCAATGAGGGAGACGCAAGAGAGTACGAAGGTACTCCAGGCTTCATCGGTATCGAGCGGGTTTCGGACGTGACGCTGGATGGAACCGTATTTGAAGAAGCTGGCGATCTACAGGAAGATGCTTCATTCGGAAGGCTGAACATGATGCTGGACCTGGGAGATGCAGACGATAATGATGAATACGAAGCGATCTACAGCTACGGTGCGCGCTCATTCTCAATCTGGGATGCTACTGGCGCACAAGTATTCGATAGCGGCAATGACCTGGACATGAAAGCGATAGCCGCCGGAATCTATGACGATGGCAGAAGTGACGACAAGTCTGTGGAGCCGGAAGGTGTAGTAACCGGTGTTATGAACGGCTCTACATATGCTTTTGTAGGCCTTGAAAGAGTGGATGCGGTAGCAGTGTATGATGTGTCTACACCTTCTGCTCCGGTATTCGTTCAAATGATCGAAACAGGAGATGAACCGGAAGGATTGGTGTTTATCCCTGCTTCTGAAAGCCCCAACGGCCGAAGCTTGCTAGTGGTAAGCTCCGAGGCTGACGGGACAGTAAGAGTTTACCAGACAAACTAAATATCTGACTAATCTAATCTTTAACCCCTGGCGATTTCGCCAGGGGTTTTTTGTTTCTATCCTTCAAATCTACATTTGCCTTCATGCATACCCTCACTCCGTATGAGCGCTGGAATCAGTATTACAATTCCAGCTATGACGATCGGTCTCCGTTTGCTGGGAAGGAGTACAATTATGATGTCTACTCAGAAAATATCTATGGCTACTACATTGACCCTGCCTGGGATTTTTTCGGATCAGAGACCCTCTATCTCAAGATCATTTTTGCGGATTATGATCTTGGTTTTGCTGTAATAGAGTTGATCGGAGAGTGGAACGATGCACTCAATAATGACATCATGCTACTGAAGCGAAACATTATCGAACATATGCTGGATCACGGCATCAACAAGTTTGCGCTGGTAGGAGAGAATATCATGAATTTTCATGGCAGTGATGACTGCTACTACGAAGAATGGTTTGAAGATGTGGAAGATGCCTGCCCTGACAAAGGAAGTGGCTGGATCGCCGGGATCAACTTCGGGGAGTTCATCATCGATGAGATGAAAAACTTCAACATCGACAACTACATCAACATGTCCGGGAGCCTTCAGATCGAGAAATGGAGAATCCTGCCACCACTTCGTTTTTTCGAATTGGTAAATGGGCTGATCTCCAGAAGGCTGCCTATCTAGCCCCTAATTTCAGCAGCTTCAAATTGCTTAATTGCCTCATGGAGATCAATGCGATTGATCCGGGCAATGACCTCTTCACTGAGTTTCAAAAAATCCTCGGCCACTGCACTTTGTTGGGTGAAGCCATAGAGTGACTGGCTCATTTCGTTTGCCTCGCTCACACGGATCGATTCCCGTATACGCTGATCCAGAATCAGGCTGCCCAGCTCCTTTTCAGCTTCCCTCACAATCTTCTGGTGGAAAAGCGTATGCTTTCGATACTGATTGAAAAAAATCCCCAGCACATTGAGCGGGCGATCTTTTTCAACCTGACTCAGATAGGTTAGCAGCTTTTTGAAGCCCGAAACCGAGAAGGAACCCGGAGTGGCAGGAATTAATATGCCGTTGATATTGGCAATGAAGGATTTGACGGTGATTCCAAAATGGGTAGGGAAGTCAAGCAGGATAAAGTCATAGCGATGCTTGATCGCAGTGAGCAGCTTGTAGAAAATGATATGGCCAAACGAAATGAATTGAGTGTTGGACTCTATTTCAGCCATCAGATAATCACCCGGGATCAAGTGGAGGTAGGGATGAATTTCTATGGGCTCTATGGCAGGCTGCTCGTTGTGGAGAAGTTTTTTTGTCAGGGTGAAGAGGGTATTTCGATGAGATTCTGATATGAGGGCTTGCGTGAGGTTGGTTTGCGGGTCACAGTCGATCACCAGCACTTTGAAAGACCTGGACCAACTATGTGCAAGGCTCAACGTGGTGCTGGTTTTGCCCACCCCACCTTTGAAATTATAAACTGCTATCGTTTGGGACATATCTCCTCTCTTGAATGCCTGAAACCCAGCAGCAGTGATTAGCGTGTTAAAATAGTAAAACTTTATCTTAAAATCATCCTAATTATTAGGTTTATTATTTTTCCGCGTACTGCACTTCCGCCAGATCGGAAATCATATACTTTCTTTTTGTTTGAACCTCCTGACAAAGAGACCTGGTGCGTTTCTTTTCCAGTTTGACGAAGGTTTTCTTATTGAACTCAAAGGGTTGACCTACTGGGATATCCTTGAGCAGGATTTTATCAGAGGGGTCGTCAAACTGCTTCAATAGTTGATATAGGATGGGATCTGAACAGCTGGAGGCTTTTGGATTTTGAAAGTACTTTTTTAGTGCGGCAAGTACCCTGAGGTCAAATATTTCAGCAATGAGCATGGGTTGGGATACTTGTTGAAAACATTGCTTCCATTCCTTTCCATGCGGCTGAATCCTCCTTCCGTACTGTTTGAACGCAACCAGGTGTGCGACCTCATGCAGGTAGGTGACCAGAAAGGCATAAGGGTTCAAATCATTATTGATTGTGATGGTATGTCGCCCGGACTGTGGGTGAAACCGATAGTCTCCAAGCTTGGTCTGCCTGGCCTTCTTGATCTTGAATTCAAAGCCAAGCTGTTCATAAAGCTTGTTGCAATAGCTCACTGCAGGGGACGGTACAAATCGCTGAAAAACCTCTCGAGAAGTCATTATTTATGTCAATCGAGAATTTTGGTGAAAGATTAATCTACATAAATTCAAAGTATGTAGAAAACTAATTGCGGTATTCATTACTTTAGACTAGTTTGAATAATCATTATTACTACTAGCCATGAAATTTATACTATCTATCATAGTTTTAGTACTCACCAGCTCCAATTATTTGTTTGGCCAATGTGGTGTGGGTTATGCATATCCGGGAGGAGGAACTCAATCGGGCACGTGCTCGGAGACCGCAGGAAATAGAAATATCAATGGTGCATTTACTGTCGATGGTGATCTGACCATTAATGGTGATTTTACGATTGGAGGTACAGACTTAGTTGTAAATGGAACATTAACTGTTACTGGTGACCTGATATCAGGTGGCGGATCTTCTGTGGTGATAGCAAACGGAGGAACAATTAACGCTGATAATTTGACTAGTGCGCTGTTTGCGACCTTTACTGTTGAAAGTGGAGGCACGCTAAATGTGACCAATGATGCAGGAACCGGCTTGTTTGCGGCCTTTACGGTTGAGGATGGAGGCACGGTAGATATAGGAGGAGACTTTACCACTGGCGGAATTGGAATAACCACGATTGATGGGGATATGAATGTTGATGGTGACTTTACTAATGTAGGTGGAGGAGTTGTTGATGGAGATGGGGATCTAACCGTAGGCGGAACGTATACCAATGGTGGAGATGATTCAGGCTTTACTGGTACCTATAATGGAGGAGACCCACTTCCTGTAGAGATGGTCTACTTTAGAGGTGAGGCTACCAATGATGAAGTCAGGCTCAATTGGCTTACTGCCTCAGAGATTAATAATGAAGGGTTTGAAATAGAGCGAAGTTCTGATGGTGTCCACTTTACTCAGATTGCCTTTGTAGCAGGTTTTGGAACCACCAATGAACCAAATGAGTACACCTATATCGATCGATCGGTGGCAGAAAGATCCTACTATCGATTGAAGCAAGTGGATTTCGACGGACAATTTGAATACAGCTCAATCATAGCTATAAATGGCGGCTCAATGGCTGGCAAACTTGAGGCCTACCCGAATCCAACCAATGGACCTGTACACTTACTGACTGCAATCAGTAACTACCAGCTATACGATCAGATGGGCCGGGTGGTGATGAGTGCCTCATCCACTACCAGCATCATGGCGGAGCAGGAGATAAGCCAGTTTTTGGAGAATGCTAATCCGGGCTCGTATGTACTCGTTTCTGAAATAGACGGAAAACCGCAAAGGTTAAGATTGGTCAGGCACTAGTCTATTTTTTCCTGAACACCATTTTTATCGGCACACCTCTGAAGTCAAAGTGCTCCCTCATCCGATTGGTAAGGTAGCGCTGATATGGCTCCTTAATATATTGAGGGAAATTGCAGAAGTATGCAAAAGTGGGGGTGTGGGTAGGTAGCTGAGTGATGTATTTTATTTTGATATAATGGCCTCTCACAGCAGGAGGAGGATACTTCTCAATCTCCTTGCCCATGATCTCATTGAGCTTGGAGGTAGAAATCTTACGGGATCTATTTTCATGCACCTGAAGGGCAAGCTCAAGGGTTTGCATGATTCGCTGCTTGTTTAGTACCGAAGTGAAAATGACAGGAATAAAGCTGAGCGGTCCTAATTTCTCTTCCAAAAACTTTCTGTACGTATCGGCAGTCTTAGAGTCCTTTTCCTGAAGGTCCCACTTGTTCACCATCAGCACAATACCCTTTTTATACTTATCTGCCAGCCCAATGATGTTCATATCCTGGGACTCTATGCCTGTCTCCGCATCAATCATCACGATGCACACGTCCGAATCCTGAAGTGCCTGAAGCGCCCGCAAAACGGAATAAAACTCGATGTTTTCCCTTACTTTGGATTTCTTCCGGATTCCCGCCGTATCGGTCAGGATAAAGTCTTTCCCAAACAGGTTATATCGGGTGTTGATAGCATCCCTGGTCGTACCTGCAATATTGGTCACAATGCTTCTTTCCTTTCCGACAAGTGCGTTAACAAATGAGGATTTTCCAACATTGGGCCTCCCCAAAATGGCAATTCGCGGCACATCTTCTTTTGCAATTTCCTCATCATCAAATTGCTTGACTACCTCATCCAGCATGTCGCCTGTGCCTGAGCCGCTAGCTGCAGCTATTGGAAACAACGGAGCATCCAGGCCCAGCGAGTAGAATTCATTGGATGCTAGTAGTTTCTCCTGATTATCTGCTTTATTGGCCACCAGGTAGATCGGTTTTTTTAACTCCCGCACCACATTGGCAAAGTCCTGATCCAGCCCATGAAGCCCCGTATCACAATCCACCATAAACAGGATGGCGGTGGCTTCATCTAGTGCTTCTTTCACTTGCGTTCTTATTGCCCCTTCAAAGATATCGTCTGAGCCTTCCACATATCCGCCTGTATCGATCACGGTAAATTTCTTCCCATTCCACTCTCCATAGCCATAGTGGCGGTCTCGGGTCACGCCGGACTCATTGTCCATGATCGCCTGCTTTTTTTCTATCAGTCGGTTAAAGAGCGTAGATTTTCCTACGTTGGGTCTTCCTACGATTGCGAGGATATTAGCCATATCAAATTCAAGTGATCAGAGCGCGAAGTTAAGGCAAAAGCAAGCGCTACTTCGCTTTTTCTGCTGATATGTATTTTTCAATTTGTGCGATCAGGATGGGCAATGGGACGGATCCATTTTTCAAAATCTCCTCGTGAAATTTCTGGATGTCAAACCTGTTGCCCAATTCTTTGGTGGCTTTTTCCCTAAGCCGCTTGATAGTGAGCTCGCCAATTTTGTAGCTCACAGCCTGCCCCGGCCATCCAATGTACCGATCAATTTCGGTATTCACTTCGTGAAGGGAGAGTGCAGTGTTTTTAGCCATATAGTCTACGGCTTCCTGCCGGGTCCAGCCTTTGTAGTGTAATCCCACATCCACTACCAGCCTGCACGCACGCCACATTTCGTAGGTATATCTGCCAAAAAGATCGTAGGGAGTTTCATACATTCCCATCTCTTCACCTAGGTACTCAGCATATAATCCCCAGCCTTCACCGAACGCACTGATGTAATACCCCGATCTAAAATCAGGAAGTCCCTCCAGTTCGGAGGCTAGTGTAATCTGCAGGTGGTGCCCTGGCACTGCCTCATGCAGAGTAAGCGCTGGCAAAGTATACAGCGTCCGGCTTTTTAGGTCGTAGGTATTCACCCAGTAGATGCCTGCTTTGTTTTGCGAACGGCTGCCACCAACATACCTGCCCCCAGTGTATTTGGGAGCGATATCATCAGGGACCGGCTCTACGGTAAATGGCAAGGTGTACAGCTTTGAAAACAGCTTGGGAAGCTGGCCTTCAGCTTTCTTGCTTAGCCAAGCAGCTTTGTTGAGGAGCTCCTGACCTGTTTTGGGATAAAACTGGGGATCTGTACGAAGGAAATTTAGAAATGCCGCAAAATCTCCTTTGAACTCCACTTCCTGTATGATTTCATCCATCAGACTTCTGATACGGCTGACCTCTGCTAACCCGATATTGTAAACCGAATCAGGCGAAATATCCAGCGTGGTGAAATGCCGAATGCGATCTTCGTAATACGCTCTTCCATTTTTGATTTCGCTGATCCCTACCTTTTCGGGCGATGATGGAAGATACTTTTCATTCAAAAAGCGAAGAAGCGCCTGATAGCTTGGGAGGACTTTTGTCTTGATTGTATTTTTAACCTTTTCCTTATTATCCGCTGAGACACTTTCATTATTTATGGCCATGAAAAATGGATTGGAAGCAATATCGTCACTCGTCCAGGGTTCCAGCAAGGCAATGATATTTTGGACAATGACCTTGGGGGCTTGAATTTTTTCTTTCATCCCCATCCTTAGAAGATTCTGGTTGTAGGAAATGTACTCGCTAAATGAGGGGAGCCATCTGATGTAGTCTTCAATGTCTTCATCATTAAATGGCAATCGGGAAAGGAAGAATGAAGGGGAATTGAAGAACCCACCCTCGGCATTGAAAGGAATTAAATAAGTCTTGTATTCAATGTCACTAATTTCATCCTTCAGTTGGAGAATTCGAATGGATCGGTTGATCTGCTCCTGATCGGTTAATTGTTCTTCTAAGATTGCCTCAAGATCCGCCAGGTACTTAGCCTGATACTCCGCTTTTTCTATTCGCTTTTCAACGGTTTGATAAGTAAATTTTTCAGGATGCTGACCCCACCAGATGGTATTCTCTATCCGGTAGGCATTGTCCAGACTATCAAGTTGGTTGAAAATAAGTTGAAGGGTTTCATTTCCCTGAGAGCTGGCAAAAAATGGCAGACATAAGAGGATCAGGAATATCTTTTTCATAAAAATCAGAAGTTAATAATAACCCTCTCAAGTTACTTCAAAGCTCTGAAATGGGTCAGTCCCAGTCTCCGTCAACTTTCAGCGAGTCTGTGCTTACCGAATCCATCATTAGGGGATTGGTGACCATTCTCAGCGAATCCATCCGCAAGGAGTCAAGTATGGCGGCTTGCCTGGCCATCTCCTCAGCTATTTTTCTGGCTACTTCTTCCTGAGCTAGCTCCATGGCCTTCTCCAGTATCTCATCTCTGCCTTCGCGGATGCCGGCAATGGTTCGTTCCACTTCCGCATCGAGGGGTATACCTACACGCTGTGTTTCCTGCTTGTTTGCATAAAACACGCCCATCCCGGTCATTGAGGTGTAATAGCGATCATAGATCGGGAACTTGGAGTCCTTACCATCCGTGCCGGCAGTCTGACCGCCAACCACGACTACATTAGGGGCTGTTTGCAGGCACATGCACGTAAATTCGGCGTGATCCTGCGTCAATTCGTTTACCAACAAAATCACCTGCCCCTTGAAATAATCTTCATTTACCTCACCGCAAGCGTTTTCGCCATTCCACACAAACTTACCGGGATAGCTTAGGTCCGGTTTTGTATAGATGGCAAATGTGGTGTCTTTGGGGTTCAGGTATTTGGCAATCGCTTTGTAGGTGCCTCTTGGGTTATTCCTCACATCAAAAATGATCACGGTTTTATCCATCATCTCACCCATCATTTGGTTCACGTCTCCTACCGATAGTTCACCCAAATTGACATAGCCGATAGAATCTGTGGGGGAGGACCACTTTGGTTTTGGAGCGGGCTTAGTATAAGAAATATCGGAGTATTTGTAGAACGTTAAATAATCTGTTCGCATGGTTCCGTTTCGTTCGATGGTGACTTTTGGCGCTTCTTTTAGTCCCATGAAAAGTGTGTGATAGATGCTCCGGTCTTTCACCGCCCCATTCGATCCCCAAATGTATTTTTTGTGAGAGTCATGCAGCTCCCTCACCGTTTGGCCATTCACCCTTTTTATGACGTCACCAACCTTCAGGTCGGCCATAATGGACTTTTCATTGTCAATGATCTCCGTGATTACAGCCTGGTCTTCTATCATCTCAAATTTAGCCGGGAGGTAATTGTAGTAGGGCATCTGATCGAGCACGGGAGTGACTAGCCCCGCATGGCTGTCGTCTGCTTTCACCACCATCTCCAGCATGGCCAGATGAAAATCCAGCTGGGTGCTTACATCTATAAACTTAGGGATCATCTCTTTTAATACGTCATCCCAATCCTGATCAGTCTGGTACTTGTATGGATAGAAATACTCAATGTAGTTCCAGTATCTGAAAAGGGGGATCAGGCGCTGATTTTCCTCCTTCCAGATCAGGTCGTATTGCTGGGGTTCGTTTTTTGGTTCGAATTGGCCTAAGTCACCCTGCCCAATGTAATAGTGATCGCCCTGAAACCTATTGTTCTCAATGTTTTTCAGGCTCTTTCTAAATTCATCCGAAAACTTGCTGCTTTGCGTCCATGACAGATCAAAATTTTCCTGAAATGGCTCATATTGGCTTCTTTGGTTGCAAGTTCGGCATGGTGGAATCTGACCCAGGTAATAGATCCACTTGGCCATATAGTCCGAAAAAGCCTCGTAGGTCTGAATGTTTTTGGTGTTGTCGATCAGTGTGAGCAGTTTATCATCCCAATTGAATGATCCTTTGCTTATCAGCGGATGATAATATTTCATAAACCCCCAAATCTTGCAGGTGAGATAGAGCCGCTCAATCTTCGATAATGGCTCTTCTGCCCTGATGGGTTCTTTTGGTGAAAAAGATGATGTGAGCAGTAAGACGAATGTTATTGCTAGAACGGAGAATCGACGCATGGCATTTTTGCAAGTTGGTTAGTAACCAAACTTAGTCAATTTTCTGTCATCTTTTCGCCAGTCCTTCTCCACCTTCACGAAGGTTTGCAGGTGGATTTTCTTCCCAAAGAATTCTTCCATGTCCATCCGGGCCTGCATGCCTACTTTCTTGATGGATTCTGCTTTCTTTCCAATGATGATTCCTTTCTGGCTGTCCCGCTCCACATAGATTTCGGCATCAATGTAGATGATGGAGTCTTCCTCTTTGAATGAGGTCACCACCACTTCAGAGCTGTAAGGGATTTCCTGTTGGTAGTTGAGGAAGATTTTCTCACGAATGATTTCCGCACAGATGAAACGCTCGCTTTTGTCCGTAAGCTCATCTTCAGGAAAATAGGCGGGGTGATGGGGGAGTAGCTCCAGAATCCGATCCATCAGATCTTTCGTCCCGATCTGCTCCAAAGCGGAAATAGTCATAATCTCAAGATCCGGATATAATTCTTTCCAGTAGGTTGTTTTATCCAGCGTTTGCGAGCCTTTGTTCTGATCCGTTTTATTGATAAGAAAAATAACCGGAGCATCGGCCCTGAGCGCCATTTCAATCAGCTCCGGGTATTCATTTTTATCTTCCAGTGCCACCATAAAGAGGATGACATCTGCATCATCCAGTGCAGTTCGCACGTACCCCATCATCTTCTCTTGTAGCTTGTATGCAGGATCAATAGCTCCGGGAGTATCTGAAAAAATTATTTGGTGATTTTCTTCAGTGAGAATCCCGAACATTCTATGACGGGTAGTCTGTGCCTTGCTGCTGGTGATGGCCAGCTTTTCACCCATGAGGGCATTTAGCAGGGTAGATTTTCCTACATTCGGCCGCCCAATGATATTGACGAACCCCGACTTGAAGTTTGGAGTAGTGCTCATTCGTTGCAAAGCTACCCAAACCATAAATTTCTTTCAGAAGATTATTTGGCAATCCGTATATTCTTTCTACTTTTGCCATCCACATCGCGGGGTGGAGCAGTTGGTAGCTCGTCGGGCTCATAACCCGAAGGTCACAGGTTCGAGTCCTGTCCCCGCTACTAAGAAAAATCAGGCAGTTACGATTTGTGACTGCCTTTTTTCATTTTAGGGGTAAACCTATGGTTAAACAATTATCTAGTTATTTATACACTTTTAGGTCGGAACTAAAAATTGAATGCACTAACCCAATAACTGTTTCATATTAATGTGATTTATTAGAAAATTAACTTAGGGTTTAAGGTTTATTTGAGATTTTGACATAAGTTTATTAAGATTTATGAGTATCGCCAATCTCATCACCACTTACCTATCAGCTATTCTTTTTCTGCTGATAACCCACAAAGCCACTTCACAGGAATGTGTTTCCATTCCAACCGGAACATGGGACGCTGAAACCATCAATGGATCCCATGGGAAATATGGTTCTTCGCAAGTCTCAATTTCCATTCAGGATTCAAGCTATGTTATAAGTGACTTTACAGGAGGACTATTTGGAGAGTTCTCTGGGGAAGGAGTTGAATTGACTTTTTCTATCAATTGCAATGGTACCCTGATTGGAGATGAGTTTGATACTGACTATGGACGTTGCGAGATAACAGGTGGGTACTACGATTCACTCAACCAAGAGCTTAAAATCGATTGGGTTATACCCTTCAATCAACTGGAAGAGACCACAGTGTTTACCAAATAGCCATGATCAGATATTATCTAATAGTTGTAGTATCCTGCACGCTTTGTTTTCCATCTTTTTCACAAGTAGATGCTGATCTTTTGACAGGTGCGGTTACGGCAAATCTTCCTATTCATACCATTCAAACCGGAAGTTTCAATGTTCCCATTGGGGTCAGTTACGGATCAAATGGTTTGAGAGTTAATTCCTCGGCAGGTGATCTTGGGCTATCCTGGCAGTTTAATGTGGGAGGCAGTATCTACAGAGAGATAAGAGGATTGCCAGATGAATACAAAGGAGACACTATTACGGTTATTGCAGATTCCATATATCTATATGACAATCGGGTAGGTTGGCTTCACAACTCTACCGCTGAAGATGTGGGCGAAATGGAATTTACGGCCGACGATGACTACTCCACTTGGACAGATGAAGCAGGCGACTATGCAAAGCTGGAGCAATTGGGAAAAATGGATTCTGTCAATGGCACTGTGGAAGGAATGGACGCCCAGCCTGATATCTTTCACCTTAACGCACCGGGAATCAGCTGTTCTTTTGTCTACACGAATGACAATGTGATTATAACCGAGCCATACCAGGACCTTTTGATAACTCCCCAATTTAATCAGGATAGCAGCTCAATATTATCATTTCGGATTGTAGATAATGCCGGTAATAGCTATGAGTTTGGATTTCCATCGGCAGCAAATTTTGCGGTTTCCATGGACACCACAGATTTCCAGGTTGAGAACCTTTTTTTTCCTAGATATTTCAATGAAAGAATTGCTCCTTTTTATCCCATTAATACCACCTGGAATCTGCTGAGCAAAACCCCACTATTCACTAGTACAAACCTGTCTCAATTAAGAGACAAGCTAAGTTCTCTCTATGAACTACATCACAGCAGGCTTTCAGCAGATCAGCACGAGTGCACAGGGTGTAGGAGTACATGAGCAGGTGGAAATAAATGACATCATTGCAGATAGAGCAGGTTACTTACTGGCTTATCTAAGCAATGAAAACTCCGAAGCGGTGAACATTCATTTTGATGATTTTGAGGTGCGTCACGCGAAGACGAATGTTGTTCAGGCGATAGATTACTATCCGTTTGGCTTAGAAGCCATGACCTATACAAGGACTGCTGCTGATCCGAGCAAAACCCCACTATTCACTAGTACAAACCTGTCTCAATTAAGAGACAAGCTAAGTTCTCTCTATGAACTACATCACAGCAGGCTTTCAGCAGATCAGCACGAGTGCACAGGGTGTAGGAGTACATGAGGAAGTGTTGCTAGAGGATATTGTTGCAGATAGAGCAGGTTACTTACTGGCTTATCTAAGCAATGAAAACTCCGAAGCGGTGAACGTGCATTTTGATGATTTTGAGGTGAGACATGCGAAGACCAATGTGGTGCAGGTGATAGATTACTACCCATTCGGCTTAGAAGCAATGACCTACACACGAACAGCAGCTGACCCAACGAAGTACTTGTATAATGGAGGAGTAGAGAAGAACCCACACAGTGGGTTTTATGAAACGTTCTATCGCTTGTATGACCCGGCCATTGGCCGGTTTACGGCGATTGATCCTTTAGCTAGTTCATTTACTTCACTCACCCCGTATCAGTATGCCTATAATGATCCTGTTTACTGGAATGACCCGAATGGAGACTGTCCAGAATGTGATGTATGGTGGGAAAATTTCTTTAGAGTAGTTGATTCTTTTTTACATGACGATGGAATAGGAAATGGAGGCATGACATACATGGACGGAAGTTGGGGGGCTGCTTATGGTGCCGAGATTGCATTTTGGACAGGGCATGATTACAATGAACAACATAACTCATGGGGTATTTTTGGGGGACCAGGCTCAGCTACTGAAGCAGCAAACGCTTATTATGTCTATCAAAACATGAATTCCTACGTGATGGTAAATTCAAGCACAATGATGCCAGTATTGGATGCAAATGGCAATGATACCTACTCTGGTTTTACAGCTTTGGATCAGGTAACAGTGAGTGGAAGAAATATGAGCTTAGATACTGGTAATGACGCTTGGAGTGGATTTACTTCCTCGATGGAAAATATGTTTGGTTGGCAAAGGGATCAAATGCGGGATGATCTCGGACCATTGCCGCTACCTCAAGGTGTAGATAGACAAATCGGAGGAGTCATTCAGCATAACTCTAGTGTTGGATATGCGGGAAGTAGGGGTTATTTTAATACGGTTGCTGATTATGTTGAAGGAATTGAGGACTTTACCATAATGTATCCAACAGGGAGTAATTCGAATTTATATGATAGAGCGCAGTATTTTATGGGGTTTTTTGAAAGATATGTAGATTTAATTCAGGATGGATTGACACCATCGAATGATTCCATAAAGTATCATGACTGGGGACGTGAAATACGATTAGGTCCAGACTCAACTCTTATGGATATGATATATCCAAGAGGATATAAAGTTGTTACACCTAATGGATCATTTCATTTACCAAGTAGTAAATGGCCAGACTAACTATGAGAAAAACTGTTTTAATATTTTTTTTAGCATTTCTAACAGAGTGTATTAGTAATCAACCAGAAAAAGTTGTAAAGGTAGAGAAGGGCATAAAAAAGGTTGGATTCTTTCTGAACGGAAAGTTGCATGGGGAGCTTAAGGAATATGATTCTTTAGGTAATCTAATTTTGAAATCAAATTATGAAAGAGGTGTCCAAAATGGGAAGCATATAGAATACTATAGTAGTGGTGAAATTATGTATGATTTGAACTTTAATCGAGGCAAAAGAAATGGTGTGATGAAGCATTATCAAAAAGGGGGCGAGATATGGGAGTATGCTTACTATGTAAGTGACACGGTTCTATATGCTAAAATATATGATTTGGAAGGACGCATAGTTAAATATTTCGCGGGAGCTAAAGTTGGGTTAGCCCCTTTAGGTGATTCTTTGCAAATTATTGCAAGTCTTATTCATACAAACTTAGAAAATCCTGAAGTTGGAATAATCTTATATGGCAATTCCAAAAAGGACACGATTTCTTATGCAAAAGAAGTTGGTATGAAAATTGATTTTATGATAAGCAAGGATATGTTTGAACGATATGAGAATCTTTCTATTGAGGTCTGTGAGATAGAAAGTGGTAATATTTATGCCAGATGTGAAGTTCCAATTGATTATATAAGTTCTGAAGATACATACTTTGCTGAATGGATTGGAAAAGGATTTAGATAAGTGTTTACATAGGTCCCATCTGGCGCAAGTCTTCCAGCGTTGGGTATTGAGAGTTGGCGCGACTTGTGCCCAATGTGATACAGGCAGTGGATTACTACCCCTTCGGCTTAGAAGCAATGACCTACACGAGAACTGCTGCTGACCCCGGCAATACCCCACTATTTACTAGTACAAACCTGTCTCAATTAAGAGACAAAGCTATGTGGTGCATGAGATGCACCATCGTTCTTTGTTTTCTTTAATCCTCTTTCTCACTGCTTGCTTTGCTTCGTCTTTCCAGGCCATGTCTTCAACAGAATTGGCTCCCTTATAAGCCTCATCAGGAGTCAGTCCATTCAATACTTTCAACGGCTTATTTTGGTTGGTATCCAGGAAGAAAAAATCGACCTGCTCCCTGAGTTGTGGTAGATTATGAATGCTTTGCTTGAGTAGAAACCGATGCTTTAGCTGACGGAATACAGCTTCAATCATCGAGTTAGATTGTTTAATATCCACCGTTGCTCTTAACCGCGTCATTCGATTTTCTTCCAGCATTCGGTTAACGGATGCATTGAAGTTTTCAGAGCCACCATCTACCACAAGTTTGGGGGAGAGATTGCTCATATGATGGATTGCTGCCTTCTCCAATACTTCCTTCATCATTTTTCCGCTAAGGTGATCGGCTACTTTCCATGCCAGGATCTTTCGTGATGCATTATCCATGATCGTGTAGATATAGCCTTTTGCACCATTCAGACATTGATGAATAGATACATCCGCATGCCAATATTCATTTGGATAGGAGGCTCGCAAAGGTTGATAGATGGCCTTTCGATACCTCTGTTCTAGCCTTCTCCACCGGAATATTTGGTTGTACTTGTACCAGGTATTTAGCGATGCATGGAGGATACCGTTTCTTCTGGCCCAAAGCTGAATAGAGCTAATTCCCCAGTGTCTAAACTTTGGTGCCGTCAGTAGCTTTTCAAGTGTTGCTACTTCATTGGACGTAAGCTGATGAATGAAACGCTTTTTACATAGCTTAATGGGCGATAGTCCACATTGTGTTTTCCAATGGTAGTAGGTGTTTCGTGAAATCCCGAAGATCCTTATGGCACTTTTGAGTGGTATGATGCGGATGGTCGATGAAATGGCCTTAACGACCTTTTCCTTTTGTTGAAAGAGCTGGTTTTTGAAATCCCTGGACTGGTCACAGATGGCTTTCAGTGCATAGAGTAGCCTGCCACATGCAAAGAAAAAACCGGGATGCTTATCAATGCTTATAAGCAGCGATTGAAAGGATTCGATCTTCATCTCATCGCTACCATAGTACTTGCTTTCAGGTTCATTTTTCCAGCGATAAACATTTGCCCTGGGAATCAGCGCTAAGATATAGGATGGGCACAACCCCATCCGAACCAAATCTTTGAGTGCGGTGTGGTATGTTCTTCTGTTGCTCATATGAGGGCGCAAAGGAAAATATGAGTTGCTCAAGATTTCAATACCCAGTTTCGGGTAAATTAGACTAGAGGAATAATCATATTTACTGATCTTTGCTCGTGCGAATTTTAATTCTATTCATCGCGCTTTTTAGCTTTAGTGAGATTGTGGCCCAGATCAAAGTAGAAGCAACACCTACTGGTCGGCACGCAGATGCGATCAACCGCGCAAGGCAATCAAAGGAAACAGCTGAGAGACTACAAGAACAGGCAGAGGCACAGTGGGAGTACAAAGAGCGATATGAGCAGATGAAGCTTGACTCTGTGCAGAAAGATTCGCTATATCTGCGAGATTTTTCCAGAGAGGATTCCTTAGCCATTTCACAAAAGGTGTTGGAGGAAACAGACTTTCCACCAGAGTATAGGGATTTGATCCTGAACCCAGTGGAATTGAGGGAAGGGCTAACCACCGAACAATCGGACAGTGTAGCATTGGCACGGGCAAATGCCATTCTGGAAGATGAGGCTCGAAAATTTCTACCTGCGGAGTTGGGAGAATCTCAGGATCCGATGGATGGGTTGGCCACTACCGCAATCCCCTCCAAGCCCAACCCCAACTTGGTCAAGCCAGAGGCAGCCAGGGAACTATTCAAGAAGGTAGATCCGGAGCAATTCAAGGAGGCTCAGATGGATATCACGAAACTCAAAAAGAAATACAGCGAACTGCCCGATACCCGCTACCCGGAGGAAGGAACCAAACGAAATTCATTAGAGGATGTACCCTTCGCAAAACGGCTGTATTTCGGTGGCAATATAAGCATTATGTCCACTGATCCATTCATTCTTAATTCCAACCTGCAACTGGGCTACTGGCTGAATAAGAAATGGCTGGCAGGATTGGGGTTCATAATCAGAGAGCAGTTTGGAAATGATAGCACTTTATCTGTTGCAGGAGATGGGCATGGATACAGTATGTTTACGAGATATGATATTCCAAAGGGGTTTGACGTTTGGGGTGAGGTAGAGCGACAGATCAATAAGTCATTATTCTCTTCGGAGCAGTCAATGGATGCCACCTGGCAATCGGCTTATTTGCTAGGAGTAGGCAGGGACTTCAGCTTGGGGCCGGTACGTATGACCAGCACCATCCTCTACGACTTCAACTATCAAAACAACGAGCTGAATGCACGTCCCTGGGTGTTTAGGCTAGGGGTGCAGTTTAGTAAGAGACCAGGGGTGGGTTAAGTAGGTATTGTTTTGTGTGGTGGGGAATCTGTTCACTCCAGAGATTTAAGTAAATCTCTCATGATGAATAAGAAATTAATTGAATTCTGATACCTAAGGTGATCATATTTCCCCTCTGGTAGATTTGAATTAGTTGAAAAATATCGGATAGAATCGTCTAACCTTTCAACTAATAATTCAGGTTTGCCATCAAAATCACATTGAATCATCTCTAATGACGAATTACTAAGTTTTAAGTTCATAATTGTACTAATTTGTTTATTAAAAAATTATAAATATTTGATTATCAATTACATAAATACTCCTGTCCCCGCTACTAAGAAAATCAGGCAGTTACAGAAATGTGACTGCCTTTTTTGTTTCAGGGTTAAACAATGGCATTTAATAGGAATACCCATCTTTCCACGCTAACTTGGTAAGGCTGATCAAGAACTGGAATTAAGAGGCCTTTCTTTATTCTTCGTAAGAATCAAAAACTTCCTCGGATTTCTTTCATTCCTACCTACAAGTTCCTCACTGAAGTGCATTGAGCACGTGTTGGTCACTGAATAGTTTAATTGAGCTTTTCGTGACTTACCAAAAAGAGTCTATGCAACTAAGGCATTTAATCCAAACGGATAAAAACAATTTAATAGAAATACAATGAAAGAAGGAGTAGTAAAGTTTTTCAATACGTCCAAAGGATTTGGATTTATTAGCCCCACCGATTCAAGAGAGGATATCTACGTTCATGAGTCGGGTCTGATCGATGAAATACATGAAAATGATCGCGTGAAATTTGACCTTGAAAAGGGGAAAAAAGGGATGAATGCCGTAAATGTGAAAGTGGTAAGCTGATTTCAGAATCAGAGCATTATTATATAGTAAGCCATCTTAACAGATGGTTTTTTTGCGAGCTGGCTACTTTTTAACATGAGCTTAGCAAGTATCCTTCGCCTTAATAGCACTACCTTTTTAGGATATGCTTCATTTTTTTAGCAAAGGCTTCATCTCACCATGAATTACCTGACTCTAGCAAAACAAGCAGTCTTTTTTTAACGACACCCATAAATGAAGCAATTAAAGATCCTCTTTCAGATAACAAAGAGAACACAATCACTTGAAAAGTATCTGCATGAAGTTTCCAAGGTATCGTTAATAACAGCAGATGAGGAAGTGGTGCTGGCGAAACGAATAAGGGAAGGTGACAAAGTGGCTCTGGATAAGCTGACCAGGGCCAATTTAAGATTTGTTGTCTCTGTGGCTAAACAGTATGATCGAGGCATACATAATCTGACCTTAGGGGATTTAATAAGTGAAGGTAATATTGGGCTAATAAAAGCGGCGAGCAGATTTGATGAGACCAGAGGTTTTAAATTCATTTCTTATGCCGTATGGTGGATACGCCAGTCCATCATTTCTGCCATTTCTCAGGATTCCAGGATGGTAAGACAGCCCATGAACCGGGTGAGTAGTTTTAATCAAGTGACACGTTCGTTTGCAGAATTGGAACAAAAATATGAGCGTGAACCCACGGATGAAGAAGTAGCCGCTGCGCTTAATGTATCGGAAGATTTTGTTATTCAAATCAAAAAGGTGGGTAGCGTCCCGGCTTCTTTGGATGCACCGCTTAATGACGAAGAGGCGGGCAGTTTAATAGATGTTCTACAGAATCATGATGCCCTGAATCCTGAATACGGTTCTATGGCTTATTCGCTAAAAGCAGACATAAATAGCGCACTGAAAAGTCTGACCTTTCGGGAATCTGAGGTTTTGATTCTTTTTTATGGCCTCAATGATAAGCCAAGCCTGACATTGAGTGATATTGGGATAAAACTAGATTTAACCCGGGAGCGGGTTCGACAAATCAAAGAGAGTTCTTTGCGAAAACTACAGCAAAACCTGAGGGGGACTAACCGGTTAAAATCTTATCTGGGCTAATCAGCGAGTCCTAATTTTTGAAAAATTGGCCTTTACGGTAAGCTCCTGAAAGAGCTGCCGGGATTTCTGCTTCGGCCTCAATGACTAGCGCCCTTGCTTTCTGAATTTCTGCCAGCATTTCCTGCTCCAGTGCTACCGCCATGGCCCGGCGCTCTTCCGCTTTGGCATTGGCAATTTCAAGGTCTGCCATGGCCTGATCGATTTGAAGCTTCGCACCGATATTTCTGCCTATGTTAACATCGGCGATATCTATGGATAGTATTTCGTATACCGTGCCGGCATCCAGGCCTCCCCTTAAGACATGCTTTGAAATCTCCTCTGGTTTTTCAAGGATGATTCGATAGTTGGTTGCTTCGCCCATGCGGGAGATGATGCCCTGGCCCACCCGTGCTTTTATGGTTTCTTCCCCTGCTCCACCCACTAATTGCTTTAGGTTGGTCCTTACCGTTACCCTGGCTTCAGCCAATAACTGAATGCCATCGCCGGAAACACCGGTGATCGAAGGAACGATAATCATATAGGGTGTGACGGAAATCTGAACCGCCTCCAGCACGTCTCTTCCCGCCAGGTCAATAGCGGTGGCTTGCTTGAAAGTAAGGCTAAGATTTGCTTTATCTGCTACTATGAGAGCTTTAATTACACTCATGATATTTCCGGAGGCCAGAAAATGGGTCTCGAGGAGCTGAGAGTTTACATCCTTGATGCCGGCCTTGACTGCCAGTATCAGCGAGTTCACGATTAATTGAGGAGGTACTTTTCTGAAGCGCATAAACACCAAATCAAGCAGGTTGACTTTTACACCGGAGAAAACTGCAGTGATCCACAGATTTATAGGAAAAATGTATAGCAAGAGCCAGAGAGCGGCTATAACCAACCCAATAACAATCAATAGTTGAACAGGCATAAATTGGATTGATTAAAATGTTTAGAGGCGGAAGGTACAGCTATTTTTATTGATGGAGCCACTTTCTGAAAGTTCAATAGGTCTGAAGCTCTGCAAAGACCAGTTTCAGCTCTTCCCTGGTCTTTTTTAGCTTCTTTGCAAGTTTGTTTAGCATGCTCTCCCTTTCTCCCTCATCAAATTCAAAATCTGAATCATTAAGGATCAGGAACCTTTGTTTGAGCATGATTTTCTGTTCTCTCCAACTTCTTGTTATTTCCATTTCAGAGCTTGCCAATTTGTTTTTGAATTATGCCGCAATCTATCACACGTACCACCCATGAAAGGGTATCTACTACGCTTTATACACCTTCCTCTTTTTCTTCTAATATCTCAACTTCTTGTCCCGAGATTGAGGTGCAGATATTTAGCAATTTGGTTCGTTTGGCATTTAGAAACGATAACAGGCCGTGTTTATCAGTTCTGGAGATTATTCGTTCATTCAGGTTTCTTATGATGGCTTTCAATCTCACGATCTCCTCTACCACATCTTTTACTTCGCCTATGATAGCTTCTTTCTGATTTTTCATGTCTGCATTCTGTTTGTGGTTGCCACCTCCTTCTCTCGAGACTTTTCATTTTTAGCTTCTAACTCAGGATTCCCTACCAGCTCCCTTTCATAGTACACGAGTTCTTTACTTTTTGTATCATTCTGGATCTGGCAGTAGTATACCTGGTCTACATAGCGCCTGATGACCAGTGCGCGGATGGGGTTCACCTTGGCAAAAACCACATCGCCATGATTGTACTTATTTTGGACAAACTCTCTGCTCATAGCTTTTCATTTTATTTAGATAGTGACTTCTTCATATCCACTTTTGATGATGGTGGAGATCATTTTGAAGCGCACATTGGCTTTTATGCTATTTCGGGAATGGGCCGGGATGATGATCGATTGGCCTGTGTCAAGTTGATGTGACTGACCATCAATGACAATCTCAGCCCTGCCATCGATTACCTGGATGAAGGTGTCAAAAGGGGAGGTTTTTTCCGTAAGTGCCTCCCCCGAATCAAAAGATGATACTGTCACATTTCCGGTGGTTTTTTTGATGATGGTTTTGATCACCACGGAATTTGGGATATACTCAATGATCTCAACGATGATGAAGGTTTTTCCTTTTTCCAGTTCTGCCGCATTCTCCTCTTTCATTTTACGCTTTGATGTTTTTATTCTTCTCTGTTCTTTTCCTTACGTTTCTCTGCTTTAGCCGCTCGTTTTTCTTTTAGTGTCATGGCAGGGGCTGTCTTATCTGACTTACTCTTACCTTCTTTTTCTTTTGACATGATTTTGTTTTTTTTATTTCTTACCAATAGTTCCAATGGGTAAGTTCAGTAGGACCAGGCACATACCTGTTACATTTTTACCTGATAGTGTTACATATATCCTAGGTTTTGTCTACTCATACTTCTCGATGGTTAGCCGGGCCAGCAAATAGCTAAGGGTTGATTCCGCCCCCTGGTTGAGATTGACGTGATGTTCCTCCAGTCCGTCATAGCATCCGCCGGTGCACGGGTTGTATATAATCTGGTGCAGATGGTTGGCACCCAAAAACCAGTTAAATGCCGTTTTCAGTTGAGCCAGATGATTGGGTTTTCCGTATTCCGCATAGAAAGTATCCAGGGCCAATACCGTGTAGGCAATTTCGATAGGCTGCTCTCCAAAAGGTGTTTTTTCCTGGCCTTCATGGTGCCGGCCGATATTGGAGATCACTGAGAACTGGCCATTGATATGGGTGGTGGCAAGCAGAAAATCAAAGGTATTTTTCGCGGTTTCTTTGAATAGCTTGCTGTTTGTGCATTTTCCGGCGAGCAGCATGGCCTCCGGGATCACCGCATTGGCATAGGTCAGATAGGGTTCATACCATTTCCAATTTCTATTTGAAACTCCACGGTATTTTGAAATGAGGTTGTCTGCCAGCCGTGTGATGATTTCCAATGTTTCCGGCTTCTTCTTCCATTGATAATGGTAGTACAAGCCTTTGATGCAAAAGGCAATCGCGCGCGGGGATTGTAAGGTGCTGATCACAGGGATGGCCTCCTGGAATGCGGCCTCTACTTCTTTTTGTAAATGCAAACTGATGAGGTGGCGCAAGGATAGAAACTCGCCTAAAGCCCAGATTGCCCTGCCGTTTGCATCTTCCAGGTTTTCGTTCCTGTTTTTTGCATAAAATTGATGGTTGATGGAGACGTAGTTTAAAAAGGAACCGTCTTCCTGCTGGCAAAAAAGGATGAACTCCAGATAGGTGTTTATCAGGTGCAGGTCGTCAAAATTGCCTGTGAGTTCAAAGTTCTTGGTCAGGGCAATCAGGGCCCGGGCATTGTCGTCCAGTGTATAGCCCGATGAGGCGTCCGGCTCGGCAATTTTTGAAAACTGGATCATTCCAAAGTCGGTGGTCATTCTTTTAATATGCTCGGTGGCAATGGGAGGGAGGCGGTATTCCGGTTTGAATTTTTTGGTCTTCAATATCGATTTGGCGAGCTCCAGATGGGCAATGGCGGAATTTTGCCAGGCAGTGGGCCGGATGTTGTGCAAGGCGTTCATCCGCATTTCCTCCATCATTTTGGGGTTGGAAAGCATTAAGATGGCCGCATCTGCCAGCTGTTCAGAATTTTGAAAATCAAAGTTTAAGCCTGCGCCATTCAGCAGCTCCAGGGAGTGGGGAATAGGTGTAGAAATAACCGGGCAGCCGGCAGACATGGCGTAAGCCAGTGTCCCGCTGACGGCCTGCTGTGGATCTTTTGAGGTGAAAAGGTAGATATCCGTACGCTCAAGGTATTCGAGCAGGATGGGTAGCGAGAGGTACTTGTTTACAAACAGGACATGCTTTTCGATTTTTAACTGCTCCACTTTTTCATGCAGAAAGTCGCGGTACTTTTCCCCTTCATGTTCCAGCACTCCGGGGTGGGTTTTGCCTATGATCAGGTACAATACGCTGGGAAACAGGTTAACAATGCGAGGTAAAGCCTCAAGGGCTGTCTCGATGCTTTTCCCCTCACTGATCAGGCCGAAAGTGGCCAGTATGGTTTTATCAGGGAATGGCACATCTTGTCGGCTTACAAGTTTGTGCGGTTTGATTAAATGCGTTCCATGGGGGATGATTTCTATTTTGTCTTCTTCAATTTGGTATTCTGACTTCAGGATTTTGGCAGAAAGCCGGGTCATCAAAATCACCCGGGCGGATAGCTTTGCAATCTGTTGGACGATCGCTCTTCTTTCCTCTGATGGGTTGGACAGGATGGTATGAAATGTTGTGATTACGGGGATCCGGAGCTTCTTCAGCAGGTCTATGAGATAGGCTCCCATTTCACCACCATAAAGACCAAATTCATGCTGCAAGTAAATGACCCGTATCTTTTTGTCAAGATTAATGGCTTCTGCCAGCCGGGTGTAGTCTTTCCTGATCCATGTTTTCAAGCGGTATTTCACCGTGCCGGGATAGTCCAGCTGATCATCCTTTTTGAGTAATGCGCAAACCCTGACTTTAAATCCGTACTGGTATTTATCCTCTATGTTATGGATCAAATCCTGGCTGTAGGTTGCTATTCCGCATTTTCGCGGAGGAAAAGAGGTTATGACCAGTATTTCATTACTGGTCATATTTTGTGGTTTAGTAGCTCAGCGATCAGTTCTTTCATACTGAGTGATGCTACGGCTATACGTGTATCTGCTGCACCATAGTAGATATAGAGTCTATCTCCGAAGAGTGCGGTACCTGTAGGGAAGACTACATTATGTATCTCTCCTCGTATTTCATAGTCAAGATCTGGTCTGAATAATGGATAAGGCAACCGCGCCAGCTCTTTGGTAGGATCATCCAAATCCAATAAAGCGGCGCAGGCACAGTAGACATACCCCTCTACTGAGTCATGCACTCCATGATAGATCAGGAGCCAGCCCTCTTTTGTTTCAATAGGCGGACAGCCACCACCGATGTAGCTGATCTCATGATCAAACCTGGAACCCATCAGGATGTGTTTATCAAAATGCATGAGATAGTCTTTCCAATAGTCCTCAGTGAGGTCTTCAAGTGTGTAAACAGATGCTATTTGTATATCAGGTCGGATTCGATGCAGGAAGTAAAATTTGTCATTGATTTTTCTCGGAAACAGCATGAGGTTCTTATCTGACAACAGCACATTTTGCGTGTATCTGGTATTGATATCATACAGGATATAAAAGCGCTTATATTTTATATTGAGATTCACGTTGCATTCGGCCATGCGATGAAAATCCTCATAGGTGATTTGCGGGACCATTATCCCTTTCCTTTCAAAATTTTTCAGATCAGGACTTGTAGCAAGTGCTCCAAAGGCATTGATGCCATTGTAGGCGGTATAGGTGAGGTAATAGAGATCGTCTATCTTAACAATGCGTGGATCCTCCATACCCCTTGATTCGTATTCATGATCGGGGAAGAGTAAAGGCGTGTCATTGCGATGTGCCACAGTGGTAGGCCCGTCAAGCCTACAATAGCCAATGGTGGAATGGTTACCCTTTCGCACAGCCCTGTAAAAAACATGCACGGTATCCCCCTCCTGGATTACGGCGGGATTTAAAACGCCCTCGTTTTCAAATTCACGTTCTGTTTTATCAAGGAGAATGCCTTCTTTTTTTAATTCAATCATGTTATGCTTTTACTCAGGGTAACCATTCCAAAAAAAAATCAGATAATCCGAAAAGAGACAGGGATGCTGTATTTCACATTTACAGGTACATTATTCTGACTACCGGGGGTCCATTTTGGCATGGAGAAAACCAGCCTCACAGCTTCGTTTCGGAATGCCTGATCTACGTCTGTGCTGGTGGCATTGGTCACTTCCACATCTCTCACGGTACCATCACTACCCACCACAAAGTCTACAAATACGGTTCCTTCCAATTCATCCTTCTCTGCCTGCTCGGGATAAACCACATTTCCATTCAGGTACTTCATCATGGCACTGTTTCCCCCAACGAAAGTTGGGCTCACTTCGGACTTATTGTAGATTATGGCTCCCTTCCGGTCTGTGAATGTTGGGGACTTGTCTGCCATTTCATTCCAGGCTTTCATTCGTTTTTCGGCAATCATAGCTGAGTCTTTTTTGTGAATAGCCCTCCGTTGTTCCAGGGTGGCCAGTCCGCCTAATTGGGCATCCTTACCTGTCGCAGTAGTCTTTTCACTGCTACTTTCATTTTTTGATCCACACGCTTGCACTAGAAAGAGCAGGGCGATCAGTGTGTAAATTTTCGTTTTGTTTTTCATGGTCATATTATTATTAAATTTCTTTGTCCGGCATCAGGGGTTATCCCTAAACATGTCGGGATTATCGGGTTAGTTGATTGATTTGAAAGATTGGGTTATTTATACTTTATAATTTAATAGTGATGCCTAGTTTGCCACCTGAAAGGGTATTGCCTCCACCAACTTCGAGATTTAAGCCAACCTTGTCAGAGAAGTAATAACGACCGCCAACTTGAGCTCCTAAACCCAGGCCGGAGCTTCGGTCACCATCATAATTGTTTGGTGAAGACCATACATAAAATCCAACATTCAGTCCTGCGTAAAAATCCCATTGCTGAGAAATGTCCAACAAACTGTTAAAATGATAATTTCCGTTACCCGAAAACCCCATGACACTGTGGTTATAATTATCATTCCTCCAATTTTCCTTATATGAACGATAGGAGAATTCACCACCAACAGTAATGTCTTTGTGTACGCTGTGATCAAATCCTATGTAAACAGGAACACCCCAGCTAGACAGACCCACTCCAAAATTGAGTTGTGTCTTACCTACTGGTAAAGGACTTTGACTATAGGCATTGGTCCACAATACCGACAATGCAATCATTGCAAAAAATGTATTTTTCATAGTCGTATAATTTTTAGTTCTTGTTGAGTATTCAGACTTTCCCTGAAAATAAGCCGGGACATATGCCCCGGCTTTATATTTAGTCCCAATGTGTGTTAGCACAGCGGGGCATGTTGATTTATTCTACCTTGGTTATTGCGTTAGCATCTAAAATGACTGCTGTTTGCGCAAGGGCACGACCATTCATGGAAGCTCCGGTCTGGAATGTGATTCCTGTCATGGAGAGAATGTTTCCTTCAAAGTGAGAAGTGGTGCCAAAGGTGGCTTCCCCGGCAATTTGCCAGAAGATATTCTCAGCCTCTGCTCCGCCGCTCAAGGTGACGGAAACAGCCGCACTTTGTGTCAGGTCACCGTCTATTTGGAAGATCCAAACATCATCAGCACCACCTATTAAGGTAAGGTCGGAAGGTATTGTCACGGTACTTGACCACTTGTATAGGCCGGGAGTCAAAGTCATCCCGCCAATGTTTCCTGTACCTAGCTCTACGAAATCCGGAGAAGGTCTGTCGGCGGCATCATTGTAGGCGGTGATCATATTGTTTACCGCTGTGGTAAGATTTATAGGAGTAGGGTCAGCCATGTCCGCCGCATATACATTTCCAGTCACTTGTGAAGATGTGGCATAACCTGTAAAATCAACCAGTGCCAAACCTGTTATGTATGTGGTAGCGGCCGGACTTAATCCCAGGTCTCCGGTGATTGCGGAAGTCGAACTGTTGTTTATAGCCGTCTTGGCTAGTATTACATAATCAGCTGCGCTACCCAGATCTACATCATCGAGAACTGCAGAGCTGCCGCCGGTGGTGAAATCCCATGAGGTATTGCTGGCCAGTGCATTTCCTGCTAAATCCTTCGCACCAGTGGTAATGGTTGCCGTGTAGACCAGGTTAGCGTTTAAGTTGGCCGTGGAAGTAAATGTAGCCGCTGTGCCTGCATAGGCCACTACACCAGTAATGAACGTAGTGCCCTGCTGAAGAGTAAATGTTGAGGCGTTTATACTTGCAGGATCCATTTCCTCATTGAAGGTGATAGAAACTGTTTTGTTTCTGGAGACATCCACCGCATTGTTTAGCGGATCAGTGGATGTAACAAGGGGTGGGGTACTTTCTATGGCCGGGTCATTATCATTATTGCAACCCGTAAAAATTAGTAGCGGTAATAGCAGTCCTGCTATCAGTGCCTTTTGAAAATTCATTATGATTTTGTCTAAAATGTTTAAATCGTAATGCAAAGGTCACCTACTCCTTACCTGATAGCGTTACACAAGGAGAAGTCATTGTTACATATATCACTTATTAAGCTCCTGTCGACAGTAGAGTGTATTTCTAGCTTTTGAAATGCTCTGTGAGGGTTAAATCAAAAAAAATCACCTGAATAAAAATTTCAGGTGATTTTTGAAATGTTGCTCAATCAAATCCTATTTATTAGAACCCAATAGTATTTCCGGAAAATTAGGTTTGATAACAATGTCGATCCGGCGATTCAGCTTTCTACCTCCTAAGGTTTCATTGTTGGCAACAGGCCTGCTTTCTCCAAATCCTCTGGTGCTGAATCTTGCCTTATTGATTGATGTATTTGCGTTGAGATAACTGAGTACAGCATCTGATCGCTCTTGTGACAATTTTAAGTTAAGCTCATCTCCACCTTGCGAATCGGTATGGCCTTCAATCACAATATTCGCATCTTTGAACAAGTCCATAGCCTTTTGTAGCTTGGTCAGCTTTGCATAGTCTTCTTGTTTGATTTGAGACTTGCCTACATCAAAATTGATCCCAATCATACGTATGATCACATCATCTTTTTGACGGAAAACCTCTGCTTCTTCTTTGTTGAAAATCTGCTGTACTTGCTCAAATTTGAGATTAACCTCATCCATCCTGTCCATTCTGCTTTGGAGAGCGTCCTGTCTTTTTTGTGCTTTCAACGCTTCATCGGATTGTTTTCCTTTCACACTAGCCAGCATATTTTGTTGTTCATTCAACATTCCTCTCAGGCTTTCATTCGTTACTTTATAATTAAATAGCGATGATTCCAGGTTTGCAATGCGCAGTTGATCACTGGCTATTCTATTCGTAATTTCTGAAACCGGTACATCTACGCCTTTATCAAATCTTGAATGGATATTTAAGCTTTCACCTATAGTAGCTATTGGTTTATAGCTCATGAGTAGAAAGTCCTCCGTTTCAAAATCTTTATCATCATAGATCTTTTCCTCTTTAGAAATATGCATAGCCAGAAGTGCCTGATACTCTGCCTCTTTGGCCATGTACCTCGCGTCATCTGTGTCGTATCTATTTTCCAGTAATTCCTTCTCGGCTTTACTCACAAGTGCTTTTGATTCCCCAATGGTTTTTGGAGCTACCTTATAGACCTTATTCTTATCAGCTGTTTCCAGTAATCTTTTGGCGTTGGTGAGGTAATTTGCTTTGATAGATTCCAACTCAGCATTTCGATAGAGTTTGGTTGCTTCAACTGATTTTTCTTTTGCCTTGTCTGCATTACCTTTTTCAAGATCCTCGGCAGCATCTTTCATTTGCTCTTCAGCATCCACCCACATTTCGCTCACAAAACGATTCGCTTCGGCATTTCGAGCGTCTACCCTGGCTGACAAAGCGCTTGAAAACATGACTGCACCAACCTTTGTATTTTCGGTAGATTCTTTAAACTTACCATTGGCTTTTGCAAGCTTTTCTTTTATCTCAGAAAGCTCTCCCTCTTCATTGTATTTTTCCTTTGCATCATTGTATGCTTCTATCGCCTCGCCAAATGCACGCGGAGATAATACATCGGCTTGTGCTTGCCTTGCGATTCTCATCGATTGATTTGCTTCATTAAACAGTGATGCTTGAAACTCCTGACCATAAAGGCCGAATGTTGAAAATGTCATCAGTGCAAACAATGCCCCAACGATTTTTTTTAGTGATATTTTTTTCATGACTAATCTTTTGTGCAAAGGTTGATCACGAAAGGGTAGTGGGCGTTACACCTAAAAATTCATTCTTGCATATTTCACAGGTTGAGAGTATGGTTTTTGAAAAGAAAAAAGAGGTAATTACGAAAAAAAAGGCAGGCTTTTAAGTTCCTGCCTTTCCCACCAACCTAAAAAACCTAATAACTAGGATTGGTGGTGAATTTCATTGTCACTTGCGGGTGCCTGCTGTGAACAACCATAATTCACTTCTTTTTTCAAATCCCTTTCCATAAAAACAATTTCATGGCTTTTCTCGTCCAGGAGGCGGCAATAATATATTAAGCCACTTCTTCTAATGATAACCATTAATTGCTGTGGACGAGTGATCTCATAGACCGTGTCCCCCACCTCAAACTTAAATGGCTGTATCATCTTGAAATCACGAAGCATTACCCCAGCGGTCTATCCCCCTTTATGATTCGGAAAAGTATCGCTATCAAGGCGATGACCAGCAGGATATGGATAATCCCTCCCGAGCTGTAGCCCAGGTAGCCTATAGCCCATAGTATGATCAAAACCACTGCGACGAAGTATAATAAATTTCCCATAGTGCTATGTGTTTAAAGGAGAATGATTAAAAGTAATAGTATAATTATGACAGCCCCGACGGACATGTAAACTCCTCCACCGAGCTGTTTCAATTCTTTATTTATGGACTTGACTTCTTTTCTAATCGCCCGCTTTTCGACTGGTGACATAGCTGATTTGTCCATATCTTTTATTCGCTCCAGCCTCTCAATCAAGAGGACTGCCTTATCTGATGTTGTGCCGGATTCAGTCGAACCTGATGTTTCGGATGGGGTCGCATAGGCCGGGATGGCCGCTATCATGGTCAAGGCCACAACCAGAGATATTATGTACTTTTTCATTGGGATTGTTTCTTAGTTTCGTTTAAGGTTATTTAAACTGATTGTTAGGTGAAGTTGGAAATATTTCATCTTCAAACCATTACAAAAGATTCATTGATATTTACATATATCACAGGTGAATTTTAGAAGCCAATCTCCCGATATTGGGTATCGATCCATTTTTTTTTAGAATGAGCACAAACAAAAAAAAGGGATACGATCCCTTCTTTTAATTATGCTATTGTTGATTAAACCTTAACAGGTTGCACGTTTTTGATGATTTTGACCACCTCTTCGCGATTTTTGTTCAATCGTGTTTCTACTCTTTTTAAGAGATCATTTTCTTTACCAGCCTCAAATTTCAAATCTGCATCTGTGAGTGTGGAATATTTGGTTTTCAGTTGTTTAGACTGTTCTTTCCAATCACCTGTCATTTTGAAGGCTTCTACTTTTTTTTGATCTTTAGAATTTTCCATGATCTTGTCATTTATTATCGTAAATGAATTTCTACGACAACACAAAGGTGAGTGGTAATACAAGCGAATGTGTTACATGGGTTGGGGTATGAATTACATATTTCACAGGTGAATACATTTTTATACTGTTGGCGCAGACTGCTTTGCTACATAGTGATGCAGTCATTTAAGACTACAAATCCTCCAGATTTTGCTTTCGCTTGTCTTTTAGTTGCTTGTAAAAGGTGGGAGTCAATCCTGTAATTTTCTTAAACTGGTTAGATAGATGAGCCACACTGCTGTAATGCAGTTTGTAGGATATCTCGGTAAGGTTTAGTTCATCATAGATCAGCAGCTCCTTCACTTTTTCTATTTTATGAATGATAATGAACTGCTGAATGGTAATTCCCTTTACCTCCGAAAAAATATTGGCAAGGTAGGTATAATCATAGCCCAGTTTTTCACTTAAAAAATCCGAATAATTCACTTTGGGCAGTTCGTTAGAATAGTGAATCATTTCGATAATTATATTCTTGACTTGTTCAATCAGGATGCTTCTTTTGTCATCCAGCAGTTCCAGACCTGATTTCAACAAATTTGCCTTCAGCTGCTTGCGTTGGTCTTCTGTAATGTCTTCCAAAATCTCAACCATACCCAGATCAACGATAACATAGTGAAGTCCGAGCTTCAGTAGCTCTTCTTTCACCATCAATTTGCATCGCAGACTGACCATGTATTTTATGTATAACTTCACTATTGGAAAATCTAACCTATTAACCGTAATGTACCATATTTGAATGTAACCAATAATCCTGTCAATTGGTGCCTGATTTATGTTTTGCTGATTTCTAAGCCATTGTTTTGGCTTACTTGTAACTAGTTCAAATGGTCCAGATAAAATGATCTTTAACCAGCCGCTCTTTGTTCTCTTCCACATACTTTATTAGCTCATCTTGGGCGGGAGTCAGCACTTTGCCTTTGTTATAAATCAGGTTCCATTGAGTGATGATTGGGAGTCCTTTTAGCGGATAAATCCTAATTCGCTCATATTTCAGGGCTGTCCTTAAGCCAATTAGTGGAACAATTGACACTCCCAGCCCGGCATTGATTGCCTGCTTCACCGCCTCGTTAGATACCAGCTCCATGGCTTTCCCCACCTTTATTTGTTGAGCATCCAGATAATGCTGCATGGCATTGCGTGTGGCAGAGCCATCCTCTCTAAACAGTAAGGTAACCTTTTCGAGATCTTTAGGTCGTTTGATTCGATCTTCAAATTCAATACTCCCCACCAGGTTCAGCTCATTTTCCATTAGCTCTACCGTGAATACATTGAGATCATCCGGCACTACAGAGACCAGCGAAAAATCACTTTCATTTCGGTACATACCCTCTATCACGCGGTTTTTGTTGGACACATCGATTGAAATATCCACGCCGGGATATTTGTCCATAAAACCTTTCAGAAAGTAGGGGATCACATACTTTCCGGTAGATACCACAGAGATTTTGATCTTACCCGTGAGCAGTCCCTTATACTGGTCAATCGTGTATTTTATTCCTTCAGCCTCTTCCAGTATTCGCCTGCTTCGGATGGCTATTTCTTTTCCAAAATCCGTCACATATAGCTGCCGCCCGATCACCTCGGTGAGTGGCAATTCGAACTGCTCTTGCAATTTTTTTAGCTGAATGGAGATGGCCGGCTGGGTCAAATGGAGCTCTTCTGCAGCCTTTGTAATGCTCTGACAGTCAGCTACTTTGAGGAAGATTCTTAATTGATGTAAGGTGTAATGCATTTATATTTATTTATATAATACATAATAAAGTTAAATAAAAATTAATGAATTACCCGGTGCAACTTTGTGCAAACAAAAAAAACACAGATATGATACTAACGAAAGAAATGGAAAATTTTACAGAAGAAAAAGCTACTACTCAAACCCTCATAAAAGGGGAGTTTCAGGTAGATGATGCTGCCGAAATCCTGAATCACATGCTGATGACCAAGATCAATTTTCATGAGAGAAGAAATTTTAGTTCTCAGATCAGGTTTGGTCAAAACGATGAAGCATCCCTGCAAAGGATCAAAGAGTTGGAGGATTCGAAAAGCGAGATCAGGGAGCTGATCCAATTGGCCAGAACCAATGGTTTGTCTATGAGAATCTCATCAAATATCTCAATCGAACTTATTTAATCTCACTAAGTATGAAAAGTCTGAGATACATACTCATAAGTGTAGTGATTGGTGGTGCTTTTGGCGCCAAAGCTGGTGCCTTTCTCTCCACACTTTTAGAATCGCAGGTACCCGGAGATTTTATTGAATTCGGGTTTGTGGCAGGATCCCTTAGTTGTGCATTTGTTACCGCCATTTTTCTGATCATCACTTCGGCAGGTGCTTCTCAGAGCACTGCAATTTTCTGGAGACCACTTAGAATGACATCAATCAAATCAAACCATTAAACTCTTCACATGCAAGATTATATCTTAACGCTGATTCCTCTGCTCGCTCCGGTATTGTTGCTTTGCTACTCGCTGTTTGCGATCAGTGGCAAACGCAAAGTAGCACGGGCTGAAGCTTTTGGATTGGCCGGAATACTAATCTCGGGGGTCAGCGCCTGGGTGGTGCTGGAATTTGGTACACTACAATCCCCGCTGTTGGGATGGGCCGGACTGGGCTTGTCAATTAGGCTTGATGCTCTTAGCATCACCATGCTCTCCATGATTTCTCTGCTCGGGTTTGCCATCCTTAAATTCAGCGCGAATTACCTGGATGGAGATGCCCGAAAAGGAGTCTTCTTTAGCAGGCTGGCTTGCACCATTGCGTCCGTAGAGTTGCTGGTCCTTTCAGGAAACCTGCTGCAGATTCTGATTTTCTGGATCATCACCAGCGTTTGCCTGCACTACTTGCTTGTGTTCTACCGAAGCAGGCCGCAGGCCATAGCTGCAGCCCGCAAAAAGTTCATGGTGGCGCGTATCGGAGATCTCAGTCTGATCGGCGCAATCACCCTCATCTACCAGTCGATAGGGACGGGAGACATAGACCAGCTGTTCATCGCAGTGCAAAATGCTGGAGCTTTGGATAGCTACATGTTGTGGGCTTCCATCCTGCTGGTGATCGCTGCAGTACTTAAGTCGGCACAGTTTCCTACCCATGGCTGGCTGATTGAGGTGGTGGAAACACCCACCCCGGTATCGGCCCTGCTCCATGCCGGCCTATTGAATGCCGGCCCTTTCCTCATGGTCAGGTTTAGCCACCTGATGGCCGAGTCTGTCTCCGGATCGCTGATGCTCATCGTCATCGGTGGATTTACAGCCCTCTTTGCTTCGGTGGTCTACCTCACACAGCCTTCTGTGAAAGTGGCCTTGGGATATTCAAGCGTGGCTCACATGGGATTCTCGCTGCTCATTTGCGGTTTTGGCGTGTACTCTGCCGCAATCCTGCACGTGGTGGCGCACTCCTTCTACAAGGCACACTCCTTTCTGTCCTCTGGCAGTGCGGTGGATGTGGTTCGTGCCCGAAAAATTAAATTGACGATGAAAACTCCGAGTTTCATCCGCATCCTTGTTAGTGTATCGACAGTCCTCGCGATTTACATCCTTTTCTGCTACCTATGGGGCATAGAACCCAGCAAGGATTTTAGCCTTATGATGACTGGAGCGGTGATTGTAATGGGACTTAGTCAGATGATGGTGACAGCATGGAGCACTCAGGGCAGCAGATGGAGCTTCCTGCTCTCCGGCACAATGGCTTTCGTGGTTGCACTCTCTTTTTTCATGCTGGAATCCGGTGCGCGCGCCCTATTGACCTCCCAACTTCCTCAGGATCAGGTGCCGGATGTGGCCATAAAATTGGCATCTGTGATCGTAATAGTAAGCTATATGATTATAGTGTTGATACAGGTGACAGCTCAGGGCAAGAAACAATCTACCCTCGGATACAAATTGGGAGTTCACCTACGAAACGGACTATACGTCAATGTAATTTTTGACCGGATGATTGGCTCCCTGAAGAATGAAAAATTCAAATGGGCCAACCTGACCGTACAAGAAGAGCTAGACGGAAAGCGGGACATGGAACAGACGCTGATACGAAAACCGGAAGTAGCCCTTAACAATTAATTGAAAATGATTTTATCTCAGAAATATACAGATCAATCCAAGGTAGAAGAGGTGCTGAAAAGTGCTTCGGCCAAAATTGCCCCGCTGTGGTCATTGGAAAATTTCGTGGCTGTGAACCCCTTCCTGGGGATGTCGGACATGAAGTTTGAAGATGCGATGAACTTCCTGCACAAGACGGGAGAGGTGCAGGCTGCACTTCCGGTGGAATTTTATCTAAAGGCACTGGAAACAGGACAGCTTACCGAAGCGGACGTTGAGCAGGCACTTGATGGAAATGAGCTGGGGGTCACTGAAGGGGCAGAAGCATTCATTCGAAACCTGTTTACTAACCAGAAATCACCCACAGACCTGCGCATCAGAACGCTGGTGGATGTAGCCAGCGGGATCAATGGTAAGGAGTGGCGCAGATTCATGATCGACCGAATTTCGCTCTGGGCATCTGCCTACTTTGACCATCAGCAGGCAAGCTGGAAAACCACTCAGGAAGCTACCTCCATCTTTTCAGCATGGAAGCAGGAGGCAGAGATCGATTACAGCACGGAGGCGATGGGACTGAAAGGATTTAAAAAACTTGTGAAATCCCTACCGAACGATCACCTTGCCGCCACTTCGCTGGCCTTGGATGCCTTGCAAATCCCAGAAGAAATGCTGGATCATTACCTCAATGCCCTACTCATGAAAATGAACGGATGGGCCGGCTTTGCTGCACGGATAGATTGGGATGCCCGACTGGAAGGCAGGGATAGCCAGGCGGTTCAGGAATTTTTGGCCATCCTGCTGACCTGGGAAATGTGCCTTGGTAAACTGCTGAGCTATCCAAACTTTGCTTCTTCATGGAATCAGGCAAAACAGGAATCAGTAGCAAGCGTCAGTTCGTTTCAGATGAGCGAGCAGCTTGCAAGACAACTGATCCTGCAAAATGCCTTCGATATCGCACTTCAAAGAAACCTGATTCAACGAATCAACAGCCAGTCGTTAGAGGTGCAGGCCAGAGAGAAGGCGAAAGCACAGGCGGTATTTTGCATCGATGTGCGCTCAGAAGTATTCCGAAGAAACCTAGAAGCAACTGATGCAGGTATTGAGACATTTGGCTTTGCCGGTTTCTTTGGGTTTCCGGTCAAATATGTGCCACTGGGACATGACGAAGGAGCGAATCAATGCCCCGTCCTACTTACGACCTCCCACACGGTAGGTGAGCAGCTGGCTGATAAAAAACTAGAGAACAAGGCCCTGGCCCGTCGAACGTTCCGCGAGCACCTGTTCAAATTTTGGAAATCGTTCAGGTCGGGAGCCATTAGCTGTTTCGGGTTTGTGAGCCCGTTGGGGATCTACTTCCTGCCAAAACTCTTTACAGACCTCTTTGGATTTACCAGGCCTGTGGCACATCCTAATCGCTTTGGATTGAACGCGCAGGAATCGTCTGAAAAAGGGGTATCACTTGATCCCCACCATGGAATTGGAGGAATCCCGAAGGAGGATCGTGTGAAAATGGCTCACTCAGCTCTGACCGCCATGGGGCTAACGTCAGGTTTTGCGCCGATTGTGATGATCACCGGGCACGGAGCATCTACAGTCAACAACCCACATGCTACGGGGCTGGACTGTGGAGCGTGTGGAGGACACTCCGGAGAGGCCAATGCCAAAGTAGCGGCCGCCGTGCTGAATGATGCCGAGGTTCGAAGGGAATTAAGCACACTCGGCATCAATATCCCGGAAAACACCGCGTTTGTGGCGGCTCTGCATGACACCACCACGGATGAGGTCAGACTTTTTAACACTCCAAAAGAGTTGGAAAACACTTCGGAGTTTTCTGAGCTGAAGGAAGCCCTCCAGACGGCCGGAGCGCTTTCCCGAAAAGAGCGTGCAGGCCGAATGGGCATTGACGGAACGGAGCTGGACAAGCTTATGATAGGACGCAGCAAAGACATGTCGCAGGTGAGACCTGAATGGGGACTGGCAGGTTGCTCATCGTTCATCGTAGCTCCACGCGAGCGTACCTCCAGGTTGAATTTTGGAGGGAAGGCCTTCATGCACAGCTACAACTGGAAGAAGGATCAGGAGTTTAAGGTGCTAGAGGTCATCATGACTGCTCCGATGGTGGTCACCTCCTGGATCAATCTGCAGTATTACGCTTCCACGGTGGACAACAAAAAGCTTGGTGCTGGGAATAAGACCCTGCACAACATTGTCGGAGGTCTGGGTGTGCTGGAAGGCTATGCCGGAGACTTACGGGTAGGCCTGCCTTGGCAGTCGGTGCATGACGGTGAGCGATACCAACACGAACCCAACCGATTGAATGTGATCATCGAAGCGCCGGTAGACGAAATGAGTAAAATCCTGAAAAAGCATGATTCCATTCGCCAGCTATGTGATAATCAGTGGATTTACCTCTTCGCGATCAACGAGCAAGGCAAGGTAGCCTACAAGTACATCGGTGATCTGGAGTGGGAAGTGATAGGGTAGTTCAAATCCTCGGTTAGGGTAGCCCCGGACAGGATAGGGTCGGGGCTTTTTATTACTTATGCACTAATCACAGACTATCAATCATGTAACAATTGTTACACATCTCCGATTTCTGAACAAACCTCAGTGCATCACCTGATCTAGGTCATGAAAATCCAGTGACTTCTCACCTTACTTTAATCTTGAATCAAAGGTGAAAGTCATGAAAAATTTACTCATACTCGGCGCAGGATCAGCAGGTACCATGATGGTAAACCACCTGCACGATAAGCTACCAAAAGATTGGCAGATCACGATCGTAGATCAGTTTGAAAGACACTACTATCAACCAGGCTTCCTCTTTCTTCCTTTTGGAATTTACGATGAAGAAGACTGCTATAAAGACAAGAAGAGCTTCATCCCTGCACAGGTCAATTACATTCAAAAAAAGATTGACGTCATAGAACCGGAGAAGCATCAGGTGAAGCTTGAAGGGGAGGAGGTTGTCAGCTACGACTTATTAATAATTGCCACCGGATCCCGTATTGCTCCGGAAGAAGTGGAGGGGATGGATGGGCCGGAGTGGCAAAAATCAGTTTTTGATTTCTACACCTTTGAAGGTGCCAGCAATCTGAGAAAGAAGCTGGAGGCATTCGAAGGGGGTAAACTCGTGGTGCACATCACCGAGATGCCCATCAAATGCCCGGTAGCTCCGCTGGAGTTTGCCTTCCTGGCCGACTGGTATTTCAAAGAGAAGAGAATGAGAGACAAGGTGGACATCACCTACGTTACCCCGCTGGATGGCGCTTTCACCAAGCCAACCGCAGCGGCTACTTTGGGCCACCTCCTGGGAGAAAAGGGGATCAATATCGTTCCAGATTTTGCCATCGCATCTGTCGATAATGAAGACAAGAAAATTGTGAGCTGGGACGAGATCGAAGTGCCGTTTGACCTGCTGGTTACCGTGCCCACCAACATGGGGGATAATGTGATGCTGAGAAGTGGGTTGGGAGATGACCTGAACTTCGTGCCTACCAACAAGCACACGCTACAGTCTAACGCTTACGAAGACATTTTCGTGTTAGGTGATGCCACCAACATCCCTACATCTAAGGCCGGGTCAGTGGCGCACTTTGAAGCGGAGATATTGACTGATAATATCCTGCACCATATAAACGGGGAGCCTTTGGAAGAAGCGTTTGATGGACATGCCAACTGCTTCGTAGAGACCGGATTCAATAAAGCCATGCTCATCGATTTCAACTATGATCAGGAGCCGGTTCCGGGGGTCTTCCCATTCAAAGGCATAGGCCCGATGAAGCTACTAAGAGAAAACAAGATGAACCATTGGGGCAAACTCGCCTTCCGGTGGATTTACTGGAATATGCTGATGAAAGGCAAGAAAATTCCTTTCATATCTCCTCAGATGTCACTTGTAGGCAAAGAGATAAACAAAAAGGAAAAACAAGAAGCAACTGAAGTACTCAATTAAAAATAAAACGTCATGGAAACATTAATAGCAAATAGACCTGTGGAAGTAAATGAACAAGGATACTTACTCCACATGGATCAATGGGACAAAGAAATTGCTCGATACATCGCCGCTGAGGAAGATATCGAATTAACAGACCGTCACTTTGAGATTCTTCAATACCTGCGAGATGAGCAAGAAAAAGGCACGGCGCTTTCTATCCGAAGGGTAGGGAAGTCCGGAGTGGTGGACATCAAGGAATTCTACAAATTATTCCCAAATGGTCCACTTAAAAAGGCATCTCGAATCGCTGGAATACCCAAGCCAGCAAGTTGCATCTGATCACATTTAAAGATTACGAAAATGGAAACAAAAGAAGCACCCGCAAAAGCGAAAGTAAAGGACAAAAGAGCCCTGAAAAAGCTCATGATTATCAACTCCAAGGCCACCATCGATTCCGTATATGCGGCACTTATTCTTGCCAATGGAGCAAGGATGGAGGGTATAGAGTCAGAGATTTTCTGCACCTTCTTTGGATTGGAAATGCTACAGCCCAAGAAAATGGATAAGCTTCATGTAGCTACAGTAGGAAATCCTGGACTACACATACCGACAATGATAGGAGGATTGCCTGGCATGGAAATACTAGCCAGCACCATGATGAAGAAGGAAATGGATAAGCTGGACATTCCACCCGTCAGTGAATTTTTGGAAATCTACAAGGCGTCCGGAGGTAAACTATTTGCCTGCAAGCTCGCCATGGACATGTTCCATCTGGAAGAAGAAGACCTTTGGGAAGAAGTGGATGGTGTCCTGACAGTAGGAGACTTCTATGAGCGCGGACAGGAAGAAGGAACTCAGATTTTGTTCATCTAGGGTTAATTACTTACCTAACTGAGATGGCCGGCCTGTAGTGGGTCGGCTTTTCTTAATTCCTCACAAAAACCTTATCGCTGGTGGGGTGATGCATGGTGTACATGTAGTAGTTGATTCCGTCCTTGAGCCCAACGTCAGGTACCAAAATGCTTTTGGCTTTTGCAGCCTTCATCACCTGTATGTAGATATCTGATGCGGGTATAATCACATCTGCCCGGTCCGGGTTGAGCTGAAGCTTGTTCAGTCGATCATCGAGTGTCAGATTTTTGAGTACATCCTGCGTGCGCATCAGCCTGTCCAGACTCATCTTTTTCGTCTTCGTTTCAGGGTTAGACAGTTCATAGAGCTTGTTGATGTTTCCGCCTGTTCCTATAGCTGTAATTTTTTCACCCTTTTTAAAGGCAAACTTTGATACCCAGTCACGCATCTCCCGCCAGTTATCCGGAGTGTCCCGGCCCTCAAGTATTCTCACAGACCCCAGCTTGAAAGAATGAGAATAGACCTTTTCATGCTTCTCGTAAATGTTTAGCTCGGTACTGCCGCCACCCACATCTATATGTATATAGTGACCGTCATCCAGTCCTTGCAGGATCACCCGGTTGATCATCTCAGCTTCTTCTTCACCCGAGATGATCTGAATGGGAAGGTCCAGTTCTTTGCGTACCCTTTCCACGATCTCCGAACCATTTTCAGACTCTCGCATAGCGGAGGTGGCACATCCATAGAAGGCACTGATTTCATAGAGATCAATCAGGTTTTTGAAGGCCGTCATCAATTTAAAAAACCGTTCCTCATTGTGTTCGCTGATTCTGCCGATGGTAAAGACGTCATGGCCCAGTCGAAGAGGAAAACGCACGTATTCCAGTTTCTTAAATGTGATGATTTTTTCGTATTCCAGAACCTTGGTGATTTGCAGTCTCACTGCGTTAGAGCCTATGTCAATCGCCGCTAATTTCATTGTCCGATAAAGGTAACATCCTAATCATTGTTGGGAATCAAAAACTGATATATTTGCAATACTTATCAAGAAAGACCGAGGGATTGGGCCCTGTGACGTCTTAGCAACCTGTCCGCCAGCGAGTGGATTTCGGTGCTACTTCCCAGCCCGCAGTGACGGGAGAGATGAGCGAAATCCGATCGGAACTTTCTCTGGTAAGTAAGCATGAAGCCAGAGAATGAAGAAACTAACAGAACTTTTACATAAAAAAATCCTGGTGCTCGATGGGGCCATGGGTACCATGATTCAGCGATATCGGCTGGAGGAAAATGATTTTAGAAATCAGGATTTACAGGATCATCCAAAATCTCTGAAAGGAAATAATGATCTGCTTTCCATTACCCGACCGGATATCATCAAGGAGATTCACACTCAGTACTTTGAGGCAGGCGCAGATATAGCCGAAACAAACACTTTTTCGAGTACAACGATTGCGCAAGCTGATTACGGGCTGGAAGATTGGGTTTATGAGTTGAATTATCAATCTGCAAAACTCGCCAGGGAAGTGGCAGATGAATTTACCAATGAGGAACCGAATAAACTCCGATTTGTGGCCGGGTCTATAGGACCAACAAATAGAACGGCTTCATTATCTCCGGATGTGAATGATCCTGGATTTCGGGCGGTTACGTTCGAAGAACTCAGAGTAGCCTATAGACAGCAGGTAGAAGCGTTACTGGATGGCGGGGTAGATATGTTGTTGGTGGAAACTATTTTCGACACACTCAATGCCAAGGCAGCACTTTATGCAATAGATGAAGTGAAAGTCGAGCGAGGAATTGATGTGCCGGTGATGGTTTCAGGAACAATCACAGACGCATCTGGTCGCACACTCTCAGGTCAGACCACAGAGGCTTTCCTGATCTCCATCTCTCACATGGATTTATTGAGCGTTGGATTGAATTGCGCACTGGGTGCGGCTCAGCTTCGGCCATACCTCAAAATACTTTCCGAGAAATCTGATTTCTTCGTAAGTGCTCACCCCAATGCAGGACTACCAAATGAGTTTGGTCAATATGACGAAACACCTGAGAAAATGGCCGCTCAAATCGAGGAGTTTTTAAAGGAGGGTTTGGTGAATATTATAGGTGGATGCTGTGGAACCACACCGGAGCATATTGCGGCTATTGCTGATTTAGCTTCTAAATATGATCCAAGAAAGAAGGAGGAGTTAGTATGAAGCCATTGATACTTTCCGGACTTGAGCCACTAGTGATAAACGAACACACCAACTTCGTGAACATTGGTGAGCGAACGAATGTCACAGGCTCAAAACGATTTGCCAGACTCATAGCTGAGGATAAATACGATGAAGCCTTGGAGGTAGCGCTGGATCAGGTGAGAGGAGGAGCGCAGATTCTGGATGTGAACATGGACGAGGGAATGCTGGATGGCAAAAAAGCCATGGTTAGGTTTCTAAATCTTATAGCCTCCGAACCGGAAATCGCACGAATCCCGATCATGATTGATTCTTCCAAGTGGGAGATTATTGAAGCAGGAATGCAATGTGTTCAGGGTAAGGGAGTAGTGAATTCCATCAGTTTGAAAGAAGGTGAGAGGGAATTCATCGATCACGCAAAGAAAGTAAAGCGCTATGGAGCCGCTGTAATAGTGATGGCCTTCGATGAAAGAGGTCAGGCAGATAGCTATGAACGAAGAATTGAGATCTGCGAAAGGAGCTATCGGATACTGGTAGATGTGGTAAAATTTCCACCCCAGGATATCATTTTTGATCCGAACATCTTTCCTGTTGGTACAGGTATGGAAGAGCATGCTAACAATGCTCTTGACTTTTTCAAGGCGACTAGCTGGATAAAAGAGAATCTCCCTGGAGCAAAAGTGAGTGGGGGTGTGAGCAATGTGTCTTTCTCCTTCCGTGGTAACAATGTGGTTCGTGAGGCGATGCATTCGGCATTCCTTTATCATGGCATAAAAGCCGGTATGGACATGGGTATTGTCAATGCCGGGATGATTGAGGTTTATGATGAAATTCCTAAAGATCTGCTGGAGCATGTAGAAGATGTTTTGCTCAACCGAAGAGCAGATGCTACCGAGAGATTACTTGCATTTGCGGAGAATGTAAAGGGAGAGGGCAAAAAGAAATTTGAAGACTTAAGTTGGAGAAAGGCATCAGTCGAAGAAAGACTTTCTCACGCACTGATAAAGGGAATTGTTGATTTCATTGAAGAGGATACTGAGGAGGCTCGTGTAAAATACCAAAGCCCCCTGAAAGTAATCGAAGGTCCTCTAATGGACGGGATGAATGTAGTTGGTGACCTGTTTGGAAGTGGAAAAATGTTTCTGCCGCAGGTGGTGAAAAGCGCTCGAGTGATGAAGAAATCGGTAGCCTATCTAACACCATACTTGGAAAAGGAAAAAGCTTCCGGCAACACCAAAGGGAAGATTTTGCTTGCCACGGTGAAGGGAGATGTACACGATATTGGAAAGAACATTGTAGGTGTGGTGATGTCCTGCAACAACTTTGATATCGAGGACATGGGCGTGATGGTGCCGGCTGACAAAATCCTGGATCGGGCACAAGAGATTGGTGCAGATATCATTGGCTTAAGTGGCTTGATCACCCCATCACTGGATGAGATGGTGAATGTAGCTCAAGAGATGAATCGCAGAAAAATGAAAACTCCACTTTTGATTGGCGGAGCAACTACATCCCGCATTCATACAGCAGTGAAGATCGCTCCGAAATACGATCAGACAGTGGTTCATGTGTTGGACGCCTCGAAAAGCGTTGGTGTTTCCATGAATTTGTTAAGTGATAGGTCAGCAGACTTCAGCAAACTGATCAAATCTGAGTATCAGGAACTGGCGGCTGATCACGCCTCCAGAACAGAAATAAAAAGTTATATATCGTACCATCAGGCTGAATCAAATGCTGCTCCCTTCGAGTGGAGCTTATCACCAACAGTGGAGCCCAAGAAAAAGGGAGTTACCGTTTTTAGCGACTATGATTTATCAGAAATCCGAAATTACATTGACTGGACTCCATTCTTTTCTACCTGGATGCTGAAAGGAAAATATCCGGCCATTCTTGAGAATCCGACAGTTGGAAAAGAGGCAAAGAAGCTTTTTGATGACGCTCAAATTATGTTGGATGAGATCATTGAAATTAAGGCTCTTCGAGCAAAAGGAGTGGTGGGTCTTTTTCAAGTTTCAAGGCAAGGTGATGATGTCCAGATTGTAGGGGAAGATTATAAATTTCACTTCTTAAGACAGCAGGGGAAGAAAGCACCAGGCGTTCCTAATCTTTCATTGGTTGACTTCTTAAATCCGAATGAAACGGACTACATGGGAGGGTTTGCAGTAACAGCCGGGATAGGCATAGAATCACTAATCGAAAGACACAAAGCAGAACATGATGACTATAAGGAAATTATGGTCAAGGCACTGGCTGACCGATTGGCGGAGGCATTTGCCGAGCTGATGCATGAGAAAGTGAGGAAGGAACTTTGGGGCTATGCCGCCAATGAGAAATGTTCAATCGAGGATTTGATTAAGGAAAAATATCAGGGCATACGTCCGGCCCCCGGCTACCCTGCCTGCCCCGACCATACGGAAAAACGCGCATTATTTGATCTGCTTGAAGTGGAGAAAAATACAGAAATCAGGCTGACAGAATCCTTTGCCATGTATCCTGCCTCTTCAGTAAGTGGATTGTATTTCTCTCATCCTGAAGCAAGATATTTTGGACTGGGAAAAATCAGCAAAGACCAGGTAGAGGATTATGCCAAAAGAAAAAGGATGAGCGTGGAAGAGGTTGAAAAATGGCTCTCACCAAATTTAAGTTATGAAAGTTGAGAATGTATTAATGATGGCAAAAATTGAATCATTCGAGGAGCTTGATTGCTGGAAGTCCTCAAAGGAACTAACAATTCTCATTTACGATATTTGTGAAAGCGAGAAATTCAAAACGGAGTTTTTTGCTAAGGACCAACTCAAGCGAGCTGCCCTTTCATCCATGAATAATATAGCTGAGGGTTTCGGCAGATTTTCGAATAAAGAATTTATCCGTTTCCTAAATTTTTCCACAGCTTCCCTGGATGAGGTTCACAGTATGATTCTTCTCTATTCTGAGCTTGGTTATATCTCGGATATGGACAAAATCCGGGCAATAGAAATATTGAAAAAATCAAAGCATCAAACACTTGCTTTTATAAAGTATCTCCGCACCAAACTTTAGCACATTCTAAACCTAAATACTTTCCAAACCTCAAAATATGAAAGTTGTAGATCACATAAAAAACGCAAAGAAAACCCTCTTCTCTCTTGAGATCATTCCACCGAAGAAAGGGGACAGCATCAAAAATCTCTTTGATCAGATCGATCCACTGATGGAATTCAAGCCTCCGTTTATAGATGTGACCTATCACCGCGAGGAGTACGTGTATAAGGAGCGTGAAAATGGATTGCTGGAGAAGCGGAGCATTAAAAAGCGGCCGGGCACTGTAGGTATTTGTGCGGCCATTCAAAACCATTACCACATCGATGCGATTCCTCACATCATCTGTGGTGGATTCTCCAAGGAAGAAACGGAGAATGCATTGATCGATCTCAATTTTCTCGGGATCGATAATGTGCTGGCGTTAAGAGGGGACAATATCAAATCGGAACGAGAGTTTAAACCTGAGCCGGATGGTAATGCTTATGCGTCGGATTTGGTGAAACAAATCTCAGCGATGAATAGAGGAGAGTATTTGGATGATGAACTTCTCAATGCGATCCCATCTGATTTTTGTATTGGGGTAGCCGGGTATCCGGAGAAGCACTTTGAGGCTCCCAATATGAATTTTGATTTGAAATGGCTGAAAAAGAAAGTAGAGCTGGGGGCAGAATACATCGTTACTCAGATGTTTTTTGACAATCAGGCCTATTTCAAATTTGTGGATGAATGCCGGGCAATCGGAATCACCGTGCCAATCATTCCCGGGATCAAGCCGGTAGCGGTGCAAAAGCACCTTACCATCCTTCCAAATATCTTCAAGATCGACCTTCCGGCAGAGCTGGAGCAGGAGATATCCAAGTGCAAAGACAATGCAGCAGTGAAGGAGTTGGGTATTGAGTGGGGAATTCAACAGTGTAGGGAGCTGATTGAAAAGGGAGCTCCGGTTATTCACTTCTACAGCATGGGAAAATCAGACGCCATCCACCGGATAGCGCATGAGTTTTTTTAGTTTTGGCGTCCATGAAGATAATCGAGTGCCCCAGGGATGCGATGCAGGGATTGCATGATTTTATTCCAACCGAAACCAAGATCAATTATATCAATCAACTCCTTAAGGTTGGTTTTGACACGATTGATTTTGGAAGCTTTGTTTCCCCAAAGGCGATTCCGCAAATGCGTGACACAGCGGATGTATTGACAGGGCTTGATCTCAGCAATACTTCTTCAAAACTCCTGGCGATTGTGGCCAATGTGCGGGGAGCAAAGGATGCGTGTCAGTTTGATGAAATCAACTACCTGGGCTACCCGCTTTCCCTTTCTGAGACTTTTCAGCAGCGCAATACCAACCGATCGATCAATGATGCTTTTAACGACCTTTCGGAAATGCAGGAACTCGCAGATGATCACGAGAAAATACTGGTAGTCTACTTATCGATGGGGTTTGGAAATCCCTACGGGGATCCCTATGAGATGGATTATGTGGGGGAGTTTGTGGATCGATTGGATAGGATGGAGGTGCAGATCATTTCGCTGGCAGACACCATTGGAGTATCAGAGCCCAGCAATATCACCACCCTTTTTGAGACACTGATCCCGAAGTTTCCACATATAGAATTTGGTGCCCACCTTCACTCCACACCAGATACCATTGTGGAAAAAGTTCAGGCTGCATATGAGGCAGGCTGCCGCAGGATGGACGGGGCAATCAAAGGATATGGCGGTTGCCCCATGGCCAAAGATGACCTGACGGGTAACATGGCTACTGAGGCGATGCTCTCCTGGCTAAATGAGCGCGAGATAGAGACCGGGCTAGATCAGAAAAAATTTGAAGAGGCCCTTGAGATGGCCCCTTCTGTTTTTGGTTGATCATTATTCGTCTTTCAAAACATCCACCGGATTAATGGTGGCAGCCTTGTAAGACCGATAGCCCATCGTGCTGAGTGCAATAAGCAGGATTGACGCAAGTGCGGCAACCAGAATTTCCCATCCAAACGTGATTCGGTATTCAAACCCATTCAGCCACTGGTTCATTAGCCAGTAGCCGACAGATGAGGCAATCAGAAATGCAACGATCAAAATAACGACTACTTCTTTTAGGAAAATACGGATGATTTGGATGACCTCTGCACCAACCACTTTCCTGATCCCTATCTCTTTCTTTTTGGCATTGGCCATATAATCCGTAAGCCCATAAAGACCCAAAACAGAAATGATAAGTGCGATGATCACAAAGAATGTGGTTGATTTGCCAATTACATCCTGAAACTTGTATCGGTTTTTGATTTCCTCATCCAGAAAATCATACTGGATCAACAGGTTTGGATACACCTGGTCCCAAATAGATTCGATTTTCTTGAGCGTGGCTTGCATATCTTTCTTTCCAGTGTTGGATATACTTAGGGCCAATTCATAAAAACCACTTTTGCTGTAAAATAGAATTACAGGAGTTTGTTCGTTATCCAGCGACCTGGTCATGAAATCTTCCACCACACCCACGATTTTAAATTTGCCTCCCCAGCCGGCTTCAATCGTTTTTCCCAGTGCTTCGTGAGGATCACCTAGTTTAAGTTTCTCAAGCGTGATTTTTGTCACAAGCACATTTTCATAAGTATCCTGAGTGGTTACATTCCTTCCACTGATCAGCTTGATATCAAACAGGTCCAGGTATTTCTCGTCTATGCTTTTGGTATTGATCGTTACCATTTCCTCCTTGCTCACTTCAGGGTTGTAATATTTGTCTGTATTGTTTGTTCGGGCTACCGGGCTTCCAAGGTTTAAAGATGAGGCGGATATTTCAGGCTCAGCTTCCATGAGCATTTGAAGTCGGTGCTGCTTTTCAAAATCCGGCTCTGGAAATGTCATGCTGATGATGTCATCACTTTTAAAGCCCATATCATAATCTTTCATGTACTTCATCTGTAAGAATATGACCATCGCACTTATGATCAATAGAATAGAAAAGCCAAATTGAACACCCACCAGCAGTTTTCTCAAAGGCACTTTGCTCTGTCGGTCTATATTTGAAACTTTGGTTTTGATGGCATTGATGGGGGAAAATCTGGAGAGCACCATGGCAGGATATAGGCCGGAAAATATCGTCATCCCGATGATTACCACCGCAGAAAAAATCACCCAATCACTTACCGCTACATCTGTAAGGCTGATCGAAAACCCAATGTGTTCGAATAGACTGAGGATCTGATCTGCAAGCCCGAATCCGATGAAAAGTGAGAAGGTTACAATTACCAGACTCTCCATCATAAACTGTAGCACAAGTTCTAAGCGTTGGCTTCCCATCACCTTTCTAATACCCACTTCTTTGGCACGCTTGATCGCACGGGCGGTGGACAGGTTGATGAAGTTGATGGCACCAATGATGGCAAGAAAAACTGCCAGAGTATAGGAAAGTATTCGGTAATTGTCCTCAAAGACAATCCCACTGTAGTTGCCAGCAGGTTCTTTATGAATCTGTGCGAGAGGCTGTAGCCTGAGTGTATATCCGTCCACCACATTATGTTTTTCAAACGCGGCATTTACATTCTGCTGCACCAAAATCGGGTCCACATTATCCTGAATTTTCAGAAGGCATTGAGTGCCACCATTTAATCTTCCCCAGACTTCCGGCCCAAAATAGGGATTGAGACCTTCCTGCTTTTCATAGCTGGCAATCATTTCAAATGGAAAGTCAGTCTTTTTTGGAAAGTCCTTGTAAACACCTGCAACCTGAAGAGAGTGCTTATTTCCTATGATGATGGTGCGTCCTATCACTGATTCATAATCCGACTTCACATCAAAAAATTTACTAGCTACAGATTCAGAAATAAAAGCATTGTCTGGCCCGAAAGACTCTGGCCCACCGACCGTCCATTCAAAAGTGAGGATATCAAGTGCATCTTCCTGAATGAAGCCCATCCGCTCCTGACGAATCTTCTTGATGTTGTCATTCGGTAATGGAATATTGACCTGATCATTCAGCATGTAAAGGTTGGAAATGGCTACCACATTGCTAAGTTCCTCCCGGATCCCATTCGCCAAGGGATGGGGTACCGTCGCTGTAGTCCCTTGGTCGTCCCCAATGTGGTAATCCCCAACAATTCTGAAAATCTGATCCCCATCTTTTTGATGAGTGTCATAGTTGGACTGGAAATTTACGATTGCGTAAATTGAGATTACGCATGAAATGCCCAGCGACAAGCCAAGGAGTCCAAGCCCAAAATAGGTTTTGTTTCGGCTAAAAGTTCGAAAGGAGGTAATGATGAAATTCTTAAGCATAGTTAGTTGCTGTTAGCTGCACTTTTTAGTGTTAATACTATGCCAAAACAAAAAAGTGACAGATTATCAAGCGGTTAGGGCGAATTGGTCATTGCGCAAATGTTCAATTTCGAACAAAAAAACGAACACTATGCCAAGCCAAACTTCTTCCCTGGCAGGCTCTTCACCAGATTCTTGAATTCCAGACTGAGTAGGTGAGAAGCCACCTGATTGATGGGGATCTGTGACTTGATGGCAATCAGATCGATTTCTAAAGGAGACCTGCTCTCGTTTAATAACTCGTAAATCACCTGCTCCTCCTTCGTCAAATCTGGCAGTACTTTTGGCTTATCAGATTTTTCCTCCACATCCCAGTTTAGATGATAGATTAGGTCTTCTATCCCTGTGTAGATCAGAGCTCGTTGCGTTGCTATTAGTTTATTTGTGCCTTCCGAATAGGTGTGACCCACATCGCCGGGCACCGCAAATACCAGTCTATCGTAGGAGTCAGCGATATTGGCTGTAATAAGTGCTCCACCTTTTGCGGCCGCTTCCACAATGATGGTCGCATCTGTCATTCCAGCAATGATTCGATTTCTAGCTGGAAAGAGGTGAGGATCTGGTTTGGTGCCCGGGATACTCTCTGAAATGATGGCTCCTCGATCCTGTATTTCTTCAGCATATTTCTTGTGAACGGAGGGATAAATTCGATCCAACCCTCCAGCCAAAATGGAGAGGGTAGGAAGATTATTTTTCAAGCATGCTTTGTGAGCCTGAATGTCAATACCATAGGCCAACCCACTCACCACGGTCACATTCAATGCTGCCAGACCCTCAACGATTTTGTCTGTGATGCTCCTGCCATAATCTGTGGCTTTCCTTGTGCCTACAATAGCGATGCATCTTTTAGGGTTCAAATCCCCGTTTCCCTTTCTGTAGATGATGTTGGGTGAATCCGGGGCTTGCTTGAGTCTGGCAGGAAATTCGCCATTTGTATAATGCAAAACTGAGGCACCTATCTTTTCAGCGGACTTTAATATATCTTCAGCTTCTTTGAAGGGTGACGAATGGAGGATTGCTTCCGCCATTTTTTCACCTACTCCGGGTATTTTAAGCAGCTTGTTTTTGGATGACCTAAATACTTCGGATGCTGAGCCACAGTAGCTCATCAATTGCTTCACGCCTCTATTGCCCACGCCTGGAATCAGCTCCAGCGAAATCTGGAAAACCAACTCTTCGGACATTGCTAGGAAAGCTCTTGCTTAACTTCCAGGAGAAATTTTCTGATCTTCTTGAGGGATTCGATCATTTCCATTTTATCAGATGCAGCTTCGCCACCATTGGAGATGAAATCCCTGGCACCCTGAAGTGTATAGCCCTTTTCTTTCACCAGATGGTAAATGAGCTTTACGTTTTGAAGATCGTCTTTGGTGAATTGCCGGTTACCTTTTCGGTTTTTCTTCGGCTTGATATTGTCAAACTCTCCCTCCCAAAACCGGATAAGGGAAGTGGCTACACCAAGCTCGTCAGCTACTTCGCCGATGGTGTAGTACTTCTTTTCAATTTCCTTTTCCTTGTAAGGCACGGTAGGTGAGTAGGCTTTTAGTTTTGAAGATAGACTATCCTTCCACTGTCATCAATTATCACCGGATTTTCAGGGAAGTCTTCCAAAGATAATCTTTGAATTGTTTTTATAGAAGAAAGATCGAGATCATTTCTTGGACCAAGTGAATAACTCTGCCGAAAAGCATGAATTTTTCCGGAAATAAACCTTCCTTCCGCATTAGTTTTCACTTCAAGTATAGGAGCCTCGCCTGCCAGCCCCCTCAGATTGAACCTCCCGTAGGTCAGAAAATTTCCCAGGCTGTAGGCAATGATTCGTTCTTTGTAAACTTCCACAGCCCGAATGATATGAGGCCCATGCCCCAGCACTACATCAGCACCGTGATCGATCATCATGTGAGATAGCTCATAGACATTTCCCCGGTCTTCTCCATAGTAATACTCCCTTTCTCGGGTTACATGCTGATGTTTCGAGCCTTCCGCACCGGCATGGAAGGATGCAACTACAATATCTGTTAGCGAATCCAGATGTTGAATAATGGATTTTATATTTTCATACTGGTGGATGCTGACTGTGCCTCTGTTTGGTGCGAAGGCACAGAAACCTATTTTTAAGTGACCAATCTTTGCAATCTTGAAGGGCTGATCAATAGATCCTGCATGAGCAATCCCCAGAGAATCTAGCACTCGTTGGGTGTTTGTCCTGCCTTTCAAGCCAAAATCATTTGCGTGGTTGTTTGCCACACTCATCAGGTCAAAACCATTTTCAACGAAATTTTCGGCCAGGTATTCCGGTGATCTGAACAGGTAGCAAAGCTTTGGGTTGTTGCATTCTTTTTGTTCTCCGCCATCATTTAAAATTGTTCCTTCAAGGTTACCAAAGGTGATGTCTGCACGCCTCAGAATCGGGCCAACATCCTCCCAGAGGTAAGAGCCGTTTCCTTTTGGAAGGTAGGATTTGTCAGGAAAATTTGTCCCCACCATAATATCACCAACTGCCGCAATTGTCACAGTGTCGGGAAGCAACCTACTCATGGGAATTTCGATTTCCTGATCCAACGACACGAGCGTATCACCTTGCTGTGTGATCAGGTAAATGGAATCCGGCTCAACCTCCATCGCAATGGTATCAACAGGGATCGTAACAGGATTGCTGGGAAGGGGTCGGGTCGTTTTGCACGCCCAGGCCGCAATGAGAAGAAGGAGTAGGTGATGAAATTTCATTTGGATACAAATAAAAAAGCGGTCAGCCACATTGACTAACCGCTTTCAAATTTTCTTTTTTATTATCTAATACGATCCCATTGCCTGGTTTTCCCTGGATGCCAGATCAAGGATTTTGGCAAACTCATCATCAGACAATCCTTGATTGAAATAATAAACAGGATTACGTTTCTTATTCTTTTCAATCACCTCATAGTGCAGGTGAGGAGCAGTGGATTTGCCACTATTTCCTGAATAGGCGATGATTTGACCCCTTTTTACTTTTTGTCCTGGCTTCACCAGAAATTCACTCAGGTGGGCATATTTGGTCACATAGCCATACCCATGATTGACCTCTATCTGATTGCCATATCCGCTAAAACTTTTGCGGGTCATCTTCACAACCCCATCTCCTGTAGCATATACAGGGGTGCCTATTGGAATGGAAAAGTCTACCCCTTCATGCATCCGTCGGGTCTTTAGGATTGGATCGATTCGGAATCCGTATCCGGAAGCTAATCGCTTAAGCTCTTTATTGGAAACTGGCTGTATTGCAGGTAAGCTAGCCAGCATATCTTCTTTATCCCTGGCCATGTCCATGATGTCATCGTAGGATTTGGTTTGGATGTACATCTGTTTTTTCAGCTTGTCTATGCGCTGCATATTTTTCAGGATCAGTTCTTCCCGCTTCAATCCTTTTTCCAGCATCTCTCTGTACCTGTTGGCTCCCCCGACACCCGCACTTCGTATTTCATCAGGAATCGGCTCCACACCAAACACCACCCGGTAAATATCATCATCCCGTTCTTCCAATACGGAAAGCATCTTGTTGGCCTCAGCAATATCTTTTTCCAGTAGTTCGTAGTAAAGTTTGAGCTCTTCATTTTCTTTTCTTAGTGAGGCCTTTGCCGGTGATTCAAAATAGTGATCAGTCACAAAGAAGATTCCCAGTCCGATGAGTGAGGAAACTACGAGAAATCCCATAAGGTTGAGCACAATGTCCCAGGATGAGACCTTTATGCGCTCGTACCGGCAGGATTCAGTGTCATAGTAGTACTTAATTTTAGCCATGGGTTGATAGGGTAATTGTCGTAATTTTGTAAAAAAATTCTTGTCGGTGGTTCACAAAAATACGGCAGCAATTTACGGATTATTCGGATTTTTTCATAATTACAAGATTTTACAGTAACATTCTAATTTTTTAGTCCCTCAATGGATTCCAAATCGATCAGGAAAACGTTCCTTGAATTTTTCGAGAGTAAATCTCACAAAATCGTCCCTTCTGCACCTATTGTAGTGCAAAATGACCCAACCCTCATGTTTACCAATGCGGGGATGAATCAGTTTAAAGACTTCTTTTTGGGTAATAAAGTTGCCGAAAACAAACGAGTGGCCGATACGCAGAAATGCCTCAGAGTGTCGGGAAAGCACAATGATCTGGAGGAGGTAGGAATCGATACCTATCACCATACCATGTTTGAGATGCTGGGCAACTGGTCATTTGGGGACTACTTCAAAGAAGAGGCTATTGCATGGGCATGGGAGCTACTCACTGATAAATTCAATTTACCCAAGGATCGTTTTTATGCCACAATCTTCGAAGGAGATAGTAATGAAAACCTGGATATGGATACCGAGGCAAGGGACTTCTGGCTGAAATACCTTCCGGAGGATCGGGTGCTGAATGGAAGCAAAAAGGACAACTTCTGGGAGATGGGCGATACGGGCCCCTGTGGTCCATGCTCGGAGCTTCATATTGATTTACGGCCCCAAAGTGAAGTGGATAAAAAGCCCGGACGGGAGCTTGTGAACATGGATCATCCCCAGGTGGTGGAGGTTTGGAATCTGGTATTCATTCAATACAATAGATTGGCAAATGGAACGCTGGAAAATCTTCCTGAAAAACATGTGGATACAGGGATGGGATTCGAACGACTGGCTATGGCCATCCAGGGTAAGCAATCCAACTACGATACAGATGTATTCCAACCATTGATCCAGAAAGTAGCTGAAAAAGCTGGCGTCACTTATGGCAAGGACGAGAAAATAGACATAGCTATTCGGGTGATTTCAGATCATATACGTGCCATTGCATTTACAATTGCCGATGGCCAGCTTCCAAGTAATAATAAGGCAGGCTATGTGATCAGAAGGATTTTAAGAAGGGCAGTGCGCTACGGATATACGTTCCTCGACTTCAAAGAGCCTTTCCTGTATGAACTACTGGATATCCTGGTTAATCAGTTTGATGGAGTATTCCCTGAACTTACCGGCCAAAAGGACTTTATTGCCAAGGTGATCCGGGAAGAAGAGCTTTCTTTTCTAAGGACCCTCGATAATGGCTTGAAAAAGCTGGATATAATGACGTCCGCTAAAACAGGCAAAATCGAAGGAGCCACAGCCTTCGAACTATACGATACCTATGGATTCCCATTGGATCTTACCGCATTGATTGCCAGGGAGAATGGGATGGAAGTAGACGAGGCGGGCTTCCAAAAGGAGATGGAAGTACAGAAAAACCGATCCAAAAGTGTTGGCAAGCAGACCACCGGTGACTGGACAGTGATCAATGAAGGTGACGAGACGGTATTTGTGGGTTACTCAGAAACAGAATCCATGACACAAGCCCTGAGGTACCGTGAGGTGAAGCAAAAGGATAAAACACAATACCAGATCGTGCTGGAGAAAACCCCTTTCTACGCCGAGAGTGGCGGTCAGGTAGGAGATACTGGCTATTTAGATTTTGGAGGAGATAAGATAGAGGTGGTGGACACCAAGAAAGAAAACGACCTGATCGTGCATTTTGTGAAAAAGCTGCCTTCAAAGCCGGAAGGAGTGGTGCATGCAGTGGTGAATGAGAGCAAACGAAGACTAACCGAAAACAATCACTCTGCCACTCACTTGCTCCATGCCGCATTGAGAAAGGTGCTGGGAGATCATGTGCAGCAGAAGGGATCGCTGGTGAATGACAAAATCCTGCGATTTGATTTTTCTCATTTTGCTAAAATGACTGAGGAGGAAATTGAAGAAGTGGAGCGCATCGTTAATCAAAAGATCAGGGAAAATATTTCGCTGGATGAGAAGAGAAATGTACCCATCGGTGAAGCGAAAGAGATGGGAGCCATGGCACTCTTCGGTGAAAAATATGGCGATTTTGTTCGCGTCATCACTTTTGACAGAAATTATTCGGTAGAGCTATGTGGAGGAACCCACGTGCCGAGAACCGGCAACATAGGCATGTTCAAGATTGTGAGTGAAGGATCCAGTGCCGCCGGCGTTCGGAGGATTGAGGCGGTGACTTCCGTGGAGGCGGAGAAATTCTACAAGCAGAAGCTGGAGCTGATTGCTGAGCTGGAGGAGATGCTGAAACATCCGAAAGATTTGAAAAAGACGGTGGAGAACCTGGTAAAGGAGAATCTGACAAATCAGAAGAAGATTGATGAACTCAACAGTAAGCAGGCAGGTCAGATTAAAAATCAACTGAAGGATAGTGCCCGGAAAGTAGGAGATAAAAATGTGATCACCTACAAAGGCGTATTTCCTTCGGCGGACAATATGAAGCAGGTGGCTTTTGACCTGAAAAGAGAGGTGGACAACCTGGTGCTTTTGATTGCGGCTGAGATTGAGAGTAAACCGATGCTTACCGTAATGCTGTCGGATGAATTGGTGAAGCAAGGCATGAATGCGAATGAAATTATCCGAAAAATGGCTGCCGCTATAAAAGGCGGAGGTGGAGGGCAGCCTTTCTATGCCACAGCCGGAGGGAAGGAACTTTCAGGTCTGGATGAAGCTTTGAAGATTGGAACAGAGCTGGTGGAAGCCTCTTAGTCCGCTTGGATTGGGAGCTTTAAATCATAATTTTGAAAAAAGGAAATGAATAGTGATCATGCATAAATTTTGGATACTGGTTTTGATTGTCGGATTGCTGGGTTGTGGCCAGCAGGGTGGAGATGGAGTGAAACTCAAAGGCAACCTGGAGCAATTCCAGGCCGGAGGAGTAGCAGTGGTGGAAATTGTAGGAGAGAATGGATTGGCACCTTTCGATACGCTGGAGGTGGACACCAATGGCGATTTCGAAACATACCTGACTATCGAAGAGCCGGCTTTCTATAGGCTCAATTTCAATGGCAGGCAAATCATTACCCTGATCCTGACAGGAGAAGAGAAAGAGGTGGTAGTAAATGCACATGGCAATGACCCTCGGGGCTTTTCTGAAGTCTCAGGATCTTACGATACGGAGTACAAAAACCAGATCGATGCGATCATGGCGGACTATCGAAATCAGGTTCAGGGTCTCCAGCAAGCACAGTATCAAGCCAGATCTAACGGGGATGTTCAGGCATTTCAGACAGCACAGGTTCAAATGATGGAGCTGGCCAGGGGTGCTGAAGCGAAGCTAAAATCATTGATTCGTGAAGCAAGCCCATCGCTCGCTGCTTTCTATGGCATCCAGATGATAGATGCCACTCAAAACTTTGCCTTTATCGATTCCATTGCCACGGAAATGCAGGCAGAAATGCCGGAAAACTTTCATGTGGAAAGCCTTATTTCACAAGTATCTGCAAAGAAGAGCCTGGCTATAGGCAAAATGGCCCCTGAGATTTCGCAGCAAAATCCGGATGGGGAAATTATTACGCTTAGTTCTCTCCGGGGTAAATATGTATTAATAGACTTCTGGGCGGCATGGTGTGGTCCTTGCAGGAGGGAAAATCCCAATGTGGTGCAGGCTTACAATAAATACGCCGGAGAGAATTTTGAAATCCTGGGAGTGTCCCTGGATCGGACAAGGGAAAAGTGGCTGGCAGCTATTGAGCAGGATGGGCTTCCATGGCTGCATGTTTCGGATTTGCAATATTTCCGAAACCAGGCTGCACTCGATTATCAGGTGAATGCCATCCCGGCTACTTTCCTCATAGACCCGGAAGGGAAAATCATAGCTAAGAATTTGCGAGGAGCAAGCCTGGAGGCCAAGCTTAAGGAGATTTTTGGGTAAGTTTTTTCAGGTTTTAAATTTCCCCCCTTGAGGGGGACAAAGGGGGTGATTGAGATCATTTCCCTGGAGAGGAACATAGTTTTTCTTACGATCATCTCCCCCTGGAGGGGGACCAAGGGGGTGAGGTAACGCCTGGCTATGATGAGTGGGGATTAGAAAGCACTAACCTCTCGTCTCGAACATAGCCACGCCTAGATCTAAATTTAAAACTTGTGGCGGACTTTCCAATCCCCACAAAAATATCCTGACTGATAAAACCCCATTCATTCATAGCTTATGTTAGCTGGCGTCAATATATTTCTTTGACCTTTATTCCGCTTTTGTTGATTAACCATGTTCCAAGTTGTCTAAGAATTAGGTCATCTTCATAATATAAGTTAGGGCTCCAGCGGCTTAAGACTTTGTATGCAAGTGGAACATGCGCTTCTATGGTCCATCTAGAACCATCATTTCCAAGTGTCCATTTGTAAGATTTCATTATCCAGAAATTCGCATTAATCAACATCATTTTAAATTCCTCAAATTCATGCTGCTTTATTTTTTTTGATGATTTCTTCAACTGACCAGAGTTTTTATCAATTTCAGTGATTTGTATTTCTGCATTCTCCTCTTTTGATACCAAGGTTAAAATGTAGTCATTATGGAATGAGCGAGTCCAAGTAAATCTGTAATTCTCATATCCGAGATAGAAGTTGCTGAGAATTGGCTCTTTAGCCTTATAGAGCAGTTCAGATAAGTAATCTACCGTTGTAGAATCAATACCCCGTTGATAATACGTGTGGAGTTTGTCCTTAGGTATTTTATTTGGGTCTGGCTCTTCGTGAAAAGGAGGGTCAGCGACTAAATACCCCATTGGTTCAAAATCTTCAAAATCCTTGTAATCGAAATAAGGGATGAACTCTTTTGGAAACCCTTGTTCATCCAATAACCATTTGTAGTTTTTATATTCAGAGCCAACATCTAAGTTATCCTTGCTTGGAAATACAAGTTCACGTTCTGGCAATTGAGCAGTAGCTTGACAAATGAAGAAAGAAAAAATGATGGTTAAGTATTTCATATTAATGCGTACAATATGCCAGCTAACGCCAAGCTAGCAGGAGTGCGCCCCGAGCTTAGCAAGTTCCGATAAAACTAATGAATCTGCCGGTGCTTCCAAAGTATCCAAGAGGCAGTGCGTTTAGAAGATAAAAAACTCCTGCGAACTGAACTAGGTAGAAAGCAGATCAGTTTCATCAGCGGCTGATTCACGGTCGAGTTCCACTGAAACTGGCTAAATGCTCAGTTCGCACATGCGTCCATACACAATGTTACACACCGGTTATTCTTCTCTCCATTTTCGCAGTTGTTCAATTTCATGCTCCAAAACAGCCAAGGCCCTGGACTTATATTCTGACATGAGTTTGAAATGTTCAACTAAAGCCAAAGTTGGATCGTTAGATTGCCGTTCAGGAGGCGGAGGAACAGTTGCTTGTTCGTTCATGAGGAATGGAAACTCAAAACTTCTTGATAAGCCACAACTGTTTATATCAATGATTCCCTTTGCGTTCGGGTTAGAATACACTAGCCAAAAGTGTTCACCCGTATCTGGAAATGCAGAGCAGATTGTTTGATATTCTCCAGCAACAATTGAGTCTGGAACATCTCCCTTAAACAGTTCAATTATTCGAAATTCATAAGACCCATCATCATTTGATTTGGCTAGCTCGCCAATAAAAATGAGTTCAGAAGTCAAGTAACTCTCACGTTGAAATGCTTCCAAATCCTTAATTCTGGCACAATCGCATGCGTTCGAGTTGATCCAGAAAAAAGTTAGAATAACAGGAATTATTTGCTTCATGTGAGACTGGTGTGTAACGTCTCGCTAAGCAGCGGTTTGTCCGCTCTTAGCTTGAAAGCACTAAAAGTAACTAAGGTGCACCACCCCTCAAAAGCTTCCTCGAAGAAAATGCGTTGTGAAAGATAAATGCCAGAAGCAAGACAGTTGCTAAGGCTTCTCAACTTTCAGAAGGTGCTCTGAAGTGGGACAGTTGCAGATCAGGATGTGAATAGCACGCTGACAAATGCCGCTTAGCAACTGTTATGTGTTGTTTAGGCTATCCACTCAATTTTAAATAGAACTACGTCGACTTGTCTAAGAGATTCTTTAAGAGTGGAGTAAGCATCCTTAAATTTTTTGTAGTTGTATTTTCCATTTGTTCCCTTAATGGAGTTTTCGAATTTCTCAAATAGTTCTAGTACTCGTTCTTTTGTGATTTTGTTGTTATAGACGCAAAATTGAAATATCCCGTATTCACCATATGGTTTGGAGAAAGTTAGATGAGGTTCGGAGTTGAGGAGGTAGATTTCATTTTTGTTTAGCTCTCCAATTTCCATCGTATGGCCAACCCACGCGTAGTAGTATTCAAAATTATCCTTATTCCTTTCCTTTGTCCATTCTTGGCATGGATTGATGGACAGTAGTTCAATGTTAGAAATACTATCAATTGGTAATCTGTAAATATCTTCCGGTAGAACAGTGGTTAGCTTGTACCCATCAAAATGTGGATATTCTATTGAATAGATTGTGTCATAAATTGTTAGAAAACTATCAGTTATTAAATTCTCTCTTGCGAAGCTCTCAAAGCTGTAATCATTGTTGTTTAGCTTAATTCGATCATAATTAGGATCGCCTGCAAGTAAATAGCCTTCGAAAGTGCTGTCACTGACTTGGATTTGAACGTGATATTTTTGACAAGTCCAGCCACCCGCTAGAGATAGAGTTATGCTAATAAGCACAAAAGCTATTGATAGATAAAATTTCAATTTAGCAGAATAATAACACATAACTATAATGTAACGCGAACAGTGCGCATTATTTTCCTTATATATTTTTAGGCGCTTTTGATTCTAACTAGTTGATGCTCAGCTTTGAAAACGACATTTAGTCGTTTGTAAGCATTTATTGTCGGATATAATGCGCACGCTTTACCCTTTCAAATATACCGTTTTCTCTCAACTACATCCCATTCATTACCTCACCAAAAACCCACCGTTA
>NZ_JAVKDX010000001.1:0-2345 GCF_040223195.1 Ekhidna sp. | reverse complement strand
TGCTGAAGAATCAGTAGGTGCTGTTCACTTGTCACAGCTGAAATTCAATAGCCTGGAGTTTAAAATTGACACGCTTCCATTGAGAGCTCTTTCCGGAGTAGTAGAAGCCAATGGTCAATTGGAAGTTCCGCCTCAACATGAGGCAACCGTCACTGCCATACTTGGTGCAAACATCACTTCCATCAAGGTCATTGAAGGTGATAAAGTGCGGAAAGGACAGGTCTTAGCATACCTCTCTCATCCAAACTTGTCACAGCTTCAAACCAACTATATCAAGGCGTATAGTCGCTTCCAGTATTTAGAAAAGGAAATGCAGCGACAAAAGCGATTGTATGAAGAAGAAGTTGGATCAGGAAAGACATATCAGGAAACAGTAGCTGAGTATCAGGGCATGAAAGGTGAAGTGAAAGGGTATGAAGTGCAGTTAAAACAACTCAATTTGAATGCGGTAAAGATACGGAGTGGAGAAATCTATGAGTACGTACCAGTAGTCAGCCCTATCAATGGATTCATACAAAAAGTCAAGATTCAGTTAGGCCAGTATGTTAATCCTCAGATCGAGATGTTTATGATAGTTAATATCGATCACATCCATGCCGACCTGATGGTTTTTGAAAAAGATGTGTACAAAGTAAAGGAGGGACAAAAAGTATCTTTTACTGTTGAGTCTGTTCCGGGAAATACGCTGACCGCTGAAATTTATTCGGTAGGCAAACAATTCGAGCTAAACCCAAAAGCAGTACATATCCATGCGGAGATTAACAATAAGGAAGACTTTCTGATTCCCGGCATGTATATCAATGGAAGAATCCATACCACTAGTCATAAAGTGACTGCCTTACCGGAAGATGCTATTATAGAAGAAGAAGGCAAGCCCTATATTTTCATGGCGGAAGCACATGAAGAAGATGGAGAAACCGAATGGAAATTTACACCAATTGAAATCCGAACAGGCATTACCGATGACGGGTGGATAGAGGTCAAGCTACTAGAGGAGTTACCTGAAGGAGCTGAAGTCGCCTGGAACAACGCCTACTATCTCATTTCAGAAATGAAGAAAGGGGAATTGGAAGACGATGATTAAAAATCAAAATTGTATAAACATAAATTTTAAAAAACCATGAGTTATTATTTCACAAAAACCATAGATGGTGATTTCGATGAAGCTATCGAAAAAGTCACTGAAGAACTAAAAAATGAGGGATTTGGTGTCCTAACTGAAATTGACATTAAGGCCACCTTGAAGAAGAAACTTGACGTTGATTTTTACAATTATAGAATCCTGGGAGCATGTAATCCTCCGTTTGCTTACAAAGCGCTACAGGCCGAAGATAAGATTGGAGCTATGCTTCCGTGCAATGTAATTGTCCAGGAAAAGGAGCCTGGCAAAATTGAGATATCTGCAGTGGATCCGGTGGCATCTATGCAATCGGTCAGTAATGAAGGTCTCGGAGAAATAGCCACACAAATACGAGAAAAACTGAAGCACGTAATTGATAGCCTGTAAATGTCCAAGGTAAAAAAATCGACTTTCTTCATCTCCAAAATGGACTGCCCCTCAGAAGAGCAGATGATCCGTATGAAGCTGGAACCTTATAACGAGGTGAAGCAGCTTTCTTTTGATATTCCAAATCGTAAACTAGAGGTATATCATACAGATGAAGTAGAAGAGATCCATCAGGCCATCGGTGAACTCAAACTCAATGACAGGTTGGAAAGTACGGAAGATGAAGTTGAGTTGCCACTGGCTTCTGACGATTCTCACCAGCGCAAAATATTGTGGTGGGTGCTGGGAATCAATTTCGGGTTCTTTGTGATAGAGATGACTACCGGATGGATATCACGTTCTATGGGCTTGGTGGCCGATTCACTGGATATGCTAGCAGATTCCATTGTCTACGGCCTTAGTTTATTGGCTGTAGGTTCAGCTCTATCACGTAAGAAAAGAGTAGCCAAAATCAGTGGCTATTTCCAGATGGGATTGGCACTGTTGGGTTTCTCAGAGGTGTTGCGCAGGTTTTTCAGCGAAAGCGAAACGCCCCTGTTTCAATGGATGATCATCATATCAGTGCTTGCACTTATAGGCAACCTTGTTTCGCTTTGGTTGATTAATAAAGCCAAAAGCGATGAAGCTCACATGCAAGCCAGCGCCATATTCACGTCGAATGACATTATCGTAAATGGTGGGGTGATTTTAGCAGGAGTGTTGGTTTATTTTCTCGATAGTAAATGGCCGGATCTGGCCATCGGGGGAATTGTATTTGCCTTCGTGATGAGAGGCGCAATCAGAATACTAAAACTTGCAAAATAATTATGGGACATAATCACGATCATTCACATAATCA
>NZ_JAVKDX010000022.1:0-606406 GCF_040223195.1 Ekhidna sp. | reverse complement strand
ACGAGCCAGACCCGATATCTAACACCCATTATTACACCCACCCTTACATTTGCATCACGATATTTATATTTATATTTATATTTATATTTATATTTATATTTATATTTATATTTATGCAAATGTAACGATTGGTGTAATAATGGTTATTAAATATCAGGAATTGCTCGTCATTCTTCTTTGATTGGTACTTTTGACTCAGGATATGTTTGACACTTTAACAAAGGGGAAAAAACCTGTAATCATCTCCGGTCCCTGCAGTGCGGAATCGGAGGAGCAGGTCATTGCTACCTGCATGGCTATTGCCAAGACGGGCAAAGTAGATATGTTACGAGCCGGTATCTGGAAGCCTCGCACACGACCCAATACCTTTGAAGGAGTGGGCGCTCCCGGTCTCAAGTGGCTAAAGGAAGCCGGAAGGCGAACAAACTTACCGGTAGCGGTGGAGGTGGCCAATACCAAACATGTGGAGGAAGCCCTCAAATCCGAAATTGATGTGCTATGGGTTGGGGCACGAACTACCGTTAACCCATTTTCTGTACAGGAAATTGCAGATGCTTTGAGAGGTACTTCGATCCCGGTCATGATTAAAAATCCGCTGAATGCTGATGAAGATTTATGGTCAGGGGCGCTAGAGCGCATGATTCATGTAGGGCTAACCGATCTTGCGCTCATTCATAGAGGGTTTGCACAGTATGGCAAGAGCGTATATCGAAACGAACCCAAGTGGCAGATTCCGCTGGAAATGAAGAGACGGTTTCCCACCGTGCCAATGATCTGTGACCCCAGCCATATCACAGGAAAACGAGAGAATATTGCAGCAATTTCCCAGCAGGCATTGGATATGGATTTTGACGGGCTCATGATCGAGTCGCACATTACGCCCGATCAGGCCCTCAGCGATGCGGCTCAGCAAGTGACACCCCAGGCCTTAAAAGAGATCATCGACAGCTTAATTGTTCGGTCATCTTCTGTGCTGGATGAGGCTTTGCTAGACAAGCTGGAAGCTTTGCGAAAGCAGATGGATATCATCGATGATGATTTGGTAAAACTACTAGGTGAGCGGATGAAAGTGGCCGAGGAGATCGGATTAGTGAAGAAGGAAAAGGGACTAACCATTTTGCAGGTAAAGAGGTGGGAGGAAATCATCGAACGTGTTACGAAACTTGGGGGCTTTCAGGGCCTGTCCGAAAATTTTTTGCATCGATACCTCAGTGCTATTCATCAGGAATCTATTGATCATCAAAATGAGGTGATGAACCGAACGGAGTTAGAAGAAGAATAAAACAACTAAATGTATTTGTGGTTTTATCTTGCAGCCAATGAAAGACCTGTTCGAAAAAATCGAATCATCCCTCGCTGGGCTGCCACTCGGGGATAGTCCCCAAAACCTGTACGACCCGATCCGCTACATTCTTTCATTGGGAGGAAAGCGGCTGAGACCCATGCTGGTTTTGTTGGGGTATGGATTGAAGAAGGACGATGCAACTTCCATTATTAATCCTGCTCTCACAGTGGAGATATTTCACAATTTCACACTTATGCATGACGACATCATGGACGAAGCACCCATCCGCAGAGGCAAGCCCACTGTGCATGAAAAGTGGAACAATACCGTGGCAATCCTGAGTGGCGACACCATGATGGTAAAAGCATATGATCAGCTACTGACCGGGCCACAGGAATCACTGTCCTCAGCCATTCGAAAGTTCAATAAATGCGCAGTGGAGGTATGCGAAGGACAGCAACTGGATATGAACTACGAGGAATTAGAGACGGTCACAGAAGCGCAATACATTGAAATGATCCGGCTAAAAACAGCTGTGCTTCTTGGGTTTAGCCTGGAATATGGAGGCTTGCTGGCAGGCATGAACGAGGTGGAATTGGTTAAGCTCCATGCCATTGGAGAAAAGGCGGGCATAGGGTTTCAGCTGATGGATGATCTGCTGGACGTATATGGCGACAAAGCAAAATTTGGCAAGCAAGTGGGTGGTGATATCGTGTCCAACAAGAAAACATACTTGCTGATAAAGGCACTGGAGTTGGCTAATGCAAGTCAGAGAAAAGAACTTAATAAATGGCTGTCTGCCCGGGAATTTGATATAAGTGATAAGGTGGAGGCGATTAAAAATATTTATGGTGAGCTTGGCATTTTTGAGCTGACTCAAGGGATGATGAATGAGTATTATGATGAAGCCTTTTCGCTGTTGGATGAGTTGGATGCGCGTGCTGAAGGAAAGCGGATGTTGGTGGATTTTTTCACTCGATTGATGAAGCGCGAGCGATAGTTACTTGAATTTCTTCAGGAGTTTGATCAGCTCGTTGTTTTGATTTTGCTTAGCCAGCTTCAGGGGAGACTCCCCCAGCTGAGATTGGAATGTTGGACTTGCACCTTTTTCCAGAAGCAATACAACTAGTTCAAAATAATCAAAGCGCACGGCTTCAATTAGTGGGGTAGTCATCATCTCTGGATGAGCATAGTTTAGGTCAACTTCAGATGATAAGTAGTACTCCACCTCTTGTCGATTGTTATCGATAATTGCCTGAATAAACCCTTTCCAATCTCCTGATGTCATGAGCGCAATTTAGTTGAGAACCAATAGCTTTAGTTTTGTTGAATAAGCAAAGGAAGTAAAAATGATTGCAGTAGTATCTCCGGCGAAAAGCCTTGATTTTGAAACCCCCTATGATGTGAAGCCCACCAAGCCTCGCCTGCTTGAATGCACCAAAGAGCTCATATCAGTGCTAAGAAAAAAATCACCAGATGAGGTAAAAGAGCTGATGAGCATCAGTGATAATCTAGCTGAGCTCAATGCGAATCGCTATCAGGAATTTGAAATTGAGCATACGAAAAGAAATGCCAAACCTTCTGTGCTTGCTTTTCAGGGAGATGTGTATCAGGGACTAAAAGCAGAAACCTTTGACCAAAAAAGATTCGATTTTGCTCAAAAGCATTTCCGAATCTTGTCGGGACTTTATGGGCTACTACGTCCGCTGGACTTGATCCAGCCCTATCGTCTGGAGATGGGAACGAGACTGGCATTTGATGATTATAACACGTTATATCAATATTGGGACGACAAAATTTTGAATTTGCTGCTGGAGGATCTCAAGACCCAGGGTGATGATATCATCGTCAATCTTGCCTCGGTGGAGTACTTTAAATCAGTGAGTAAAAAAAATGTGCCGGCCCGCATCATAGACGTGGAATTCAAAGACTTTAAAAACGGAAAGTACAAGATCGTTTCCTTCTATGCTAAAAAAGCCAGAGGTCTGATGTCCAGATACTTTATCGAAAACCAGATCAAAAATCCTTCAGACCTGAGGGGTTTTGACTATGAAGGGTACTACTTTGATGAAGCCGCTTCTACTGAAAGCAAGTTGGCATTTAAGAGAGAGGGTAGTTAAATCCTCCTTAACCATGCAACCTTATAAGTGGGACAAAGTCTTTTAGGAATCTAACCTTTGGTCTAATTAACTTTAGAATCTTACGGTAGATACTTAATCAATGAAAAAAGCAGGCAATACTAGACTCTCCGCACTAAATAGAATTTCTTTTGGCAAAGCCCTTTTAATATTTTTTTTACTAGGCCTTATATTTTTTCTTCTTTCCGAAGGAATCTCCTCGGCAAAAGACACAGGAGATCAAAATATTGAGCTGGTTGAAAAAATAGTAATTACCAAGACAAAAGTGGCTAGTGAAGCTTTTTCCAGTTCTTCAATAAAAGAGTCCATTATTGATGGGGTATTTATTTTGGCTAGCCTGTTCTTTTTTCTTAAGTATTTTTCAGTCTTGGTCAGATGGATGTTCTCCAGGTCTTCAAGCAGCCAGCTAAATACCACAATCAAGCTGTACACACTGGTGTTTGTTCTTATACTAGCAGCAATTCCTGCTGCAAAAGGAGGTTACATCATGCCCCTTCAGATTACCGAGACAGTTATCTTATTGACGTTCTACACATTCTTGATCTACCGATCAATTGGAAACAGGCCTCTGTCATATAAGCATGTCGAATCATCCTATGATGAGAAGATTATTGATCGTCTTGAAAGATTAATGCATGGGGAAAAGATCTACAGGAATGATTCACTCAGGGCATCAGAAGTTGCAAAAATCCTTAGTGTGAGTCAGTCAGCCTTGTCTCGAAATATCAAAGCAAAGTATAACAAGTCATTTAATAAGCTCATTAATGAGTATAGAATCAAGGAGTCAAAAGTTTTACTTAAAGATCCGGCCTACGAAAATTTGTCTATTGAAGGGATAGGGTTTTCAGTTGGTTTCAATACACGATCATCTTTTTACAATGCATTTCTGGAATTGGAGGAAATTACACCCGGGCAATTCAAATTGAGGGATTAAATCTGTACAGATTTTAAACTTCATACATCAACTTAAGAAAATTGGACAGCATCGTTCTGAGATAATTGGAGCTTTGAAATAAAAAAATGAAGCGACTAATTTTCTCTTATCTACTACTATCAATGACTATTGATGGAGTCTCGCAAAAGCTCAATTTTACTACCGTTCCAATTACAATCCTTGATTCTATCTCCATTCAATTGGAAATTGGAGATTTTCCAGTACCGGAAAATCGCACCGATCCCAATAGCAGGCAAATCAATCTTAAGGTGGCTCGGATAAAGGCAAAGCAAGATTTAGGATATGCTCCTGTCATGTACCTTTCGGGTGGCCCAGGAGGCTCAGCCATTAATGACTTGCGTGTATCCCACGTGGCAAAAATGCTGATGAAGCTGAATCAAACCCATGATTTGATCCTGATGGATCAACGAGGTACGGGAAACTCCACTCCAAAAATGGTATGGTCTGCAACCCATGATTTTAGGATCGAACATCAGGACCTCACTAAAAACATTTTTTTGGATGAAAAATCGACCAGCAGGGTCCTTAAAGCATTTGCCTCAGAATCACTTAGATTTTTTAAGGAAGAAGGATTTGCCTTGGGCGGATATAATACGCTGGAATCGTCTCATGATATTAATGCGGTATGTGATGAGTTAAGCATTGATCAGATTCACCTTGTTGGGTTTAGCTACGGGACACATTTGACCTTATCTACCCTTAAATACTATCCACAGCTTATAAAATCTGCCGTTTGCATTGGTACAGAAGGTTTGAACAATACACTGAAGTTACCTGAGACATATAATGAGCAAATAAGGAAAATCTCCCTGCTGGCTAAGAGCGACCCAAAATGGAAAAATAAAGAGAGTTTCGAGGAGTTGCTCAGGCAGATTTACCTCAAGCTGACAACAACTCCGCTAAAGCTGGAAATCAAAAATGCCTATACGAATAAGATCGATACCATTCTATTTGGGGCGCATGGGTTGCAAATGGTTATCCGTGCAGACATAGGTGATCGGAATGACTTCATTTATCTGCCCAAAATGCTCGATGATTTGAATAACGGAGATTTAAGTCTGTTGAAGAGCTTTGTTACAAAGAGGTATAATCAATATCAGTTTGGGGTGCATGGAATGGCACTATCCATGAACCTTTCTTCTTGGGCATCTAAAGACAGACTAAAAATGATCAATAAGCAGATCGAGAAATCGATGTTGGGGAATTCAATGAATTTCATAGAAATGACACTTAGGGACCAATGGGAATACCAGGATCTTGGAGATGAGTATCGATCCGATTTCAATTGTGCAGTACCTACATTGTTTATTAGCGGTTCGTTGGATAGCAATACTACCCCTGAGCAAACGAAACAGGTAAGCAGAGGATTTAGTGACTTCAAGCACATAATTGTTGAGAATGCCGGTCATGAAAGCATGATACCCAATGATGAGGTTGTAGACGCATTATCCGCATTTATAGATAGTGGCAATGTGCCAATACGGAGAATATCCACAAGTATACCGGTGTTCATAGCTCCCAAAATGGAGTAGAGTTTCACCTGCCTGAACAGCCACACGGGGCTTTTCAGGTTCCATTTTCAATTTATGGATAACTGGATCGATGGGAGTGGCGTCCACCCAGGTGCCTCCCTTGTTTTAGTAAACACAAAACCCCCATCTGGCAAAGAGAAGGGGGTCATAAGTCGGGATGACTGGATTCGAACCAGCGGCCCCCACTACCCTAAAGTGGTGCGCTAACCGAGCTGCGCTACATCCCGAACGAGCTCAAATTTAATCCTTAATTCTGCAGCCATCCAAACAATTCCATCAGCCATGCCACCCCCAGGTGAATGAATATCCCTCCCCAGATATTGCGGCTGTAGTATGAGATGATACCAAGCAGATAGCCACCAAATAACGAACTGATGGTTTCGCCCAGCGGCTTTCCAAAATGAAGAAACGCATACGTGACGATCATTGGGAGCACCGCATACCCACCCAGTGTTCTCGCAAAAGCAAAAATCAAAAACCCCCGAAAGATCAGCTCCACAGAAATGAAATTGCTCCCGTAGCACAATTCGTAAATCACCATCAGCAGGTAGCTTGAAACATCCGGGTTTTCTCGCCGGTATAGTGCTGCACCAGATCCTTTGAAGCGAGGATAGAAATCCTGTATTTCACCTAAAAATGATCCGATACCCAGAAAAACGGCCGCAACCCCGAGCAGTATCAGGTAGGGTTTAGCATCAAATTTCTCCCACCTGAGCCCGTAAAAATTAGGCTTCTCATCCCGCTCCAGAAGTGGGTACATTATAAGCATTGGAACCACCACCAGAATTAAACTGGAAGCCCAGTGCACACACCGGATCACAAAATGGTACTCCATTTTGGGTAGCACCTTAAACCATTCGTCAAACCCATAAAAAGACCGATCAAGTGCCAGCAGGCCAAATCCGATCAGGAACTTGATCCAATAATTTTTGCTTGTGAGCCACTCGCGTTTTTTCCCGAAAGCATAAAGGATCAGGCAGACAATAAAGAAAGGCCCTCCGTGAAACAGGAACATCCACAGCCACTTGATGGGTCGCCCATTGTAGGAATCGATCACACCATCTTCAAAATCAAAGCGATAATTGAGCGCAATGCAAACGACCGTGAAGAGCAGGATAGCCCCGTATAGTTTCCAATCAAAAAATTCACGCTGATAGTCTTTTACATATTGAAGAACTTTCCTCATTTGGTCTGGATAATGGTATTGAAAACCTAAATTAGATGATTCAATACAAAGCGCTACTTTTTCATGTGCCTCATCACTTTTGCCTACAATGCACATCCCGATTATAAATTCATCCTTGCAGGAAACCGGGATGAATTTTACTCCCGTCCCACAGCCGTGGCGCACTGGTGGCATGATCATCAGCATATTTTTGGTGGAAGAGACCTGCAGGCGCAGGGCACCTGGATGGCGATCAGCAAGGGTGGAAAATTTGCAGCTGTCACCAACTATCGGGACATCCGCAATATTCGTTCAGATGCAAACTCGCGCGGGGACTTACCAGTGAATTTTCTCCTCGGTGATGAGCAGCCTGAGAGCTACGCAAAAAGTGTACAGATGGCAGGGAAATCTTACAATGGGTTTAACCTGCTGGTGATGGACGATGAGCTAGTGCATGCAAGCAATTATGAAAGAGGTGTCAACAATCTGAAGCCAGGAATATACGGGCTGAGCAACGCCCTCCTGGACACCCCATGGCCAAAAGTGACTCGATCCAAACGGGCGTTTAGCGAATTTATCCAGACAGACTTTTCCCTGGATGACCTGATTGTGATGATGCAGGATGAAGGTACTGCCCCGGATGACCAGCTTCCTGAAACTGGTCTTGATTATACACGGGAGAAAGCACTATCCGCCATGTGCATCCGAACGCCGGACTATGGCACATGCTGCACTACCGCCATCACCATCGATTATGATGGGAAAGTCGAATTTATGGAAAAAAGTTATCCGGTTGGGGGCAGAAAGGATCAGATGGTTACCCAGTCATTCAAAATTGACGCATAGATGAATCCCGAGCATAGCCAAAAGCTGGAGCGAGCATGATTATGAAAAATAGAGAATGAAGTTTATTAAAAAATACTTCGGGCCCAGCACACTCGTCACTGCAGCTTTTATCGGCCCAGGCACACTCACCGTCTGCACCCTCAGTGGCGCCAATTTTGGGTATTCCTTGCTGTGGGTTTTGCTTTTTGCAACGATTGCAACGATCATCTTGCAGGAAATGACGGCTCGTCTTGGACTCATCACACAAGCGGGACTTGGTGAAGCACTCCGGTCTCAAATCGAAAACCCACTGGCCAAAGCATTGGCAATCGTTTTGGTTTTCACTGCAATCATTGTTGGGAATGCTGCCTATGAAGCAGGCAATATTTCAGGGGCAGTACTAGGCATTTCAGGCATCTTCGGTACTCCACTTCCCTGGGCTCTGCTGATCGGCCTGATATCCTTTGGAGTTTTGTTTATAGGGAAAGCAAAAATCATTGAGCGTGTTTTGATTGGTCTGGTAATAGTGATGAGTGCCGTGTTTCTGGTCACAGCATTGCTGGTTCAGCCGGATATGCTGGCCATTGCCAAAGGGCTTTTTATCCCCAGCCTCACCGACAAAAATCAACTGGCCGTCCTGGGGTTGATCGGAACCACGATCGTTCCATACAATCTATTCCTGCACGCATCATCTGTGAGCCAAAAGTGGAAATCAGCAAGTGACTTGCAAGATTTACAAAAGGAAAACGGAGTGGCCATAGGCTTGGGTGGGCTCATCTCCATGGCTATTGTCATCACAAGCGCGGCAACCATTTTTGGCAAGGGGGTCACCGGCATCAATGAAATGGCTATTCAATTAGAGCCCTTGCTCGGAAGCTGGGCGAAGTATTTTCTGGCTTTGGGTTTATTCGCTGCTGGCATCTCATCGGCCATTACTGCCCCATTGGCAGCAGCCTATACTGCACAGGGAATTTTCGGTTGGAAGTCCGACTTTCGGTCTATAAGGTTCAGAGCAATATGGGCATTGATTCTCGTTATTGGCACAGTCTTCTCCATGCTTGGCTACAAACCTATCGAGGTAATACAGGTGGCTCAGGCGGCAAACGGAATTCTGCTCCCGATTATCGTCTTCTTCCTCATATATCTATGCAATAAGGAGTCACTGCTTGGGACATACGTTAATAAGTCCTGGCAAAATGGATTGGCGATACTGGTAATTGCCGTTAGTCTCCTTGTGAGTTTCAGGAGCTTGAATAGTGTTTTTGGGTTTTTGTAGTATCAAATTGTAAGTCACCCTGAACTTGTTTCAGGGTCTATAAAGCTTATTCTGATGCCTATATGATGAAGATGCTAAAACAAGTTCAGCATGACCATCACTTTTTTTAAATTGAAGCATGCTAACCATCGACCTCAACGCAGACCTAGGCGAACACCCCGGCACCCAGCTGGATGCCCAAATCATGCCCTACCTTTCTTCCTGCAATGTGGCATGTGGGGGTCACATCGGGGATGAAGTCTCCATCAGAGATACTGTGCGACTGGCAAAGCAAAATGGAGTGGCCGTCGGGGCACATCCATCCTACCCCGACGTGAGAAATTTTGGACGAGAAATCTTGCCGATGCAGCCGGGAGATTTGGCGGCAAGCATTTCTGAGCAGATCAGTCTCGTAAAGAGGATTTGCGAAGAGGAAGAAGTGCAGCTCCATCATGTAAAGCCTCATGGTGCACTGTATAATCAGGCAGCTTCAGATCGCTTCATCTCAGAGCTATTTTTAAAAGTCATGAAAGAAGTAGCTCCGGGTGCGTTTTGGATGGGTCTTGCAAGCTCTATTTCAGAGGAAGTAGCCAGAGTCTCTGCTTTTCCATTCATTGCCGAGGGGTTTGCGGACCGGCAATATGAGGTGGATGGAACCCTCCGCTCCCGATCAAAAAGGGGAGCCGTGCTGAAACCGGCCGAGGTGCTTCTGCAAGTGGAGGAAATAGTGACCAATCACCGGGTGAATGCAAGCAGCTGGCTTCCGTTAAAAGTTCAATCCATCTGCCTGCACAGTGATACGGAAGGAGCTGTAACTTTAGCCAGGGAAATCAACGAGCATCTTGTCAGTAAAGGAATCCAAATCACTGCAGTTTAATCATCTCACCTGGAGAGTAAGTCTCCTCGGTGAGGAAGTCATACTGCTGGAGTGCGACAAAGGATCACCCATCGAGCTTATCCATGAAAGTACACTCCTCATCGAGCAGACCCTTGGAAGACACCTGAAAGATATTGTGCCCGCCTATCATTCTATCGCCATTTTCACTTCGCTTAAGCTTCAGGAAGTGATCACAAAATTGAATGGACTATCTGAAAGTGCCAGAGAACACTCACCTTCGGTGGAGGTGCTCGAATTGCCAATCTGCTATGAAGCAGGCCTGGACCTCCCACGGGTAACAGCCGAAACGGGGCTATCAGAAGACCAGGTCATTGAAAAGCATCTCGTTGGAACCTATCGATCATTGTTCATTGGGTTTACACCGGGCTTCATTTATGCTGATGGACTGGACATATCACTGGCTTGTCCCCGTTTGGATAAACCGAGAAATCAGGTTCTGTCAGGTTCTGTGGGAATCGCCGGAGAGCAGACGGGTATCTACTCACTGGCAAGCCCCGGAGGATGGAACATCATTGGCAGGACACCTGTGAAAATTTTTGATCCGGCAAAAAACCCACCCATGTTGATCCATGTGGGAGTGAGGTATCGCTTCTATCGAATCACACAAAAGGAATTCGAGTCATGGGAAAGTTGAGGGTGGTCAAAGCCGGACCGATGGCTTCCATACAGGATTTTGGGAGGTTTGGGTTTCGCCGATACGGGATACCACAGTCCGGGGCTATGGATCGGGACTTTATGATTGCAGCAAATAGGCAGGCAGGCAATCCTGAAAACTACCCTGTGATCGAGTTTGCTCTGGCTGGGATGGAATTGGAAGCACTTGAGGAAGCAGTGATTTCGGTGATTGGTGCAGCGCTCAAAGTCAACGGAGAGCATGTTGAAAAGGCCTGCAAGGTTTCTGCCGGTGACAGCTTAAAAATATCAGCACCGGGCTTTGTGTATGGGTATATGGGAATGGGCGGAAAATTGGCAGCCCAGGAAGATTTTGGCAGTATCTCAACCTACGAAAGAGCAGGATTTGGCGGGATAGCCGGGAGAAGGCTAAAGGCAGGAGATATGCTTATCGTAGATGGCGAATGCGGTGAAATGAGCCATGTGGACATTCCACAGCGAACTATCGTGGAGGTCGCTGAAATCCGGATCATGAAAGGCCCGGAGTGGGACTTGCTGAAAGAACTCCCTTCCCTGAAGACGTTTCAAGTAGATGCGACAAGCGATCGGATGGGGATCAGGCTCACCGGCGCAAAACTTGATTGTGACTATCAGGAAATTGCTTCCTCAGCTGTGATCCCCGGCACCATCCAGCTACCACCTGATGGCCAGCCTATCATCCTGATGAATGATTGCCAGACTACCGGTGGCTACCCCAGAATTGGGAAAGTGATGAATGAAGATTTGGGAAAACTGGCACAGGTGAGGCCGGGGAAGGCAATCAGGTTTAGACTTGTCTGACACGATTGGACTTCAGTCCTTGCCATCATTTACCAAATACTCAAGTGCCTTCTCTTTCGTATCAAACGGAACAATCCCTTTGGTTTTGCTGATGGCATTATAGCCTTTCAGCAGCACTTTTTTCATTCCGGTGACACCTATGGCGGCACTGGTGGTAGTCTTTTCTTTGTATACACGCATTCGTGCTGCTTTGGAGGCAGCCATGAATTCCCTGCTTCCCAGTGCTTCAGTCAGGTCGATAAACACTCGAATATGTCCTTCTGGTTGCGACAAGATGTAGTCAGCCAGCCGCTTGGCAGAGTCAATCATCAGCTCTTTCGATTGAAAATCTTCATAGCTAATCGTGATGACCTTCTTGCCTTGATATGTCACCTGATTGATAGGCATACTTTAAGATAGTAAAAAATGGCAAGTTTTGAATTTGTAAAATATCTTTGGAAAAATTTGGGACGTACACTTGGGAGGCTCCATAAACAGCTTCGGCCCTAATGTCCCAAATTTTAATCTTCACAAAAACCCCGAACCACTCATACAAGTGTACCCGGGGTTGCAGTCTCAAGTGACTAAAGCAAAATTAATAAGTCTTACCCCCAAGTGGGGGCTGGGGGGTGAATACTTCCCCATTCTTTTCTATCTTCAAGCGTTAATTACTAATCTCCGTCAATGTTCCAGCGCAAACTCGCCAACATACTAAACCCCGCCTACAAGAAAATACCTGTAGACAAAGCTGAAATGGACTTGTTTCATTCCAGTTTGAATAAGTACCTGGAGGCACTCAAAACAGACGAATCTGAGGAACACTACAAGGCGCCACTAAGAGACCTGCTCAATGATGTTTATTACAAAGATGAATTTGCCATAAATACCAAAGGTCGGGCAGATTTCGTCATCTTCAATGGTAAAACAGACCAGACCAGTGCTGGGGTGCTCGTTGAAACTAAAAAACCGAATAGTTCAGACATGGTGACCGAAAAGTCACTTGACAACCGTAGCATGCATGAACTTTTACTCTACTACATGCGGGAGCGGGTAGATCATGAAAACAATGAGCTGAAGCACCTAATCATTACAGACTTTTATCAGTGGTATATCTTCGATGCTGCTGATTTTTACAACCTTATCTACCAAAACACAGCATTCAGGAAGAAATACAAGGAATGGAATACGGGGCAAACTGATAGCGAAAAGACCAACAGCTTCTACAAAGACATAGCCAGTCCTTTCATCAGAGAGATACAAGCAGAGCTACCTTTCGTACATTTCGACATTCGCGACAACTTAAAGGCCAGCGAGCGAAAACAAGTAAACCTTTACAAACTGCTATCACCAGAGCATCTACTGAAGAAGCCATTTGCCGACGATAGCAATAGACTCAATCGTGCCTTTTACAATGAGCTTCTCCACCTCATTGGTTTGGAAGAAGAAGGCAAAAGCAAGAAGGTCATCAACCGAAAGACTGAACACAATCGGAACGATGGTTCGTTGCTGGAAAATGCCATCCATGCCATTGAACGGGATGTGAACCTTACACGTATCGAAAACCTGCCACAGTATGGAACTACCAATGAAGAGCAGCGCTACCAGATCGCTCTTGAGCTAAGCATCACCTGGATCAACAGAATCTTGTTCCTCAAGCTACTGGAGGCGCAGCTGGTGAGCTACCATGATGGAGATGCCGAGTATAAGTTTCTAAGTAGTGATCGCATCCCCGACTGGGACGAACTGAATAAGCTCTTCTTTGATGTGCTGGCCGTGCAGGCGGAAAACCGTCACTCCAGCGTAAAGAATACATACGCCAAAGTGCCCTACCTCAATAGCTCCCTCTTTGAACGAACGGAGCTGGAAGAGCAGACCATCCTCATTTCCAACCTGGACAATACCTCACTCCCACTTAGGCCCGGTAGCGTCCTTGGGAAGGGAAAGGATGCTCCAAAAACACTGACCTATCTCTTCCGCTTTCTGGATGCGTATGATTTCTCCTCGGAAGGTAAAGAGCAGGTAATCCGCGAGAAGAAAAGCCTGATCAACGCCTCGGTGCTGGGACTGATCTTCGAAAAGATCAATGGGTACAAGGATGGCTCCTTCTTCACTCCCGGCTTCATCACCATGTACATGTGCCGGGAGACACTCCGCAGAGCTGTAGTTCAGAAGTTTAATGAAACGAAAGGCTGGAAGTGTGAAACTCTGGAAGATCTCTATGACAAAATCGAAGATCGTAAAGAAGCCAATGACATCATCAATTCCCTGCATGTGATAGACCCGGCCGTGGGTTCAGGACACTTCCTGGTCTCAGCGCTCAATGAACTGATCGTGATCAAGCATGAGCTGAAGATTTTGCAAGATCGTGATGGCAAAAGATTAAAGGAGTACCAGATCACCATTGAGAATGACGAGCTACATATTCAAGACGATGATGGTGACCTCTTTGAGTATAAGCCCGGCAATGCGGAGAGCCAGCGAGTGCAGGAAACGCTCTTTCATGAAAAGCAAACCCTGATTGAAAACTGTCTCTTTGGTGTCGACATCAATCCTAATTCAGTAAAGATTTGCCGCCTGAGGCTGTGGATAGAGCTGCTGAAGAATGCGTATTATCGGGAAAGCTCCCCTCCTTCAAAAGGAGGGGCTGGGGGTGGTTCAAGTAAAATCATGAACCTTCCTGAATTAAAATCATTTAGAAGGCAACTTCGATCCAATCTAACTCCTGCAGAGGCCACATTGTGGAAGATGCTCCAAAAAAGCCAACTGGATGGGAGAAAATTCAGGAGACAACACTCCGTTGGGAAATATATCCTTGATTTTTACTGCCCCTCTGAAAAGCTGGCCGTAGAGTTGGATGGAGATGGCCACTTAAGCCTCAGCCAGATGGAATACGATATGGAGCGTGATGCTTTTATCGAACAATTCGGTATAAAAGTCATCAGAATCGAAAACCATTGGGTATTTGATCAACCAGAGGCAGTATTGAAAGAAATAAGAAATGAATTTGGTTGGAGCGAAAAAATAACCACCCCGCCTACGGCACCCCTCCTTCAAAAGGAGGGGAGTGTGAGAGAACTAGAAACCCTCCCCAACATCGACATCAACATCAAAACAGGCAACTCCCTCATTAGCCGCTTTGGGCTGGACGAAGACCTGAGTGAGGTGTTTAAAAAGCAACAGTTTTCCATACAGACCTATCGGGATGCAGTAGCTGCCTACAAAGAGACGAACGACAAAACCGCCAAGGCAGAATTACAGACCTTCATAAAAAAGATCAAAGAGCAGTTTCGCAGCTCGGTGCTCAACCGGGACCCATTGGTAGGTAAGATTGCGAAAGTAAGAGGTCAAATTTCCTTGCTTGAAAACAATATTGATCTCTTTGGTGCTCAGTTGGACACCAAAAAGAAAGACCTGGAGATAGCCAGACTGAAAAAGCTGCTGGCCAAGCACGAGCAGGAGCGCGAAGACCAGCTAAACGACACCATCTACCAAAACGCCTTTGAGTGGCGGTTTGAATTTCCCGAGGTGCTGGACGACCAGGGCGACTATGTGGGCTTTGATGTGTGCATTGGGAATCCGCCGTATATCCGGCAGGAGGAACTTGGTGAGTTTAAGAGTTACCTACAGAACAGCTATAAAGTATTTACGGGTACAGCTGATATATTCTATTATTTCTATGAGGTTGGATATAAGGTGCTCAAGCAATCCGGTAGCTTTTGCTTCATAAATAACACCTTTGATAAAACTACGGCTGGTAAAAAGCTAAGATCATTTGTTAGAACAAAATTCAACCTCAAGCAATACATAGACTTTACATCAGTAGTTGTTTTCGATGAAGCCACCACTTACCCAATAATTATTGAAGCTCAGAAAGAAATCGTAGCAAGTTCATTATTCAAGTACTTTAGGGTCGAACCAAATCATTATGAAATTAAAGATGAGCTGTTCAATGAATCTTATTTTGGAATAGTTAACCAAAATACTCTCAGGACAGAAGGCTGGAGTTTCCTAAATCCAGTAGAAGCCGGGCTCATAAACAAACTTGAACAAAATAGGCGAGTAAGTGCAGAATATGGAAAATGTTATTACGGTATTAAAACAGGCTTCAATGAAGCTTTTATTATTGATGGAAATCAAAGACAAGAATTGATTGAAAATGATCCTGCCTCTGAAGAGTTGATCAAGCCATTTCTTGAAGGCAAAGACAAGTCCAAATGGAAGAGCCCTGAAAAAGACAAGTACATAATTTTTACTCGAAGAGGTACTGACATCAAAAAGTTTCCGGTAATTGAAAAGCATCTAGCAAAGTATAAGGAACGCCTTACTCCAAAAAAAAACAAAGAAGATACAGTAGGAAGAAAACCTGGACGGTATGAATGGTATGAAATTCAGGATTCAGTGGAGTATTTTGAGCTGTTTGAACAGCCGAAAATAATTTGGCCAAATCTTCAATCATCCAACAAGTTTTCTATTGATTTTGATGGAAGATATATAAACGCCCCTTCAGTCATTCTCCCATCATCAAACCTTTTCCTACTTGCAGTTATCAACTCCCACTTGGCTTGGTATTACCTAAAGTCTATCTGCGTTGTAAGAAGTGGGGGGTTCCTCGAAGTAAAACCTCAATACTTTGAGCAAATCCCCATTGCCACCCCATCAGATAAGCAGCGCAACCAAATCGAAACCCTCGTCACCCAAATCCTGGAAGCGAAGAAAAAAGACCCAAAGGCAGATACGAGTGAGCTGGAAGCCAAGATCGATCAGCTGGTGTATGCACTGTATGGGTTGAGTGAGGAGGAGATTGGGATTATAGAGGGGGCAATTAAATGAAAAATAGCCAAATGAAACACTTGGGATGATGAATGTCTTGGAAGAGATAAAAGATCAATTGATAGGATTATTAGACTCAAGTATCATTGGTGTTATAATAGGAATTGTATCTATTCTACTAGCACTTATCCTGCACATCAGATCCCGTATTCGAAGACAGTTGAGTTGGAGTGTTCAAAGCTTGCATCATCTAGCGTCCCGTCCAAATTTGGATGCGATCCAATTCATATACGAAGGAAAAGAGGTAAACTCCCTATGGGTGACCCAACTAGTTTTGAGAAACTCTGGAAATAGAGATATTGAATTTACGTCCCCTATTATCATCAAATGTAACCAAACAGTACTTAGCACTATTGCTTTTGAAGAGGCCTTTGATTTTGATGTAGAGCCTGCCAATAGTAATGAAATTCATGTTTCCACCGATTTGTTGAAGAACAACGAGTCTATTCTCATAGATGTATTTACAGAAAATCCAGTCCGATTCAATTTATCAGAAAACAGGATTCGCGATGTGAAGCTACGCAATCAGTCCTCTTTCTATTTTAAAAGCCTCCTTGAAAATGGACTAATGTTAATTACGGCGATTTTAGGATTCATAAAAATCATTGGAGACAAATATAGAGCTGTCCTTGATGGCTACCCTTCACACAATCTCGATTTCCTAATAATCTATTCTGTTATGGGTACTATTATGATCTTGATGTTCTTTAATTGGGCACGAACAAGTTATAAGAAGTCTATTAAATATAATAGAATATCAAATAGGCTAGAGAAAAAGCCTAAATAAGACCCAAAGCAATGGCAATACGAAAGCATCTCACCAAGTACCAATATCAGTTTCCCTCAGCCTCGGTTTCTCACGAATCGAAAACGGAAGATTTGTAAGGAAACAAACCATCGGCAGGGGAAATAATAATTAGTGCATTAAACCTACCTTTCGGAAAGTTTCAAACTTTCCGAAAGGTATTGTTATGCTATAGCAACTCCTTCACCTCCCCTGCCAGCATATCCGCAGCTTTCTCATTTTTTCGAAACCACATTTCCGGCTCTACAAGCTCCAGCTCTGAAACTGCAGGGTTACCCTGATTATCGTTCACAATATCTACACGGGCATAGAGCGGTTGGGTGTATTCGCAGGCTTTCACAGCAGCTATGGCCAGGTCTATCTCGGCTTTTGTTGGGGTGTAATCCTGCACCGTGCCACCGAAATCATCCTGCACACGGAAGTCGCCGGGTCTGGCCACCTTGAGTACTGCATGGGTATATTCACCCCCAATGAGCATGAGGGATAGCTCCCCACGATCCAGCACATCCTGCTGAAAAGGCTGGAGCATCATTGTTTCATCTTCAATGAGTTCCGCATATCTTTTCTCGTGACTGGAAATGTTTTCGGGGGAAAGCATAAATGTATCTTTAGCAGCTGCCGAAATTGCCGGTTTTAGTACGGTCTTGTCCCAGCCCAGCTCATCATGAAGCTCCTGCAGCGATCGGGTATCGCCCGGCTCTATGAAGCAAGTCTCCACAATATTTACCCCGGCATCTTTCAGGTCGTTGAGGTAGTGTTTGTCGAGGTTCCACACGATCGTTTCATAATCATTGATAAGCCGGGTTTTCAACGACACATCCATGAGCCAGTCACTAAACTCTGTAAACTTTTCCGCATAGTCCCAGGTGGTTCGGAACAGCGCAATTTTTGTCTGGCTCCAGTCAAAGGATGAATCTGACCAGGCCACCTTCTTGACCTTAAGCCCCAGACGCTCCAATGCCTCCATCACCAGGCGATCCTCTTTCACCACATTGTCAACATATTCACTACGCTTTTTGGGGTTTACGTAGCGTTCATCGGTTAGAATGACTACATCAAACATGGGCTAACTGGGTTTTTAAAATGGCTAATCCTTCTTTAAAGCTAACAGGTTCGTACTCTAATTCCCTTCTCGCCTTGTCTAAAATAAATCCTGTCTTAGCGGGGCGTTTGGCGGGTTGGGTAAAAATGGAGCCATCCACCTCTTCAATTAGGGATTTGTCCAGCTCAAAAAACTCTGCGGTGGCCATGGCCATATCATACGGTGTAAGTAGGTCTTTGCCGGAAATATGCCACACCCCCTCGGCTTTTTTCTCTGCGATGAGCACACATCCTTTAGCCAAATCTTCAGCTAATGTTGGAGTGCGCCACTGATCATTGACCACCTTGATTTGCTTTTTGTCTTCCAGGCTTTGCTTCACCCACAGGATAATATTGGATCGGCTCATGTCGTGCACGATACCATAGACAAGCATGGTGCGCACGATGGCATACTTAAGTCCGCTTGCCTGAAGAAGTTTTTCAGACTCGAGCTTGCTCTCCGCATATTTGCTTAACGGGTTAGGCAAATCATCCTCTGCGTACGGGCCGTTTTCCCCGTCGAAAATAAAGTCAGTAGAGAGATGGATAAAGAAGCTACTTGTCTGCTTACAGGCGTCAATCAGATGAGCCACGGCATCTACATTGAGTTTTTGACAAGCCTCAGGATCTAGCTCGCATTGATCCACATGGGTCATTGCGGCGGTGTTAATGACCACATTCGGGCGGTGTTTTAGTATGACGCTGTTCACTTCTTTATTCGAAGTGATGTCCATCTGCTGGTAGATATAAGTGCCTTGTGGGTTTCGATTTTCACCTCTTCCGGTAGCAATAAGCTCTACGTTGGCCTGGTTTTCGTAAAGTTGTACGAGTTTCTGTCCAAGCAATCCATTTGCGCCGGTGATTAAGACTTTCATTTAGTTTTCAGGATACGCATACCCGTATTCCTCAGTGATCTTCTTTTTGTTCATCTCGATCACTTCCATCGACAGATACACAGGCTCTACCGGGCGGTCAGCTCTTCCGGTTTTTACTGCGGCTATTTTATCTATTACATCAAGTCCCTCTATCACCTTGCCAAACACGGTATACTCGCCATCAAGTGGGGCATAGCCTCCTACTCCCTGGTATTCTTCGGGGTACTGCGAAACATCCACACTTAAATCAACGCCGAATGCTTCTTCCACAAGCGCTTTGTTGGCCAGTGCCAGGTCATTCATGCCTTTACTATCCCGCTTTGCTGCAAGCTCCTGAAATTGCTTAAGTAAATCACTATAGGCCGTATCTTGAAGTAGCTCCCCCATTTTTTGGTTTAGCAGAATCACATTGGTGGCCATCACCTCCCACGACATGCCATCCACAATGTAAAACTGGCTGGCAGAGGACATTTTTTCAGGGTTTACATTATCTGGCTGTCTTGCTGCAGCTAATGCCCCTTTGGTGTGATAATAGCCGTCAACTATCTCGGCAGGAACACGATCTCCCTGCTTTTCAGCGACTTTTTCTTTTTCGGCTACATTTCCTCCCTGGATCATGAAGTCTTCGATCACCCGATGGAAAACGGTGCTATCATACCTGCCTGACCTGGCCAGCTCCAGAAAATTCTTTTTGTGAAGAGGGGTCTCATCATAAAGTACCACGGTCATATCTCCATATGAAGTTTTGATTTTGACCAGGTAGTCTTTGTTTTTGTCGCCACAAGCGGCGATCGTTCCAATTATGAATAGTGAGAGGATAAGGTTTTTCATAGGTCTTTTCATTGTTCAAACTTATTTTGAAATGGTTGATTTTATATCGTCGAGCACTTTTTTTCCACCACTTTGCAGAATCTCATCGGCCAGAGAGGTGCCAAGCTCCTCCGGATTGGACCCATACATGGTTCGCTGGATGAGCTGCCTTCCGTCCAGGCTGGCAATGCCTCCTTTCAAGATGATTTGTCCGTCCATTTCCATCTGGGCATGCCCAAATACAGGGATGCTGCAGCCACCATCCATTCTGCGAAGGAAGGCCCGCTCGGTTAGAAGCATTTTTTCTGTGAGTGCATGATTGGTCGCTTTTTTGATTTTATCTGCTACTTCTTTGTCGATGGTTTCATGAATTTCAATAGCCACAGACCCCTGCCCAACGGGTGGGATGAAACGCTCCGTATCAAACCAGTACCTGACCAGATGATCATAATCCATTCTGCGCACACCGGCATAGGCCAGCACCAGACCATCCATGCTCCCGGTTTTCATTTTCTCCAGTCTGGTCTGCAAGTTACCCCGCACATCTACCGTGGTGATATGCGGATAGTAGTGCTTCAGCATCGCTATGCGGCGGGTACTTGAGGTGCCCAGGATCAGTTTGGGATTGTTCAGGTCAATTTCCTTGTCAGATACGATCACATCATCCGGGGATTCGCGCTCACAGAAAGCCAGTACTTTGAAGCCATCAGGCAATTTGGACTGAAGGTCTTTGGCACTGTGAACCGCTATATCAATTTGGCCTCTTCGCAGCATCGTTTCCAGCTCCTCCGTAAACACTCCTTTGCTTCCAATCTTGGAAAGGGCCACATGCTGGATTTTATCACCTTTGGTTTCTATTGGCATAAGCTGTGGCTGGAACCCTCCTGCATCCAATAAGTCAGCAACGTAATTTGCCTGCCACATGGCAAGCTTGCTCTTTCGTGTTCCGATTTTTATGACCCTTCGCTCCATTCAGCTTGTTTTCTTTTTGTTGTAAGACAAATTTTTCTGTGTGACATCTACGACAAAGTGCGAAAGCATTTTCCTTCCAATCAAAAGTGGGTTTTTCATTTTACTTCGATCCGTCAAAGAAATGGAAGCCATGAAGTTTTTTCCAAAAATCCGCATCCGCGTTTTGATTACGTAGCGTTTTTGTGCTTTTCCGTTAGAGCTTTTGACTACCTTTTGTGTCCAGTCTCTGGTGGCATATTCCTGATATCCAGTATCTGTATGCAAGGTGAAATAAAGGAAGCCATGCTCCTGGTGTACTTTTTTGCAATGTAAGGAGGATCGGTATGCCCCGGTATCGATTTTGGCATGAATGTCCTTTACGCCCAGGTCAGGGAGATCTATTACATCCAGTCTTCCGATCACCAATTTTTGCTTTTTAGCCATTCAATACCCTGATGATATCCAGCGATAAATTTAAATGAGTTATCCGAGGGTTTGAGTTTCGCTCGAGGTGAATGAGGGCCTCATTGATTAAGGCATACGTTTTTTCGAGTTTTTCGAAACCAAGCTTCTCTGAAAATTTGCCTACAAATGAAGTTTCGGCTGCACTTTGCGTTGGTGGGGTTTGACCGGAAGCATGAACCACGGCATTTCTGATTAGCTCAATGGCAAAATTGAGGGAGCCTTTTTGCATGGCTTTTCCTGACTTTGAAAAGTCCTCGCTTCTCCTCACCAGGCCTGTGAGGTCTTTCTTCCAGCATTCCAGCATCCATTGTTGAAAATCTTCATAAGCTTGAGATTCACCTTCACTGGCGATGTATTGCGCCAGGCCGACTTTACCTTCTGATAGTTTGGCAGCATGTTCTGCTTTGCTTTGATCAACACCTTTTTCTATCAGGTAATTTCTGATTTCCTCGAAGCTATTCGGCGGCACATTGACCAGCTGAGTTCTGGAGGTGATGGTAGCCAGGAGACTATCGTAGTTGTAAGAAACGAGTAGGTAAAGGGTCTTTTCCGGTGGCTCTTCCAGAATTTTGAGAATAGCATTTGCCGAGCTCGGATTCATCAGCTCGGGCATCCAGATTAGCAAAACCTTATAGCCACCTTCTACCGATCGCATGCTCACATTTTTCAGCATCTGCCGGCTGTCTTCTCTACTGATTAGAAGGTTCTTGTTTTCCTGACCATACTTTCTCACCCAGGCTTCCAGGTCGCCGAATGGAGACTCGGCAACAAATTCCCTAAATCGTGGGATAGCCTCAGCTAATACCTTTTCATACTTATTTTCTGCAGCGGAAATCTTAGGAAAGTGCAGGTGGATGTCAGGGTGAATTAGCTTCCTGATCCGGGCACAGTTTGGACAGGTCCCGCAGCTATCTTCATCATTTTTGTTTTCGCACATGAGGTAGCTTGCATAGGCAAGTGCCATAGGTAAAACTGCCGTCCCTGGCCTTCCGGAAAAAAGCTGGGCATGGGCTACTTTTCCTCGCTTGTGCGCTGAAATCAGCTGTTTCTTTAGTTCGAAAAGTCCCGGTATTTCAGAAAACTGCATCTGTTATTTCTTCTCCCACACCCGATTTTCGGCTGTCATCTCAAAGATATGAGAAAGCATTGCTTTGTCCGCTTCGGTAAGTTCTTTGTTTCGTCGGGCCATCACCAGTTCCGCCGTTTCAAAAGCTTTTTGAGTTTGGTAGGTTGTGAATCCTGACGCGCCACCCCACGCAAATGAAGGGACGATGGCACGTGGAAATCCATCTCCAAAGATATTGGAGGAAACGCCAACGGTGGTGCCGGTATTAAACATGGTGTTGATGCCTGACTTGGAGTGATCCCCCATGATCAGGCCACAAAACTGAAGGCCGGTATCCTTGAATCTGCCGGAAGCAAAGTCCCACATCTTCACATTGGCATAGTTGTTTTTTAGATTTGAGTTGTTGGTGTCGGCCCCAAGATTGCACCACTCACCGAGTACTGAGTTTCCAAGAAATCCTTCATGGCCTTTGTTTGAGAAGCCAAAAATGACAGAGTTGGAAACTTCACCTCCCACTTTGGAATATGGGCCAATGGTGGTGTCACCTTTGATCTTCGATCCCATGTTAACCACAGAATGATCGCACAGCGCAAATGGCCCTCGGATCAAGGCGCCTTCCTGAACTTCCGCATCTTTCCCGATGTAGATCGGTCCGTTTTCCGCATTCAATATAGCAGCTTTGACTTTTGCACCTTCGTCCAGAAAGATTTGATTGCCATAGGTTTTGGTATGGGGGTCATCCAGTGGTTGAGATTTTTGACCCTGGGTGAGGAGCTCAAAATCCTTGCGGATTTCTTCACCATTGAACCGGAAAATGTCCCATGGATGCAAAACCTGATTTAGGTTGGATTCTGCTATCTGTTCTCTCCCTCCGATTTCAAATGCTTCATTTGCATCATAATACCCTGCTATCAGCCGACCTTCATGGGTTATGCATTGATTTTCTGAAAGTGTTTTGATTTGTTTAGCTAGCCCCTCATTGGGCAAGATATTTCCCAGGATAGTCAGGCTCTTGTTTGTCGGTGCAGGGAAAAGCTCAGACAGGTAATCCTGCGTTCTGAAAAAAGCTTCATTGCTATCCAGCCGCTTGCACCACTTTTCATACACTTTCAAAATACCTACCCGAACTTCGCCCACCGCGCGGGTGTAGCTCATCGGCAGCATTTGTTTCCAGCTTTCTTCGGTATCAATGAAGGTGATTTGCATGGATCAAACTTAGCTTGTTTTGGCAAATGAGATAAGCAATTGAGAAATCTTTTCAGTAAATTACACGTATATTTTTGATGAAAATCGGACGTATGACAACTAAGCTTACATTGACAGTAGATAAGGAAACCATTGACAAGGCAAAGAAGTATGCCAAAGAGCACGACAGGAGCCTTTCCAGCATAGTCGAGAACTATTTGAAGTCGCTATCCTCTAAAGAAAGGAAGAATAACAAAAATGAATACCCAATAGTCAGCTCAATGCTTGGCCGACTAAGACTTCCGGGCGATGTAAGTGTTGACTACAAAAAGGAATTGACGGAAATGAGGGATGAACGACTCAAAAGAAAAAATGGGGATATTAGTTGATTCCGATATAATAATTGATGTATTAACATACCGGGAGCCTTTTGTGAATGATTCGCGAGTGGTTTTGCAGTCATGCGAAGATGGAACACAAAGGGGCTTTATAACCGCACTAATCCTCGCCAATACGTATTATGTTCTACGCAAGGAGAATTCTCATATTGATGTAATTAAGCAACTATCTAAGCTTATAGGTTTTCTTGATGTTATCAATATTGACAAGGCGGCAATTATCAAATCGATGAACTCAGATTTTGCTGATTTTGAGGATGCCCTACAGAATTATGCGGCAGAAGTATCTGATAAAGTTGACACGATAGTAACTCGGAATACAAAAGATTATAAACACAGTTCCATAAGTGTGATGTCTCCGTCAGAATTTGCGAATTCACTGTGAAAGTGGGCATAAAAAAAGTCTTCTGGATATTCAGAAGACTTTAGCATTTCTTTCTCGAAGAGTATTACTTCTTCTTGTACTTTCTGTTGAATTTTTCCACCCGACCAGCAGTATCCAAAAAGATTTTCTTTCCGGTGTAGAATGGGTGTGAAGCTGAGCTCACCTCTACTTTGATTACAGGGTACTCATTCCCGTCTTCCCACTTGATGGTCTCCTTAGAAGTCATTGTTGATTTCGTAAGAAATTTGAAATCACTTGTGGTGTCAAGGAAAACAACTTCTTTGTACTCTGGATGTATGTCTTTTTTCATCGCTATCTATCTCTTTTTCAAAAAGGATGGCAAAGATAGAAATTATTTTATCTTCTTCAAACCCATTTGTTCAACTAAAATGGAATATGTTTGATTTATGAGAAAAACTTTCTTCATCCTTAGTCTTCTCAGTGCCAGTCTTTTATCGGCGCAATCTACTGATTTTACCCTGGGTCACCCGGCCTATCAAGTGATAGAACTAGAGGAAATCAGGTCGCAGCAAGGATTCAGCACCACCCTAAAGCCGATTTCACGTGCATCAGTTTATGACTTGATAGGTAATGATGGAGGCCTTTATATGAGTAAAGAACTTCGGGAATACACTTCAGATTCATCCAGGTCCCGAATCCCCATCCTTGGCAGGTTTTTTACCTATCCGGCTGATCTGATTTATTATGAAGATGACAACCTTGAGCTTCATGTAAATCCGGTGCTGCAGTTTTCCTTCGGAAAAACGAATGATGCAATTGGATCCGCTTTTGTGAACAGCCGGGGTGCTGAGATTCGGGGACGAATAGACAAGAAGGTGGCTTTCTACACCATGCTGACAGAAAACCAGGCTCGCTATCCTGAATATGTAAACAATGTGCGAGACAGTACGCTGGTGGTGCCCTATGAAGGATTTTGGAAGCAATACGCTACTACAGGGGTTGATTTCTTCCGTGCTCAAGGCTATGTAGATTTCGGGTTTACAAAAAGCATCTCAGCCCAACTTGGTTTTGGGAAACACTTTGTCGGGAATGGAGTGCGATCCCTGATTTTATCGGATTACTCAAACAATTACCCATACCTAAGAATCAATACAACAACGAAGGTTTTTGACTACACCAATGTCTTTGCTGAGTTGATTGCCGGGGTGAGGGGAGGAACCTTCGGACTGGAGGGGGCTGGCGGATTTGAAAAAAAATACATGGCTTTTCACCACCTCAACATGAAGATCAGACCAAATCTCCACATTGGTTTGTTTGAGTCTGTGATGTACGGAGATTCCTCCGGAGGATTAAAAGTAGAGTATCTCAATCCCATCATCTTCTACCGGGCGGTGGAGCAGCAAAATGGCAGTGAAGACAATGCTTTGATCGGGTTGGACTTTAAATGGAATATTAAGAATCGCGTTTCCCTATATGGTCAGTTGGTCATTGATGAGATGATCATCAAGGAGGTACTAGCCAAGGATGGCTGGTGGGGCAATAAGCAGGGCTTTCAGCTTGGAGCAAAATATGTGGATCCATTTGGATTGGAAAATCTGATTGTGCAGGCCGAGATCAACCGTGTGAGGCCCTATATGTATGCGCATGAGGATGGATTTACCAATTACAGCCATTACAATCTTTCCATGGCGCATCCACTTGGAGCCAACTTCACTGAATATATCGGGAGAGCAAATTACCGCCTCAGCGATCAGTGGAGTTTTGAAGGTATACTGATGCGTGCCAGCTATGGAAATGATATCGGAGAGGTGAATTATGGACGGGACATCCTCAAGGACTACCTTGTGAGACGCCCCGATGGAAATGGGGGAAATTTAGAATATGGGAATACTCACCTTCAGGGAAATAAGACTGATTTAACGATGTTTTTTTTTCGGGCAACTTATATGGCCAGGCACAACCTCTTTTTGGATGCTGATGTAACCTTAAGGAAGGAATCGGACACCAACGGCATCATCGATACTTCTGCTTCCGTCTTGGGGTTTTCACTTCGATGGAATATGCCGGCAAGGAGGCATCTGTTTTAGTAAGGTGATTCCGATTCACAGCGGTTACAGTACTAATTTGCCACATGAAAAATATCCTTACAGATTACTTTAAAAGTTTCATAACTTTCGGCCTCACTAGAGACTCTATGAAATGTCCATACAATTAACTAGGCTAAGGGGTGTATATGTAGTTGGACATTCCATGTGTGCCATAAAAAAACAAATAGCATACACATGAAAAGGTTCAAACTCATTTTCCACATTATATATGTCGTGATCGCCCTGGTCATCATGTACTTTTCTGTGGATATCATGTTAAATACGGAGCAGTATTTGTCAAAAATTAAGCTGTCCTCTTACATTAAGTTTCCGCGATATGTAATGGGCCTTTTCTTCTTCCTCTCCATTCTGATGATGATCGAATATGTAATGCAGCAACTTAGGATTCGAAACATCAAAGGGGATATAGAAGACCTGAAATCAGAGGTCACCGGGCTAAAAGCTAAGCTTTACGATAAATCACAAGCAAATCTGGACGACATTTCATTGGATGATGCGGACAAAGGTGATGAGGATGAAGACTAGCTAAATTTCACAACACGGTCATATAGTCTTTTTTGTATCTCGGTAATTCCTATCTTAGGAGAATTATTTAAGCTCAGAAAATGACCGACAATGCTTGCAAAAACCTATGGTAGCGCCGTTTATGGTGTGGATGCTTACAAAATCACGGTAGAGGTAAATGTGGGACAAGGCACCAAGTTTTTTATGGTAGGCTTGCCAGACTCTGCTGTGAAGGAAAGTGAGCAACGGGTGGAATCAGCTATTAAGCATTTTGGCTATAAAATGCCCAGGCAGAAGGTGGTCGTCAACCTAGCTCCTGCAGATATTAGAAAAGAGGGATCTGCTTATGACCTTCCAATTGCTCTAGGGATTTTGAAAGCTTCTGAGCAGATGATCGCAGAAGATTTAGAGGACTATGTGATCATGGGGGAGTTGGCACTTGATGGAGATTTAAGGCCAATCAAAGGAGCTTTGCCCATTGCAATAGAAGCGCGAAAAAACGGCTTTAAAGGATTCATTCTGCCAAAGGAAAATGCCTCTGAGGCGGCCATTGTGGATGGGCTGGATGTCATTGGGGTTTCAACAATCAAGGAGGCGATCCTTCATCTCGAGGGCGAGGAGGTCATTCAACCTGTTGCCTATGATACCAGAGATATATTCTTTAGCCAACTGGATACTTATGCTTCCGATTTTGCCGATGTGCAAGGGCAGGAAAACATTAAGCGAGCTATGGAAATTGCTGCTGCCGGTGGCCACAATGTAATCATGATTGGCCCACCGGGAGCCGGGAAAACGATGCTGGCGAAAAGGCTTCCTTCTATCCTTCCACCTTTGACCCTGCATGAAGCTTTGGAAACAACCAAAATCCATTCAGTAGCTGGTAAGCTGGGTACGGATGCCAAGCTCATCTCGCACCGACCCTTTCGTCAGCCACACCACACCATTTCTGATGTGGCGCTAGTAGGTGGGGGAGGAATCCCTCAACCGGGAGAGATTTCCCTGGCAAACAATGGTGTGCTTTTTCTGGATGAGTTGCCAGAGTTTAAACGCACGGTGCTGGAGGTGATGCGCCAGCCACTTGAGGAAAGAAAAGTGACGATCTCCCGAGCAAAGGTTTCTCTAGATTACCCTTCCAATTTTATGCTGATTGCCAGCATGAACCCATGCCCGTGTGGATACTATAATCATCCAGAGAAGGAGTGCGTGTGCGCACCCGGGGTGGTGCAGCGCTACCTCAACCGCATCAGCGGGCCGCTGCTGGACCGCATAGACCTGCACGTGGAGGTAACCCCCGTCTCCTTTGACCAGATGACAGAGAATAGGAAGACGGAATCAAGTTCAGAAATAAGGGATAGAGTGATCAAAGCCAGAGAGGTGCAAGCCACTCGATTCAAAGAACAGCCGGGAGTGTTTAATAATGCCATGATGAGCTCCAACATGGTCAAAGAAGTTTGCCAGATTAATGAAGCAGGAAAAGCGCTGCTAAAAACAGCAATGGAGCGGCTGGGACTTTCTGCCAGAGCTTATGATCGAATCCTGCGGGTATCCAGAACAATTGCAGATTTGGCAGGGACCAATGACATTTCCATCGAGCACCTGGCTGAAGCCATCCAATACAGAAGTCTTGATCGGGAAGGCTGGGCAGGGTAACTTGTAATTATGAAAAGAAAATTTGCTTGCTTGGTTTTCATTTTGGTGGCTGAAGGTTGTCTCGCTCAATCTTTTGGCCAAAAACTATCAAGCGTAGCAATCCAATTAACCAATGACCAGGTAGTCTATGACCCTTCCTATTTTTCCATCAGCTACCCCAACGGCGATGTACCGGAAGGGAAGGGAGTCTGCACCGACGTGGTGATCCGTGCCTACCGCAAACTTGGAATAGACCTGCAGAAAGAGGTGCATGAAGACATGAAGGAAAACTTCTCCGAGTATCCCACTATCTGGGGGTTGTCCAGGCCCGACACTAACATCGATCACCGGAGAGTCCCCAACCTGATGACCTTTTTTTCCCGATTCGGGGAGGAGAAACCCATCACTACCGATCCGGAGGATTATGAAGCAGGAGACATTGTATGCTGGAACCTGGGCGGGGCGATTACCCACATAGGGATCCTGGTGGAGGAGAAATCTGGGGACGGCAAGCGAAACATGGTCGTTCACAACATCGGTGGAGGACAGGTGATAGAGGATGTGTTGTTCGATTACAAGATCATAGGTCATTACACGTACTCCCGCGAACCATGATCACCAAGTCACTCTTTCGCAAGACCATACTGCAGTACCGTCAGCTGCTGGATGAGGGTGTCTATGCCGAACGAAACGAGCGACTTTTTCAGCGACTTCAGGAACTGGTTGATTCAAAAAGGCCTAAAAAAATCCACACCTTTTTGGCAATGAAGAAAAATAGGGAACCAGATATTTCATTCTTCTTAAATTGGTTTTGGGAACGTGATATTGGGATGATGGTATCAAAAACAGATTTTCAATCGAAGAAAATGCACCACTATAACTTAACGCCTGCAACCAAGCTGAAAGAAAACAGGATGGGAATCCCAGAGCCGGAAGATGCAGCGGCTGTTTCCATCGAACAGGCAGATCTTATTTTGGTGCCCTTGCTGGTATCTGATAGGAAGGGTCACCGCATCGGGTACGGAGGAGGCTACTATGATCGGTTGCTAAGGGAAACAAAAGCACTCAAAGTTGGGTTATGCTTGTCGCCTCCGGTGGATAAAATACTTCAGCGGGAGGACTGGGACATTCCAATAGATTATTTAATTACACCCTTTAAAACATACAACTATGGCTAAAATCACATTAGGCGGAACCGAAACAAACACCATTGGGGACCTGCCGGCGGTAGGAAGTGCCGCACCGGACTTCACCCTTGTTAGCAAAGACATGCAGGAAAAAACCCTGGCTAGTTATCATGGGCAGAAAGTCATTCTCAATATCTATCCCAGCATTGACACAGGTGTGTGTGCCATGTCTACCAAAAAGTTTAATCAGGAGGCTTCCAAGCTTGAGAATACACGTATTGTCTGCATATCCAAAGACCTGCCGTTTGCACTGAAGCGCTATTGTGATGCCGAAGGGATTGATAATCTGGACAACCTCACCAACTTCAGGGATGGAGGAAATTTTGGCAAGAACTACGGGGTTGAAATCTTTGACGGAGCTTTTAAGGGGCTAAATGCCAGGGCAATCGTAGTGGTAAATGAGCAAGGTACCGTCCAGTATACCGAGCTGGTGCCGGAGATAGGTCAGGAGCCTAATTATGAGAAGGCTTTGGCTGCCATTCAATAGGGGCAAGCAACCTTTTACCATCATTTTACATTAAGTGTTTGTTAACTCCGAAACTATTTGGCGTCTGGTACGTCTTTCGGAAGGTCTATCACTTAAATAATCACCAAAATTGAGAAAGTTTTTATTGCTACTCGCCGCTATTCCTTTGCTCATTTCTGCACAGGAAAAGTATACTGTTAATGGGTATGTCAAGGATGCGGCGAACGGAGAAGCACTGATCGGTGCTACAGTTTTAATCCAGGAGTTGGGTACGGGTAACATCACCAACGTGTATGGATTTTACTCTATCACCCTGCCGCCTGGCAACTATACCATTGAGTTTCGATACCTTGGTTTTGTTACGCAAGCAAAGGATATTTCCCTCTCCCAAAACATGAGGGTGGATGTGGAGCTGGGCGAGGAGCAGACACAGCTGCAGGAAGTGGTGGTGACAGCTAGGGCAGAAGATGAAAATGTGACTTCCACGGAAATGAGCGTTGCTGAAATTGATATCCAGACGGTCAGAAAGATGCCGGCCATTCTTGGCGAGGTGGATATCATCAAAAGCCTTCAGCTGCTACCAGGTGTTTCCTCGGTGGGGGAAGGTGCTTCCGGCTTCAATGTTCGGGGTGGTAGTGTGGGGCAAAACCTGATTTTGCTGGATGAAGCGCCGGTTTACAACTCTTCACACTTGCTGGGCTTCTTCTCTGTTTTCAATCCAGACGCAGTAAAGGATATGAAACTCTACAAGGGAGCCATCCCGGCGCAGTTTGGGGGACGGCTAGCATCCATCCTCGATATCCGCATGAAGGAAGGAAACAATAAAGAGCTGGAAGTAAACGGAGGAATTGGGACGGTCTTCAGCCGCATTGCGGTGGAGGCGCCTATCAAAAAAGAAAAGTCCTCTTTCATCATAGCGGCCAGAAGGTCATATGCCGATATCCTGGCCAGGCCTTTTGTAGAGGAGCTCCGCAATGGAGCAGCACTCAATTTCTATGACCTCACGCTAAAAACAAACTATGAGTTTTCAGATAAAAACCAGATTTTCCTGTCGGGCTATTTTGGACAGGACAATTTCAAGTTTGATGCGCAGCAGGGCTTTAGCTGGGGAAACCGGACTGCTACGGTGCGATGGAATCATCTCTTCAACGATCGCCTGTTTTCCAACTTCACCTTCTTTTTCAGCGACTATGAATACAACCTGGAATTTGGCGATACCTCGCGCGATAAGTTCAAATGGAATTCTGACATAAATACTTTAGCCCTCAAGCCGCAGTTTACCTACTTCATTGACCAGCGCAATGAGCTCACTTTCGGCGGAGAGGTTTTCAGCTATACGTTTGAGCCCGCCAGAGCGACAGGAGTCAGTGACGGGGATGTGATCGATCTGAGCCTGCCGGACCGCAAGGCGATCGAGTCTGCCGTATACATAAACAATGATCAGAAGATCAACGATAAGCTATCGCTGCAATACGGCCTGCGGTTCTCCTACTTTGCATTGATTGGAGAGGGCAACAAATTTATCCTGGGGGATACCATCCCGGGTAGGAGACGACCCATTGAAGACATCATAGAAGTGGATAAAGGCGAGACTATTGCCACCCACCACGGCTGGGAGCCTCGCCTGTCATTGCGCTACCAGATCAACCGATCCACCTCGGTGAAGGCAAGCTACAATCGTATGCTACAGTACATCCACCTAATCTCAAATACCACCGCTTCCAACCCACTGGATGTGTGGACACCAAGCTCCAATAACCTGAAGCCACAGGTTGGGCAGCAGTGGGCCATGGGACTTTTCAAGAATCTGAACAACAACAAATATGAGACCTCCGTCGAGTTTTATTATCGTGAAACAGATCGACAGTTGGAGTATATCAATGGAGCCGATCTACTTATCAATGAGGCACTTGAGGCAGACCTTCTGGCAGGGATTGGGAGGGCATACGGAATGGAGCTTTATGTGAAAAAGCTAACCGGAAGGCTGAATGGCTGGGTGAGCTATACGCTTGGACGGACCGAACTTCAGACTACAGGTATCAATCAAGGGGATTGGTACCCAACACGGTATGATCAGACGCACAATTTCAAGGTCACTGCCTTCTATGAATTTAATGATCGCTGGTCGATATCCTCTACTTTCTCATATCTGAGCGGTACACCAACTACTTTCCCAACGCATCGATACGAGGTGCAGGGGATTACCATCCCTCACAACTCCAACGACTCCAGAAACAATGTACGACTGCCGGATTACCACCGTCTGGATTTTTCTGTGACGAAAAAGGGCAGAGCCATTCGAAAGGATGGATCACCTCGTAAAAACAGGGATGAGCTGGTGTTCACGGTTTATAACATTTACAACCGGGCCAACCCATTCTCGATCTACTTCTGGCAGGGGCAGGATCGTGTAGATGCGGGAGCACTGGCTGATACACGGGCTACCCAAGTATCCATTTTCGCTTCGTTTATTCCATCCATCACCTACAATTTCAAGTTTTAGTCATGAAAAAATTATTGATCATATTTTTAGGCTTATCCATTCTGGCATGCGAGGATGATATCAATGTGGAGCTCCCCAATGCAGAGCCTGTGATAGCCTTTGATGCGTGGATTTACCGCAAAGCGGAAAAGCAGACGATCCGAATTACACGAACCAATACCTACTTTGATGGGACAGAGCCGGAGGGAATATCCGGTGCTTCTGTGGCTGTTGTAGATGGTGAGGGAACCATATTTCCTTTCAATGAAGAAAGTCCGGGGGTCTACAGCTGGCTTCCAGCCAATGCTGCGGATTCCTTTGGTACCGTTGGCCAAACGTATTTTCTGGATGTTCTCATCGATGGAAAACAGTACGGCTCAGTGAGCAAGATGGGACGAGTGCCTGAAATTGACAGCATTACCTGGCGATTTGAAGAAGGCCGCTTCGGAGATGACGATTCCTACTATGCGGAGTTCTGGGCACGGGATTTTGAAGGCATGGGCGATGCATACTGGATCAAGAGCTGGAAAAATGGAGTGTACTCTAACAGACCCACAGAGATCAATATTTCCTATGATGGGGCTTTTTCTCCTGATGGAAATGCAGATGGCCTCACCTTCATTCAGCCAATTCGGGATGGTATAAATCCATTTGATCTGGATGAGAATGACGAGTTCATTCCACCTTTTGTAGAACCGGGAGAAGATAGTATTTACGTGGAAATCAACTCCATCACGCCAGAAGCCTGGTTCTTCTGGGTGCAGGTTATCGAGCAGACAGACCGCCCCGGTGGTTTTGGTGAGTTGTTTGCTTCCAGCCTTGCTAATGTGGAGTCTAATATTGTTTCCGAAGATGGAGAGCAGGTAGTGGGATTTTTCTGCGTGTCTGCCGTGAAAGGGCTAGGCAGGAGGTTCACAGAGGATGCCATTCGGGAGAAACCAGAATAATTTTTATTAAACCCCGAAATCCAATTGAATAAAACGCGTCGTATATCCATCAACAATTATTCGCTGCGAATGCGCGGCGTTTAGCTGGTTGGTGATAGATGCCCTGATCATGAGGATGATCAGGGTTTTTTATATCACCGTTTTAAACTTACAAGTCGTACTTCACCGTGAACAGCCCATATCTCTGCTGTATCGCATAAGCATACGTGCTGATCAGGTTATCAGTAAAGCTGTCTCTTCGCACTGATCTGGTGTCCAGCAGATTCAACCCCTGAAGCTTAAACTCCCACGGACTCTTCCCTTTTCGGTAGCTCAGCGTAGCATCGAGTACATCAAAGGAAGTTTCCTGATTCTGGTTCTTATTAAGATACTTGTTGAAAGCATATTCGGTATCCAATCGCCAGCTTTTGATTTTCAGGGCGGTCCCTACATTGGGGCGATAGTTTATAAACTTGCTCACTAATGATCCGGACGAATACCTGTTGGCACTAACCGAGTATCCCGTCCTTACCGATAGCTTTTTGAATAGCCTGGCCGACATATTCAGTTGATACTGCTGAGTGAAGTTGTCATTCTCAATTAGCTGACCCTCGATCTGGTTGTTCAGTACCGTTTGAGAAAGATTAATCTCTCCGCTGATTCTGAAGTGATCGAATCGTTTTTCGAGGTTCACATAACCACTAACAATTCTGTTAGCATTTAGCGCATTGACGGGCGTAAGTACGTTCTCCACCCCCGACAGCTGCTGATTATTGGTGAAGCCGTCTTTGATGTACCTGAAGTTGATACCGGAATGGATGTTGAAGAAGTTGTACATGTTGAAGTTGCGATAGCTCACATTGGCAGTATGGTAGACGGCAGGATTCAGGCCGGCATTGCCAAAAGCAAGTGTATTGTATCGCAGCATGACAAAGCCTTCAGCATAGGCTCCCACCTCATTGTATTCAATCGATTGGCGATAATCCACTTCAAGCTCGTGTGAGCTTCCAAATTCATAAGAAGCTCTCAATTGAGGGAAAGCGTACTGAGTATTATCGGTGGACTCACTTCCATTTTTGATGGAGTAGCTATTGAGACTCACACCCGGACTTACCGTCAGCCGGTTCCACTTTTTCTTGTATTGCAGGCGTGCATATCTGTTTGTGATATCCAGTTCCTGATTTAGGTTTGAAAAATCCTCCTGCCCATCTGAAAGCCTGGAAATAAGCGACTGCTGAGAAGAGTTGATTCCTACAGCCACATTGAAGTGAGTAGTCTTATTGAAGATGTAATAATAGTTGAAGGCCCCATCGAAACGGGTGGAATGGAGGTCCTGATTCTGGTTTAAGTTGAGAATAGGAGATGACGAACTCAAATACGAACTGAACAAGGCCTGCTCACTGGATAGCTGCTGACCGGCAATGTTTTGTTCTTCATTGTAGCTTACTTCAGCAGAGATGATGTTTCGTTCATTCAAGGCATTGAACATACGCAGCTGATGATTCTGACTTTGAGGTTTTCGCTCACTACCTTCCTCGAGTCTATTATCACCGGAGAGTAGCTGCGAGTTTCTTAGCATTCCCTGATCCACTGAGCCCCGTTTCCCAAAAAAGCTGTAATCCACTTGCAGGTTGTAGTTGGGAGTGTATCGTGCCGAAAACCGACCCAATCCTGACTGATTGGCCACAGAAGAGTTTGTGGTTAGTTGCTCTTGAGTTTGATCATCCAGCTGAGGATACGTTCGCTGTGAGTTTGAACTCATTAATGCCTCATTGTCAAACCCGATGGCAAATCCGGAAAGCTGGAGCTTATCTGAAGGACGTGTGGTGAAATTCACAGCACCCAGATAGTTGGTTAGCCCGCTGGCAGAGTTCCGGTCCGTAAGTGGGATGTCAAAATCACCGGAGTTTACCCTGAAAGCCGTCCCGTTTCGGGCGGCCAGTGAAGACATTCCTCCAGACATTCGGAAGTAGTCATTGATGGTAAGCGCAAGCTCGCCAACGTTATTGCCATCCCCGATGAAGTTGACACTCGTTTTTGGTGCGTAGTAGAACGCATTGGCATGCCCGAAGTATCGCTCCTCTGGACCACCCCCTGCTTCAATATCACCAAATACCATTCGCTTTTTATCCCCTTTTAGTTCGATATTCAACGCCAGCTGATCATCGTCCCTTAGTCCTTGCATCGGAGCTATATCATTAAAGTTTTGAAGTACCTGCACGCGATCCACTACATCTGCAGGAATGTTTTTGGTGGCCAGCTTGGTATCCCCTTCAAAGAATTCCTTTCCGTCCACGAGCACCTTGCTCACTCTTTTGCCCTGCACTTCAATGTCACCATTTTCCTTTATATCAAATCCGGGTAACTCTTCCAGTACATCTTCCAGTTTTCGTTCATCCCCCTTAGCAAAGGCCTCAGCCTTGTAGGAGATAGTATCACCTCTCACCAGCACGGGCATTTCTGCTACCACCGTCACTTCGTCCAGCGCATTTACCGCCTCCCTCATAATTATGACCATTGGGTTTTCAGGGGATTCCTGAAGTTGCAGATGCTGACTTATCGGGACAAACCCGACAAAGGTGACCTGAAGCTCATAGACGGTATTGGCGGCCAGACGAAGTTGGAAGTTTCCTTTCACGTCAGTGACAGCAAAGGCTTTCATCTCCTTGGTGGTGGTATCGATGGCCATAACGTTTGCAAAGGCCACAGGAGCGAGAGTAGTATCCCGCGTTTGCCCACGTAGCACCACATGATCCTGAGCCTGGATAGCAAAAGTTGCTATCAGGCTCAGAAGAGTTAGTATTAGTCCTTTCATTAATTGAGTCTGTTTATCCTCCGATTCTGATTGTACGGGTATGTCCGTCTTCGCCTCCAGTATCATACTTCTTCATCATCTCCTGCATCTTTTCGTCACGAATTTTATCTGCTTCTTCACGAGAGACACGCTTTCCTTTTTCCGGCTTTTCGATCGTCACAGGGGTAGCAGGATTGAGCTCTACTTTCGTACATAGAAAAGTAAGATTTCCCTGTTTTAGCTCCAGAATAAGTCCTGGAAGTCCCCACGTGTTGGCAGGTCCCTGAGATACCGGAATTTCAGGGGTGTACCAGGCAGTAATCAAGGTGGTATCCATCATGGTTTCTGTTTTCTGTTCAGAGTTATCCAGAGAGATGGTGGTCTGTTCGTTGATGTCCAGAAACTCCGCTTTGATTACCGTGTAGTCACCTATTTTCTTTTTCTCACCGGTGATCTTCCAGTTGAATGGCTCCAGTTCATCGGCGATCAGAAATTTCTTGCCGAAAATTTCAGTTTCTTCCAGAAACTCATTCTTTCCAGGATTTACATAGCTTTTGGAATTCCCGGTGGAGAGGCGAATCTGCATGCCACCGTTTGAGGATGGAGGACTTTCCGGCTCCAGAGCAGCATCTTCTTTCCAGATGGCCTCCTGCAGGTTAAAGGTTAGCGTATAATCACGTTGCATCTGCTGGGCTATCTGCTTACGTAAAGACTCCTGCATTTCGGGACTCATGTCCTGTCCGGCAATATTGACGGACTCAATATTCATGGAGGATTTATAAGACGCTATTCCTTCAAATTTCTGACCGATAGCCCGGTAGGTGATTCCCACCAGCATGCCTTGTACCAGTGAGAGAATAAGTAGTGTTTTTCTCATTGTGTTTTTGTTTCCGGCAAACCAATGAGAATGAGTGCTAACAGATGGTTAAGCAGTGTTAACGTGTGTTAACGGATGGAAAGTACCCCATATCTGCCCCGTATATTTGTATCGTGGCTAAGCAATCGTATCGAAAAATAGTATTTCTGATTGTGATAACAGCAGTGGTGCTCACTGCTGCACAGGTGTATTTTACCATTCAAAACTACCAGGTAAACAAGCAGCGGTTTATTCAGGATGTGAAGCTGTCACTGGATGCAAGCATTGAAGATTATTTTGCCAATAGGGCAAAGAATAGTATTTACATCCTGACCAGTACTGATTCATTGATTGAAGGCAAACGGGCCATAGGTTATGCTTCCAAGATTGATGAAGTGGATAGTATTGCCAAAGTTATGGAGGGAAGTAAACCGCTTTCATCTTCCAATCTCAGGCATGTATGGTCCAGCACGGGATCATTTCCGGATTCAATTAAACTCAACGAGGTACTCAAAACAAGCAATGGGGATAATATAAAGCACTTCAAACTGCGGGGAGACCTTCAACAGAGTGATACCAGTAGGTTGAGGGATTTTCAGTTTTTGACACAAAAGGTAATGATCTCCATCAGTGAAGATTTGCTGGATTTAGGAACGCTGTTTACCACAATGCAAGGAGTACTTGAGCAGAAAAATCTAAATATCAACTTCAAACTAAAGCAAGAGATCCAAGGAAGAAAAACGACCATTGGTTCTATTGAAGGCGATAACTATCTCTCTGCGGAGGCCACATCAACTTATCTTGGAGATCGAAACACCATTTCTATTGATTTTGAGAATGCAACATTGATCATTCTCAGGAATGGCATCAGTGAGTTGGTGTTGTCAGTCCTGTTGATCGGCCTGGTCATTGGCACATTGATTCATCTCTATCAGACCATCAATGCACAGAAGCAACTGGCAGCTATCAAGGATGACCTAATCAGCAACATCACTCATGAATTCAAAACCCCAATCGCCACTATTTTTTCCGCACTGGAAGGGGTCACCAACTTTAATCAGACCAATGATCAGGATAAAACCAAACGATATCTTGAGCTCTCCAATAGTCAGCTGCGCAAGCTGAATGACATGGTGGAGAAGATGCTGGAAACAGCCATCATTGACAAAGGGAAACTCACCCTTAATCAGGAGGAACTGGAGGTGGTTGGCTGGACACGAAGTATTGTGGAGCGCTTCCAACTGGTAGAAGACGAGAAGCAGATACGATTTGAGACGAACCTGGAATCTCATGTTGCAATGCTGGATCGATTCCACCTGGAAAACTCACTTTCAAATCTGATGGACAATGCCATCAAATATGGAGGAGATCAGATTGTGGTTAGGTTGAAGCAGCAGGATGATAAGATGCGTTGGGAAGTAGAGGATAATGGAGGATCTATTCCTAAAAACCAGCGGGAGAAGATCTTCGAAAAGCTCTATCGAATACCTACCGGAAACACCCACGATGTAAAAGGTTTTGGTATAGGGCTGTATTATGCTCGCACCATTGCTGAGCTTCATGGAGGCCAACTTACGCTGGAGGTAGACACCAACAAAACTCTGTTTAAGCTGGCACTATGACGAACCCTCCCAAAATATTACTCGCTGAAGATGAAGCAGCCTTAGGAATGATCATCCGGGAGAGTCTTGAGTCCCGCGGGTTCGAGGTGGTGTTTTGTGCCAATGGAGAGGAGGCCAGGCAAGCATATGAAAAGGACCGTCCGGACATCATGGTGCTGGATGTAATGATGCCCAAGCTGGATGGTTTCTCGCTGGTAAAGGAGCTGCGCAAGCGAGATCAATATGTGCCGATCATCTTTCTGACTGCCAAGTCCCGCACTGAGGATGTGGTGGAAGGCTTTGGGTATGGTGCCAATGATTACCTGAAGAAACCTTTCAGCATGGAAGAGCTGATCGTGCGTATTCATGCGTTGCTCAATCGCAAGATTTCAAAGTCTGGGGGAGGTGCGCAGGAAGTTGGAGATTACTCCTTCGACTGCCAGAAGCAGGTACTTACTCACAAGCCCACTAAACAGGAAGAACGCCTGACCCACCGGGAGGCGCAGCTTCTGGATGCGTTGGTGAGGAATGTGAATGAGCTCACCGATCGTCAGGTCATCCTGAAAACCCTTTGGGGGAATGACGACTTCTTCAATGCCCGCAGCATGGATGTTTTCATTAGCAAGCTGCGAAAGAAGCTCGCACAGGACACCTCCATTCAGATCGTGAATGTGCGAGGATATGGGTATAAGCTGGTGGTGGGGTGAAGTGGCTTTTCCCTCAAGGAGACCTTTGTTTTGCCATACCACTGATTGGGGGGAGCATTCCACATCCGAAGGATTAGCCAATTTCAAATCAAAGTTCGAATGGCCTTAAATCCTGAGCGTTAAGAAAAAATGAATCATGAAGATCACTTGCAAAACCATTGTTTGAGCCCGACAATAGGAGGGTGAGTTTGGTTTTGCGTACAAGGACAATTCATTTTTTTAGTGAGAGATTTACAGCCTTGATCTTTTGTTTCTTTTCTATCAAGAGAAAAGAAAGACCTTTCGGTCTAAGGCTTAAGAACATAAATTCGAAGATTTCTCTTGCAATGACGGAAACAATATCACCCCACCTTCTTCACCTTCTGATTGCCTGTGATCGCGTCAATCATTTTCGTATAGCTCACTCTCTTTCCTGAGTGTTTGGAAACATAGAAATATTCCAACCCTTCTAACTCCACAATGCACTGCCCCAGCTCATATCGGTGAGAGATTATTTCATCTCCTTCCATGATTGGATTCCCGTACATGTCTAAGAGCCGGGGAGGCTGCTTTTCCTTCGGTTTCTTTTGGAAAAATCGGAGCATTGTAATAGCGAAACTGCCAAGATAGCCATGACAATCGAAGGCTTTTTCATATCCTACAATTTGCTAATGCCCGCAAAAAAATTAGAACCACCAGTAGGCATCCCTTTTGACAGGTGGCAGCACGTACCAGACGTACAATGTGCCATCCTATTCCTGGCTTTTTTAGGCAGTAAAAAAGGAGTGCCTTTTTGAGGCACCCACTTTTTTCTTTACGCCTGCCGTCCCACGGTCAATGCCTGCCACGCTGTGGCTCAATTATCCACGATCGTCCTGGCGGCCATGTACCCGTTGAAGAAGGAACTGTTCGAGCGCTTGAAGCGCTTCATCACTTTATCCAGTCTTTGCAGCGCATCCATGCCTTCACTCAGGAGGTCTTTCAGGCTTTGGGTGGCCTGGCGGGAAGCTACCTGATAGGAGCGAGGCTTGCCGCGCTTGTCCTGATAGCTGCTAAAACTTAGCTTGGCATCATCAATCTGATCCTGCGTAAGTCCATAGTCTGCCATATCAGCCACATTGGCCTCCAATAGGTCAATCACATTCTTCACCTTCGTTTCTAAGTCTTCATTGGTGAGACGAAGATAATCCCGCTTGGAATTGCTTGCCTTGGCCAGCAGCTCTGCATTGCCGGTATCGTCTGCGTAGGCCTCCAGGATATCATCCAGGATGTCCATTTTTTCGGCGATGGTGATCTTCAGGCTTTGCAGGTTGCTACCGATAAATACCTGAGCGGCATCCTGATCCTGTGCTGCCGTCTTCAAGCCATCTATTGCTTGCGACAGTTGGTTCTTGTACGTGGTGACGATAGGGATGGCACTCCATACCGCCGTGTTGGCATCCAGGTAGGTCTGGGTGGTTTCCATCATTTCCGTCCGATTGATTTGTTCTTGTGTCATAGTAAAATGTTTAGATGTGAGTATTAATTACGTTGTTTAAAATATCTAACCTGATAGATTCATGCAAGAAAACGTGATGATCTCATTGCAAAATACCCAAAACAGGGTAATGCCAGTCTTTGCCATGCCCGGAGCAGTCTATGACAGGCACAGAGGCCTCTTTGACACGTCCGGAGAGGTTCTTGTCATGCACCGAGGGCTTTCTGACAGCCTCGAAGGGGTCTTTGACACGCAATGAGGGGTTCTTGCCACGCTCCGAGAGGTCTTTGACAGGCCGGGAGGGGTCTTTGACATGCGCGGAGAGGTTATTGACAGGGGCGGAGGGGTTGTTGGCAGAAAAACAGAATTGTTTCGCGAGTTCCGTCCGGACCGCTAAACCCATGCTCATCAATTAAATCAACTTGGAGTCTCGGGTTCATAACCCGGAGGTCATTTGAGTTTGAATACCAGGGGTAGTAACCTCAAAACAACATATCCAGCAATGATGTACCCTAAATTTTCAGGATTGGCTAAATCGAAAATTCTCCATGCGCCAACAGCGCATGCGGATACTACGACCATTTCCAAAATCAGCATATAGTTTATTCGAAATTTTGGTGGACGCTTATGAATGGATATCCACCGCCTGGATTCTTTAGTGTAGAGAAAGATACATGCAGCTACCAGCGGCAGCATCGCAAAGATCAATAGTGCCAAATCTAAAAGACGATCCGTATCGATATGGACAAAAGCTCCAAATAGCATGAAGAGCACCTGAATGGCTACAATATATAGCAGAACTATACGAGCCCAATTTTTTGCCTGGCCTATTTTATATCCTAGAAGCACGAAAAATGCGCTGCGCAGCACTACTCCGAATAAGGAGTCGCCATCAAAATCTGATTCGAAAACCTGAAGTTTTAGAAGCAAGGCGTGGATCATTGTGATGCCGGTGGAAATGTATACAGCAATGGATGCGTACGTAAAGGTTTTTGGTGGGAGCATGGCTGTGCTACTCAACTATTAAACTTCTTCACCAAATCCTCAATCTCCCAAAGCTTATCATAGCGATCTTCACGGATGTCTTTTTGATCCAGGTCTTTCATGGTTTGCTCCAGAAAGTCATTGAAATCCAGGTTGCCACAGAGTTTGGACATCATGGCTAGATCAGTTTCATCTTTTATATCAGCATCCAACAACACCTCTGATAGTTCCGGTACTTTGGTATCTAAACGAATAAGCCCAATCCCAAATGAATTAGATAATCTCGACACTTCTTTTTCGAACTCAATGTCATTGGATATTTCCGCAGCTACTAGATAGCCATGATGTGCCCACGATGAATTAGATACCGCCTGGAAGAACGATTCTCGTAGATTCGAAAAGGACAGGCTTTTTTTAATCTCAAAAGAATAATATTCAACCGCATGGCCACCCAAACGAATACTTACTTCATACGCCTTAGTCTTCCAAACACCTTCCGGGAAGCCGCAGGCTACCATATCCGGGTGCTCCCACTGGCGATAGCTACTCTTCTTTGATTTGCTGTGATTGATGGTCTTTGGATAGGCAATCAGTTTTGTCCGGATGAACCAGGCAAGCAATGGATGCAAGTCCGATTCTTTATAAGAAAGTTCCTTCTCTACATCGTCCGGATCGCCCTTTTTCGAATAGTCCCAGGCATCATATGGGTACTCTTTCCCGACAATACAGAATCTGACAGGCCGGGTGTCATTGACGATTCCTATTCTATCATGATTTCTCAGTTTGGTTCGTGTGTACAGTTGGGAGGCTAAAGTGCTGGCAGGGGTTTTACCCTGGCTGTCCAGCAGGGAAGTATAGCCATTTTCCTCAGCTATTTTCCATATCTGTGAGCTGGATAGCGGGTATTCTGCTTCTTCAAGTACTTTTTGAGCTAGTTCTAGGAAGGTCATTTTATTTTCTTAAGGATTTCTTGCATTACCGGATTGGTGGGATTGAAAAGAATATCCGGCACAATGAACCACGTAGAATTGCCACGAGACTGAGGGTTACCCACACATTGTTTTGTTCCTCCAATCATTTTCTCAGGGTTGTCCCATTCGCTATCAGACACATTCCAGCGAATACCGTAAGCTTTATTACCATCCCAATTTATGATTGCAATTGAAAAAGGATATTCTCCATCTTTTCCGTCATAAATTACTTGAGGAGTTCCTTTAATCCTTGATTTCGGACTCACTACGTCTTGCGGTTTTCTGTAGTTATAGCTCATGTCAATTACTTAAAATCATTTGTTCTATTTCAGCTCTGGCATCTTCCAATACCTTATTTGCTTCTAAAGACAATCGCTGAGCTTCAAACCTTCTCCTGTTAGCTTCCTTACCAATCTCTATTTGCTTATCCAACTTTGGTAGGACAATAGATTGATTGAAGTATTCACCCATGATAAGATTACGAATGCCGTTGGTTTGACTCTGCATAATCTCAGTGATTTTGATATTGTGAATAGTCTTGAGGAAACAGAACAAATAGGAGGGGTCAACTCTTGAGGTGTCCACTCGTATTTTATGAATAAAGTTGCTGTAGCACAGCGTATTGTTTTCAAATAAATCTTCTGTAAGCAATGAGATTCTGCCCACTGGCTGATCTGGGCTGCCGCCTGATTTTTCTATGAGCAAGTCATATGGCTGAATGTCTAATTGCTTGAGTTTATCCTTTTTGATTTTTCTGTATCTAACCCTGTCATTTTCTAGCTTGAGGTTGTATAGGTTATCAAACTCAGTGGCTCTAATTACCAAACAGGTATCATACTGATCTTCCTTAACTTCCGCTTCTTCATCAATTCCCCAATCTCCTGCTGCTGAATGTGAAATCAGGTTTTTAAGAGGCTCTTTTGGGTATTGGGCATTTTCAACCGCTGCGAATAGATTTTTGGAATGAGTGTCAAATAGTTTAGGGTCAAACCTTCTGCCTGACAGTTCTTGAAAGGTGGTTTGAAACATTCTAGCTTCAATGCTTGTGTCCTTCTCAGGTAATATGATTCCTAATTCGTTGAGAATATACGAGTCGATTTCAGCAAGTAAATTTTCGGATTCTTGAATCCTTGTCTGACGATTTGCCAATGCAGTTTTGAAGAGTTCTACTATTTCTTCTTGTTCATTTTCTGTTGGAGTAGGAATTAGAATCTTTTTAAGCTCATCTTCTGTAATAGCAGGGTAATTACCACCGCTGCTACGTTGTTCCATTTGGCGTAAAATGAACTTTTGTCGGAGAATCCAAAAGAGATATTCTAGGCTAACTTCTGCATCAGGTTTTATACCCCTTAAAACAGAAAAGCCTGTGGAGGCTATACTAAAATCATTTTCGTCTGTAATGAAACTGATAGCACCACGGCTAGGTCTTGTAGTTGAAACTATTATATCTCCTGAACGCACAATTTTCTTTGCACGGCTTGGTGCTTCGGAGATTGGAACTTGACGAATGTATTTTATCGCACCCGTTGATAAATCAATCTCGCTTATTTCAATGTATGGAAATGTACCTTCAAAATGGTCTTTTTGGTTCCAAGTTTCTGACGAGAATTTAACTACATCACCAAGTTTTGAATTAGGGGAGTTATTCAATTTGTCGATTAGTTCAGCATATTCAGGCTTATAGAAATGTGGATCAAGTCTGTTTTCCAAGTCTGATAAATTGACTTGGAATGTGTTTGAAACGCTGTTTGCTATTAAATCTGGCATAATGCTTAGTACTTCTCGTTAGTATTTACAGATCCAATAAATTGGCGCAAAGAGTCTTGAATTGTTTCTAGCTCATTTGCTGAGGTGGTTTTCCCTGAAGCGTCATACCCTATTTCTTCAGCTATGGCCATAAAGATTGGATAGTCTTCTAAAGCCTTTTGCTTCTCTTCAAGGTATAGGTCTGCTAATTGGTCTTTCAGGTCATTTATCTTTTGATTGTATTCAGCATTGATTTCAGATTTCCAATCCTTGAACTCTTGAGTGGCTTCAATTTCCTTTTTCTCGGTTTTGCCTGTGGTATTGACTAAGCCGTCCGCATTAAAGCCTGTTCTGTCTTTCAGTATCTTTTTCTTTTCCTTCTCCCAATCAGCTACTTGTTTCTCAAATTTTTGGTCTTTAAGTATCTTGTTTTGAACACTTACTTTTTTGGCTTTAATAGCATCACTCCGCTTGGTTGTGAGTTTTTTCAGGAACATTACCGAGCTTTTTACAGCTGCACCCGTATGAGCAAAAGCGTCTTGAGGCATGGATACTACAGCTACAATTCTGTACCAATCTTCAATCTGATCTCTTACATATTGTAAGCTACTATTGGTGAGAATGCCATCAGGAATGACTATTGCCAAGTAGCCCCCTGGCTTTAAGAACTTATAGCATTGTTCTATGAACATCACTTCAGTACTCTGATTGGCTCTGTTTTTTGCTCCTTGCTTTTTAACATCTAACCAATCAGCATCTTTAATCGCCATGCGGTATTGATTCATGTAGGCTCTTTCAGTTTGCTTTACTGAAGAACCAAAAGGAGGATTGGTAATGATATAATCGAATGAATCGTATTTGAACTCCTTGTTTCCATTCTTCTTTATCATTTCTTCACTAGGAAGCAATCCATCAGAAGCAATCACATTGGTGTGACCATCATCATGAATAATCATATTCATCTTGGCAGTACGGGCAATCTGCTCGTTGATCTCAATTCCGAATAGATTCTTTTCAGCGAAATCATGCCAATGTTTGTAATGCTCTACTGAGGTTTCATTATAGTATTCACTTGCCTGTGCTCTCACCTTATCCAATGCATAAAGAAGGAAACCACCACTACCGCAAGAAGTGTCTAGCACTCGGGAGGTGTTTTCAATGGGTAATACATCAACTATGAATTTTACAATGTTTCTTGGCGTAAAGAACTGACCAAAATCGCCCCTGAAATAACTACCCATAAAGGCTTCAAAGGCTCTTCCTTTACTGTCTAAGTCTGTTTTGCTTAGGTTAATGCCTTCTAAGTAGGTAACTACTGTTCTTACCTTGGCGGCATTCAGTCTAATGTTGTCTTTGAATACTTCCGGGTCTCTTTTCTTTCCTTCTGCATAGAGGTCAAGTATTCGCTTGTATAGCTCTTGGGTAGTTTTCTCTTCTGTACTTTCTTTAAAGATTTGGAATTGGTATGGTTCACCTATTTTCCGTGGGTGTCTTTCATCCCAAATCTTACAGAAGATTAGTTTATCTAATTCATCAAATGCTTCTGAAGGATTCAGTTCACCACCTGCCCAAAGCGACTGGTGGGCCATTCTGAAACGTCTGGTTAATTCTTCTTCACTTACGGTTTCAAGTTCAAAGAACTTTTGCTTTCCATACTCAACTTCAGGCTCTGCTGCATTTTGGTCAACACCACCTTTGGCATACTTATACTTGGATAGCTTAGTAACACCATATTGCGGTATATCAGGAACTGAAACACGGTCTTGCTTCTCTTTATTGACTTCAAAATAGCGGTCTTTAATTCCCGAGGTTACCCAAAGGAATTTCACCGTTTTTGCTGTTGCGTAGCAATAAGCAAAGCCTTGTTCAATAGCTTGCTCAAACTCTAGTTCTGATACTTCTGGCTTCTTACATTCAACAATTATGTGTGGTTCAGACCATTCGTCATCATTGTAAACTAAAATGTCGGCTTCCTTTGTAGAAGAACCCATTGTGACAGTTACAAACTGCTGAATGCGTTCTACAGGATAGCCATACACAAGAATGAGCTTGAGGAAAGTTTCTGCTTGTACCTGTTCTTCGGGATTGGTATAGTTTCTCTTCTTTTTTTGGTGGACGTAAGTAATGTACTTGCGTTCTTCATCAAATGATATTAGTCCCTTCTTTATTCCTGATTCTATTAGATCCATATTGGCGATTGGTAATTAACGTTTGAAGATAGAAAAGAATGGGGAAATAGCGTTGCGTCATCGCGAGGCACGAAGCGATCTTATTGTTTAAGACTGCTTCGTCGTACCTCCTCGCAGTGACGGCAACATCTTTATCTTTGCATTTAGTCCCGGATCATCGGGAAGGGAGGGCCATCACCTGCGTGGGGTGATGGGGGCTGTCCCGCTTGCACGAACAGCGATGATCGGGGATGAGCCCCACTTTTTTAGTCACTAGAGACTGCAACCCTGACCGAACTCAAGAGTGGTTCGGGGTTATTTTTTAGGTTATTTCGAGCTTGAGCAAAGCACCATCACACCGGAATATTTTCTACCTTTCTAGAAAGTATCCTTATGAACGCTTCCATCCACTCCCCCCTGCTGGCGAAAAATCCTGCCTTGTATAGTTTCTTCCCGCTTTTTTACATGGCCTGGGCAGATGCCGTGCTGCTCCCCTCAGAGATTGCCGCCATCGAAGGGTACCTGCGCAAGCAAGTGTGGCTCACTCCCGAGGAAACCGAGTTTTTGTCGGGCTTCCTTGATCCCAAGCACCCACCCACCCCGCAGGAACTGAAGAGCTGGAAGAAGGCCATCAATGAGTCGGAGCTGGAAGTACGGGATAGCCTGGCCGAGATCGGGATGAAGCTGTCCAACCTGAAGGGATCAGATACCCCGGTGGAGGTGCGCACTGCGCTGCTGGAGATGGAAGATATGCTGGGTATCGCCTCGTCGGAGGCTACCTACCACCTCAGGGCCAATAAGCCCAAAACGATCATCGAAGAGCTGGCCTCCCGCCCATCATTTGATCCCGCCATCATGAATGCACTACTGGACGGAGCGGAGCATGACATCATCCAGAAGGTAAAGACGATCCTGTGTGATCCGGCCTTCCGCTACATCGATCCGGACAGCCTTACCACCTACCGCGAGCAGGTGCTGACCTGGTGCCGCCTGTTGGCAGAGCAAGGCTTTGGCGCAATGGCCTATCCCGAAGCATACGGCGGGGAAGACGACATGCGAAAGTATTTTACCATCATGGAGACGCTCTCTTATCACGACCTGAGTACGGTGATCAAGTTTGGGGTGCAGTTTGGCCTGTGGGGCATGAGCGTCTATTTCCTCGGCACGAAAAAACACCACGATAAATACTTAAAGGATATCGGCACCCTGCAGCTGCCCGGCTGCTTTGCCATGACAGAGACAGGGCACGGCTCCAACGTGAAGGGCGTGCAAACTACTGCCACCTATCAGCACAGCAACCGGACGTTCATCATCCATACGCCCACTGAGCTGGATACCAAAGAATACATCGGCAATGCGGCGCTGCACGGACAGATGGCTACCGTATTTGCCAAGCTCATCATCGACGATACCGACTATGGCGTCAATGCCTTTGTGGTACCACTACGTACACCCAAAGGAGAAATGCACACGGGAGTGACCATCACCGATTGTGGCAGAAAGATGGGATTGAATGGGGTGGACAATGGCAAGATCGCCTTTGATCAGGTAGAGATTCCTTATGATAATATGCTTGATAAGTACGCGAGTGTGGATGAAAGCGGCAATTTCCAAAGCCCCATCACCAGCGACAACCGACGATTCTTTACCATGCTAGGTACACTGGTAGGCGGTAGGATCGGCATCCCTCGAGCTGGACTTAGTGCGGCCAAATCCGGATTGACGATTGCGATCAAATACGGAGATCAGCGCCAGCAATTTGGCCCGGAAAACGGTCAGGAGGTTCCCATCCTGAACTATCGCACCCACCAGAGAAGATTGATGCCCCTCCTTGCCAATGCCTATGCACTGCACTTTGCGCTGCAGCACGTGACCAATAGGTTTCTAAAGCGAACGGAAGATGAGATGCAGGAAATTGAAGCCATGGCGGCCGGCCTGAAAGCATGGGCTACCTGGAACACGACGCACACCTTGCAGGAATGTCGCGAAGCGTGTGGGGGTAAAGGATACCTCTCCGAAAACCGGCTGGACCGCCTGAAAAACGATACCGACGTTTTTACAACCTTCGAAGGAGATAATACTGTGCTGATGCAACTGGTGGCTAAAGGCCGCCTGTCAGAGTTCAAAAAGCAATTTAGCGACATCAACTTCTTTGGGATGGTCAACTATGTCACGCAGCATGCGAAGACGAGCATCGTGGAAATGAACCCGATCACCATTCGCAACACGGATGAAGCGCACTTGCTCGATCCGGAGTTCCATCTGGCGGCTTTTCGCTACCATGAAAATGAGATCCTGTCATCGGCAGCCAAGCGATTCAAAAAGCACCTGGATGCGGGCATGGATTCGTTTGATGCCTTCAACCAGACCCAATACCACATGGTGCAGGTCGGTCATGCATATGTGGAGCGCCTGATCCTTGAGCAGTTTCTGGAGGCGGTGGAAAGGACGGAAGATCCCAAATGCAAGGAAGCCCTTCGAAAGCTATGTCAGCTGTTTGCGCTGACCCAGCTGGAGAAAAATAAAGGGTGGTACCTGGAGCAGGATTACCTGGCCGGCTCAAAAACCAAGGCCATCCGCAAATTGATCAATCAGCTGTGCTGGGAGGTGCGGCAGGATGCAGTAGCGTTGGTAGATGCGTTCAAGATTCCAAAGGAGTGTTTGGGTGCGGAGATTGTGGGATAGTTACTAGCTGCGAGTTGCGAGTTTCTAGCCTGCCGGAGCTTCAGCGAAGGCGGGCATCCTGTAACGAAGGATTTCGTGCTAGTTCAAAGTTTCGAGTTCAAAAGTTACTAGTTGCTAGTAGCACTATCATCCTGATGTTCTCGAAGGATGGCGTAATGGTCGCTATCCTTTTCAACTAGAAAACTAGCCACTAGAAACTTGTAACTGATTATCTTACTCTGGCTATGGAAGTAAAAGTGATACACAAAAACCACGCCCGGGCTTGCGAGTGCTGCGCCTCGTGGCTGAAACACTGGGAGCGCATCACCAAAGAGGATGTGGGTACCTGCCGAACGAAGAATTGCACCAACCCTGCCAAAGTAGGTGCGCATGTAAAGCGCAAGACCGGTGACAACACCTGGCGCATTGTGCCGCTGTGTCATGAATGTCACAAGTCCACAGATTGGCTCACCCTGAATAAGCACACCGTATCGGCTTCTGCCGAACAGCATTCGTGTGGGAGGTGAAGCCTTAGGCCATTTGGCATATCACCCCCTGGCCCCCTCAAGGGGGGAACAGTATGTACTGGGCGACTTACAAAAAACATCACCCCCTGGCCCACTCATAGGGAAAACGAATGTACTGAGTGACTTTCAAAAAGGGCACCCCTATAATCCCCTCAATAGGGAACAGTATGTACCAAGCGATTGGCACAACCAAATACTAACTACTAACTACTAACTACTTGCTACTAACTATCAAACATTCCCCACCACCTGCATGGTCTCCAGTGAGGGGTTTTCGCTACCACCACGAGGCTCGATGGTCACGGCGAAGGCTGCCGCATTTGGCCCGATGTTTTTCATCTGCACGAGCAAGCCGCCATTGTTTGGGTCGAATACTCCGGCATCTACCGGCTTGCCGTCAATGATCGCCCACAGTTGATACTGCTGATCCTGGGAAAGTTCTTTCAGATTCTGGATGCTGAGGTACACATCTGCAGTGGCCTCATTCCAGTACACAGTGGCTTGTGCTTGAGGTGAATTGTCTGTGCCGTTCATGACCACTCGCTTGTAGGCCGTATTGTTCATGATCGCCACAGCATCCTGGATGTCATCCAGCTGTTGGTTCACCTGATTGTAGTTTTCTGCAAACACCGCATTCTGCGCAATCATGTCCGCCAGGCGGCCTTCGGCACTTTGCCATTTCTTCCAGTAGGTGAAAGCCATCACTGCAGCGGCCATCGCTACAAACACAGATGCGGCTGCAGCAAACCTTAGTATGCCAAAGGCTTTGTCTCGCTGCATGGGGATAACAGGTGCTGCGTCTTCTTCACCTAAGTCTTCAGTGCCTATTTTGGCCATCAGCTTCGCTTTCACATCCGCAGGAGGGGCCACTGCTGTAGCCAGTGCAAGCGTTTCCATAGAAAGCTCAATCGCCTCCAGCTCCTCCCAGATCTGTGGATGCTCAGCGGCCATTTGCTCCACCTCTGCCCGTTCAGCTGGTGGAAGCTGATCCATGACATAGGCTTCTAAAATGCCTGACGATATGTACTCTTCTATGTTCACTCTACTTGCAATACTTTTCTCATACTTTTCAATCCCATCCTCAGTCGTGTTTTCACTGTGCCGAGTGGGATATCAAACTCTTCCGAAATTTCTGATTGGGTATAGCCTTTAAAATAGACCATCTCGAGAATGAACTTTTCTTCATCCCTGAGAGAGGCCAGCGCTTCTTTCAAGCCAATGCCATCGACATTGAGGAGGCTTAGTTTGTCACGCTCAATATCAGTTACGTAAGTTTCGATATTATCGGTTTTCCCAACCTTCTTCATTTCTTTTGATCGAAGCTTATCGATCGCCAGATTTCGGCTAATGTTTACCATCCAGGTAAAAAAGCGGCCTTTTGAAGCATCGTATTGATCAATCTTGTCCCAAAATTTCATGAAGGCATCTTGCAGCACTTCCTTTGAGACATCCTCATCATTGATGATCCGATGGATGGAACCATAAATGGCAGAGGAGTAATTATCATATAAATAGCTAAATGCATCTGCCTCTTTCGCCCGCAAGCGGGCGACCAGTTGATCCTGATCTATTTTTTGGTTTGGCAGACTCACGAGATTATCTGAACCTTCTAAATAACACCTTCAAAAACTCCTTCACTTCGTCGGATTGCATGTTCCATTCGTTGTGCTTGGCATAGCCCTGCACCAGAAACTCCACTGAGTCGTCGAAGGAGTCATACTCCTCCAGTTCGTAGAGGGCGTTTTCGAATTCGTTTTTATCGTTGCGGAAAAGCTCCTTGATGAACATGTATCGGTGATTCAGGGAGATCAACTCCAGAATGCTGCTTCCTTTATTGCTGCTGCCCAGGTGGTCCGCCACGGTCTCTTCTTCCTTCTCAAATTGCTTGTTGATGGTCTCCTCAGGAAAGTCGTCTTCCCGATCCTCATCTTCAAGAATCACAGGTGTACGTACTTCTTTTTTAGGCTCTTCTTCTTCCTCTTTAGGAAGGTCTTCATCTTCATCGGTTGTCTCCTCCTCTTGCTGCTCTTCTTCTTCAGGCTCATCTTCTACTTCTTCCTGCTCGGGGGCTGCTTCTGGTTTTTTGACTACCGGAGCATGGAAGCCCTCATCAATATCTTCTTCCTCCATCGCCTCATCTTCCGCATTGATCTCTACTCCCTCACTTTCAGCCTGTGCATCCGGGGCAGTTTTGCGTGGCTTCTTCACTTCCACCAGGTCTTCTTCGCCTGGCTCAAAAATGTCATCATCATCAAACTCATCCATCTCAGGATCGTCTGAGAAAACCTTTTCTGGAGTGATCATCAACACCTCTGAGAGAAGCGCGCACTCTTCAGTTACTGCTTCGGTGGTATCAAAATCGTCAAACTCCTCCGGCAGCTCATCGATCACATCGTCGATGGTGAGACCTCTCATGTCAGAGAGGAAGTTTTGAATTTCTTTTTTGTGGATTTTGAGGTACTTCACAGTCCCTTCCACCGATTTGTCTTTGATGGTTTCCACGCCACGACTGTCCAGGTCTATCTCCACATACGCCTGAGGCATGGCTGCCAGATAGATGGTGTCTTTTACGGCATGATTGAGGAGGGTTTCAAATTTTTCTTTGTTGATCTCAATGTGCTGGGAAAGCACGTTCATAAACTGGATCATCGCCTGCCGAACCTCTTCGTGCTTGTAGTTGAAGAATGGACTTTCCAGTTTTTTGGTTTCCTCCTGCCAGTAGCGAAAGAGCAGCTTGATCACAAAAAAATTGACTTGCTTAGACGGGGTGACTTTGAGAATTTCCTTGCCGGTAATCACCTCCTTACCCTCTTTGAAAAATTCGGCAGTCACTTTGGATGCAAATTTCTCACAATAGCCGTCTATAAAATCTTCGTTTAGTTTCTTTTGCATTCTTGAATTTGATGAGGATGCCAACCGTAGTTATTGATAACCTGCAAAGTAAATCTATTCATTGTGAGGATAAAAGGGAAAGTTTGCTCGATATTTTGCTGAGCGGTACAGACTGGATGCATGCCTGTGGAGGCAAAGGAAGATGCACGACGTGCAAAGCGAAAATTCTGAAAGGACGTGAGCATCTTTCACCTCTAACCCGACCGGAAGAGCAATATGTGAAATTGAATAAATTGCGAGAGGATGAGCGATTGACCTGTCAGACTTTCATCTCCGGGGATGTGACTGTGGAGGTGCCAAAGGAGACACAATTACCGCATTTGAATTACTCAAAATAGATGTTTGTAGAACCACATATAGGAAAAGGGACGCTTCGTAGAAGTGGTTGGATTGAAGTGGTGTGTGGATCCATGTTTTCGGGAAAAACAGAGGAGCTGATCAGACGTCTGAACCGGGCGATGCTGGCCAACCAGCACGTGGAGATCTTCAAGCCTGCATTGGATAAACGATATGATAAAGTGAAAATCGTCTCTCACAAGGATTCCTCCATTCAATCTACTCCGGTAAACTTTGCGAATGACATACTTCTGAGATCGGGAAGTTGTGAAGTTGTGGGGATCGATGAGGCACAATTTTTTGATGAGGAGATTGTGCGGGTGGCCAATGAGCTGGCCAACCAGGGCAAGCGGGTGATTGTGGCCGGGCTGGACATGGATTTTAAAGGGCTTCCGTTTAAGCCGATGGATGCACTCATGGCAATTGCTGAGTATATTACCAAGGTGCATGCCGTATGCATGAAGTGTGGAAATGTGGCGTCTTATTCACATCGCCGTACTAAATCCAAGCAAACGATAGTTTTAGGAGAAAAGGATATTTATGAAGCTCTATGCAGATCTTGCTTCTTTGAAGCTGTGCGTACTAAGTAGTCTGATCCTCCTGACCGGGTGGTTTAGCCATGCCCAGGACATTGCAATGGGTACCTGGCGCACGCATTTCAGCTATCGGGATGCAAGGCACCTGGCCGTCACGGATAGCAAAATCTTCTGTGTCACGGAAGGTGGATTTTTCTCCCGTGAGCTGACCAATGGCTCTCTCCGAAAACTATCGAAAATAGACGGCCTTTCTGATGTGGGCGTTTCTGCTTTGAAGTATAATGCTGATGTAAACGTCATGGTTATCGGTTATCGATCCGGGTATGTAGATTTTGTGTTTGAAGATCAGGTTCTATCCATCACTGATATAGCTGAGAGCAGCCTAGATGTAGATAAATCTATTAATGATATTGCCTTCAGGGGACCTCAAACGTTTCTGGCCACTGATCTTGGCGTAATCGTGGTAACCACTGCGGAGGCGGAGATCACGGAAAACTTTGTGCAGATTGGCACAGGTGGGGCAGCCGTGGAGGTGCTGGAAATTGAAGCATTGGACAATACACTTTTCATTCGCACCGAAGAAGGAGTGCAATCTGGAAACCTCAATGCCAATCTGCTCGACTTTGAAAGCTGGGAGCGGTATACGGGCAGTTCCGGCTACTCGAATCTGGCACTGGTGGGTGGTGACTTGTATGCCCTTTCCTCCGGGAGTTTGCTTCAGCTTTCGTCCGGCGCTTGGCAGGATACTGGCTCGAATCTGCCGACGGGGGCGTCCAAACTCTTTGATTCTGAAGGGCAGTTATTGACGGCAGGGGGTGGCTCAATTTATAATTACATAGGTACAGGGTTTACTTCAATTGCCTCAATTGCTTCAGAACAGGTTAATGACATTGAATTAAATGAAGGTGCATTTTTCATTGCTGATGGTGAGAATGGCTTGGTTGATGAATTGGGAGAGCAGCTATCACCCACCGGACCGTGGAGCGATGATATGTCAAACCTCCGTGTTATTGAAAATCAACTTTATGCGTTTCATGCTCCTTCGCCCTTTTCCTTTACTGGTTCAGAGGAGCAGGATTTTTATTCACTTTTTGCCGAGGGCGATTGGTCGGTCAATAAGATCGATGGATTTGCAAATGTCTCGGATGTGGCCACCTACCAGGGTAGCAGGTATTTTTCTTCCATCGGATACGGCCTGTATGACGAAACAAATGGCATGGTAATCAGGGATATCCCCGAGAGTGGCACTGAGCCAGACACGATGATCACTGCACTTGCTTCAGGAGATCGATTGTGGGTATCTTCTTTTGGCAGCACAAACCCCATACACACGTTGACAGAGGAAGGTTGGGAATCGTTTTCGTCGGTCACTTTGCTAGATAATGAATTTCTTACTATTGATTTATCGGAAATTGGGGTGGCTTGGCTGGGCAGTGCCAGCGATGCAATCACCGTCTTTGAGCCTCTTGAAAGTCAGGTTGAATGGATCAGCACCTCAGATGGTCTCCCCTCTTCATTTATCGATATAGCCATCAGTGTGGAGGACAATGCCTGGGTGGCTACCTCCAGGGGCCCGGCGTTCTATCCGGATGCCTCCTTTGTATTTTCCAATGGGGAACCTATCCTGCCCACGTTTGAGAACCGAGTACTTTTTCAGGATGAGCAGATCAATGCGGTGATGACGGATGGGGGCAACCGCATCTGGTTTGGCACCAACAGTGGGCTGTGGGTCTATGATGAAAACACCTCGCAGCAGGTGGCGGTATTCAATGAAGCAAATAGCCCCCTTCCGTCCAACCGAATTATCCAGCTGGATTACAATGGGGCCAACGGGGAAGTTTTTATTCTGACGGACAAGGGCTTGGTTTCCTACCGCAGTGCATCTTCCGTAGGAAGTCGTGTGCATCGTAATGTGAACATTTTTCCCAATCCGGTAAGGCCGGAATACCAGGGCCTGGTAGGGCTCACAGGGCTTGCCAGAAATGTGAGTGTGAAGGTGACTGACATCAATGGCAATCTGGTGAAAGAAGTGAAGGCCAATGGCGGTTCGGCTTCCTGGGACCTGCGAAACCAAAATGGAAACAATGTGCAAACAGGGATCTATTTGTTTTTTAGTTCCACCTCGGATGGCGAGGAGACATATGTGGGAAAAATAGCCGTGGTACGCTGATGATCGCCAAATCCAGGGGGATCGTGCTCAGCTACATGAAGTATGGCGATACTTCCATCATTGCACGGGTATTTACCGAAGAGTATGGGTATGGATCCTACATCGTCAATTCGGTGAGAAGCCAGAAGTCAAAAAAGAGTATCGGACATTTTCAGCCTTTTTCGCTCTTGGACCTTGTACTTTATCTGAAAGAGACCCGTGAGCTTCAGCGCATCTCAGAGTTTAAAAGCCATCATCCCCTGCACTACATCCACAACGATATGACCAAGAGCTCGGTGACGCTTTTTCTGACAGAGGTTTTTTCTAAACTACTCCAGTCTGAGCAGTCGGCCAACCCAGACTTGTATCAGTTTGCGGAGGAGTCGATCAAAGCGTTTGACCTTCTTAAAAAGAACATTGCGAATTTTCACCTGCAGTTTCTCCTGAAGGTGGGGCCACACCTGGGCTATGCCATTGATGATATCGAAAACCTCTTTAGCTCTACCGGGAAGCTGGCACCCTCTAATGAGGAGTATCACACCATGGATCTGCTAATGAAGGAGCCATTTGGAACAGATATACTTATGTCGCGAACAACACGAAATTCGATGTTGGAAATTATTTTGAATTATTACCAGCATCATGCTCATATTAGCAGACCGAAATCACTGGAGGTTTTGCGGAGTATTCTGAATTGACTTTCAGTTGATTTTATTCTGGATTAACTTAAGGAACTAATTGACTAGACATGGCTGAGATATTATACGATCAGGTTCCCTCACTGGACTTAGCGGATTTTACTCATGGGACTCCTGACCAAAAAGCGAATTTTGTAAGAACCTTGGGAGAAGCTTACACCAACATCGGTTTTGTATCCATCAAAAATCACGGACTTTCGGACGAGCTGACCAAAAACCTTTATGCCTCGGTGGAGAAGTTTTTCAGGCTCCCAGATGAGGTAAAATTGAAGTACGAAAAGAAGGAGCTGGCCGGACAGAGGGGCTACATTAGCAAGGGGCGGGAAAAGGCCAAAGGCAGAAACACAGGAGACTTAAAAGAATTCTTCCATGTGGGCCAGCCGGAGCAAAATCAGCGCGAAGACTATCCTGAAAATATCTGGCCATCCGAGGTGCCGGAGCTGGAAAAATATACAACTGAAGCCTATCTCACCCTGCTTCAGACAGGTATGCACATGCTTAGGGCGATAGCTTTGTATCTGGAACTCCCTGAAAATTATTTTGACGAAAAGGTGAAAGAGGGCAACAGCATCCTTCGTCCGATTCACTACTTCCCGATTGAAGATCCGGATTCCCTTCCGCCGGATGCGGTGAGGGCGGCAGAGCATGGGGACATCAATCTAATTACCCTCCTGATGGGTGCGAGTGCAGACGGACTTCAGGTGTTGCGCAGAGATGGAAAGTGGATTCCGATCACGGCCTTGCCGGAACAGATCGTGGTGAATGTGGGTGATATGCTGGAGCGCCACACCAACAATAAACTCAAGTCGACAATTCACCGGGTAGTAAACCCTCCGAGAGAGCTGATGCATACGTCGCGGTTCTCCATTCCTTTTTTCATGCACCCGGTATCGGAAATGGACCTTTCCTGCCTGGAGAGCTGTGTGGATGACGAGAACCCAAAAGCATTTGATGACATTACGGCCGGGGAGTTTCTGGATGAGCGGCTTAGGGAAATCGGACTCAAAGCTTAGTCAATGTCATTCAAGCGGGTCAGAGGATTTATCTTTTTGAAGGACGTGTTTGCACTGTCCATTACAGCCTTTGGTGGGCCTCAGGGACATTTCGGGATGTTTCTGGATTTGCTGGTAGGGAAGAGAGGTTATCTTACTGAAGAAGACCTGATTGAACTTTATGCACTTTGCCAGGTCTTGCCCGGCCCCACATCTACGCAAACCATTACTGCGCTGGGTTATAAAATAGGTGGCCCCAACCTGGCCTACCTGACTTTACTGGTCTGGATGCTCCCTGCCTTTTGCATCATGACTACCTTGGCGATTTTGGTGACTACTGCACAGGATCTTGACTTTTCGTTGGATTTCCTAAGGTTTATTGAGCCAATAGCGGTGGGTATCGTGGCATATTCATCCTACAAGATCACGATCAAAGTGGTGAATACCAAGATCGGTGTGGGCTTGACGATTTTCTCAGCTTTTGCATCCTTTGCTTTCAAATCACCTTATGCATTTCCGATTCTGATCATTTTGGGAGGCCTGGCTACCACGTGGAAGTACAAGCGGCAGCCTATTGAAGAGAAGGAGAAAATCAACATTAAGTGGGCCAACTTGATCTTGTGGATCTCAGTACTTATCGCCGCTGCTGTATTGGGTGGGGTCACCCAGTTTCAGTCAATTAAAATCTTTGAAAACTTCTATCGGAATGGAAGCTTGATCTTTGGCGGTGGGCAGGTATTGGTACCACTTTTATACACAGAGTTTGTGGAGTTTAAGCAATATCTCACATCTCAGGAGTTTATTTCAGGATATGGGTTTGTGCAGGCGATTCCGGGACCGGTGTTTTCGTTTAGTGCGTATGTAGGAGCCTTGAGTGCCCGTGAGTTAGGCATTGGAGGTCAAATCCTGATGGCTGGCATGGCGGCTATTGGCATTTTTTTGCCGGGCACATTTCTCATCTTCTTTGTGATCCGCTTTTGGGAGCAGCTGAAAAAGTACCGTCTGATCAGGGCCTCCCTGGAAGGGATAACAGCCGTGAGTGCAGGAATGGTGATTGCAGCCGCTTTTTTGCTTTTTATGCCCATGGAGCAAAAACCGATCAATTTCATTCTGCTGTTCGCCACTGTTGGGATGATGCACTTTACCAAAGTGCCAACACCATTTATCATTGTGGCCGGGCTGCTTTTTGGAATCATTATCGCATAAAAAAACCCCGATGAATTCATCAGGGTTTTCAAATCTTTCAGTTCGAGTTTCTTAGTTACCTGCTGGCGGATCAATACCTAGCTTCTTCAATACCAGGTTAGTCACATTATCTTCATCTCGTGCATAAAGGAGGATGCTCTGCCCATTTGCAGTCAGGTTGAAAACGTGCGTATATCCATTTTCTTTCGACACTTGCTCAATAGCTGTTCCGATTTTTTCGAATGCAGGCTGAAGAAGCTGATTTCTTTTGTTGATCATGGAATTTTGAGCGTTTTGCTCAAACTGCTGGATAGATGTCTGAAGGTTTACGATTTCATTTTCCTTATCAGCTCTAACAACGTCCGTGTAGCCTTCAGCGTTTTGCTGGTAGTCAGCTACCTTAGATTGGTAGTCTGCATACTTTGCCTCTAGCTGTGCTGAAAGTTGCTTGTCATACGCTGCAAGCTCACTTTCGATTTGTTTTGCCTCCGGTAAAAGGCTCAATACATAGTCTACATTTGTATAGCCTACTTTTAACTGCGCCATCACTCCAAAACCGATCACAGCGAGGGCAGTACTTAGTAAAATTCTAGCTTTCATATCAATTAACTTTTCGTTTTATGGTTTAGACTTTCGTCTGTTGGTTCTAATTATTCAATTATTATGCTCAATTATTTCCTACGCTTTGGTTTTCTACCAACCCAAGATCCTCAAGCACGAAATCTGTGTAATCATGGATAGGGTCTGTGTAGATCATCACCAGGTCACCAGATTTGTCAAATACAATCTGGAGCCTGTTATTCTTAGCCACTCGCTCCACCGCTTCGAAAACCTGATCCTGAATGGGTTTTACAAGCTCTTTTTTCTTCAGGAAGTAAAGTCCGTCAAACCCAAAGATAGACTGCTGATACTCCTTCACTTCAGTCCATTTTCTCTCTATCTCAAGGTTTCGTTCTTCCCACATTTCTTTGGTAAGAAGCACCTCCTCAGCCTTTAACTCCACCTCCAATGCCTCTACCTGCTGATACAGGGCCTGAATTTCCCCTTCCCACCCCTTGGCTAGTTTCTCAATCTCTGCCTGAGCATCTTTATACTCCGGCATTTTATCCAAGATGTATTGGGTATCTACATACCCAAATTTTTGCGCAAATGTAACGGTGGTAAGAAATAGTCCAAAAAACAGCAGAAATAACTTTTTCATGATATTTACCTTTATGACACTGCCATTAGCGAATCTGTTGGCCAATGGAGAAGTGGAATTGTGGACCGGCATTTTCCAAAGTACCATCAACTCGATCAAACCCATAGGCCCAGTCAATCCCCATAAGACCAAACGCTGGCATGAAGATTCTAAGGCCCAGGCCAGCGGATTTTTTTATGTTGTATGGGTTGAATTCTGCAAACCGATCCCAGTTGTTTCCACCTTCTACGAACGTGAGTGCATAGATTGTCGCTGATTGTGCAAGTGAGATAGGGTACCTAAGTTCCATTACATATTTATTAAATAAAGTACCACCTTCGATGTTGTTGACCCGATCGATAGGTGTGATGGAGTTGTCAGGATAACCCCTTAATCCAACTATGTCAGTACCTAGCAGGAAGTTCTGTCCGGTAAGTCCCGAGCCTCCTAGCTGGAACCTCTCAAAAGGACCTACATCTGTTTTGCTGGTATAAGTACCTAAGTACCCAAAGTGAGCCCTTGCTTCCAAAACCAGTTTTCCTGTCAATGTTAGGTAGTACTTGCTGTCAAAGTTCCACTTATGATACTCAAGCCATTTGTATCGATCCTCGGGTGCCGCATTTTCATAGTCCAAATCTCTCCATAGCGAATATGGAGGTGTAAATGAAGCACTTAGGGAAATACTTGATCCGTTTTGCGGATACATTGGCTGATTGATGGAGTTTCTGGCAAAGGTTGTATTGAACGTGAAGCTATTGGCATCTCCTGTAGCAAATCCCAGTGACCTACTGTTGAATTGGAACAGGTCATATCTTTGATAAGAGACACCTGTGCTTACGGTAAAGAAATCATCCGGCCACCTAACTCTTCTTCCCAGTGAGGCTGATATTCCTGTAACCTTTAGCCAGCCCAATGTCACATCTCGTACTCTGTCAATGGACCTTTGGATGGATTTACTGAAGCTCAAGCCAAAGGAATTGGGTTTTCTACCTCCCAACCAAGGCTCTACAAAACTGAAGGAATAGCTTTGGAAATTTCGTCCGTTTGCCTGAAACCTAAGCGATAAACTCTGGCCATCACCCACCGGCAATCCTCTCCAGTGCTCCGGCTTGGTGATATTCCGTACAGAAAAATTGTTGAAAGTGACCCCAAAAGTTCCTACGAAACCGAAGGCTCCTCCCCACCCTCCGGATAGTTCGATTTGGTCATTGGATCTTTCCACAAGCTGCCACTCGATATCTACTGTCTCGTTAATTGGATCTGGTATTGGCACTGGATTTACCTGTTCAGGATCGAAGTAGCCAAGCTGAGAAAGCTCTCGCTGCGTTCTGATGAGTTCAGCACGGCTAAATTTGTCTCCAGGTCTTGTTCGGAGTTCCCTCAGGATTACATGGTCATTGGTCTTGTCATTTCCACTAATGATTACTTTATCGATGGTGGCCTGGGCACCCTCGTATATTCTCATTTCCAGATCAATGGAATCCTGAGCCACTCTTACTTCTACCGGTGTAATACTGAAGAACAAGTAGCCATCATCCATGTACAGGGAGCTGATATCTGCTCCATTAGGATTAAAGTTGAGTTTCTTATTTACAAGGTCCAGGTCATACACATCACCTTTTTCAATTCCCAGCACTCTCTGCAGCTGATCATCAGTATAGATGTAGTTTCCGGACCAGGAAATATCTCTGAAGTAATACTTATTTCCTTCTTCCACGGAGATGTCGATATTCATGAATTTGTTTGAAATATCGTAGGTGGTATCGGTTACAATCGCCGCATCCCTGTATCCTTTAGAGTTATAAAAGCCAATTAGCAAATCCTTGTCAGCTTCGTAATCTTCCTCAACAAACTTGGCAGATTTGAAAAAATTAAGATTCACGTGAGTTGCGAGGTATTCCCTCGCTTCCTCTTTGCTTGTTTTCTTTGACCCTTTCACAAAGTCTATAAGGTTGGGCGGCCATATGAGCTTTGCAGTTGTTTCGATTATTTCTGTAGGAAGGGCAAACTTTGGCACCATTCCCGTACTTTTTAGCTTTTTTCGAAGCTTAGCCGAGGTGAATTGCTCATTGCCGTCAAACTGGATGTTTCTGATCTTTACTTTCTGGCCCTTGTCAATTGTAATTTTCAGGTAGGCACTATTTCTAAGCACCGTATCATTTTGCTGGATTACATTCACCTCAGCATTGAGGAAGCCTTTGCTTTCCATGTATTTCATCACGGCAAGCTCAGTATTTTTGACCACCACATCCGTCAAAACCTTGCCTCGTATCAGACCTATTTTTTCTTCGATTTCTCCCTGCCTGCTTTTACCAACTCCCTCAATAACGTATTTGGTCAATCTTGGCCGTTCGGTAAGTTCTATCACCAGCCAAATCTTATCACCTTCCACTTTGGAAGCATAGATGGACACATTCCCTATGATCCCCTGATTCCAGAGTTTTTTGATTGCTGAAGTGATCTCATCGCCCGGTACTTTTATTTTATCTCCTACTCTAAGACCGGATAGGGAGATTAGTGCATTGTTATCCAGAAACTGGACACCCCGTACCTCAATATCAGCAATCTCGTATTCTTTTGGACTGGAGTAATTGATAGAAACACCTCCACTTGAGTTACCTTGGTTTCTACCAAAAACCACCTGTGATTGAGCTTCATAAATTGCCGCCATGGCAAGTACAACAATTAATATTTTTTTCATGCTTTCACTTGATCACTCGTCTTTCCAAACCTTCTTTCTCGTCTTTGATAGGAAATGATTGCTTCGTATAAATCTTTTTTTCTAAAATCAGGCCAAAGTACTTCACTAAAGTGTAACTCCGCATAGGCCAACTGCCAAAGTAAAAAATTGCTGATCCGCATCTCCCCACTTGTCCGGATCAATAAATCCGGATCGGGCATCCCCCAGGTAGATAGATGCATATCTACATCCGAAGGTTCGGTGACTGCAATTCCTTCTTGTATGATCTTGTTCATCGCTTGCACCAGGTCCCACTTTCCACTGTAGTTAAGGGCGAGCACCAGCTTCATTCCGGTATTGGAACTTGTCAGGTCAATCGCTTCTTTTAACTTCTCCTGAGCCTTAACAGGCAAGCCAGCAGTATCCCCGATGGTAGCCAGGCTTATATTATTTTCCTGAAGGGTGGGGAGCTCATCCTTGATGGTATTTACCAATAAGGTCATCAGCCCATCCACCTCATACTTTGGCCGCTCCCAGTTCTCCGTGGAGAATGCATAGAGCGTGAGAAATCCCACACCCAATTCTGCCGAACCTTCCGTAACACTCCTTACCGCCTCAATCGCATTTTGATGCCCAAATATCCGTTTCACACCCTGCTTTTGTGCCCACCTTCCATTACCGTCCATAATCACTGCTATGTGCTTAGGGATGTTTGTTCGGTCTATTTGGTTTATCAGTTGTTCCAATACTCTTTTGAAAAAGGCTACAAAAATGGACTTTTTTTTACTTAAAGCGAATGGTAGCCAATGATTTAACTTCTATTAACGAGAAAGAATGGATTGATTGGGACGATAAGGGAATGGGCATGGAACGTTGAACAATGTGATACTAAAAGTGATCCCTGTAAAGAAGTACCAATCATCGTCTTTTGGGTTGCCGTACTGATAGTCTTTAATGGTCTGATCATTGTCAGAAATGCCGTCCAGATAATCAAAGAATGTTTTTCTGGCTCCAGCCTCAAAACCGATGGTATATTTTTTCTGAATAAGGTATTTGAAACCTACACCGAGCGGGATTACCGGCTGAATTTTTCCTACATCTTCATTTTGCGGCGCATCGCTGAAATTGATGAATCCTACACCTCCAAAAATGTATGGGGAATAGTTTACCCTCGAACCCTCATTCTTGAAGTCTAGAAAGTGATACTCAAAGACGGAGGATATCTCGAGAATTGTGGAGTTGAATGAATGGTCTCGCTCTACGGCGAATGCGTCAATGGGAGTTTCAGATCCCCTCACCTTGCCAATAGTAAGGGCAAGCTTTACGGTGAGAATCTCAGAGAAGTTCATCCGATAGAACGCCGTGCCGGCGAAAGATGAGGTTGAAAAGCTGTATCCCCTGACCAGGTCTCCGGAGTAGTTCATGGACCCCAGCCCCCCACCAAACTCCATAAACTGGGCTGTAGAGTTGAATCCAATAAGTGCTAAGAAAATGAATGAAAATTTTCGCAAAATATCACCTGTATTTTGCCCGTCTTCTCGTCGTTCCTCCAAGTACATAAGATACTTTTATCTGAGTAACGAAAATCATGTCATTATTGTCTGGGTTTCCTCTCTTAGAGCCATCAATACCTGTACCCACATTCCCTTCTATGAAATAACTGTGTCCTTCACCATGGTTATCAATTATTCTCAAGTTTGTCAAATCCCGTGCTTTGCCTTTCGAGCTAAATGGAACAGCTCCTCTGTCAGACATAATTCTTGCCAAGTCATCGTCAAACTGATTCAAACCAACGTAGTTGGTGCTTACGTCATCTATGTAGTCTGTAAACATGTACCTGATGCCAAACTCCATTCCTGCGGTCAGTTGTGTGTTCGGAATCCTCATTTGAGCGCCAATAGCTACCGGGATAGAAATTCCAATGTTTTTGTAAGGCTCTACGATTCCCAGATTTTGCCCTTCTGTGCCAAGTGGTCGAAGTTTCACCCATTCTCCAGCCTGAGGTGCTGCCACAGAGCCATCCTGAGCACTTTGATAATCAACATCAGGAACCTTCCCTTTTGGCTCGTGATGGAAAACTGCCGCTCCCAGTGACAGGTAAGCATTGAATGGAAGTCTTTGACTTGGGCCTCCGTAGTTGGGGAAAAGAAAAATTTGTAAGGCAAGTCGGAATTCCTTGATATCATTTCTAAAACTCAGGTTTCTGGCATACCGTGCGAAACCATCTTCACTCCCCGGATCCGATGCAAAATCGTCCCCAAATACTCGCACCCAGTTTATTTCTGCGGTGACTGCCATGGAGTGATGAAATTTGTATCCTCCGTACAATCCAAAACCCGGCCGGGTGAATGAAACATCGGTACTGGCTGCTTTATTTACCGGAGCTAGATCACCAAAGTAATTTCCTGCATTGATATTCGCCCCAACGAAAGTATAAGGCTCGAACCTGCCGTATCCCCTAACCCCGCCTTTATAATGAGATACTTTTTTGTTTGTTTTTCTCCGTGCCTTGTATTTATTCCGCTGTGCTTCGGCAGAGTCTGCCAGCCCCAGCATGGCCACAGAAAGTAAAATAATTAGGAGACTTTTGAGTTTCATAGTTCACTCGTTAAAACACAAAAATAGGTGTTTGTTTATTCTTTTATTTAAATGCGCTGGTTAAATCGCTAGATATCAACGCCTAAAAGTAGTGAAAGAATACACTTTTTCACTGTACTGAAAGGAGACATTCGGTAAAAGGAGTGTAAAACCTGATTAATTCCGCTTGTCAAAGCCCCAGCCCAGCTTGTTTCGAATGGTATCAGGAAAATTAATCCCCTCAATTCTAATCAGCTTTGCTTTGAAGGGTGCTTTTTTTACTGTCAGATGTACGTCATTTTCGATGGTTTCGGATCTTGAATCCAGCGAAATAAGGAAACTTCTGTTTCGCGTTTCAATTTCGAATCGCAGTTCGGAATCGTCAGACACAATTAATGGCCTTACGTTGAGGTTGTGTGGGCTTACTGGTGTTATCACAAAATCCTTAGAATCCGGCATCATTAGTGGTCCACCGCAGCTTAGCGAGTAGCCTGTAGATCCAGTAGGAGTTGCCACCATCAGTCCGTCTGCCCAATATGTATTCAAGTAATCTCCGTTAATGTAGCATTTGATCATAATCATTGCTGAGGAATCTTTTCGGAGGATGGCGCATTCATTCAGTGCGTAAGTTTTGCCATTGAAAAGGTTTAGGCTACTCTCCAGGGATAGCAAGGATCTGCTTTCTATTTCATATTTTCCTTGAAACAAAAGGTACAGAGACTCCTTTATAAATTCTTTCGCTATAGATGCCAAAAAGCCCAGGCGACCCATATTGATGCCAAGAATGGGTACTTCGCTCTCCCCAACCCATAAAAGCGACTCAAGAAAGGTACCATCCCCACCCAGACTAAATACCGCATCGTAATCTTCAGTAATCTCATCGGTGATATTTTCCTGATCTTTTAGTAAGGCAATATTTCGCGAATGAAAAATGGTGGTAAACCAAATTTCTACCCCCTCTTTGTTCAGGCGGTCTATGATTTGGGTTAGGTATTTCTCAGAATCTCTCTTTACCGGTAAGCCGTGTAAGACTATCTTTTTCATCAGCCTCAAGGATCAAGAAATTTCATGAGTAAACCAAAGCGATCTTTCTCGTCAAACGAATTGTCTTCGGTATTGAAGGAGGAGGTGACTTTATATCCACTTTTGGAAAGCCCGGTGGCTATCTGGTTTACATCCTGATGGTTTATCCTCAGCACTATTTCTATTAAGGAGGGGTCATCCAAATCCGGTTTCACGTTGGCACCCAAAATGGTGGAGCCATTCATCTCCACGATACGGGCGATTTCAGCAAGGGAATAGTCATTGAGACTTGTTCGTAGTGTTATGATTGCACCTTGAGAATTTACAATGGCAGTCTTGGCAAATTCTTTCAGGATGTCTGAAATGAGCACCACTCCTTTAAATTCATCTCCGGCAAGTACTGCCACCATTTCCAATTGATGGTCATTTTGAACCTTGAGAATATCGTAATAATGACCGGAGGAGCTGATAACGCAGGACTGTCCAATCAGCGGGTATGCCCCAACTTCCGGATGCATGATTTCTGAATCATAAAGAAGGTCTTCTGAGATAAATCCTAGCAGCTTATTGTCCTGAACTACGGGTAGCTCCTTTACCCTAAACTCATCCATCCATTGTTTGGCTCGGGCAATGTCATCACCCGGCTTTAGCGGCGGAACCATGTAGTTTATGAGTTGTTCAGCGATCATATCAACAATCTAATTAAAATTTAGATGGCCGTGATGTAGGTGTCTTTTCCTTTTGGCATTTGATCCATTGAGTCTATCAAATCCCTGATAAATGGAATTACCTCACTTAGCCAGCCAAATACTGTTGGTCCAATATGTACAATATACGGAAAAATGAAAGTATCATCTGCATACCTTTCGATCAAATCAAATCCCACTGACTCAAAGACCCAGAAGATAATACTGATGATAAATGCTGCCTTGAATGCCCCGGCAAAAGCCCCAACCAGGTTGTCCAGCGAACCAAAGATGGTCATATCTACCATATTTTTCAGAGCCTTTGCACCTGCCTTGATTGCGAGGGTAAGCAGCAGGAACAGTCCAAAGAAAACCAGAATGGCGGCCACATCGAAGTAGCTGCTCTCGCCAAACAACCCAACTGATACCGGCACAGTGAGCTCTAATGCCAGGAACAGACCAATGAAAAAGGCCAGGAAAGAAAGAAGCTCTACAATAAACCCATTCTGATAGCCTTTCACTCCTCCAAGAATTAGGAGGATCAATATGATGATATCGAACGTGCCCAAATTAGCTCAGTAGTTTTTTGGCTAACGTCGAGATCATTTTTCCGTCTGCTTTTCCAGCCAGTTTTTTGGAAGCAGCCCCCATTACTTTGCCTATATCCTGAGGGCCCGCGGCTCCCACTTCTTCGATGATTTTTTTCACTTCGGCTTCTACTTCTTCTTCCGAAAGTTGTGTTGGGAGGAAGCTCTCAATCACCGTAAGTTCTGATTTTTCGGTGGCAGCCAGGTCGTCTCTTCCCTGCTGCTCAAACACTTCAATGGAATCTTTCCGTTGTTTTGCCGCTTTGATCAGAAGTTTCATTTCGGCATCTTCAGACAACTCACCGCTGCTTCCTTTTTCAGTTTCAGCCAAAAGAATTTGAGATTTGATTGCGCGCAGGGCTCTCAAGCGATCCTTGTCTTTATTGAGCATCGCCTGTTTTATTTCCGATTCGATCGTGGATTTTAAACTCATTTTTCATTGTTTTTAATTGAACAACTTTGCGAAGAAAAACATTCTTAGGCTATGACCCAACTTAGCGTAAATATCAACAAGATTGCCACCCTGCGAAATGCGCGCGGAGGGGACAATCCAAATGTGGTACAGGTGGCGAAAGACTGTGAGCGATTTGGCGCCCAGGGAATCACCGTGCATCCAAGACCAGATGAGCGTCACATCACCCGACAAGATGTGTACGACCTCAAGGACGTAGTGACTACTGAGTTTAATATTGAAGGCTACCCGGATGATCGGTTTATGAAAATCATTGAGGAGGTAAGGCCCGCACAGGCTACTCTGGTTCCAGATCCCCCCAATGTGCTTACCTCCAATGCGGGCTGGGACACTGTCCGGCATGAAAAAAAGCTGACCGACATCATTACTCAGATAAAAAGCTGGGGAGTTAGAACATCCATTTTCATAGAGCCGGAAAATCACCTGATGGACGGAGCAAAGAAATGCGGAACTGATCGGGTGGAGCTGTATACGGAGATGTACGCTTCAGCATATCATCAAAATCGGGAGCAGGCGATAAAGGATTACAAGTCATCGGCATATTATGCGCATGAGATTGGGCTGGGGATCAATGCCGGCCATGATTTGGATTTGAAGAATCTGAAATACCTGAAAAGCCAGATTTCGTTTCTTGAGGAAGTTTCCATAGGCCATGCACTAGTGTGTGATGCACTGTATTTTGGTTTAGAAAATACGATCCAAATGTATTTACGTGAGTTGGACGTTTAAAAATGCTAAACATTTTAGCAAAATGACTATTTTTGAATGATGGAGTTATCTAGTCTGATTTTTTTGGCTGTGGGATTGGCCATTGGTGTGCCGATGGGCTGGCTGGCATTTCGCGCCAGAAGTAGCTCCAGGGTACCGGAGACTGAAGAATTAAAGATTCAGCTCAAGCTGGAGCTGGAGCGATCCAAGAAACTTTCGGGGGAACTACAAGAACTTAATAATGAACTAAGACAGGAGCGTGAAGAGGTTCTGCATCTCAACAATCAAAACTCCACACTAAAGGCAAATTACCAGAACCTGCAATCTAGATTGGAGGAGCAAAAGGGAGAGCTGGGCAAGCTTCAGGAGAAATTTGCGATTGAATTTAAGAACCTGGCCAACGAGATCTTTGAAGAGAAAAGCAAGAAATTCACAGATCAGAATAAAACCAACCTTCATGAACTGCTGGGTCCTTTAGGTCAAAAGCTGACTGAGTTTGAGAAGAAGGTGGAGCAGACAAATAAGGAAAGCCTGGAACGAAGCACGGCACTCCGAGAGCAGATCATCGGTTTGCGGGAGCTCAATGATCGCATGACCAAAGAAGCGGAAAACCTTACCAAGGCGCTGAAGGGGGATGTGAAAATGCAGGGCAACTGGGGTGAGGTGATTCTGGAGAGAATTTTGGAGAAATCCGGACTAGAGAAAGACAGGGAATACTTTATTCAAGAAACGCTTCATTCGGAGGCTGGTCGTAGATTACGACCAGATGTAATTATCAAACTACCCGACAATAAGAATCTGGTAGTGGATGCTAAGATGTCCCTCATCGCCTATGAGAGGTACATGAATACCGAGGATGAGTCTGAGAAAGAGCAATACCTGAAGGATCACATACTTTCAGTAAAAGCGCATGTAAAGGGTTTGGCAGAAAAGAATTATCACCAGCTTTTTGATGGTGGTTCGCTGGATTATGTGCTCATGTTTGTGCCGATTGAGTCGGCTTTTGCGTTGGTGGTTCAGCATGGCGGTGAGCTTTATAACGATGCGCACGAGCGGAGCATCATTATTGTAAGTCCGGCCACACTAGTGGCTACACTCAGGACCGTTTCCAGCATCTGGAAGCATGAATATCAGAATAGAAATGCACTGGAAATAGCCAGGCAGGGGGGTGCATTGTATGATAAGTTCAAAGCCTTTGTAGATGACCTGATCGAAGTGGGTAAGTCATTGGATAAGTCGAAGCACCAGTATAGCCAGGCCATGAACAAACTGGTGGAAGGCAAGGACAACCTCATCAGAAAGACAGAGCGCCTCAAAGAGCTTGGGTCAAAAACCTCCAAGTCTATGGATGATAAGCTGCTGCACCGGGCAGGGGCAAAAGATGATGAGGACTCACCAAAGCCGTTCTAATACCATTTAATTTTGCACGCTTAATTGCTTGATATGGAATTGACTTCAGACAATAAGCTGAAAAACATTATAGTGGTGGGTGATCGCGTATTAATCAAACCTATGAAGGAGACCCAAAAGACTGCCAGCGGAATTTACCTGCCGCCGGGCGTACAGGAGAAGGAGAAAGTGCAAAGTGGATACATTGTAAAGGCTGGTCCGGGATATCCCATCCCACACTCCATGGATGAGGAGGAGTGGAAGCCAGAGGAGGAGAAAATCAAATACATTCCTCTACAGGCAAGAGAGGGAGACTTGGCTATATTCCTACAGAAGGGAGCATTCGAGGTGCAATACAACAACGAGAAGTATTTCATCGTACCCCAATCATCCATACTGATGCTAGAGCGGGAAGAGGATCTCTTTGACTAAAATTGCATTTTTTAACGATTTTCTAAGATAATATTCGGGTAATTCGTACTTTTAGAGAAGATTAACCGAATAAGAAGATGCGTCCTGTTTTAAGCCTTCTAATTCTTATCCTATCTCTAAACCTGCCAGCTCAGAGCACTAACGACCTTCCATTTCAGGTCTTGGTTGCGAAAGATGCGAGCGTCTATGGCACTCCGGTGGAGCCACTTCAAATGATTGATGATGTCACATCAGTTGAGGTAAAAGAGGGTGGCTTTCTGAGTCTTGTACACAAAGGTGGCACCACCTTCGAGCACACAGAGAAAATATTCACTTTTTACCTAAAGCCTGCAGAGCTGAGGAATCGAAAGGAGCGCCCAAGATTGGAGCTTCTTTACATGGATAGTACGGTGTTGGATCCTACCAAGATAATTACTGTATTGTCACCACCTTTTGATCGCTCGGGGTATCTTGAGTGGAATGAAAATGAGCCTTTCGAATTGTATTGGCATCTCTATGATGAACCTGTTCTTAGTTATGTTTTAGCTGTTAGTGATGGTTCGGGAGCAAAGATTCAAGACTTCAGGACAAAACATCATCAGTATTTGCTGAAGCCTACCACTTATGGTCTGAGAGATGGTCTTTTCAGCTTTAAACTTAGTAGCACGTTTGCAGATGAGACGATTGAGTCAAAGACCTACACTGTTCAATTGAAGGCTGGGCCGATTTATGAAAACAAAGCATCTGATTTGATCCTGAAAGCGCTGGATTTGGAGCTCAGCCCTGAGCTTGCATTGCCGGTCTGGCAAGAGGCTTTGGCTATGCCAAACGGCCAATTTTTTAAGCCGCTATTCGAAAAATTTTTAATCAGAAATAGATCTATTCTGACTGCTGCCGGGCAAGATGTTCAGCAGCTTCTTTCGCAAAATAGGTGAGGATTATATCTGCCCCTGCACGCTTGATGGATAGCAAAGACTCCATCATTACCCGGTCAGCATCCAGCCATCCTTTTTGTCCGGCAGCCTTGATCATGGCATACTCACCCGAAACATTGTAGGCGGCAATGGGAATATTGAAATTGGATTTTAATCGCTGAATAATATCCAGATAAGCCAAGGCGGGCTTCACCATTAATATATCGGCTCCTTCATTAAAATCCAGCTCTGCTTCTACCATCGCCTCATCGCTATTTGCGGGATTCATCTGGTAGGTTTTTTTGTCGCCAAACTTTGGAGCAGAATCCAATGCATCTCTAAAGGGACCATAGAATGCGCTCGCATATTTGGCTGTGTAGCTCATGATTCCGGTATTGGTGAAGCCTTGCTCATCCAGTACATTTCTGAGGTAGCCTACCCTGAAATCCATCATGTCTGATGGGCCAATCATATCTATTCCAGTCTCTGCCTGAGCTATTGCCATCTGCCCAAGAATATCCAGTGTTTCATCATTTAGAATTTTACCGTCTTCCACAATTCCGTCATGTCCATCGCTGCTGTAAGGATCCATCGCTACATCTGTGATGATAAGTGCCTCTGGAAATTCTTTTTTGATTTTTGTGAGTGTCTTCAGGTAAAAGAAATTGGGGTCATGGCTTTTGGTGGCCATTTTGTCCTTATATTTTTCATCTACCACAGGAAAAACATCAAACCCCTTGATACCTAGTTTCAAGCAATCTTCTATTTCTTTGAGAATCAAATCTTCCGACAGCCTAAAAATCCCTGGCATGGATTCCACTTCTGATTTTTTGTTTGTCCCTTCCAAAAGGAAAAGGGGGAAGATAAAATCATTTGTGGTCAGGGTGGTTTCCTGTGCTAAATCTCTGATCGCTGCGGATGCCCGGTTTCGTCTTGGTCGCCTCATGGCTGCAAAGATATTCGCAAAACTTTTCCATCCTTACCCTACGGTAAAGCCAAGGTTACCTTTTTAGGCCATAAGCAAATGCAAAAGCTTGATCATCCTCTTTTAGTAATGGTACTTCCGTAAAAAGGGGCATCTATATGCAACATTGATGTTAATAGTATGTCTTTTTGAATATGAGGGCATTTATAATAGTAAGCTTACTGCTAGTAGTAGGTGCTTCAGCATTCAGTCAGGCTGGTAAGGAAAGATTCGAAAAGTACTCCGATGGGAAACAGCTATCCAGTGATTCCTGGATGATCACGCTAGAAGGAGATACGGTTTTCTTTAGCAAGTATCAGGGGAAATGGGTGCTTATTGACTATTGGTCGGTGACATGCAAACCTTGCATAAAAGAATTACCGGCACTTAATCAGTATGCACAAGAGAACAGCATTGAAAATCTGGAAATCATAGGAGTGTCTGTGGATCCAACCATGGAACGCTGGGTTAAGTTGTCGCCTAAACGAAACCTTTCCTTTCCATCCTACTTTGCAGGTCGGTCGGTGGATAATGATCTGTTTGGACTAAACTTATCTCTTGTTCAGGATGGCGAGACGTTTACTTTATCAACAACGCTACCTCGATATACATTGGTAGGCCCAGACGGAGTAATCAAAGAAAATGAAATAGAACTAAAACCATCCGATCCCGAATTTGCCAAGTATATCTCTTCAATGATTAAGTAACTAAGCAGTTAGATAATGTGTGAGTCATTTACTTTTTTTCATCTGAGCCGGCCATCTTTGAAAGAGGTGGCAAGGATGCGATTCATTTGGTATCAGCGATCTCATAATTCAAAATGTAGGAAGCTTCCCCTTTCGCATTGCTCATAATCTCAGAAAAACTCCCTGGTTCATCCAATTTGAAAATGAAAGATCCCAAAATTTCGTTTTTACCTATGAAATCGTATTCCCAAAGGTCAATCTTACACTTCACAGCAGAGACATTGAAAGCAAGTTGGATAGGGACGTGCTCATCTACATCTATCGGGTAGAATTTTTCCTTTACTGGCCAGATTTTCCGGTCACCAACCTTCAGATATATTTCATCCTTGTCAGACTCGTCCGTTTGCATGCATGTGATAGAAAGCAATTTTAGTTTAGGCATGAGCTATGGTGGTAATTAGCCAGATCTACTAACTAATATAGCCAACTATCGCGGAAGTAAGCTCATGCAAATCTTCCTCTGAGATAACATAAGGAGGCATGATGTAGATGAGATTTCTAAAGGGACGAATCCATACACCATGTTCTACAAAGAATTTCTGTGCTTTCGGAACATCCACTTGTTCGTTCATTTCCACTACGCCAATGGCCCCCAAAACTCTCGCTTCTTTGACTGAAAGAGCATTGGCTGCAGGAAGAAGTTCACGTTTTAGTTGCTTTTCGATGGTATCAACTTTTGATTTCCAATCCATGGAAAGAAGGAGTTCGTGACTTTTGTTTGCCACCGCACAAGCCAGCGGGTTGCCCATGAAGGTGGGGCCGTGCATAAATACGCCAGCTTCCCCGTTGCAAATGGTCTCAGCCACTTTGGTAGTGCAAAGGGTGGCTGCAAGCGTCATATACCCACCTGTGAGCGCCTTGCCCACGCACATGATGTCCGGGCTGATTTCGGCATGCTCACATGCAAATAATTCGCCTGTACGTCCAAATCCGGTGGCAATTTCGTCGGCAATCAACAGCATATCGTGTTGATCACATAGCTCCCGAATTTTCCTAAGATAATCCGGCGAATAGAACCACATTCCTCCTGCTCCCTGCACGATTGGTTCCAGTATGAAAGCCGCACACTTATCGCTATTCAGACGAAAAAATTGCTCAAGTTCAGAGAGTTCATCCTCATGGTATTTTTCTTGAAATCGCTTTTTCGGCTGATCAACAAAGAAATGTTTTGGCAGAAATTCTGAGAATAAATGATGCATGCCGCCCTCCGGATCACATACAGACATGGCACCAGTGGTATCACCATGATACCCACTTCGAATGGTCATGAATTTGTTTTTCTGAGACTTCCCTGAAGCGTGTTGATACTGAATCGCCATTTTCATGGCTACCTCGACAGAGACTGATCCACTATCGGCAAGAAATACTTTGTTTAATCCTTTGGGAGTGATCTCAACAAGTTTTTTGCAGAGCCTGATAGCCGGCTCATGCGTGATGCCGCCAAACATCACATGCGACATCTTTTCTAATTGCTCACTTGCTGCCTTATTCAGTTCGGGAACATTGTAGCCATGGATGGCTGTCCACCAACTACTCATCCCATCGATTAGTTCTTTGCCATCCGCCAGTTTCAATCGAACACCTTCTGCTGAAACCACCGGATAGGTAGGTAGCGGATTGGTCAACGAGGTATAAGGATGCCAAATATGATCCCTATCGAAATCAAGAAGGGTAGGATCAAAGGTGGAATTGTTCGGCATAGTTTGCGATGATTTCAAGTGTGATTTCCTTTTCTTTATTTATCTCCAAAAGGCACTTTGCTCCTGATCGTTTCATGATCACATCAAATGTAGATTCATTTTTTTCACCATTGAAGATGATCCCGATTACAGGAATATTTCTGGTTTTTAAAAGAGACAGGGAAAGAAGCGTGTGGTTAATGCTGCCAAGGTAATAGTCAGCTACCAACACGACTGCAAGCTGTGTTTTGGCTACCCAGTCGATATTTAAAAAATCTTCCCTCAGTGGCACCATCAAACCACCTGCCAGCTCAATGATTAATGAATTCTCAGTGGCTGGTATTTGAAGCTTTGACTCTTCAATGGTAATGTGATCAATTGCAGCTGCGGCATGGGGAGACATGGGCTGTGTCAGGCGGTAGGCTTCCGGATGAATAAAGGTATCAGGAGACCACCTGGCTATCTTGTGCGAATCGGTATTGTCCAAATCTCCGGCCTGCACGGGCTTCCAATAGTCCGCTTTTAAGGCAGAGCATAGGATTGCTGAGGCTACTGTTTTGCCTGTGTCAGTTCCGATTCCTGCAACGATGATTTTTTGATTCATAACATCCCCCTGCCAGCCCATGGCCATTCACACCCCCCTTCAAAGGGGGAATAGTTTCAATTGATAATTTTGAACAGCAAATCTATTTCTTCTTTTGTGTTGTACGAATGCAGACAGAAACGAATGCGCTCTGATCCTTCTGCCACACTTGGCTTGCGAATGGGAAGTGCATTAATTGCTGCTTCCTGAAGTTTATTTCCCAGCCGCACTACCTGCTCATTTCCGGGTATAATCAGGCTTTGAATCTGCGAATGGGAATTGATCCAATTGCCGTCAGAGGCTTCTCTCTTTTTGACGAAATATTGAATCATGTCTTGCAAACTTTTTCGTTCCTGATCCATTTCACTCAGCTGATCATACATTGCTGCAATGGAAGCATAGTGATGAGCCGGTGGGGCAGTCGAGAAAATCATGGATCGGGAGAAATTCACCTGGTAGTCTTTCAGCCACTGTGGGCCGACCACAGCTGCTCCATGAATACCAGGGCCTTTTCCATACGTCATGATTCTGGCAAGGATTTTATTTTCAAGTCCCCATTTTTGAACTAGTCCCTCACCATTCTCTCCAAGAACTGCCATTGCGTGGGCTTCATCTACAATGAGCATGGCATCATTGGATTCACAGATTTTTGCTATTTCAGCAAGGGGACTAATGTCGCCATCCATGGAATAAACTGATTCCACAATAACAATTTTTTGTCCCTCTGTGGATGTCACTTTCTCTCTCAAATCTTCCAGATCATTGTGCCTGAATCTGACCTTTTTTCCATATCCGAGCCGAGCTCCGTCGATCAGACTGGCATGAATGAGTTCATCACAAATCAGTGTGGTGTCTCGTGTGGAGAGTGAGGAGATGAGTCCCAGATTAGCGGTGTAGCCTGAAGCGTATATCAAAGCACTTTCAGCATTATGAAAGTTGGCGATCTTCTGTTCTACCTTTTCGGCATATTCAGTGTTTCCGCTTAGTAGCCGGGATCCGGTAGATCCGTTTTTTTGAGTACAGGCTTTTAATTCTTCTTCTATTGCAGCCTGGAGTTTGGGAGATTTAGCAAGGCCCAGGGAGTCATTGGAATAAAAGTCAATCCCCTCTGGTGGGAGGGGAAGGGTGCGCAGCAGGTGCTGCCTTTTTCTTTCTTCAAGTGTTCTTTGATAGCTGTTCATTATTCTACAGCATTGGTCAGTCTTATACTTCTAAGGAGATTCAAAGTCAATAGAATCAAGAAGGTGAAGATGAAAAATTCATATACCCATGTATACATTTCTCTGTTTAGAAGGAAAAATATCAGCTTCAATATCCAAAAAGATGCAATCAGGCCCAAAATAAATCGGCCAATGATTTTGCTCGTCTTAAAACGAAAATTCCCCCTCCCAATCCCATAATATTTGATGTGAATAATGAGATTGGCTATTATAATAGGCATTGCTAGATCAATTGATGAGAACAATTCTAGCGGGTTCTCCTTGAGCATTATCTCATAAAAAAATGGATTTTGCAAATAGTCGAAAAGTCTGATAACAAATAGAGTTACTAGAAATATTGTAGCAAAAGTTAAGTAGACTCTTTTCAATTAAACTTCTATTTCCTTCTTGTCGTACTTGAATGCCTCTCTTGGTACCAGTCCCAACAGATCAAACATCTCTTTGTCGTCGTTGAAGTCCGGGTTCGGAGTGGTCAGCAACTTATCTCCGGCAAAGATGGAATTGGCTCCAGCCATGAAGCAGAGTGCCTGCTCCGTCAGGCTCATACCCTCTCTTCCCGCAGATAGTCTCACTACAGATGCTGGCATTACCAGTCGGGCAGTTGCGATCATCCGAATTAGCTCATGAGCTGCCACTCGAGGTTGCTCAGCAAGTGGTGTCCCTTCTACAGGGACAAGCGCATTGACCGGAACGGATTCCGGATGAACATCCATATTGGCAAGCGTCAATAACATACCCATTCGGTCTTCAGCAGATTCTCCCATGCCTATTATTCCTCCTGAACAGACGGAAATCTTTGCTTTTCGTACATTTTCGATGGTCTTCAATCGATCATCGTATTGACGAGTACTGATAATGTCATCATAGTAAGCTTCAGAAGTATCAATGTTATGATTGTATGCATAAAGTCCTGCTTCAGCTAGTTTTTTAGCCTGCTCTTCGGAAACCATCCCCAGTGTACAACATACTTCCATGTCCATGCTATTCACAGTTTTCACCATGTCCAGTACCTTATCAAAATCGCGATTGTTCCGCACTTCTCTCCATGCTGCTCCAAGACACATTCTGGATGCTCCATTTGCTTTCGCAGACTCGGCCTGCGCTCGCACTTCTTCTACTTCCATCAGCTTGTGCACTTTGATATCTGTATGGTAGCGAGCTGCCTGAGGACAGTATGCACAATCTTCCGGGCATCCTCCGGTTTTAATGGAGATCAGGCTGCTGACCTGTACTTCCTTTGGATCGTGGTATTTCCGATGCATGGTAGCTGCCTCGAAAACCAATTCCATTAAGGGCTTATGATAAATTTCAGAGATTTCTTCCAGTGTCCAGTTGTGTCTTACGTCCGCCATAAATCTTCGATTAAGATGAGAATGCAATAATACTCAAATCGCCTTGAGCAACTAAAAAACCCCAGCGAAAGATCGCCAGGGTCCAGTCATGAATTAGTCTCACCAAAATTCATGAATCAAGTTTTTGATTGCCTTCGATAAATCAAAAAGCCTGCTATCTGATCGGTGAGGTAGAAAGCAATGGCAATGAAGAAGACATTGATGTGAATATTGAAAAGCCAATAGGTTGCCAACGAAGTGATTGAAAGAATCAGAAAATAGCTGGCAAATCCGGCCAGGTATTTTGTAAACTTCCCTCTGGTGATTTTGTTGATCCGCTTTTCGATTAAATCTCCTTCTACAAAGGCGAGATAGCTGAGATAACCGAATGCTACGGTTAGCAATAACAGAAACCAGATATTGACCACCGTATCGCCATGCCAGATGGTCAAAAACGCATTGAGCAAAATGAGCGGGCCGGCTGTTATTTCCAGTACTGTTTCATGCATGTCATTTTCAAAGAAATCCCCAATCACCACAACTTTACCAGCAACAAAATCCTGAATGTCTTCATCAGTGAGATACAACAACTCCCCTAGACTTACCGGATTGAACCCGGCCTCCTGATCGTAAATGTCTTTTTGCAGGATGCGATAGTTCATGATGAAATTATTCATGGTCCATTGATCACCCAGTCGGATGAACGGGCCAACTTTATCGCTTTGCGTCTGGCTCAGGGATTCATACACTTTTAATGGAAGTAACTTGGAACTGTCATTGTAAACAAGCTGATACTTATACACCCCATCAAATGCACTTCCGATCAGGTAATCCGAAATGCCATAATTGATGTCGAAAATTGGTTTTTCTAGCTCACCGAAATCATTGATGTGTGCAGATAAGATGACATTGTCAAGTATTTTTAATGCTGTGAGCAGTTCATCATCGAATGCGGAAGAATCCACAAAATGGATATCGATGATGATGTATTTAGGTTTTTCATTCCCCGCATTGATTACATGAAGTAACTGTGCTAGCTTTTGACGATCTGTGATAGCCTGATTGCCAACCGGGAAGCCAAACTCATCATAGCGATCGATTAGCTGAAGATCATAGGAAGTGTTTATCAGTGCATAGTCTTTGGAGTCAGGCATATCACGACTAGAGAAATCCATGACTGTGGTACTCCAGATCAAAAACTTTTCATCACTCGCCAGCCATGGGAGTTTCATCAGGTAAAAAGTGAACACTATCATCGCTAGGATGTTGATGCAAATGAGCGATATGAGAGTCCCTTTTTTCATTTTGCTTACAGCTCAGCCAAAGCCTGCTCCACCTGTTCTGTGGTGCATTTTCCGTAGATGGAGTTAATGATCTTGGTGATTGACTCAGCGACGTTTTCTTCAAATTCTCCAGCCAACGATTTCAAGGTTTCATTTGTCACGAAAGTGATATCCATATCAGTTATGAATTTGGAAGAACCTTTACTCACGTCGTAGTAGTAGAGCTTCACATTTGTGACCTGGGATGGATCAATGGCATTTCCATCGATTGAGAAGAATGCGTTCAGGTCAATGACCAGATTGTCTTCATCGTTTCCCACTTTTTTGTTAATGGTCTCATTGTTATACTGATATTGCGCATAAAAGAATTGAGATTCAGACATAGGAAATGTACTCGGTGAAACGGTTACCTGATAGGATTTTCCAAGTAAGGCAATGGTGCCTTCATTGAAGTGCTTCTGAAAATCCAGAGCGTTATTGGTAGATCCCGCTCGAGTACTCAACCTTCCTCTCACAGGCGAAATCACAGATGTCAACGCATAAACTATATCACTTTGGGAACCTGTACTTTGGTTTTGCTGGATGACGAACCGACCTTGCGATGAGCTCAAAACAGCAGCACGGGCACCATCGGAATCGAAGCGAAGGTTCGCACTCGATTCCACCTTCGTTCCCTTAGTCAGGTAAGCTCCGGATTGCGTATCGTAGATTTTCCCAATGATGTGGATGACAGTGTACGATTGGCTTTTGCCTTGAAAAGCAATCAGTATCAGGAAAAGGACTAAGTATCTCATGATTAATAGATTCTAAAGTCGTTTTTAATGTTTTCTTCCCGGGAGGTTGGCACCTGTTTTCCATTGCTCAGCAGGATCACCTGCTCACCAACATATTGTCTGATTTCCGAAACAGTATAATCACGATCTCTATTCAGGTCTGCTCTTCTGGTTTGAAGTCCCTGAATCAGACAACTCGTGAATAGACCGTTTTTCGAATTCACACCTTCAGCTGCAAACTCGGTACCACCGGCCGCAGAGACGACTGTTGCCCCAGTCCCTTTTCGCATATCTCCAAAAAGTGTCTTCGATAGTTCCAGTGTGTTGTCCAGCCCAAAGCTGTTTTCCTTTAGCTTGACGATTGATCCAGCAGAACGAAAGGCTACTGAACCAACTGATGAGATTGATTTTTCAGCTTCTTCAACATCCTCTTCGTCCAGCTCACCTGAGTGACAGGTGTCCATCATCAAGAGTTTATTTCGACATTTAATTCCATCTATCAGACCCTGCAACTGCTCGTAGGAAAGTCCACAACTAGACGGATTACTAAAGTCCATGTTATGGGTGGCGAAGTAATAGGTGTAGTTGGCATCCAGAACTCCGTGCCCGGCAATGAAGATCATCACCACATCATCTACGCCCGCCTGCTCAATGAAATTTCGGATGGCTAGAATGTTGGCATCTGTCGCATTTTGATTGACAATAAGCTTCTCCTCCACCTTTTCATACGCGGATGAGCCCTTCATTGCAGTAATGATATCAGATGCATCTTTTGCGGCAAAGGCCAGATTGTGTTGGGATTGCTGATATTCTGAGATACCAATCGAAACCAGGTAAAGGTCCGGCTTATCGAAATCGGTAGTAAGCTGTACCTCAAAGGTCTCAGGAAGCGATTCCAGTCCTTTGCTGTTGATAGCTGTCACCTTTATTTCGTTGAGGCCTTTACCCAGCTCGATTGTAATGTCCTTAGTCAACATGGTGGTAGGGTTAACAGAAATTCCTTTAGATCCGAACGCAGGTACGTCATTGACGTAGACCTGAATTCGGTTGATGTTTTGATTTTTGTCACTTGCCTTTGCCTGAAAAGTGAGCATTCGTTGGTTGGTCTCCAGCGGGATGGACAGAATATCTACATCCACTTTTGGCAACTCGATGGTGGAAGCCAAATCACCTTCACTAAATCCCAATCTTTTCAGTCGTTTTTGATATGCTGCTTCGTAGGAGGCGATGAGCTTTTCCGGCGCATATCCTAATGTTTTGGCAACTATATCTGGTCGGTTATATTTCAATTCCAGTTGCTCAAATGGAAGTACATCATTTCCATCTTTGAATGCAATGGCCTTTGCAGCATTCTTCGATGAGGTATAATAAAAATCAGGGGTGTAGGCAATGAACCCGCTCTCCTCAATGAGCGCCAAACTCATGGTTTTTTTGGCTTTAATCAAGTCGTAAAGTGAAATTTCGCCTGACTCATTGGTAGTGATAGCAAACCTGGAATCTGTGCTAAATACTGCATCAGTTATTACTCCTTGTTGAGTGTCTGAGATGATTTCTGAGTTGCCTTTCTTGATTGAAACCGTGTATCCGTCAAATGAAATGGAATAATCTCCATGCTTGTACTTGTCCTCCAGTATGCGATAGTCAGCTTTATATTTTTTGCTTTTGAAATCAGTAATGGACCACTCGCTGAGTTCATCAGTATCTGTCAGTGCCCAGATTTTGTCTTCATCCTCCGGGTTGAATTTAACCCAAATGATGTTGTCTTTCTTCTCCTTCAGGGTCTTGTACAGTCTGCCCGTGCTGAAGTTCCAGATTTTCATGAAAGATGTATTAACCGCAGAGGTAGCCATGTATTTTCCATCTTTCGAAACGTCGATGTGATTGATGTCTGAAGACCGGTCGAATGTTCTGACCAGGGTGCCCGTGGTAATATCCCACATGGTCATGTCCCTATCTAGTGAGCCTACCAAAATGTGTTTTCCATCTGGCAAAACATCCACTGCAAGTGCGGGTTGTACATATCCTTCCATGTCCCGGATTTTTCTGCCGGTCTCATAATCCCAGAGCTTAAGCTGTCTTTTCTGATCGGACGTGACGATGGTCCGGTAGTCTGGTGACAATGCCAGCCAGTTGGTATTTCGGGTGATGTTTTTGATTTCTTTGACAACCGGAGGCACATAGTTTACTGCTTCTTTGTTGCCCGGTTCCGGAAAGTCTGCATTTTCAATGTCATAGACTTTGATGGATCGCTCCTCATTCACAATTACTTTGGTTTCGTCCTGACTTAAAATTGCCACCCCACGAGGGTTGTTAAGCTGCCACCTGATGGGCTTGGAAACTTCTCCAAACGATTGACGATCGTCACTAAGCTCTATGAGTGAAACACTGGCATTTCCGGTTTCTTCTTCTTCACCTTTCTCGGCAATGAATGGGGTAAAAATGTTTTGTGAGAAGAGGATTCGTTTTCCATCATTGGTAAACTGAATGTTGGAGTAGGTCATCACGAAGATGGTGGTCATATCTTTTCCTACTCGTCCGTTGGCTACATTCCCGATCACTGCAAACCCGGTCATAATTGCTTTGGTGTAGGCAATTGCAGCACCTGACCCTTTCACATTGTCCAGTGCATCAGCCAGAATCTGCCCCTTTTCAGGATCGATCAGTTTGACTTCCACCCCATTATTCTTTCCTCCACCCGTAACAATTCTATCTCCATTTGGAGAAATCGCCAGATTCATGATCGGAGCGGTGAACCCTTTGATGGTTTTAATGGTGTCACCTTCCAGATTCCATATTTTCAGAATTTCATCTTCGCCACCTGTGATGATGGTGGAGGCGTCTTTTGAAAGTTTAGCCGTGTTTGCAGAGCCAATGTGAGCAGAGATTTTTGTCTTTACTTCACCACTAATCGCATCCCAAAGAATGACTGTACCGGCTTGATCCGCACTTACCAGCAGTTTACCATCATCAGATAGATGGATTGAGTTGACAGGTGCTTCATGAGCATTAAGCGTGTTGACATCAATGCCTGTCTGCACATCCCACATTTTGATGGACTTGTCGTCACTTGCAGAGTAGATATACTTGCCTGTTGGTGAATATTGCACCATGTTGATTCCTGCGGTGTGGCCTTGCCGGATGATGAGTTCACCCTGACCAAAGGCAATTTTGAGAGAAAGAATCAGAAGGAGGGATAGTGCGTTTTTCATAGTTGTAATGGTTAGTAGATAAAAAAGCGATCAGCCCGAAGGAGCTGATCGCCGAACCATTTGAAAATTAAAAACTATAACTAATGATTTGTTTTTTGTCAGACTTGAAGAACACCTGACCGGAAACCGGGTCATAGTCGTAGAGTGGCTCTTTGTCTCCAAGCTGGAGGGTGCCCAACTCGTCACCTGTTCTTCGGTCTACTTTTACCAGACCGGAACTTTTGCCCTGGCCACCTTCCCCTACCCGAGTCAGGATCATCCGAATATCTCCTTTGGTTACAGAAGCTTTAAATTTTTTCTTCGCCTCTGATCCGACCATGCTGGCTGCATTGAAAAGATCTTCGGCTTGCTGTGCGTACATTTTACTGTAGTAGTCGTTTGCTCCATAGTAAGAATTAGCAGCGATCTGGGAAGACTTCATTTGCGAAGCTGCGCCCATGGCCATCACAGAAGCTTGTGCTGCCCGCAATGCGATCTTCGCAGCTAGGCTCAACCCCGGCGCTTCCCAGTACTTGTTGAATCTTACCGAACCATCTTGCTCCAACATTACCAGGTTGTTGTCATCGCTGAAAAGATATCCGCCTGCTACTAGCTGAACACTTGATGGTGCAGCATCATCTCCTTTAAATTTATCTGAAAGGCCTTTGTGAAGTACCTTGTAATCTCCCGTAAGAAGGTCTACTTCAAATAGGTCTCCGTCGATAACCATCAGCTCCTTGGTAAGCTCGGGCTTGTATCTCAATGAAGGGATTTCGAGCATTCCTTTTTTGTCCCAGATCAGCTCACCATCAAACTGGATGTAGCCTAATCTTCCTTTGTCGTCCGAATACATCACACCAGTAGCGGCAATCTGATCAATGTTGATTCCTTTGATTTTCTGATCCCAGATTACTGAGCCATTGTTTCTATTGATAAGCATTAGCTGCTTGTCTTTGGAGGTAGCAAGAATGCCTTTATCACCAAGGTCTACAATGTATCCGTCGATCTTTTTCACTTCCCATTTCACGCTACCGTTTTTCAGATCGTACATGGTAAACCACTTGTCATCGATCACCACCACGCCATCTCTTACGGCAGACATTACAGGCACTTCTTTGAGTTTTAACTCCTGCTCCCAGAATTTTTTTCCGGTCTTCATGTCAAGTGCTGAGAGTGAACCATTGTTCTTCTTTTTCTCGAAGAAATAACCCGAAGAAAGATCCAGACTTAGATCAAAGCTTTCAAAGGTCTGATTTTTCTCACTGGTGTTGTATTTCCACTTTACTGCTCCTGTTTTAGGATCCATTTTGGCAATTTGAGTGGTGCCTGGAAGCACTATATCTCCATCTTCGAGGATTGCTGGAAAGCCGTTTACGGCAATCTCTTCATTTGTCCAGATGATTTTCTGAGAGAGCAGATCTACCATTTTTGTCATAGTAATAAATGGAGCCCCTTTCTTAGTGTAATCCTGGAAATTGCAGGACATAATAACCATTCTTAGGTCAGAAATGTAGCCTGTCCCATTGTAGTTGAATTGGGCCATCTCTCCGAAAAACGGAACTTTTACGATTGGCATTTCAGCAATTTTCGGGCTGATCACTTCTTCCCCAGTTTGGATGTTGATCACGGCATACTGTCTGTACTGATATCCGTCGGTAAATTTCAGCTCGATGTAGTCAGATACTTCCGGATACTCATCATCCTGCAATACACGAATGAAGTTTTCAAAGGCGTATTTTGCCTCTACTTTTTTACCGTCTGCGCCCTTCATTTTTTTGGCCTGTTCGAATGCCTCGCTAGACCAGAGGATGTTTCCATCGCGGCTGTCTACACCATGAAGTTTGAAGTCGCTCGTGCCGACCAGCAAAATGCCGCTTTCGGTAATGCTGTTCCATTCCACCTCACTGTCAAAATCCAGCTGCCAAAGGGCATCCTGGGATTGTGCCTGGCTAAATACTGCAAGCAGTGTCAGGCTTAGAATAGTTTTTAATAAATGTTTCATGTCAGATCGAAGTTTATTCGCGGTTAATTTTTATAAACCAAAGTTTGACGAATAAACCATCTGAAGTAATCCACTCACGAGGGGATATTTATATACCGTGAAACCCGTAGATGATTGCTAAATAAGATTGTTTGCGTAGGCGAATTTGATAAGGCCTACCAGGTTGTTTGTGCCGGTCTTTCTGAAGATGTTTTTGCGGTGTGTTTCCACTGTTCGCTCACTAATGAAGAGCTCTTCGGCCATTTGCTTGTTGGTAAATTCTTTTGCTATGAGCTTGAGGATTTCCCGCTCCCGATCTGTCAGAAGTTTTTGTTCTTCGGTACCGTTCAACCCTTTCATAAGCATGGTGTTTACGTCCGAGCTGAGGTATACTTTATCATTTTTTACAGCTCTTACCGCACTCACCAATTCTTCATGTGAGTCCTTTTTCAGGATATAGCCGTTGATGCCTTCTTTTAGGATTTCCTTGATCAAGTGGGCCTCATCATGCATGCTTAGCACTATGATTTTAATGTCAGGGTATTTCTGTTTTACCCTGCGAACAAGTGTCAGTCCATCATCATCCGGGAGGTTGTAATCAGTGATAAGGAGGTCTACATTTTTTTGTGTAAGGAGGTCGAGTGTTTCCCGAACCGAGCCTGCAGAACCAACCACTTCCAGGTCGTCTTCGGCAGAAAGAATTTTAATAAGACCACCCAGGAGGATGGCATGGTCATCGGTTAGGAATATTTTCATTCTGGAGGTTTTCTCTCTACTAATGAAAGATAGTAAATTCATTCGGTTCTCCCTTGGCCTTTTAAAATTTAAGTCAAAGAAGGGGCTGGAATGATTTTGTAGCTATACCATTTTGACGGTATTTTGATCTGCGGTTTCTGCTTCTGCACTTGTGATGCGAGATGGGGCGTTCACGATGAGTGTGGTACCCTTTATACCTGGCTGTGTCTCCAGCTCCAGATCACCTTTGATCAGATTGGTTCGTGTATTCAGGTTTTTCCAGCCATTGCCCTTTCCGGAGGTGAGGAGGTTTTTGTCAAAACCCGCTCCATTGTCCTCGATCATAAGGGTTATCTCTTCATCGTCTCGTGTGATTTGCAAGGTGATCTTATCAGCATCTGAGTACTTGAGAATATTGTTGACCCACTCCTGTGAAATGCGATAAAGGGAGATTTCCTGTATTTCTGAGAGTCTTTCATCAAGTCCGAAGACATTCAGCTCGATGAATATTTTTCCGGCGGCATTGATGCGATCGACAAATTCATTGAGGGCACTTTCCAGTCCACTCTTGATCAGGGTTTGAGGCATCAAATCAAAGCAAATATTTTTTAGCTCTCCATACATGTCATTGATCACTTTGGAAGATTCTTCAAAGACTTTCTGACGCTCGTCTGGTTTGGGACTTCCTTCCAGATTTTTCAGGTTCATATTCAGGATGGAAATCATTTGACCAAATCCATCATGAAGATCCCGAGCGTATCTGGCCCGCTCTTTTTCCTGTGAGGAAATGGTAGCGTTGATTTCTGCTTCTCTGGCCTGAAGTTGGGCTTCCTGCAGCTTGAGTTGCTGTTTTTTTCTAAGTCTGCTTCGCTGAAGAAGGGCTAGTGAAATGATCAGAATGATTGCTAATACGGAGGCAGCTAACAAAATTTGATTTCGCTCAATTTCGGCTTCTTGTTCTGATATTTGAGCTTCCTGAAGGGCGATTTGTTGTTCTTTTTTCTCGGTTTCGTATTGGGTTTCAAGTTCAGCAATGGCCTTATTTTTTTCTTCGCTTATTAGGCTATCGGCATATGCTTTAGATATCACCAGGTGATCGAATGCCTTTTCAAAATCGCCTTTGGATTGATAAAGGCCAGCCTTGTTGAGGTATGCATTTTCCAGGTCTCTTTTGCTGCCGATTTCTCTACTTAGCTGTATACTGCTATCGAGATACATTTCCGCAAGAGCGTAATTGCTGTTTTGAACGGCTACTTCAGCAATGTTTCCCATTACGGCAGGTATCCCTTGTTTATCGCCTAGCTTTTTGTCGATTTGCAGGGATTTTTGAAAATAGAAAATGGAACTGTCCAGATTGTCTTTGTAATATTTTAATGCGCCAAGATTGTTGTAGCCGGCGCTAATGCCTTTGAGGTTATCAACCTCTAGCTCATAATTGAGGGATTTCCGGAAATAAACCTCCGATGAATCCAACTTTCCAGTGTTGGCGTAAATGATGGCAATATTGTTAAGGACATCAGAATAGTTGTCGATATCAGTGCCAGAGTTTAATTTGAGTGTCTTGTTATAGTAATACAGTGCTCGCTCATAGTCACCTGATTTCATATTGACAACCCCAAGGCTGTTCAAAACGATTGCCTGCTCTCGTGTATCACCTTCTGCCTCATATATTTTAAGGGCCTTTAGATTATACGTGATTGCGGAATCATACTCTCCCAAAAACCGATAGCAAACTGCTTTATTGTGGTAAGAATTTGCTTCTACTATTCTTAAGTCTGAAAACAGTATCGCGCTATCAGATGATTCGATTCCTGACTTGAAATCACCCTTATTTCTTTTTGCAATACCAATCAATAAATGATAATATGCTCTGTTTTCCTCGCTAAGGCTCACATTTTCCAATCTGACTCTGGATAATTGAATGACTGAATCAGGATTAGAAAATGAGGCCTTTTTCAAAGCGTCGAATTCATGGTTTTCGTTCTGCCCAAAGACATTGATTGATAGGATTAGAAAAATGGTGATAAATCGAATTTGCATCGGAAGGGTTATTTTTAGGAATCTAATTTAAGTACCAAAATGAATACAATTCCTACTCTTTTTCTAGGTTTAGCACTTTCAATATTAAGTGCATCTGGTAGCAATAGTCAAGAAGAGAAGCAGATTTCGACGGCCGATGGCCCAAGATATATTATTGAGGACAGGGATTAGTTACTCAGCTTGCTGATCGGAGAAGTCCTCGATTTGTACCCGTTCTTTGATTGAAGACATCATCATTGGGGCATTGAGAATCAGGGTGTTTCCCCTTTTCCCTTCCTCTGTTTCAAGTACTAGTTCCCCTTTTATAAGATTGGTGCGGGTGTTCAGGTTTTTCCAACCATTGCCTTTTCCGTTGACAAGCAAATTCTTGTTGAAACCTGCGCCATCGTCTTCAATTAGCAGCGTGATTTCTTCTTCGTCCCCGGTGATCTGAAGGGTGACTCTTTGTGCATCCGAGTATTTGAGAATGTTATTGATCCATTCCTGTGTGATTCTATAAAGAGATATTTCCTGGATTTCCTTAAGTCGCTGTTCAAGGCCAAATACATTCAGCTCAATGAAAATCTTCCCAACATTGTTTATGCGATCTGTAAATTCTTTGAGTGCACTTTCCAATCCATTCTTGATGAGCGTTTGCGGCATCAGATCAAAGCAGATGTTTTTAAGTTCGCCATACATTTCATCTATCACCTTGGACGATTCCTCAAAAACCTTTTGTCTATCGTCCGGTTTAGGGCTTCCCTTCAGATTTTTGAGGTTCATATTCAGGATGGAGATCATCTGACCAAACCCGTCATGAAGATCGCGTGCGTACCTGGCTCGCTCTTTCTCTTGCGATGAGATGGTGGCGTTGATTTCTGATTCCCTTGCTCTGAGCTGAGCTTCCCGAAGTTTCAATTGCTGTTTTTTTCTAAGTCTGCTTCGCTGAAGAAGGGCTAGTGAAATGATCAGAATGATTGCTAATACGGAGGCAGCCAACAAAATTTGATTTCGCTCAATTTCGGCTTCTTGTTCTGATATTTGAGCTTCCTGAAGAGCGATTTGCTGTTCTTTCTTCTCGGTTTCGTATTGGGTTTGAAGCTCAAAAATTTGTTTCGTTTTGTTCTCCTCGAAAAGGGAGTCATTTAAAACCCTTTGAGAGTTTAGTGTATGGTATGCCTCCCTATATTTTCCAAGCCCTGCCAAAGCCCTGGATATCTGATTGAGAGCTGATGACTGAAACTCCAGGGCAGCAACCTTTCTGGAAACTTTTAGTGCTTCTTGTGCGGCTTCAAGTGCATTGCCAAATTCACCAAACTTGTTGTAATTGGCGGCCAGCAGAACCATCACATTCGATAATTCATACTCATTTTCATCTTTTCTAAATGCATCTTTTGCTTCCTGATAATACTGGCGAGCCCTATTTGCTTCTCCAAGACTATCATACGCTATCCCCAGGTTGCATTTCATGTACGGGACATATCTGTTATAACCAGCTTTCGCGTATGCTTGCATTGCTTCCGATGAGTATAGAATAGATTCTTCATAATTCTTAGTCTGAATCAGAACGCTTCCCAGATTCCCCATCATGACCATCTTACCAAAATCAGAATCAATTTCCTTGTAGATTTCCAGCGCCTGTCGATAGTATTCCAGAACTTTTGGATACTCTTTTTGCTTTTTATAAACTATGCCAATGTTACCTAAAACCATAGCACGCTTAAAGTGCTGATCAGGGATTGTTTCGTAAAGTTTCAACGCTTGAAAATAGCATTCCAAGGAGAGGTTATACTTACCAAGTTCATCATAAACAATCCCAATATTATTTAAGGAATTGGCTATTTCGAGTGTGTCGTTCAAAACTTTTTTGATGGAAAGAGATCGCTGATGGAGAATCAACGCTGAGTCTAATTTGCCCTTTGCCTCAAGAGCACTTGCCAGGCTATTATAAGAAGCGGCTATGGCTTTTTTCGAATCTATTTCCAGGCTGATTTCTAGTGCCTGGTTGGCTAAAATGAGAGCACTATCTACGTTGAAATTCTTATAGTACCAGGAAAGCTCGTTCAGTGAAGCTACTTTTTCATAACCTTTCTGATGGAGTAGCTCTGTCTTGATGCTGTCTATTTCGGCTTTTTGTGAAAAGCCATTTTGCACAACAAACAACAAAAAACATATAACCATGTGCGGTCGCATAGGTTAAAAATAAGAAAGCGAATGACTATGCCATTCGCTTATCTAAGTCTTTTCGATCAAACCTATTTTTCAAACTCCGTAATGGTCTTTTCGATGATATCACAGCATTCATGAAGCTGCTCTTCGGTCATTACCAGTGGAGGGGCAAATCGGATGATGTTTCCATGTGTTGGCTTGGCCAGCAGCCCATTTTCTTTGAGCTGAACGCAAATATCCCAGGCCGTAGAACTGTCCTCTTCATCATTGATTACTATGGCATTTAGCAAACCCTTTCCCCTCACCAGCGCCACCAAATCTGATTTTTCAATCATCTTGTTCATGCGATCTCTGAAAACTTCACCAAGCCTGCGGGCATTCTGTGTGAGTTTCTCATCCCTAATAACATTTAGTGCCGCCATACCAACAGCTCCTGCTACCGGGTTGCCGCCAAACGTAGAACCGTGTTGTCCCGGTTTAATCACCTCCATTACCGTATTGTTTGCCAACACGGCCGAAACAGGATATGCACCTCCTGAAAGGGCCTTTCCGAGTATTAAAATATCTGGTTGAGTATAGGTGGCCTGCTTTTCACAATGACCTTCGCATGTACAATCACCACAAACTCTTAGCAATGCACCGGTTCTCCCAATTCCTGTTTGTACCTCATCGGCAATGAAAAGGACGCCATGGTTTTCACAGATTTCTTTTGCCTTCCTGATGTAGCCTTCATCTGGCACCATAACCCCTGCTTCTCCCTGGATAGGCTCCACAAGGAACCCAGCTACATTTTCTCCCCGGATAGCGCGCTCTAGTTCGTTTAGATCATTGTATGGAATTCGGATAAAGCCTGGAGTGTACGGGCCAAAGTTTTTATTAGCCACAGGATCATTTGAAAAGGATACAATAGTTGTTGTTCTACCATGAAAGTTATTGTCACAAACGATGATCTGTGCTTTATTTTCATCGATTCCTTTTTTCTCATAAGCCCACTTTCTGCACAGTTTTATTGCAGTCTCCACAGCCTCAGCTCCGGTATTCATGGGTAGTACCTTATCGAAACCAAAATATTCGGTGATGAATTTCTCGTAAGGCCCCAGCACATCGTTGTAAAAGGCTCTGGAAGTAAGCGTCAAGGTTTCGGCTTGTCGGGTCATCGCTCCAACTATTGCCGGGTGGCAGTGGCCTTGATTGACAGCAGAATACGCCGAAAGAAAATCATAATACTGCTTTCCCTCCACATCCCAGACATGCACTCCATCTCCTTTTGCCAATACTACCGGAAGTGGGTGATAATTGTGTGCACCATGTTTGTCTTCCAGTTTTATTAGGTCTTCACTCGTTAGCGTATTATTTTCTATCATAGTTTTGCCGTTTAATTCTAGTTACAAGATTAACAATTTAAGCACTGAGGCGCAATTGAAAGGGGATTTGGAATCGGAGGATTACTATATTAACAAGCAGGGCTTGCTAGTGTTTACTGAAAAATATCATTTGAAAAGAGGCTATTGTTGTGGGAGTGGGTGCTTACACTGCCCATTTAATCATGAAAATGTGAAGCAATAGTTTGCATATTGGGTTGAAATCCCGATATTTGCACTCCATTTTTGAAAACGGACGAGAAAGATGTCAAAAGTTTGCGAGATAACCGGTAAAAGACCACAAGTAGGAAACAACGTTTCTCACTCAAATATTAAAACGAAAAGAAGGTTCAATCCGAATCTTCAAAAGAAGCGTTTCTACATTCCTGAGGAGGACAAGTGGATCACGTTGAAGGTTTCTACTTCGGCGCTAAGAACAATCAACAAAAATGGCATCACCTCTGTGCTGAAAAAAGCCAGAGCGAATGGCATGCTAATTAAATAAGTTGATCCATCAAGAAATTGAAACCCTGGCTTCCAAGTCGGGGTTTTTTTATGCCGTTTATGGAATATACCATTTGGCATTATTTTCAATAAGGTACTTTCGTTGCTAGTAGAACTATTCCATATGAAAAGCTTAATACTTTCCTTTTTTCTTTTTGCTTGCTGGTATGGGCATGCGCAATCTGATTTATTCAACCAAAATATAACCTATAGCCGTGCCGATTCATTGAGAGGATCCATTACTGAAGGAAGGGCCTGGTGGAATCTGAAACACTATGAGCTCGGTATTGAAGTAGATATAGCTAATAAGTCCCTTAAGGGATCGAATACAATTACTTATGAGGTACTTGAGTCAAATAACTTCATGCAAATTGACCTACAAGCGCCAATGAAAATCCTAAAGGTGAGTCAAAATGGCATGGAACTTTTAGTTGAAAAGGAGGGGAATGCGCATTTTGTTCAACTGAAGGAGAAACAAAAAGTAGGAACTATTCAGAAATTAGAAATAGAGTTTGTGGGCAAGCCAAGAGAAGCTGTGAATGCTCCATGGGATGGCGGATTTACATGGGCTAAGGATTCAAATGGGAAAGATTTTATTGCAAATGCGAATCAGGGGATTGGGGCCAGTATATGGTGGCCGTGTAAGGATCATGGTTACGATGAACCGGAAGATGGTTTGAGAATGAATATTACAGTCCCGGACGGATTGGTTGCTGTTGGAAATGGAAGACTTATAGGAACAAACAAACAAGCAGATAAGACTACCTACACCTGGGAGGTCAGCAATCCCATCAATAACTATGGAGTGAATATTAACATTGGGGATTATATAAACTATTCCGAAACGTATGAGGGCGAAAAGGGCAAGCTGGATATAGGCTATTGGGTTCTACGCGAAAATGTAGAGAAGGCGAAGGCACAATTTAAGCAGGTCCCAATGACACTGGATGCGTTTGAATATTGGTTTGGGCCCTATCCATTTTACGAAGACAGCTACAAGCTGGTGGAAGTTCCTTATTTGGGAATGGAGCATCAAAGCTCTGTCACATACGGAAATAGCTATAAGAATGGCTACAACGGAAGAGGAAGAGGTAGTTTTGATTGGAGTGGAACAGGCTGGGGGCTAAAGTGGGATTACATCATCGTCCATGAAACGGGTCACGAGTGGTTTGCCAATAACATCACTGCACGAGATGTAGCAGATCTATGGATTCACGAAGGGTTCACATGCTATTCTGAAACGCTATATCTGGATTATCATTTTGGGGAGCAGGCAGCATCTGAATACGTCATTGGAACAAGGAGGGTAATCAGTAATGAGTCTCCACTCATCGGTCATTATGATGTCAATAAAGAAGGATCTGGTGATATGTATTTTAAGGGGAACAATATTCTTCATACCCTGCGTCAGATAGTCAATGATGATGAAAAGTGGAGGTCGATTCTTCGGGGGCTCAATGAAAGATTTTATCATCAGACAGTAACCACCGCCGAAGTTGAAAACTATATAGCCGAGCAGTCAAAATTTGATTTGAGTTCCTTTTTTGATCAGTATTTGCGCAATTCCAATATCCCAAGCTTTGAATATAAAATTGACAATGAAAACATTTCTTTCAGATGGACAAATGTGATTGACGGCTTTAGTATGCCTTTGGATGTAATTATTGACGGGGAGGCAGTCAGAATTGATCCATCAATTGAATGGAGTAGCAGGAAGGGACAAAAAATCCAGGTGGATCAGGACTTTTATATCAATTCCGTCGATGTGTCTGAAAATGATTAAGATATATAGAAAAGAGGCTTTTTGGGATCAATTATTTTTCCTACATTTGCACTCCTTTTTGGAAAAGACAAAATAAAATGGCGAAGAAAGGAAACAGAGTCCAGGTAATTCTAGAGTGCACAGAGCACAAAACAAGTGGTCTTGCTGGTACCAGCAGGTACATCACTACCAAGAATAGAAAAAACACTCCTGATCGTATCGAGTTGAAGAAATACAACCCGATCATGAGAAAGTATACCGTACACAAAGAAATTAAGTAACCATGGCAAAGAAAGTAGTAGCAACCCTTAAGCAACCAGGTGGAGCGAAATACGCTAAGGTGATCAAAGCGATCAAAGGCGACAATGGATCTTATACTTACCGGGAAGAGATGGTTCTCGAAGGTGATGTAAAGGATACCTTAGCGAAATAAGAAATTAAATCCTAAAAGAAGGAAGGCCGCTCCGACGCACACGTCAGGGTGGCTTTTTTTATATTCACCGGATCATCCACTAATCAGTAATCGCATGGGCTTAAAAAGCTTTTTCACCAAAGACAAAAAGGAATCCCTGGACAAGGGGTTGGAAAGGTCAAAACAAAACTTTTTCACCAAGCTCAATAAGGCAGTTGTAGGAAAGTCTACCGTAGATGCGGATGTCCTGGACGAACTGGAAGAGGTACTTATTACGTCAGATGTGGGTGTGGAAACCACTGTAAAAATTATTGACCGAATCGAGGAGCGAGTGTCCAGGGACAAATACCTGAATACCTCCGAGCTCAATCAGATTCTCAGAGAAGAAATCGCCTCGCTACTGTCTGAGAACAACACTCAGGATATGGTGGATTTCGATCTGCCAAAAGTAGATGGGCCTTATGTCATTCTTGTGGTGGGAGTAAATGGTGTAGGCAAGACTACAACCATTGGCAAGTTGGCAGCTCAGTTTAAATCACTTGGAAAGAATGTGATTCTTGGGGCAGCAGATACCTTTAGAGCAGCTGCTGTAGATCAGCTCATCATGTGGGGCGAGCGAGTGGGCGTGCCGGTAGTTTCCAAAGGAATGAATACCGATCCTGCGGCAGTTGCATTTGAGGCAGCAAAGCAGGGAAAAGAAGAAAATGCTGATGTGGTAATCATCGATACGGCGGGCAGACTCCATACCAAAGTGAACCTAATGAACGAGCTTTCCAAGATTAAAAATGTGGTGCAGAAATTCATCCCCGAAGCACCCCATGACGTGATGTTAGTTTTAGACGGAAGTACCGGTCAAAATGCCTTTATTCAGGCAAAGGAATTTACAAAGGCTACTGAAGTTTCCTCGCTCGCTGTGACTAAACTGGATGGAACAGCCAAGGGCGGGGTTGTGATTGGAATCTCAGATCAGTTCAAAATCCCGGTGAAATATATAGGTGTGGGTGAGAAGGTGGAGGATCTCCAGGTTTTCAATAAGACAGAGTTTGTCGATTCCTTTTTCAAGAATTAAACGCTACCTTGTGATTAATGAAAAGGCCTGCCTTCTTTTTCAATAGCGTCTTTTTTATCCTACTGATATCACCCCTCTTTGGATTTGTTCAAACACCGTTGCTTGATAGCCTTCTGAGTGAATATAATTCATCATCAGACGTAAAAGACAAGCTGACAATTCTTAGAGTTATCACTTCTGAAGAGCCGGAAACCAATCAAAAAATCGCTTATGCCAATGAGCTTTTGGCATTGGCAATCAAACATGACTCATACTACTTTCAGCATGCTGCTGAGCTTCAGTTGGGTATTGGATATCGCTTTACGGGGGACTTATCCAAGAGTCTGGAGCACTTACTTGCGTCCCTGGAGATAGCAGAGGCCAATCAGGATGAAAAATCTATCGGGTCCTCACTTGGGGAAATAGCTGCAACCTATGCCAGTCAGGGTGATGTGAGAACGGCCGTCCATTTTTCCAATCGTACGATTGATATTTTCAGAACGCAAAAGGATACCCTCAACCTTTCCATTGCATTGCTAAATACGGGCTATGATTATTACACTATTGATGAGCTGGACTCTTCCATCCTTTATGGCCGGGAAGCGGAAAGCCTGGTATCCAACTTTTTCGGAATAAGCACCAATCGCCAAGAGTCCTTGCTTGCCTACATCAGGGGGAATATGGCCATTACGCAAGCGGCTTTAGGGAAAAAGGAAGAGGCTGTGAAAGCACTCAAAACCAGCATCGAAAGTTTGCGAGCAATCAATGATTACTATGCTGTGGCAGACTTTTCAAAGTTTTTGGGTGAAATAGAGCTTGAGCTTGGGAGGGTCGATATTGCGGAGAAAATCGCGCTGGAAGCATTGGAACTATCCAAGAGGTATGGCCTCTCCGAGCTAAACAGGGACCTGAATTTGCTGCTTTTCAAGATCCATCATCAAAAAGCCAATTATAGAGAAGCACTTACTTATCATTTGGCATATGCGAATCTGGCCGATTCCATTGAAAACAAGAATGTGATCAGAAAAATGGAAAAACAGCAGTCTGCATTTGAGCTTGCTCAAAAGGAAGCTGAGGTAGAATTACTAAAAGTGCAGAGAAAAAACCAACAGGTTGTTATAGTTACTGCAACGGTTGTAGTGTTTGCCTTTGCCATTTTAGTCATTGTCATTTTTGTCTACTACAGAAGTAAAATTCGTATCAACCGGGTGTTAAAAAGGCAAAAAGTATCGCTGGAAAGGCTCAATGAAACCAAGGATAAATTCTTCTCAATCATATCCCATGATCTTCGTGGGCCGGTCAGCTCACTCTTTGGCGTGAGTACATTAATCAGACATTTTGTAAGGGAGAACGACACGGGAAAGTTGCTTGAAATGGCGGATCATATGGAAGCTTCGGTGGATCGATTGTCCAGCCTGCTTGATAACCTGCTCAATTGGGCGATGCAGCAGCAGGGTCATTTTCCCAATGTACCAGAGAAGGTGAATATTTCTGAAATGGTCGAGGAGGTCGTTGAAATGTTTTCCAACATGGCCGATGGCAAGAAGCTGAAAATCACCTCAAAAATTGATCGGCCGGTTTTTGTCTGGGCGGATAAAAACAGCATCCATACCGTTTTTCGAAATCTGATAAATAATGCAATCAAGTTTACCCCAGAAGGAGGCACAATCACCCTGGAGTCAGTTCTTGAGGAAGATACTGTGAAGATTGCGGTAACTGATACAGGGGTAGGTATCCCTCAATCCAAATTGAACCGGTTATTTAATCTCGACAATGAATCATCCACGTATGGTACGGCCGGTGAGAAAGGGCTGGGACTGGGGCTTCAGTTGGTGAAGGAGTTTATGGAAATGAACAAGGGTGCAATTTCTGCTTCCAGCAAAGAGGGTGAAGGAACAACCTTCAAAGTTACCCTGCCGCTGTTCGATAAAAATGAAGTTTTAGAAAAGGCTTAGGCAGTCACCTGCAGGATTGCATTTCTGAGCATTTCCTTGTCCAGAACTACCTTCCTTAAATACTTATCAATTTTTAGCTTCTTGTCCTTAGTGGGCATATTCACATGCGCAGAGATCATGATGATCTTGGGTTTTTTATCCAGCGTATCCAGCGTTTCAAACCCATCCAGATAAGGCATTTCCAAATCAATCAGTAATACATCCGGCTTTTGCTTTACCACTTGATGTATGCCTTTCGCAGGGTTTTCGTAGGTGCTTATCAGCTCCATATCTTCATAATCATCAAAATATGAGCCGATGAGCTGAAGAAAGAGCGGGTCGTCATCAATAGCGATACACTTGATCATGGGTGAGAAGGGATGGTTTGAAAAAGGAAAATTACAGAATTTTAATCCACTGTAATAGACCCTCCGATGATCTTCTTTTCCTTTACTGCCAGGAGCGATTCGGGAGTCATCTGGAAGTAGAACTTTGCAAAATCACGCGAGACTTTCACTTCTGAGCAGATGCCATTGGTATAGGTATAAAGGTTGATGCCATCAGGGGATTCCATTTCGTATTCATGTTCACCTACTTTGGTGAATTTCAAGAACTGGCCAAACTGTGGAGAATATACTTGCTGACTGTCAGTGGGCTCCTCGAAATAGATGGCCGCCACTGAATATTCAATTCGCTTTTCGTGAGGATGGGATTTTACCCCATTGATATCCAATGTGTACTGTTTTCCATCAAACCACACGGTGGACTCCTTTTGCGTGGATCCGTTCAGCTTATTATGTGTATATTCCTTGATCAGTTGGCCATACTTGTATTCACTATTTGATTCATAGTCTACGGTGAATGAAAAGAGGATTCTGAAAGTGACTTCACTGGTGATTTCATACTTTACCTGGTTTTCAGATAGCATCCGCTTCACCTTCATATCCCCCAACTTCTTACTACCTTTCACCACTTCATAATGAAGCACCTGGCCAAACGCCACGTGGCAGACAAAGAATAAGGATAGTATGGTTAGGTATCTTCTCACTATTTTGAAATCATTTAGTTTAAGGACACAAATGGTTTCTCATTGTTTCCGCATTAAGATAGACGAAAAACATCCAACTCATGCGATTTAAAAAAGTTACTTTCAAAAATTCCGACGGACATGAACTTTCGGGGCGATTAGATTTTCCACTGATCGGTAGGCCCAAGGCGTATGTCTTGTTTGCGCATTGCTTCACCTGCTCCAAAAACCTAAAGTCGGTTGATCATATCAGCCAAGCATTTACCCGGTCGGGTATGGCCATTTTGCGGTTTGATTTTACGGGGCTGGGGCAAAGCAAGGGCGAGTTTGCAGATACAAATTTTTCATCCAATTTATCGGATTTGAAAGATGCCTATGATTTTATGGCAGCCGAATATGAGGCGCCCCAGATCATGGTGGGACACTCGCTGGGTGGTGCGGCAGTCCTGCATGTGTCCGGTGAGCTGAAAAATGTAAAAGCCGTGGCGACTATAGGGGCACCTTCTACCCCAGATCATGTAGCCCACTTGCTGGATAAAGGCAGAGAGGAATTGGAAAAATCCGGGGAGGCAGAAGTGAATATAGGAGGCCGTACGTTCAAAATGAAGAAGCAATTTTTGGATGACCTGGAGGAAAAAAAGGGCAAGGGGGTCATCAAAAACCTAAAGAAGTCTTTGCTGGTCATCCACTCTCCTCAGGACAAAATTGTGGGGATCAACAATGCGCAAGAAATCTATGAGCAGGCCATGCATCCAAAAAGCTTTGTCACATTGGATGGTGCTGACCACCTGATGACCGAAGAGGAAGATGCGAAATATGCGGGAATGATTATTTCAAGCTGGGCGGGGCGGTATATTGAGATTGCGGAGCAAGAGGAGGCCCCTGAAGGAGAAGTGTGGACAAGATTGGGCGACAAAGGATTTACCACAGAGGTGATTGCCGGTAGACATCAGCTGATTGCAGATGAGCCGTCAAGTGTAGGAGGGAATGATGAGGGCCCAACTCCTTATGGATACTTACTTTCAGGTCTGGGGGCATGCACAGCCATGACGTTGCGAATGTATGCGGATCATAAGAAGTTGCCTTTGGAGGAGGTAGAAGTGAAACTCACGCATGATAAGATTCACCAGCAGGATAGTGAAAACAGTGAAAGCTCGAAAGGTAAGATTGATCAAATTACCCGGCGAATCAAGCTGACCGGTGATCTTACAGAAGACCAACGTAAGCGACTGATTGAAATTGCTAACAGATGTCCGGTGCATAAAACCATAGAAGGTAAGCCTGAGATATTGACGGAAGAGATAAAAGGTTAGACAGTTTATGGAATTTCGGATCAACTTGCATCTCTAGAGAAAACAAAAACTATGAAATACCTATTCATCTTATTAATGGCCTTAAGCCTGGCCGCACTTGGTCAGACTGAAAATGCTAGAATCAGAAGTATTGAAGTAAAAGGCAGCAGTGAAATTGAAATCACCCCTGATGAGATTTTTGTAAGAATCACACTTAAAGAGTACAAAAACGGGGGTAGCAAGGAAGATCTGAATTCACTTGAGTCTGGTTTGGTGAAAGCCATAAAAAAGCTGGGAATCCCTGCAGAAAATTTGACAGTGGAGAATCTCTATGGCTACAATTGGGACTGGAGAAAGCGTAAAGCTGATGACTTTTTAGGGAGTAAAAGCTTTATCCTAAAAGTAAGTGATCTGAAAAAGATGAATGACCTGGTAGACTTACTGGATCCTGAAGGCCTGAACAATATGAATATCCAGTCATATTCTCATAGCAATATTGAGGATTACAGAAGACAGGTAAAGATCGGAGCAATGAAGGCTGGTAAGGAGAAGGCTACCTACTTACTTGAAAGTGTAGACGCGAAACTCGGAAAAATTCTTGAAGTTCAGGAAATCGATTATGGCTATCAAGGCCCCATGATGCGCTCAAATATGGCTTTGATGGCTGAAGATGCCGGAGGATATCAATCGGAAGTAGAGTTTATGCAGATAAAAGTGCGAGCCGAGATGCGTGTGGTTTTCGAAATAGAATAGTGGTGCATGTTAGCTTTTTTGCTACCTCACTCAATAGGAAAAGTCATTATCTTAACCGCTCACTTAACCTATTGCCATGAAAAAACTAACTATCATTTTAATTTTTATTCCATTTCTGTCGTCTGCACAATGGACGGCCTGGTCAAAAATGAGCTCCGGAAAGGGGGAAACCATTGTTACCAATAGCATTCGCGGGTATGTGGAACTGGCGGGAGGAAAGCGATTGGAGGGTATGGTCTCGTTAAAAGTACTGAACGCAGATACGATTGAAATTCGAATAATTCCGGATGGGGAAAAGAAAAAGCAAAATTATTTAAGGGCTGAAGTAGTATCATTTGCAGGGGCAAAAATGCTTCAGGATGAAAAGAACGATTATAAAATCCCTAGCAAAAATTTTCATCCGGGCAGGATCTTTTTTGAGAATGGGGACGAGTGGAGTGGAAAGGTAGCAATGAAAGCCCAGGAAAACTTTGATTATCAAGGGTCAAAATATGGGCCGCAGGCAGTAAAATTTGCAAATGCAAATGATGAAGTTACTGAGTATTCGGCCAGGAAAGGCAACATCATTTACCTCATCCAAACCATAGATGGAGTTGAGAATCACTACATAAAAGTAGATAAGTACTTTGTGGAGGTTGGTAACCCCAAAGGACGATTTTCATACTTCAGAAATCCCAGCCCTACACATGTGAGAGAGGGGGCAACCAGCCTGGCTGAGAGTGCGGTTGTTAAAGTTTCAGAAGACCTTCAGAAAGCAGCGGCCAAAGCTGCCGCCAAGTCTACATTCGAACAGAGCATGAAAGACGGCAAAAGCATGGGGGAGGCTATGGGTAATGCCACGGTTGCCGCAATGCAAGCTTCAGAAAATGTAAATGACGTACTAAAAACAGATGAGATATTGGAGGATGAAACAGCTAATATTTATTTTGAGGAATACTATATCGTAGACAATAAGAAACTTACAAGGAGTATCATTTATAAGAAAAATGTGGATGAAGTGCTAAATGCAATTCTGGAGGGGTGCGGCCTTGAGGAAAAGATTGTGGATAAAGCAGGGAAGATGAATGAGCTAACTGAAGCCATGGTCTTTCTGGAAGAAAATATATGTGACTAGAACCAAAAAAAGGCAACTCATCGAGTTGCCTTTTTTATGTATTTCCATTTTTCTTTAATCAAAATCTTCTTCATCCTCATATCGCTCCTCATACTCCTCTCGCACTTCTTCGCGCAGATTGCCCTCATCATCATAGTCATCGTCATCGGCAATGAGCTCCCTTGCTTCTGCCACGGTCATTTTCACCAGATAATATTTCTCATCCGTTTCAAAAGGCAGCCCACTCTGGTATTCACCATCTTTGTTCATAAACTTAATAAGATGATCCTTGAAGCCTTCCGGGTACGCTAATTTGATTTGCTCCTGGATGTTTTGATCCAGCGCTTCAAAGGCTTTGAGTACACGAGGTTTATTGTTCATGCGACTAATGTAGAAATTTTACGGAAAAATAAGGACACAACTCCTACATCACAAAAATTAATGATTTCCAGACCCTAGAGTCAGAAATTTTCCCGCAAAACTCTATCAAAGATGTGCTTTGCCTGCAAAGCCCCATAGCCATAAATGGCAGCCCGCTTATTAAACTCCCTAAACACTGTACCAAAATCCTGAGTAGATTTTTCCTTGATGATGTCGAGAATGATTTGTTCTGGCTTGGTAAGCCGCCCCTCCTCAGGCAACCGGTCAAAATGTGCCTCAATGGCTTTCATGACAAATGGAAAATCAGAATGAAGCTGCACACCGATTTTTAGCAAACGCTCCAAATGGTTGTTTTTATAGGCAAACCATAGAATGGCAAATTGATTGACATTGATGGGTGTCATTGCCTGTCTGTTTTCCAGGGCATTTCTTAACCCCTGCCCATCCAATCCGCCAAACCCATACTCAAGCGGAGTTTTAGGGAGCACCAGGAATGTCTGGATGTTTTTCTGGTAAAGCAGGCTGCAAACAAACCAGAAATTGACCTGGCAGAAAAGATCCTCTTCAAACCAGAGGTTGACCTCACCATGTGCAATCGATCGGATTTTGTTGAATTCGGGGATGGTCACTTCTTCATACTTTCCATTCCCATAGCCATATCCATCTGAGATAAACTTGGAACGAAGTTCGAAAAGCTCTTCCAAGGAATTGCTTTGAACCGGCCCATCCACCATACACTCCCTGGCCACAATGAACTCCCCCTCAATTTCATCCTTAGGAAATTGCTGCTTTAGTGCATCGCCATTGAGTATGTGGTAGGTGTTCAAAATCTAGCTTTCATGTGAATAGTATATGTTCTTAATGGCACACATGCCTGCCTGCCGACAGACAGGGAATTCGCATGAATACTATTCATTACCTGGTTGGTGTTTGTCAATCATGCTCATTTCATGAGTTTCCAGTATCGGCTCCTTTGATTTGTCCTCTTCCTCTTTTTTAAAGTAACGCTTTTGAAAAGCAATGATAAAGCAGATCGCTACAAATATGGAAGCATCGGCAATATTGAAAACCGGCCAGAGGGCCATGTAATCACCGCCCATCAGCGGAATCCAATCCGGCAAATACCCCTCCCAGATGTCGATATAAAACATATCGATTACCTGACCATGAAACCATGGACTAGGGGCATCATACGGGGCGTTATCGAACAAAACACCGTAGAAGATTGAATCAACAAGGTTGCCAATGGCACCACCCAGAATCAGGGCAATGCAAATAAGCAGGCCAGTACTGGCACCTTTTTTTATCAGTGAATACAAATAGAAACCGATGGCGATCATGGCGCCAATTCTGAAGACGGTCAGGATCAACTTGCCATAGGCAAAATCTAGCTTCATCCCGAAAGCCATGCCAGGATTGGTGAGGTAGTGCAGCTTGAACCAATTGCCAAAAATCAGAATCTGACCCTTGGTGCCCATATCCATATTGTAGTGGACGATCATCTTCACTATCTGATCAGCAATGATGACCAATAGGCTTATGAGAAAATATTTTAAAACTTGATTCTTCATTCGTTTGCTACTTCTATTAGTACATCCAGTATTATTCCATCTATATCAAATCTTTCTGCTCCGCTTAGCTCCTTCGATTCCAGTGAAACGGCCTGTGTCTCCGTTTTGATATAGTCCGCAAAGTCTTTCAATGCCGCATTCATCATTTCATCCGTCGTGAAAAAGGACACAGCGATCTTATCCTGTACCTCGAGCCCTTTGTCTTTTCTCAGGTTTTGGATTCGGTTCACCACATCCCGGCTCAGTCCTTCCTTTCTCAAATCATCTGTGATGGTGATGTCAAGCGCGACAGTCAATCCCCCCTCTGATGCTACCAGCCATCCCGGAATATCCTGAGAGGCGATTTCTACATCCTCAAGTGAAAGATTGATTTTTTCTCCTCCCACCTCAATTTCAAAACCTCCATCCCGCTCGATGGCTGCAATCTCATCTTTACCAAATCCATTAATGATCGCAGAAATAGCCTTCATCTTTGGGCCGTACTGCTGACCAAGTTTTCTGAAATTAGGCTTGATATTCTTGACCAAAATGCCGGAAGCATCATCTACGTATTCCACTTCTTTTACGTTGATCTCTGTTTTGATTAGCTCTTCCACAGCCTCAATTCGTGCCTTCACTTCAGGCTTTAGGATAGGGATCAATACCTTATGCAGTGGCTGGCGAACCTTGATTTTCTCTTTCTTCCTCAGCGAGTGAACAAGCGAAGAAATGCCTTGGGCGTAGTGCATGCTGTCAGTCAATGCATGATCTATTTTACTCTCATCAGCTGTGGTCAGAATGCTGAGGTGTACCGAATCATGCTGGTATGCTGTACCGTTTTTCTTAGCGGCATCACGCATGCCGTCCGTCAGATTTTTATATAGCCACTCTGCATAGAATGGAGCAATCGGGCTCATAAGCTGGGCAGTTGCCAGCAAGCACTCAAAGAGTGTTTCGTAAGCCGCTTTCTTATCATCATTCAGTTCACTTCTCCAAAACCGCTTTCTTGACAAGCGCACATACCAGTTGGAAAGCTGGTCATTCACAAAATCCTGAATGGCCCTGGCAGCTTTCGTTGGTTCGTAATCTTCATAATAAGAAGTCACATCCTTGATGAGAATTTGCAGTTCCGAGATGATCCAGCGATCGAATCGTGGACGATCTGTGATTGGAGTCACATTTTGCTCATCCATTTGGAAGTCATCCAGATTGGCATAGAGAGCAAAGAAGGAATAGGTATTGTTGAGCGTCCCGAAAAATTTTCGCTGAACTTCTGCCACACCTTCCAGATCAAATTTCAGGTTGTCCCAAGGATTGGCATTGGCGATCATGTACCAGCGGGTCGGGTCAGCGCCATATTGATTCAGCGTTTCAAACGGGTTGATCGCATTGCCCAATCGCTTGGACATTTTGTTGCCATTCTTATCAAGTACCAGTCCATTGGCAATTACGTTTTTGTAGGCAACCGAATCATTTAGCAATACGGAAATGGCATGCAAGGTAAAAAACCAGCCTCGTGTTTGATCCACACCCTCAGCGATGAAATCAGCCGGGTAGTTTGCCCTATAAGTTTCTTCATTTTCAAACGGATAGTGCCACTGCGCATACGGCATAGCCCCTGAATCAAACCAAACGTCGATCAGATCCGGTTCCCTAAACATCTTTTGTCCGCTCTCGCTGACAAGGAAAATGTCATCTACATAAGGTCTGTGAAGATCAAAATCTTCGGGTAAGTCTGCGCTCATGAATCCTGCCTCTGCAGCCTCATGAACTTCCTGCTGCAGCTCTTCGATGCTGCCGATGCATTTCATTTCGGTGCGATCTTCAGTTGCCCAGATCGGTAGCGGCGTTCCCCAAAATCGGGATCTGCTCAGGTTCCAGTCCACCAGGTTTTCCAGCCAGTTTCCAAACCTGCCCGTACCGGTAGATTCCGGCTTCCAGTTAATGGTCTTGTTGAGATCAACCAGACGGTCTTTCAGCGCTGTGGTTTTGATAAACCAGGAATCCAACGGGTAGTAAAGCACTGGTTTATCCGTTCTCCAGCAGTGCGGGTAGGAGTGCTCGTATTTTTCTACTCTGAAGGCTTTGTTGTCTTCCTTGAGCTTGATGGCAATGAGCACATCTGTTGGTTTGAAGTCCGGATCATTTCGCTCCTCGTCACTATAGTATTCTTCTTTCACATACCGTCCGGCAAAGTCAGTTACTTCTTCCACAAACTGGCCGTGCTTATCCACCAGAGGTACTTCCTGTCCTTTTTCGTCCAGTACCATGACCGAAGGAACGCCAGCAGCCTGTGCCACCCTGAAGTCGTCCGCACCAAAAACAGATGCCGTATGGACGATACCGGTACCATCTTCAGTAGATACAAAATCTCCCGCGATCACCCTGAATGCATTCTTCTCCAGGTTTTCATTGGTCACATAGGGCATGAGTTGCTCATAGCGAACCTCAAGAATATCTGAGCCCCTAAATTCCTTCACAATCTCAAATGGGATCAGCTTATCGCCTTCTTTGAAATCTGTGAGAGGAATGTCCTTAGCCTTTTCAGAAAAATACTTTCCGACCAAATCCTTCGCCAGTATAACTGAGACAGGAAGGTGCGTGTAAGGATTGAACGTTTTCACCTTCACGTACGTGATCTTTTCCCCCACCGCAAGGCCGCAGTTGGAAGGAAGGGTCCATGGTGTGGTTGTCCAGGCAATGATTCTTACATCTTCATCTTCTTTTTCAAAAAGGAAAGTTGATCGATCATCCTTTTTCACTTTAAACTGTGCCACGATGGAGGTGTCTTTCACATCACGGTAGGTTCCTGGCTGGTTTAGTTCGTGTGAACTCAACCCCGTACCCGCGGCAGGTGAGTAAGGCTGAACCGTGTAGCCTTTGTAAAGTAGCCCTTTGTCGTAAAGCCTTTTCAGAAGGTTCCAGACTGACTCTATATACTCTTTCTCAAATGTCACATAAGGATTTTCCAAATCTACCCAATACCCCATTTGGCGGGTCAGGTCATCCCATTCACCTTTGAATTTCATGACTGCCTCACGGCACTTGGCATTGTAATCCTCAACTGAAATCTTCCTGCCAATATCATCTTTGGTGATACCCAATTCTTTTTCTACCTGAAGCTCCACAGGTAGGCCATGGGTATCCCACCCGCCTTTTCTTTTTACCTGATAGCCCTGAAGCGTTTTGTATCGGCAGAAAATATCCTTAACTGTTCGGGCCATCACATGGTGAATACCAGGAGTGCCGTTCGCGGATGGAGGCCCTTCATAAAATGTGAAGGTGTCATTTCCTTCGCGGGTACTTACGGACTGCTCGAAAATTTTATTATCCTCCCAAAACTTCAGGATGTCTTTAGCAATTTCTGAGTAGCTGACTTTCTTAAATTCAGGATATTTCACTGGACAAAAACGTTGAAATTATTTACTGGATTCTACTGGTTCGTCATCTTCATCAATTCCCTCCGCAAGCTCAGGCACACTCTCAATGAGGGGATGTTTTGTTTTATCTCGCTTACCACTATCAAACTGGAGGATCAAAGCCGGCAAGACTACCACATTGGTAATCATTGCGAAGAAAAGAGTAATAGACGTAAGCTTTCCGAGAGCGATTGTGCCGCCAAATTCAGACAAGACAAATATGATGAAACCAAAAAACAGGATGATGGAAGTATAGATCATACTCGATCCTGTCTCTCTGATGCTTTTACTTATTGCTTCTGAAACATTGAATCTGCAGGCAAAAAGCTCTTGACGGTATTTGGCCAAAAAGTGAATGGAATCATCCACAGATATGCCAAAAGCAATGCTGAAAATTAGTGCTGTACTCGGCTTTAAGTGTATCCCAAAATAGCCCATGATTCCGGCGGTGATCAGAAGTGGGATCATATTTGGAATCACAGAAATAATGATCATCTTCAGGTTTCTGAAGAGCAAGCCCATGATTATCGCTATGATCACAAAAGCTATAACCATAGAGGTGAGCAGGTTCTCAATCAGGAATTTATTTCCTTTAATAAACATCAGGGTGGTGCCGGTCAGGTTCACTTCCATGTTGGAATCATGAAAAATAGAATCGATTTGAGGTGTTATTACCTGGTTCACAAGTGAGTCAAGTCTACTCGATCCTATATCTGCAATCTTCAATGAAACCCGCACATATCGGCCAGTAGAATCAATGAAGGACTCAGATAATTCTTCCGTTTCCCCTTCGCTCAGGTAGCGCATAATGAAGGCCATGTCCCTATTTGTGGGCAGAGAATAGAATGCTTCACTTTGATTGTAAAAAGCCTGCCTGGCTGCTTTGGCAAAACTCACAACTGAAACGGGCTGGGAGATGTAATCGATGGAAGAAATGAAACTTTCGAATTCATCAATTTTTCGTAGATTTTTCAGGTTTTGAACGCCCTTCTTATCTCCTGTATCCACAATTATTTCCAATGGCATGATGCCACTAAAGTTCTGCTCAAAAAAGTAAAGGTCCTTTTTCAGCGGGCTGTTTTCCGGAATGTCATCTACCATATAAGACACGGCCTTGATCTTGGAAAGTCCGAATGCTGAAACAACAACTACGGCAATGGTGAGGGCGAAAATAGCCGGGCGTAGCTTGTGCACGGCTAAGTCTAACCATCGGATCACCCCATCCATCAGCTTAAAATTGAGGTGCTTCAGGTGCTTGCTTGTAGGTGGCTTATAAAGTGAAAATACACCCGGAATAAGGATAATACTTACCACGAAAGTTGCAAGAATGTTGATCCCGGCGACAATGCCAAATTCTACCAGCACATTGATCTGCGTAGATACCAATACAAAAAATCCTACGGCTGTGGTGAGATTGGTTATGAAGGTGACCACCCCTATTTTTCGGATGATTCTGCTCAGCGCCTTCATCTGATCACCATGGGCCTGATACTCATGATGATACTTGTTGAGCATGTACACACTGTTCGGTATCCCGATTACAACAATGATTGGAGGGATAAGACCTGTCAAGAGCGTGATCTTGTATTCCAAAAGTGCAAGAGTCCCGAGCACCCAGACCACTACCACTCCAATAATGATTAGAGGGAAAATCACTGCCTTGAATGAGCGGAAGAAAAGAAACAATATAATTCCCGTCACTATGAGCGACAGCACGAGGAACATATTGAGTTCAGCTTTTACTTTGCTGGTGGTAATAGATCGTGAATAAGGCAAGCCTGCAAAATGCACATCAATTCCGGTTGCTTCTTCGAAAGCCTCACCCTCCGCGATGATGGAGTTTACAAGCTGGTCCCTGTTCTTCGAATTGAGTACTTCTTTCTGGATCGTGATCAGAACTAAGGTGGCTCCATTGTCTGAGTTGATGAGCTGACCACTGTAAAATTTCAGTCTGGCTGCTCCGGCCAAAAGGCTGTCTAGTGTTTCCTGATCTTCAGGAATTTTATCAAAAACAGGCTTGAGCTCGAAAGCTCTTTTTTGATTATTCTTTTCAAGCTTTTGGAGATTGGGCAGTCCCAAAACATTTCTTACTCCTTCCTTTTTCTCCAGATTAAAAGTTAGCTCACTAAATTTTTTGAAATTCTCCAGCTGATAAATGGAGCTATCCTGCACCCCCATGGCCATGATGTTTCCATCCTCACCAAACGTTTCACGGAACTGCCGGAAATAGACCATATCCGCATCGTCTTCCGGGACGATATTGGCCAGATCATAGGACCACTTAATGTTCTTTGATTGGTATCCCATGAACGCAGTAATGATCGCCAGAATGACCATTAAAGTGACACGAAATCGGAGGATGTTATGCGCTAGTCTAGACCACATGATAAATGAGGCGCAAAGGTAATGAGATAAGGCTTAGGGGCAAGATTTTCAAGACTTTATGATTTACTATGATAAGCATTTGCTTGTCGCAAGTATTAGGGTTACAAAATCTGTGCTCAATCCCTTTTCTGCTTTCGCTGACATGAGCGTGCAAGGAGTTTTTATGGCACTTTTCCAGCGCTTGAGGTAATCTGACTTTTGGAACAGGAAAGATGAGGAACTCCTCAAATCATTTTACCGATTCATCAAATTATACCTGCACTTCGTGGATAGCTCGCAAGTTGGAAATGAAGGAAAGACTACTTTTCTTGATTACTTTAAGTCAAGAATGAGAACCGTCATTTTTCACATCGTTTTTCTATGGTCATTTCTATTGATCTCACAGGATGATTTCTCAGCGGAGATAGAAAGAATTCGATCAGTTCAATCCGTCCATCTGGATTCGGCTTTGAGTGAAGTTGATGAATTACTCTCCGGGGTTCTTGAATCTGGAGACGATGGTCGGGCCTGTCAGTGTTTGGAATTGAAAGGGAATACGCTCACGAAAATGAGGTCTTATGAAGACGCACTAATTGTCCTGGATCAAGCAGTAGATCGGTGTTCGCTTGCCGGTGACAAACCCACACTTGCCAATGCCTTGAATGCAATGGGGGTTGTCTTCGATCGTTTGGACGACCATGAGCCGGCTTTGGAATACTTCATCCGAACATCGCAAGTTTATGATGAAATGGATGACTATACCGGGTTAGTGAAATCGTACATGAACATGGTCTCTATATTCGGACAGCAGGAGCAGGTAGATAAGGTGAAGGAGTATATAGAGAAGGCGGTGCGGTTGATCGACAAAGTGGATGATCTGGATCGGGTGGCTCGAACGTATTCAAGTGCAGCGGCGCATTACTCGGAGATTGGCTTCAAGGAACGTAACTACTTGGATTCGGCTTCTCTTTTGTCCAAGCGCGGAGTGGTATTCGCCAAGGAGCATGAGCTCAAAGAAAGCTTACCTGATTATTACATAGTGCTTGCCACGGTAGACGTACTACAAGAGCGACCCAATCGGGCACTTGCTTATTGCGATTCGGTTTTCATGAATGAAGAATCCGCAAGCTATCGGGCACTGATCATTGCGTCCATGCGAAAAGCCGAGTCATATGCGCAATTGAAAGATTTTGATGGTGCAATCAAATGGTACGACTCTGCGGAAGTAATGATTGAGGAGGTAGAGTCGCTCTTTTACAAAATGGTGCTCGAAGAGAGCAAGTATGAGAGCTTCAAAGCGATGGGTAACACGGCTGCAGCGCTTGTGGCCTTTGAAAATTTCAAAGCTCTCGAGGACAGTGTTTTCACGATGGAAAAATATGGCCAAATTGCAGATTTGGAGGCCAAATATGAGGCTGAAAAGAAGGCAGGCGAAATTTCAGCTTTGAAAAACCAGGTGGCCTTGCAAGAGGCACAGTCTTCCCGCAAGACCTGGATTATTGCTTTCATTGTTGGCATTACACTCCTAACGATTTCGAGCTTTTGGTTCTACTATCAGCGAAAGTTGAGCCTCGAAAAGGAGCAGTCGGCCATTCACAAACAGCAGTTGCTTCGCTCGCAGATCAATCCGCATTTTATTTTCAATTCTCTTTCGTCTATTCGGGGGTTCTTGTTTGATGGAAACGACACCAAACCAGCCATTACCTATCTCGGAAAGTTTGCCAAACTGATGCGAATGGTGCTGGAGCTGAGCTCGAAAGAATGGGTGTCCCTGGAAGAAGAAATTAAAGCCCTGGAGCTCTATCTGGAAATCCAGCAGATTCGATTCAACCGGGCCTTCGATTTCAATCTCTCTGTGGATCCGTCTATTGATCCGCGTGAAATCATTGTGCCGCCACTCACTGCCCAGCCTTTCATTGAAAATGCGATAGAGCACGGGTTGAAGGGAATGGACAAAAATGGGAGAGTTGAAATTGCGTGTCTCAGGGAATCCGGAAAGTTGATTTTCAAGATTCAGGACAATGGCATTGGTATCGACCATGTGGAGCCACGGAAAAACCACCAGTCCCGGGCCATCCAGATTTTTAAGGAGCGTTTAGGTATCATTGGAAAACGAATGAAAATGACTTTCTCATTCAGCATCGCCGATATCGGTAATGACGCTGATATACATGGAACCCTGGTTACCTATGAATTGCCCCTGGTAAAAGGATAGAGATGTACAAAGCACTGATAGTAGATGATGAGCAATTTGTAATCCAGGACCTAAGGGGATTACTGGAAATAAATTGTCCGGAGATTGAAATAGTGGGAACAGCCGTCAGTTCGGAAGATGCACTTGGAAAAATGCGCACATTGCAACCTCAATTAATCTTCATGGACATCAATATTGATGAAATGTCTGGACTGGATTTGGTTCGTAAAATGGATCAGGGCACCTACAGGGTCATTTTTGTGACAGCCCATGATCAATATGCTGTGGATGCATTTAAGCTTAGTGCGGTTGATTATTTGCTAAAGCCGGTAGATCCTGATGAACTGATAGAGGCAGTTCGAAGGGCAATTGCCGATATTGAGAAGGATCAGATACATGCGCAGCTTACAACCCTGGCGCATAATCTTGTGCCGGGAGCACAAAAGAAGAAAATCGTGCTCACCGATATGGAGGGGCTGCACATCATAGATATTCCTGAGATTTTGTGGTGTCATGCCAATGGCAGCTACACGGAGTTCGTGATGGAAGATGGTGAAAAACTGACCGTTTCAAAGCATCTCAAAACATACGAACGAATGCTCACCGATCATGGGCTCATGCGCGTGCATCGCTCCTATCTGGTGAATATCTACAACATCAGCAAGATCGAACGATCGAAAGGGGAGATCAGGATGAAGAACAATGAGACCCTACCGATTTCCATTGCTCCCGATCTGCTCAAAACCATTTTGGACAAACTTCAAGGATAGGTATAGCCCTGACAGATTAGCTTCCTCAAATCATTTTCTGAGTTCGTGAAGGCAAATAGCCGCCTCGTCAAAAGTTTGAATTTTTCTATGATTAAGTAGGCATTTTCGAAGAAAAGTTAAATGTCATGGAAAGAAAAACTACTGCCTTTCGAAAAATACTTTTGCTGGCCTTTCTAGTGCCGGGAACGCTCTTCGCCCAGGTGGTTTACGTAGACCAGGACGCTACGGGTACCGGAGATGGGGCCAGTTGGGTGAATGCGATGACAGATTTGCAAGCTGCTATTAATGCCGCGGCAACCGTCGCATCAGTTTCCAATCCGATACAGGTTTGGGTGAAGACCGGCACGTACTTCCCCACCAGCACAACCACACAGACCATCTCCTTTGAGATCAAGAATAATGTGGAAATGTATGGAGGATTTGACGGTACAGAAACACTACTTGCACAAAGAGACTTTCTAAGGAATGAAACCATCCTTTCGGGAAATATCGGCTCCAAAAGTGACAGCACGGACAACTCTGATAGAATCCTTTTGGCATCCAGCAACATCACCAATTCGGCACTTGTGGATGGGTTTACCCTCACAGGAGCGCACATCAACAATATCGGTGGAGCCATAGTCATGAATGGAACTGCCGCTGAGTTGACTGTCAGCAACTGTACGTTTAATGGGAACTATGCGAGTTTGGGTTCTGCCATCAATGCATATTTTGCAACTAATGCCAATTCTAAATTGAATGTGTACAACAGCATTTTCTATCACAATGGTGCCATCGGTTCTCAATCCAGCGCCATTGGTAGTAAAAACGCTTTGACCTTAGCCAATTGCCTCTTTTATGGCAACAAGTCCTTCATAGGGGGTGCGGTGGCAGTTCAGGATGGTAGTCTCACCATGACCAATTCGACCTTTGCCGGAAATGCCGTGGGCGGTGGTGGAGGAGCAGCTTTGGTGACACAGGATGTCAGTTTGCTCTCCATGAGAAACTCAATTTTCTGGAACAATTCGGGAAGTTCGTACCATGTTTCATATGGGAGTATTGGTACCTATGTACTATCGAACAATTTGATAAATATTGACCCACTTTTCGTTGATTATCCAAACAAGGATTTCAGTATTGGAGAGTGCTCACCAGCGGTGAATATTGGAAATAATTCGGCAGTTGTTTTTAGTGAAGACCTTGCCGGAAATCCCCGGATTTATGGAGCAAACGTGGATGCGGGCGCTTACGAAAATCAATTTGATCCTCTTTCATTCAGTGCCGTTGAAAAATTTGATGTCACTTGTTTTGGTGGCGCAGATGGCCAAATTGCCGTAAATGGAGCTGGTGGAACAGGGACTGTTGAGTACAGCATTGATGGTACGAATTTCTCAGCCAATTCCATTTTCACTGGCCTGACAGCCGATACGTACACCGTCACGGTTCGGGATGTCGGCAATGGCTGCACCTACAGCGAGCAACATACCTTAACCGAACCATCTGAATTGGGTCTCACGATTTCTTCTACCAACATTACCTGCAATGGGGATGATGACGGCAGTATTTCAGGGACCGCCTCTGGAGGTACAGCCCCTTATCAGATTAGTTTTGATGGAGGAACCAGTTTTGTTGGCTCTCAATTCAATACCGATTTTACCATAACCAATTTGACTGATGGAATTTATGAGGTGAGCGTGGTTGATTTGAACGGATGCACATTTACTGTCCAGACAAATGTCGAAATCGTGGAGCCGCCAGCCATCACAGCCAATCCTATCTCTTCAGATTCATTTTGCTTTGGTGATAATAGTGGATCGTTTGCAGCAAATGCCTCAGGAGGAACACCTCCTCTGTACTATACCATTGAGGGGTTGAGTAGCAATTACCAGACAGACCATGAATTTTTTAATCTCTTTGCAGGTACTTATACCCTGACGGTCATTGATTCCAAAATGTGCTATGAAGAGTACCAAATTGTGATTGGGGAACCCAGTGAGCTTGCTTTGGCTGTAACCAACGCAACTGACCCAACCTGCGACGGGCAGCCTGATGGTTCGATTTCGGTAGCTGGCGATGGGGGCACTTTACCTTATCGGTACAGCATCGACGGAAATAACTATGGTGCACCCTCCACTTTTAGCAATCTGACTGCCGGCACTTATACGATATATGTGAATGACGCCATGGGCTGCCTGACTATGATTACCGAGACCATTGAGAATCAAATAAGTCTTTCCCTAAACACCGTCAGTACTACGGATGTGTCTTGCAATGGCGAGGCGGATGGTGGGTTTGAGGTTTCCTTGTCAGGAGGCACAGCCGAACTTTATTCCATTCCAAATGTGGCTCCTCAAGCCAGTGGAGTATTCACCGGCTTGCAAGCTGGTAGCTATGAGGTCACCGGTCAGGATACTGAGGGCTGCACCACGACCATCACAGTGGTGATACAGGAGCCAGACGAATTGCAGCTTTCAGTGACCCAATCAGGGGATGATTTCACTCTATCAGCCACCGGAGGCACATCTCCCTACGAGTATTCTTCGGACGGAACTACGTTTCAATCTAGCAGTGTCTTTAGTGGTCTGGAGGTTGGGGATTACACCTTTACAGTGATGGATGCAAATGGGTGTGAGACCACATCAGATCAATTTGAGGTGGTGCTCGCAGTTATTAACCCCGAAGTATCTATCTATCCAAATCCCGCCTTCGTGGAATTAACAATAAAAGGGATTGACTTTGACGAAGCATTCATTTTTAATCTGGAAGGAAAGGAAATCCTGCGCTCAACGTCTAAGCGAATTTCGGTAGGCCACATATCCGGCGGAATGCACATATTGAAAATATATCGGGCTGGCAGGCAGATACACAATCAAAAAATCATAATTAACTAAGGCAGGCAAAACTCAAGGTGGTTTTTGCCAGGCGACTTCCGAGGGAGGTCGCCTTTTTTCATTTAATGTGCGTATTTTTAGTTGATCAAATTGACCCAATCATGCCGAAAATCAGAATAAAATCTGTGCAGTGCACCACACCTGACGAAATAGATAAAGATGAAATGTACCTTAAAAAAGACGGACATAAAATATGGCCTCCAGGAGAGCTCTATCATCGGGTAGATACTGGTGATGTGGAAAAAGTGGATTTAATTCTGGATGTCAATGAAGGGTGGAACGAAATTGAATTGTGGGATTATGATTTTGTAAGCCTAAATGATAAACTGGGGGTGTTTAAATTCAAAGTGGATGACACTCCGGGCAAATATTCTACCTCCATGACCCTGCTGGAAAGGGACAGCACAGCCAGTTACCTGTTGTTTTGGGAAATCCTGGATAAGGACGGAAAGTCTGTAGATGACTAAACCGGCAGGCGATAGCCTTTGATGGTTTTATACAGTCGCACCGCATGCGAATCTGTAAGCCCGCTTACAAAATCAATAACGATCTGAAGAGCTTCGTAAATGGATTCAGTATCACCTAGCTGAACTTCATATTCTTCCGGTAAGAGCCGAAGGACGGATTTATGTTTAGGAAGTGGCTTTTCAAAATACTTTGCATAGACGGCAGTAGAGAATGCTTCAATCAAATTGTCAATTACCTCATATCCGCCTGCCTCCTTTTCCAGCACCAGCTTAGATCGATAAATTTTGTCGATGGAGAGTTTGACAATTTTTTCCATTAAAGGTGCGGATGGAATGAGACTGGTGAGATCCTTGTCAAAAGATCCATCGAGCATTTTTTCCTCATTTTCAATGAAGGCATCCGAGCACTCCTGGATAAGCTGGCCTATGGCCATGGCGCGAAGAGTCCCCAAACGCTCATTTTGAGACACGATCTTTTGGACTTTTTCCTCCGAATAGGAATCACCAATGATCTCTGCCAAAAGCCCCTTCACCGTTTCAAAAGGCACCAACCCCAGCCGGCAGCCATCTTCCAAATCGATGATGTGGTAGCAGATGTCATCAGCTGCTTCTACCAGAAATGCAAGTGGATGTCTGGCCCACTTGGTGTCACCAAGTTTCACCAATCCCATCTCGTCAGCCATCTCCTGAAAGAGCCCAGCGTTGCACTGATAATAGCCAAATTTCTTCTGACTCTTTCGCTCTTGGTCTTTCTCGCAGGAGGAGGAAAGAGGGTATTTTGTAAATGCACCAAGCGTGGCGTAAGTAAGCTTCAGGCCGCCATTTCCCCTGGAATTAAGGATGCGCAATCCTTGTGCATTTCCTTCAAAAGTGGTCAGGTCTTTCCACTCTTTAGGCGATACCTTATCCTTAAAAAACTGTCCTTTTTCGTTAGTTAAAAAAAAAGAAGAGATGCTGTCTTCTCCAGAATGTCCGAACGGAGGATTCCCCAAATCATGGGCAAGACAGGCCGCCCCCACAATTCCACCAAAATCATGGACGGTAAATCCGGCTTTACCCAACTCTGGGTATTTGGCCAGCAGATAGTCTCCGGCATTTTTGGCCAGTGATCTGCCAACAACCGAAACCTCCAGACTATGTGTAAGCCGGGTGTGAACAAAGTCATCTTCCGGCAAAGGAAAGACCTGGGTTTTGTCCTGAAGTTTTCGAAACGGGTGGGAAAAAATAATACGGTCAAAATCCTGCTCAAACCGACTTCTGGTCTGGTCATGAGCGACAGTTTTGGTCTCTCCGGGGCGTTTATGTGAAAGTAGCTGATGCCAGTTCATTTAAAGAAGGGTTTCAAGATATCTTTGAAAGAAAACATTATAAATCCGTATTGCACTATTCTCATTCAATAATAAGGCTTTTTCTAAAAGGGACTCAATGGATCTTTTTATTGAAGTTGTAGCCATTTCAGTCTTTTGGACGAAAGCCCTTGAGGTGTAGTTTATCACCTCCCCTTCTTTTGCTATTGCTTTCAGCAGTTTCCAGTGAAGTGAAGTGACCAGCTTTTGTTGCGATAAAAAAAAGTGCTTGTTACTCTCCAATATTTCCCATTTAATTTCTTCCAGAGAACTGTAGTTTCCTGCGTCTAGTTTTCCATACAAAATATTGCAAAAGTATTGAACGTAGTAAGTGTAGCCTCTGCACCAGTCAAGAACTGACTGTATGTCTTTTTCGCTGACTTGATCATACTTTTTCAGGTGGTGAGTGATAAATTTTAAATATTGATCATCTGGTATATAGCTAAGATGCATCGGTTGGGTTATTTGATAAAAAGGCCGCTTCGGATCGTCAAAAATCCTTTGCATCAGACTTTGCTCACTTCCGGAAAAGATAAACCTTACATTGGGGAATTCTTGCATTTTGGCTCTGATCCAACCTTCGGTATTATTATTTTCATATTTTGAAAGTTCCTGGAACTCATCAATTGCAAGTACGAAAATCCGTTTATCATGATTGTCCATTAGATGGAGCAGACCATCCAATGAATCGATCTTTGCGTTGCTGCGACGTGAAAATTCAAGCTTTGGAGAACCATCGAGAGGATCGAGCGAAACCGAAGCGCCCAGGGTAGAAGCCCAACTCAGTAGCTTTCCAATCATTCCCTTGTCAATTTGAGAGAGTTTTTTAGCCAATTCATTAGTGAACCTGCTTATAAACGCATTCAGGTTATCAGTACCTTCCAAATCAATAAAAACAGGAACGTAGGTTTTTGGCAATTGATGAAATACATGCTTGATCAACGCTGTTTTTCCTATTCTTCGAATACTTGTAAGATTAACAGCACGATTATTCGTGATTGCAGAAATCAAGGCTTTCGTCTCTTCTTCTCTATCGCAGAAGTATTCTTGTCCCCCATAACCAATTGTTAGAAATGGATTCATACATGTAAAGGTAATGAAATTTCCTATTTTAGGTTTCCTATTTTAGGTTTCCTATTTTAGGCTTTTTCTAGCAATACCGGATCTTGTCTGAGTAGCCGGCAAAGGGTGCGATAGGTTTTTGGGTGTTTCTGATTGAACTCAACAGGTCGTTCAAAGAAATTCTCAACAGCAACGGCAAAGAATTCCTCTCTGTCAGTACCTCCATATTTTCTAAAAAATGTTTCCCGGCCGTCATTGATTTCAATCATAGTTCGCTGGGCATGTAGCGCCCATTCTTGAAGTACCCACTCCTCAAGAAAACTATGTTCTTCGTTTAGAATCCTATTTTCTAGGCGCAAGACATGCGCCATTTCATGCAACCCAAGATTACGACCGTCCTCTTGAAGATACCCCTCCACAAAATCTTTCCAGGAAAGAGCGATGGATTTTAAGCGTGGGTTTACTTCACCTTTGTGATAAGCATTGTTGATCCGATTGTAAAACTTATCAGGGAAGACAAAGATTTTATAGAAATAAGGAAAGGTAATGCCTCTAAATCCGAAGGTGAGCTGGGCGGCTGAGGCTGAAATCAAAACTTTCATTTCATCTGTCACGGTCGTCATCTGGCGGGGGATGAACTCCTTACTTGACATAAATCGCGCAACCTTATGAAGGAATATCTTTTTCGATTTTTTTGGGAGTTTTTGGTAGTAGACAAAATTCTTTTCCAGAAAGGCGACATGTTTCTCCGGAAAAAAATAAGGGTATAAATACGACTTAGCTTCCAGATAGAGGAAGACAACTATATCACGAAAGATGCCCAGAATGAGAAAAGCAAGAAGCCCCAGAAATATTACAAGAATGATCATTGCATTTTCAGCAGATGTTTCATATCCACCTTGTCGTTCAGTTTTTGAATAAGCTCTGCCACAGATACACGCTCCTGGCTCATGCTGTCCCTTTCCCGTATTGTCACGGTGTTGTCTTCCAGAGTTTGATGATCGATGGTCACACAATATGGCGTACCAATAGCATCCTGTCTTCGGTAGCGTCTGCCAATGGCATCTTTTGCATCATATTGAAAAGCAAAATCAAAGCGGATTTCATTCAAAATTTCTTCAGCCTTTTCAGGCAGTCCATCTTTATTGACCAATGGTAGGATTGCCACCTTGTTTGGTGCCAAAGCTGGCGGAATTCGTAGCACGGTGCGCTCGCTCCCATCCTCCAGTTTCTCCTCGGCATACGCGGATGACATCACTGCAAGAAACATCCGATCCAGACCGATGGATGTTTCCACCACATAGGGCACGTAGCTTTCGTTGGTATTCTGATCAAAGAACTGGAGCTTCTTGCCAGAATATTTCTCATGCGCTTTCAGGTCAAAATCGGTACGAGAGTGGATTCCCTCCAGCTCTTTGAAGCCCATCGGGAAGTTGAATTCGATATCGCAGGCAGCATTGGCATAGTGCGCCAGGTTGATATGGTCATGAAAGCGGTAATTTTCTTCACCTAGACCAAGTGCCTTGTGCCAGCTGATACGCTTCTGCTTCCAGTGCTCGTACCATTCTATTTCATCTCCAGGCTTTACAAAAAATTGCATTTCCATCTGCTCAAATTCCCGCATACGGAAGATAAACTGTCGGGCGATGATTTCATTTCGGAATGCTTTTCCGATCTGGGCAATTCCAAATGGAGGCTTCATCCGTGCCGTTTTCTGCACGTTCAAGTAGTTCACGAAAATTCCCTGTGCTGTCTCAGGACGCAAGTAAATTTTCTCGGCACCATCTGCCAGTGAGCCAAGTTCTGTAGAAAACATCAGGTTGAACTGGCGAACGTCTGTCCAGTTTTTGGAGCCAGAAACCGGATCAGCAATTTCCAACTCTTCTATCAGCGCCTTCACATCTGCCAAATCCCCATTTCCAAGCGCACTGCCCAGACGGTCTTCGATTGACTTGATTTTCTCATTGTACCCAACAACCCTTGGATTGGTAGATACAAATTGAGCTTCATCAAACGCATCACCAAATCGCTTGGAAGCTTTTTCTACTTCCTTTTCGATTTTGCCCTCAATCTTGGCAATGTATTCTTCGATCAATACATCTGCTCGATATCTCTTTTTGGAATCTTTGTTATCGATTAAAGGATCGTTGAAAGCATCCACGTGACCGGAGGCCTTCCAGGTAGTGGGGTGCATGAAGATAGCGGCATCAATTCCAACGATGTTTTCATGCATGCGCACCATCGCCTGCCACCAGTATTCCTTGATATTGTTCTTAAGTTCGGAACCGTTTGGGCCGTAATCATAGGTGGCGCCAAGCCCATCGTAAATGTCACTTGATGGGTAAATAAAACCGTACTCTTTGCAGTGAGAAACGATGTTTTTCAGTGATCCTCCGTCTGGTGTATTGCTCATAGGCCGCAAAGATATGTTTACCACATTTCTTTTGGGTTTGGAGGATTAGCTTTTTTGCTATTTATCAAATTTCAATTGTACCTGATCCAGGCTAGGGTCTGATCCCACCAGGGTAAGCACATCACCAAAGCGCAATCGGGTATAGCCATGTGTGATGATAACATTTCCGGCTCGTTGCACCGAAAGCACTATGACATCTGAGGGTAGTCGTAGCTCTCTGAGTGTGATTCCATGCAAGTCTGAGTTGCGCAAGGTTACGTCCCTTGAATCTTTGCCTTCTTCCAAACCAAGCAGTAGTGAAGTTGCCTGCGGTGACCTAACAAAATGGTCAAGTAGGCTAACCATAGCTGTGGAGGGGTCCACCAGCCTTACATCATACTCTAGAAATGCTGCTTTATTGTTTCTGTCATTTAGCCTTACAATGATGTCTTTTGTGCCAATCTCCTCATACACCAGCTGACAAATTCTTAGATTTTCATCGTCAGAGAGTAGGGTCACTATGGCATCATACTTTTCGGCATTGATGCTTTTGAAGAACTCTTTGTCAATTGTTTTAAAATGAAGAAAAGAAATATCATCGGGACCAGTGGTTTCTCCTTTGCTTTTTTGTGTGGCAATTTCCACCACCCATCCCTTACTTTTTAGCTGAAGCGCCAGCGCAACAGACTGGTTGTCATGTCCAAAGATCAAAACGTCTTTAACCCCGTCAAATTCCGGCACTGGAGCCCTGTTTTTGTTTTCTCCCATGATGGTGATCGCTTTGGCAATCAATGGCGGGCCAATTAGCTGGTTGAGTATGATTACCGCAATGCAAAGTGTGGCCAGGTCATCACCCCATGAGGGGAATTGATTGGACAATACAGTGACAAGCCCCAGGGCCACACCGGCTTGAGCCACATATGGCATCCAGCCAATCTGATAGAGCTTTAGTTTTTCATTGGTAAGAAGATTACTAAAGGAGGTGCCTATCACCAGAGTGATCAACCGTATGAAAAACAGTAGCAGTGCCACCGTCCAAATATCCAACAGTACAGGAATATCCATCGAAGCTCCTGTAAGCGTAAAGAACCCAACATAGATATAGAGGCTGATGTCGTTAAGGATGCGGAGAAATTCTGCCCTGAATGTGGTATAGTTGGATATATAAAAGCTTGCAATCAGACAGATGAGGAGCGGCTCCAGATATACCTCGTGGTTAAATGTGTCGAGAGAATATTCTTTAAAGAAATTGGAAAATGCGTAATTAGAGTACCCAAGGACAAGGACAAGGAAGGTCTTGAGCTGCTTCCATTCCCCAAACTTCAGAATGGCCTGAAGTAACTTGCCGTTTATAAATGCCAATGCGAAAGAAGCCAAAATTTCAAGCAGGAGTATTAGCATATCTATTGCCTGAAAACTCTGCGATCCAAGAATCGACTTGGATATAGAGAGGGTGATGGCAAACAAGATGACCACAAAAAAATCTTTGGCCATCGTGACCCCAAGTACTGTTTTGGTAAATGGACCTTTGGCGCGGAGCTCAGAGATCACCGCAATAACCGAAGCTGGTGATGGGGCCAGAAACAACACCGCTGTTAACAAGGATATGACAATCTGGTCATTTCTGTCTAGTTCTGTTTTGATTGGGATAAGATCTATAACGAAGAAAACCAGCGCAGCTCCCATCAGCAAACCAACCAGACTTTGAACGATAGAGTGTATCTTGATTGACCTGAGCTTGCTTCTCAATTCTACAAGGTATAATTCTGCACCAGCAGCAAAGGCAATAAATGCAAGCGCAATTTCATTGATGAAGTTGAGGTCGCTTTTAGCCGAAATGGGGATAAGCCCAACTGCATACGGCCCGGCAATAATCCCGGCAAAGATGAGCCCGGTGATCAATGGTAGTCGTATTCGCTGGAATGTCTTGGCAATCTGATTGGACGCCACAGCGATGATCAGGAAACCGATAATCAGGAAAATTGCTTCCTTATATGTGGTGAGTAAATCCAAATAATTGTCTTTTGGCGTACATCTTGCTGAGGTTATGTGAGTAATTTTTCGTTAAATCACATCAGACTCACCAGCAAGCACGTACTTGGTAATGTTAATTCTGACAATATAAATGATATGTTGAAAATCTTGGTTCTTTTTATTTCGATTCTGGCTAGCATGAGCATTAGTGCACAGCAGGGAGTTTCTCATTCATCGTATGATGAGCTTTTGAAGAAGTATGTTGATGATAAAGGCATGGTCAATTACAAAGGCCTGAAGGGTGAGCGGCAAAAACTCAAATCTTATCTAAAGGTGTTGGAAAGCAACGCACCAAAGGATAACTGGACGAGTGATCAGAAGTTGGCTTACTGGATCAATGCTTATAATGCCTATACCCTTGAATTGATTTTGGAACACTACCCGGTGGAGAGCATCAAAGATATTGGGTCCACGATCAAGATCCCGTTCGTGAGCACAGCATGGGATATTAAGTTCATCAATATTGGAGGGGAAGAATATGATCTAAACAATATTGAACACGGCATCATCAGAAAGGAGTTTAATGAACCACGCATTCACTTTGCACTGGTTTGTGCCGCCGTTTCATGTCCGAAACTTCAAAACAGGGCCTATATTCCTGAAAAGCTGGATGAGCAATTGACAAAAGCTGCGAGTGACTTTCTGGGCAACCCGGCTAAGAATACTATTCAAAGCTCAAATAAAGCCACCCTTTCAAAGCTCTTTAACTGGTATGGTGGCGATTTTAACAATGATGGCACATTGATCGAGTACATCAATCAATACGCCCCGGTCAAATTGAATAAGGATGCAGAGATCGACTGGATGGATTACGATTGGGCGCTGAACGAGCAGAAGTAACAAAAAAACCCTGGCTGTAAAGTCAGGGTTTTTTTGAATGATTTTTTGAGAGCTTATTTCACCACTCGTCTTCCTATACTATGATAAGTGAAGCCAAGTTCTTCCATCTGACTAAGATCATATAAGTTTCTACCATCAAAAATGACCTTGTTTTTGAGAGAGCTCTCAATTTTTTCAAACTCCGGAGTTCTGAAAATTGGCCACTCAGTCATGATCATAAGCGCATCTGCATCTTTCAGTGCATCATACTGATCATCTGCGAAATGGATATCATCTCCAAATATTCCTCTCACATTTTCCATTGCTTCCGGGTCATATGCTTTCACTTTGGCCCCAAGGGCTAGCAATTCCCTGATATTTTCCAGTGCAGGAGCTTCCCGGATATCATCGGTATATGGCTTGAATGCAAGGCCCCACACGGCAATGGTTTTTCCTTTTAGATCACCACTGAAGAAAGACTTCAATGGGTCAATCAGTTTCTGCTTTTGAGTTTGGTTTACACCCATCACCGCATTTAGGATATTGAAGTCATAGCCCACCTCTGTTGAAGATCTGGCCAATGCCTGAACATCTTTTGGAAAGCAACTACCTCCGTACCCGATTCCCGCAAACAAAAACCGGTTTCCAATTCGTGAATCTGTACCAATACCCTTTCTTACTTTGTCTACATCCGCCCCCATCAGCTCGCACAGGTTGGCAATTTCATTCATGAAGGTAATTTTGGTGGCCAGGAAGGAATTTGCGGCATACTTGGTGAGCTCAGCGGAGCGCACATCCATGAAAATGATGGGATTACCCTGCCTCACGAATGGCGCATACAGCTTCTCCATTAATTTAATTGACTTCTCAGATTCCGCACCAATCACCACCCTGTCTGGTTTCATGAAGTCTTCCACAGCCACTCCTTCTCGGAGGAATTCAGGATTGGAAACAACCTCAAAATCGACTTTAGCTCCCTGCTTTACTTTAGCAGTAACCTTTTCAGCAGTACCAACCGGCACAGTGCTCTTGTCTACAATCACTGTGAAATTTTCCAGCATCGGGCCCAGATCTTCGGCTACTTTCAACACGTACTGGAGGTCTGCAGACCCATCCTCTCCCGGAGGGGTAGGAAGAGCCAGAAAAATGATCTGTGCCCCTTTGATTCCTTCCTTAAGGTTCGTAGTAAACTCTAGCCTGCCTTGTCTGATATTGCGCTCAAAGAGTGCTTCCAGGCCGGGCTCATAGATTGTGATTTGTTTATTTCTAAGTTTTTGAACCTTCTTTTCATCAATATCAATACAGGTCACATGATTGCCGGTCTCCGCAAAACAAGTGCCTGTCACAAGTCCTACATATCCGGTTCCTACTACTGCTATTTTCATTTTTTGGCTTTTCTATTTTTTAGAGGCTGCAAATCTAAGCCTAGTTTTTATGTTAGGGTGCAGACTACCCTATTTTTAGATGAACAACCTTTGTACTTTTGCGTTCCCAATTAAAGCAAACGTTTTAAAGCATGTCTACAGCAACATTAACTTCACCCCAGGAAGTAGAAGAAAACAAGGCAATGATCGCGCAAATGGTGCGTGATTTTTGCACCAAGGAAATAGAACCCCACAAAATGAAATGGGATGAATCCCAGGAATTTCCCAAAGAAGTCTTTCATAAAATGGGAGAGCTCGGATTGATGGGGGTGCTGGTGCCCCAGGAGTACGGTGGGGCAGGTTTTGGATATCATGAGTATGCAACCGCTATTATTGAACTTTCAAAAGTAGATGGATCCATTGGTCTTTCCATGGCGGCACACAACTCACTTTGTACAGGCCACATCCTGCAGCATGGAAGCGAGGAACAAAAACAAAAATATTTACCCAGATTAGCCACCGGTGAGTGGATAGGAGCCTGGGGCCTTACTGAGCCAAACACGGGTTCTGATGCCGGTAATATGAAAACGGTGGCAGAAAAGGATGGGGATGAGTGGGTGATAAATGGAGCCAAAAATTTTATCACACATGGAAATACCGGTAATGTAGCAGTGGTCATTGCCCGAACCGGAGAGCCTGGCAAATCCAGAAATGCAAGTGCGTTCATAGTAGAACGCACCAATCCTGGGTTTAAGAAAGGACGGAAAGAAGACAAGCTGGGAATGAGGGCATCCGAGACCTCTGAAATGATCTTTGAAGATTGTAGGATTCCTGCAGAAAACCTGATTGGTGAAGTAGGGGATGGATTTGTGCAAGCTCTGCAAGTTCTGGATGGAGGCCGTATTTCCATCGCCGCGTTAGGTTGTGGAATTGCAGAAGGTGCACTTGAGGCGGCTTTGGCTTATTCGCAAGAGCGTGAGCAGTTTGGAAAATCAATTTCAAATTTCCAGGGCATCTCATTTAAGCTGGCCGATATGGCAGTGAAGGTAGAGGCTGCAAAACTTTTGACCTATCAGGCAGCAGAATTGAAAAATCAAGGGAAAAGTGTGAACAGAGAGTCTGCAATGGCTAAGTTGTATTCCTCTGAAATTGCTGTTGAAGTGGCCAATGATGGAGTACAAATTTTTGGTGGATATGGGTATACAAAAGATTATCCTGCCGAGAAGTATTATCGGGACGCTAAGCTTTGCACAATAGGTGAGGGAACTTCCGAGATCCAAAAGATTGTGATCTCCAGAACCTTATTGAATCAATAATTGTAATGCACAAAAATAGCTGCTATATTTGCGGCCCATTAATAATTCTGAAATGTTAATAATCAACGTTAAAGAGAACGAGTCAATAGACCGAGCGCTTAAAAGATTTAAGAAGAAGTTTGAAAAAACTGGTGTACTAAGAGAGCTTAGATCAAGAACTCACTTCAAGAAGCCTTCAGTAGCTAGAAGAGAGGAGATCATCAAAGCGAGATACATCCAGCACTTAAGAGACGAGGAAAATAAATAGTCCTTTCCACTTCATCTTCACCTAAGATTTTAATAAGTTAGTATTCACCTCAGTTCATGAGGTGGTGCTGCTTATGGTGGAGACTTTCCTTAAATATCTTTCCTTCGAAAAACGCTACAGTCAGCACACAGTAGAAGCCTACAGGAAAGACCTGCAGCAATTTTCAGATTTTTTGAGTTCCGAATATGAGATCGCTGATTTCACGGAAGTAAAACACCCTCACATCCGAGGATGGATAGTTGATTTGATGGATCAGGATCTTTCTCCTAAGTCTGTCAATCGAAAAATAGCCACCCTAAAGTCATTCTATAAATTTCTTTTAGGAAGAGAGTATCTGGAAGCCAACCCCACCTCTCAAATCAAACCCCTGAAAACCGAAAAGGATCTTCCTGCTTTTGTAAAAGAGGATGAGATCACCAATCTACTTGACCGGGTAGAGTTTTCATCTGATTTTTCAGGGCAGAGAGACAAGCTTTTGCTTGAGCTTTTGTATGCAACAGGTATCCGTTTGGCCGAGCTGAAGGGCTTAAAAGACACGGATGTTAATTTTTACGAAAAAACTATCCGGGTGCTGGGAAAAAGGAATAAAGAACGCATCATCCCGGTCGGGAATTCGTTAATAAAATTGATAGGTGACTATCAAAAAACCAAGAACGAAATGGGAATGAAAGGGGAGAAATTATTACTTACAGATGGTGGCGAAGCACTTTACCCTATGTTCATTTACCGCAAGGTGAAAACCTACCTGAATGCGGTAACAACCCTTAGCAAAAAGAGCCCGCATGTAATGAGGCATACTTTTGCAACACACTTATTAAACAAAGGGGCAGACCTGAATGCTGTGAAAGATTTGCTGGGTCACACCAGCCTGGCAGCAACTCAGGTGTATACCCACAATTCAATAGAAAAGCTGAAGGCAGCCTTTGATCAGGCTCATCCGAAGGCATAAATGTTTAACCTTTTTAAACGTACAGACATGAAGTTACAGATGCATTCCATTCACTTCGACGCAGATGTTAAACTGCTCGATTTCATTCAAAAGAAAGTTGACAAGCTTGAAACTTTTTATGACCGGATCATCGATGGAGAGGTCTTTTTGAGATTAGAGAATGACGATTCCAATGAAAATAAAATTGTAGAGATAAAACTGAATGGACCTAAGAACCAGTTTTTCTCAAAAGAGAAGGCCAAATCTTTTGAAGCTGGAGTAGATGCTGCTGTAGAAGCACTGAGACGGCAACTCAAAAAACATAAAGAGAAGGTGCTGGCTCATTGATCAGCACCAGCTAAAATTAAAAAGCCCCAAGCATTAGCTTGGGGCTTTTTTTGATGTCGGGGAGCATTAGCTCTTCCATTTAATGGTGCAGCCAATAGCTCTCTTCTCAGTCACAGCCGGACTCTTTCCCGCCATCACCGCATCAATTGCATCTTCCACATACGTTTCTGAAACATCTGACGGATCATTAGGGCTGTCGTCAATTGCACCGATGAATTCCACCTTATATTTTCCGGCAGCTTCCTTATTTAGCACATATACATGAGGCGTTTTAGTAGCTCCAAAAGCCTTAGCTACCTCCTGACTGTCATCTCGTAAATATGGAAAGGAATAACCTTTATTACCTGATCGCTTTTTCATTTCTTCCATTGAATCCCCTGGTTGCTGAGAGATGTCATTAGGATTGATTGCAATCACAGGAAATCCTTTGCCGGCATATTTTTTATCTAAATCCATTATTCTGGATTCGTAGGCTTTTGCATACGGGCATGTATTGCAAGTGAATACGATAATAAAGCCTTTTGCACTGCTATAGTCGGACATGGATACCATCTTGCCGTCAATGTTTGGCAGTTTGAAATCGGCAGCATAGTCACCTACTCCATATCCTGCTTCCGGCTCGGAGGCATTCATAAAAAGCACGGCAACTACGGCCATTACTCCTACTAATAAAATAAATGTTCGCTTCATGGTTCTGGACATCTTTTAGTTCAAATATTTCTTAATGGTTAATTCTAATTCTTCTTTAGTAAACGCTTTTTCATGAAAATACGTTTTGCCTAGGTCTGTTACGAAGAGGGTAGCCGGTATCGCACCTGTCCATTCCGGGCTTACCTTTCCCATGTAATCATCAGGGTCTTTTTCATCCAGAAAAAGCACATCTGAATTTAAGGACTTCTTGGCCACAAAACTCTTGACCTTCTCTAGTTCACTTTGAAAATCAATACTTACAAGGTAAACCTTGATGTCACTATTTTCACTTTCCAGTGCATCAAAATGAGGAAGTTCTTTGATGCAAGGGCCACACCAGGTAGCCCAGAAATTGAAAACGGTCAACGATGCTTCCGTATTGAGCATCTTTTTTTGTAAGTCGGCAAATTTTACAACCTCAACCTCTTGTGCGAAGACCTGTGAGGTACTTATTGCTACTAGTAAGCCGAAGGCAATTCTCTTCATCATTGGGGATACGAAAATACGCCAAACAGGTTGTACGGGCTTAAAATTTATATAAAATCGATTTTGCACAAAAGCAGGAAATATTATTTTGATCGCCATTCGTTGAATCTATGACCTTAACCTTGTGATAATACTTGGTTTGTCTGCAGCAACAGACTCAAAGTGCGGCTGAAACAGTCTATGTACGTTTGAGTATAGTTCACTTAATTAATTGATTAAAGATATCCAAGTGAATGAAAAACTACTTATCCACAAAATGGTATAGTTATCCACATCGTCTTCTATCCTTTTTCTATATTTCTGAAAATCAGTGAGTTGCTTTGTAAAATCTAGAAAGTGGCTTTGTTGATAACTATAAATTTTATTAGTTAATCACCTGATATACAATAGATTATCATCTGATAATTACTCAGCGGTTTGCCTGATTAATTTCTTGCGATAAGCGTTGAAAATTCGGGACTTGGAGATGAAGCCGACATATTTCCCATTATCAATTACGGGAAGGTTCCATGCCTGTGTTACCTCAAATTTATTCATCACAGATTGCATTTTTTCCTGAGGGGACACGCTTGCTGGAGGTTTTTGCATGATTGTTTTTACAATTACATTTTCTCGTGATTCTTCGTCAAACATCATCTCGCGGATGTCGTCTAGGGTGACGATTCCCTGCAACTCTCTGTTTTCGTCCACCACCGGGAAGATGTTTCGATTACTTTTCATCACAAGCTTTACAAGGTCATTTAGTGTGGCTTCTGGCTCAATAATGAGCAGGTCTTTTTCCACAATTTTTTTGAGATCAATCAGGCTAAGTACAATTCGGTCTTTGTCGTATTGGATAAGATCACCTGTTTCGATGAGGCGTTTCGTGTAAATACTGTGTTTTTCAAAATATGAAATGGTGCTAAAGGAAATAGCCGAAACCAACATCAATGGAACGAAGAGCTCATAGCCACTGGTAATCTCTGCAATAAGAAATATGGCTGTTAGTGGCGCATGCAGCACACCACTCATTACCCCACACATGCCTACCAGCGTGAAGTTGCTGGTGCTTAATGAGGACCCGAAGAGTGCATTTGAGCCGGAGCTAAACACGAACCCCGAAAGGCCGCCCATGAACAAAGAGGGCGCAAATATTCCGCCGCTCCCGCCCGCTCCTATTGTGAGCGCTGTAGCTATTGGCTTTACTAGAATAATCAAAAATAGAAATACAATGAGGGATGCCTGATTTTCGGAAAGCTGATAGAAAAAACTGTGATGGAATACGCGTGCAGATTCACCTTGAAGCAAGCTTTTAATGGTTTCGTACCCCTCCCCATAAATCGGTGGAAAAGTGAGGATTATTAATGCAAGACAAATTCCTCCCACTGCAGCTCGTCCAAAATCATTTTTGAGTTTCTGAATACCACCTTCAATCACATACATTACGCGAGTGAAGTAGAGCGAGATCATCCCACAGACGGCCCCAAAGAGCAGGTAATAGGCGGTCTCACTTGCAATGAAATTTTCAGTGAGCTTAAATGAAAAGAGAATGTCCTCCCCCAAGAGAACAAGTGCCACCAATTGGCCGCAGACGGATGCAATGAGCAATGGAATGAATCGACTGATTTTCACCTCCGTGAGGATTACTTCCATGGCGAAGATTACTCCCGTGACTGGTGAGTTGAAGATGGCGGAGATTGCGCCGGCAGCCCCACAACCAAGCAGCACGGTCCTGTTTTTGTACCCTAAATGAAAAAGTCTGGCAAGGTTGGAGCCAATGGCTGAGCCAGTCACAACTATTGGAGCTTCCAATCCAACAGAACCTCCAAAGCCAACGGTTATTGCACTGGTGACCATCCTGGAGTACATCCGCGTTTTCCGAATGAGACTTGAGTTTTTGGAAATGGCGTACAAGATTTGTGTGATGCCGTGACCTAAGTTCTCCTTAAAAACGTACTTGGATACAACCACGGTAAGGAGAATACCTATCAGGGGATATCCCAGGTAGAGGTAGTTGAAGCTGAAGATGTTGAGGTTTAGCTCCAGATAATGAATGATGAAATGAACGGTGCTTTTCAGAATCACGGCCGCTAAACCCGAGAAAACCCCAATCAGTCCGGCTGTTATCAGCAAGAAATTATTATCCCCGATATGGCGGATTCGCCACACCAGAAATTTCATCATGAGATTGCTAAAAGTGCCTTTTTCCTGATTTGCCATCTTTTAAGAAGTGTGGCAAAGGTATGCCTTAGATTTAGCCTTCAAAAACTTATACAATGACCGCATTTTTCTTGGCCAGCGCCTCCTCCACATATTGGAAAGTGGAAAGCACCTCAGGTTGACCATTGACCACCGCCACGTCATGCTCAAAATGAGCCGATGGTTTTTTGTCAGCCGTGACAATGGTCCAGCCATCGTTGAGCTGGATTACCCTTCTGGTGCCCATATTTATCATTGGCTCGATTGCCACGACCAACCCTTCCTGAATTTTTGGTCCCCTTCCTCTCTTTCCGAAATTTGGCACCTCGGGTGATTCATGCATCTTCTTGCCCAATCCATGCCCAACCAGCTCTCTCACCACACCGTATCCATGGCGCTCGGCGTGTTGCTGGATGGCGTAGCTCAGGTCTCCAATCCTGTTTCCGGATACCAATTGTTCAATTCCTTTATCCAAACATTCTTTGGTAACCCGAAGTAGCTGTTTCACATCATCCGAAATCTCGCCCACAGCGAAAGTGTAGGCATGATCGCCATAATATTCATTTTTTAATACACCAATATCAACGCCCACAATGTCACCTTCCTGAAGTGGGCGATCGGTAGGTATGCCATGTACCACCTGCTCGTTTACAGAGGTAATGATTGATTTTGGATAATCATAGAGCCCAAGGAATGCCGGGACACCACCATGATCCCGAATGAACTCGTCGGCAATTTTGTCCAATTCCAGAGGGGTTACTCCCGGTTCAATTTTTTCAGCCATCACCCCGAGTGTTTTTGACACGATCAGGGCACTTTCCCTCATGATTTCGATTTCTTCTGGCGTCTTATATTTTATCATCCGACTGCAAAAATACAAACAAAAAGCCCTGGTTCCTTCTTCAGAAACCAGGGCTCTTAATGATTGTTATTCTTCTTAAGATTTTTTGGTCACTCCTTCAAGTACATCTTTAATTGGCACTCTGGTTCCGTCTTTGTATGACACAACCCAGGCATCTTTTACACCCATCTCTCTCAGGTACTTCTTGAAAGTATCAGCTTCCCAGTAATCCCTGAATACACCGATGGTGTATTTCTGCAGGCCGTTTTCGTCTTCAGCACTGAAATTGGGAGAGTTGTCATATTTTTTCAAATCCTTTTGCTCGAATGCACCGATCTGAACCTTGAATACGACTCCTTGGCTTTCATCTATGTTTCCGCCTACACTTCTACTTGCAACGTTTTCTGATGGCTGCTTGCTTTGTAGCCTTGAAAGCTCGGCTCTTAAATCTCCAATTTGAGACTGGTAAGTAAGGATTTGCTCATCCTTATCCGCAAGTCTGTCGTCGATGTTACCAAGCTCAGTCTTAAGGCTTGTTACCTGGCCTTTCAAGGATTTGTTCTCATCCAGTAACTGCTTGTACTGCTCTGGCTCTAATTTTTTGATTCTTTTCTTCCACTCCTTTTCCTCTTTTTTATCCATTTGAGCGTTTGCTTCAAATGCAAATACACAGCAAAGTGCCAGTGCGATAAGTGATATTGATTTTTTCATCTTCCTGTGAATTGGTTTTTTACGCAATCTTTAATGTTACTAAAGTACAAAAATCTCTTGATAATGGATAAACAATCAGTTTTTTAGCGATCCAATCATATCTTCAGGTTTTACCCACTCAGTAAACTGCTCATCCGTAACAAGTCCCAGATCAATAGCTGCTTTTCTAAGGGTAGTACCTTCCTTATGTGCTTTTTTAGCAATTTTAGCCGCATTTTCATACCCTATGTGGGTATTGAGAGCGGTTACCAGCATCAAGGAATTCTCCAATTTTTCCTTGATTACTTCGTGATTTGGTTCAATTCCAATGGCACAATTATCATTAAAAGATTCACATGCGTCTCCAATCAATCGGGCAGAATTGAGCAAATTGAAGACCATCATTGGCTTAAACACATTCAATTCGAAGTGCCCGGTCATGCCTCCAGCTGAGATCGCTACGTCATTCCCTATTACCTGCGCACACACCATTGTAAGAGCTTCACATTGAGTAGGATTTACTTTTCCTGGCATAATAGAAGAACCTGGCTCATTGTCAGGAATGAGTATTTCACCGATACCACTTCTTGGGCCTGAACTTAGCATTCGGATGTCATTACCAATTTTCATCAGGCTCACTGCTAGTTGTTTTAATGCCCCATGAGTTTCAACCATCGAGTCATGTGCGGCTAGTGCCTCAAATTTGTTTTCAGCAGATCGCATCGGCATGCCTGAATGCTTAGCTATTTTCTTTGCAACTAAGTCAGCGTATCCTTCGGGTGTATTGAGACCCGTTCCTACCGCAGTGCCACCAAGAGCCAACTCTGAGAGGTGATCCAAGGTATTATTCAATGCCTTTAGTCCGTGATCAAGCTGGGAGACATATCCTGAAAACTCCTGACCTAAACTCAACGGTGTAGCGTCCATGAAATGAGTTCGACCAATCTTCACTACATCCATAAAAGCTACTGATTTTTTGTTAAGCGTGTCTCTCAGCTTCTTCACCTTGGGGATGGTATTTTCCACCACCATTTTATAGCTGGCAATGTGCATGGCTGTAGGAAATGTGTCATTGGAGCTTTGGCTTTTATTTACATCATCGTTTGGATGGATGATTTTTTTGTCGTCCGAAAGGGAACCGCCGTTCAAAACGTGTGCCCGGTTTGCGATCACTTCATTGGAGTTCATGTTGGACTGGGTGCCGGATCCGGTCTGCCATACCACCAATGGAAACTGATCGTCGAGCTTACCTTCAAGTATCTCGTCGCACACTTTACCTATTAGTTCAGCCTTTTCCTTAGCGAGCACGCCCAGCTCCATATTTGTTTCGGCGGCTGATTTTTTGAGGATGGCGAATGCATGGATAATTTCCATGGGCATTTGGTTCTTTTCACCACCTATTTTGAAATTGTCCCGGGATCTCTGCGTCTGAGCTCCCCAATATTTATCAGCGGGCACTTTCACTTCGCCCATGGTGTCGTGTTCTATTCGGTATTCCATGCTTCAATGTTTTGTTGGCACAAATCTAACTACGGATTGTCCTTTTGGATTTCAATTTTAAGCTTGTTTTTGCACAATCAAATTTCCCGACATACTTTTGTTTAGAATCATTCTAAATAATATTCATTGGCTACCTCTGTCCTCCTTGCAGATTTTCAGTATCTCACCCGCCAGGGCATTGCATCGCTTATCAAAGCCATGCCGGGATTTGAGTTGGTCAAAATGATTGATTCCCCTGGGAAGCTTATCGAGACCGTAGAAACAATAAACCCGAAACTTGTAGTAATAGATATCTCAGACAAGGATCGGGAGCTGATTCCGCAGCTCAGGGAATTGAAGCAACGTACGGATTGTAGTTTTCTGGTCATATCCAACAGTCAAACGAAGGATTCAATCCAGCAGCTTCTCGCTATGGGTATCAAAGGAATCCTTACGAAGAATTGTAGTGAGGAGGAGATTATCAATGGCCTTCGGGCAGTAGCTCTGGGCAACCGATTCTTTTGCAACAATATCCTTGATCTGGTAGTGCAAAGTCCGGATAAAGAAGAGGATTGTGAGCCGACTAATCTCTCTCCCCGTGAGTTTGAGGTACTGGAACTCATAACCAAAGGAAAAACTACCGCTCAGATTGCTGAAGAGTTGCACCTGAGTGTTCATACCATCAACTCGCACAGAAAAAACATCTTGAAAAAACTGAGCCTAAATTCTCCTGCAGAATTGATCGTTTATGCATTGGAGAGTGGTTTGGTAAAGTCATAACCATTAATTCTAGCTAGCCATTTGTAGCTAGCACATCACTAGTTTTAGTTATACGATTCACTACTTCTAGTGAGTCAAAATTTCATCATCGGTAGCGATTGTGCAGAATCTGACTGACCATCAATTTTGCATTGTTTAGAATCGTTCTAAACAAGAATGGATTACATAATTTCGCAAAATCAGAACATGATGAATAAGAACAAACTAGCTATTGCCCTATTAACGGGACTCACAATATCCCTAAGCAGTTGTGGGGATGATGACGGTGGAAAGCCGGATATTTCTGTACCGGACACCTACGCCTTTAAGAGGGATGGTTCTTCCACCGTTTCTTTCAGTGGCCAGACTACTCGTATTGCCATGGCGGAGGAAATTTTGTCTGCCTTCATGGTTGAGACAAACACAGAAGCAATCATCGATGGAATGTTTGCCCATGAAGAAGGAAATGCAAATTTCTCCAATGCAGACCTCAACGCTTCAGACAAAAATGTAAGAAGTAAGACCGCTGCTTCAGCTGACTATTTTTCTGCGAACACTGTGCTAGCTGCAGAAATCAAGGAAGATTTTGACGGCTGGATTGCAGCCCAGGTTTCCGAGGTTTTTCCTAGTTGGGAAATGGAGGCCAGTGCCGGAGTGGCAGGAAAAATTGAGCAGGCAGGTGGTGGATCAACCAGGTATGTGAATGCAAAGGGATTGGAGTTGAACCAGGCATTTGCCAAGGGACTGATTGGGGCACTGATGACCGACCAAATCCTAAACAACTATGTGAGCGAAGCTGTGCTGGATGCGGGTGAGAACGTTCCCAACAATGATGCGGGAATAGTGGAGGAAGGTGAAAACTACACCAGCATGGAGCACAAGTGGGACGAAGCATACGGGTACCTCTATGGCGCAGCAGCAAATGGTGCCGACCCACGATCGACAGTCGGAAGTGATGACAGCTTTTTGAACAAATACCTGGGCTCTGTCAATTCGGATGAAGATTTTGCAGGAATAGCTGACGAAGTGTTTGATGCATTCAAATTGGGCAGGGCGGCCATCGTGGCTGGTGATTATGATCTGAGAGATGTTCAGGCGGATATTATTCGCGCCAATCTTTCCAAAGTGATTGCTGTGAGATCTGTTTATTACCTCGAAGCAGGAGCTGCCGGTTTGGGAGAAGCCAACCCTGACATGGCAAGCATTTTTCATAGCCTGTCAGAGGCATATGGGTTTATCTATAGTCTACAGTTTACCCGAAATCCGAATACCGATGCGCCATATTTCACACGAGCGGAGGTGGAGGCATTTCTTACGGATAGCATGGATGATGGGGATAATGGACTCTGGGATGTGGAGGCTTCTACGCTTACAAGTATCTCAAGCCAGATTGCTGAGGAGTTTGATTTTACTGTGGCTGAGGCGAGGAATTGATGATCATATAAAAAGAAATTTAGGTGACCCGGAAAGGGGTCACTTTTTAAGTTAAAATGGGTAGCAAATGAGAGTATTGAAAGTGGTCTATTTGATTATTTGTACAACGCTTTTTGTGGCATGTTCTGGTGATGAGTCTGTAAGCTCATCGGATGGGTTTGACAGACAGGCGATGCTGGAAAACTGGGCAGACAACATCATGGTGCCTGGCTATGAAGCATATGTTTCTTCCCTTGGGACATTAAAAGCTAGCACAGAGGTATTTACAGAATCCCCCTCCATTGAAAACCTGAATAGCCTGCGAGATGCATGGCTGGACGCATATCTGGCCTGGCAAAGGGTGGCGATGTTTGAAATTGGTAAAGCAGAGGAACTCACGCTGATCAACTACACCAACATCTACCCACTTGGTGTGGAGGATATGATTCAGACCATTGAGGGGGGTGATTACGATCTGACGAGTGTGAATCGTCAGGATGAGCAGGGCTTTCCGGCCATCGAGTACCTCATTTATGCAGTGAGGGATACGGATCAGGAGATTGTGAATTTGTATTCTCAGGAGATGGCTAATCATCCATATAAAATCTATTTGATCGATCTGGTAGAGCGACTCGAATTCATGGGATCTGATGTGCTCACCGACTGGAAATCAGGTTATCGCGACACCTTTGTTGGGAAGGATGGATCGGACGCCACATCTTCAGTCAATAAGGTCGTAAACGACTATATCTTCTACTATGAAAAGCATTTGAGAGCGGGTAAAATCGGGATTCCTGCCGGTGTGTTTTCCGCTTCTACTTTCTCGGATAAAGTGGAGGGAAGATTTAGTGGAAAATCCAAAGTACTGTTTGATGCCGCTTTGAATGCCATGCAGGATTTTTTCAACGGAAAGGCATTTAACTCCAACCTGCCGGTAGAGGGTATTGGACTGAATGACTACCTCGATTACCTCAACACGATCAAAGATGGAGATGATCTGAGTACGTTGGTCAATGATCAATTCGACAGGGCAAGAGCGGCTGCTACCGAGCTTGGTGAGAACTTTGGTGAGCAGGTAGAAACAGACAACTCCAAGATGCTGGCCACCTATGACGAGTTGCAAATGAATGTGGTGTACTTGAAAGTGGACATGGCCCAAGCAATGTCGATTGGTATAACCTATGTGGATGCGGATGGCGACTGATGGGATGGTTTGGTTCACCATATTTTTCAAAAGAAATAAAGGCTGCCCCTCTGGCAGTCTTTCGTATTTTCTTTGGGGTTATGATGCTGGCCAGTATTATTCGTTTTTGGGCAAAAGGCTGGATAGAAAAGCTCTACATCGAACCCACCTTTTTCTTCTCTTATTATGGATTTGAATGGGTGAAGCCGCTTGGAGAATACACCTATCTTCTTTTTGTTATTTGTGGCTTAGCTGCACTATTTGTGGCACTTGGATTTCAATATCGGGTTTCGATCATCGTCTTCTTTCTCAGCTTTACCTACATAGAGCTGATGGATAAGACCACCTACCTCAACCACTACTACTTCATCAGCATGCTCAGCTTTTTGATGATCTTTTTGCCTGCTGAAAAACATTTTTCAATAGACGCAAGAAATGGTTCACAAGAGTTCATCCCTCGCTGGTCGGTAGATAGTATCAAGCTCCTTTTGGGAATTGTCTACTTTTATGCCGGACTTGCCAAACTCAACTCCGACTGGTTAGAAGCCATACCTTTGAAGATCTGGCTACCCGGCAAATATGGCCTTCCTTTTCTTGGCGATTTGCTTCAGCAATCCTGGGTGATCTACCTTTTTAGCTGGGGCGGGGCAATCTATGACCTGAGCATTCCATTCCTCCTGCTTTGGAAACCAACCCGTACTCCAGCCTTTATGATGGTGGTGATTTTCCATGTGCTGACTCGTGTACTTTTTCCAATCGGCATGTTCCCATACATCATGATTGTGAGTGCACTCATCTTCTTTGATGCAAAGGTGCATGAGCGAATTCTTCAGGTGATTAGTAAAATGTTAAGTGTCATTTCGAGTGAAACGAGAAATCTATTCCCAAAGGAAGGGACGACTAATAAGGAGAATGGATATCTCACTGCGTTCGAGATGACAAGGGAGGAGAATAGAAGAGCGCCAAATTGGAAACTAACAATCCTAGCCATCTTCTTCACTATCCAGCTACTCCTTCCATGGAGGTATTTGCTTTATCCCGGTGAGCTCTTTTGGACGGAAGAAGGCTTCCGGTTTTCGTGGAGGGTAATGCTCATGGAAAAGGCTGGCTACACCACGTTCAAGGTGGTGGATAAGAACTCCGGAGATTCCTTTCATGTCAACAATGGGGACTTCCTCACTCCATTTCAGGAGAAGCAGATGTCTTTTCAGCCGGACTTTATTTTGGAGTTTGCGCACCACTTGCGAGACCATTTTAACGCCCAGGGAATGGAGGTGGCGATCTATGCCGAAAGCTATGTAGCCCTCAACGGAAGAAGAAGCCAGCCTTACATCGATAAGTCGGTAGATCTGACGCAACAGATAGAATCATTCAAACACAAAACGTGGATTTTACCATTCGGGGATGAAATTAAAGGGATTTAGCATAGCGATAATTCTGTGTTTGATGGCTGTTCCTTTATGGGGTCAGTACACACTTTCGGGCACCATTTTGGAAGCTAACTCTGGCAAACCTATTCCTTCTGCCGAGGTGTATGATCAAAATACCAATCAGGTGGTCTCCACCAACAATCAGGGAAATTTTCAGCTGATCAATCTGGCCGCTGGCAGGCATCAGATTACCATAATGTCCCTGGAATATCAGACGATGCAACAAGAGGTGGAAGTGGAGGGAAATACGAACATCACTTTCTCGATGGAGGAATTCCAACAGGAACTTTCAGAGGTGGTGATCAGCCAAAAGCGGGAGGAAATTTTTGCCTTGAATCGTCTAAAACCGGTGGAAGGTACAGCCATCTATGCCGGTAAGAAATCGGAGGTGGTTTTGCTAGATCAGATGGTCGGTAATGCCGCTACCAATAACGCACGGCAGATCTACTCACAAGTAGTTGGTTTGAATATCTATGAAAGCATAGATGCAGGTCTTCAACTAAATGTAGGAGGCAGAGGCTTGGATCCTAACCGAACGTCAAATTTCAATACGCGACAAAACGGATACGACATCAGTGCCGATGTGCTCGGCTATCCTGAAAGCTACTACACTCCTCCTGCAGAAGCACTTAGCCAGATTCAGGTCGTTAGAGGTGCAGCATCCCTGCAATATGGGACCCAGTTTGGCGGACTGATTAATTTCAAAATGAAAGAACCAGCAGCTAAACCCATTGAGCTGACTTCCCGACAGTCGGTAGGGTCTTTTGGGTTGTTCAATACGTTCAATAGTATCAGCGGTACGCTGGGGAAGTTTTCTTACTACACCTATTTGAACTGCAAAACCGGAGACGGCTTCAGGTCCAATTCCGGGTTCAAATCCACAAACTACTTCGGAAGCTTTGGCTATGCCATCACCGACAAAACTTCAGCCACATTCGAGTTTACATCATTGGTTTACCTGGCTCAGCAGCCCGGCGGTTTGACGGATGCTCAGTTTAGATCAGATCCGGACTTCAGTAATCGAACTAGAAACTGGTTCGAAGTAAACTGGAAGCTGTACGCACTGAAATTGAAGCATAAGTTTTCGCCAAAAACCGACTTAAGTCTGACCGTTTTTGGGCTCAATGCGCAGCGAAATGCGGTTGGATTTAGAGGGAATCCAGCCGATATCAATACCAATCCGGTTATTCAGGAAGACGCTCAGGAAACGGATGGAAGCTTTATTTATCCACGTGATTTGATCAAGGGAAAATTCCAAAATTGGGGAGCCGAAGCACGGTTTTTAACCCGCTATCAGATCGGGGGAAAGGATGCCGTCCTTCTAATCGGGTCAAAGATATATCAGGCTGATAACTCAGGCTTGCAAGGGCCTGGGACGAATGGAGTTGATGCCAATTTTGATTTTGCTTTCGAGGACTATCCGGACTACCCCAATCAATCTGACTTCAAATTCCCGAATCATAACCTGGCCTTTTTCGGCGAGCATATTTTCTTCATCAACGATCGTCTGTCTATTACCCCTGGCTTTCGATATGAGTTTATTAAAACCGGCAGTGAAGGAACCTATCGGCAGGTAATTTTTGACAATGCCGGCAACCCAATCCAAAATGCGGAATTTGAGGACAATCGGACGTTTGATCGATCATTTTTATTGTTGGGATTAGGTGCCAGCTTCGAGTCATCGGATGATCTGGAACTCTATGCCAACCTTTCGCAGAACTATCGATCGGTCACGTTCAGTGATATTCGTGTTGTGAATCCAACTTTTATCATTGATCCGAATATCAGTGATGAGCAAGGGTATACCTTCGATATTGGTGCCAGGGGGAAATGGAAAAATACCGTTTCATTTGACCTTGGAGCTTATGGATTGCTGTATGACGATCGCATCGGGATTGTGTTTGATGATCGGGCCAATCGAGTAAGAAAGAATATCGGAACAGCGCTGGTGATGGGCTTGGAATTCTTTGCAGACTGGAATCTGGCCAAATCCTTAGCATTGCCTTCTAATGCCTACAAGCTCAACTGGTTTGTGAATTCATCCTTTACCGAATCCGAGTATCTTTCCTCCGAGGAAAATAATGTGACTGGTAAGGAGGTCGAGTTTATTCCTCATGTAAACCTGAAAACAGGCCTTCGTTTTGGTTACAAAAACCTGTTGGGGAGCTTTCAGTTCACACACCTTTCCGAGCAATATACAGACGTGGAGAACTCCTCTGTTCCTGAAGATTCGGACAATCGAAACGGGCTGATCGGAGAGATTCCTGCCTACAGCATCATTGATTTGTCGTTCTCCTATACGATCAGGAAAATCAAATTGGAAACGGGTGCAAACAACCTATTGGATGAATCATACTTTACACGGAGAGCAACCGGATATCCTGGCCCGGGCATTATCCCATCAGAGCCGCGAAACTATTATTTTACTGTTCAGTTAAAACTATAAGGCTATTTCCCGCATTTATCACAGGCCTTTGGCTTGCTTTCAGACAAAGTGAAGGAGCGCACTAAAAAGTAGCACGAAGAGAAGAAAAGTAATCCGACGACAGCCAGCTGAATCATGATAATAGTTGATAAGCCAAAAGTGAACTAAAATAAGCCAGGGTGGTCATATACCCCAGTTGAACCAACGGCCATTTCCAGCTTTTCGTTTCACGCTTGGTCACAGCCAGTGTGCTCATGCATTGCATGGCAAATGCATAGAAAATCATTAGTGAAATGCCTGTGGCCAATCCATATCGTTTTTCGCCAGTTGCGGGGTTTATTTCCTGATTCATTCGCTCCAGCAAGGAAGCCTCGTCATCCGATTCATCGATGCTGTAAATGGTGGCCATTGTGCCTACAAAAACCTCTCTTGCAGCAAAGGAGGTGATCAGGGAAATCCCGATTTTCCAGTCATACCCCAGCGGCTCAATGGCCGGCTCAATCTGCTTACCAAGTATCCCAATGAATGAAGTCTCTAATGAAGTTTGTGGTAGGATCTCATCAGTTTCATTTGAGCCTCGAAAAGAGTCCGGGCCGTAAGAGCCTAGCACCCAGAGGATGATCGAGATCGCCAAAATGATACGACCGGCACCCCAGACAAAAGCCATACTTTTTTCATAGACATTGTACACCACATTTCTAAATTTCGGCATCTGGTATCGAGGCATCTCCATGATCAAAAAGCTCTTGGATTTGGTCAGGAGAATGGCCTTGAATATCATGGCAAAAAACAATGCGGCAATAGTCCCTAGCATATACATGCCAAAAAGCACCAACCCCTGAAGATTGATAAATCCGAGAACAAGTTGATTTGGAACTGTAAGTGCTATGAGCAAGATGTAAACAGGTAATCTGGCAGAACAGCTCATGAGTGGGGTGACCAGAATGGTGATCAGTCGTTCTTTAGGCTGATCAATGGATCGGCTGGACATAATTGCAGGAATGGCACATGCCACACTTGAAATCAGAGGCACCACACTTTTTCCATGAAGTCCGAACGGTCGCATGATCTTATCCATCAGGAATACCACACGGGTCATATAGCCCGTCTCCTCAAGCACGGTCAGAAACAAGAACAGAAAAGCAATCTGAGGGATGAATATCACAACACCTCCAATACCGGGAATGATTCCCTCAGTAACCAGTGAGGAAAGCGGGCCTTCGGGCAGACGATGCGATAAGAACGAGCTGGAAGTGATGAAGAAGTTATCGATCAGATCCATGGGCACATTGGCAAACACATAGATGAACTGGAAGATCACAAAGAGTATGGCTAGGAAAATGGCATAGCCCCACACTTTATGCAGCAGAATTCTGTCCAGTCCGTTGGTGATGTTATGCGACTTTCTCTCTCCTTTCGGAAGAAACTTTAAGAGCTTGTCAATCTTTTGATATCGTGCTTCAGTCTCCTTTAGATAATCCACTCCGTTATCACTCTGATAGAATGGTTGCCAGGAATCGGGTGCCTCGAAGGAAGCAATGGCTTTTTTTAATGGCTCAATGTCTCCTTCACGGGCATTTAGTGGAACAACTGGAATTCCACCTAGCAGTGAGCTCAATTTTACAGTTGAGATTTCTCTCTTATCCTTTTGACTCAGGTCAATTCTGTTGAGCACCAGAATTACAGGAAGCTTGAGGTCGTATATCTGGGTAAAAAGCAACAGGTTTCTATTGAGGTTGCTTGCGTCCACAATAACAACCACAGCATCGGGTGCGGAATCTCCCGTGAGATAATCGAGCACCACTTTCTCATCTTCCGTTTTGGGATGGATGCTGTAAGTCCCCGGTAAATCGACCACCTCAACGGTTTCGTGATCCAATTTTAATGAACCGTATTTTTTATCAACAGTAACTCCCGGATAGTTGCCTACCTTCTGGTTCAGACCTGTGAGGAGGTTGAAAATGGTGGTTTTTCCAACGTTGGGATTGCCTACTAATGCTACTTTTTTTATCAACGCTAATCCTTTTCTCTGATGGCAATCAAGTCCGCTTCGTTCCTTCTCAGCATAATCAGCTGTCCTTCTATCTGCACTAACAGGGGATCGCCAAGAGGTGCCTTTCGCAATACCTCAATCGTCTGATCTGGGTAGATGCCCATTTCATACAAGCGATCTTTCAGGTCACTCTCCTCAATGTGGGAGATGGTACAGGACACAGATGGAAGTATAGATGAAATCTTGCTCATTTACCTTGCTCTTGCGGCATTCGTTTGAGATTCAACAGGGACAAAATTACTTATTAAGAATGAATCTAAATAATGAAAAGCCATTGATTTTAGACGGCACGAATATCGCCTCACTCCAACTTCGAAATCATGACAAAAGTCATTTAGAATAATTCTAAATAACCTTGGAACATTCCTCGAACGGAATTACGTTTGCACTCTATTTAGAATCTATCTAAATAGTGAAATGCGAAGATGAACAGTACACCCGTAGCGAGAAGAACATCCAAACTTTATGAAGAGTACGCCCTGAAGAAAAAGAAGGCGAAGAAATTGAAGAAGGAATGTTGCTTCAAGTACGCCAAGAAAAAAGGAAAGTACTGCAAATCATGCCCGGTTTTACATGCAATGCTCAATGACAAGAGAAGAAATTTTTAGTACAAAAAGTGCCTCTATTACACAATGCGAGCGTACCGACTCGTTTGTGCTGGTGTTTGATCGTGAGGAAATCACCTTCAAGCTTTGTGATTTATTTGCATTAAGAAAGAGGATCATGGAGATGGACATCATGGAGTTGTTTGAAAGTACAGCCCCGGATGTAGAGGTGATTCACCTGCCTCATTGCGATCGGTTCCTGCTGCTCAACCTTCGGGAGATACTGGAATTTAGAGAGCTTCTAAACGGAACGTTCGATACCTTAGCACTTAACAGTGCCATTCAAAAGATTCTGCGAAAGAACGTATTCAACTTTTGATTGGTTGATTTAATAAGCCAAGAAGAATAATTATGAAAGATATTTTGAGGAGACATCATGTCCTGAAAGATGAGATCGTAGATGTACTCAACCGACAGATAAAAATGGAAGCCCATTCTTCTGCTGCATACCTGGCCATGGCGGCATGGTGTGACGTCAGAGGGTATGACAATAGCGCAGATTTCTTCTTCAAGCAATCGGATGAAGAGCGCAAGCACCAACTGAAATTATTTCACTACCTGTGTGACATGGAATGTGATGCAGTGTCTCCTACTGTTGGCGAAAGCCAGCATGATTTCGGATCACTGAGAGAAGTGTTCGAAAAAGCTTTGGAGCACGAGATTGCCGTATCTGATGCGATCCATGAGATTGTGGGAGAATGCAGAAAATATAATGACATTGCTACCGAAGAATTCATGAGATGGTTTGTGCAGGAGCAGATCGAAGAAGAGTATGTAGCCAGAAGAGCGCTCGAGCTATTTGATGTACTTGGTGAAGACAAGATTGCCCTTGGCATGTTCGAAGAGCGAATTCTTGGAATCGAGTACGAAGGGGGTTAATCTCATTTGTGTCATTTCGACCGAAGGGAGAAATCTTTATGATTCAGAGGATAGATTCCTCATATTCATTCGGAATGACAAGAAAAAGAAAATTGCAAGCTTCTCTATACGGGAAGCTTTTTTTGTTTACTCACAAAGTCCCAAAGCACCACACCAATACTCACGGAGATATTCAACGAATGCTTCGTGCCATATTGAGGTATTTCCAGGACTATATCAGCCGATTCTACCACCTTGTCATTTACCCCAAATACCTCGTTTCCAAAGACAAAGGCATATTTCCCACTCAACTCAACCTGAAAATCCAGCAATGAAGTGCTCTCATCAGCCTGTTCCACAGCAATGATTTGATAACCATCTCTTTTAAGCTGATCAATACAATCCATGATGCCTCCCACATGCTCCCAATCCACCGTATCCTGGGCTCCCAGGGCAGTTTTGTTGATCTCCCGATGAGGAGGCTGAGCAGTAATGCCGCACAGGTAAATTCTTTCGAGCCGGAATGCATCGGATGTACGAAAAGCAGAGCCTACATTCATGGCACTTCGCACATCATCCAGTACCAGAACAGCCGGTATTTTCTCCGCACTTTTAAATTCCTCCGGTGACAGGCGGTTTAGCTCTTCGTTCTTTATTTTCCTCATCGGTAATTCCTAATATTGCAATCACCAAAATTAGTCCCATCTAAACACATGGCAGGAAGCAAGGCAGCTAAGGAAACTCCACTGATGAAACAATACAATCAGATCAAGACTCGGTACCCTGGAGCTCTGTTGTTGTTTCGCGTGGGGGATTTCTACGAGACCTTCGGAGAAGATGCTGTCAAAGCGAGTAAGACCCTGGATATTGTCCTGACCAAGCGGGCGAATGGATCACAGAAAGAAATGGAGCTGGCAGGCTTTCCCCATCACGCCATGGACACCTACCTGCCCAAGCTGGTGCGTGCGGGATATCGTGTGGCCATCTGTGATCAGTTGGAAGATCCAAAATCGGTAAAAGGCATTGTGAAGCGAGGAGTGACCGAGCTGGTGACTCCCGGACTCTCTTTGAATGACAATGTGCTTGATCAGCGAAAGAACAACTTTCTGGCTTCCGTCTATTATCACAAAGACCGATGCGGAGTAGCTTTTCTCGACTTGTCCACCGGGGAGTTCATGGTATCTGCCGGCACAGAAGACTATACCGACAAGCTGATCCGTGGATTTCAGCCCTCAGAGATTATTTATCCCAAAGCCAACCGCGACTGGTATGGTGCAAAGTATGGAGAGCATTTCTCCTCCTATGCCTTGGAAGAATGGATTTTCAGCAAGGACTATGGCTATGAAAAGCTCACCACGCACTTCAATGTACCAAACCTCAAGGGGTACGGCATTGAAGAACTGACGGAAGGAATCCTTGCAGCCGGAGCGATCCTGTATTACCTCGATGAGACCGAGCATAAAGAGACCAATCACATCAAGTCGATCTCGCGGATTGATGAGAATAAATACGTATGGCTTGATCGCTTCACCATCCGAAACCTGGAGCTGATCCAGCCTGCCCAGCCGGATGGTATATCCCTAATCGACACGATCAACCAGACCCTTACGGCCATGGGAGGCAGATTGTTGAGGAAATGGATGGTGCTGCCATTGAAGAGCAAACCGGAGATTGATCAGCGGCTGGATATTGTGGAGACGCTTACTCAGGAAGATGAGCTTCAATCATCCTTACGGGAGTACTTAGAAAGAATCGGAGACCTGGAGCGACTGGTCGGTAAAGTGGCCACCAGCCGGGTCAACCCACGAGAACTGCTGCAACTGAAAAAGAGCCTTTCGCAAATTCAACCTATTCGTGACCTTCTAAAAGAGGGAAAAGCATTCAATGCGTTTCATGATTTATTGAATCCGTGTGAAAAGCTGATCGAAAAGCTTACCACAGAATTGAAAGATGATGCCCCGCTGCAATTGCATCAGGGGAATGTGATCCAGACAGGTGTAAATGCAGAGCTTGATGAGCTCCGAGCAATCTCCACATCAGGTAAAGATTTTCTTTCCGGTATACGGGATAGGGAAGTGGAGCAGACAGGGATCAGTTCCCTGAAGATTGCTTACAACAAGGTGTTTGGCTATTACCTGGAGGTTTCCAACGCACACAGAGACAAGGTGCCCCAAGAGTGGATTAGAAAACAGACACTGGTCAATGCCGAGCGATACATCACCGAAGAGCTGAAGCAATACGAGGAAAAGATTCTCGGTGCGGAATCCAAGATCCAGGTGCTGGAGCAGAAGCTCTATTCTGAGCTGGTAGCTTTTGCTCACACGTACATTGATGCGATCCAGCAAAACGCAAAAGTGATTGCGCAACTCGATTGCCTCTCCTGTTTTGCGCAGCAGGCCCAATCATACAATTACTGCCGTCCGAATATCTCGGAAGAAACTGTCATCGATATAAAGGAAGGGCGACATCCGGTCATCGAGCGGAATCTGGTGCAAGGAGAAGAATACATTTCTAATGATCTCTACCTCGACAATGAATCCCAGCAGGTGATAATCATCACCGGACCAAACATGGCTGGTAAGTCGGCACTGCTGAGACAGACCGCACTCATCACACTGATGGCCCAGATGGGATCGTTTGTTCCAGCAGGTTATGCCAAGATTGGTTTGGTGGACAAGGTATTTACACGGGTGGGCGCGTCGGACAACCTGTCGCGTGGAGAGTCTACCTTCATGGTGGAGATGACGGAGACCGCCAGTATCCTCAACAACCTCAGCGACCGTTCACTGGTGCTGATGGATGAGATCGGACGAGGGACAAGTACCTACGACGGGATATCAATTGCATGGTCGATTGTGGAGCACCTACACAACCATCCGAAAGCGAAAGCGAAGACCTTGTTTGCCACGCACTATCATGAGCTGAACGAGCTGGCCAAGGATCTTCCACGCGTGAAAAATTTCAACGTATCGGTGAAGGAGCTGGAGAATAAAGTGATCTTTATGCGGAAGCTGGTGGAGGGTGGAAGTGAGCACAGCTTCGGCATACATGTGGCGCAGATGGCCGGGATGCCAAATGAAATCGTGATTCGGGCGAACGAGATTTTGAAACATCTCGAAAAGGAAAAGCTGCCGGAATCAGAGCGAAAAAAGTTGGAGGAACTACCTACCAAGCAATTTCAAATGAATTTGTTTGAGGCTGATCCGCGGATGGAGCGCATGCTCGACATCCTGCGGAATGTGGATATTAATGCGACCTCTCCGGTGGAGGCGCTGCTTAAGTTAAATGAATTGAAGGAGGTGCTGAAGGGGGCTTAAGCCGCCAGCATTTCGTTTTGCATGGAGTTAGCTTCCATGATCAGGCTGTTCACGTACTGAAGTTGAGATTCCAGCTCATCACTGCTTCTTCCTTCCAAAAGTCTTACCAAGTGCTTTCTGATTTTAACAGCACATTCTAGCGTCATTTCGATCTCTTCGTTGAACATTTTCTTCTTGTTTTTAGAGTGGTTTGTATTTTTTGCCTTCATAGACGATACAAAGATGATGAATACTCGGAGGCTAACTTCCTGTGAAAATCTGGATATTCAACTACGTAAAATTACTAGTCGATTTTTGCGGCATTTGAGCCCTCGATTAAAGGGAGTATTTCATCGATGGTTGTGATGGTTTAAGTCGAAAGAAGTTGTGGTTGGTTGGGATTTGGAGTAGCGTCTCTAGTGAGAAATTGGATGAAGAGATTCCCTTGAAAATAAAAAAGCCCGACCATGATCGGGCTTTAAGAGTACCTCGGATGGGACTTGAACCCATACGACCGCAATGGTCACAGGATTTTAAGTCCTGCGTGTCTACCAATTCCACCACCGAGGCATATTAAAGACTCCTTAGGAAGTCCTTACCAATGCCAGATTTAAGATACTTTTCTCTTTCTCTGGCTTTAAATCTAGTTTCGAACATTTCTGAATGAATCAGGACAAAGGGTCGATATGGCCTGGTTGTCTTGTTTTTCCCTCCATTATGTTCGGATAATCTTCTTTCAAGATTATCTGTAAGCCCTACATATATGTAGTTTCTACTGTCACTTCTTATTGCATAAACGTAAAACATTTTGTTTTAAGTCCTGCGTATCTAAAAACCTGCCTACCGCAGGCAGGTTCCACCACCGAGGCAAATTACTATTGTAGATTTTTGATCTTAGATTGAACTGGCACTAAACATGTGCTAACAAAAATGGCCCCTGAGGGCCAAAATCTAAAATCGTAAATTTTTCAAATCTACAATCTGTTTGAGCGGGAGACGGGATTCGAACCCGCGACCCCAACCTTGGCAAGGTTGTGCTCTACCAGCTGAGCTACTCTCGCTTATCCTTCTTCCTTTGAAAAGGACTGCAAATTTATATGAACCATTGAAAATTGCAATAGATTAATTTGGGTCTTTTAATCAATAATTCACATGCCGATCAATCACCTCCTGGTGGATGTCTGCAATGGTTACCAGAATAGCCGTTTCTTCCACATCTCCGAAATCAGGATTCTGGGCGGTACCAAACGTCATCATGGTGGATGACAGGCTCATGTAAATATTGATCAGTGGAGGAACAAACTCGCCTCGTTCTTTCAGGAGCTTGTGCAGTAGCTTGAAACCTTCCTGATAGTCCAGATCGGTGGTGAAGTGTTCCTTAAAAAGACGATCATCGAATCCGGCTTTTAGTTCCGGTTTCGGCTCGCATAGGCTCAGTCGGTTGGGGAAGTAATGCGCCATGAACGAAAGTAGGATGTCGCGTGCTTCTTTGTTGTAGCTGGTGTACATCGTCACCTTCCCAAAGAAGTATTTGATGTCCGGGTAGCTGGTCACCAGGCAACCCAGCCCGTCCCAGATATTCATTAAGGCAAATAACCCTTTGCGTGGGTTGATCCCCGGCTGGTAGTTGGGCTGCACCCACGACCTGCCCAGCTCAATCGAGTAAGGCAGAAATTCTTTTTTCATCTGATCAGAGAAATCGAAGTAATGTGCAGTGGACAGGTCAAACTCTCCTGTCTCCGGATTTTGGGCTCGCTCTCCGGTGATGAATCTGTATCCACCAATGATTTCCCGATCCTCAGGACTATATACCACCAGCTGCTCGTAGCACCGCTCGCTGGTATCTGCCTCATCGATATCCAAGGCCTCACCAGTACCCCCTCCGGCATATCGGAACGAAACTTCCCGCAGACGCCCCACCTCCTGCATGGTGTGAGGGGAATTGTGGTGATTGATGATGTAGATTTTATTGCCGCCCTTGTTGGTGTCCCGCACAAAGCGCTCGTCATTGAGCTCCTGCTCTATCAGGTCTCTATCAACCGGGGGTATTATGTCCTGTTGGCTTTTGCTCACGCTTCTTTCAATTTATAAACTTCTCCCTTCATCCACTGCGCCCATTCAAAGTCGTTTTTTTCAATGGTGAAGGTATTTGGTAAAACCGGCTCACCAATCACAATGTTCACCGTTTTGTTTTCCTGCTTGAAAAGCTCATCCACCAGGAAGAACATTTCGATATTCAATTTAATGCCTAAAAATTTTCTGATCCTGGCCATTCGATAAAACCGGTTGGTCAGCCGTCCGTCTATGTGCACCGGCACTACTGGCTTGCCGTATTTTTTGGCTTTGGTCACAAATGTCTTTTTCCACTCCAGGTCCATGATCTCACCATGGACCTTTCGGCTTACCAATCCTGAAGGGAAGAGAAAGGTGGCGGTATTGGAAGCAAACTGCTCTTCTACTTTTTGCAGGGATTCTGCCGCACTTCGTCCTACTTTATTTACTCCCACAAATTTCTCTTTCAGGTTCTTCACCGCCATCAGCAAGTCATTCACAATGAAGGTGATATCTGGACGAACGTCTCTCAGCAGGTGAATAATGGTAATCGCATCCATCCCTCCGAAAGGGTGGTTGCTCACAAAGATGCAGCTTTGCGGAGGTTGTGGCACATGCTCCATGCCTTTGATACTGAGCTTCAGGTTTAATTCTTTCACAGCTGCTTCACAAAATTCGAATGCGTCTGCATCTTTGTTTGCCCACATGAAGGCGTTGATCCTATCCTGATGGATAATCTTTTCGATCCATCGGATAACAAAACCAGGCAGCCATTTCAGCAGCTTTGGGTTTTTGTCGGCGATCAGTTTTCGTACCTCTACAAATTTCTCCATGGGGTGAAAGCAATGATAAAGCGGTTTGTGGGTTTGGGCAAGTCCCTTATAACCCTGGCTCCTTAATAATCGGTTCATCCATGCGAAAGCTCAGGATTACCACCCGGCCGGAGATACCCTCCAACATGGGTCGGAGCACAGCGTGTGCATTTTCACGGGTCTGCTCCAGGATGCCGGATTGTATGGAAGAATTTTTTATCTCCTGCTCGGCCACCTTGTACAATTCCTGAATGAAATTCTTGCGTTCATCCTGCCGCATGTAGTCAATCTGTAGGTCGTACAACCGGGATTTTTCCAGGTCAATTTTGAAGTAGCAGATCTCTGGAGCAGGGAGCGAAAGGTACACTGTGTCATTTTCGATGCTGATATCTTCCGGTTTGATTTTAGCAAAATCGATGCACCCGACAGCACTACCCTGGCTGATAAGTACAGCTTTGGAGTCAGGTATGGGTTTGTATTTGAAGATCTTCAAATCAATCTCATTGGCGATTTTTTTCACCTCAGTCACTTCCTGGAAGTTGTATTTCACCAGTTCCATTTTGCCCATTTGCTCCACTCGGGTAAGAATGGTATTCGTCTCTATTTTCGTCACACGTTCTTTAGAGAAATTCATTTTTTCCTGCAGGAGCATCCACGACAGCAAACCGACGGTCAGCAGCCAGGGTAGAATTTTCAGAATGAGCTTAGCCAAATTGATCATAGGCAAAAGATACAAACTTTTGATTCTTATCTATTCATTGTAATATTGCGATAAATAAATGAATGGTATGAAGAAACTAAGCTTTCTGGATAGAAACCTTACACTTTGGATTTTTACAGCAATGGCACTGGGGGTTGGTATTGGATATTTTTTTCCTTTTGTGGCAGACACGGTCAATGCGATGAGTTCGGGTAGCACCAACGTGCCCATAGCCATTGGATTGATCCTAATGATGTATCCGCCACTTGCCAAAGTGAATTATTCCCTATTGCCCAAAGTATTTCGAAATGTAAAGATTCTCAGCCTGTCTTTATTTCTCAACTGGATTGTGGGTCCATTGCTGATGTTCATTTTGGCCATAACATTTCTTCAGGACTACCCTGAGTATATGATCGGGTTGATTTTGATTGGCCTGGCCCGATGCATAGCCATGGTACTGGTGTGGAATGATCTGGCGGAAGGCAGCAGTGAATATGGGGCAGGGCTGGTGGCACTCAATAGTATTTTTCAGGTGTTTGGATACAGTTTTTATGCCTGGCTGTTTATCACCAAGCTGCCTCCCTACTTCGGTTTTGATGGCGCAATCGTGGATATTTCCATTGTCACCATTGCTGAGAGTGTGGCCATTTACCTGGGGATTCCTTTTGTGGCCGGAATTTTCAGTAGGCTGATCCTGGTAAAGATGAAAGGTGAGGATTGGTACAAAAATGTCTTTATTCCTACCATATCTCCGATGACCTTGATTGCTCTCCTATTTACCATTATGGTGATGTTTTCCCTGAAAGGTCAGCTGATCGTTGAAATTCCCCTGGATGTGCTCAGAATAGCCTTACCTCTGTTGATTTATTTTGTGCTCATGTTCCTGATCGGGTTTTTTATAAGCAAGGCCATGGGAGCGGAATATGACAAAAATGCTTCGGTAGCCTTTACGGCTGCTGGCAATAATTTCGAATTAGCCATTGCCGTTGCAATTGCTGTGTTTGGACTTAATTCAGGGCAGGCTTTTGCAGGGGTGATAGGACCTTTGGTAGAAGTTCCTGCATTAATTTTACTGGTGCGTGTGGCATTCTGGTTAAGAAAAAAATATTATTTCACAACCAAATAATCTATTCATCGTAATATTACGATATGGGAATTAGCAAAACCGACTTATTTACTTCTGAGCAAAATGAACTGGCACTAGTGGCCAAAGCATTTGCTCATCCTGCGCGGGTAGCAATTCTCGAGCATTTGATTAAAGCCAATCAATGCATCAACAGCGATCTGGTGGAGGAACTGGGCCTGGCCCAGGCAACTATCTCTCAGCATTTGAAAGAATTGAAAAGTGTAGGGCTGATCAAGGGGACAGTGGAAGGCACCTCTATGTGCTACTGCATCAATGCGGAGGTTTGGAATGGCGTGAAAGAGCGGCTGCAGGGCTTAATGGATAGCTATAACCCTGCAGAGTGCTGTTAAAAAAATTTGATCTTTTTAATCGTAATAATACGATATAACGATGAAAAAATACTTTGTTAAAAGTGAAAATCTAAACAACAGCCTCGTCTTCTATCGGGCACTGTTTGACCGGATGCCGGACCGGATGGGGGTTGACCGAATGCAATTCACCATAAATGATTTTCAACTGGAAGTGATAGAGGGAAAAGCAACGGAACAGGACGCTGATTTTGAACTGAGGATTTCGGACAAAGACAAGCTTGAAAAAATTGGAGCGCGCATGAGTAGGTTCAAATCTGTGGAGAAACTGAACAGTGATTGTGAGGTGATTGATCAGTCGATTGGCTTGATCGACCCGGATGGCTATCGCTGGGTAGTAGGAAATCCGGAAGCGGAAGTTCGCTTCGAAAAATGCTATGTAACAAACTAAATCAAATATTATGGAACAATTCAAATTTCATGTAGGACTAAATGTGTCTGACATTGAGCAAACAACCATTTTTTACGAAAAACTCTTTGGCCAAAAGCCGGTCAAGGTAGAAAAAGGATACAGCAAGTTTGAGCTGGAAAATCCCGGACTGGTGATCTCTTTTATTGAATCCAGGGAAGCCCAGCCGCGTTTTGGCCATATGGGGATCCGGGTGAATTCCCAGGAAGAACTGGTAGCAAAGAAAGGGGAGCTGGAGGCTTTGATGAAAATCGAATTGGAAGAGAAAAACACATCTTGCTGCTATGCTGTGCAGGATAAGTTTTGGGTGAGAGATCCGGACGGGTACGAGTGGGAAGTGTATCATTTTCTCAAGGATGACGATAAAATGGGCGGCAGACAATCTGTCGGAGAAAGTAAAAAGGAACTGGCAGGATGTTGTTAATTTAGTTGTGGCTCAAAAGGTCTTTCCTACTGAAACTGTCATTCTGACGAAGGAAGAATCTAGACCCTTTGAGCCACCCTTTTTTCATTATGAATAAAAAATTAAAGCAATACATTTCTTCACTCGGGCATACCGAGCTGGATGAGCCACGAAAAGCCATCCTGGCTGATTTGATTAATTATATTCAGGGACGCTCCGGTGCAAAACTCAACTTTATCTGTACGCACAATTCCCGGAGGAGCCACCTGAGCCAGGTATGGGCACAAACGATGGCAGCCTATTTTGGAGTCAAGGTTGAGACATTTTCAGGGGGTACGGAAGCTACCGCTTTCCACCCAAATGCAGTGGCATCTTTAGAACGTGCAGGATTTACGATAAAAGGAGGTGATGGTAAAAACCCCCAATACAAGGTTCAATTTGACGCGTCAATAGAGCCTATAATATGCTACTCAAAAACCTTTGATGACCCGGCAAATCCTGCCTCCGGTTTTGCGGCCATCATGACCTGCTCGGAGGCAGACGCAGACTGTCCGCTAGTACTGGGGGCGGATGCCAGGATCAAGCTATTTTATGAAGATCCCAAGGTTTCGGACGGCACTCCCGGAGAGACGAAAACCTACGATGAAAGGTGCCGACAGATTGCCGCTGAGATGTATTTTGTATTCAGTCAAATAAAAACCTGACTTTGGAAATTATTTGAGGGAGGAGGCTGTTTTCATCAAAAAAAGTATGCCAATACCCCAACACCTCTCACTTGCCATTCCTGAATCCAGCCTTCCAAGGATAGTTATCGTTGGAGGGGGATTTGGCGGCTTGAATCTGGCTAAAGGATTAAGGAAAACGAAGGCTCAGGTGGTTCTCCTTGACAAGAATAATTTTCATACGTTCCAGCCACTTTTATACCAGGTAGCCACAGCAGGCCTGGAGCCCGATTCCATTGCCGGCCCACTTCGCAAAGCCTTCGATGGCCAGGCCAATTATCTCTTTAGGATGGTAAAAGTGACAGGGGTGCACCCGTCTAAAAATGAAATTGAAACCACTGTGGGCAGCTTGTCATATGATTATTTGGTTATGGCCAATGGCTCGGTCACCAATTACTTCAACAAGAAAGATTTTCGTCCAAAGGTCTTGCCCCTAAAGCGGATCGTGCATGCCTTAGACTTGAGAAGTCATATCCTCCAAAACTTTGAACAGGCCGTGATGACAAAGGATGAGAAGGAGCTTGAGAAAATGATGAATATCGTGGTAGTGGGGGGCGGCCCAACGGGCGTGGAAGTAAGCGGCGCGCTGGCAGAGTTGAAGAAGCATATTTTACCTAAGGACTACCCGGATCTGGACTTCTCCCAGATGAAAATTCACCTAATAGAAGGTTCGGATAGATTACTGAATGGCATGAGTGATTTTGCCGGGAAGGAAGCCCTTCGGTACATTGGAAAGATGGGGATCAATGTTCAGTTAAACACCTTTGTTGAGGACTATGATGGAGATAGTGTAAAGTTAAATTCAGGATACATCGAATCGGCAACAGTAATCTGGTCTGCGGGGGTCAGGGGAAATGTTGTAGATGGCCTTGATGCCCGTTCTGTTGAGCGAAGCAGAATTTTGGTGGATGAGTTTAACAGAGTGAAAGGGACAGAAAATATTTTTGCCATCGGGGATGTGGCCATGATGCAAAGCGATAAATTCCCTAGTGGACACCCAATGGTTGCTCCGGTGGCCATTCAGCAAGGGAGACATCTGGCAAACAACTTACGAAGGAAGATTTCGGGATCAGAATTTATTCCTTTCAAATATTTTGATAAAGGATCCATGGCCACCATCGGAAAAAATAAGGCGGTGGTAGATATGCCCAACGGGATGCACTTCAGGGGCTTCATGGCCTGGATCATTTGGATGTTTGTTCACATCATGTACCTCATTGGCTTCAGAAACAAGCTGATTACTTTGAACAACTGGATATGGAGTTATTTCACTTATGACAAGGGTACCCGACTGATCATTCGGACATTCAACAGGAAATTCTTAAGACGACCGGCTGCAATTAACAAGATTTAACGCCGAAAATCCTTGCATTAACCCACACTTCAAATCCTTCTTTTCAAATTTGAAGTATCTAATATTTTTGCAAGCCAAATTCAAATAAGTAAGCATGGAAGAGCAAGTGATCGATAAGGACCTTCAAAAAGAACATCAGGAGAAAATCCACAAGGTTATTTCTGAGGTGGGTAAAGTGGTGATCGGGCAGGAGTATATGGTCAACAGGCTGCTGGTCGGACTCTTTACGCAGGGCCATATTTTGCTTGAGGGCGTACCCGGCCTGGCCAAGACGCTTACCGTGAATGCACTGGCAGATGTGTTGAAGCTTGACTTTCAACGTATCCAGTTTACGCCCGATTTGCTCCCGGCCGATTTGGTGGGAACCATGATTTACAATCAGCAGAAAGCTGAGTTTGAGGTAAAAAAGGGCCCCATCTTTGCCAACCTGATCCTGGCGGACGAGGTAAACCGGTCTCCGGCTAAAGTGCAGTCTGCACTGCTGGAGGCGATGCAGGAAAAAACCGTATCTATTGGGGAGACCACCTACAAACTGGACCGGCCCTTCCTGGTGCTGGCCACTCAAAACCCGATCGATCAGGAAGGAACCTATCCGCTACCGGAAGCCCAGGTGGATCGATTCATGCTGAAAGTAAAGGTGGGCTATTTGAGTAAGGACGATGAGCTACAGGTGATGCGAAGAATCTCCAACATGAGCTTCAATCCCCAACTGGAAACGGTCCTTACGAAAGAAGACATCTTCTCCATCAGAAATGAGATCAACAACGTGACGGTTTCAGAGTCGATTGAGAAATACATTATCGAGTTGGTATTTGCCACACGAAATCCACAAGAGTACAAACTCACCGAGGAGGCTCAGTACATCCAGTTTGGAGCTTCGCCAAGGGCATCCATTAACCTGAACCTGGCCGCCAAGGCGATGGCGTTCTTCAATGAGCGGGACTATGTGTTGCCTGAAGACGTGAAGGAAATAGCGGATGATGTGCTCAACCACCGCATTTTGCTGAACTACGAGGCGGAAGCAGATGAAGTAACCACCCACGACATCATTAAATCCATATTATCTAAGGTTAACATCGCAAAATAGCGATAGACACAAAAGATTATTTTATGGTTGTCTCTTTACAATTCCTTAACAATTGTAACAGTGGCCTAACAAACATCACATTAGTTTAATGATATCGTAACAGCGCATCCGATAGCAGTTAACATTAGGCAGTCAATTTTGCGAGTACAAATTGATCTATCGAAATATTTAAAATCGCAAAAACGAAATGAAAAAATTATTTGCTATCGCAACGCTAATCGCAGGAACCCTTGTTATGGTTTCTTGCGGTGATGATGACTCCACAACCATCATTGAAGAAGTAGAAGTTATTGAAGGTGGTCTTGGTGTACTTGTTACTTCAAACATTACTTCAGATGTAACTTGGTCAGCGGATTCAATTTATGTGCTTGACGACAGAATTGCTGTTGAATCAGGCGCAACATTGACAATCGAGGCTGGAACTATCATCAAAGGAAATGCAGGAACTGGTGCTAATGCAACTGCTTTAATCATTGCTCAAGGAGCTACTCTTAATGCTGCAGGTACGGCTAGCGCACCTATCATCTTCACTTCAAGAGCAGACGAAATTACTGTTTCTGATGTGGCTGCTGGAAATTTTGCAAGCCCTAACCTATCTGATGATGTTGACGGTCTTTGGGGAGGTCTAATAGTACTTGGAAATGCTCCTATCTTCGTATCAGGAGATGCAGCTACTGCTAACATCGAAGGAATTCCACCATCTGACGATAATGGAATCTATGGTGGATCTACTGCTGCGGACAATTCAGGAACAATTACTTATGTTTCTGTAAGACACGGTGGATCTAACATTGGTGAAGGAAACGAAATCAACGGTATCACTTTCGGTGGTGTTGGTTCTGGAACTACCGTAAATCACATTGAAGTAATTGCTAACCAAGATGATGGAGTTGAGTTCTTCGGTGGAACAGTTAACGTTTCTCATGTTCTCGTGTGGAACAATGGTGACGATGCAGTTGATACTGACCAAGGATATGCAGGTACTATCGACAATGGAATCATCATCAACCCTGGCGATAAAGCTTTCGAACTTGATGGTGGCGAAGGTTCTGATGATACTCAGACTAGCGTTCACACTATCTCAAACTTCTCTGTTGAACTGGGTGGTTCTGCAGGTGCTATCGACGTAGACGATGATACCAACGTTACACTTTCTGGAATTTATTTCTACGGAATGACTGAAGACACAGGAGATTCTTACGACATGACTGATGGTAAAACTGGTATCACAAACACTTTCACAAATATCGAAATTATCGATACTTGGACTGATGATGATGATGAGCCTGTTACAACTGCACCTGGAGATTTCTTGGATGCAGCTAAATCTACAATTGTTTCTTCTCCAACCAATGCTGGAGCTAATGAAGCACAATTCACGGGATGGACTGTAGCTGATGCTAGAGGAGCATTCTAAGAATCCATAATGTAAAGAGTTTGAAAGCCCGATGAGCGATCGTCGGGCTTTTATTCATACAGATTAAAGTGTAATTAATTCGTTTTTATGAAATATTTTTTATTCGCCTTTTTGATAGTTTCAATTAATGCATTTGGGCAACAAGGGATTATTCGAGGAACAGTAATCGAAGATTCCAATGGAGAACCACTCTTCGGAGTAACAGTACAAATTAAAGGCACCACCAATGGTGCTATTACAGACTTTGATGGAAAGTTTGAAATTAAAACGAGTCCTGGTACTTATGATTTACAGGCATCTTTTGTTTCGTTTCAAACAATCACAATTAGTGGGTTGATTGTTGAAGCCAATGAAGTAACGTTAATTGATCAGATTAACCTAAAAGAAGATGTCGCTCTCTTGGACGAAGTAGTTGTGACTGCTGAAGTGGTAAAAACAACTGAAGCGGCATTGTTGACAGTAAAAAGAAAATCAGCCAACTTAATAGATGGTATTTCTGCGGCCAGCTTCAGAAAAATAGGCGATAGTGATGCCGCATCTGCAGCTAAACGAATTACGGGTGTTTCTATTGAAGGAGGCAAATATGTCTATGTTAGGGGCTTAGGTGATAGATACACCAAGACCCTCCTAAATGGAATGGATATTCCAGGGCTAGATCCAGATAGAAATAGCCTTCAGATGGATATTTTTCCAACGAATGTCTTGGATAACGTAATAGTTTCAAAAACTTTTACTGCAAATCTCCCAGCAGATTTTACTGGAGGTCTTGTAAACATAGAGACGAAAGACGTGCCGGATGTTAAAAGCATGACTGCCTCATTTGGCTTTGGTTATAATCCATCCATGCACTTCAATAGTGACTATTTGACCTACGAAGGAGGAAAAACGGATTGGCTAGGATTTGATGATGGCACTCGTGAACTGCATATTTCAGATGGAGAATTATTTCAGAATGTAAATAATCCTACGCTTCTCTCGCCAGCAGATCAGCAAGTATACAGTGCTCAATTGAGAGGATTTAATCCTCAAATGGGGGCACTTAGAGAAAGAAGCTTTATGGATTATAATTTTGGTTTTTCTTATGGCAATCAGAAGCCCATCTCATTGGGAACTTTAGGTTACAGCTTTGCCATTTCCTATAAAAACAGTACTGAATACTATGATGATGCTGTTTACAATACTTATTTGGTTAGATCTGATAGAGATGAGTTATCGTTAGCTGACCAGCGAGTTGGTGAGTTTGGAGTAAATAACGTCTTAATTGGTGGATTAGCTGGTGTAGCATTGAAAAGAGATAATGCGAAATATAAGCTGAACATCCTTAGACTTCAAAGTGGAGAAACTAAAGCAGGTTCGTTTGATCTGGAACGGACTATTGAAGTTGGGACGGATTTGATAGGTGTTTCCAATAACCTGGAGTATTCACAGAAATCCTTAACCAATTTTTATCTTTCAGGTGAACACTTTCTAGATACATGGAAATTTGAGTGGGGTTTGTCTCCGACGATTTCCAAAATAACCGATCCGGATGTTAGAAACACGCTGTATGAAAGGTTAAGAGATGGAAATCAGCAATTCACTGGAGAAGTTGAAATATCTGCCGGTAACACCAATTTCCCAATCAGGATTTGGAGGGAATTAGATGAGGTTAATTATGCAGGAAAACTTGACGCAATCAAAAATTTTGTAGCATTTGAAAATGATGCAAAAATCAGTTTTGGTGTCGGCTCAACTTATAAAGAAAGGAATTTTATTATTCGAGGTTTTGATTGGAATATTCAGCAACAAGACTTTACTGGAAACTATAATGAGATCACTGATGAGGAGAATCTTTTTCCAAACGAGGAGGGGAACTTCTATATCGCTCAGTTTATTGGTGGAAATGTGAATCAATATGATGCCACATCATCAATATATTCTTTCTACGTTTCCACTGAATTGAGTCCTGTTAATAAATTGAAGGCAATTTTGGGCATCAGGGGTGAGGATTATACCCAAAGATACACGGGGATAAATCAAAGAAATATTGAACTCAATAATGAAAAGGTGGTTGATGAATTCAACTTGTTCCCAACCGGGAATTTCATTTACAGTTTAAAGGAGAATCAAAATTTGAGACTTGCCTATACTCGCACAATTGCTAGATACTCATTCAAGGAAGCCTCATTTATTGAATACTTCGATCCACTTACTGATAGAACATTTTTAGGTGCCTTAAGTCCAATAATTAATCAGGGTGATACACTTTGGGATGGTAATATTAGATCCACCCTTATTGATAATTTTGATTTGAGATGGGAGGTGTTTGGAAAACGTGGAGAGACACTATCCGTTTCTGCATTTTACAAGACCATGAGTGATCCAATAGAAATTGTTCAATTGCGATCAGCTGCTTCAAGCAAAACTTTCCAGCCTCAAAATGTGGGTGATGCCACAGTATATGGTACCGAGATAGAGTTTAAGAAGAGTTTAAACTTCATATCTCAATCATTAGAGAATTTCTTTATCAATGGAAATACAACATTGTCTGTGTCAGAGATAACTATGACCAGACAAGAATTTGAGGCGAGACAAGCGGTTGCGCGACCAGGGCAAGAAATTGATAATAGACGAGAACTTCAAGGACAATCCCCATACATTATAAACGCAGGACTGTCTTATGACAACTTCGAAAAGGGCCTTGAAGTTGGGTTATATTACAATGTTCAAGGCAAAACACTTACCTATACTGGAGGAGTCAACGGCTTTGCTGATGTCTACAGTGTTCCATTCAATAGTCTAAACTTTAGTGCTATCAAGAGTTTTGGACAAGACGATAATATGAGATTGACTCTAAAAGTCGATAACGTTCTTAATGATAAAAGAGAATGGGAGTACGAAAGCCTTGGACTGCCTAATGAAACCTTTGAAGCCAGGTCTCCTGGAACAAGGGTAAGTTTAGGCTTTAGGTATGAATTTTAAGTTGCCATTCAAAGAGGAAAAGGGAGACTCATTTTTGAGTCTCCCTTTTTTTATTCGTTCCATAAGCTGGGGCAGTTATCTTGCTCTGCCGGCCCACCACTCATCCACAGTTTCAGTTCTTTGATTCGTTCCTTAGTATACCGTGTCATTTCTTTGCATTTGCAAGGATTGAAGACCTCCTTTCCAAATTCTTTTCTGTAGTGTCTCGACCAATCTTCCGGATAAATGGCCTTTAGGTGAGTATCGCGATACTGAATCCAATAGACCTGCTCCATGTTGAAATTTCGGAGGAACCTCTGATTTGTCTGATACTTCGCCCGGACCTGCTCAATCAGGTCTAGCATTTCCCGATCCACTTTATCAAATTCAACACACGGATCAGATCCCGATTCCGAGCATGAGAGGGAAATGCCAATGAGGAACACAAGCCATATTTTTTTCATATTCAAATAGGTAAGAAATGGTGAAAGTAGACTACCCAAATAGGATTTTTGGTAATTCTGGATTAAAAAATTATGAATTAACCTGCCCGCTCAACCTCCTTTATCCTCTCCTTTAAGGCTTCCACCTCTTTTTCCAGTTGATTGATTTTCTGAAGCAATTTCTGCTTCCTGCTCTCAAGCACCATCTCACGATACTCGTCTCCCAGGTCATCTGCCAGTTTCTGTTTTTCTTCAATTTCTTCCACCAGGTCATTGATGTAAAAGCTTTTCTTGAAGTCAATCAGCAGGGCCAGTGCCTGCTCCTTGTAGGTCTCATTCTCCAGCCCCAGAAAAAAATCAGTCCCTCCCTTGCATTCGGTGGTCTGGGTAAAAATCTCCAGGTCCACATTTCCGTCTGTGGTTTCCGATGGGATGGTCACCTTATAGTAGGTTTTCATGTTGAGCGGGCTGCCAAATTTGCGGGCATACTCCCACCAGCCTCTTCTCACCTCTTCCCATCCATAGTCAAAATTTGTACGGTACCCCCTAAGTGTCTTACCTTCCAGGGACAATTGAGTAGACTCTGTTTTGGTGCCATAGTTGTTTTGAGAGAAAGTCACCAAGGCAGTGAACAAAAGCAGGTATCCGAGAGTATGTTTATAAACGATTTTTTCCATGTCTTCAACAAATCTAAACGACCAAATCAAAACGGTACTTATCACAGGAGGAACCGGCCTGGTGGGGAGCGAACTTAGCCAACTTCTCACCACCAAAGGCTATAAGGTCACCCACCTGTCACGAAACCCAACGCAAAAACGCTACCAGACATTCTACTGGGATGTGAAAAAAGGAGAAATAGATGAGGAAGCCATCACCTCTGCGGACGCAATCATTCATCTGGCTGGAGCCGGGGTGTCGGACAAGCGATGGTCAGAAAGCTGGAAAGAAGAAATCTACAATAGCCGCATCAACTCCACCAGATTGCTAAAGGAAAAAGTCCAAGCATTAAATCCCAAACTCAAGCATTTCATCTCAGCGTCTGCCATTGGATACTACGGTTGGGATTCCGGGGGAGAGCTTGTGGGTGAGGAATCCGTGAAGGGAGATGGATTTCTTGCAGATGTAGTAGACGACTGGGAAAGCGAAACCGATCAATTCAAATCCCTGAAAATAAAAGTTTCCAAAGTTCGCATCGGCATTGTCCTGAGTGAAAAAGGTGGTGCACTGGTGGAAATGGCCAGACCTGTTAAATATGGGATAGGTGCTCCGCTCGGTTCTGGGAGGCAGTATATGAGCTGGATACACATTACTGACCTTTGTGGGATTTTTGCTCACCTTTTGAAAATGGGGTTGGAAGGCACTTACAATGGAGTGGCTTCATCGCCTGCCACTAACAAGGATTTCACAAAATCTTTAGCATCTCAGCTCCGAAGACCCCTCTGGCTGCCGAATGTTCCTAAATTTGCGCTCCGATTGATTGTGGGGGAAATGTCCGATATATTAGTCGGGGGCAATCGCGTGTCCAGCAAGAAAATAGAAGGCACGGGATTTAATTTTCAGTTTGTGGCGTTAGACCATGCGCTGCAGGATTTACTTAAATAGAAAATGGCAAAAAACATTAGCAAAGAGGAGGAAGCACGCATATTGCAGGCCTTCAAGGAAAGGGATTGGAATGAAATAAAAAGTGCCGACTCCTGGATGATCTTTAAGGTAATGGGCGAGTTTGTACAGGGCCTTGAAAAAATGGCCAAAATCGGGCCATGTGTTTCCATCTTCGGTTCCGCCCGAACCAAACCAGACGATAAATACTACAAGATCGCAGAGGAGATTGCCGCCAAGGTGGTAAGGCACGGCTATGGGGTTATTACAGGTGGTGGACCAGGCATCATGGAGGCTGGTAACAAAGGAGCAAATGCCCAAGGGGGTAAATCCGTGGGGTTGAACATTGACCTTCCTTTCGAGCAAAACAATAACATTTATATCGATCGGGACAAGAGCATTGACTTTGACTACTTCTTTGTGCGCAAAGTGATGTTTGTAAAATACTCCCAGGGATTCATTGTATTGCCCGGAGGGTTTGGCACCATGGATGAATTGTTCGAGGCACTCACCCTGATCCAGACAAAAAAAATCGGTCAGTTTCCAATTGTTTTAGTGGGCCGGGAGTTTTGGTCGGGATTGGTAGACTGGCTGAAAGGAACTATGCTAAAAGTAGGAAATATCAGCAATCCGGACCTGGATCTCTTTCACATCGTAGATACCGCCACTGAGGCCGTGGATGTGATAGATGATTTCTACAACAAGTACAACCTCAGTCCAAACTTCTAATTGGCTTTCCGAAAGTTGAAGAAGCGAGAGGAAGTCATCGAAATCATTGGTGCGCGGGAGCACAACCTCAAGAACATTGATGTGACCCTGCCACGCAACAAACTGATAACCATCACTGGAATCAGCGGTAGTGGTAAGTCTTCCCTTGCCTTTGATACGATCTATGCGGAGGGTCAGCGCAGATACATGGAGAGCTTCAGCGCCTACGCCCGTTCTTTCATTGGGGATATGGAGCGGCCGGATGTGGACAAGATCGATGGGCTCAGTCCGGTGATTTCCATCGAACAAAAAACAACCTCCAGAAACCCCCGCTCCACGGTGGGCACGGTCACAGAAATCTACGACTTTTTCCGACTGTTGTATGCCCGTGCAGGAGAAGCTTACTCCTATCTGACTGGCAAGAAAATGACCCGTCAGTCCGAAGATCAGATTATCGACATGATCCTGAAAACCTATGACGGGCAGAAGCTGGTATTGCTGGCTCCAGTGGTCAAAGGAAGAAAGGGACATTACCGTGAGCTATTTGTTCAGATCAGGAAACTTGGGTTTACCAAGGTGCGGGTAGATGGTGAGGTGCAGGATCTTGCCCCCAAGATGCAGGTAGACCGATACAAGACCCACGATATCGAGATCGTAACTGACCGGATTAAGGTATCGGAAAAGGATAAGAAGCGAATCAGGGAATCTGTCAATACTTCCCTTCGCCATGGCGATGGAGTGATGATGATCCAAAAAGAAGACGGCACCATTTCCCACTTTTCAAAAAGCCTGATGGATCCGGAAACCGGGCTCGCTTATGATGACCCTGCCCCCAACACCTTCTCTTTCAATTCTCCATATGGGGCTTGTCAGGAGTGCAACGGGCTTGGGGTTATTGAAGAAATTTCGAAAGAGTCCGTAATCCCTGACCCTTCCCTGAGTATCAGCCGTGGCGGGATAGCCCCACTGGGGGAGTTTCGCGACATCTGGATTTTCAAAAAAATTGATGCGATTCTGAAGAGGAACAAAGTCAACCTCTCCACACCGATTAAGAAAATACCGGAAGAGATCATTAACGTGTTGCTCTATGGGGATAGCGTGCCGGTGGCGGTGAGTTCAGTCAAGTACCCGGGCACAGACTGGCACACAAAATTTGAGGGGATCATCAACTTCCTGGAAAAACAGAAAGATGGAGGCTCGGAAAAAATCCAGGCTTGGGTCAAGGAGTTTACAGATACTCGGGTGTGCCCCAGCTGTGATGGCTATCGACTGAAAAAGGAAGCCCTTCATTACAAAATTGACGACAAGCACATTGGAGAGCTTGCAGAAATGGATGTAAATGCGCTGGGCAAGTGGATGGAAAATCTGGAAGAGCGACTCACCGAAAGACAGCTGGTGATCGCTACTGAGATACTCAAAGAATTGAGGAAACGAATTGGGTTTTTGTTGGATGTGGGGCTCGATTATTTGAGCCTGAACCGGCCGCTAAAGACACTTTCGGGAGGTGAAGCACAGCGAATTCGACTCGCAACGCAGATTGGTACTCAGCTGGTCAATGTGCTTTATATTCTGGACGAGCCTAGTATTGGATTGCACCAGCGGGATAATGTGAAGCTGATTCAGGCACTGAAAGACCTTAGGGATTTGGGAAATACGGTCATTGTGGTGGAGCACGACAAAGACATGATGATGGAGTCTGATGAGGTGGTGGATATCGGTCCTGGGGCCGGCAGGCATGGTGGGCAGATCGTGGCACAGGGCAATCCGCAGGAATTTTTAAAGCTGGGGAGTTCTACGGCCGACTACCTCAATGGGAAACGAAAAATTGAAATTCCTAAGGAGCGCAGGAAACCAAATGGAAAGTGGCTGGAACTGCATGGAGCCTCCGGGCACAATCTAAAAGGCGTTGATCTCAAGTTGCCGTTAGGCAATCTCATTCTGGTCACAGGGGTTTCCGGTAGCGGCAAGTCCACCCTGATCCACGAGACCCTTTATCCGCTACTTAGGAAGCAGCTATATCGAAGCAGGCAGGAGCCATTGCCGTATAAAGTGATCAAAGGCGTAGATGAGTTGGATAAGATCATTGAGGTGGATCAGTCTCCAATCGGGCGAACACCTCGATCCAACCCGGCCACCTACACCGGGGTTTTTTCCGATATCAGGAGCTTGTTTTCGCAGCTGCCTGAGGCAAAGATCCGTGGATACAAGCCGGGTCGCTTTTCCTTCAATGTGAAGGGAGGAAGGTGTGAAACCTGTGGTGGTGGAGGGATGCGCCTCATTGAAATGGATTTCCTGCCGGATGTACATGTGCCATGCGAAACCTGCAAGGGAAAAAGGTACAACCGTGAAACATTGGAAGTTCGGTTCAAAGGAAAATCAATCTCAGATGTGCTGGACATGACCGTATCCCAGTCGGTGGATTTCTTTGAGAATCAGCCACGGATTGTCCGAAAGCTGCAAACACTGGACGAGGTAGGCCTTGGATACATCTCCCTTGGGCAGCACGCCACTACACTTTCCGGAGGAGAAGCCCAGCGTGTGAAGCTGGCGACCGAGCTATCGAAAAAGGATACCGGAAAGACTTTTTACATTCTGGATGAGCCTACCACCGGCCTGCATTTTCAGGACATTGAGCACCTGCTCGATGTGCTACAGCGGCTGGTCAATAAGGGAAACACCGTCCTCATCATTGAGCACAACATGGATGTGATCAAGGTGGCGGATTATATCATTGATCTTGGTCCGGAGGGAGGTTTTGCCGGAGGCGAAATTATCGCCCAGGGAACCCCGGAGGAGATCGCTAAGGTAAAAGAAAGCTACACTGGCAAATTTCTCCAGGCAGAGCTCAATTAACCACCGCCTGAATATTCTCGGAATCCCCGAAATAGTAATAATCCCCGTGATAGTCGAAGGCAAAATCGCTTTCTTCCAGAATCATGTGATCCATCACACTGATCTTGTTGTTGGCCACATCATCCAAAGGAATTTCCCGCACCAGCGATCCCTGATAGTCATAGATTTTTACCATCTTCTGGAATACCATATCGCTTTCCAGTTGCATATTCAAATCTTGGTGAGTTTGAATGGGAGCTTCAGCAATTCCAATGAAGAGTGAAGCCGAAAGTGTCATTAGAAAAAGTAGTGATTTCATTTTTGTCCTTGTTTTGAGTTTGAGTTTTAGTCCTGTCCTTCCATACGACGAATGAGACGGTGAGTTTGTTAATTATCATTAATTGTGCGGTTAAAAACGGTAATGATTTGTTAAAAACCACTCATCAGCGGATGCACGCTTCCATCGAATTCAGTTCGTTTAAAATCAGCGCCTTGCGTACTTTTAGCCGTTCATGAACAAAACGCGGATATATTGGCTTTGTCAAATTTTGGGCTGGGGCCTCTACGGGTTCATCCAGGTGTTCCTTTATACGGTAGCCGAAAGGTTTGACACCATCCAGGCTCTGGGGGTCCTGTATCAGGTGGTCTATTTCATCACTACTACACACATACTAAGGGGGCTGATTATCAATCGCGGCTGGCTCAACCTTCGATTGAGATTGCTGATCCCACGACTGCTGATCGTCACCCTTGCGCTCAGTGGATTAAACTACGTTTATCTGTACATCATCGAACTGCTGACACATACCATCTCACGCACGGAACTCATGGTCATCACAGCGTTGGTAAATACCGTGTTTTACTGGGTCATCTATTTCATTTGGACCATCTTCTATTTCGCTTTTCACTATGTGGAGCGATACAACAAATCCCTGAAAGCAGAGACGGCAGCACGAGAGGTAGAGCTAAACAATTTGAAAGCCCAACTCAATCCACACTTCATTTTTAACGCACTGAACAGCATCCGCGCACTGGTGGATGAAAATCCTCGGAAATCGAAGGAATCGATCACGCAGCTTTCTCATATTTTGAGAAATTCCCTGATTAGCGACCGGAAGATGCTCATTCCTTTCATGGAGGAGCTGAAAACAGTGATGGATTACCTGGCCTTAGAGTCCATCAGGTACGAAGAGCGCCTCACCACCAAGTTCAACATTGATCGAAATTCAGGGCGGTATTCCATCCCTCCATTGATGCTGCAAACACTCGTGGAAAACGGCATCAAGCACGGTATATCTAACCTGAAGCACGGTGGGGAGATAAATATTACCACTAGTGTAAAGAGAAAACTACTGCATCTTCAAATCCGTAATACGGGACAACTTCCAAAAGAAGTAAATTTAGAAAAGGGTTTTGGGCTGGCTAACACGAGCAAACGGTTGGAGCTGATCTACGGTGAAGCAGCCAGGTTTGAAATCAAGAATGAAAATAAGAATACGGTATTGACCTCCATCTGGATTCCACTGATGAATCAATAATGGTAAGAAACCTAAACTCCATGTGCCATTGAAAAATTAACTTACACCACATGAAAGCGATTATAGTAGACGATGAACGATTAGCACGAAAGGAACTCATTTCCCTTTTGAGCAATCATCCGGAAATAGAGGTGGTGGATGAGGCAGCCAACCCGGACGAGGCAATGGAGAAGATTGAAAAGCATGATCCGGATGTGGTATTTCTCGACATCCAGATGCCGGGCAAGACCGGCTTTGAAATGCTGGAAGAGATGGAGCGCGTGCCACAGGTCATCTTCACTACGGCTTACGATGAGTTTGCCCTGAAAGCTTTCGACTATAATGCGCTGGATTATCTGCTGAAACCGATACAGCCCGAACGCCTGACGGAGAGCCTGAATAAAGTATCCATCAAAGCAGCCCAGAAGCCGGCGAAGGACAAAAAGCTGAGCAGTCATGATCAGGTCTTTGTCAAGGATGGGGACAAGTGCTGGTTTGTGAAGCTGGAGGATGTGCGTCTGTTCGAGTCAGATGGCAACTACATCAAAGTGTATTTTGACAAGTTCAAACCGATGATCCATAAGTCACTAAATGCTCTGGACGAGCGACTGGACGACCGCCATTTCTTCCGTGCCAGCCGAAAGCACATCATCAACCTGGGTTGGGTAGAGTCCATCGACACTTGGTTTAACGGTGGCCTCCTGGTACAGCTAAAAGGGGGCGAAAAAATCGAAGTGAGCAGAAGGCAATCGGCACGGTTTAGGGAGATGATGAGTCTTTAACCCTTCACAATCTCCAAAAACTGCTTCTCCACATGCCAGTCTTTGGATAAGGTCAGGATCGCAGTGGTTTCCATCTCCGTCACATAGCCTTTTTTGTGCGTTTCTTCCCACACCTCCATCAGGTACCTGATGCGGTCAGACTCGCTCATCTTGGAAAAGATTTTGGAAAGGAACTCCCGCGAGCGCTCAAAGGCAGACAGGTAGTCTTCGGCTATAAACTTATTGGCCCACTCCATCTCCTCCTGCGCCTGCATTTTGCTGGCGGTATCCTCCAGCATTTCACGTTCCTCATCGTCTAGGCCGTGGTAGTGAAAGATCAGGGATTTTAGGAGTAAAAGAGCCTTTTTCGTTGTTGCGTCCATACCGGCCTCAAAAGTATTGGTTATTTAGGATTATCCCTAAGCAATTATTCGGTTGGGATGATTGGAGATAAAGGAGCTGAATGCACTTAAATAAGAAGTCCTAATTTTTGGGTTATTCTGGAAAAAATAGTCTTAGGGCAATTTCATCTGCTACCAAAAATCCTTTGGGTCTCAATCGCATAAAACCATCTTCCAACTCAATCAGGTCGAGACCACTCATTTCGTTGATAAGTGCCCGATGGACCTCTGGGAAATCCGCTCCACTCGTTTCACTGATCTTTGCCAGGTTCAAGCCGTTTCTCGTCCTGAGCTGTGTCAGGATTTGCTCATTGATCAGCTGGATTTTGGACAAAGTTTCCGTTTCTGAAAAGGACTCATTCTGCTGAATGGCTTGAATATATTTTGGATTATTCCGTATGTTGAAGCTGCGGGATGCTCCATCGAATGAATGCGCCCCAGGCCCCACGCCCAGGTAGGGCACCCCAGACCAATAGGCATTGTTGTGCCTGGAGTGAAAGCCTTCCCTGCCAAAGTTGGATACCTCATACTGGATGTACCCTTTGTCGTTCAGAAAGCCGATGGCAAAGAGGTACTGAGCGGCAGCCTCATCTTCCGGCACCTGGATCAGTTTGCTTTCCCGCTCCCATTTCCCAAATACCGTCTTTTCCTCGATGGTCAATCCGTAGAGGGAGATGTGCTCCGGGTTCAGTTCAGTCAGCGCTCGCAGGTCCTTTTCCCAGGCTTTTTCATCGTGATCCGGTATTGCGTAGATCAGGTCGAGTGAGATGTTTTGAAAGCCGGCTGCCCGCGCATTTTCAAAAGCCTCCCTTGCTTGATTGGCATTATGTGCCCGATTCATCCAGATCAACTTTTCTTCATGAAATGTCTGGATTCCCAGGCTCAGCCGATTCACACCCAAATTGAAAAGCTCTTTGGAATACGAAGGAGTCAGATCCTCTGGGTTGGCCTCCATGGTTAGCTCTACATTTTGCTCCAGTTTAAAATGTTCCTTTACTGTATCGAGTAAAAAGTGAAGCTGATCTGGAGAAAGCAAGGAAGGCGTACCCCCACCAAAATAGACCGTACTAGCCGGCTCCTTCAGGTAGTCCTTTCTGTGGGATAACTCCGCGGCAATCGCCTGCACCATTTCATCCTTGGTTTTCAGGTTGGTGCTGAAGTGAAAATCACAATAGTGACACGCCTGTCGGCAAAAAGGGATGTGAATGTAGATGCCAGCCATGATTTGGGCTAAATTGCAAAGACCGATGCAAAGAACACTGATTCTGCTGGTTTTTCTATTCGCTCATTCTGCCGGGGCGCAGATCAGCTCCCGGTTTTTCGTGGATGGTGAACTAGTTAGTGATCGCGTCTTTGCTGATTCTGTCAGGTTATCCAATCACCTGAGAAAGACCCAGCTCGATTGGCTGAATGACGGGTACTTTTTTTCCGGGATTGATTCGGTTGAAAAGGATTCGGTACAAACAAACATTTATTTTCATAAGGGAGAGAAATTCAGCTCAGACATTGAGGGGCTGGAAGGCAAAAGACTGAGGCAAAGGCTTGAGAAAAAACTCAGTGAGTATGCCAACCATGGCTATCCGTTTGCTTCCCTTCAGCTAGACTCGCTGAGCCTTGAAAATCAGGATTTGGCAGGGGCGCTAATGATCAATCCAGGGCCTGAAATCAGGTACGATTCTGCTTCCTTTTTTCAGAAGCCCAAAACCAATTCATCATATATTTTCCAGCTACTGGATATTGTGCCGGGGACAGCTTTTAGTGAGAAAGATTACCGTCTCATCCCTGAGAAAGTACAACGATCCTCTTTTCTAAGCATCCAAAGACCGACTGATCTATCCTTTAGCGACCGGGAGGCCACCGTTTATCTGGATTTGGCAGAGGATGCTTCGAGTACTTTTCAAGGGGTGCTGGGCTTGCAGCAGGCGCAGGCTGGAAAGACTACTGCCGTGGGCAGTATCGAGTTGGACATCCAGAATCTATTCCGGTCAGGCAAGCAATTGACATTTTCCTGGGAGCGGTTTTCAGAAGAGTCACAGCGGCTGGACCTGTTTTACAAGCATCCCTTCTTTCTGGATTCCAGGCTGGCCCCATCCTTCCGGTTTGACCTCTTAAAACAGGACACTACTTTTCTGACAAGGCGTGTCGGAATGGGGGTTCACACGTACATTGCCCCACGCTCGGAATTGTTTCTGGAGTATGAACGGACAGTTGGCACCCTGCTCACCACCGATCTGGAAACGATTTCAGAGTCAGGCATAGCAGACTTTTCCCGAAACGTCTATCAGGCAAGGGTCACCCGGGGAGTAAGGAATTCGCTAAATCAACTGAGGCAGGGATTAGTCTGGAGCACGTCCATTTCTGCGGGGAGAAAGGAGGTGGATAGAAACCTGAGTATCCCTGATGCTTATTACGACACCATTCAGGCACAGTCCAATTTTTACCGCTTTGAGGCGGACATCACCTATCAATTAAAAGCACTAAAACGCCAGGCTTTTTTTCACCAGGTTAGTGGAGGCATCCTTGAGAATGATGAGCTCCTTCGCAATGAACTCTATCGAATCGGTGGACTGAGTAGTCTTAGAGGGTTTAATGAAAAATCTTTTTTTGCCAGAAACTTCCTGATGAGCCGGATGGAGTTTCGGTCATTCTTTGAAAGCAGGAGCTATGCCTACGTTTTTTATGACCAGTTAATTTATGATCGGGAAAATTTTTCGGATCAGCCTTTTGGACTGGGTTTGGGGTTTGCGCTTGCTACTTCGGCTGGTCAATTTAGTTTTGCTTTGGCAATGGGCAAATCAAAGGATCAGGAGATTTCCTTTTCTACCATGAAAGCCCACTTCGGTTACATTTCCAGATTTTAAATGAGGCAGCTACTAACCATTTTTCTTTTTTTTGTTCTCACGAGCGTTTCAGCACAGCAGGACACGATTGTGATTGCCGATTACACCAAAGTAATGGTTGGCACGGATAGTGATGGGGCAATTTATCCAATCACTTCCTTGGAGGGAACTAGTCAGGCGGGTTTGTTTTTAAACTCACTTCCGAACGGAGAAATTCGAATTTGTAATCCAGAGAAGTTGTTCATCTGGATCGATGGCCAGCTGTTTGATCACGTGGAGGGATGTAAATTCTACAAGCCATCTGAGCTGTTTGATTACGTAAAATCAGACACCATTTATCTGTCCCTAAGCACCGAGGGTACGCTTGCAGACCTGACCTGCGACCTGTTGATTTATGAAGAGCTTGTTGTTGTAAAAGATGAAGTTCCGGTTTCCAGAGAGATTCGGGATTCATTTTCAGAGTTTACCATTATTTGTCTTGTGATTTTGGCTTTTACACTGGGTGTTATACTCTCCAGGTACAACACCCGGGTTTCCTATATCCTGGAACGAGCCTTTACATTCAAGATCAGTGCTTATGAATTTGTCAATACGAGTTTTTTTAGTACTGCCAGCATGTATCTGGTTTCATTCTATGCGCTCTCGCTTTCATTTGTAGGGTTGTATATGGATGAGATGCTCAGCACCGAGTTCTTTGGTGAACTGAATAGCACATTAGAGTATCTCTGGTTATGGGTCAGACTTTCTGTGCTTGTATTTTCCTTATTTATCGCCAAGTGGACCCTGATTTCTGTCATTGCTAAACTCTTTCACTTCAGGGGACTAAGGAATTTCCAATTATTTGATTTCCTTAATTTCAACCTTGTCCTTCTTGCGCCCATAATCATTTTTTTGGTAGTAGATTTCATCATCAACCTACCGGCTCAGTCGTGGGTATCACACGGATTTTTAGTCCTTTTTCCCGTCATGCTCATTCTCTTCATTGTGTGGTTCACTTTTAAATTTGTTAATAATTCACCGCATAAAAAACTTATTATAATTTCCTACCTTTGTGCCACAGAAATCATCCCTGTTATAATTATACTGGGATTTTTCTACAAATAATCATAAAACGTAGAAACCTACATGAGTGCGACTGATGATCTTTTAGTAACGGATAAAGAGCGTTTGAAGAGTGTAAAGAGTATTTTAGTATCACAGCCAGAGCCTTCTGATCCAAACTCACCGTATCACAAATTAGCCGAAAAGTACAATTTGAAAATCGACTTCCGTCAGTTCATTGAAATTGACCCGGTCGATATAAAAGAGTTTAGAAAGCAAAAGGTGAACATTCTGGATCACACCGCCGTGATCTTCACCAGCAGAAATGCTGTTGACCACTTTTTCAGACTTGCTGCCGAAAGCAAGATTGAGATTCCTACGGATATGAAATACTTCTGTATTTCTGAAACAACAGCAAACTACCTGCAGAAATACATCGTGATCAGAAAGCGAAAAATCTTTACTGGTGAACGAACTGCGGAAGACCTGCTGAATGTCATCAAGAAGCACAAGGGCGAAAAATTTATTTTCCCATGCTCCAATATTCGCACCGAGCATATCCCTGATTTTCTCAGTGAAAATGGGTACGAGTGGTCTGAAGCAACCATATATAGAACAGTAGCTTCAGATTTATCAGATTTGGATGATGTCACTTACGATATCATCGCTTTCTTTAGTCCTTCAGGGATAGAATCACTATTCCAAAACTTCCCTGATTTCAAGCAGAACAATACCAGGATTGCAGCCTTTGGGCCCACTACTTCCAAAGCAGTGAAGGATGCAGGGTTGATTTTGGATATTCAGGCGCCACTTCCAAATGCTCCGTCAATGACTGGAGCCATCGAAGTGTATATAAAGGAAGCAAATAACATTTAGTCAGAAATAAGGGTATATAAATTGTAAGAGTTATACTTACAATATGAAGAGTAGCCTCAAGGTTTCTTTACTGATTATCACACTGGGCCTGGCTCAAACGAGCCAGGCCCAGAATGATTTTTTCTTCAATCACTATATGTTCAATCCATCCTACTATAATCCGGGTTGGGTTGGCACAGAAGATCAGGCCTTTGTAGCCGCCCACCACAGAAGCCAATGGGCAGGCTATGATGCTACATTCGATCCTGAAGGTGCGCCCACTACTCAGTTGTTATCGTTGGTTGTTCCGGTGAAGTCTATTTTTTCTGGCGTAGGAATGTCTATATCCAATGATAAAGTTGGTCCGATCAACTCCATTCAGGCAAGACTGTCAGTCTCTGTAAAGAAGTCCTTCCGCTTTGGAGATCTTTCCTTGGGAATAATGCCGGCATTAAATACCCAATCCATAAATCCTAATTATCGGGCGGTGGATAATCCCGACCCCTTCATTCCAAGCGGAAAAGAATCACAGATTCGGCCAAACCTTCATGCAGGAGTCTTCTTTCAGTCACGGAAAGATTACTTCGCAGGTGTTTCCATCGAAAATATCTTAAAGCCAGGATTTAACTTCGGTACGGATGCTGTCAATGAAATTCCAATCAATTATATATTGATGGGGGGTACATCATTTGGCCTTATGCGCGAGTTGGTACTCAATCCTACCATCATGGTTCGCTCCGATTTAAACTCATATACCTATGACATCAGCGCAGTGGCGGTATATCAGGAACGCATGTGGGGAGGGCTGGCTTTTAGGAGAGCCGAGTCTATTAGCCTTCTTCTTGGATACTCCTTTCTAGAGAATAATAAATTAAAAGCAGGCTACTCTTTTGACTATGTGGTGAAGGATAAAGATGCAAAGCAGCCAACCTCCCATGAGGTTTTTATTCGTTACGATTTGCCTGATTTGGTGTTTGGTGGAAGAAAGGCAGTGAAAACCCCACGCTTCACTTTTTAATCTTACAGATAAAACCCTTTATCCAATTTTAAAGTAAAACTTGCCCTAAATAGATTTATGATTATATATTTAGGCTCAATATCGTGCAATAATTCTTGCTAAAGTTTGTTTATTTTACATACTTGCATGTTCAATAAAGGTGTTATGAATAAAATGCGTGTTTTTACAATCTCAAATTGTATTGTCCTTTGCTGCGCCATAATTCTTTCAGGTTGTGGTCTTTTTGGCGGAGATCAAGGTGACAGAGGAGAGCTGATTGGAGCTCCAGACAGACTAGGGTGGGAGATGACCAGGCCATTCGGAATGGTGTCTGTTCCATCCGGTACTTTTCACATGGGGCAGGCGGATGAAGATGTAGCCGCTACTCAGATAAATTTTAACAAACAGGTTACCATCGGGGCATTCTTTATGGATGATACAGAAATCACCAATAATGAATACCGACAGTTTACTCAAAATCTTCAGGAGAGTTCAGAGATTGATCTGCCTACAGGATACTCAATTGCAGACCTGATGCCAGATACAACCGTATGGACGAGGGATTACACTCACCACATGGGAGATCCTTTGGTGGTATATTACTGGTCTCACCCGGCATTTGATGATTATCCTGTCGTGGGTGTAGATTGGAATGCTGCCAAATACTTCTGTGAGTGGAGAACTAACTACATGAATGAGTACAGAAGAAGCGTTGGCCTTCCATTGATGCCAAACTTTAGGTTGCCTTCTGAAGCAGAATGGGAGTATGCCTCAAGAGGAGGAAGGGATATGGCAAAATATCCTTGGGGTAACCCATACATTAGAAATGCCAAGGGTTGCCTTCTGGCAAACTTTAAGCCAGGAAGAGGTAATTACTTTGATGATGGCTATGCTTATACGTCTCCCATAGGAACTTACTTTGCAAATGAGTACGGCTTGTATGACATGGCTGGAAACGTGGCAGAATGGTGTGAAGATGCGTATAATGCTTCTGCAATGCCACTTACCTGGGATTTGAACCCTACTTATTTTGATGAAAATATTCCATTCAAGGTGATTAGAGGAGGGTCTTGGAAGGACATTGCATATTACCTTGAAACCGGTACTCGATCATTCGAACATCAGGATACCACTCGTGCTTCTATAGGATTTAGATGTGCAATGACTTATCTTGGAAGATCATCCGGATACGAATTTTAATTAAACCAAACGAATAAATTACTAACCTAAATATTATTACAATGAGTAAAAAAGGCGGATTTTCTGAATTGCTCTATTCTACTATAATGCCAAAAATCTATGGGATTGGAGCGGCAGTAGTTATTGTAGGGGCAATGTTTAAAATTCTACACATGCCGGGTGCAGCAGTAATGCTAGGGGTTGGTCTAACCACTGAGGCAGTTATCTTTTTCTTAAGTGCATTCGAACCGAAACACGCTGAGCCGGATTGGGCAAAAGTTTATCCTGAGCTAGCGGATGATTACGATGGACCTGCAGCAGCTCCAAGAAAAGCTGTACCTCAGGCAACTGGTGCATCTGCACAAATGGACAAAATGTTAGCTGAAGCGAAGGTAGGGCCTGAACTCATCAAGAGTCTGGGTGATGGTATGCGAAACATGGCAGAGTCTGCAAAGAAAATGTCAAATCTTAGTGATGCTGCTGTGGCTACAAATGAATATGCCACTAATGTGAAATCAGCATCTAAGTCTCTTTCGGAAATGAACAAGTCATATGCCAGTGCCATGGAAGCAATGTCTGGTATGGCTGATGCTACGAAAGACACGAAAGAGTATCATAGCCAGGTACAAAATGTCACTAAGAGTCTTGGGGCTCTTAATGCTGTGTACGAAATGGAATTGAAGGATGCTCAAAGTCACACAAAGGCCCTAAATAAATTCTATTCCAACATTAGTGGTGCGCTTGAAAGCATGGCTGAAGCAGGTAAAGAAACATCTGCATTCCAGGCTGAGCTCAATAAGCTTACTTCTAATATTTCTGCTCTGAATAAAGTATACGGTAACATGCTTACCGCAATGAGAGGTAGTCAACAATAAACCCTTAAAAACACACGAATTATGGCAGGAGGAAAAGAAACACCACGGCAGAAAATGATCGGCATGATGTATTTGGTGCTGACTGCATTGTTGGCACTAAACGTTAGCTCCACAGTCTTAGATAAATTCGCCTTTATAAATGAAAGTTTGGAGCGAGCGAATGCCGAGACATCCGAGAGGAACGGAAGAACCATTGATGGCATGGAACAAGCGGTTGAGGACAAAGGAAACCGTCCGGATGATGTAAAAGTGGTAAAAGATGCGGAAGCTCTACGAGCGGAAACTCAGAAAGTTCTTGCTGAGATGGAGGAGTACAAGAAAAAATTCATCGATATAACCGGTGGATATGAAGATCCTCAAAAGAAAGATGCTCGATTCATCAATGGTAAAACTGATTACGATAAAGTAGGGCACTATATGATGCCAAAAGAAGAAGGGGGCGAAGGACACGGGGCAGCAATGAAAGATCTTCTTAATGGCTATGCTGATTATATCAAAGACGTTTTGGCCAAGAATGGTGCAGATGAGAATACCCTAAAGCAATACCACAAGATTGCAAAGGATGCTGATGAGGATGAATACTACAGTAAAGATGAGAACCAAAAAGGTAAGAAATGGTCTCAGTTGGCATTTGAAGGTTCTCCAACTCACGCTGCTTTAGCAACAGTGAGTGAGTTTCAAGCTAATATCTTAGGATTTGAGACTGCAGCTCTCGACTTTCTCGTAGATCGTGTAGGTCTAAAAGATATTACTTTCGATCAAATCAAGCCAGTGGTAATGCCAGAGTCGCAATATGTTGCGGCTGGCACTAAGTATAAGGCAGACATGTTCATTGCTGCATCAGCATCTGGCTTAAATGACAAGTTGGTGATGACATATAATGGTGAGGAAGCTCCTGTAATTGATGGTGTGGGTAAAGTTGAATTTACAGCAACACCTGGAAATTATGACAAAAATGGAAACGCCAGAAAGACTATTGTAGCATCTATTACTGTTCCTCAAGGTGGTGGTTCTGATACTACATTTACAGATACTATAGAGTATTATGTCGTAAAGCCTGTAATTCAGATTCAGTCTCAATCTGTTAATGCACTTTACTATAACTGTGGGAATGCTTTGGATGTGCAAGTGCCGGCTTTAGGTACTTCATATAATCCATCGTTCACTGCTTCTGGCGGTGATGCAATCAAAGGATCACAAACTGGTCAGGTAACGGTAGTTCCCAGAGCCCAGAAGGTGACCTTAACTGTTTCTTCAAACGGAAATGTCATTGGATCGAGAGAATTTGGTGTTAGAGGGATACCAGCTCCAGATATTAAAGTTTTTACAAGTGCTGGAGAAGTGAACCTTAAGGACGGTATTCCCGCTGGAACACCAGAGCTTTTTTTGAGAGCTATTCCTGATGAGAGTTTCGCACAGTTCCTTCCTGATGATGCTAAATTTCGAGTTGCCGAAGCAGAGGTAACTTTAGTTAGTGGCGGACTTGGCAGAGGTTCAGTTCGAGCTGGCGAGCAAATTAATTTAAGAGGAATGTCCGGAAGAAAGGGAGATCAGATTGTGATTGAAATTAAGAAGGTTCAAAGACAGAACTTCAGAAAACAAGTTGAAGATTTTAAGAAATTCCAGCGCTATATCAATATATCGTTGAAATAAACTTGTCAGATAAAAAGTGTTATGAAAAAATTAGGTTATGTAATTGTGTTTGGTCTCTCGCTCTCCTTTGGGTATGCACAGGAGGAGCTTGCACCTTTGGTGAAACCAGAAGTAGATGAGACTCAGGTCATGTTTAAAAAGACCGTCTGGAGAAGGATGGATATGAAGGAGAAGCAAAACCGGCCCTTCTTTTCTTTAAATGGAGAGGTATCCAGACTCTTGATAGACGCAGTGGATGAGGGATTATTGACTCCTTATCGATCAGACTCTTGTTTAAACTTTATGCCTGATATCATATTTGTATCGAATATCTCGGTAGAGAGAGAGCAGAATCCATTTGTAGGTGGGGGCTTCAATTCTGGGGGATTCGACTCTTTTGGCGATGACGCCAGTGCAGGAGATGCTGCTGCAGAGCCAGAAGGGGAAGAGGCTCGTCAGGAAGCAATTCCTGAAAATGAGTTCTCTGTTTTGTACATTAAAGAAGACGTCATTTTTGATCGGAATAGATCAAGAATGTACAATTACATCAGATCACTAAGTATTGCTTTGCCAAGGAGTGCGGGATCATTATGGAATCCAGCGGGATTTGAGAAGAAGGTAGCCCATTTCAGATATGATGATGTGGTTGCTTTATTTAGAGGACCTTATGCTGATAAGGCAGTTTATTATAACAATAATAATCCGGGGCAGCACATCAATATGAGTGATGCTTTTGAGTTAAGATTGTTTAATGCGCCAATTATTAAAGTTTCTAACGCTCAGGATTTGGACATTCGTCAGCTATATGCGGATAAAATGGCTATAGATCCTTTGAGTGTAATAGTTATTCAACAAAAATATGAGTACGACTTAATGGAGTATGAGTCGGAACTTTGGGAATACTAATTTTAAAATCTAACCTAACCCTAATTCACCGAAGATGAACGCTAAATATTTACTCTCCGCACTTTTGATAACCGTTTGTTTAATTGCTTCAGCCCAAGAGTTTGGTGAGTTGACCGACTCACGTGATGGAAAAAGTTACAAAACTGTGACAATTGACATTGTGCTAGAGGGGGGTGTGACCGTGAAGAGAACCTGGATGGCTGAAAATTTGGCGTATGAGGTTCCTGAGTCATTTTGTTACAAGAACGAGTCTGCCTATTGTGAGGCTTTTGGAAGGCTTTATACATTTAAAGCTGCTAGAGAGGCATGTCCTGATGGATGGCATGTGCCTACAATAGCAGAGTGGAATTTACTATTTCAGACTTTTGGAGGTATTCATGATGCTGGCGTTGCTTTGCAAAAAGGTGGTGAGAGTGGTCTTGATTTAACCTTAGGAGGATTTGGTGATCCGGGAAGGGTGTTTAAAAATGTCGGAATCAGTGGAAACTACTGGGATGCAGAAAAGAAATCTGATAATACTTCAGGACTGATTTCTGTTCAGAAGGGCTCCAAAGAAATATACCATAGTGTAATTGGCGATTGGCATAGAAACAGTTGCCGATGCGTCAAGGACTATGAGTAGGAAAAATAGGAAGGGGATCAAAGATCCCCTTTTTTTATGGCTTCCCGTATTATATCGGTTTTTGCTTGACCTATCAGGTCGATAAGGTCTTTTTCAGAACTTTGTTTTAGACGAGTGATGCTCCCAAATTCACGCATCAGTTTGTCTCGTGTTTTTGGGCCCAATCCTTTTATTTTATCTAATCCTGATTCGATCGAAGCTTTGCTTCTTTTTTGCCTGTGGAAGGTGATTGCAAATCTGTGAGCTTCGTCCCTTAGATGCTGAATCAACTTGAGGGACGGTGATTTTTTGCTGATGTGAACCGGAATGTTATCTTCGGGATAGAAAATTTCCTCAAGTTTCTTAGCTATGCCAACGATCGGGATCTGACCGTAAATGTTAAGTTCCTTCAGGGAATCACAAGCTGCACTTAGTTGTCCTTTTCCTCCGTCAATCACAATGAGATTAGGAAATGGGAGACCTTCTTTTTTTAAGTGGGAATATCGGCGACCTACCACTTCTCTCATGGAGGCAAAATCGTCCGGACCCACCACTGTTTTAATGTTGAATTTTCGATAGTTGGATTTGGATGGTTTTCCATCTTTGAAACACACCATGGACGCCACTGGATTGGAACCTTGAATGTTGGAGTTGTCAAAGCATTCGATATGAACCGGTAAATCCGATAATTTCAAATCTTCCTGTAGTTTTCTCAGAATGGCCTCATTTGGCTGGATGCTTTGTTTGGAAAATTTTTCTTTTTTGAAATAAAGTGCGTTTTTGAAAGAGAGATCAACCAACTTCTTTTTGTCACCTATTTTTGGAATGACCACTTCTACTCCCTCCCATGGTTCTACGGGAGCATTTGAGAGAATGTAAGGATTGGAACTTCCATATTTCTTTCTCAAATCAAAAATGGAAAATCTGAAGACTTCTATGTTATCCTCTTCAATTTTCTTTCTAGCTTCAATGGTTTCAGAATTGACGATAGCCCCGTTTTCGATTCTCATATAATTGATGAAAAGGGAATTGCCCTTTTCTGACTCTGTCATGGAAAACACGTCTGTGTTTGTGATTTTTTGATTTACAATCAGCGATTTAGACTGAAATTTTTCCAGCAGATCCAGCTTTACCTTATACGAGTGTGCAAGTTCAAATTTGAGTTCTTCAGAAGCTTTTTGCATTCTTTCCTTATATGACCTGCTCACCACCCCTACTTTGCCTTTCAGGATTCTCTTGGCTTCTTCAATATCTAGCAAATAATCTTTCTCCGACTGAAAGCCCTCACATGGCCCAAGGCAATTTCCAATATGGTATTCCAGGCAAACCCTAAACTTCTTTTTGCGAATATTTTCTTCGGATAGATTGAATTTGCAAGTCCTGATCTTATGGATTTTTCTAATGAGATCAAGTACCCCATTCATGGCTTTCACACTGGTATATGGGCCAAAGTATTCACCTTTTGAATGATCTATTCTCCGTGTGGAATAGATGCGTGGAAATCGCTCATTGGTTATGCAAATACTCGGAAAACTCTTGTCATCTTTTAGGAGGATATTGTATCTCGGCTGATGCTCCTTGATGAGGTTGTTTTCCAGAAGTAGCGCATCAAATTCTGACGAGACAATGACAAATTCAACCTGTTTTATTTCCGAAACGAGACGGTAGGTCTTCCTGTTGTCGAGGTTAGCTTTGGTAAAGTAGCTGGATACCCTTTTCTTTAAATCCTTCGCCTTACCAACATAGACAATGGTTTCACTTTCATCCAGAAATTTGTAAACCCCAGGCTTGCCAGGGAGCTGAAGGTATTCTTCTCTCGAATATCGTTGGAATTGCATTACATGAAGTCGTCTTCATCAACAACATCATAATCAACAGTATCTGATGGATTTGAGTTTTCTTCGTAAAGCTCACAATCTATCACTGTCCTTATTGGTTTGGTAGGTTTTTCGAAGAATCCCTTTTCATAGCCCAAGGTTTCATCTGCATAGATCTTTTCCATATATCTCTCCCAAATTGGCAAAGCTGTTCTACCGCCCTGTCCCAGATACCACTCCCTAAAGCGAATACTTCTATCATCTCCGCCTACCCACGCTCCTGAAACTAAATCTTTTGTTACTCCAATGAACCATCCATCTGATGCATTTTGTGTGGTACCGGTTTTCGCACCAATTTCATTGTCAACCTTAAGTGAATAATCTAGAGATCTTCCGGTACCAAGCTCTACCACGCCTTTGAGCATGTGTAGCATGAGATAAGCTGTTTCTTCATTGATCGCTTCCTGTTCATCGGGCACGAATTGCTGAATTACATTACCATTTTTGTCTTCAATACGAGCGATAAAAAATGGTTTAATAAAGGTGCCTTTATTCACGAATGTGGAATATGCCCCCACCATTTCATAGATTGAGACGTCCCCGCCAGCACCCAGGCATAGAGATGGAACGGCATCTAAGGGGCTTTCTACTCCCAATCTCTTCGCATAATCCACCACTGTGGAAGGGCCTATTCGATTCATCATAAATGCAGTGATGCTATTGACTGATCGTGCCATGGCCTCACGAATGGTCATGACTTCACCAGTGAATTTGCCATTGGAATTTTGGGGAACCCATGTTGGAGGATCTTGGCCAGGAAGACTAAAGGAAACAGGTGCATCTACTACCGGAAAACAGGGAGAATATCCATTGTCAATAGCTGCAGTGTACACGATCGGTTTGAAGGTAGATCCGGGCTGTCTTCTACCCTGCTTTACATGATCAAACTTGAAATATTTGTGGTTGATTCCACCCACCCATGCTTTGATGTAGCCAGTACGTGGATCCATAGACATAAAGCCAGCCTGAAGAAATCGTTTATAGTAATTGAGCGAATCATAAGAACTGAAAACCGTATCAATTTCCCCCTCCCAGGAGAATACTGTCATGCTTTTCTTCTGGTTAAGATAGAATTCGATAGAATCTGAATTTTCACCGAATTGTGCCTTTAGGTTTCTATAAGCATCCGTTCGTTTCATGGCATTATCCAGAAACTCCGGGATTTCATTGTTGTCATCATCAATCCAAGGGTTTTCGCCTTTCCAATGCTCACCAAATACCTGTTGAAGGGTGTCCATGTGCTCCGCCACTGCTTCTTCTGCATATTGCTGCATACGGCTATCTATCGTGGTATAGATTTTTAGGCCATCCTCAAAGAGGTCGTATCCATTTTCAATAGCCCAGCTTACGAGGTAGTTTTTTGCCACTGTCCGGAAGTATGTGGCCAATCCTTCATTTTGGCTTTCGATAAGATAGTTGAGTTCCAGTTCTCTATTATTGAGGGAGTCGTACAATTCCCTGTCAATCAATCCATATTTATGGACATTCCATAGCACTTCCGTTCTTTTCCGCTTTGCCCGCTCCGGATTGAATACCGGATTATAGGCTGTAGGTTTATTGATGGAGCCGACTAAACTCGCAGACTCCTGATAGTCAAGTTGAGATGGAAGCTTGTTGAAAAAAGTCTGTGCGGCTACCTTGATCCCGTAGGAATTACTACCATACTCGATCGTATTTAGATACATCGCAAGGATTTCTTCTTTTGTATAGGATTTTTCCAGTTGCACGGCAATGATCCATTCTTTGACTTTAGTAACCAGTTGGCCAATGGAGGGATACTTGTAAAGTGAGCCTTTTTTGTCGCTATTGGTGCTGTAAAGATTTTCTGCCAGCTGCATGGTAAGCGTACTGCCACCTCCCTGAAAGGAAAGTGTGAGCTTACCCACTACGGCTCTAACCAATGCTCTCAGGTCAATCCCTGAATGGTTTTTGAATCTAATATCTTCGGTAACAAGAAGGGTATTCACTAATTCCGGGGAAAGCTCCTCATAGGTCACCGGTGTTCTGTTTTTTCGGAAGTATTTGCCGAGTGAGACGCCATCTGCACTGATTAGCTCGGAGGAGAGATCAGGATCTGGCCTCTCTAAGGCTTGCAGGCTGGGTAGTCCACCAAACCACCCAAACGCATCGTTTTTGACCATAAGGAAGATGCTTGGGATACCAATAAGTCCCAAAATGAAAAAAATCCAGAGTGCCCGGAGGATGTATTTTATCAGCTTTTGCTTCATTTATAATGCTTATCAAAAAAGGTTAGATAGGCCGATACGTCTTTGGTTTGGTAGAAGATATCAAAGTTATCTTCAGTTATCACAAATACATCAAACTTTTGACCTTTAAATGTCTCACTCAAATTGACCTCCTCATTGAACGATTTCATAAAATTTACGGCAGTTCCTCTACCGGGAAAAACATTAATCAGCAGCATGGATTTTTGATCACTCAGAATGAGGTTGCCTGTTCGTAGATTCGATAGGTTTTTCTTTTTCAGATAATCGTCGACAACAGGAGGTAGCTTATCAGTCATGTCAGATTTCAGGTCATAAACGATAACAAAAAGATGCTTTTGGTTGAAATCCTCAATGAACCTGGCTCGGGCACTATTGTACCTTTTTTGCTGAAAATTTTCTGAGGCGGTGAGGAGCGATTTGGCATAGTCGTTCAGCTCGCTCTCTGGGTATAGCTTAATGAATTCCCCTAATTCGAACTGATATTTATGGTCTTCATCCATTTTACCGATTGCCAATACTCGTAGCAGGGCTACATTGTCGCTAAATTCATTCTCAGGATGCATGGCAAGAGCACTGTCTGCAGCGTACAAAACCTCCTCATTGGATCCCTCTTTGTATTTTTCATAGAGTTTTTTGTATAGTCTTTTTAGTTGCTCACTGATTGCGAAACTCTCCTCTCGATAGTTTGGATTGTCTACAAGTTTTGCATAGACCGTATCAGGGTATTTTCTTTTTAGAATATTTGCCTTTTCTGTAGACTTTTCTGGGTGTTCATTTTTGTAGATAAGATATAGTTGATACAAAACCTCTGCTTCGTATACTGTTTGTGGAAATCTGTCTAGTAGACTTTCAAAAGTTTCAGCTGCATTGGCATCTTCATTTAATCGTAGGTTGTAGATATTGCCGAGGTTGTAAAGCGCCACCTCAATTTGCCCCAGAAGTACGGCCTTTTGTTCCGGTGTTCTTGGGATGTTTGCCATCATCTCTCGTGCCTCATCCGCTACCGGGGTTTCGGCTTCTTCCTCCCCTGTAGACTCTGATATGTTATTTGTTACGATGGTTTCTTCTTCAGGGATATTGCTGGCTGCTTTATTTCTTCTTCGCCAATTATCCTCCAATGGTCTGTCTCCCCACTTTCGTAAAAAATCGCTTCTTCCTTTGCTCAACGCCGCGGTGTTGTTGAAATACCAGACTGCTCCAGCAGATGCCGTGGTTATCAGGTTCTCACCTGAGCTTTGAGTGATATTTCTTGCCCGATTTATAGCTGCTTGTTTTTCTTTCTTTTTTCGCTCTGCTTCTTCTGCTCTTTCTTTTTCAATTTTTGCAGTAAACATGGATAAAACTGAATCTTCAGGCAGCTTCGCAAGGTTCAGGAGACTGTCATTTTCCTGGATGACCACAATTTGCTTCACAAAATCAACCAGTATTTCTTGCCGCTCCTTGATAGCCGCATAGTTTTCCTCATCCTGCGGCAGGGTGCTAACTGTACTGTCATAATAGCTTTTGGCCACCACATAATCTTTGAGGGAGTCATAGTAAATCTGCCCAAGACTTAGATAGGAAAGACCCTTCTGTCGTTTGTTGGTTTCACTGTATTTGACTGACAGCTTGTAGCTCTCAATAGCCTGCTTGATGTCTCCGTTCTTTAATTCAAAACCGGCTAGCTCATAATAGATTTTGTCTCGATATTCCTTGTTTTTCGGATCCTTGAGTAGATTCTTAAAGTACCGGTCTATTTTTTTTATATCGCTCTCATCCGCTAGCTCTGTTACCTGAGCCATATAGAGTTTTGTGTAAAACTCCATTTCATAGCTTGGATTGCTCCTAAGTACATTTCGGTAATATCTGAAGGCTTCACCTTCAAAATCGAGCTCATGATAGGTTTGCCCAATGATAAAATTGATTCGGGCTTTATCAGCCGAATTCAGAAGCTCCTCAGCTTTCACGAGACTCCCCACCATCTTATTCTGATCCCCTTTTTTCTGATAGAGATAGGCAGTATTGAGGTGAAGTCTCCGCTGATTTTCTCTGCTCAACTCCTCTTTAGCCAGGTAATCGGTAACCGCCACCGCATTCTTGTATTCTTCAAATTCGGTGAAGCTCCTGATCAGTTCGGTCAATGCATAATGCCTGGCATTGTTATCCTCGCTGTGCGTGTTTACATATTTAAAAGTTTCAATCGCATCAGGAAATTCACCTGCATAATATCTGGCCTTCCCTACTAAAATGTAGCTGTCGTCCTCCCACTTACTGTTAGGGTGTCGCTGGATAGCTATCGAAGCTTTTTGAATGCAATCCTCAATTTGCGTTTTCAGGGATGCTGATTTGGTAGAATCAAACTGGGCATAGATTGGGAGTACTTTATTGTAATTCCATTCCTGATCTTCAAAGATGGATTGCTCAATTTCATTGATTCGTTCGTTGGCAATAAAATAAGCATTGTAATGTGCGGTGAGATCGTGAAAGGAATTGCTCAACGGATTATTCTTGTATGGAGAACAACCGATGGCAAGCGCCACAAAACTTACGGAGATGAGTTTCTTCAAAATGAGCTTAAACTGATGCAATAAATAACGATCTCAAGTTCAAATTGGTGTAAAGATAAAACAAGGGCTGATTGCATACCTTTGTCCACCTAAATTGCAATTTATGGCTGCAAGAAAAACATTAAGTAATTGGCTAACGAATAAATACCTTCTCATTATTCGCAATGAGGAGAATTTTGCGGAAAAGACCACATTCAGCTTCAATTATGCCAGATTATTTCTACTGATGGCAGGCGTGGGCTTTCTTTTGCTTTCCCTTGCAGTGTACCTCGTGACTGTGGCCTTGGAGCAGTGGCTTGACCCCAGGCATGCACAGATGGAAGCCAACCGTCAGGTTTTGGAGCTTACTATGACCATTGATTCACTGGAGCAGCAGGTGAACAATAAGAATGTTTATATTGAAAATATCAGAAGGATAATAGCCGGCGAGGAAATCGATCAAAATGTAGAAGCCAGCCCGGAATCCAATCTGCAACCGGCGGAGCTCACCGAGAGCATCCAGCCTGTCGATTCTCAGTTTAGGGCCGAATTTGAGGGTTCTGAGCTTGCCGAAATAACCGCATTGCCGATCGCAGTTTCATCAAATGTGTATGAACTGAGGGATGTTTACCTTTTCAGCCCTTTGTTCGATGGCATAATTACCGACGGATTTAACCCTAAGGAAGATCACTATGGGGTTGATATCGTAGCTCAGGAGAATGAGCCAGTCCGATCGGTCGCTGATGGAGTAGTAATAATGTCTTCCTGGACGCTGGATGGAGGGTATATCTTGGCCATCCAGCATCCAGGAAACTTAATTTCCGTATACAAGCACAATTCGGAATTATTTAAAAACGTTGGTAATTTTGTGGCCGCTGGAGAAGTGGTGGCAACCATTGGAAATACGGGCGAACTAACATCCGGGCCTCACTTGCATCTGGAATTGTGGCACAATGGTAACCCTGTAAATCCGCAAGAGTATATTGCACTATAAAATCATGCTATGTTGAATAAGAATCACAAAGAAGTAGAGGAACTGAGCAACTCAAGTAATATCATTGGGAAAGGTACAATTGTCAATGGCAGCATTGAAACTTTCGGAAACATTCGTGTAGAGGGTAAGGTTGTGGGCGATATTAAAACAAAATCAAAGGCTGCATTTGGCCATTCCTCCCAGGTAGATGGAAGTGTGCTCGCTCAGAATGCCGAGGTTGCTGGCCACATCACAGGCACGATAGAGGTAACCGAACAGCTCGTATTGAAGGCTACTGCTACCATTGATGGGGACATCATCACTAACAAGTTATTGGTGGAATCAGGGGCGACATTCAACGGTAAATGTAAAATGGGCGTAAAGAGCAAGGAAATCAAAATTGGAAAGCCCGAAGAAGAACAGCAAGCCCTCAAGGCCTGAGGGTAAAGACACCTCCCAGGATGAAAAGCAATACATGAGGTACTATGCCCTTGCTTTTGAGCTGGTAGTCATGAACCTCGCTCTTATTGTAGGGGGCTATTTCCTGGATGACTTCCTATCATCCAGCCCGGTGATCATACTTATTGCTACTTTTTTGTCAATGGGCGGCACCATTTGGCTGCTCTTAAAATCCCTTAAATGAAAAAGTGGATCATCCTCATAGCGATCACATCCATTCTTTTGGTGATCAATTTTGCGTTCAGTCAAGAATTGAAGCTCCACCAGACTTTTCAGACGATGGTATTTTTTTTTACAGCGCAAGCCTTTGTGCTTTTTAGAATCGACTATTGGACTTCCAGAGAATGGTCTGCTCAGATCGCCCTGGTAAAAATCGTGATCCGGCTACTTTCATCGCTCATATTCATCCTGGTTTTGATCTACACACAAACCGATCATTTCACGCTAGTAATCCAGTTTATTATCCTCTATTTGATATTCATGATCTTTGAAATAGTTATGGCTTTGACTAACTTGCGCCGAAATTGAGGAACGAACGAATATCCGATGAAAACAGGCTCAACCTTCAAGCAATTTAACCTCCTGAAAATCAATAAGTTTTTTGCAGTTTTATTGCTGGCTTTTCCTGGGGTAGTGTTTGCCGGCGGTGGTTCAAAAGAAGGAGAGGATGAGCGGTTCGATCCTACCCCATTGATCAACCATCACATCTCCGATTCTCACGTATGGGAAATCTACCATGGATTGACAGTTCACCTTCCCGTGATCATATATTCGGAGGAGAAGGGATTGGATATTTTTTCTTCATCGAATTTCTACAACGAACATCACGAAACGGTACCATATAATGGATACGTGATGGATCACGATCACATTACGCTGGAAAGCGGGGCTCATGTCTATGACCTTTCTATCACCAAGAATGTATTATTCCTGTTTATTGATGCATTTCTTTTGATCTTGGTGTTTTTAGCAGTGGCTAGGGGTTACAAAAAGAATGTGGGGAGAGCACCAAGAGGAATTCAATCATTTTTCGAGCCGATCATTATTTTCATTAGGGATGATATTGCAAAGGAGAACATTGGCCACAAGTATGAGCGATTCATGCCATACCTGCTTACGGTTTTCTTTTTTATCTGGTTTGGCAATATGCTGGGACTTCTTCCCGGTGCGGCAAATATGACTGGGAATATCTCCGTGACTTTGACCTTGGCGGTACTTACTTTGGTAACGACACTTTTTTCAGGTAGGAAAACTTACTGGCTCCACATTGTGGATCCATTGGGCAAGTCCATGCCATGGGCCGGTAAGCTTATGCTGTACCTGATCTTATGGCCGGTGGAAATCATTGGAATTTTCACTAAGCCTTTTTCATTGATGATTCGACTTTTTGCCAACATCACAGCAGGGCACATTTTGATTTTGAGTATCATCAGTTTGGCGTTCATTTTTGAGAGCTTGTCCATTGGTGTGGTTGGGGCATTGTTCGCTACAGTGATGAACATGTTGGAGCTGTTTGTAGCAGTGTTGCAGGCTTATGTTTTTACGCTTTTATCTGCCTTGTATTTTGGACAGGCAGTAGAGGAGCATCACTAAATTTTAAACCAATTTTTAACAAATAAATATATAATTATGGGAGCTATTGGAGCAGGTTTGGCAGTAATTGGAGCAGGTCTTGGTATCGGTTTGATCGGTAAAGGAGCTACTGAAAGTATTGCTAGACAACCAGAAGCAGCTGGTAAAATCCAGACGGCAATGATTATCGCAGCGGCCCTTATTGAGGGTGCGGCGCTATTCGGTGTTGTAGTTGGTCTATTGGCTGGATCAGGAAATTAATTCCTAAACAAGCTTGGCTATGACCACATTAGGTGGCATGGCCAGGTTTTACTTAAGACATTTACACTAAATAAAATATATCGTGGCACTAGTTACCCCGGACATTGGACTGATTATTTGGCAGCTGATAGTATTTCTGATAGTACTATTCATCCTACGTGCATTTGTATGGAGGCCAATATTAAGTGCGCTAAAAGCACGCGAGTACCAAATTGAAGATTCCCTTCGTGCAGCTGAAAATGCAAAAGAAGAGATGCAGCAGATCAAGGCTGATAACGAATATTTGCTTCAGGAGGCACGAATTGAGCGAGATGCCATTCTTAAGGAAGCTAAGAACGAGGCAGTTCACATCATAGAGCACGCAAAGGCAGAGACGTCCGACATCACTTCAAAAATGATACAGGATGCTCGTGAGGCTATCCAAGTAGAGAAGAAAGCAGCGCTAAATGAAGTGAAGGATTTGGTCGCTTCATTATCGCTTGAAGTAGCAGAAAAAATCCTTCGTGAGAAACTTTCTGACGACAAGTCCCAAAAGGCACTTGTTGAGAAATTCATTAAAGACGTAAAAGTTAACTAAGCATGTCTGCAGGCAGAATAGCGGTTCGATATGCCACACCAATTTTGCAATTGGCAGAGGAAAAAAAAGTGCTTGATAGTGTGAAAGCAGATATGGAATCCTTTATCAAGGTATGTGATGAGAGCAAGGATTTTGCATTGATGCTAAGGAGCCCCATCATTCCTCATCTCAAAAAGGCTGAGATTCTGAAGAAAATATTTACCGGAAAAGTAAATGAACTCACGCTCCAGGCATTTGACCTACTCACTCGCAAGAAACGTGAGAGTATGCTTGAAGGTGTGGCTCAGGAATTCATCCACCTGTATAATGCCAAGAAAGGATTGGCAGAAGTATCCGTCACAACGAGCATCAAGATGGATGCTGATATGAGGAAGGCATTTGAAAAGCTGGCAAGGGACATTACGGGCAAGGAGCCAATATTGAATGAAAAGGTGGACGCTGAGCTAGTGGGGGGGTACATCCTAAAAGTGGGAGATCGTCAAATAGACGATAGCGTGAGCGGACAATTGAAAGAATTAAAACTGAAGTTTTCAAAGAATAAATAACATCAGTCCCGATTGATCGGGGCTAAACAGATAAAACTATGGCACAAGTAAGACCTGATGAGGTTTCAGCAATTTTAAGGGAGCAGCTATCCGGACACAAAACAGTAGCTGAACTCGAAGAAGTAGGTACCGTACTCCAGGTAGGTGATGGGGTAGCCAGAATCTACGGTTTGTCCAATGCTCAAGCTGGAGAACTTCTGGAGTTTGAAAATGGCTTGAATGCCCTTGTACTTAACCTTGAAGAAGATAATGTAGGAGCTGTACTTCTTGGAGACTCGGCAGACGTAAACGAAGGCGATACCGTAAAGAGAACTGGAAAGATCGGATCAATTCAGGTAGGTGATGGCATGTGCGGAAGAGTAGTGGATACCCTAGGCAACCCTATTGACGGAAAAGGGGCAATACAGGGAGAAACTTTCGAAATGCCACTGGAAAGAAAAGCACCAGGGGTAATCTACAGACAGCCCGTTAGTGAGCCACTTCAGACAGGTATTGTGTCAATTGACTCTATGATTCCGATTGGTAGAGGTCAGCGAGAGCTAGTGATTGGTGACCGCCAGACAGGTAAAACTGCTGTGGTTATTGATACGATCATCAATCAGAAAGAATTTTATGACAAGGGAGAGCCGGTATACTGTATATATGTAGCAATCGGACAGAAAGCCTCTACGGTGGCGGGAATCGTAGCACAGCTGGAGAAAGCCGGAGCTATGGACTACACAGTTATAGTTAATGCCTCTGCGGCTGACCCTGCTCCAATGCAGTTCTTTGCGCCATTTACTGGTGCGGCTATCGGCGAGTTCTTTAGAGATACAGGACGTCCTGCCTTGGTGGTTTATGATGACCTATCCAAGCAAGCAGTTTCTTACCGTGAGGTGTCTCTTTTGCTAAGAAGACCTCCTGGACGTGAAGCTTATCCTGGTGACGTATTCTATCTTCACTCAAGACTTTTGGAAAGAGCGGCCAAAATCATTAACGACGATACTGTGGCCAGACAAATGAATGACCTTCCCCCTTCATTGAAAGGAAAAGTAAAAGGGGGTGGATCATTAACTGCACTTCCGATCATTGAAACACAAGCAGGTGACGTATCTGCCTATATTCCTACCAACGTAATTTCGATTACGGATGGCCAGATCTTCCTTGAGACAAACTTGTTTAACTCTGGTATCAGGCCAGCGATTAACGTAGGTATCTCGGTATCCCGTGTGGGAGGTTCTGCTCAGATCAAATCCATGAAGAAAGTTGCAGGTACATTGAAGCTGGATCAGGCGCAGTTCCGTGAACTTGAGGCATTTGCAAAATTCGGCTCTGATTTGGATGCGGCTACTCAGCGAACCATTGACAGAGGTAGAAAAAATCAGGAAATTTTGAAGCAACCGCAGTTCTCCCCTATCCCGGTAGAGGAGCAAGTAGCGATCATATATGCTTCTACCAAAGGTTTCCTTGATCCGGTTCCTGTGAATAAGGCTAAAGAGTTCCAAACTGAATTTATGAATGCAATGAGAACCACAGGTAAGGCTGCTTTGGCGGACTTCAAAGCTGGAAATTTAAGCGATGCGGCTGTTGCCAAAACAGAGGAAATCGCCAAAGACATTGCATCGAGATACAAAAAATAAGACGATAGATGGCCAATCTTAAAGAAGTAAAAGGTAGGATTCAGTCGGTTGTTTCTACACAGCAGATCACCAAAGCCATGAAAATGGTGGCAGCTGCAAAATTGAGAAGAGCCCAGGATCGTATCATTCAAATGAGGCCATATTCCCAGAAACTTTCTGAGATTATTCAGAATGTTTCTGCTGGAGAGACAGACGGTGCGGATAACCCATTCGCTGAAGAAAGAACTATTGAGCGAGTATTATTGGTGGTAGTTTCTTCAGACAGAGGTTTATGCGGCGCTTTCAATAGTAGTATTTTCAAGGCTACCAAAGCGTTGATTGCTGAGCAATATAGTCACGTCGAGTCATCAGGGAATTTGGTAATTCTGCCGATCGGAAAGAAGGCGTTTGAGCATTTTGCAAAGAGGAAGTACAATGTGATTTCTGAATATTCTCAACTGATGGAGAAATTGAACTTTGCGGATGCAAAAGAAGCAGCTGAGATGGTAATGGCTGAGTTTGTAGGTGGCGAGTATGATCGGGTGGATATCATTTACAATGAGTTTAAAAATGTTGCTACTCAGATCGTTCGAAAGGAGCAATTCCTGCCTATAAAAGAACTGGAGCTTGATGAGGTCGCGGACACGAATGTGGACTATATCTATGAACCATCCAAAGATTTCATTTTTGAGGAGCTTATCCCTAAATCTTTGAAAATACAGTTCTACAAGACGTTGCTGGAGTCCAATGCTTCCGAGCATGGAGCGAGGATGACAGCCATGGATAAGGCAACTGAAAATGCGGATGACCTATTGAAGGAGCTGAGGTTGACCTACAACAGAACTCGTCAGGCAGCTATCACTAAGGAGATTCTGGAGATCGTAGGTGGTGCTGAGGCGCTAGCTAAGGGATAATGATCGGCCGGGTATATCGTACCGCTCAAATTTTATCATTAGACATTGTAATCGGGGCAGTCATTCTGCTCCGATTTTTTTGTGTCCAATTCGGTGTGGCTCCCAGATGGGAAGTTTTTGTCCTGTTAGGTGGGGTTGTCTGGCTTATCTACACAGCGGATCACCTTCGTGATGCAGAGCACAAGATTAGATCATCCAGGGAACGGTATCTGTTTCATAAGGAGCATCGAAAGCCCTTAGTGGTGGTTGCTGGTATTGTTTTGTTGGTACTGTCCATACTAGTCTTTTTCATTCCGCTGGTGATTTTCCTGGGGGGATTGGCACTCGCAGTATTCTCTTTTATCTACTTGATAATGCAGCATCGATTATCACGATTTCTTTCGAAGGAACTCTATGTTGCGTTGGTCTATTCAGCCGGTATTTTGATGGTACCTTTTCTGCTTAGTCAAACGTATCGATGGGATGTTTTTTTGTTGCTGGTTTTGCTGACCTTCATCAACCTTAGTCTTTTTAGCTGGTATGAAAAGGACGAGGATATTAGAGACAAATTTCAATCTATAGCCACCGAACTTAATGGTAAGAAACTGGAAAAAATCATTTTACTGCTGATCTCGTTGGGCCTTGCAATTGCCCTTCTTTCCATCAACCTTATCGCAAGTTATTTTATAGCAGGGTTTGTCATTTATGCATTGATGATCATTTTCCCCGATTGGTTTCGGCTCAGCCATCGCTACAGAGCTATAGGCGATGGGGTATTTTTATTGCCAATTCTTTTTGAATGGATGTAAATGATTTTGATCATATAGCTCCGGTTTACGACCGACTAGCCAGGTTGGTGTTTGGAGGTGATGTATTGAAAAGTCAGCTTCGGTTTCTTGATCAAGTAAAGTCCTCTGATCGTGTATTGATTTTAGGCGGTGGCACTGGCCAGTTGCTGGAGCATTTACCAAAGTGCAAAGAGGTGGACTTTGTAGAGAAATCTTCTAAAATGATTACCAGGGCCAAGTCCCGAAAGTCAGATCAGGCTATAAACTTTATTCATAAAGACTTTTTCGAATTTGAGACCAATCAGAAGTATGATATGATCATCTGTCCCTTTTTTTTGGATTGTTTTAACCCAGAGAGCCTGTACAAAGCCCTTCACAAAACAAAAAGCCTGCTTTCCGAAGAAGGTAAACTGATCGTTTCTGATTTTGATCAAAAAGGAACCGGGAAAACCCTGTCCTGTTTCATGCATTTGTTTTTCAGGGTAATTTCAAATCTTCAATCAAAGCAATTGGGAGCGATACACTCAGAAGTAATTGCTGGTGGATTTTCGATGATTGAGGAAGAATTTTTTAATCAAAACATGATTTTTTCTCGTCTTTATAGAAACCTTTGAAAAAGGGTACTGTCATTATCAAGAACGTGAGCACCACACACACCATCCACAAGCACCTGATTGTGCAAAGTCAGCAGGGAGACCAGGCGGCCATGTCGTCGCTGTATGGTCTTTACTCTAAGGCTATGTACAACATCTGCCGCAGGATGATGGGTGACGAAGAGGAGGCCAAGGATTTGCTTCAGGAGTCATTTATTGATGCATTTCAAAAACTGCCAACGCTGAGAGAGGTGAACACCTTCAGCTCCTGGATCAAGCGCATTGTGGTAAATAATTGCATCAATGCGATCAGGAAAAGGAAGCTGGACACAACAGAATTAGAGGAGAACGCAGATTTTGTAGAAGAGGAAGAAGATGATTTTGAGTACGCACAGTTTCAGGCTTCTCAAATCATGCAGGTAATTGATTTATTGCCGGAGGGCTGCAAGACGGTATTGAACCTGTATCTGTTCGAGGGTTATGATCACAAAGAGATCGGGGAGATATTGGGAGTTACAGAGTCGGCATCAAAAGCGCAGTATTGCAAGGCCAAGGCCCGAATTAGAAAAATGCTGGAAGAAGAAAGGAGTCAACATGCGGGATAATTTAAAGGACCATATCGAAAATACACGGGAGGATTTCGAACTCTACCCGTTTAACAGTGATCAGGAGTGGGTTAAAATCTCCGGAAAAATAAAGCCGCAGACAGAGAAGAAAGACCCGTGGAGGACTTTTGGAATAGCTGCCTGCTTTGCCTGCATTATTGGATGCACCATTTTCTTTATGAATGCGACAGGGCCGGAAAATGAAATGGCGGAGATGGAGCAGTATTACAATGCGGAGATAAATCAGAAAGTCACCTTGATCAAAAGTCAACTTGGTGATGATAGTATCTTGAAAGATTTGGAAGCAATGGATGCCGCATTTGCTGAGTTAAGAACAGACCTGAAAGACAATGTAGATAATGAGGAGGTAGTGACCGCCATGATGGAAAACTACCGCCTCAAATTAAAAATACTTGAAGAGATATTAAGCGAGCTGGAAAAAGAGAAAAGTGAAGAAGTGCTTTAACATATTGATGGCTTTTATGCTGACCATGCCACTGCTGGCCCAGGTTCGTCAGGAGCGTGATTTTAAGCGCTCGTTTGCCGTGCCCGAAAATGCAAAAGTGGAAGTAATCAGCAAGTATGGTGAAGTGATCATTCGTACCTGGGAGATGGATTCAGTGCGTTTTGAAGTGCTCGTAAGAGCCGAAGGGAAGAACTCTGCAGCAGTAAATAAATCAATGTCTCGTGTGGATGTGAGATTCCGAAAAGTAGGAAGCGTGATATCTGCGGTTACAGAAATCGGAAGCAGTGGTGGTATTCTCGGAAATGTACTTAGTGAGGTGGAAGGAGTGGTGGGTAGCAATAAGCTTCAGGTAGATTATCAGGTTTGGTTGCCACAGGATGTGATGCTAAGCGTAGAAAATAAATTTGGTGATGTGTATCTGACCAGCCTTGATGGGAAGGTCGATTTGGATATTTCTCACGGAGATATCAAAGCAAATGATTTTACTAAATCACTCAACCTGAAACACTCATTTGGGAAATCATCATTTGGAAAATTGCAGGATGGAACTTTCACACTTCGCGGAGCAGAAGTGAGAGTAGATCAGGCTAGAAACTTGAATGTAGAGAGTGGAAGCTCTGAGATTCGAGTAGATAAAATCGAGCGTATCCAGCTAAACTCACGAAACGACAAAATCCATATTCTGGATGCCAATGAAATTATGTGTGAGGGGTCTTTCACCAACCTGACATCCGACTTATTAAGAGGATCTGCCAGGCTGGATTTCAGCTATGGAGATATCTACCTAAGCAGAATATCCAAAGATTTCAATAGCATTGATATCACAGGAAAATCAACTGACATCAACCTTATTTTGAATCAGGCCTCATACATTAAAACTTACATCAAAGGACCGGAAGATCGAATGATTTTGCCCAACAGCATGCTGACCATGCAGCGCGAGTTGTTTGAAAATGAAGGTAAAATTTCACTTTCTGGTTTTGTGGGAAATACTAACACGCGTCACAGTCAGCTTATGGTAGAGGCTGATGGTGGAGAGCTGATTGTGGCCATAAAGGAAACACCTATTTTCGTAGACAGAGACTAATGTACCGTCACCACCGGACCCGAATGAAACGAATTTTATCCTTGTTTTTTCTGCTGATTTCCATCACTGCGACTAGTCAGCAACTGTACGAAAAATCTTCCGGTATCCGGCTGGGACACACGTCTGGCATCACTTTTAAAAAGTTTGTTACCGAAGATGAGGCAGTTGAGCTCATTTTGAGTGGCCGAAATGAAGGGATGCATGTTACCGTTCAATACCTTTTTCATGAACCCATGGAGTTTTCCTTCAACGATCGGTTCTATCTTCACTATGGTATTGGCGGGCACATCGGATATGAAAAATTTGACGACATAGCAAAGACCCTTTCCAATGCGGCCGGTGATGCATTTATCTATCAGGAGAAGAGCTTCTTTATCATGGGAGTAGATGCCAGCCTGGGGATAGAATATAGGTGGCTGGAGGTCCCGATTACCCTGGGATTTGATATCAAACCGTATTTCAATTTTATTGGCATGAGGCATACCAAAGCACGGTTCTGGGATGCAGCCATTTCATTCAAATATGTTTTCTAGCCAATGAAATTTTCACTTCATATCATGCTCATTTTGTGTATGCTTTCAAGCTACAGTCAGCGGTACATGGATACCAACGATCCCAAGGATGAGGAGGTAAAGTCCCTTTTGAGTAAAAAGAATGACCTGAATGCCTTCGGCGCAGCGGATTTGAAAATCGGTGACCTGAAAGGTGAAAGAGGGCTGCTGGTAGGAGCATATGGCGGCTTCATTATCAACAGAAGATATCTGTTTGGATTGGCAGGGTATGGACTGGTAACGCAGGTGGAATTTGATGGGCTGGTGCCCGGACAAACCACACCGAAAAAGCTTCATTTGCACGGAGGATATGGAGGGATTATAATCGGCGGGACTATCGCTCCCCGAGAGTTGATCCATATCAGTATTCCCATAATCCTGGGAGCCGGATCTATGGAGGTGGTGGATAAGGACTTTTTTGTAAACAATCCTGCAGACTCAGAATTCACGGTAGAAAATTCGGTGTTTTTTGTTGCTGAACCGGGGCTGGAGGTGGAATTCAACATTACAAAATACTTCAGGTTAGGTGCAGGTGCCACCTATCGCTATATCTCTGGGACGGAGCTGGAAAACGTTTCCGATGATGACGTTTCTGGCGCTACCGCCATGATCAGCTTCCGCTTTGGCCGATTCTAATTGCTGCTTACTTTTGTAAAAGGCAAAAACGGCCTAACTTCTCATCGTGAAACTCACCCGGCTCACCCTTACGATAGCGTCGTTGTGCATCGTCCAGTACATTGTTGCACAACAGCAGGGCAGTAGATTAGCTGCTTTCACCGATCTCATCCATTCGTGTGATTCGCTATTATACGATCAGCCGCAGCAGAGTTTGCAATATGCAACTGAAGCCCACACGATTGCCTCCGACCTCAAGAATGATTCACTTATCGCACTTTCGCTCAACAGAATTGGGAGCGCCCATTGGTCTTTGGGCAATCAGATGGAAGCGCTTCAGAAAATTCAGGCCTCACTCCAACTCTCCGAGCTCAACAATTTTGAGTCGATCATGGCCAAGAATCTTGGAAATATTGGGAATGTGTATGCGGCCTCTGGTTTGGACCTGGATGCTATTGGATACTATAAGTCTGAGCTTGAACTTCAAAAGAAATCCAAGGGCGATACTTTCCGACTCTTTGCCATAAATAATAATATTGGGAAGGCCTTTTTAGATCTTAATTATTACGATTCTGCACATCGGTACTTAAAGAGTGCTTCAGAATACCTGGATCCCCGGTTTGAGCATCTTCACTCCATTTATTTCTTTAATCTGGCCGAGCTAAGTTTCAAAGAGGGAGATATTGAAGAGGCAGATTCCCTGCTAGAATTGACTTTTGAAAATGCAAGGAAATTCGATAGTCGCCGAGGTATTATCCGGGCAAACCAGCTCAATGCGGAGATCCAACTGTTTAAAGGGGACAAAGGCCAAGCGTTAATCTCTGCCAATCAGGCCTTCGAAATGTCCGCGGAGAGTGGAGTGAAAGAACTCATTTACATCACCAGCAAAACCCTGTCGAAGTGCTACGGAGCGATCGGAAATTACAGGGAAGCTTATAAAAAGCAACAAATACATGAGATGTACCTGGATAGTGTGCAGAGCGTGACCACTATCAATGAACTGGAGCTTCTGGCCTACTACCAGCGGCTGTTCAAAATGCGGGTTCTGGAGTCAAAAAGTGAGTTGAATGAGCAGCTGGCTGAGCAGAGGCAGTTGATCATTCAAGGGCTGGTAGTGGCACTGGTGATTGCTGCAATTTTAATTGCAATCATTGTGATGGTTGTGCGTGAGTTGGGCATACGCAAGCGGAAGCTGGAAAACCTGAATAAATTCAAATCAAAGATTTTTGCGATTGTTTCCCATGATTTAAAATCCCCAATTCAGTCGGTTTCATCGGTCATTGAAATGTTCAATGAAAAGCTCATCAGTAAGGAAGAAATAGAGCCTTTGCTACCTGAGGTAAAAGAGAAGACCACCAACTTGATGAGCCTTTTGAACAACATCTTCCTTTGGGCAGAGGGGCAAATGGAGGAGCATGAACTGGTGAAGGAGAATTTTTTACTCAAGAATGTGGTAAGTGATTTGGAAAATGAATTGAAAGAACGGCTTGATGAGAAAGACATTTCACTGGAGGTAAGCATCGGAGACAATTTTGAGCTACACTCTAATCCTGGAATCGTCCGGATTCTTCTCCGTAACCTGATCGTTAATGCGATAAAATTTTCTCACAAAGGATCTGTGGTAAAGATCAAAGCAATTAAAGGGAGTAAGGTAAAAATGATAGAAGTGGTGGATCAGGGTGTTGGTATGAGTCAGCAGATTTTGGAGAACCTTTTTACCGGAGGTCTGGTAAGTACCAATGGAACATCCGGCGAGAAAGGGAATGGGTTGGGTCTGGCTTTATGCAGTGATTTTGTAAAACGGCTGGGAGGACGCATAGAAGCCGATAGTGAAAAAGGGAAAGGATCCGCCTTTCGGATTATTTTGAATGACCAACCCGCTCAGCGATAACCATTTGAGGCTTGCTATGGAGGTTCCGAAAGGCAATTAGAAAATAATCACCTCCATCCTTCAGTTTCCACTTTTTCTTAAGCTCAGGTGCGCTCAATGGATAATTCCTGGTGATGACATTGATTTTACCGCCAGGGGCGTATTTACTTATTTCCTTTTTGACATCCGCGCTCACCACCCTGAAAGTACGACCGGGGAAGCTGCTGATTGCATCGTCTGAGGTGTACAGGTGTGTGTTTTCTTCCAGCTTCTCAAGACCAAATTCAACACCAACTTTTTTAAATGCGCCAGCCTTCATGACTGAGCTGTTCGGCTCGTAGATGTACGTTTTTGGGTTGGAGTATGAGCTTACCTGCTTCTTCTCGCTTTCAAAATCAAATCGATAATCTGGCTGGTTGGACTCCAGGTTCACACAACGGATGGATGGGTTTTTCACCACCGAAAAATCGATATAAACCAGAATTTCCTTGCAGTCATTTTTCACGGAAACGATATGAACCTCGCTGGTCTGAGAAATTGCTTCCACGATAGAAGTTATGTCAAGGATCGGGGAAAATTTGATGAGGACTTTACTGGCCTTTTCAGCCAATTTCGGAAGTAGCTCCGCCACATCAGGGGAGCAATCTTCGATTCGGAATACCTTGTTTTTATGATCATCCCTTCGTGCCGGATCCAGATAGATAAACGTCTCCTCCAGCTCCCCATGGTAGTCATTTAGAAAGGCTTCCGCAGAGTTATGGACAATATCAATTTCCCTTCCTAGTACGTTTGAATTTTGCGCAAAAAGGTCACACAAATTCTTTTGCTGCTCCACATAGATGGTGTGATTGAAACTTTGGCTCAAAGCCAGACAGTCAACCCCCATGCCGCCTGTCAGATCAATCAGGGTCTTGCCGGAGACAAGTTGCTGCTTGTAGGCGCAGGTAGCTTCTGATGAGGCCTGCTCAATGGATAATGGCGGAGGCATGATCAAGTCAAAATTTCCCGACCAGCTATCCAACTTACCTTTTGCTTTTTGTCTGGCCAGGATCTGACTGGAAATTTCTTTGATATGTTCCTTAAATCCGGAGGGTGGGTTCAGGATTAGTTGGCTGGGATCAGCGTTCTGATTTTCTTTGATGAATGCCTTGACCGCATCCTGAGAAAGAAAATCCAATCGATCATCCATACTAGAATTTAGTATACCAAACTGTGCTGCAACATGTACTCCGCAATCTGGATTGCGTTGGTCGCCGCACCCTTGCGCAGGTTGTCAGACACCACCCACATATTCAGGGTCTTCGGCTGGGTCTCATCCCTTCTGATCCTGCCCACAAATACATCATCTTTATCATGTGCTATCAGCGGCATTGGGTATTCATTATTGTCCGGATTGTCTACCACAGTCACACCATGTGCTTTATCGAGGATAGAATAGATCTGCTCCAGGGTATATTCCTTTTCAAACTCGACATTGATTGCTTCTGAGTGACCGCCCATTGTGGGAATTCTTACACAGGTAGAAGTCACTTTAATGGAATCATCTCCCATGATTTTTTTGGTTTCGTTCACCATTTTCATCTCCTCTTTGGTGTATCCATTTTCCAGAAATACATCAATGTGAGGAAGCGCATTCATGTCTATTTTGTGAGGATATACTTTTTGGATGTCTTTGCCCGATCGCTCGCCCTCCAGTTGATCTACTGCACCCTTGCCCGATCCGGTCACTGATTGATAGGTTGAGACGACTATTCGCTGGATTTTGAATTCATCATGGAGTGGCTTCAGCGCTATCACCATCTGGATGGTGGAGCAATTTGGGTTAGCGATGATCCGATCGTCGATTCTGAGGACATGGCCGTTAACTTCCGGTACCACCAGTTTTTTTGTGGGGTCCATTCTCCAGGCTGAAGAGTTGTCTATGACCACTGTGCCCACTTCGGCAAATTTTGGTGCAAACTCCAATGAAACAGAACCGCCCGCAGAAAAAAGGGCAATGTCAGGTTTGGCGGCAATCGCATCTTCCATGGAAATGATGGCATAATCCTTTCCATTGTAAGTGATCGTTTTACCAATGGAGCGCTCTGATGCTACCGGTAGGAGCTCCTCTACCGGAAAATTTCTTTCTGACATGATCTGGAGCATCTTTTGGCCCACAAGCCCACTGGCTCCTACTACTGCAACCTTCATATTACCTTAAAATCAATAGTTAAAACTTTCTATAACAAAACTACTACATTTAACCTGTGAGTCGAATGCTAACCTTAAGAAGCCTACTTTTTGCAGTAGGTATTTTAATACATACCCTTTCCATATGCCAGGTCACTGATGATTTTAGCGATGGGGATTTTAGCGATGGTATGCCATTTACCTGGATACCTTCTCAGCTTTCAGGTGGTGCTGATTTTGTCATATCAGCAGGCGAGCTACAGAATAGTGGCCCTGCCAGTCAGTCATTAATCTATATAAGCACGGATATGGGAGTTGACCTGAATAACAATGATGTCACTTGGTCATTTAATGCGAGATACACCGGTGGCTCGCCAAGCATCAATAATTACATCGAAGTTTATATAGTAAGTGACAAATCTGATTTATTGGATGGGCCTTCAGGCTATTATATAAGAATGGGAGAAAATGGTTCTGAAGATGGTATTGATTTTTACAGTACAACTAGCGGAAAAATTATAGATGACTCAGAGAATCTTGTTTCCGCAATACTTAATGTAACAATTAGAATTACTCGCACAAGTACTGGCATGTGGACTCTTGAAGCAGATAATTCAGGTGGAACATCCTTTGAAACTATTGGCTCAGTTCAAAATTTGGATCATGCCTCTGGTTCCAATTTTGGTTTTCTTGTTAATCATTCTCAAACTAACAATGACAATTTCTTTTTTGACAATGTTTCTGTAGAGACTACCCCAGTTCTGGACACTACCCCTCCCACCGTTCAATCTGTCACGGCGGTTTCTGCCACCCAGCTAGATGTACAGTTTAGTGAAAATGTAGATCCCACTACCTCGCAAGTGGCTGGAAACTACAGCCTTACGGGCGGGATTTCAGTGACCAGCGCTGTACAGGATGCTGACCTCAGAATCGTCCACCTCACCACCACTCCACCCTTCACCAATGGCGCCAATTATATACTCACAGTGAATAATGTGCAAGATGAAAGCGGAAACCCAATTGCAGCGAACTCACAGTCCGACTTTCAATATTTGGTGATAGAAGATGCCGAGCCAGGGGATGTGGTGATCAATGAGTTTTTGGCAGACCCCTCACCTGCCACATCATTTCCAGAAGCAGATTTTGTTGAACTTTTTAACAGATCAGAAAAATATATTCAACTCTCCGGATGGACTGTCAAAGACAATTCTGTTAGCGGCATTTCTGATCCTTTGGGTTCATATGTTTTGGAACCAAATGCCTACCTGATTATTACTGATGTGGATTTTGTCTTAGGATTTGAATCATTTGGTAATGTGATTGGTGTTGATAATTTTCCAAATTTTAATTCTACCTCAGAGGATGCGGTAATTATTCGAAATAATAGCGATGAAATCCTTAGTGAAATCACTTACCCAAGTAGCCTCATCGAGGATGGGATTTCCTTAGAACTCATCAATCCCAACAACCCTTGCATATCAATTGACAGTTACACTCCTTCGACCAACCCTTCCGGCGGTACGCCTGGCACTCAAAATTCAGTTTTTGACGACTCGCCCGACACCACGCCACCTGCTATTTCATCATTTGGATTTACCACCTCACTAATCATCAACTTTTCGGAAGTGATGGATGCCACAAGTTTACTCTCGGCTTCTTATGCAGCATCGGGGCTCACCATTGATCAGGTAATCGTAGAGGGCGAATTCCCCACCTCCGTAGAGATCACTTTCATTGAATCCATTACCCTCGGAGAGACCTACGAGTTGACACTTTCAGATGTTGAAGATTGCTGGGGAAATGGGCTGGAGGAAACGACTCTTACTTTCGGTTTTGGCAGGTCACCTTCTTTTAATGAACTGCTGATCACCGAAATCCTTTTTGACGAAGACCCATCTGTTGGCCTGCCGGAGCGGGAGTTTATCGAGGTATTCAATGCTTCAGGTGATGTAATTTCTTCTGAAGGAGTTGAATTAATTGATGCAACAGGATCTACTACTTTGCCAGTATTTAACCTCAATCCCTGGGAATACAAGGTGTTGACCTCAAATTCAGGAGCTTCTGAATTTTCCAATGCAGTGGGTGTCTCGAGTTTCCCATCACTCAGCAATGGCGGTGAGCAGCTGATCCTTGCAAATGCCAATGGCCTTATTTTCTCTATCACTTACAACCCCGAATGGCATGAGGAAAGCAGATCAGATGGTGGATATACCCTGGAAATGATCGACCTGACCAACCCATGTGTGGAAAGTGGGGCAAACTGGACAAGTTCCATCAATCCCAGTGGAGGAACCCCGGGTGCTGAAAATTCTGTGAACAACCCCGGCAGTGTGCCGGATAATATGCCTCCAAGCCTTATTAAAGCCACTGCGATTTCATCCGGTTTGCTCAAGTTACTTTTTAGCGAAAAGTTGAATCCTCAGAGTGTTTCGGGGATTACCTATTCATTTTCACCTGAAATAGATGTGCAGACTTCAGAATTACTGCCTGAGTCTCCCAATGTGATCTATGTGACACTTAATACCACCCTGACCGAGAATGAGCGATACACCCTCTCCGTGTCAAATGTGACAGATTGCAATGGAAATGAGGTGTCAGAGGATGAAGTTGTCTTTGCGTTACCCATAGTGGCAATTGAGGGCGAGATTTTGTTGAGTGAGGTGCTATTTAATCCACGGACCAATGGAGTTGATTTCGTGGAGATTTACAACAATTCTGACAACTTCATCACACTGAAAAACTGGCAGCTGGCAAGACTGGATGAAGAAGGCCTGGATGATCAGGTGATCCTTTCAGAGGAGGAGTTGGTTTTAAACCCGCGCGATTTTCTGGTATTCACCGAAGATCCGGAAACATTATTCAATAACTATCCCAAAGGAGCTTCCGATAAGTTCTTTGAATTAACCCCCTTTCCTACATATTCAAATGACACAGGAAATGTGGTCTTGATCAATGCGATGGGCGATGTTGCAGAGCAATTCTTCTATGATGAAGAGTTTCACTACAACCTGCTGGAAAGCGTGGATGGTGTTTCGCTAGAAAGGGTTTCCTATGAAGAATCCACCAATAATCCGGACAATTGGCGATCTGCATCAAGTACAGTCGGTTTCGCAACCCCGGGGTATGAAAACTCTCAGGCATTCGGTACCAACGCTCAGGCGGGCAAGGTCACCGTTGATCCAAAGGTATTTATCCCTGGCAACTCCGGTTCGGGCAGGGATTTCACCACTATCAATTATCAATTTGATCAGCCTGGAAAATTTGCCAATATAAATATCTACGATCAAACCGGCCGATTGGTGAAGAATCTTGCCCAGGGTGAACTTCTATCCACCACAGGTTTTTTGCGATGGGATGGCGATACCAATGGGGGCAATATGGCTCGAATGGGTTACTACCTTATCCTATTCGAAATATATGATAGCAGCGGAAATTCAGAGACCATTAAAGAGACAGTTGTAGTGGGACGGGATTTTTGATCTTTTCCCTAATTTGGATTTATCCAATTATTAATTGTGCATCAACCTGAGTATTTTCGCATGTTTTTTACGTTGTAAGAATTTAAAAACTGCACCTGCCATGAGCGAAAAGACAAGATATTCAGACGAGGAGCTTAAAGAATTTGAAGAATTGATTCTTCAGAAACTGGAAAAGGCAAGAGAAGAGCTCAATACCTTAAAATCATCACTCAACCGGGAAGCGGATGATAGCGGCGATAGCTTCTCCTCCGTGAAAACGCTGGAAGATGGTGCTGACACAGCGGAGAAGGAGCACATAAGCCAGCTGGCCGGGCGTCAGCAAAAGTTTATCAATAACCTTGAAAATGCACTTGTCCGCATCAAAAACGGAACCTATGGCACTTGTGTAGATACAGGCAAATTGATTTCCAAGGAAAGGTTGAGAGCAGTACCACACACAACTCAAAGCATAGATGCGAAGCTGAACAGACAGGCCTAATGGATTACCTGGCCAATCATATTCAGGCATTAGTTTTTTGCTCCCCCAAGCCCATCACAGAAGAGGAAATTCAGGATTGCCTCAAGGAAATGTTCGATGCAGACGTTCCTGTGGAGGACATTTCAAACGGGCTGGATAAAATCGAAGAAAAATTCAAAGCCGACGACTTCTCGATGGAATTGGTGAAGTCCGGAGGAGGATATCAATTCCTTACCAAGCCGGCATACCAGGCCAGTATAGGAATCTTGCTTAAGCAGCAATCCAAAAAAAGACTTTCAAATTCCGCATTAGAAACCCTCTCGATCATTGCTTATAAGCAACCAATTACCAAAAGCGAAGCTGAGCAAATTCGCGGAGTGAGTTGTGATTATGCCATTCAAAAGCTACTCGAAAAAGAGCTGGTGGAGATCAAAGGAAAATCGGATGGAGTGGGCAGGCCGCTTCTTTACGGCACCAGCCAGAAGTTTATGGATTACTTTGGCATCAATGATCTAAAAGAACTCCCCACCCCTAAAGACTTTGCCGCCGAGGAAAACTCCATCGGAGAGGAGAAGGAATAACCGAACCCATGAAACGCCCCAACAAAAAGGAAACCCAGAAACCTGCAGATATTAGGCTAAACCGATTTGTGGCCAATGCTGGTGTATGTTCCAGAAGAGAAGCCGACAACCTGATCGCTGCGGGCAAGATCAAAGTGAATGGGAAAGTAGTCACTGAGATGGGCTATAAGGTCAAAAAAACAGATCTTGTGGAGTACAAAGGGCAAAAGCTAAAATCCGAGACTCATCAATATGTGCTTTTGAACAAGCCACGAGGGTATGTCACTACCACCAAAGATCCACACGCCAAGAAGACCGTGATGGAATTAGTGGGTAAAGCGTGCAAAGAGCGCATCTATCCGGTAGGAAGGCTGGACAAGGACACAACAGGATTGCTCCTATTCACCAATGATGGAGAAACTGCGAAGAAACTAACGCATCCATCTCACAAAGTAAAAAAGATCTATCAGGTAGAGCTCGACAAACCAATCACGAAAGATGATTTTGACGCTATCCTAAAAGGAGTGATGCTGGAGGATGGCCCGGCCACTGTAAATGAGCTGGCACTTCTTGGCGATGACAACAAAGTACTGGGCATAGAAATCCATATCGGTCGAAACAGGATCGTAAGGAGAATTTTTGAACACCTTGGATACCAGGTCAAGAAACTTGATCGGGTGATGTTTGCCCAGCTCACCAAAAAGAACCTTCCTCGTGGAAAGTTTCGTCACCTTAGCCCCAAAGAAGTGATGGGGATCAAGGGCGTTAAATAGATTAATTCTATTTCCTCATAGCATTCAGGATGTAGTTGATGATTGAGTCATTTGCCATGATTTTGTAGTGCCCAAGTCCCTTTACATGCACAAATGAGGCATGAGGCCAGGTATGCTCAAGCTCCTCACCTCTGGAGAAAGGAACGACCTTATCATCTTCACAGTAAAATAGATGAGTATTGATGTTTTTGAGATCATTTGTCTTGAGTCGAAGATCAAAGTAATCGATAGGTTGATGAAAATGTTCTTTCACCAAGCTGCACATAGCGTTGTAAACGGATTCATTGCAACCCACATCGGTTACAATATCCTTGAAAAAGTATCTGATAAAGGGAGGGGCGGCAATCACATAAAAATGCTTTGGCTGAAAGGCCGATCCTAGCTCGCTTAGCGCAATACCAGAAGCAAGAGCTCCAATAGAATGTGCTATTACTGAATCATAAGGGCCATTTTTGGCTATATGATTTTTAATAATATCCCTAAACTCCGGCATTGCAGTGTGCTTGCCCTGGGAGTTTCCATGGGCACGCATATCTATAGCTTCTACCTGATACCCCTCTGATAGCAGCTTGTTGATCATCCTTCTGAAATCAGCAGCTTTGGACCTCCAACCATGACACAGCAAAACTTTCCTACCAGACTGACCCCATCTGTAATGCTTGATAATGTCTCCTTTATAGCATGTTTGAAACACCTCAGCATCCCGAATAATTTGCCGCTGGGATTCGGTATATCCCACGCGCCCAGGCATGGTAAAGTAATGCCATATAATTGAGGCGGATTTCTTCGGGGATGCGTGTTGCAAAAGCCCTAAACCTTTTTTTATAATCTCGATTTTCCAGTTGGTCTTTGGAGGCCGCTCAGCAGGCCGGCTGATATCTTCTCCTTTTATTTCTATGTGAGTAACCATAACGTAATATACCAATCGGTATTTTATTGAATAAATTTTTTTAAATACTTATTTCCTTAATCTGTTTTTGAATGAATCGCTTTACAAACCCAAATGACCTTCCATCTCCTTCTATCCTGGACAAGGAGATCACTCCTTCGATAGTTGAATAAAAGAAGTTGGCAAATTCTTCTGCATCTACATCCCGCTTAATCTGTCCTTCCAGAATCCCCCGATTTACAATCTTGATCAAAGAATCTTTCATCAATGCGATAGATCGGATCACCTTGGATCGAAGGAAAGGAAGGCTATCATCGGCTTCTATGGATGAATTTAAAACCGGGCATCCTCCAGGAATAGGCGGTTCTTTGAGATATTCTTCATAAAAATCAACAATCGAGTTGAGCTTGGCAGGTGCTGTTGCTTCGTTCCTGACCCGCTTGGCAATTTCCCCCGTCACGATCTGCACCCCTTGCTCAAAGGCCGCAGTGGCTACTTCATCTTTATTTTTAAAATTTCCATAAATGGCCCCCTTAGTGATACCTGTTGCAGCGGTGATGTCGGAGATGGACGCAGCAGCATACCCCTTCGTGTTAAAGATTGGTAGCGCCTTGTCGATGATTAGCTGACGGGTTAGTTCCGGATTTCTGGCCATGTTACAAATATACCGATCGGTATTTAATTACGAAAGGCTTATTTAAAAAGTTTCTAAAATAGTATGCATGCATACTAAATTGAAGTTTTGATTTATCTTCGAGGGTCTGGAATACCAAATGATTTTTGGATAGTTTTAAGAAACGGTAGAAACAGTTGGTGAGAAATGGATGGAAATAAAAAAGCCACTCTAGAGAGAGTGGCTAGGTCAAAAGTGGTGCTGAGTGGATCGACCGGGCTGGCGTCAATCGGAGTTGCGCTCAACCCACCGACTCACGGATTTTCAAATCTGTGAAAGGTGTAAAGAAAAAGCCACCCTTAAAAAAAGAGTGGCTTGGTCAAAAGTGGTGCTGAGTGGATTCGAACCACCGACTCACGGATTTTCAGTCCGATGCTCTACCAACTGAGCTACAGCACCAAATTTTGGGTTGGCAAAAGTAGGTATTTCTTTGAAAAGGCAAAATTTAAATTGAAGTTCGTATAAGGAATTTTTAGAAGCATTATGGAATATATCCCTCAAATCGTTTTCGTGCTCATCGCAGGTTTTTTCGGATTCCTCATTTTCAGGAGAATCAGGAAAATATCAGGCAATATCCGGCTGGGAAAGAATGTTGATCTTTCGGATAATACAGGAGAGCGCTTGAAGAACATGATTTTGGTGGCTTTTGGTCAGAAGAAAATGTTCAAACGACCTATACCAGCCTTTCTGCATTTATTGATTTATGTGGGCTTTATCCTCATCAATATCGAAGTGTTGGAAATCATCATTGATGGGGTATTCGGAACACACCGAATAGCAGCCCCATTGTTGGGAAGTATTTACACAGCAATGATCAATTTCTTTGAATTTCTCGCTGTAGGTGTCCTTTTCTCCTGCATCGTATTCCTTATTCGAAGAAATGTGCTGTGGATCAATCGCTTTAAGAAGATTGAAATGGTGGGATGGCCTTCGCTGGATGCAAACCTTATACTCATCATCGAATCCCTTCTGATGATCGCAATCCTTGCCATGAATGGTGCAGATCAGTTGCTTCAAACCAGAGGTGCAAATCATTATATCGAAACGGGCTCGTTCTTTTTTAGCTCGGCAATGTTTGCCTGGCTGGATCAGCTAGATACTGGCTCTCTTATTTTCGTGGAGAGGGCAGCTTGGTGGTTTCACATTGTTGGAATTTTTGCTTTTGCACTTTATGTGACTTACTCCAAACACCTGCATATTTTCCTTGCATTCCCCAATACCTATTACAGTCGCCTTGATCCAAAGGGCAAAATGAATAACATGAACGAGATCACCAATGAAGTGAAGATCATGCTTGGGATGCCTGTAGAAGGGGATACCGCTCCTCCACCCGAGGGTATGAGGTTTGGAGCAAAAGATGTAAATGACCTTACCTGGAAGAATTTAATGGACGCCTATTCCTGTACGGAATGTGGCAGATGTACATCCGAGTGCCCTGCCAATCTTACAGGCAAAAAATTGTCTCCAAGAAAAATTATGATGGATACCAGGGACCGATTGGAGGATGTGGGCAAGAATGGATTGGATGATGGAAAGTCACTATTGGGGGACTACATCACCAAAGAAGAGATCAATGCATGTACCAATTGCAATGCCTGTGTGGAAGCATGTCCGGTAAATATTAACCCACTGGATATCATACTTCAGATCAGAAGGTATGTGGCGATGGAGGAATCAGGCGCACCTGACTCCTGGAATGCCATGTTTCAAAATGTGGAGACCAACTTTGCACCATGGAAGTTTGGCGTGCAGGATAGATTTAATTGGGCAACTGAATTAAAAGAAGGAAAATGAGTGAAATTCAAACACCAACAGTAGCAGACTTAGCAGCCAAAGGAGAAAAACCGGAGGTCTTATTTTGGGTAGGCTGTGCCGGATCATACGATGACCGGTACAAAAGCGTCACCAAAGCGTTTGTAAAAATCCTCAATAAAGTGGGTATAAAATTCGCCGTGCTTGGCCCAGAGGAAACCTGCACAGGAGATCCTGCCAGAAGAGCGGGAAACGAGTTCTTGTTTCAAATGCAGGCCATGGCCAATATACAGGTGCTGAATGGCTATGAAATAACGAAAATTGTAACGGCCTGTCCACATTGTTTCAATACACTGAAAAACGAGTATCCAGAGCTTGGTGGAAATTATGATGTGATCCATCACTCTCAGTTTTTGCAAGGACTGATCAACGAAGGTAAGGTAGAGCTGAAAGGTGGTGGTGAATTTAAAGGCCGTCGTATCACCTATCATGATTCCTGCTTTCTTGGCAGAGCAAATAACGTATATTCTGCCCCAAGAGCGGTTCTGGAAGCCCTGGATGCAGAGTTGGTGGAGATGAAAAGATGCAAAACCAAAGGCTTGTGCTGTGGGGCTGGTGGCGCTCAGATGTTTAAGGATGCCGAACCAGGCAATAAAGAGATCAATATAGAGCGAACCGAAGAGGCCTTGGAAACTGGAGCAGATACCATTGCTGTGGCATGTCCATTCTGTATGACCATGATGTCTGATGGTATTAAAAACAAGGAAAAAGAAGATTCGGTGAAGGTGAAGGATTTGGCGGAACTCATCGCAGAGTCAGAAGGTTTGAATTGATATGTTGATTCCTTTCGAACAGATGCCCGATCACGCCAGGCTTTGGATTTACCAGGCCGAGCGAAAATTGACCGCTCAGGAGGTTGAGTTTGTAGAGGCGAATACCAAAACATTTTTGAATCAGTGGCAAGCCCATGGCAATGACCTGAAGGCCTCTTTTTCTGTGGAGTATGATCAGTTTTTGATCATTTCGGTAGATGAGTCGTTTAGCCAGGCAAGCGGCTGCAGTATTGATGCTTCCGTACATTTGATAAAGGCCTTGGAAAATGAGCTTAGAATCTCTTTCATGACCACCAGTCAGGTAGCCTTTCTGCAAGGAGAGACCATAAACCTTTATCCCTTCAATCAATTGAAAATACAAGCGCAAGAACAGGTGATTACCCCGGAGACGTTGGTTTTTGATAATACAGTCCAAAATGTCGCGGCTTTTCGATCCGGCTGGCTCAAAGAAAGCGGCCAAACCTGGGTGAAAAGATATTTTCAATAGGGCTTTTGGTTCGCTTCTTGTTTCAGGTTTAGCTAATTTTCAAGGATTATTAACCTGAGTTAAGAAAAATCACTTTTGGTGCTTGTTCGTTTTAATCGTATGCGGAGAATCTTTCTATTTATCGGAATCATCACTTTAGCGTTTGGTTGCTCACTTGAAAAGAGCATGAACAACGCAGAGTTTGATGCAGTCATATCAAAGCTTGGAGACTCACCAGGAAAAAACTCACCTGAGGAAAACATGATGGTGGGGGATGCCTATCGCAAATCCAACAGGCTGGTAGAATCCATCCCATTTTATCAGGCAGCCTTGAAAGAAGGAGCCCCAGAGGAGGCAAATCTGTACCTGGCGCAAGGTCTGAAAGTAGAGCAGAAATATGACGAAGCTCAGAAAGTACTTGACAAATATGTGCCACGAGCCAGAGATGAGAAAGTAAAAAAACTGGCGGAGAAGGAGCTTGAGAATTTGAGGAAAATTGATGATCTGAAAGAGAAGGACAGTTACTATCGCGTAAAAAACCTGGAAGATATCAATACTGAGCAGGCGGAGTATTCACCGGTTTACAGTCAGGGATTTCTTTACTTCACCAGCAATCGGGAAGGGGGCAAAATCTACCGAACCACCGGCACTCCGTTTACGGACATTTATCGGGTAGCATCAAAGGGGGCAAACGTAAATATCAGTACACTCGACGCACTCGATCCGATCATCAATCACGTAGATACCAATGAGGGTTCTGTTGCCATCTCCGCAGATGGCACTTCCATGATTTTTGCCAAAGGAAATAATGGCAAGGCAAAGGGCTATAGCGAGGTGAATTTGTTTTTTACAAGATATCGGAATGGTCGCTGGTCAGAGCCCGTTCCGCTTTCAATCAATGTGGCAGAAGCCTGGGATTCTACACCTGCATTTAGCCCGGATGGTACCACACTCTACTTCTCTTCCACCAGGCCGGATGGATATGGTGGCGCAGACTTGTATCAAGCCAAAGTAAACCGTAGAGGTAGATGGGTAGATGTAAGGAACCTGGGGCCAGAAATAAATAGCACAGGAGATGATGTGTTTCCTTACATAAGTGAAGATGGAAGTCTGTATTTTTCTTCAGATGGCCACCCCGGATTTGGAAAGCTGGATATGTTCAGGGCCGTGAGGGAAGGAGGTAAGGTGACCATTGAGAATCTGGGAGAGCCAATGAGCTCATCAGCCGATGACTTTGGATTGTATCAGTTTGATTTGCAGAAAGGCTTTTTTACTTCCAACAGAAAAGGAGGCAAGGGAGATGACGACATATATACCTACATCAATGATGATCCTGACCTTCGAATTGTAAATTATTTCTTAACGGGGATCACCGTAACCACCGATGATGCAGGCCAGGAGATCATCCTTCCAAATACCAAAGTTTCACTGACCGCTGACAATGGGGATGTCCTGGATGAGGCATTTACAGGTGCGGACGGAAAATTCAATTTCAGGGTCTATCCGGAGGAGCATTACGATTTAATTGGGGAAAAAACAGACTACTTCACCGTTCGGAATGATTTCACTACCGTAGGGAAAACCGTGGATAAAACAACGCTCACGGAATTCATTACCAATGTAAATTTTGAGACCAAGATCATGATGGATCCGATCGTATTGGAGAAAGCCATTGTCCTTGACAATATCTACTATGATCTGGACAAGTTTAACATACGTCCTGACGCAGCATTGGTACTTGATTCCCTCGTTCAAATCATGAATGATAACCCTGATATTTATATTGAGCTGGGATCGCATACGGATAGTCGGGCACCTGATGATTACAACCTTGATCTTTCAAGAAAAAGGGCTCAGTCAGCGGTAAGATATATCATCAATGAGGGTGTAGCTGCTGAGCGAATTGTGGCCAAAGGCTATGGAGAAACTCAATTGATTGTGAAAAACGCTCAGACAGAAGAAGAGCATCAGCGAAACAGACGCACAGAATTCAAAGTACTCCGATACAATCCGAGAGATCGGGAAGATGATCTTCCGCCGGATGAGAAAGTGGATGAATACGACCGATTCTTTAAGGATTCGGGGGATGGAAACGGATAAACCATTTTCTTTGCAAGAAAAAAAGCATGACTGATCGGTATGCACAGCGGGGCGTCTCCGCCGACAAGGAAGACGTACACGCTGCAATCAAAAACATCGACAAGGGCCTCTTTCCAAAAGCCTTTTGCAAGATCGTAGAAGACATCTCAGGAGACCCTGAGTATTGCACCATTATGCATGCCGATGGTGCTGGCACCAAGTCTTCACTGGCCTATTTGTATTGGAGAGAAACCGGAGACCTGAGTGTCTGGAGAGGAATAGCCCAGGATGCCATCATCATGAATATTGACGACCTGCTTTGTGTGGGATGTACCGACAATATTTTTCTTTCTTCTACCATTGGCAGAAACAAAAATCTCATTCCGGGAGAAGTCATTGCTGAAATTATCAATGGGACGGAAGAGGTATTGCAAATGCTTCGGGACAATGGGATTAATATCAAATCAACCGGGGGAGAAACTGCTGATGTTGGCGATTTGGTGAAAACCATCATTGTAGACAGCACAGTGACAGCAAGGATGAAGAGGTCAGAAGTCATAAATAATGAAAATATCCGGGCAGGAGATTTCATTGTTGGAATTGCCTCGTACGGTCAGGCCTCTTATGAAAGGGAATACAATGGAGGAATGGGGAGCAATGGGCTCACCTCTGCCCGTCACGATGTTTTTGATAAGGTGTATGCGGAAAAATATCCAGAGTCCTTTGATCAGGGGGTGCCTATGGATTTGGTCTATAGCGGCACCAGAAAGCTGACAGATGCGGTAGAGGGGGCGCCTCTGGATGCTGGTAAATTGGTGCTTTCACCAACCCGAACCTACGGCCCAATTGTGAAGTCTATGCTGAAAGAACTCAGATCAGAAATTCACGGCATGGTTCACTGCAGTGGAGGTGCTCAGACGAAGATTCTCCACTTCATAGACAATCTTAGAATAGTGAAGGACAACCTACTCCCTACCCCACCGCTTTTCCAAATGATCCATGAGGAAAGTGGTACGGACTGGAAGGAGATGTATAAAGTCTTCAATATGGGCCACAGAATGGAAGTTTATGCCAATGAAGAGTCTGCGGACGAGATTGTGGAGATTGCCCGGTCTTTCAATGTGGATGCACAGGTGATTGGCCGTGTAGAGGCGTCTGAGAAAAAGGAGTTGATCATTCGGTCTGAGCACGGATTGTTCAAATATTGATGAAGAAGTTTTATAAAGCACTAAGTGATCAGCGAATCACATTGGAGCCGCTAACCGCCGAGCATATTCAGGACATGCGTAAGTTGAGTGGAGACACAGACATTTGGACCTGGTACACCGAAGATTTGACTGACCCGGACAATTTGGAAAAATGGATGGCAATGAGACTGGCCGAATCCAAGCTGAAGGAAAAAATGTCTTACGCAGTGCGGCTAAACGAAACCGGCGAAACCATAGGTTCTTCAAGCTATGGTCACATTGATTGGGTGGAAAAGGGGATAGAGATAGGCTGGACATGGTTGGGGAAAAGGTACATTGGTACAGGAATAAATAAGCACATGAAGTTTTTGATGCTCAGCCATGCGTTTGAAAAAATGGGCATTGAACGATTGGAACTAAGGACTGATGAGCAAAATGTTCGCTCGAGAAAAGCAATGGAGAAGATAGGTGCCAGGTATGACGGCACACTCAGAAACCATCGAAGTACGCAGGGAAACAGGCGCAGAAATACGGTGGTTTATAGCATTATCAGATCAGAGTGGCCTGAAATCCGATCAACAATCTTTAAAGGATTTTAATGGAAGCCTTGCTCATCATATTGTCCATTTTGCTGATTGCGGGAGGCATCATCTTTTCCGTTTTACCCCCTTTACCCGGCCCGATTCTTACGTATGGGGCAATGATTTGCACCCATTTTGTAGCTAACGATACACAATTCAGTACCACCTCCTTCGTGATCTGGGGAATACTAGGAGCTATCGTGATTGTGGCCGATTATATTCTCCCTGTGGCAGCCACCAAAAAATTTGGAGGGACGAAAGCAGGCGTGATTGGTGGTATGATTGGCATGGTAGCAGGGGTTCTTCTACCCATTCCATTTGGGATCATTTTAGGCCCACTACTGGGGGCAATTATTGGCGACTTATATGGAGGCAATCGGATCAAGGCTGCTTTCAAGTCAGGATTTGGATCGTTTCTGGGGTTTCTTGTGGCAACATCAATCAAACTACTCTATGCGATTGTTCTGGGAGGAGTGATCGCCTGGAAAGTCGGAGGGTTTACTTTCAAAGCTATCGTTGGCATGTTTTAAACCAGGAGCATACTAAAGAGCCCGGCTACAATGATTACATCCACGTAGACTTTGATTTGCTTAAAATCCCTGATCCTATCAGCTCTTGCAAGTTTGTATGCGATGAACAGTATAAGAAGCAGGACACCAAAAAAGAAGTAGCGAACATTCCAATTTGGAAGGGACCAGAGATAAAAACTTAGTAGAGCAATACCAGCAATTCCGGCAAGGAAAATTATCAGTTTTGCCCCGCGAACTCCCCAGACTATGGGCACGGACTGGATTCCAAATTGTATCTCCCCTTTGGCACTAATGATGTCTTTGATATTTTCCCGAATGAAAATAATGACACATCCGAACAAAGCATATGCGACCACAAGCAGGCTAAAGCTCCGGAAATAGATCAATACAATTAAGAGCGTGAGGCACGTTAAAAATGAGATCGTCAATGTGCCAAGGAGAATGCCCCTTTTTAGCACAGCACTATACGTCCATAAGGCTCCTGCGGAAAAGATATGTACTGCACCAACGGCCGGATCAATCATAAAACCAATACCGATCCCGAGAATGGTAAGGACAATGTGAGAGAAAAGGGCAAGCCTCCGCCGGAAAGTGGTACCGACAATCACCTTTCCGGGCCGGTTCACCATATCAATTTTCTGATCGAAGTAGTCATTGATGATGTATCCGGCAGCACCGATCATACCCGTGCTGAGCATGAAGAGTTGGAAGTTTACTTTCATTAAAACCCACAAGGGGATATCCAGCAAATAATACGCAGTGATAAACTGGGTCAACCCAATAATCAGAAGGTTAGGTATTCTACTGGCGGTAAGAAATCCAATTACTTCTTTGGAGGTGATTTTCACTGGTGTCGCTGGATACTTTCCGTGATGATACGATAGATGTTTTTCATTTGTTCGTCTTTCAGCATCTCCAGGTGGGTGTTGATGGTCGATTCATCTGCACGAACCGCCGGGCCGGTTTGAGATTTTGAGGGATTAAGCTCAAAGGCTTTTTTCACGGTTTCCTCGACCAATGGCTGGATGTCCTGAAAATTCATTTCCAGATCGGCGAGTAGCTTTTCTGAAAGGTGAAACATGTGATTGCTGAAATTGCAGGCAAAGACAGCCGCAAGGTGCAATTTGGAGCGGTTGGTTGAGGTCAGTAGTCTCACATCATTGCTGAAGGTCCTCACAAAGGTGAATATATCTTTTTCACCTTCATCCGATCCTTCCACAAAAATGGGAAAAGTGGTAAAGTCAATTTCTTTCGTCCGGCTGAAGGTCTGCAATGGGTACATCACCCCATGTTTGGGGTGCTTGGCAAGCTCTGAAATTGGATTGGCACCTGAGGTGTGCAGGACTACCGCATCCGAGGTTTCCAGCTGATCTGAGACGGTTTGTATCACCCCATCGGGCACGGTTAAAATAATGAAATCAAAAGCTATCGGCTCCAGCTGATCCATGGAAAGAATAAAGTCCTCTTTTGGGTTTCTGGAAAAGATGGTTACTTCATGCCGTTTGGATGAAATTCGATTGGCCAAATGATAGCCAACATGCCCATACCCAATGATTGCAACCTTGCTCATTGAGTAAAAATAGCCGATTAATTGTCAAAAATGGAAGTTTAGGCCTCCACTCCTTTGTCCCGCATTTTTACAAACTCTACGTATCTGCGTCGGATTGCCACACCAAATCCGATGACCAACAGGAATGTGCCCAGCCACAATACATTGATCCATGGCTTCTTCACAGCCTCCATGATGATCCAATCCTTTTGTGTGGTTTGGTAAGCAAGTACTACAGCATTTTCCTGAGGTATGATGTTTTGAATGGAAATCCGGAAAGCCAGGTCATACACCTGGTCATCGATCCTGCCTACATACTCCTGATTGCGAATCACGAAGACAGGCTCGGCCAGGTAGTCACCAAACTCCCCCTGTACCTTGATCACAGCTTTCACAGCCACGTCACCCGAGGAAAGCGACGATCCATCCACCTCTGAGATTGGCTCCATCCGTTCCAAAGTGGCCACATAATCATTGATGAAAAATTGATCACCGATGGTGACCTTTATTTCTTCAGGGTCACTCCAGTCTGTTTCCTGCTCAGGGTCAGGAAAAGTTCTCACGTGCGTGTACATATCTGCACTAAGCTTCCTCTTGATGTCTGGAGAGTACACAATCATATCCATGGCTTTGTTGATCTGCACCCTTGGATAAAGTGTAAACTGTTTTCCTGCTTCTGTGTGATACTCTACTTCAAAGTAGCTGTTCTCAGGATTGATTAGTGTGAGTGTGTCCTGAGATTTGGTTCCTCTTTTCACCACTTTCAGAGGATCAGCGGTTGGTATCAGCTCATTCTGATCCACAAATCCTTCTTCACGCGTATCCTTCCGTATGCCACGATAGATCATGGAATACTCTTTCATCTGGCGGGGTTCATTGAGGAAAAGCAGCAAATTATCCCGGTTTACTTCTTCGGGAAATTCATTGCTCCATACCATCGACGTGTAATTGGTGGAAAGGATGGTTGAGTATCCGCTGGAAAACAAAATGCCGATCAACATCATGGCTATCCCTATATGAGCAATGGATCCTCCCGATAGTTTGATGTTTGATTTGGCTACTCCCAAGAAAATCTTGGCATTTGCCACGATGGAGTAAGAGCAGGCAACCAGTAAAATGAGGTAGTACGGGTCGGTTATTTGGGCAACAACAATGATGAGTCCTGAAATGATCAGTGAAATAATAAACGGGGTTGTCAATTCTGCTTTTAGTTTCTGTTTGTCCATTTTCTTCCACCAAAAGAACTGACCGGTTCCGGAGAGAATGGCCAAAAAGATCGACAACAAAAGCTGAGGCAAAGAATAGGCATCATAGATGTCCGTAGGTGGTGCAAGATTTAGATCAAAGCCCAGAAGCCCAGCCACCTGATTGTACACAGGCATGGAGGTATAAATCAGCACCTGAAAAGCCATCAACCCCAGCACGGCAGCACCCACGAAAATCCAAAATTCCCTGGAATAGGTCGAGGTTTCTTCTTCTGTTGATGGAACCTGCTTCCAACCCTTGGCTATGAAGGCTATCGACAGAACGACAAATGCCAACAAGTAAATCAAAAGCTGGCCTGAAAGGCCCAAATCTGTAAAGGAGTGCACGGAAGAATTTCCTAAAATTCCACTTCGAGTAAGGAACGTGGCATAAAGCACCAATAAAAATGATGCGGCCACCAGGATCATGGAAAGCTTGAGTGCTGAACCACTTTTCTTATAGGCAATCATCACGTGAATGGCCGCAACAAGTACCAGCCAGGGGACGTAAATGGCATTTTCTACCGGATCCCAGTTCCAGTATCCGCCGAAGTTTAAAGTCTCATACGCCCAGTAGGCACCCATTAGGATGCCAACTCCCAGGATCATCGCGGAGAATTGAGCCCATGGTAATGCCGGACGAATCCATTCTTTTTGCTTTCCGATCATCAATCCTCCAATGAGGTAGGCAAACGGAATTACAGTTGTAGCAAAACCCAGGAATAAAGTAGGGGGGTGGATCACCATCCAGTAGTTCTGCAAGAGAGGGTTTAGACCATTCCCATCTTCGGGGATGAAATTTGGATTGGTTTTAAAGATCGGGGCATCAATTACATCGCGAAGCAGCATGAATGGGGAGCTTCCCAGCTTAATGTCAAAAATGACCACCCCAAGAATCATGGAAGCAAGGAAGACTTGAGTCAGGGACATGATGAACATGACCGGTGCTTTCCAAAACTTGTTGGTATTGATCAGGATGATGCCCAATAACGCATTCCAGAACATCCACAGCAGAAACGAACCTTCCTGCCCTTCCCAGAAGCAGGATATCTGGTAGTAGGTTGGTAATATTTTGGAGCTGTGGCTAAAGACGTAGTGGTATTCGAAGTAATGATTCGTGATGAGGTAGAAGAGTGTGCCTATGATCCCAAAGATGGCAATTGAGTGCGCATAAAATATTTTGGATCCGAATGAAGTCCAGCTTTGATTCTGATTCCTCCCCTTGAAATACGCGTACGAGGACAAAAGGCTTGTAACAAAAGCAATGATTACGAAAATGTGGCCTAGTTGTCCCTCGAAATAGTGTATCATTTAGCTAGGACAATTTTTTTTCAAGTGCCGCAATTCTTTTTTCGTGATCGGTATAATTATCCGATGCAAAATCAATAAACAAATCAAACTCTTCCTTAAAATCTCCTAGCGCTTCATGAAGTCCTTTGAGTCCATCATGCATGTAGGAAATTTTGGCTTCCATCACATTGATTTTTCTATCTATGCGAGTCTTGAATTCTTTAAATTTCTTATCCATGGTCTTGAGGATTAGCTGTTAAACTCCGGCTCCTCCTGGTATTTAGAAGGGCATTTTAATAAGATCTTCTCAGCGACGAATTTATCTCCTTGATACGCACCAACGATTACCACCTGCTCTGATCTGGTAAAATCTGTTGGGATAGGTTCCGCAAAGAGCACCTGCTGTCTCATTCCTTTCTCATCCACCATCTCAAATTTGAAGGAAAGTTTATCCGGGCTTTCTTCTATTCCCACCACTTGTCCGGAAGCAGTTTTTGGCAATTCACCAACAACGTGAATGCTCTTCTTAAACCCCTTTTCTGAAAGAACTTTCGCCTCTTCAAAGGTCACATAGGTACTTGCATCACCAGTCATAGAGACGATCATGGTAATGGCTACCGCGATGATGATAATTGCAGCTATGTACTTTTTTTTCATTTTATTTCTTTTTCCAGACGTTTCGATCTCTTATCCAGCTTAAAAAGCATGAAGAAAAAACCAGCGAGGATAACCAAAATAATGGCGATCACCACATAGATTTTTCCCTCACCCCTAAAGTCATCTGCCATTTCAACTTGAGCATGAGCAAGTTGAGTTCCCAGCCCCATCAATATTCCGAAAATATATTTAAGCATCTTCCAGTTTTTGTTTTATCAGTGATAGACGAATCGAAATTGAAGTTATCCAATACCCTAAAAGTGACCATCCTATTACCGCGAAATAAAAGACTTTCCTCAGGTTGCTATCCAGATCGTAAGCATTGAATCCGGGATTTCCACCATTTCCAGGGTGCAGGCTGTCAGACATTCTTGGCAGGATGAATAATAGCGGCACCATCAGAAAGAAAGCAAAAATGTTGAACACAGCAGAGATTCGATTGCGCTGCTGTTCGTCCTGAATAGAGCCCCTCAGAACAAAGTATGCCAGGTAGATCAGCAATGAAATAGCCGAAGCATTTTGCTTGGGGTCGTTGCTCCATGGCTCCCCCCAGGTATAATTGGCCCAAACCATACCAGTCAAGATCCCCAATACGCCAAAAGCGATACCCATATTGGCCAATTGAAAACTGTAGGTATCGAAAGTGTTGTCATTCGTGCGCAAATATTTGATGGCGTAGACCACTGATCCCAGAAAGAGAAGAATCATCCCAAACCACATGGGCACATGGAAATGGAGTACACGAATGGTTTCGTTGAGGATAGGAAGCTCGGGTACTGGGAGTAGTAATCCCGCCACCACCGTATAGGCCAAAAGTGCCACACATAACCATTTCCACCAATCAGTTTTCAGTAAATAACCCATTACGATTTCCAGGTAAAAGGGAACAAAACGAATGTGAGCGCAATGATAATCACATCGACGGATAAGAGGGTGATAATATTACCTTGAATCTGCATAAGAAGGTAGCCATCCAGTATTTTGAAGCTATTGCTAATCGCTAAGATCAACACCGGAATGATCACCGGAAACCCCAGAATGGCCATCATGATGGATCTGTTACTTGTGCGAAAGGCAATGGACGAGACCATGGTAAACGCTGAGCTTAACCCAAGACATCCAAGTACCAAATTCAATATAAATGCTGAATAATTGAGTAGCGGGTTTCCCATCAAAATGGCATAGATCACAAGGGAAATAATAGCGATGCAGAAGAGATAAACAAACGAATAAATGAGCTTTGCCAGAATGATCTCCGAAGGCTTACACAGAAAAAAATAATAGTGAGACCTCCTTTCCTCCTGGATGAAAGATTTTGAAATGGCATTGATGGAAGTAAAGAGAAGAATGATCCAAAAGAGCGCATTCCAAACCTCCACAGACACAAACCCTTTGAAAGCCATATAAGTGGCAAATATGGTGGAGGCCAGATATAGCAGAATTCCTGAGATTGGATTTTGCTGCCTCCAGTCCACAATCAGGTCTTTTTGTATCAATTGGATGATCCGCTGCACCATGCAAAGGTAGTCTCAAAACGGCTGCTCACCTTGCTATCGATTTTCAAAACCTTTAGCATTGCATAAATTTTATCTGAAAGGCAGAAATGGTCAGTTTAGACACTTTGTTTTGACTATTTTGAAATCAAATTGAATGAAGAAAGTACTTGTCACAGGCGGAGCTGGTTTTATTGGCTCCAATTTGGTAGAGGCGCTCCTGGCAAGTAACTATCAGGTAGTTTGCCTGGACAACCTATCCACCGGATCGCTAAAAAACATCGAAGAATTTCAGGGGAATAAGCACTTTGAATTTGTGGAAGGTGACATTCTTGATTATAAGCTTTTATCAAGGCTTTCAGAAGGGGTGTTCGCAGTTTCGCATCAGGCAGCATTAGGTTCTGTTCCTAGATCTATCAAAGACCCGCTCACCACGAATAAGGTAAATATCGAAGGAACGCTCAACGTCTTCAAGGCTTGCGTAGATAATAAAGTAGAGCGTGTGGTCTATGCAGCTTCATCTTCTAGCTATGGAGATTCTCCAGATTTGCCAAAGAAGGAAGATAAAATAGGTCGCCCATTATCACCTTATGCAGTGACTAAACTGGTAAATGAAGTGTACGCAGAGGTATTTCATCGGGTTTATGGTCTCAATACCATTGGCCTGCGATACTTTAACGTTTTTGGACCAAAGCAGGACCCCAACGGGCCATATGCAGCTGTGATCCCCTTGTTTATAAATAGTATCCTGAAGGATGAGAGACCTGCGATAAATGGTGACGGAAGCCATAGCAGGGACTTTACTTATGTGAATAATGCGGTTGAGGCGAATATCAAAGCGCTAGAAAGCTCACAGGAGAACTACAATAGCGTATATAATATTGCCTATGGCCAAAGCACCACGCTCAATGAATTGGTGGGATATATCAATGAAAGTGTAGGGAAGAACTTGGTTCCAATTTATAGAGAGGAGCGAGCGGGGGATATCGAGCACAGCTTGGCTGATATTTCTAAAGCGAAGGAGCACTTGAACTATGATCCGAAATATTCTATCAAAGAAGGATTAAAATTGACAGTAGATTGGCACAGCAACCAGCGCAAACTATGACAGAAAAAGAAACGATACTAATAACCGGTGGAGCTGGGTTCATAGGATCTCATGTGGTAAGGAGGTTTGTAAAATCTGAGAAGTACATCATCGTCAATCTAGACAAACTCACCTATGCCGGGAATCTGGAAAACCTACGAGACATTGAGGATAATCCCAATTATAAATTTGTAAAGGGTGATATATGTGATTTTGCTTTTATTAAAGAGCTGTTTTCGAAATATGATTTTAAGGGCGTAATTCATCTCGCCGCAGAATCACATGTGGATCGATCCATCTCCAATCCGATGGAATTCATACAGACCAATGTGGTGGGCACAGTTGGTTTACTAAATGCAGCCAAAGATTCCTGGGCAAATATAGGAGACCGACGTTTTTATCATGTCTCCACCGATGAGGTTTACGGTTCGCTAGGGGAAACTGGTTTTTTCACTGAAACCACCCCCTATGACCCCCAATCTCCCTATTCCGCTTCAAAGGCGTCTTCTGATCACTTTGTAAGAGCATATGGAAATACCTACGGACTGCCTTTCGTCATCTCCAATTGCTCCAACAATTACGGCCCCAATCATTTCCCTGAGAAGCTTATTCCTTTGATGATACACAACATTAAAAATGGAAAACCACTACCTGTGTATGGAAAAGGGGAAAACGTGAGGGATTGGCTCTATGTGGAAGATCATGCACGTGCCATTGAGTTGATTTTTGAAAAAGGCAAGAATGGCGATACCTATAATATCGGAGGGTTCAATGAATGGAAAAACATTGATCTGGTCCACCTTCTCTGCGATGTGATGGATGATAAGTTGGGAAATAGCCAGGGGACATCCAGAAAGCTGATCACCTATGTAAAAGATCGGGCTGGTCATGATTTGAGGTATGCCATTGATGCCACCAAGCTACAGCAAGAGCTTGGGTGGGAGCCATCTTTGCAATTCAAAGAAGGGCTTGAAAAAACGATAGATTGGTATCTTGCCAATGAGAAGTGGCTTCAGGATGTTACTTCGGGAGACTATTTAAAGTATTATGATGAGCACTACGCAAATAGATAGTCCCCTCCTTGGAGGGGTTGGGGTGGGTTTAATTAAATCGACTTTTATATGAAAGGAATAATATTGGCAGGGGGCTCTGGCACAAGGCTACATCCACTTACTTATGCCGTAAGTAAGCAGATCTTACCGGTCTACGACAAACCGATGATTTACTACCCTCTCTCTACCTTGATGCTCTCCGGGATCAACGAAATATTAATCATCAGCACACCACGAGATCTGCCTGTTTTTAAAAGCCTGCTGGGGGATGGCTCATCATTGGGCTGTTCTTTTTCCTATGTAGTTCAGGATGAGCCCAGAGGCCTGGCTGAGGCATTCATTATCGGGGCTGATTTCATCGGAAATGATAGTGTTGCACTTATCCTAGGGGATAATATTTTTTATGCATCCGGGCTTTCAAAGAAGCTTCAGGCTTGCATCGATCCGGATGGCGGGATTGTATTCGCTTATCACGTAAATGATCCTGAAAGATATGGAGTAGTAGAGTTCGACGAGAAACAAAGAGCCATTTCCATTGAAGAAAAACCTAAAAACCCCAAATCAAGCTACGCAGTACCAGGTCTCTATTATTATGACAACAATGTGGTTGAAATAGCCAGAAACGTCAAGCCAAGCCCCAGAGGGGAGTTGGAGATAACAGATATCAACAACGATTATTTAAAAGCCGGAAAGTTAAATGTCCAGGTTTTCGACAGAGGTACCGCCTGGCTGGATACGGGTACTTTTGCTTCATTGATCCAGGCAGGGAATTTTGTACATGTCATAGAAGAAAGGCAGGGACTCAAAGTTGGTTGTATTGAAGAGGTTGCCTATAAAATGAATTTTATCTCCCGAGATCAGCTTGAAGACCTGGCCAGACCATTAGAAAAAAGTGGATACGGAACTTACTTGTTAAAAGTGCTGAAGAAATGAAAGCAGAGAAAACCAATCTTAAAGATTGCTGGATCCTGGAACCAGATGTATTTGAAGATGAGCGGGGATTTTTTTATGAAGGCTTCAATATTGCAAAATTTAAACAGGCTACTGGATTTGATTTTGAAGTAAAACAGATCAATCAATCTCGCTCCGCCAAGGGTGTTTTAAGAGGCCTTCACTTTCAAAAAGGTGAAAAATCTCAGGCAAAATTAATTTCCTGCCTGGAGGGAGAAGTTCTTGATGTAGCAGTTGACCTTCGAAAAAACTCACCTACCTACAGTGAATATTCTTTAGTTCGTTTGTCAGCTCACAATAAGAAGCACTTTTATATCCCCAAAGGAATGGCACATGGTTTTCTGGTTTTAACTGATCATGCAAAGCTTATGTATCAGGTGGACGAGCTGTATTCCAAGGAGCACGATACCGGAATCATTTTTAATGATCCAGATATCAATGTTAGCTGGGGAATACCTCAGGATCAAATTATTTTATCTGAAAAGGATAAAAACCTACCTACCTTAAAGGAATCAAAACTGGATTTTTAAATGTCAAAGGAAAAAGTTTTAATTACCGGTGGAGCCGGCTTTCTGGGGTCTCATTTGTGTGACAGGTTTATAAAAGAAGGCTATCATGTCATTGCCATGGATAATCTCTTGACTGGCGACATGGAAAACATCGAACACCTGATGGGCCACCCTGATTTTGAGTTCCAGCATCATGATGTCTCAAAGTATGTGCATGTGCCTGGAAAATTGAAGTACATTTTACACTTTGCGTCACCCGCTAGCCCTATAGACTATTTGAAAATGCCGATCCAGACAATGAAGGTTGGTTCATTGGGCACGCTAAATTGTTTGGGATTGGCCAAAGATAAGGGGGCAAGAATGCTCATCGCTTCTACTTCAGAGGTTTACGGTGATCCTTTGGTACATCCTCAAAGTGAGGAATATTGGGGGAATGTAAATCCGGTGGGACCAAGAGGAGTTTATGATGAAGCAAAGAGGTTTCAGGAGGCACTCACTATGGCTTATCACACCTTTCATGGCCTGGAAACCCGGATTGTCAGAATTTTCAACACATTTGGTCCCCGCATGAGACTTGATGATGGTCGTGTGCTGCCGGCTTTCGTGTCGCAAGCATTGCGTGGTGAGGACCTGACGGCTTTTGGAGATGGATCACAAACAAGATCCTTTACGTATGTCGATGATTTAGTTGAGGGCATTTACCGATTACTAAAAAGCGATTACGCCCAGCCCGTCAACATTGGAAATCCTGAGGAGATTACCATTAATGAATTTGGAGAGGAGATCATTCGCCTTACCGGAAGCAAATCAAAGATCATCTACAAGGACTTGCCAAAGGATGACCCTAAGCAACGCAAGCCTGATATTACCTTAGCCAAGAAAATACTGAAGTGGGAGCCACAGTACACAAGGGTAGAGGGCCTCAAGCCAACCTTAGAATATTTCAAAAAGAAGGTCTTAGCCTAGTTTTTTGTTCTATTTTTGCGCCCTAATTCGATTTTTTCAGTGAATTATAATGTTGGCGTCATAGGACTGGGATATGTAGGACTCCCCTTAGCGGTGGAAAGCGGGAAGCTGTACCCCACTGTTGGGTTTGATATCGACACGAACAGAATAAAGGAGCTTGAGTCCGGGCATGACAGGACACTCGAAGTTAATCCTGAGGAACTGAAGCAAGCGCGAAACCTCTCATTTACCTCCAAAACCGGAGAATTAGAAGATTGCAACTTCTACATCGTTACAGTGCCCACACCTGTGGATGGCAATAAGAATCCTGACCTCACACCTCTTATCAAGGCTTCACAAACAGTGTCTTCGTTATTGAAAGTTGGTGACATTGTCGTATATGAATCCACCGTGTTTCCCGGCTGTACTGAAGAAGTATGTGTGCCAATTTTAGAAGAAGGAAGCAATCTGAAGTTCAATGAAGATTTCTTCTGCGGATATTCACCAGAGAGAATAAACCCGGGAGACAAAGATCATAGGATCACCAATATTCTGAAGGTAACAAGTGGGAGCAACAATGAAGCTGCCATAAGAATTGATCGATTCTACAAATCCTTCATCACCGCAGGCACCCACATGGCCTCTTCCATAAAGGTGGCTGAAGCGGCTAAAGTGATAGAGAATTCTCAACGAGACATAAATATTGCCTTCGTCAACGAACTGTCGTTGATTTTTGATAAGCTGGGCATTGATACCTCAGAAGTATTGGAGGCAGCTGGCACCAAGTGGAATTTTTTACCTTTTCGCCCTGGCCTGGTTGGCGGGCATTGCATAGGGGTAGATCCATACTATCTTACTCAAAAGGCCGAATCGGTGGGATACCATCCTCAGGTGATCCTTTCAGGAAGGAAGATCAATGATCAGATGGGGCAATATGTGGCTCAGAGGGTTATTAAACTGCTGGGTCAAAAAAAGAGGTTGGATTCAAATTGTAAGGCTTTGATTATGGGCTTTACATTCAAGGAAAACTGCCCGGATACCAGAAACACCAGGGTTATTGACATATATGAAGAGTTGAAAACATATGGAATTGAGGTAGATGTCTATGACCCACAGGCAGATTCAATTCAGGTGCGACATGAGTATGGGTTAAGTTTGATTGACAACCTGGATGAAAATTATGATGCAATAATTCTTGCCGTGTCTCATGCTGAATTTTTGAAGCTAGATTGGGAGAAACTGAGAAATACCTGTTCCGTGATTTTTGATGTAAAAAGTATTCTACCGAGAGAAATTGTAGATGGAAGACTATAAGGAAAATATTATACCGCATGCTCATGTGATCAGCAGATCTGACCGTGAAGCAAAGTCCGGGCAGAAGGCCAAGGTGCTGTGGTTTACAGGTCTTTCCGGCTCAGGTAAATCTACCCTGGCAGGGTCGCTGGAAACCTACCTTCACAACAAAGGATTCAATACGTACATTTTGGATGGTGACAATATCAGGTCTGGATTAAACAATGATCTGGATTTCTCAGAAGAAAGCAGAAAAGAGAATATCAGGAGGATATCGGAGGTTTCCAAACTATTCGTGGATGCGGGTGTCATTGTGCTGACGGCTTTTATCTCGCCTTTCAGATCTGATCGTCAGTCGGCACGGGATTTGGTGGGTTCCGATGATTTTGTAGAAATCCACGTGGATTGTCCGCTTGAAGTATGTGAGGAAAGAGATGTGAAAGGACTATATAAGAAAGCCAGAGAGGGAAAAATCAAACATTTCACCGGAATTGATTCCCCTTTTGAGGAACCTGAAAAGCCGGATATAAAAGTTAATACAGCATTGAATTCTCTGGATGAGTGCCTCAAAGAACTAATTGAAAAAATAGAACCGAAAATACGATTATGAACAAGTACAATCTGACTCACCTAAAAGAGTTAGAAGCTGAATCCATTTACATACTGCGTGAAGTGGCAGCTCAATTTCAAAATCCTGCAATCCTTTTTTCCGGAGGAAAGGACTCCATATGCGTCACGCATTTGGCAAGAAAGGCTTTCCACCCGGCAAAAATCCCTTTCCCATTAGTACACATTGATACCGGTCATAACTTTCCTGAAACAATGGAATTTCGGGACAATCTTGTAAAAGAATTGGGGGCGAAACTTATTGTGGGCTCAGTTCAGAAGTCAATCGATGATGGAAGAGCTGCGGAAGAGAAGGGTAAGAATGCTAGCAGGAATGCCATTCAGACTGTCACTCTGTTGGATACAATAGAAGAGCATGGTTTTGATGCCTGCATAGGAGGAGCAAGAAGGGACGAAGAAAAAGCCAGAGCCAAGGAAAGATTTTTCTCGCACAGGGATGAGTTCGGCCAGTGGGATCCAAAAAATCAGCGTCCCGAACTTTGGAATATCTTCAATGGCAAGTACCAATTCGGTGAACACTTCAGAGTATTCCCGCTTAGCAACTGGACTGAGATGGACGTATGGCAATACATTATGGCGGAGAATATAGCCATTCCATCATTGTATTTTGCACATCAGCGGGATGTGATTTGGAGAAATAACACCTGGTTACCTGTCTCGGATTTTATTCAATTGGATGGCTCAGAAGAAGTGGTTAATAAAAAACTTCGCTTTAGAACGCTTGGGGACATTACAATCACCGGAGGTGTGGAATCTGATGCTGACAAACTTGAGAAAATTGTGGAGGAAGTAGCTGCCGCTAGGCATACCGAGCGAGGCAATAGAGCGGATGATAAACGCTCAGAAACAGCTATGGAGGATAGAAAGAAAGAGGGATATTTTTAGTGGCTTTAGCTATTGGCAATTGGCCTTTATCCATCAATACAAAATGATTATGAGGGACTTTACAAAATATGGGGTTTGGAAAGACGGGATAGACTTAGCTGTTAAAACTTATGAGATAACAAGCAATTTTCCATCAGAAGAAAAATATGGGCTTATCAATCAGATGAGAAGGGCTGCTGTATCCATGCCCTCTAATTTTGCTGAAGGATGTAGTCGATCGACAGAAAAGGACTTCAAAAGATTCATTGAAATTTCCATTGGTTCTGGGTTTGAACTGAAAACACAAACGATTATTGCATCAAAGCTCAAATTTGTAGACTTAGAACAATCGGAAAGTTTCATCTCAGATCTTGACAAACTGTCTAAACAATTGAATACACTTAGAAATAAACTAAAATGAGTAATAACCAACAGCCAACAGCCAATAGCCAACAGCCAATAGCTACTAGCCAACGGCCAATAGCCAATGGCTACTTAGATATGGAATTACTTCGCTTCTCTACAGCAGGCAGTGTGGATGACGGGAAGAGTACCCTGATTGGTCGATTGCTTTTTGACTCAAAATCGATCTTTGAAGATCAGTTGGATCAGGTGAGGCTCACGAGCCAGCGACGGGGAGCAGCGGAAGTAGACCTGGCCCTTTTGACAGACGGGTTGAAAGATGAGCGTGAGCAAGGGATCACTATCGATGTAGCATACCGATACTTCGCTACACCCAAAAGAAAATTCATCATTGCCGATACGCCTGGGCATATCCAGTATACCAGAAACATGGTGACAGGAGCCTCAACTGCGAATGTGGCCCTTATCCTAATTGATGCAAGAAACGGTGTAGTAGAGCAGACATGCCGCCACTCAATCATTGCCTCCCTACTTCAAATTCCCCATCTGATTGTGTGTGTGAATAAGATGGATTTGGTGGATTACAGCGAGGAGAGATTTAATCAAATCAAAGACGATTTTGAAGACTTTGCATCTAAGCTCGACGTAAAGGATGTCAGGTTTATCCCTATTAGTGCGCTAAAAGGAGACAATGTGGTGAATAGAAGCGAGAGCATGAAATGGTATGAAGGCTCAACACTTCTATATACACTTGAAAATATCCATATTGGCAGTGATCATAATCATATTGATTGCAGGTTCCCGGTTCAGACCGTAATCAGACCTCAAACAGATGAGTATCACGATTACAGGGGGTATGCCGGAAGAATTGCAGGAGGAATTTTTAAACCCGGTGACGAGGTGAGCGTCCTTCCATCAGGATTTAGCTCAAAAATCAAATCCATAGACACTTATGATGGTCCTGTGGAGGAAGCTTTTGCCCCAATGTCCGTGACTATCACGTTAGAGGACGACATTGATATTAGCAGAGGGGACATGATTGTAAGAACAAATAATCAGCCAGAGCAAAGGCAGGATATCGATGTGATGCTTTGCTGGCTAAACAACAAAGGCCCACAGCCCCGTACTAAATACACCATTCGCCACACCACTGCAGAAGCAAAGGCAATGATCAAGGATATCCGATACAAGCTGGATATCAATACACTTCATAGAAATGAAGAAGACAAGAGTATCACGGCTAATGACATCTGCAGAGCGCAGATCCGTACCACAAGACCACTTCTTGTAGATCCGTACAGAAAAAATCGAAATACAGGAAGTATCATCCTGGTGGATGAAGGAACCAATGAAACGGTAGCTGCCGGCATGATTATATGAGTTTAGATCTAAAGCAACTATTACGAGTAGCAAAAAAGGCAGCATTGGCTGCCGGGGTTGAGATTTTGACAATTTATGAATCTGGCGATTTTTCCATTGAGGCGAAATCAGATGATTCCCCGCTAACACTTGCAGATAAAGCAGCTCACAGGAAGATCGTTTCATTTTTGGAAGAAACTGGTATGCCAATCCTAAGTGAGGAGGGACGTGATATCCCCTTTGAAGAAAGGTCGGAGTGGGAATATTTCTGGATGGTAGATCCGCTGGATGGCACCAAGGAATTCATCAAAAGGAATGGCGAGTTTACAGTCAATATTGCCTTAATCCATAAAGGGAAGTCTATACTAGGAGTAGTGTACCCACCAGTTATCGGAGAAATGTACTGGGCACTTGATGGCCAGGGGTCATTTAGGGAAAGAAACGGTGAGGTAGCTCAGATAAATACAACCAAAAAGTCTTTGAATGAGTCAGGCTTGAAGGTCGTAGCTTCAAGGTCACACATGAGTGCAGAGACGGAAGGTTATATTGCTAAATTTGAAAATCCTGAAATTGTCTCAAAGGGGAGTTCATTGAAATTTCTTTTGGTCGCATCAGGAGAGGCAGACGTTTATCCCCGCTTTGGCCCTACCATGGAATGGGATACCGCAGCTGCTCATGTAATTGTAACTGAGGCAGGAGGCAGGGTGGTATTGGATGATGAGACTACCCCGCTCGAATACAATAAAGAAAATTTACTTAATCCATACTTCTTAGTTTTGCCGTCATAGTATGAAAAAGATTTCAATTTTATTCTCTTTAACGCTGGTCATTGCTTTCTTGAATCCGGTCTTTTCGCAGGATTTTTCAAGTATTGATCTGAAAACGATCAATATTGATAACCTGACAGATGAGCAAATTCAAAAATTTGTTGAGAGAGCCCAGGCTTCCGGGATGACCCAATCTCAATTAGAAGAACTTGCTCGCCAGAGGGGAATGTCCGAGGTTGAAATTTCAAAGCTGAGAACGAGAATCTATAGCCTCAATCCCGAACTTGCAGAAATGCAATCCAGTCAGGGAGGAACCACATCCTCTATTAGCCGACTTAGGGAAGACCCTGTTGAGCCAGATCCATTTGAAGAAAGGGGGAACGTTTTTGAGATTGAAACCGGGCTTCCAATTTTTGCCCTGGATTTTTTTCAAAGGCAAACAGAGGAAGTCACTTTTTCATCCCCATTGAATATTCCGACACCAGCAAACTATTTACTAGGGGCAGGAGATGAAATTATCATTGATGTATATGGAGCATCTGAAATCTCGTATCAAAATGAGATTTCTCCAGACGGTCAAATCATTATCTCAGGTGTTGGGCCGATTAAGCTTGCAGGATTGGAGGTGGATGCTGCCAGAAGTAAAATTTTCAATAGGCTATCTTCCATTTATTCAGGACTAAAGGGGAGCAATCCAAATACATTTCTGCAAGTTACGGTTGGAAACATTCGAACAATTAGCGTGAATGTTATTGGTCAGGTGGTTCAGCCAGGCACGTATACACTAAGCTCCTTTTCTAGTGCTTTTAATGCAATATATGCGGCAGGAGGCCCTACCATGAAGGGATCACTCAGGAGCATCAGAGTGATTAGAAATGCGGAGGAAATTGCTACGCTTGATGTCTATAAATACCTCTTCACTCCGGAAAAGGTTGAAAATATTGTCTTGCAGGATGGAGATAACATCATTGTCGATTCATACCTGAATAGAGTAAGCCTTACTGGTGCAGTAAAGCAGCAGGCAAAATTTGAAATGTTGGAAGAGGAAACTTTAGCCGACCTATTCAAATACTCGGGTGGATTTGCTGAAGATGCATTTAGTGAGAATGTTGTGATCGAAAGATCAACTTCAAAGATGAAGTCGATTCTGTCTGTTACCAAAGAGGAGTTCGCCTCAGTCAAGCTGCAAATGGGGGATTCTATCAATATAGGCAGAGTAATTGACAGATTCGAAAACCGTGTAAGCATTAATGGCGCAGTATTTAGGCCAGGGGATTATCAGTTGGAGGAAGGCATGATGCTTTCAGATTTAATTGCCGTGGCTGAAGGCTTAAGGGAAGATGCATTTTTAGGGCGGGGAAGCATCTTTCGTCTTAATAGCGATCTCTCGCTCAAAAACATCTCCTTTAGTGTTCAGGATATTCAATCTGGAAGTGCTGACGTGGTTTTGCAGCGAGATGATCAAATTGTCATTCAGTCAATTTTTGATTTGAGAGCAGCGCTAAATGTGCAGATTAAAGGAGAGATAAGAAAGCCGGGCATCTACCAGTATCTTGACGGAATGACCGTTGAAGACTTGATCACACGATCCGGAGGGTTCAAAGAATCCGCCAACAAGTCAGTAGTAGAGGTAGCCAGGCAGTTAAGTTCGGAGAGTGGCGAGATTGATAGGACTGCCAGGATTTTCACATTCGAAATTGACGAAAGTTTGAAGATTTCAGATTCCGCATCTTCTTTCGAATTGCAACCTTTTGATGTGATCTTGATTAAGAGATCATCCTATTATCAAACCCAAAAACTTGTGAAGATCGAAGGAGAGGTATTGTATCCGGGGTTCTACGCATTGGAAACACGGGAGGATAAAATTTCCGATTTAATTGAGAGGGCCGGGGGATTGACCGAATTTGCTTATGCTGAGGGTGCTACGATTTTGAGAAGAAATGAATATTTTGAAGATACTGCTTCCATTGATGAAGTGAGTGGAGAGCTCGAAGCGGAGCTTTATCGATCTAATAGACTGCAAGAACTCCAGCGAAGGGATGCAGATTCGGAGATTGGAAAGCGAGGCGATAAAGAGAGTATAGGAATAAACCTAAAGGGGTCGATTGAAGGCCCAGGTTCAAAATTCGATTTAATCCTAAAAGACGGTGATATTTTAAGTGTGCCCAAGCGGCTTCAGACAGTGCGGGTGAGGGGCAATGTCCTTTACCCCAACACGATAAGGTATGAGCAAGGCATGAGCGCAAAGCGTGCGATATCCAGTTCAGGAGGATTTACCGATGATGCACGTCCGGGTAAGACCTATGTCATTTATGCAAATGGCTCTGCGGAGAGGACGAAGAAATTCTTATGGTTCAAAAACTATCCGAATCTGGAACCTGGTGCCGAGGTGATTGTACCGCAGAGAGTTCGAGAGCGAGAGCCATTGAATGCACAGCAAATCATAGGATTGACATCCTCATTGGCTACTTTAGTTTTGGTTATTACTCAAATAAATAGGTGATATGAGTGGGTCAGATTATCAAAAGGATGAAGTAAGCATATTTGATATTTTTGAGTTTCTTCTTGAGAAGAAGAAGGTCATCATTAGGTATGTAATAGGTTTTGCCATTACAGGAGTTTTACTCAGCCTTGATGCAGGTGTTGAATTCACCTCTGCGTCTAAAATACTTCCACGAAGTGATCAGGTCGGAACAAGTTCTTCCGACCTGATAAGTAAGTTTAGCGGTCTTGGAGGAATAGATATTAGTGGGTTTTTGGGAGGAGTTAGCACATCGGGCATCAGTCCTATGCTCTATTCAGAAGTCGTGAAAAATAACTCATTCGTTTTCGACCTATTGTATTCAAATTTCTCTTATAAAAATGATTCTGTGTCCCTAAAGCAGTTCCTTACAGAGGAAGCAAGATCTTCAATATTGAGCAAAGTTCCGGACTTTCTTTATTCTATCCCATCACGCATTTTCAAGCTTTTTGGTGGCGACAACACAGATGATCAGAGCCAGCCAGAAAATACAGATAGATATATACAGAAATATTCCCTTGAAGATGAAGAGTTGATCCTAAATATAAAGGATAGGATTCTTGTAGAAACAGACACAGAAACAGGTATTATGATGATACTTGTGGATATGCCCTCTCCAGAGATTGCAGCTCAAGTCAATAAAAAGTGCCTGCAAAGAATCGAAGCGTTTGTTGAAGAATATAGGCTTGGTAATACCAAAGGAAAAATTGAGTATTTGCAAACTCAACTGAAGGATGCGGAGAATAAACTCAATAAAGAGTTAGAAATTCTATCAGAGCTCAAGGATTCAAATAAAGCTGTTATTGCCTCAGATTATCTTTTAAGATTAGAAGGTCAGCAAGCAAAGTACAATTTTGCTTTTAGTATATACGCAGGTATTCAGCAACAAATTGAACAGGCTAAGCTTTCATTGCTGGAGGAAAAAATTGTTATTGACCTTTTGGAGCCAGCCAAGGTTCCCAATGAAAAAAGCGCCCCTCGCAGAACGCTAATTGTAATCGCATTTTGTTTTCTTGGAGGTTTTGTAGGGATAGTAGCAATTTATCTTAGAAAATTTGCCGCATTGTACAATGACAGAAAGTCATAATGATAAAATTGTTTTTCTTACCTATTTGAGTCGGTCAGGATCGACTTTGCTTTCAAATAATTTAAACCAACATCCGGAAATATGTGTGACACAGGAAGGGGAGTTTCCAGGGGAATTGTTAGGTATAAAGGGTTATATAAGTCCCACTTTCAACGAAGAATCTGAATTGGCAAAGTATCTGGATTATGTCTGGTCTGTTTCACGAGTACGTAACTGGAAAATAGAAAAGCAAGATGTCATGCTTGCGATAGACACCTACCCTACAAATGGGAATCAAGTTTTTCATCTTTTGCTAGCACTCAATCGAAAAAAGCATAAACCAAAAAGCTCAGTCCTTATTTACAAGGGTGTTCCAGCTATGCCCTGGGAGATTGCTAACATTGCTGGGAGATATCCGAAGGCTTTGTTTATCAATTTGATTCGTGATCCAAGAGCCATTGAGTATTCTCAGAGTAACAATAAATTGCCTTATGAAAATCGGGCATTCTCAATCTCTCCGTTGCAAACAGCTTATGAGTGGAAAAAGTCTATTGCAGGCTCATATACATCCAATGACAGGGTGTTAAATATTAAATTCGAGGACTTCATTCATCATAATGAAGAGACCATCCATCGAATATGTTATTTTCTTGGTTTAAATAGCCAATTTATGAGTGAGGATAGGTTGTTCTCTATGGAAATACCAGAAGAAGAGCAATACCTGCATAAAAAGGTTGATCAAAAACCTGATGCAAGCCGAATTGATGCCTGGAAGGAATCTAAAAAAGATATTAAATGGGCCTATATTGAAAGAGTATGTGCTCAGGAAATGACTCTCTTAGGCTATGAGCTTGAGGTGTCTTCGCAGCTTTCCACTATGAGCTTTTTAAAAGAGTGGGTTCGCTATAAGGCTCTGGATTCTTTCTACAAAGTAATGGGGATGATTAGACGATTTCTTGTTTCTCCAGCATTTTACCTTAAGAAAATCAAATTGCTACTTGAAAAGTAAAGAGCAAAAAATAGTAGTTTTTGTTGGCGCTGCACAAGGTTTGGCGAGGTATGGCTTATCGATAGCTAACGCCTTAAATAAGCACACTCAGTTGAAAGTGGTAGTTCCTTCTAATATTACCACGGACACCAGTCTGACTAGTCTCCTTGAGGATTTACAGGTGATCAGTTACGAGAAACTAACAGGAAGTTCTTTTCTAAGAACCATAATTTCAGTAATAAGAGTGTATTACCAGCTTATTCGTTTTAACCCTCAGTTGGTTCATGAAACCAGTGGTGCTACATACTTTTCAAATCTCCTATTTCTTCCGTTCTTTCTTTTTAAACCAATGGTGGTTACTGAGCATGAGCCAGTAGAACGACACCAGTCAAAAATATCTTTCAAGAAGCGGATCACTTCCTACATGTATTCTCATTTAGCAAATAGTTTCATCGTCCACGGACCTTTCTGTAAAGAGATGTTGAATAAAAACATCAATTTGAAGAATACGCCCGTACACATCATTCATCACGGAGCATATAATTTCTATAGGCTTTTGTCAAAGGATAAAGTGGAGAGAAATTGGAATGAGATATTATTTTTTGGATCACTAAGGCCTGATAAGGGATTCGAACACTTACCCACACTTATTGATCTCTTGGATATGGCTTCCATTCCTTTTACTCTTGTGGTTGCATGTAATCCGGAATGGCCAGAAGAATTAAATAGTACAAAGTGGCCTAGTTTGGTCGAAAAGACGATGGAGTTCTTACAGAGCCATCCCAAAGTGGTAGTCGAGAATAGATTTATCCCTGATGAAGAAGTGGGTAGATATTTCAAACGTGCATCAATCATTTTGCTACCCTACAACAGTGCAACCCAAAGTGGGGTGGTAACCATTGGTTTGACATTTGGGAGTGTGCCGGTAGCGTTTAACGTTGGAGATTTAGGTTACATGATTAAACATCAATACAATGGCATTTTAGTTGATAAAGGAGATTTTAATCAAATGGCAGAATCAATTATTGCATTGATTAATGATCAAAGTGACATGAAAAAACTGTCTGAAAATGCATTGAATTATAGCGAGACAGCTTTAAACTGGAATGACGAAATTGTAGAAAAGCATTTACAGCTTTATCAACAGTTATTAAACAAATGAAAATTGCGATAAACGGAAGGTTCCTGACCCAAAATGTGACGGGGGTTCAGCGGTATAGCATTGAGATTGTTCAGGAGATTGATCGGATTATAGAAGGAAATGATGCCTACGAGATTGATTTGCTTGTTCCTCGTAATGCCAGTATAATCACTAATTTATCGCTTAAAAATATCCGTGTTGTCAGATTTGGCAGGGGATCAGGGCATCTTTGGGAACAGTTGATGCTACCTTGGTATAGGTTTGATATGCTGGCTTGTTTAGGGAACACAGCGCCTCTGTTAAGTCTCATCCGAAAGAAGGTGTTAGCTGTGGTGCATGACCTCTCTTATAAATATTTTCCAGAGGCCTATAGTACTCCTTTTCGACTATGGTATGGGTTTATGATTCCTTTTGTACTTAAATGGTCCAGGCTTCTTTTTACAGTTTCTAATTCAGAAAAAGCGGCAATTGAGTCTCATTATCCAGCAATAAGAGGTAAAGTCAAAGTTGGACCGTGCGGAGGGTTTACCAGGGAGATTCTTGATGAAATTGAATCAGGGGAAATCAATACTTCCAGCAAAAAGAATCAATTTATTTATGTGGGTTCGCTCAATCCAAGGAAGAACCTTAAAGGCTTTTTAAAAGCATTCACTCAGATTCACGATAAGTACGATTTTGATGCTATAATCATTGGGGGTGGGGAAAAAGCGTTTGCCGATTACGGACTGAAGGAATATCAAAACTCGGATCGAATAAAGTTTCTTGGTCATATTAATGACCCCAGAATAATAGCCCGGCATTTGGGCGAGTCTTATGCATTGGTTTTTCCTACATACTATGAAGCTTCACCTATTCCGCCAATAGAAGCGATGAACAGTAATTGTGCTGTTATAGCATCAGATATTGATGCGAACATAGAACGATGTGGCGAGGCTGCTTTATATTGTAAAGCGGATGATTTGCAGTCTATCGTCAATGCCATGATTGAATTGATAAAAGAACCGGATCTGCAAAGGGAGTATCTACAAAAGGGAAAGCAAAACTCAAGGAAATTTACCTGGCAAAACACGGCTGAATTACTTTGGAGCGAAATACGTGCACTGAATGAAGAAAAGTGATTCTATAGGTAAGCAAATCAATATAGGTTCCATTATTGCGCTCCTGTCCAATGGAATAGCTAAATCATCTCAGCTGATTTCACGTGCCATCATTACACGAGCAAGTGGAGCATTTGGACTTGGGCTATTTGAGTTGGTTCTTTCCCTTACACGCTGGCTGGCTTTAATTGGACAGGGTGGGGCTCATCAGACCATTGTTCAATTCACTTCTTCATTGAGATCAAAAGAGGATTGGAATGGCGTGTTAAACGTATTTATACAATCATTACTAATTGTACTTTCTGTTACAGGATTACTTTGCGTGATAGTTTTTGCTTTAAGTGATTGGGTTATGAAAACATTGATGGAAGGCATAACAGATCGCACGGTTCTTTTGCAGGTCCTGTTTTTAACGATACTTTTGTCGTTAGCTCATTTTTTAGGCTTTTATTTCAGGGGTCTTAAAAGGCTTGTTTTTGATCAGGCAATTAACACGGTCGCATTTCCAATACTGGTTCTATCTGTATCAGCTTATTACTACTTTTTAGATGATTCATTCGAGATTCAATCAGTCTTGTGGGTTGTTATCGGACTTTATGGTGTGATGATTCTGGCTAGTTTGACTGGAGCGATAATCCTGTCATTTAAAAATGTCAAAGGATGGAAGTGGAAATCTCAATATCGAAACCTGTTTCACTACTCCTGGCCGATATGGATTAACTCGATACTGAATGCAAGCCGTGCCCAGTTTTCACGACTACTTATCCCTGTTTTTTCCACAACCGTGGAACTGGGATATTTTAGTGCAGCTTACACGCTGGCTTTTATGGTGAGCTTTGTAGGCAATAGCTTCACCCCGGTCAATCAGTATCTGGTGGCAGAGGCGCATGGGGAAGCTGATACAGAAAAAATAAAAAAGGTGTACAACAACATTGTATCCAAATCAATGTCGTTTGTGATTCTACTGCTGGGTGGTTCCATCATATTTGGGGAGTTGATTTTAGGCTTGTTATTTGGATCGGATTTTAAGATGGTCTATCCTTTACTGGTAATATTGGTTCTTGGGGAATCCATAAATGCAATTTCAGGACCTGCAGGAAACATCCTGTTAATGACCGGGAATCAGAAAATAAGTACAAAAATCATGTTGGTTGGATTTATTTTACTATCGGTGTTTTGTGTCTTATTGATTCCACACTACGGGGCAATGGGGTCGGCGATTGCTGCTGCAATTTCTATTTCCTACATCAACCTGAGTCGGGTGATCATTATCAGACGGCTATTTGGGATATTGCCCAATTACAGATCCATATTAAAGCATAATAAGCTTCTTTTGCTTTTGGTAGCTGTATTTTTTGGTTTGAAACTCTTCATTATTGCCGGGACTGCTCACGTGTATGTGTTACTTTCAATGTTTATGGTGCTGGGCGCTTCACTTCTTTTTAAAGCGATAAGAAAAGTATGAACCTGGATAGAAAAATAATTGGTACTCCTTTATTCAGCTTGGTGGATCAATACTTATCAAAATCTGCCGATAAAAACAATGCGGTAGTTGTTTGCGGATTTTGGCGGAGCGGGACTACTTTCTTGATGCAAGCATTAGGTGAGTTAACACACCGAAGAACTTTTTACGAGCCATTCCATGCGTTAAGTAAAAGTTTTGATTTCGACCTTGAAGATCCTTATATAACAAAAAAAGGGCACACTCAAGTATATCCCTATTGGAAGGAAATAGTGTCTGAAGATTTTGCCCGATCTTTTGATCAATTGCTGATAGGTGCTTCCTCTAGTGAATGGGTGCGAAGACATAGAAAGTTGAAAACGACCTTTTATACAGATGTCTTGGCGAAATTTGTAAGATCGAACCTGATGATTCCATACTTTGTTCAATCCAACGTTAAAACGATTTGGATCATAAGGCATCCTGGTGGAGTGCTGTCAAGTCTTATAAGGCCAGGATCAAATGCAGAAATGTTGTGGCAAAGGTTATCATCAAGTAGCTACTATAAGAAAACGCTAGATAATCAGCCGAAATTGGTGAATGAGATGAGAGCACTGGGATTGTGGTTCAACTATGTTGGTGATGAAGCATACAAAAATGTGATTGACTTTTATTTTTTGACTCACTTTTTGCCCTTTCGGGAGATAAAAAAGGATGAACCAAATATGCTTGTAATGCCATATGAGGAAATTGTTCTTGACCCCTTAACCTCTTTCAATCGAATGCTGGGCTTTACTGATCCTGACAAAAGCTTTTTAGAGAATGAAATATTGAAAATGGCTAAGAAGCCTTCCGGTGTTACCAAGGATGCGCGAAAAGGCTCATCTGAGCATCTTAAATGTTTCGGTTGGAAAAACGATCTTTCAGAGGAGATGGATCATTACATTACTAGTTGTTATGAGAAGTATCGGATAGAGGCTCTTGATCATGTCTTAGCGCGCATTGAAGAATTAAAAAATGGGCATGTCTAATTCCCCTGCTTTTATAGGACTAGGTGCGATGCGGTGTGGTAGCACTTGGATTGCAAGAATTTTGGAAGAGCATCCTGATATTTACATCCCAACTGCTTTCAAAGAAGTGCATTTCTTTGATACTTTTTACCAGAATCCAAAAGTTCGGGATGAAAGAAGAAGATGGAATTATGAAAAAGGAATAGCATGGTATGAATCGATGTTTGGGGAGGCAAGGTCACAACAAATATTTGGTGAAATAACCCCAAACTACCTGTACGATGAACAAGCCCCACATTTAATCAAACAACACTACCCAAACATTAAATTCATCGTATCGCTTAGAGACCCGGTTCAGCGAGCCATATCCCATATGAATTATGTAAACCTAAACCAGATGGGTGCTCAGGAGCAGGTTGGAATGGAATTTCTAAATCGCTTTAATGACTCCTATGGGTTTACTGAATTCAGCAAATATTCTAAATACTTAAACAGATATTTTGAGGTATTTGATCGCTCTCAATTTTTAATCATTTCATACAATGAAATGGAAACCAAACCTCTTGAAGTTTCAAAACGCATTTATGCGTTTTTGGATGTTGATGATGTATTCGAGCCACCATCGTTAAATCAAAAAATCAACACCTCATCTGGCAAAAAATTTAGAATTCTGTTTGCCTTTTTAAGAAAACTAAGGAAGGCATTAAAGCGACACAGGTACCTGGTCAATGTTCTGAAAAAGATGGGACTGGTTGCTGTTTACAGGCACTTGACGCACATGAATACTCATAGCCTTTCAGAACGAAATGAGGATCATGATTTAAAGGAGTTTTTGAAAAATGAATTTGAAGAGGAGAGGATCTTCCTAAATGATCTTTTTAGCTATGGATAAAATTAATGTGATATATATCGCCCCGATCGGTTATAGTGGATCTACACTGATGGACCGCATTCTTGGTAGCTACGAAGGTTTGCAGAACATCGGTGAAGCTAAGTTTTTTGATGAATGGGTAGAGAATGACCTGAAGTGCAGTTGTACAAAGAAGATGTCGGAATGTATGTTATGGGGTGAGTTTATTATGAAATATCCTGAATTTAGAATGGGCTATGGAAAAGGAAATTTCAAATTGAATTTTCTTTACAAGAAGCCGAACGATTTTCTTGAAAAATCAGCTAAGGTCAGTGAGAATTCATTTTTCTTATACGATTATCTTTTAAAGAAAACCGGCAACCATACCATTGTCGATTCATCCAAGAATCTAGGTAGGTTGGCACTATTGGCGCACTCCAATCTTTTCAATATCAAAATTATTCGGATGGTTAGGAACGGAAAAGATGTCTGTGCTTCAATGAAACTTGAAAAAAACAGACCGAGCTTTGATGATCAACGCAAAACAAAAAGTCAGCTTTTTTGGAAGTCAGCGATCAAATGGAGGCTAGCTCACAGAAATTTGACTGAATTAGCTAATGAATATAAATTACCTGTGCTACCTGTTCATTTAGAGCATCTTATAAACGAGGAGCAACTGCCCGCAGTGTCTAAGAAAATAGGTGAGTTTTTAGATCTGGATGATAGCCAAGTGGCCATGCAAAAAGAAATACATTCGATTTCTGGCAGCCATTGGAGGGTTATTGATAGTGATCATATTGTATCAGGTAAGTCTGAGAGCAAGTATTCAATTGGCTTAGTCGAGCGAATGTTATTTCAGATAATTGCCGGAAAATTAAACCGGGAATTCGGCTACAACGCATAGGAAAAATGGATGAGAAAAGAATTATTTGGGTCATTGGATTTCCTAAAAGCGGGAATACATGGTTGAGCTATTTGATCGCCTATATTTCAAATCTTCCGTATCATGATTTTGCGGATCTGGCGATTAGGCCAAAGAAAAAAATTGTAAGGGATTTAGTTTCAGGTCAGCTCAATCACCCGAAGATATCTGGGTTTGACTTTGTGTATAAGTCACATAAAACACTTCGGGTTTTACCTGTTAAAGAACAGGACTTTGTCATTTATATTTATCGTGATCCACGGGATCTCTACATTTCCTATCGTCATTTTATGAAGAATAAATTTTCAGGATGGAAGGGGAGAATGGTCTGGAGATTTCATGCATTATTTGGATCGAGACATTTAATAAAATGGCTGTTCAAACGTCAATATTCACATATCAAGCACTGGAACCCACGAGCAGATTTTCTACTTTCCTATGAAGACTTGCAGCTAAATTCTTATAAACTTTTGTTGAATATTTTTAATAGAATTGGACCTATTGAGGATGAAACTATTCACGCTGGAGTTAAAGCTTTCAGCTTTAAAAGCTTAAGTGAGGGTAGAGATCAAGGAAAAGAAGATAAGGGATCGTTCTATAGGAAGGGTATCGTAGGAGATTGGGAAAAATCATTAACTGAAAGGGAAATAGATTTATACAAATCAATGAATGTAAACCACTTGATCGATAACATCAAAAAAAAGGAGTGTTAATGATCCAAATAAGCAACCTATATGGGTTATTGTCTAAGCTTCGATTTGGATTATTCTCTGAAATCAGAAATACTTTTTTCACTCACAAGGTAGCTTTCTCTCTTAGCTATAGAGATGGAAATATTATTTGTTGATTTACTACTTACAAGCTTGATGCCATCATCTGTGATCTGATATATATTCCATGAATTCACTGAGGATGAAGGCAGTTTAAGGGTAAGATGGACTTCTGGCCCAATCTGTGGATTGGCTATAAGAATTATTTTAGATCCATCTTCCCTTTCCGCAGAAATAGTTGCCAAGTCTGAATCATTCTTAGTGATGTGCCTTTTTCCGGTCATTAATGAGTACACCGCATATCCAAACCAATTTTCAGTTGTATTATAACCCCCATTTGCATCCTCTATGAGGATTCCATCAAGAGACCCATTTTGGCAGGTGCCCCAACAGGCACGGGCGGCATATTCTACACCGTATTTTTCAAATGCTTCTAACTTTTTAAGACTCCAGCTAAAGGAGTTAGATTCATGACTTCTCAAATACTCATTATAAATAATGGAGTTGATGCCAAGATCTGACCATTGTTTCGAATTGACTTTGTTGCTTAAATAAATTAAATCAGTCAAAAAATCCTCATGGCTTTGTCCTAATCCATGAACAGCCAGGGTGTTGAGGGTTAGTTTTTTCTCAGGATTCCTTAGTTTCCACCTCCTCATGAATTGAATTAAATCATCCACAAATTGACGACTGGTTGTTCCTGTAGAGCTCGGGCCTGCAATTGGATATTCAGGATACTCCGTATTAAGCCAGCTTAGTGTCTCGCAAAACATTTCAAAAAAAGTACTATCAGAACCAGGCCAGTAAGTCTTATGATTGGGCTCATTCCAAATGTCAATGCTAAAATTTTTGATGTCTGATGGAATGTTTTTCATTTTATTCGTGCGAAAATCTTGCCATTTGCTATAATCATTAGTGGGCCAATATGGGTGGGAAGCCTCTTTTTTATAGGCTGGATATCCCCCACCAAGGGACATTTGGTAGTGAAAGTTTGGATTATATTTTAGTGCTTTAAGATGATACTCGTTATAGTAATCTTTGTTCCTCCAAAAGTTAGGCTTGAGGGGTTTAACAAACTTGTTCCAAAGTGACGTGTCTGGCTGGCTATGCAAAAAACCAATAAGTGGGGCCAATGAGCTGTCCACTGGAGAAGTATGTGGTGTTACTAACACCTTGTCAAAATGTACCTCAATGGTAGCCGCCTGTGGGGTGCTGTTTCTTTGAGTGAATCCAACTGAGGTGATTACTAAACAATAGATTAGAGCTAAAAATTTAGTTTTTGAGATCATGGTTCAATTTTTTAAAATTTTGATCGGTGAAGCCCATAGCCACTCCAAGTAAGATAAAGAAAAGTGGAGCAAAATCACTTGAGACGGTGATTAGATATATTTGGACAAAACCCAGACATGCGATTAATGAAAAACTAAGAGCGAACTGAATTGGATTGGTGATCTTGCGTTTTATCAATCTAAATACTGGAGTCAGCGTAAAATACATAAAGCATAGCATAGCAAAGATACCACCCTCAACACCCATCAACAGATAAGTGTTATGCGGTCTGAATAGCAAATTGGAACCGTTAAATCCCACGAGTGGATAAATTAAATTTCCATTACTGAAACCAATTCCTACCAAGGGGTTCTGCCAAATATATTTAATTGCCGCTTCGTTCATAATTAATCTGTAATCAGCAGAGACTTTTCTATTTGATGATGAAAACGTGTCTTTGATTCGTATCTCAGCATATTCAAAGGCTATGCCAACCAAGTCCAGATTTTTTATAATGATTACTAAACCAACCAGAAAGAAAGAAATGTATATGCTGTATCTTAGAAAGTTTTCATACCTAAAATGTTCAACTGATATCTTCTGTTTTATTTTCCAGTAAAAAGGGGAAGCAATAACACAGAGCAAAAGAAAAATTCCCAAGGCTCCTCGTGAAAAAGTGAAAAAGATTGTAGTTGTTGACATCAGAAATAAGGAAAGACGAAAAATCCACCACTTTAACGTTGAAAATCGAGAGTAAAACCTCATGATAATTATGAAAGGAATGCAGGTAATAATCCATGCTCCTACCACATTTGGATTACCCAGAGTGCCCTGAATTCTACTAAGAGCAGCCTCAAGATCCATTACCTGGCTTTTACTCTCATCCTCACCGATATAGGCTTTTATGTTTCCAAAGTCTGAGTTGGTAAGTTGCTGGATAATGCTCGTGAAACTTTCAATACTAAGTACAATGATTGCAAATATGATGAGTGTATTTGCGTTGAGTTTTCTGGCGAAAATCGACCGGAAATAGATAGCCAAAAAAGGTAAATGAGCGAACTGTAAAAATTGTCCGAATGTGTCACTAAGCCCTGGAGAAAGTAGGGTGGAAAAAAACAAAAAGAAGAGCATGACGTACCCACTGAGTATCCATTTATCGAATTTTCCAATAAAGTGATTTCCGGATTCTACCCGATGAATTGATCCAATGAAAATCAATGCGTACAAGGGTAAATTGTAAAAAACAATGCTCAGAAGACTAACCTTCGTCTGCAGTGGAAATAAAATTGAGAAGAAAGTAATCGCTAAGAGTAGGTTTTCCCAATATTTGAGTTTTACGACATTCTCAAATCTCATCGCCCTCTATTATACAATTTTCCTCAAAAAATTTGATGTCTTCTGGGGATTTAAAATAATTGGAATGGTCTCCTTCCACTCCTTTTCTAGGTCTAACCGAGGAGCTTTCTGGAAGTTTAACTAACCCATAGTTATTTAGTTTTTTTTGGATATTGTGTAACCATTTTAGCTTAGGAAAAGCAGGTTTTTCGTAAACTTCCCTGCTAGGTAAGTTCATAAAGGTGAATATGTCGCCAAAGGTTTTGGAAATGTTTTGTTGTAAATCTTTATATGAGATGCTAAAAGCATCGGGTTGAGTCAGCCAGGAGTGAACATGGTAGGACCAGTATTTCACACGGTTTGCATCAAAAGATTGAGGTTCTCTTACCTTTTTTGCAATGTGATCATTGGGTCCCCGTAGGAACTCGGAAAATGAAACAGTTCGCTGAGGGTGTACAAAATGATAGAGTGAAGTCAGCACATCTTTTCCGTCCCGATACACATATAACTTATGAGATTTGTCAAAAAGCTCTTTGATGAGCTCTTGGTGCCTGTTTGTCGGATCCATTAAATTAGTCTCTTCAGCAAGCAGGTGACTTTTGACAATTACTGGATCTTGATTCTGGTTGATCAATTTAATGAATGTATCCGTCACACGATCGGAATAAGCAAAGAGGGATCCAATATTAAAATCAACAGGAATAGAAAAACTGTTCGGGAAGTAGGCGTTGGGAATATTTTTCCTAATGGTGTCAATCAAAAAATGAGTTCCTGATCTTCGGTGTGAGTTTACGAGGATTATTGGTTTGTTTATTAGTTGTCCGCTCATTTTTGCTATCCCAAATCTATCTCAAAGCCTTATGGAAATTCATTTAAAGCCTTCAAAAGTAGAATTTTTTAAGGCCATTTTCTTGCGATATCCAGATAATTTGAATGGAAGGTGTAGTAAATAAAATGAAATTGATTGAAAATGTGATGACGTATCTCGTCTCTGTTAATTTAGCCACTTGTTTCGTTGATTGATAATTCAAATTAATAGATGAAAGTAGCCATTGTCCATGATGACCTTTTAAGAAGAGGCGGAGCTGAAAGAGTGGCCTTGCAATTCTATCGGATGTTTCCTAACGCAACCATATATACGCTGGCTTATCACAAGGAAAATACGTATTCGGAATTTAAGCATGCCCGAGTCAAAACGTCAATCTTCCGGGTATTAGCTAAAAGCGAATTGTTAATGAAGTTTCTTTTTTTTCCGTTTGGCTATTGGTCGATGCGTGGAATGAAAGTCAGCAATTATGACCTGGTCATCTTAAGTACTACCTATGCTGCTAAGTATGCTTCCTACCGAAACTGTAAAAAAATCATTGTGTACTGTCACAACCCCTTCAGATTGTTATGGTATCCCGAGAGTTACAGTTTTTACGACAAGCTGAGGGGAGTGCAGAAATCATTTTTTGATTCCATTTTAACACGGTTTAAAAAAACTGATCGAAAACATGCACAGCGATTTGACCATTATGTTGCCAATTCATCAATGGTCAAAGAGCGGATAGAGCAATGCTATGAAGTAGCGGTGGACACCATTATCAATCCTCCTGTTGATCTGGATAATTTTGATTCGAAAGTTGAAAGAAGTGACTATTATCTGGTTGTCAGCCGGCTGGAACCCTATAAGAAGGTTGATCTGATCATTGAAGCATTCAATGCGATTAATAAACCTTTACGAATTGTGGGAAACGGGACAATGAAGAAAAAATTAAAGGAAATGGCACATGCCAACATCGAGTTTTATCATGGTCTATCCGATCAAGAGCTGAAAGCGCAGTATGCTGCAGCAAAAGCATTTATATTTCCTCAGGTTGAAGATTTTGGGATTACACCCTTGGAATCATTAGCCTCTGGATGCCCTGTTATAGCCTATGCGAAAGGGGGTATTTTGGAAACCATGCATCACTCGGAGAATCCAGCCGATTCAACGGTAACCTATTTTTATCAGCAGGATGCCAAATCGCTCATTGAGGCCATTGAAAAATTTGAAATGCAGGAAAGAGCCACTACGTCACTTCTAAGAGGCCAAGCAGAGAAGTTTTCAGCGCAACATTTCGAGCGTAACATGGGGGCGTACCTGGACTCAATTTAGACCAATCATTAAAACTTCTTTTCCCAGTCCATTAGTTTATTCGACAATGACTTTAATGTGTCCGGATGGGTATTTGAAAGATTGTTTTGTTCACCAATATCTTTTTGGAGGTTGAAAAGAAACTCATTGCCCAAATCGTCGATTACGTACTTCCATTTTTTCCCGGTAATAGACACTTGCTTGTTTCCATTTCGATATGTTCGTCTTTGATAAATGAATCTATCTTTTAAGGGAACCTTGTTCATTACTAATTTGGATAAGTCTACCCCATCGCTTTCAAAATCAACTTTTGCTATTGATCCAATCGTCATCGGGATGTCAAAAACGTGCGTCAGCTCATGGGTTTTTCCTGGCAATATGCCGTCCTTCCATTGTATGGCGCACTTCACATGTGTTCCTCCTTCCCACAAGGCTCCTTTGTGTCCTTTGAAATTTCCATTCGAGGTGAAGCCATAGTCCGCTGCGCCATTGTCACTCATGAAAACAATCATTGTTTTATCTTCAATATTTTGCCGCTGCAACTCTTGAATGATGCTTCCTACGGCTGTATCTAAACGTTCAATCATTTCCTGATAAGCCCTTGCTTTGTTATCAGCACTTCCATCTTTCGGCCAGTCAATGTTGTCTTCTCCTCCAATGAATCTGTCAGCAGGATCATTTGGACCCTGAAAAGGTGTGTGCGGAGAAGTAAATGGAATATATAATGCAAAATTCCTATCGGGGTTGGAGGCAATAAACGCTACTGAATGTTTGGCGATCAAGTCTGTGACATACCCCTCTTCTTCAAAGATATCATTGTTTAGGTACCAATCATATTCTCCCTGACCGTTTACTTTGCTTTGATAATCAATCTCTCCGGATTTGCATCCGACCCACTGATCAAAGCCATATCTCATTGGGTTAAATTGGTCCCGCCAGCCAAGATGCCATTTTCCGAAAATAGCTGTAGCGTATCCATTATTTTGTAGCGCTTTAAAAATTGTATTTGAAGATAATGGTAAGCCTATTTCAGCGTCAAATTCATAAACCAATGCGCGTTCAAAATTGGAACCAAAATTTTGTGGGTATTTACCCGTTAATAGACTTGAACGGGTGGGTGTGCATAGTGAGTTTGAATGGAAGTTTGTGAATTCCACCCCATTTTCAAAAAGGTAATCGATTGAGGGTGTGTGATAGCGTTGTAAATCCCCATAACCAAGATCGTCTACTAGTATTATTACAAAATTTGGCGCGGAATGCATACTTTCATTTTCTGAGCTACAGCTACCACCGAGTAATAAGCATAGAAAAGAAATCCAGTTTAAAGAAGAATTCTTCATTTGGTTTATTTTAGAACGAGACATAAATGATTTTTGAGAGAAATAGATCGCTAGGTATCAGTGTGGGTGTCCAATTGAGAGTTGATTCTTTTCCAAGATAATAAAGTGAAGTAGGCAATTATCAAAGGGGGACTTATTAATTTTTAATATTAGCACATTTTACTGCAAAATGTGAACTTTGCATTATAATTTGACAGCTAAAAATGCCCCAGCACCGCTACTCCAAGTATTTTCTTTTCGTCTTCCTTTTAGGGGATCTAATAGCACTAAATATTGGGGTATTCACTGCATCTATCTACCAGTTCAATACTATTGATTACCCGGCCAAATACGCCACACTGCATATCTTCCTGAATATCATGTGGGTGCTTATCTTCTTTGGAAGCCGGCTTCAAGATATCAATCGGCAATCCCTGTTACTCGACCACTTAAATAGGGTACTTTCAGCCCTGGTAATCAATTTATCTGTTGTTTTTGCACTTTGGTTTGCACTGCAGCCAGTCGATTATTCCAGAAAATTCCTATTTGTAACCTACCTGGTTTTCACACTTGCTATCATAGTCTGGCGGTCGGTTTGGCATTATTTCATTCGATATTCCAGGGCAAAGGGCTACAACCTGAGAAACATTCTGGTAGTAGGGGCGGGAGATATTGCGGATACTCTGATAAATCATTTTGATGAAAACCCTGAGCTGGGTTACAAGCTCACTGGCACACTTGATGATCAAATTCAGGCGGACGGAAAAATTGATGATTTGGAGCTTTATGCTTTGAAAAATAATGTAGATATCATCTTTTGTCACCTTCCCTCACTTTCTGAAGAGCGAGTAACGGAGATCATTGATTTTGCAGAAAATAATTTGATCAAAGTCAACCTGATTTCTCAATTCAGTAGGCTGATGACGCACAATTTATCCATTGAGCAGTATGGCAATATCCCCATCATCAATGTAAACACCATCCCACTGGATCATGAAATTAATCGGATTGTGAAGCGTGCTTTTGATCTGGTGTTCTCTTCACTTGTTTTAATTTTCATACTGTCCTGGTTGATGCCAGTCATTGGCCTTTTGATCAAGATGGAATCAAGAGGACCGGTATTTTTCAAGCAAAAGCGGCACGGAAAGAATAACGAGGATTTTTTGTGTTGGAAATTCAGGACAATGACCTTCCACAAGGAGGCAAAGTTTAAGCAGGCCACAAAAAATGATGATCGAATTACTAAAATTGGATCGGTACTGAGAAAGACCTCAATTGATGAGCTTCCTCAGTTCATTAATGTGTTTTTGGGCGATATGTCCGTAGTTGGGCCCAGACCTCACCCCATCGCTTTGAACGAGGAGTTCCAACCACAAATAGATCGATTTTGGCAGAGACACGCAGTGAAACCAGGCATTACTGGTCTGGCTCAGGCAAAGGGGTTCAGAGGGGAGACATCTGAGCTGAGTGACATGAGCGGCAGAGTGAAGCTGGATCGCTTTTATGTGAAGAACTGGTCTCTTACGCTCGATTTTAAAATTATTTTATTAACAGCCCTTTCCATTCTAAGAGGGGATCAAAAAGCCTACTAAAAATGAAAAATGTATTGGTAACCGGAGGACTTGGATTCATCGGTTCACATACGTGCGTTGAATTGCTGGAGCGAGGTTACAATGTGTTTGTGGTAGACAACCTGTCAAATTCTCAGGCTGAGATCAAAGATCGTATTGAGGAAATATCAGGTGCTCAAATCACCTTTGTCCAATTAGATCTGGTCAACTCCTCTCTGGTAAAGGATTTTTTCGAAAAAAACCGCATTGATTCCATCATTCATTTTGCGGCATATAAGGCTGTTGGTGAATCTGTTGAAAGACCTTTGAGCTACTATGAAAACAATCTGCTTTCATTGATCAACTTGCTAAAAATGTGCGAGCTGCACAGGATCAGTCACTTTGTTTTCTCATCCTCTTGCACAGTCTATGGTCAACCAGACAAACTTCCTGTGACGGAAGATTCCCCTAAGCAACCCGCCGAATCGCCTTACGGAAATACCAAACAGATTTGTGAGGAGATGATCGAGGACTTTTGTAAATCCAGATCAAATTTTAAGGCGATCTCATTGAGGTATTTTAATCCAATTGGTGCACACAAAAGTGGCTTGATTGGTGAGCTGCCTTTGGGTATTCCGAATAACCTTGTTCCATTCATCACTCAGACTGCAGCGGGTATCCGGGAAAAAATGCGTGTTTTTGGGGGCGATTATAACACACCCGATGGCACGTGCATTCGGGACTACATCCATGTGGTAGACTTGGCCAAGGCTCATATTTCTGCCCTCGAATATTCCGAAAGGATGGAAGCGAATTACGATTTTTTTAATGTGGGTACAGGAAAAGGATACTCAGTGTTGGACGTAATCAAATCATTTGAAAAAGTCTCTGGGACGAAGCTCAATTATGAAATTGTGGATAGGAGACCTGGTGATGTGGAACAAATTTTCGCCGATACCAAAAAGGTAACCAATGTGTTGGGCTGGCGTGCAGAACTGGATTTGGATACCATGGTAAAATCTGCCTGGGAATGGCAAAAGACCTTGCCCTTGGGGTAATGCAGTTCACCTAAAAATTCAATCCATTTGCCGAAATAGTTAAAATATCCCTAGAAAAATTTACATTTTTGATTTTGGATTCATTAACACGCAATGAATCGCTAAAATTATGGGCCTATCCCTCGCCATAGCAACAGCATTTTTAGTCACCCTTACACTGATGCCCGTCATCATAAGGGTGTTTAGGTCAATAGACCTATTGGATCGTCCGGATAAACGAAAAATACATAGCGTGAGTACTCCATCGCTTGGTGGAATCGCAATTTTTGCTGGTTTACTCATGGCACTTTTACTCTCAGTTTCCCTTCAGGAGCTGGCTACTGAAAAGTACTTTATCGGCGGGATGATTTTGATTTTTCTCCTTGGCGTCCGGGATGATTTATCCAGCCTCCTGGCTCAGCACAAACTGGTAGTTCAGATTTTTTCTGCCTTTCTGGTGGTATTCCTGGGTGATATCAAAATAGGAGGACTGAACGGCTTATTCGGGGTAAGTCATTTCCCCTGGGTATTCGATGAGATATTTACCATTTTCGTGATTGTGGTTATGACCAATGCATTCAACCTGATTGATGGAATCGACGGGCTGGCCGGATGTATTGCGCTGGTCATTTCATCCTATTTGGGTTGGGCATTTATTCAATCTGGGCATTATGTAGATGCCACCTTTGCTTTTGCCCTGGCAGGGTCATCAATCGGCTTTCTACTTTATAATTGGCATCCTTCAAAAGTTTTTATGGGGGATACAGGCTCCATGCTTTTTGGCTTCATGCTTACTTCCTTGCTGGTAAAGTTTCTGGCTTTTTCAGGACAGGCTGAAACTCTTGTCTCCCCGGTTGCCATTAGTCTGGCATTATTTGTATTGCCTGTTTATGATACGCTAAGAGTAGTGCTCATCCGTCTTTTCACGGGGAGACCACCACTTGCGCCCGATCGTAATCACATCCACCATGTATTGCTAAAAATGGGCCTCAATCATGCGCAATCCACGTTATGGCTGGTGGGATACAACATACTCATAGTCGCTTTGGTCACCTCTTTTCAGCAGATTGGTGAGTTATGGTTGATGCTAATAATGACCTTGATGACAGTGACCATCGGAGCGGCACTTGACAGAAAGTTGATGAGAAGGGAAGCAGCCAGGTTGGCAAAAATCATTCCTCCGGAAATCAAAATGAGCAAATCGCATACCTCAGTATAATTGCTATTTTTGCGATTCATTAGTGAATAGCAAACGATGCTCGATAAAGTCAAATCATTACTATTAGAAGTTGAAAACGCCACCGCCGAAACTGAGGGGGATGTAGAAAATTTCCGTCTAAAATTTATCGGACGAAATAACATCATCAATGATTTGTTTGAAGACTTTAAGCAAGTTCCAGGCGAGCAAAAGCGGGAGCTGGGTCCGGAGCTAAATAAACTGAAGAACCTGGCCCAAACAAAACTTAAGGAGCTATCCAATTCGGTAAGCGGAAGTAGATCTTCTGCCCGGGAAGTAGATGTCACATTACCGGGCACTTATGGATCTGAAGGCTCTATCCATCCCATTTCGCAGACCAGAAGCCGTATCATCGAGATTTTTGAACGGCAGGGTTTCAATGTAGAAGATGGGCCTGAGATTGATAATGACTGGAACAATTTTACCGCACTAAATTTCCCGGAAAACCACCCTGCCAGGGAGATGCAGGACACCTATTTCGTGGAGAAGAATCCCGATATGCTTCTGCGCACCCACACCTCCAATGTGCAGATAAGGTTGATGAACAAAAAGAAGCCACCTATTCGCTCAATTATGCCCGGTCGGGTCTATCGGAATGAAGCTATTTCTGCACGCGCGCACTGCTTTTTTCATCAGGTGGAGGGATTGGTAGTTGGTGAAAATATCAGCTTCAAGGATTTGAAGAATACGCTGTACCACTTCTCTAAGGAGATGTTTGGAAAGGACACGAAAATTAGGCTCAGACCTTCTTATTTTCCTTTTACTGAGCCAAGTGCAGAAATTGATATCAGTTGCTTCATCTGCGGAGGTAGCGGATGTAAAATCTGTAAAAATACCGGATGGGTGGAGATTGCGGGCTCAGGCATGGTAGATCCGAATGTCCTGGAAAACTGCGGAATAGATTCAACCAAATACAGCGGATTTGCTTTTGGGATGGGGATAGAGCGGGTGACTATGCTTAAATATCAGCTTGACGATTTGAGACTGTTTTCAGAGAATGACATACGCTTTCTTAAGCAATTTTAAAGAAGGTCTGCAATGATCTTTTCTTCTGTTATTCCCTCTGCTTCTGCTTTGAAGTTTCTCACAATTCTATGACGAAGCACTGGTGCAGCCACGAGCTTCACATCTTCGATATCTGGTGAATATTTTCCGGTGATTAGGGCATTGCACTTGGCAGCCAAGATCAAAAACTGGCCAGCTCTTGGGCCAGCTCCCCACTCCAAATATTCTGTGGCAATTTTATCTGCTTTTTCTCCACCTGGTCGGGTTTTGGATACCAGGTTAACGGCATATTCAAACACATTATCCGCAACCGGCACCTTTCTTATTAGATTCTGAAATCCCAGAATCTTCTCCTTGGAAATTACCTCACCCACCTCATCAGTGGCTTGAGATGTTGTCCTTTTCACCACTTCCACTTCATCCTCATATTTGGGATAGTCCAGCTTGATCATAAACATAAAACGGTCCAGCTGAGCTTCAGGAAGCGGATATGTTCCTTCCTGCTCAATCGGGTTTTGAGTGGCCAACACGAAGAAGGGCTTGTCCAGATTATAATTTTTGCCTGCGATGGTAACAGCGCCTTCCTGCATCGCTTCCAATAGAGCAGACTGTGTTTTTGGGGGAGTCCTATTGATTTCATCTGCCAGGATGACATTCGAAAATATGGGGCCTTGAATGAAACGAAGGTTTCGCTCTTTGTCTAAGGTCTCGGCTCCCAAAATATCAGAGGGCATCAGGTCTGGCGTGAATTGAATGCGATTGAAATCAAGCCCCAGGCATTTGGAAACTGTCTGGACGAGGAGTGTTTTGGCAAGACCGGGAACACCCACAAGAAGCGAGTGTCCATTACAGAAAAGTGAAGTGATGAGAAGCCTTACTACCTCAGATTGACCTATTATTTTTTTGGATATCTCATGTTCAAGCCTTTCAAAATCTTTTGCCAATTCATCTGCAAGTTTCACATCCTGATTTTCCGCCATGCTTATTCGGTTTAGTCTTTTAAAAGTACTGCCTGTGTTAATCGTAATTTAGTTGGTGAGGTTACAGTAATTATACTCAGGGTCTATTTCGATGAAGACATTACCTCTTGCTTTATCAAACCACTCAGAAATAATCCTGTTCTTCTTTTGAGCCAGGGCGGCATTAGCGATTTTTTGGTAATCTACATCCAGATTGGCCTGGTGTGGTGCCACACGATCCTTGTAATAAATAATCCTGAAAGCGTAGGTTCCATCTTGCTTTTGATAGCGGATCGGTTTGGTGATATTTCCAATTTTCATCGTATCTATCGTAAAGAAAATATTTGGGTCCAGGCTTTCGGCAGGCACCCTCAGACCTCCGGTCTCATCCTGAAAGAATCCCCCGGCAGAGGAGGTCTGCTGGTCATCAGAATATTCCTTAGCTGCAGATTGGAAAGTAATGCTGTCAATCTTAATTCTTGTCCTTATACTATCCAGGTAGTTTTCAGCTTTTTGATAATCTTCAGGGCTGGGTTGAGGTGAGATCAGGATGTGCCTTGTCTTGTAGATATTGCCTCGTTTCTCCTGTAGCTCGATCAGGTGAAATCCAAACTGCGTCTCCACAGGCATGGAAACTTCACCGGGCTTCAGGGACAGTGCGGTTGCTTCGTATTCCGGGGCGAGTTCCCCCCTGCCAAAGAAGCCAAGCTCTCCTCCTCTTGAAGCTGATCCAGGATCTTGCGAATACTTTTTGGCAAGCACGGCAAAGTCAATTCCGCTCTCTATCTGACTTCTTAAATCCAACAGAAGATTTCTTACTTTATCCTTTTGGGTTTTTCCGGGTTTTGGGTCGGTGACTATCTGGGCGATAGAAACCTCTGTAGAAAAGTATGGAAGAGAATCTTGAGGAATGTTCTTGAAAAACTTCTTCACCTCGGCTGGGGTGACTTTGAGACTGGAGGTCAGTTCAGACTGCATTCGCTGAATGGTAAGTTGTTCTTTGATGTTGTCAAAGATTTCAGCCCGGATTTGCTCAATAGACTTTCCGTATGCCCGCTCAATCTCAGACTCCCCACCAAACTGCTGCGCCATGACTGACATCCTTCTGTCAAGGTTATTGTTTACTTCGGCATCCTCTACAAAAATGGAATCGATTTCTGATTGCGCTACTAGCATTTTGTTCACAACAAGCTGCTGCAATATTTCACACTTTGCGTTAGCTCCTCTTGCTTGTCCCCGGGAGAGGAAATCCAGATAGGCCCGCTCCAGCTCAGACTTCAATATAATGTAGTCGTCCACCTTGGCTATAATCTTGTCAATGACCACTTCATTGGTTTGTGCCAATGAGGAAAAGGACGTAATGACCGCCGCACTAATTACTATAAATCTCAAACGCATTTGTCTTCTCTGCTTCTTCATATATTTTCTTTTCCAGCTCCTTCTTCAGGGCAATTTTTCGCTTATTGATGATGATATCAGCGATGCTCTCTTTGATGAATTCGAGTGGCGCCACTTCTCCGACCACCTTGTATTCAAAAATCCTTAGAAAGTAGATGAAGTCTTCATCCGAGACTTCCACGGAGCTATTCGTTTTTAGAAACGCCGCTTTGTCTGTAACATCTTTAAGTGGGGTTTCAAGTAGTACCTCATCAAATTTCACCCATACAGAATCCTCTACAAAGGCTTTTACAGCATGCTCATTAGCATATTCCCATAGCTCGGTGCTGTCTTGTGGATAGTTTTTTAGACTCCTTCTCAACCTCCATACATTTGGGGCTTTGGATGGGACTTTGAAATAGACACACTTGGCCAGGTTTTGACGAAGTACGAAATTCTCCGACTTCTCATCATAGTAAGCAGCGATTTCATCATCGCTTACCTCTTCGTTCAGGTTTGCATCTATGTACTTTTGCTCCAGCTCGTGAACCATCAAAGCATATTGATAGTCAAGCACTTTCTTTTGGATGCGGGCTTCATTGAAATCAATGGCATCTTCAGCCCGGGAGATCATTAGCTGCTTTTTTACCCAATCCAGCACAAACTTTTCGGCAAAGACCGCACTATCTGCAGCCGATGAGTTTGCCGGTATTAGATCGGTAAGGCTGGATTCCACCAGCTCTTTTTCGCCCACCCTGGCGATCACCTTTTCTTTGATCTCTTCTTTAGGCTGAAAATACTGGCAGCCAGCCAATAATAATATGTTGAGAATGAGGATATTTCTCACGTTAAGGATACACTTTTATGAGCCTGCAAATATTGTGATTCTTTTCAGTAGAGAACTCAATTTTATCCATTATTCTTTTTACGAGCATGAGTCCCAGGCCCCCCTGTCTTCGGGAGGTGACCAGCTCTTCCATGGATGGGGATTCATATTCATTGATGTCGAAACCGATTCCTCTGTCGCGGAAGGTGAATACAATTTGCTTTGGGCGGAATTCTATATCAAATTCAATTCTGCTTTGCGGATTGCAATGGTTGGCGTGAATGATCAGGTTGGCGCACACTTCATCCACCGCCAGCACGAGCTTGTGTGCCTGCAGGTCAGGTACTTTGTGCTCTTCCAGCATGTCTGAAGTAAACTGACGGATTTTCACCAGCTCATTTTTGTCACACCCTATGGTCAATCTGTTATTCATTTGAAAGCACCTATGGCTTCTTCTTTTGTGTTCACAATGGTCAATAGTTTTTCCAAACCAAGAATATCAAAAACTTGTTTCACGGTTTCATTAATCCCGAATAGTACGAGTTTGACTTCATGAAGTTTAAACTCATCCACATGAGAAATAAATACGCCCAGACCTGCTGATGAGATATAGTGCAGCCCCGACAAATCGGCAACTATTTTCTTTTCCCCGTTTTCCAAAGCAGCCTTAAGCGCATCGTCCAGGTATATGCTGGAGCCGGCATCTATTTCGCCATGGATGGCAATGAGATGAATTCCGTCTTTGTTCTCTGTGGTTATTTCAGCCATATTATTTGTCTTTAAATTGAACGACTACCAATGTGTAGTCGTCATCAATATTCATCTCTCCAATAAATTCAGAGAGATCATTTTTAATTCCTTCTTTTACCTGGTCGGGTGCTTTTGAGGCATGCGTGGTAAATGACTTTTTCAAGCGCTCATCACCAAATTGTTCTCCATCAGGATTTTTAGCCTCCGTGATACCGTCAGTGTATAAAAGCAGCGTATCGCCTGCGTGATAATTGACAGTATTGCTATGAACGTATTCCTGATAGCTTGAGTTTCTCACCATTCCCAAACCCATCCCATCGCATTTCAAATACTCCACCTGGTGATTGTTTTTGCAATAGAAGAGGCTGGGACAATGCCCGGCGCGGGAGAAGGTGAGGATATTTTCCTTTGTGTTAATATCAAAGTATGTAGCTGTGATAAACGATGTGCGTTCCAGACATTGGCTAAGGGCCGTGTTTGCTTTGATATTGAACTCCTCGGGAGATACTCCCTGATTGGCCAGGCTATGGAAAATTCCTTTCATCTGAGCCATTTGAAATGCCGCGCTTGTCCCCTTTCCGGACACGTCACCAATGATGAGACCAAACTTATTTTTTTGATATTCCAGAATGTCATAATAGTCACCCCCCACCTCATCGGCGGCCATGGAGAAGGCAGCCATGGTCAGGTGGTCGTTGTTTATCAGCTCTCTTGGGAGTAGACTTTTCTGAACGTTTTTCGCAATTTTCAGCTGCTCTTTATATCGCTCATTTTCTATCGACTCCTTAATCAGGGACAGGTTTTCCAGCGAGATGCTGGCCTGGTTTACGAAAGTGGTAATGATGTTGACCATCTCCCGGTTGAAAGCTTCCGACACTTCATTGAGCAGGACGATGCACCCTACCTGCTTATTTTGAACCATGATGGGCAGGGCTATGATCGATTTGTATTGAGAGTGCTTCAGTTCATCGGTCAGCTTGCTTGGGTTCAATTCCGATTTCACATTCAGACTCAAGATCGATTTGATCGTATCGCCCTTTATTGCCGATTTGATTTCGTCTACTTCTTCGTCCTTCAGGTTTCTGATCACCTGAGTGGTGCCACCATCATCTTTCACCTCCAGCCATGCAGCATCCGCAAACACTGCACTCATCGAACTCTCCAGCAATATCTCATAGGTCTGATCCCGCGTTTCTCCTCGGGGAATGGACTGACTCAGTTTTTGAAAATCGAGTGCTTCTTTTAGCTTTTGCTCAAAGACAGACGAGGTAGGAAGGTTGAATAGCGTGACCAGAATGGAAATGACAGCATACAGGAATAGAAACCCAAAAACTCCCCAAACAAATGTGCGATCGAGCAGATCAATAACTAGCACATCGGTGTAGGAAAACTTCAGAAGGTTTCTAAGAAAATGGTAGAGGTAGATTGCCGAAAGCAGTATAAACAAAATGCCTTTCCACTTTTGCTTAAAGTTTAGGTAAGCCACCCACTTGAGGTTAAAAACCAGAATAAGGGAAAAGCACCCCAACACTACCAGTGCCACGCGGAAGTTTGCTCCACCGGCCTCAAAACCGAAAAAATCAAAGAGCAGCGCACCGATGAGTGCTACTTCGAAAAAGCCCCACAACTGCAGCAGGTTCTTGGATTTTTGATAAAGGATCAGCCGCTTCCAAACCACCATAGTGGACACCATGAAGATCACCACCAGCCCAATCAAAATGTTGTAGAAGAAATTGATTGTAAGCGGGCTTTCTACGAGCGTCGTTTTTGCAAATACGGTAAAGAAAAACTGGATGGCCAGTGAGATCAGCGTGGTTATCAAGCCGGTAATGAAAACTTTCCAAAGCAGATCGGTGAAATTGAGGCTGTCTGCCTTGGTGATCATGTATCGGTAATAGGCGAATGTGCTGAGGACGAATCCTGTGAAACACACTTGCGGAAAGAAGTTGGAGAAATCCACCTTCATGTCATAGCTCTGTACGAAAAGCAGGTAGATGCTGGAGCCTGTAAACAGCAGCCAGCATAGGATCGCTCCCAGAAAGCTAAGACGTATTTTCACCTTGTCTGACACAGCGACAAAAATACAGACCTTAGGCTAGATAATGGCTACAGGGCACTTGGGAGTGGTTAAAGTATGTTAAGGAAGAAGATCAAGGATTTGCTGAAGATATCGCTGATCTGTTTCGTCAAAATCATTTAATTGGTCGCTATCCACATCCAGCACCCCAATGATTTTTCCATCTTTCTTAATAGGAAGTACAATCTCGGACTTGGAAGCAGAAGCACAGGCAATGTGTCCGGGAAATTCGTCTACGTTTGGCACAATGAGGGTTTGGTCTCTTTGCCAGCTGGAGCCACACACACCCTTGCCCTTTTTGATGCGAGTGCAGGCCACCGGCCCCTGAAACGGGCCCAGGACCAACTCATCTTCTTTATCCACCAGATAGAATCCCACCCAGAAAAATCCCAGGCTTTCTTTAAGTGCCGCAGCGATATTGGCCAGGTTGGCAATGAGGTTAGTTTCACCATACATTAGTCCCCGGATTTGTGGGATGAGGGATTCGTATTTTTCCTCTTTGGTGCCGTCCTGGATAAGTGTTAGATCTTCAGCCACGATTTTTATAAATAGTTAATTGGTCGTCAAAAATTGCTTCGTTTTGAGTGATCTCGCCTTCAATTTCTGGAGCAGCTATGCCCTTTCCAAAAGTTTTCTGTGAGGTAAACACCCGGGCTTCATCCCAACAATTTTCATGGATGAATGAGTTCAATACCTGTGATCCCCCCTCTATAATCACAGACTGAATTTTTCGCTCATGTAATTTTCCAAGTACACTCCACGGATTGTTCAGGTCAACCTTGATCCACTCGATATTTTTTTCTTTCCCTTCTTTTGATGAATTGAAGACCAGAGTCGGTGCATCGTCATTAAAGAGGTTTGCATCTTTTTTGGTTACCAGATTGCTGTCCAGAAGAATCCGGATTGGATTTCTCCCTTCCCAGTCTCGCGCTGTTAGCGTTGGATTGTCATGGATGGCCGTATTCTTTCCTACCAGAATTGCGTCTTCCTCCGTTCGCCACTTGTGTACCAACTGTCTGGAGTAAGAATTGCTGATCCATTTGGAGTCGTAATTCTCACGAGCAACAAACCCATCGGATGTTTGAGCCCATTTGAGAATCACATAAGGTCTTTCTTTTCGAATGGAGGTGAAGAATCGTTTGTTCAACTCCAGCGCTTCTTTTTCCATTAACCCAACCTCGATTGCAATTCCGGCTTCATGAAGTTTTTCAATCCCTTTTCCATCTACTTGCTTAAATGAATCTCGTGAAGCAATCACCACTTGTCGGAGTTTCTTTTCAATCAGGAGGTCAGCGCATGGGGGAGTTTTTCCATGGTGGGCACAGGGCTCCAATGTCACATATGCCGTGCTTTCAGCAAGTAGAGAGTGGTCTTGGACGGAGTTAATGGCGTGGACTTCCGCATGAGCTTCTCCGTATTTTTGATGATACCCTTCCCCAATGATTTTGTCACCGTGCACGATCACACATCCCACCATCGGATTGGGGGAGACACTTCCTCTGCCCAGCTCTGCCAGTTCCAACGCGCGTTGCATGTATCGGGGATCATCCACTGAATGTGTACTTTCGCTTTTCTAATGAAGAATGTGAGGCAAATCTGGCAAGAAACAGCGAAACAGCTGGAAAAAGTTTATGATCAGCGAGAAGCTGAGAACATCAGCTATTTGCTTCTGGAGGATTTATTTGGAATTAGAAAAGCAGATATTCTTGCTGGTGATTTGAAAGGGTTAGATGAGAAACAACTTGCACAGGCCGTGGCTAGACTGCTTGATCAAGAGCCTATTCAGTATGTGACCGGAGTGGCGGATTTTTATGGCAGGAAGTTTTTAGTTCAGTCGGGGGCGCTCATCCCCCGTCCGGAAACGGAGGAGTTAGTGGATATGATCCTGAAGGAGATTAAACCGGAAAATCCAAGAATCATGGATATTGGTGTTGGTTCTGGCTGCATTGCGATCACACTTTCATTGGAGACAGGGGGAGATGTTTTTGGTACGGATGTATCGGAAGAGGCGCTTGGCATTGCCAGAAAGAATGCTGATAGCCTGGGTGCGAAGGTGACTTTCTTTCAGCATGATATTTTAAGTAAAGAACTTCCTGAAAAGGAGCTGGATATTCTGGTTAGCAATCCACCCTACATTCCACAGCGGGAACGGAGGCAGATGAATACCAATGTGACAGCCCATGAGCCGGGACTAGCGCTCTTTGTACCGGATGATGATCCAATTATTTTCTATAAGAGAATAGCTGATGAAGGTTTAAAATCTCTTAATAAAGGAGGGAAGCTCTACTTCGAGATTCATGAACATTTTGCTTCTGAAGTTAAAAACTACCTTGAGCAAATTGGTTACTCGGAAGTCACTGTCCATCAGGATATGCAAGGGAAAGATCGGATGGTGGGGGGGGGTAGAGGTTAAAAGATTCTCCCAAAGAATCCTTTTACTCTCCACCACAGACTTCTTGGTGAATACCATTTGGTATGAACACCACCCACTATTACTTCCCCTATTAACCCAATGGATCCTCCCAATGCTATATCAATGATAGAGCGATCCAGGATTGCTACTTCCTGAGTTTCGAATCCTATAAAGGAGAATATAAGGGAATTTCCTTCATTGACATCAATTCTATAATTACCATCCAAATCAGTAGTTGTGCCAGTAGTTGTGCCTTTTACAACCACATTTACACCAGGCAGTGATTCTCCAGAGTCATCTGTTACCTTGCCGGAAACTGTTCTGCGAATGTTGGTAGATGCAGTATTGTCATACTTTGCATCGACAACTATTTTGTCCTTTTTGGATTGACTGACAGCAGGAGAACTTGCGAATAAAAGAGCACTTGCTGCAACTAAATATTGAAGAGGATTGCTGGCAGTTTCGGATTTGATTTCGTACTGTTTTTGCTGATTTTTTCTCATCCTTCCGCATACATCACCTTTTGTTTTCAGGAAGTAATCTTTGATTTGTCGATCACTCATTTTAGTGAAATCAACTACTTCTTTTTGACAAGAAGAACAGAAACCATTCAAGCCTCTTTTTTCAAATGTCTCCCATTTTTCTGAACAGGGTCTGTCGATTTTAATCTCCAGCTTTTTCATATCATTCCAGTTTGAATTTGACACGTACTTTCACCTTATCCTCCACCTTTACTCCGTCTTTTTCTGCCGGCTCCCAGCCCGGCCCTTCTTTTACCAATCGAATGGCTTCTTCATCGCAACCGTAACCAAGACTTTTTTTGATTTCAATGTCTTCGATTTCTCCCGACGCATTGATGGCCAGAAGAAGCACTACCGTTCCTTCAATCTGGTTGGTAATTGCCTGCTCAGGATATTGGAGGTTTGTCTCCATGTAATTTTTATAGTCAGAGTTTCCCACCAATGGCTTAGCCGGAGAATAGCCGGGATCAGGCTGTCCTGATCCACTATATCCTGTTACTACCACCTCCTGCAATTCTGTAGCTCCGCCCATTGTGACATCTATTGTGCTTCTGGCTCCAACCTGAACCTCCTGCGATTCAAACCCAACGAATGAAAAAACAAGGCTGGAGTTGTCTTCAATAGCCAGGCGATAGTTTCCATCCAGATCGGTGGTGGTTCCGGTGGTGGTTCCTTTGATGGTGACATTCACTCCGGGAAGGGATTCGCCAGTATCATCAGTAACTATGCCTGAAATGGTTCTTGGTAAATAGCTTGCTGCCCCTCGTGCTGCACTTCGACTGCTGAGTGCTGAAGGTTGATCTGCCTGAGCATCCGAAGCAATTTTTTTTGCCCGTTCTTTTGCCATCAAAGGCTCAATTGTCATTTTTTCTAATTCCTCTTCCACATCCAATTCCATTTCCGATGATACTAATTCCTCAGCTATTACTTCATCGGCTTCCGCAAGCATAAAGTCATCATCATCCTGAATCGCATTATCAGCCATCATCCCAGCTCCTCGATTATCGGTTTCTTCGGCAGGTTCTTCTTCCGTTGCAATTTCCGACTTGGGAGTTTCTTCTTTTCTTGGAGGCACTTCAGCCACCAGTTTTGGTTTGTCTACGACCTCTTCTGCTGGTTTTATAGATTCCTCTTCTGTGGTGATTTTGGGAACTGATTTTGTGGTATCTGGTGCCGGTTGTTGCGTCATTTCTTCGGGAGATTCCTTTTCCATGGCCAGTTGTTCATTCCCGACCTGATCGATAAAGAAGTAAACGGTGAATGAACCCACGATAAGCAATGCCACAGCCGCAGCAATGCGTATGAAAGGAAATGTCTTCTTTTTGGAAAATGCTTGCGATCGCAATTTTTCCAGATCATTGATAGTCTCCGCTCCCTGTGCCTCATAGCCTTCCAGCGCTTCCTGTGCAAAAGGATCATCCAACACCTCACGCTCAAATGCATGCGCTTCTTCCGGGCTCATCTGCCCTTTCAGGTATCGCTCAAATTGCTCGCTATGGTTTTTATCGGTTGACATGCTTACTTTCCAAACACATTTTTAAGTTACGCTTTCCATTCTGGATATGGCTTTTCACTTTTTTCATGTCCAGCCCTGTTTCTTCATTCACCTGCTGATAGCTTTTCTTGTCCAGAAAGAAGAGCTTCACACAGTGTCGCTGCTCTTCTTTCAATTCCTCAATACAGGCCTCTAAGGCAGTTAGGTCTTTCTCCAGCTCCATCTTTTCATTGTTGAGATGCATTTCTTCTCCCGATTCCATAAAAACTTCGGTATGAACTTCCGGATTCTTTTTACGAAGCTGCATGAGGCAATGATTTTTGCTCACCATATACAGCCAGCTTTTAAAATGCTGCACTTCGGTCGTTAAAAGCTTTTCGCTAAGCTGTTCATAGATTGACATGACAGCATCCTGCGCATCATCCCTGTTCTTCAGATACTTCAGGCACAAACCATACACAAGGTGCATGTATTTATTATACAGTTCACCCAGCACCTCCTGATTCCCAGTGTTGCGGTAAAACTGAAGTTGCAATTCATCAGTGGGTGATATGTTCCCCTTTTCTGTCATTTCGACGATAGAAAACTCTTATCTGAATTCGCAGGACATAGATGGTAAATATCTCTCCTTTCAATCGAGATGTCAATTCAAGTGGAAAGCATTTACATTTTCGGTCATTTCAAAGCAGGAGAAATGGGTACTTATTAAAGGCATTCGAGGGGTAAATATCTCTCACTATCGTTCGAGATGACATGTACGCAGTTGTATCAACCTCTCTGTCATTTCGACGAAGGAGAAATATTTAAATAATCCCAGGCACCAACTTCATTGTTAAGAAACTCCCAATCGGGATTGAACGACGCTATAAGAAGATTCTTTTTCTCTCTTCGCCATTTCTTTATTTCCTTCTCACGTTCTATGGCATTATTTACATATTGGTGTCTTTCCCACCAAATCAGATTATAGCAATAGTGCTTCCCTGACCAACTTTTGGGATTACCTCTGTTTTGATAATGCTCATTCAGTCTTTTAGCCAGATCATTCGTCATCCCAACGTACACCACAGATCTCCCTGGATTAGTTGTGATGTAAACGAAATAATTATGGCTCCTCATGATTAGTAAATATCTCTCCTTTCAGTCGAGATGACAATTGAGTAGAAAATAGAGAAAATAAAAAAAATCAAAAATTTTTATGGAATCTAAATCATGCCTGCATCCCAATGTCAAATCAAATGAAAAATGATATGAAAAATCTAATTGTCATCTGCTCAATATTACTCGCACTCAATGTGAATGCCAGATATGTAAATGGCACTGTATATGATGAAAACGGTCAGACGCTAGCAGGAGTGAATGTAGTCATCAAAGGAACGACCACAGGCACAACGACTGATCTCAATGGTTTTTATTCCATCGAAGTACCTGGCGAAAAGACTGTTCTGGTTTTTTCTTTTGTTGGGTTTGAAACACAGGAAATCCAGGTAGGTGCCCGAAAAATTATTGATGTAACGATGGGTGGCGCAACCGAACTTCAGGAAGTGGTGGTACCCGTGACCGGTAAGCCAGAGAGGGAGAAGAAAGCTTTGGGATACAATATTTCACATGACATGGCTGCAAGTGGGGCAGCAATGAGGTCTATGTATCAACCAGCATACGAAGTTGATTACCACAACACTGAAGAATACTCCACCATTCGCGAAAATGGCTTTCGCAAAGTGTTGGATCATGCACTCTCCACTTTTTCGATTGATGTAGATGCGGCTTCTTACAGCAACATGAGAAGGTTCATCAACAATGGTCAGCTTCCGCCCAAGGATGCTGTGCGAATAGAGGAAATGATCAATTACTTCAACTATGAATATGAAAATCCGACAGGAAAAGATCCATTCTCGATCAATACAGAGGTGTCAAGAGCTCCATGGAATGAGAAGCATTTGATCGCCCAGATCGGGTTACAAGGAAAGAAAATTGACCTGGATGACCTTCCGGCTTCCAACATTGTGTTTTTGCTGGATGTGTCGGGTTCTATGAGTGCGCCCAACAAACTACCGCTCTTAAAGTCCGCCTTCAAGCTTTTGGTGAATGAGCTGAGGCCACAAGACAAAGTATCAATCGTCGTATATGCCGGGGCTGCCGGAGTGGTGTTGCAGCCTACCGATGGCAATGACAAAAAGAAAATCATGGATGCACTGGATCAGCTCCAGGCCGGTGGATCGACTGCCGGTGGAGCGGGTATACAATTGGCTTACAAGCTCGCCAAAGAGCAATTTGTGAAAGGAGGAAATAATAGAGTGGTACTTGCCACAGATGGTGACTTCAACGTGGGAGCATCAAGCAATGCTGAGATGGAGCGATTGATTGAAGAGAAACGAAAAGAGGGGGTATTCCTGACTGTGCTTGGTTTTGGGATGGGCAACTACAAAGACTCCAAAATGGAGACATTGGCCGACAAGGGAAATGGAAACTATGCCTACATTGACAATATGAAAGAGGCGAAAAAGGTGCTGGTAAATGAATTTGGGGGAACTATGTTCACCATTGCGAAGGATGTAAAAATTCAGGTTGAATTCAATCCTTCAGTTGTGCAGGCGTACCGTCTGATTGGCTATGAAAACCGTATGCTGAATGATGAAGATTTCAATGATGATAAGAAGGATGCCGGTGAGTTGGGTAGCGGTCATACTGTGACTGCCCTCTATGAGATCATACCTGTGGGAGTGGAAAGTGAGTTTGTGAAAGATATTGATCCGCTGAAATATCAGTCAAACAACCAGCAGACTACTACTTCAACAGATGAGTTACTTACCGTGAAGTTCCGATACAAGGAACCGGATGGAGACACCAGCAAGTTGATCACCCAGGTGGTGCAAAACGAGATTGGAAAATCCAGCGCCAACCTGGACTGGTCCATGGCGGTGGCAGGGTTCGGGATGTTGCTCAGGGATTCTGAGTTTAAAGGCGATCTCTCTTACGAAGATGTTTTGAGCCTGGCCAAATCAGCGAAGGGAAAAGATGCTTTTGGCTATCGGGCAGAGTTTATTGAATTGGTAGATTTGGCTAGTGCGATGAATACAAGACAGTGATTTGTCACCCTGAGGTTCTCGAAGGGTTGAGTTTTGTCCTAAGGCGAGGAATGATTCCTCGCCTTTTTTGTTCCTTTGTCGTATGCAAAAAATTCAACTCGGAAAAACAGACCTGAAAATTTCACCCATCGTATTTGGCGCCTGGGCGATCGGTGGCTGGGCCTGGGGAGGCAATGACGACAAGGAAGCTCTGGAGGCAATCAAAAGGAGTTTTGATATGGGCGTGACTTCCATCGACACAGCCCCTATCTATGGGTATGGTCATAGTGAGTCATTGGTGGGTAAAGCTGTGAAGGAATTGGGCCGGGATAATGTGGAGATTCTGACAAAGTTTGGGATCAATTGGAAAACGACCAGGGGAGAATACTACTTCGAAGCAAAGAATGAGAATGAGTCGTACAAAGTGTATGCTTATGCCGGAAGGGAAGGGATCATTCAGGAAGTAGAGGATAGTCTAAAGCGGTTGGGCACGGATTACATTGACCTGTATCAAATCCACCGCCCGGATGCCACCACCCCAATTGAGGAAACCATGGGGGTTTTGAAGGAACTCCAGCAGCAAGGCAAAATTCGGGCAATTGGAATGTCCAATCACAAAGTAGAGATGATGAAGCGTGCCGGGAAGGTCATTGAGCTGGCTTCTACGCAATCTCCTTACAGCATGGTGTATCGTAAGATTGAAAAGGACATCATTCCATTCTGTCTGGAACAAAATGTAGGAATCCTGGGATATAGCCCGTTACAACGGGGTTTGCTTACTGGTAAGATCACATCTGATTATGAGTTTAGCGGCGATGACCACCGGGCTGACAATAAATTTTTTAAAGAACCAAACAGATCTAGAACCAATGACTTTCTGCAAAAAATCCAACCAATTGCAGACGGACATGGGGTGACGCTGGCGCAGCTGGTCATAAACTGGACGGTGCAACGCCCGGGGATAACGGCAGCTTTGGTAGGGGCAAGAAATGCAAAGCAGGCAGAAGAAAATGCTAAGTCCCTAAGCTTTGATTTGAAGAAGGAGGAGATGGATTTTATAAATGCTGAGTTGGGAAAGGTCGTGATTGATCACAGCGTATAAATGCCTCAATACCTGAGCGCCACAAACACAATGAACCCGGCCACAACTGCAATCTCTATTAGATTCTGTACCCTCATCGGCTGATCCTGAATGTACTTTTGGCACAAACTTTTGAGGATCCAGCTGATTAGAAGCCCGGCAATACCGATAGCATAAAGCCCGACGATGATAAGCACACCCCATCCTTTGCCGTCATCCATTTCGCTATAGTAAGCGATGGACCAGAGTGTGGAAAGTATCAGGTGAAGGATCGAAACAGCCTTGAGAACCGTCATATTTTTCATGTGAATAGTGTTTGTTCTTAATGGCACACATGCCTGCCTGTCGGCAAACAGGGAATTCGCATAAGTTTTATTCATCACCGAGTTGGTGTTTGTAATCATGCTCATTTCATGCCCTCAAAGTTAAATGCATGTAGCATGATGCCAATGACATTGTGCACCACACTACATGATCTTTGTTTAGAACCTCACGCTTATGGCAGCCAGGAAGTTCCTTCCGGCTTGTGGGTAGTAGTTGTTTTGCTGGTACAAATCTGGCCCGTAGTAATAGCCCCAGGTATAGCCATTTGACGAATACTCTACATCCAGAACATTATTCACCAGCAGTGAGAAATTCAGGCTTTTGGCAAAGCCGGTTTTGATGTTGTATCCAATTCGTACATCATTGGTGAGGTATGGATCAATCGCACGGTCATTATTGGAAGTATTGTCCAGGTATTGCTGACCCACATATTTTGTAAGTAATTCCACGGTCAGAGTTTCTGTGGGTGAATAGGTGAGAATACTTCCAGCCACCACGTTTGGAGAGAAAGCAATGTCCGTATTTTCATGTTCAATTCTTACCTCGCTGAAACCATTAAAATCTGTTCCATAGTTGAATGCAACTTCCGTGAACTCCTCGATCTTGTTTCTGCTCAAAGCCAGGTTTGCATTCCATGTCAGTTGATCATTGAATTTGTAGATGGTGCTGAGTTCGATTCCCGCTCTGTAGCTTTTTGGTACGTTCACCCGAATACCCGAACCTACATCATTTACCGCACCTGTTAGGACCAGTTGATTTTCATAGTTCATGAAGTAGAAATTCGCTTCGTACGAAAAGCTGGAACCATATTTTCTCACCCCCATTTCCAGGTTTTGGAGGGTCTCATGTTCGGGTATTTCTCTCGGATTTGCATCGATATAGTCTGAGCGTACCGGCTCCCTATTTCCGATTGCAAAGGAGCCATACATGCTCATTTGATCTGTGAGGCTGAAAGTCAAGCCAACCTTTGGGTTAAAAAAGGTCAGGCTTTCATTGACATCATATGGATTCAGGTCATTGTCAATCTCTTTTGTTTCATAGGCCACATTTCTGACCTGCATATCCACAAATGCATTCAATTGATCGGATACATCGTAGTTTGCTTTGGCAAATACGTTGATATCATTTTTGGTAGATTCCCCATCGTAATAGCGGTCTCGGATGTCTGTATTTCCGGCAAACTGCATCCAGATAATTTCTCCAAAGTGATCACCTACATATTGATTGGCAGCTCCGCCCAGGGTTAGGTTCAATTTGTCCTGCTGGTAATTCAGGGAGAAAGTAGAACCGTAAAAATGATTATCCAGCCATCTCCTTACAATGATATCAGATGCTCCAACCTTTTCTGATCCCACCTCAATCGAATCAAGACCGTAAGCACTCAATTCTTCACTCCCATTGAATTGCTCAAAATACCCTCGCCCCCGTGTGTAGTGCACAGCCGCCGATAGGTTCAGTGATTCTGAAAATGTGTGACCTAAGTGAAGCTGGTAGTGATCCTGGCGGTAATCGTCGACTTCATTGTCATACAGGTAATAATTGAACCTGCGATCTGAATTCCTCACATTACCGAGTTGCTCAGGTGTAGTATATTCTCCAGAAAAAGCAATCAGCCTTTCAATGTCATCTTCATTGCCATTTAATACTGCTTCCGGCGTTCCGTACCAGGCTTGTTGGGTCACTTCCTGTCCACCAAAAATCACCGCTTTGATCATGGTTTTCTCACCATAGCTTCCACCCGAAAGGTAGTATGATTTTAGGTCTGCATTTGAGCGATCTACATATCCATCTGAAGTGATCTTAGAAAGTCGTCCCTCAAAATTGAACCGGTCATTGATCAGCCCGGTATTAAAAGTGAGGTTTGACTTCCAGGTGTTGAAGCTGCCAAATGAATTGTCTGTCTGGAAAAATGGCTCGGTAGAAACATTACTGGTTTTCAGGTTTACGGTAGCACCGAAAGCCCCTGCACCATTCGAGGAAGTCCCCACTCCACGTTGGATCTGTACACTGCTTAGCGAAGAGGAAAAGTCTGGCATATTTACCCAAAATACGCCATGCGATTCTGAGTCATTCACTGGTATGCCATTGATCGTCACGTTGATTCTGGTAGCGTCACTGCCTCTGATTCGCATAGCTGTGTAGCCTACGCCTGCTCCAGCGTCACTGGTAGTAACGATGGAAGGCGTAAAATTTAAAAGAATCGGTAAATCCTGACCCAGGTTTCGCTTTTGGATATCTTCTTTCGATATCGAAGAATAAGTCATGGGTGTGTTTTCATTGGCACGGGTGGAGTATACAATCACATCGTCCAATGTTTGGGTTTTCAGGCTGTCTTGTGCGAAAGCAACGCCTGATATCAGCAAAGCTGCTGATAGCAAAAGAGTTCTCATTGTTTAAAGCATTAACATTTAACCATCGGAAAGCGGGGACTTTCCATTATTGGTTATCATACATGGCCAGCATACTGACCGCCTCCCTACGCCGGCATTATCCGGATCAGGTATATGGGTATGATCTCAGCCGTTATTTCTACCGCGTTGCGGTTCGGCACCCCTGTGGAGGCAAAGGTAGTTCATGAGTTTTTAATTACTAAACCTCACTTAACTCCAGCCACCGCATTTCCTTCTCTTCCAGCTCTTCTTCTATGGCTTTGATCTTTGCGCTGATCTCCTGAAGCTTTTCATATTCTGTTTCATTTAAGAGCGACTCCTGAAGTTCTGCTTTTCTTGCCTCCAGCTTTGGGATGTCTTTGTCAAGCTGATCTAGCTCGCGCTGCTCATTGTAGCTCAGCTTTCTACTTTTTGGTTTCTCTGTAGATGACTCCTCCGCTTTAGGTTTTTCCTTTTCCTGTTTAGGGAGCTCAGCCAGGGGCACACCTTCTTTCTCCCGGTAGTCGGTATAGTTGCCAGGGAAGTCCCTGATTTTTCCGTTTCCTTCAAAGACAAATAGGTGGTCAACCAGACGGTCCATGAAGTAGCGATCGTGAGAGACGACCATCAGGCATCCGGCAAACTTCTGCAGGTAATCTTCCAGTACATTTAGCGTGGTGATGTCCAGATCGTTGGTAGGCTCATCCAGTATGAGGAAGTTTGGATTGGCCATCAAAACTCTGAGCAGCTGTAACCTTCGTTTCTCCCCACCGCTGAGTTTGCCCACAAAGTTGTGCTGCATCTTGGGCGGAAAAAGAAACTGATTAAGCAATTGAGAAGCAGAGACCTGACTGCCATCCTCAAGCTGGATGTATTCTGCCACTTCTTTCACAATGTCCAGCACCTTCTTGCCAGGGTCGAAGATGGTTTCATCCTGGGTGTAGTATCCAAACTTGGTGGTTTGCCCCACTTCTATTTTGCCAGAATCAGGCTTGATCTGCTGCGCGAGGATGTTGAGGAAAGTGGATTTACCTACCCCATTGGGGCCTATGATTCCAACCTTTTCCCTTCGTTTGAAAACATAACTGAAATCCTCAATCAGTTTCTGATTATCGTAGAATTTTGAAACATGTTCCAGTTCTAAAATCTTTTTCCCCTGACGCTCACCTTTCAGGTTCACCTCCATCTTTTGCTCATTAATGCCACTGTATGCTTTCGCCTTGACGTCATGAAATGCATCCACCCGATATTTGGCTTTTGTGCCACGTGCCTTGGGCTGTCTTCGCATCCATTCCAGCTCCGTCTTGAAGAGGTTCTTTGCTTTATCAATGGAAGCAGCTTCCATCTCCATTCGCTCTGCTTTCTTTTCCAGAAACTGACTGTAGTTTCCTTTGTATCGGTAGATTTTTCCATGCTCAATCTCCAGTATCTCGTTAGTTACACGGTCAAGAAAGTACCGATCATGGGTAACCATCAGCAAAGTGAGATTGGCAGTAGCCAGATAGTTTTCCAGCCACTCGATGAGCTCCAGATCCAGATGGTTAGTAGGCTCATCCAGGATTAGAAAATCAGGATTTACAACCAACGCCTGAGCTAGGGCAACACGTTTCTTTTGCCCGCCAGACAGGTCGCTCATCTTCTGTTCCAGATTGTGAAGTCCCAGTTTTCCTAACAAACCCTTAATTTGATGCTCATACTCCCAGGCATTGAGTGTATCCATTTTTTCCAGAATGGGTGTAAGATCAGGTGCATTCGCAGGATCATGCTCAGTTTTGAACATGGCCATCTCATAATCACGAATTACCTTCAGTTCTTCCTTCTCCCCGGAGAATACTGCTTCGATGATTTTATCGTTAGGATCGAATTCAGGATGCTGCGGTAGCATGGATACTGTTAGCCCTTTTCTAAAGGAAACGATCCCTTTATCCGGAGGCTCAATTCCCGCTATCACTTTCATCAGGGTTGATTTTCCCGTTCCATTCACGCCAACCAAAGCTGCCTTTTGTCCCTGATCCAGGCCAAATGTGATGTTTTCAAAGAGCTTCTTCTCGTCATAGCTCTTGCTAAGCTCCTCAACTGACAGATAATTCATGAGGCAAAAGTAGCTACTCCATCATTGGAACAAATCAACAGCATTTGGTTTTATATAGGTTATGAAGCAAATAATACTTTCCGCAATGATCCTTTCGTTTGTGGCTTGCGCTCCTACAAACTCTCAGGACAAAAAATCGATAAATCAGCCAGCTAAAAAGCTCGCTAATTTCAATGACTACTGGTATGCCGGTGAAGCTGAAATCACGAGCTATAAATTAGAACAAGCTCGCTATGGAGAAATTCACTCAGGAGAAGCGGTATTAGTATTTGTGACTGAGCCGTTTTCAAAAAGTAAGCAGGTAAAGCTGGATAATTGGCGAGATGAAAGTGAGGATAATGTGAGTGTGATGAAGCTCAATATGACCAAGAAATTCCTGACAGGAATATATCCCTATTCGATGATGATGAGCACTTTCACCCCCATATCGTATGATCAGTATCCGGATCCTTTTAAGGTTACAACTTCTTCGCAAGAGTGGTGCGGACATACATTCATGCAGCTTAATCTGAGAGATAAGGACTATCGATTGCGGGGATTTTCGTATTTTGAATCTGAGGGGGATGTGGATGTATCTGTTCCCAATGTCATTCTTGAAGATGAACTCTGGACCCGGATTCGATTCAACCCTGAGAACCTGCCTATCGGTGAGATCAAAGTACTTCCTTCCACATTTTATCTTCGACTGAGGCACCAGGAGGCCAAGGCTTTGAAGGCAAATGCATCCAAATTGGAAGTACATACTTCCGAATTTTCCAGTAATCCTCATAGCATTTATACCCTGGAGTATGAAAGCCGAAAGCTTTCTATCTATTATGAGAGGGACTTCCCCTTCACCATACTTGGATGGGAGGAGACTTATTTGAGTGGATTCGGCAATCCGGAGCTTCTGACTACCAAGGCTAAGCGCATCAACACGATTAAGTCGGCTTATTGGGGAAAGAACAGCAATAAGGACAGGGAGATAAGGAAGAATTTGGGATTAAGTATTCATTGAAACATCCCCAACCCCCTTCAAAGGGGGATTCCGCATTGTTTAAATTATGGTAATGTCTCCACGAGGGGATAATAGGGATGTTATTTTTGATTTATGAGTAGAAACGAAAACCCCTGGATCACGCATTCATCAAGAGAAATTTACTCGAATCCCTGGATCACCCTGACGGAGCATGATGTGACAAACCCTGGTGGAGGCAAGAGTCTTTATGGAAAGGTACACTACAAGAATTGGGCACTTGGGATCGTGCCTCTTGATGAGGAAATGAATACCTGGCTGGTAGGTCAGCACCGCTATACGCTGGGTGAGTATTCTTGGGAAATACCAATGGGAGGAGGGCCTCTTGACATCCCCAGATTGGAATCGGCGAAGCGTGAACTGAAAGAAGAGACAGGCCTAACCGCCCAAAAATGGACGGAGATATGCAAGATTCATACGTCCAATTCTGTGACGGACGAAGTTGGGTACGCATACCTGGCACAGGGGCTTACTCAGGGTGAAACAGAATTTGAAGAAACGGAGGATCTGAGGGTTTGGAAGCTCCCATTTGATGAGGCGGTTGCTATGTGCGATCGTGGGGAGATCACGGATAGTTTAAGCGTGGCAGCTATCTATCGCTTGGCTCGCATGCTTGAGCGCTAGGCCAAAGGAAGTGCAATGGTAAAGGTGGTTCCTTTGGCCTCTTCGCTTTCTGCCTCAATTTTTCCTTTGTTCAGGATGACAAACTCATGTACAAGCTGTAAACCAAGGCCCAGTCCGGTCTCACCCAGTGTGCCTTTGGTGGAAATGCTTTCATCCAAATCAAAAATCCCCTCAAGCTTTTCTCGTGGTATTCCTACTCCATTATCAGAGACTTTTATCAGGCAGTATTGATTTGTATCATCAGCTTTGGCGGTTATTTTCACATGTCCGCCAGAGTTGGTAAACTTGATGGCATTGTTGACCAAATTTCTCAGGATGGTTGATGTTGTGTTTTTGTCGGCTTTCAGGTGATAAACCTTGTCCGCTTCAAACTCCAGCTCAATATTTTTGGATATGGCCGTATCCCTGAACATTTCAATCACATCTTTCACAAGCTCACCCAGCTCCAGGCGCTCAGGCACATACGGGAAATGACCCCTCTGCTGAAGGGCCCAGTTTAGAAGTGTATCCAGCAATTTTGTGAGACGATCAACAGACTCTCCCATCTTGTCCACCATGCCTTTGATCTTATCCCCCTGGCCTTCCTTGAGGTAGAGTTGGGATACGGTCACCAGTCCATTGAGGGAATTTACCGGTCCTCGCAGGTCATGTGAAATGATGGAAAAGAACTTGTCTTTGGTATGGTTCAGGACTTCCAGATCATCTTTTTGTTTTTCCAGTTGTTTGCTCAGTCTGTTTTTCGATTTGAAAAAGGAGAAAACGATAACCACCAGGCAGATAAAGGCAAAGAGCAATACACCTATTGTGATCATGATGATACGGTTATTACGCTTTTGCTCCAGCAGAAGGTCCACCTCTGCCTGCTTTATGCCTACCTCATACTCAGTCCTTAAATCACCGAGCCTTTGTGTGGTTTCCAGATTCTGGATGCTATCCTTATAGGCGTGATATTGGGTTTGATATTTAATAGCTTCTTCCAGGTTACCGCGCTTATTGTACAATTGAAAAAGGAGATGAGAGGCATCTCTTACCTGCTCCTTGAGCCCAATGCCCTGTGCCATATCAAGGCCTGTCAATGTGTATTTGATCGCTTCCTCTTCAGCCCCTTCTTCCAGATAGATAGCTCCAAGTTGATTATAATAGTCAGCCATGCCGTACTTATCACCCATCGGCTCTAGCATTTCAATAGCCTTGAACAAATCCTCTTTGGCCTTCTCGCGATTGCCCTGCTTCCAGTAAACCAAGGCGCGATTGCCAATGATATACGCCACACCTAAATCAAACCCCAATTTTTTCAGGATGGGTTCTGATTCATCGTAGTAGGCCATGGCAGAATCATAGCTACCCATGAGGTAATAATCGTATCCGTAATTCAGCAAACTTAGGGCGAGTGGTTGCTGTCGGCCCAGCTCTCGAAGCATTTTGATGGTTTTTGATCCATAATACAAAGCATTCTCTGAATCACCATTTTGCGTATAGCAGGTAGATATTTCGGCATAGATCTCTGCGAGGGTACTTTTAAACTGAGACTTGCCGTTGGCCTCATCTGCGCCTTTAAACAGATTTTCAAGAGCTCGCTCAAGGTTACTCATGAAGCGGTGGGACATTCCTATCTGCATGTATGCCTTTATCAGGTATTCCTGACTTTTGGCTTCTTTGGCCAGTTTCAGCAGGTACTCGGAGTGGCTCAGTCGCTCATCCGGGGCAATGGTGTGGGTAGCCAGCCGATAATATGCCTCCATCTCCTGGCTGGGAGTTAATATACCCTTATCAATTTCTTTCCGAATGCTGTCCGCTTTTACCCGATTCTGAGTAAAACCCATCAGGCCAAACAGCAAACTGAAAGTCACAAATAGGAGATGCTTAGAACTGCCCATGGTTAATTATCAAAAAGAGAAGGTTTCAGTCACTGGTTTCAGTATCAGACTGCCCACCTACCGATATTTTAGGATCAAGTCTTATCTGAATACCTGTTTCACGAGGTACATAAACAATATCATATTTTAGCATGGATGGTTGATCCAGATCGGATGGAACCCTGATTATCCACATTTTCTGAGGGACAAAATCCACAGGCAATGTACCCAGAATTTCTTGTGCTTCTCCATCAAAGTCTATTTCATCTACTTCCGAAAGCCCCCCTCCGGCAAACCAGAAAATGTAATCCCCAGGGTCCACATTGGCAGTGATAGAAGTTTCCTCCACTACCTGATATCCTTCATGGTCATCTGTATTCGTGTCGAACAATAAGGCACCATCCTTATATTTTAAGACGGTAATGGCCTTATCAGATTTTCCAAACCTTCCGCCTTTGGACTGAAGGTACTCTTCAGCAAGGTCTGTAGCGGCGATCATGTCATGGTCGATTCCATCATCTGGACTTTCCATAGAATCTTCCCGGCATGCGATTAGAATGAAAATTATTATTAAGGCAAACTGCCTCAAATGAAAGAGTTTCATAAAATGGGTGGTTTAGTCAAAACTAAAGATAGGCAATATCGCAAGTATTATCAATTGATAATATTTTGTCCTGAATCATTAGATGAATGGCCTGAATTATCCGACTACTCTTCTCTGAATCAACTTACTTATTTTCCTTACTGATTTTGACCAGCTTATCTATTTGTGACCAGCCGTGATCGCTCACCAGGTCCTCATTTGATTGATAAATGGGATCCTTCAGGGCCTCATCCAGAGAAATGAATGACCAGCCGGCCGACTTGTACCAGGTTAGAAGTTCATCCAGATAATCACAGTTTATTGGATTGGCATGCAGCAGGAGGACATGCTTCACATCCCTCCCGGTCAGATTTCTAGCTTTGCTGTGATAGCTGAGAGAAACCTCCTGCATATGCTTGAGGTATTCGCTGGCGATTTTCTTCATTTCTGCTGTATTGCCATTCCTTTTGGCCTTGGAGTAGTCCCGGTTGTAAATCCATTCATTATTATCAATCGAAACAGGTGCTATGATGTAGCCTGCCTTTTTGAGAAATGCATACACTGAGTCCCTTTTGGCAGAAGTGTTTCCCCTTCGAAGCATCGGGTATCGAAAATAGTTGGAATTGAACCATTGGCGAGCCAATATTTGGCAGGAGTCAATATCCAGCATGTATCTTTTTGCCGAGACATTGTTGAAATTGAAATGACGGTGGGAGTGGTTTCCCGTCTGATGCCCCGCCTCCTTTACCCGATCTAGTATGACTTTGTTTTCTTCGGAAATATTGCTTGAGGTAATCAGCATGGTAGCCGTGACTCCATGTTTATCCAGAGTCATTAGCAATTGATCCATGGCGGTCACTTTCTGCTCTTCGGAATACCCGGCAGAATACCCAAACGGGAGGTCATCAAAAGTGATTGCCACCTCCTGAGCTATGGTTTGGGCTGTGACAAATAACAATAAAAACGATAATTTTTTCATAGACAATTGGTAAACGAGCCATGGATCATTAAGGTCTTCATGGTCGAAGATACTACCTTGCGGCCTCACTGATTATTAACCGTGACTTTAAAGGAACATTTACGAAAAAACATACTTCTTGCCACCCCGGTGGTGATCGGTCAGCTTGGCCACATCATGGTGAGTGTGGCGGATAGTGTGATGGTGGGCAGGCTGGGGGTAATCCCGCTGGCAGCAGCCACATTTGCCGGCACCATTTATCATATCCTCATGCTTTTTGGAATAGGTGTGAGTTATGCCATCACACCCAAAGTAGCAGCAACAGATACTAAAGATCATGGTAGGCTACTGAGATTCCTTCAGGATGGGTTTTTCATGAATTTGAGCCTTGGGTTGATTTTGTTTTTGCTAGGCTACATAGCGAGTCATTTTCTCCACTTCTTTGGGCAGGAAGTTCCGGTGGCAAAGGCAGCAGGCCCTTACTTAATTATCATGTGTGGTTCATTGATCCCTTTGATGATTTTTCAAACGTTTCGCCAGTATGCTGAGGGACTTTCGGACACATTCAGTCCCATGATTGTATCGGTCTTTGCTAACCTGCTGAATGTGTTTTTTAACTACATGCTCATCTACGGTAAACTGGGTGCTCCGGCCTTAGGCTTGAATGGCGCAGGTATTGCCACGCTCATGGCCAGGGTGATCATGTTTGCCGTGATGATTTGGTGGGTAAGAAAAAAGATACAAGGATTTGAGTGGAGATATACATGGTCAGGTATCCGTGAGTTGCTCCGAATAGGACTTCCTTCGGGCATGCAATACGTCTTTGAGGTGGGGGCATTTGCTACTGCGGCGATCATGGTGGGATGGATAGGTGCCGAAGCACTTGCCGCTCACAACATTGCCCTGAATCTTGCTGCTATTAGCTACATGGCTGCCACCGGACTTGCTGCAGCATCGACCATTCGGATCGGAAATCAGATGGGATTAAGGGATAGAAGGAATCTGAGGATAGCCGGGTTCTCCTCTTTTGGGTTGGTGGCCATTTTTATGGGCTGCTGTGGCACGGTATTCATATTATTGAGGAATGTATTGCCAGCACTTTATATTGAAAATGATGTAGTACAAACAACCGCAGCTTCCTTGCTGGTTATTGCGGCTGCCTTTCAAATTTCAGATGGTATTCAGGCCGTTGGGTTAGGTGTACTGAGAGGGCTGACCGACGTAAAAGTACCAACGATAGTCACATTCGTTGCGTATTGGTTAATTGCAATCCCGATTGGATATTGGTTTGCGTTTCACGGGGGATATGGAGTACAGGGTATGTGGTATGGACTTTCCCTTGGATTGACTATTTCCGGTATTTTACACATATGGCGATTTAATCGGTTGTCTAAGAAAATCCAATTTCAATGAAAAATTTACTCGTGATATTCTTGTGTTTGGGAGTATCTGTTCTTTCAGCACAGCCCCGAATTGATACCACCTTTCGTGTTGACGTTATGCGTCCAATGTTCGTGGAGAGTCAGCCTAAAGTTTTGATTGACGAGGCACACAATAATCTTCACAGAAAGGAAACAGGACTTTTTGCATTAACCAGAATGATGGAATCTGATGGAGCTATGGTGGAGTCAAACCACAAGAAATTTACGGCAGAAATACTTGATGGCTATGATATCCTGATTATCGCAAATGCTCTTCATGTATCAAATGTGGGCAACTGGCAGAACCCCTGTCCATCAGCCTTTTCAAAAAAGGAAATTGATGTCATCGTGGATTTTGTAAATGGCGGAGGTGCTTTACTGCTAGTCGCAGATCACATGCCTTATGGTGGAGCTGCCCAGGATCTGGCAAAGAAATTTGGAGTGGATTGGAATAATGGGTTTGCAATACGGCAGGGTCAGCACTGGCCGCCAAGCGTTTTCGATAGGAAGGACAATATGGTATTAGACTCACCTGTGACGACAGACAGTGATTATAGTAAAGAGATCTCATATATCGCAAGTTTTGCCGGGTCAGTATTTAAGGTTCCGGAAAATGCCCAACCTTTCATGGTATATGATGATTCTCATATCATACTCATGCCGGATATAGCGTGGCAGTTTTCTGAAGAAACCAAAAATGAAAATTCTAATGGATGGGTTCAGGGTGCCTGCATGGAATACGGAAAAGGGCGAATAGTTTTCTTGGGAGAGGCTGCAATGATCACAGCTCAGCTGGGTGATAGCGATCACAAAGTTGGGATGAACAATAAGGAGGATGCCCCTGAAAATACGCAGTTGGCATTAAACATTTTTCGATATTTGGCCGCTCTAAATAACTAGTCGTGAGAAAGAAACAAGCTGCGCTCATTTTCATCTTCGCAACCGTACTGATTGACATCATAGGCATTGGCTTGATCATACCTGTATTGCCACAGCTTTTGATGGAAGTCTCCGGGTTGAATACCAGTGAAAGTTCTTTCATTGGAGGTACGCTGATTGCCACATATGCCGTCATGCAATTCTTTTTTGCTCCTGTATTGGGCGGCCTGAGTGATCAATTTGGGAGAAGACCACTTTTATTGATGGCCTTATTTGGTTTAGGTCTTGATTATCTGATTATCGTCTTTGCTCCAAACCTTATCTGGCTATACATCGCTCGGATGATTTCCGGTGTGTGTGGCAGCAGTATCACCGTGGCTAATGCCTATATCGCGGATATCAGCACTCCTGAGAATAAAGCCAAAAACTTCGGCATGATCGGAGCTGCTTTTGGTCTGGGGTTTGTCATTGGCCCGACGCTGGGTGGGTTCCTAGGGGAAATTGGAACCCGGATTCCGTTTATGATAGCGGCAGGTCTGGCCTTTTTAAATATGTTCTACGGGTTGATCGCCATTCCAGAATCGCTTCATCAGGAAGATAGACGAGCTTTTACCTGGAAGAGAGCGAACCCGTTTGGCACACTGAAACAAATTTTCAGTTACAAAAAAATAGTCGGATTGGTGATTAGCCTTTTCTTTATCTACGTAGCAGCTCATGCTACGCATACTAACTGGGCGTATTTTACGGATGAAAAGTTTGGATGGACACCATTGGATATCGGGCTCTCACTCGGGTTTGTTGGAATCATGGTAGCCATCGTTCAAGGAGGTCTTGTTGGACCAATTGTGAAAAAGATAGGTGAGGTCAATGCCGTTTATACCGGGTTTGTTTTTAACGCCTTCGGACTACTGATGATGGGCATCATACCTTATGGATGGATGGCCTATCTGGTCATTATCCCCTATGCCTTTGGCGGATTGGCAGGGCCATCGCTTCAGTCCATTATGACAAGCGAGGTGCCAAAAAATGCACAGGGTGAATTACAAGGAGGGATCACAAGTATTATGACGCTCACATCAATAGTAGGGCCATTGCTAATGACAGGTATTTTCAGGTATTACACCAATCAGGAGAATGAGATCTATTTTCCGGGTGCTCCATTTATCGTTGGTACTGCCATTGCTATTCTGAGCATTTTTATTGCAAGAATATCTCTTGTGAAAATCAGGAATGCCTAAGTGCGCGCCACGTCCACATACCGGCCGCAAACTCAATAAATGAAAAGCCAACCAAAGCAAGGGTGCCCCGCTCAAAGACATAGAGCCAGACAAAGAAGACAAACTGAATGATTCTCACCTGCACGGTGAAACCGAAGAAAGGCGTAAGGTTTTCCTTGGCATTCCGTAGATAGTAGTATCCCAGCACCGCCACTACAAACCCAAGAATAATTCGCCAGACACTTTCAGGATCCGGAATTCCGATGGAGGATAACAAAGAAGATGGCGCCATCATGAGAAAGAGCCCTTCGACGAGTAAGTAGATTCCGAAGAGCCAGACGGTTTTCGCAGGTTTATTCATTTGAAGTTTACTTCAAGATAGTTCTTTTCGAATGAAGTCACATTTACTTAACAAAAGTGAAACTTATATATTACATTCACGTTTGTTAAGTAAATATTTTAATCCATGGAATATCAATTAGGTGAATTTGAAGAGCTGGTTTTGCTCACGGTGGCTGCACAGCATGATCAGGCATATGGAGTCTCAATTCATGAGTTTCTAACCGAGGAAACCAAAAAGAAAATCAATATCAGTGCGATACACGTAGCATTGAAGCGATTGGAAAAGAAAGGATTTGTTGACTCCCGATTCGGGGGCATTACCGAAGAACGTGGAGGACGCAGAAAGAAATTCTACATTGTTACAGCTCTTGGGAAAAAGGTGCTTGATGCATCGCACGATCTGCGAACAAGCATTTATCAAAAGATTCCTCAACTTCAATTTGTAAACATATAAGGATGCCGGAATCGCAACCACCAAAATGGGCACTCAGGTTTCTGCACTGGTACTGTCGAGAAGAATATCTCGATGAGATTGAGGGGGATCTTTTTGAGATGTACCACATCCGATCCAAAAAATCTATCAAGTCGGCGCAGCTATTTTTTGTGTGGAATGTACTCCGCTCATTTCGTCTTGTCAATCTCAAAAAAACTCAACTCTTTAATAATTGGACGATGAACTTATTTAAGAACTACACGAAGATATACTTCCGCAGATTCAGGAAGGAAACCTCACATTACCTAGTCAATATTTTAGGCCTGGGAATGGGCTTTGCCATTCTGTTTTTAATACTGATGTATGTTTACGATGAGCAGAACATTGACAAGTTCCACTCCAAGGCTGACCGGATTTACCGGATAATAGAGAAGAGTACGGAGGAAGACGGCACGCATCATTATGCAGCTACTGCAAATCCGATGGGAGAAGCGATGAAGCGGGATATTCCAGCCGTAGAAGATGCTGGAAGAATGTTCAATTTCGGCTCCATTGCAATGGGTTTTGGTCAGACAAGAATAGCAGAACGAAGCTGGGTGATTGCATCGCCTGAAATTTTCAACATTTTTGATATTAAGGTGCTGAATGGAAACCCGGCAAAAGCCTTCTCAGGTGAGGCCGGGGTAATTATGGAAACAGAAACAGCGAAGAAGCTATTTGGTGAAGATGAGGCAGTTGGCAAAACCGTGGAGACTGATCGGTTTGGAAATGTGGAGGTGCTGGCCGTCATGGAAAAACTACCTCGAAATTCGAGCTATCAATTCAACCAGATTTACGTCCTAAATTTTGGTCAACTCAGTCAAGGATTTCAAAACTTTTTCAACTCTTGGGATACCCATTTCTCCACCAACTATGTATTGCTAAAAGAGGGGGCAACACCCGAAGATGTATATGCCCAAAAGATGGCTTTCATTGAAAAGTATTTTGATGAAGATATCCGAGATGAGCACGACTTCTATTTGCAATCTCTATCAGATCTACACCTGAGTTCCAGTGACCTGGAGTGGCAAAATATGGAGGCACCATTAGCCATCCCTTACAGTGATCGTGAATTTGTGGCCATGATTTTCTTCATGGGTATTTTGGTTATATTCATTGCGGCTCTCAATTACATTAATCTATCCTCCGTACAGGCTTTGAAGCGGACACTGGAGGCGAGTATGAGAAAGATTAATGGCGCAAACAATAGGCAACTATTGGTTCAGCTATTCTTCGAGACTTTTATGACCATAATAATAGCCTATGCCATTTCATTGGTTTTGATTGTTGTCCTCTTTCCCCTCTTCAAGGAAATAGCAAATAAAGACTTTCAAATAAGCCTTTTATTTACGCTTGATTTTGTGCCATACCATATTGGATCCATTCTTATTATCTGGGGGGTATCAGCTTTGCTCCCGGCTATCTATTATTCAAAGCTGAAGCGGTCATTATTAATCTTGAAAAATGCTTTTTCCGGTAAGGGAGATTTGTTGAGAAAAGGATTGGTTGGAGTTCAATATGCACTATCTATTTTTCTCATTATTGGTTCTATGGTTATCTATCGTCAGCTCAACTATGTGCAATCCAAAGATCTCGGATTTGACAATGAAAAAATGATTGTCCTGGATATCAATTCGGGTGCAGCTCGTAGGGAGTTCAAAAATATTTTGCAAGGAATCAAAGAAAACCCTAATGTAATTAATGCATCCACCTCTTCACGTGTGCCGGGTGAATGGAAGGATATCCCTGTTGCTAATTTGACAGAAAACTTGACTGACGAGCCAGTTGAGGCAAGCCACTATGCAATTGATTACAACTGGCTGGATACCTATCAGATCGACTTGATTGAAGGGACCAATTTTACTGGAAACGACCAAACGGATAGCCTTTATGTTCTGATTAATCAGAAGGCGGCAGATATGTTGAATTTGGAAAATCGGGTGGGTACGAGTTTGTGGATTTATGATAACAGCGATACCGCCAGATTAAAAATTATGGGGGTAGTGGAGAACTTCCATTTTCAATCCCTTTATCAGGAAGTGGGGCCTGTGGTTCTCACCAACTGGAACAACCATATCCGATCAATCGATTATTTCACTATTAAATATTCACAAAATGCCAAGGAGACGATTTCCCATATCGAGCAGGTTAATGCCACTTTCGACCCTGAAACGCCACCAGAAATCAACTTTTTAGATCAGCAGTGGGAGCGGTTTTACAAAGCAGAAGAAAGCAGAGCGAGGATTATCTTAATTGCTTCGATCGTATCAATCATCATTTCTGCTTTCGGTCTTTTCGGTTTGATCAATTTTACCGTAGAGCGAAAAACGAAGGAAATAGGCATTCGTAAAGTGATGGGCGCCAGCGTTCAAAACATCACATCATTAATTTTAAAAGATTACCTTATTCTATTCCTCATTTCATTGGTGATAGCTGCTCCGGTATCCTGGTGGCTGTTTAGTGACTGGCTTGCAGATTTTGCCTATCGAATCAACTTGAGCGCAGACCTGTTTGTCATCGCATTTATCCTTGTGCTTTTGGTATCATTTACGACTGTGCTTAGTAGAATCTATCGAATTGCTAAGTCAAATCCTGTTCAATCCATCCGATACGAATAATGAAGCTGAGTTATATATTACTGATTTTGATTGTTCCAATTTTTAACATTCATGGTCAGCAGGATAGCTTGATCAGGGAGCAACAGCAAATGATTGGCGAATTGTCAGGAAAATACGAATGGAATGGGAAATCGCTCAATGCGCGAAGTTCCTCAGAAGAAAGGAATTTGGCTCGAGATTATTTAAAAGACAAAATCCGATCATTGGGACTGGAACCCAAAGAACATACTTACCTGATGCCAAATCTCAATCCATTGATCGATCTACTTTTCGCACCATTCAAAGGAGCCAATGTTTACACCATCTTGGAAGCAACAGAAAAGATTGATGAATACATTGTTCTGGGTGCTCATTTCGATACAGAGGTGGGATGTCCTGGTGCCATCGATAATGGGACAGGGGTGACATTAATTTTTAGTGTTGTCAAAAAACTCCAATCACTTGATTATCGCTCTAAAAATATCATCCTTATTTTCTTTGATCAGGAGGAGGAAGAGCTGGTTGGAAGTCAGGCGTTCGCCAGACATTTAAAGAAAGAAGGACTGAAAATTCATTCAGTTCATACGGTAGATACAATCGGGTGGGATGCAGATGGCGATGGAACTGTTGAACTGGAACTTCCTTCAGCTGAGCTGGAAATGGTTTACACACAAGTGAGTCAGCGTATCGGACAAACTTTTCATCTGACCAGAGTAAACTCCACGGATCATCATTCATTCCGGAAATTAGGCTACCCTGCGATTGGTTTGACAGATGAATACGTGAATGGAGACTATGCTCCTTATAAGGACACGCCTCAAGACATCTATGAGACGGTGAATTTTGAGTTTTTAGCAAAATCTACAGTGTTCGTCTATGAGGTAATCAAAGAAATAATCAACCAATGAAAGATTCATTTAAAAAACATCCTGGCTTAATGATTCCGCTAGCAATTTGCTGTCTGGCGTTTCTGATAAAAGGAGTAATATATTTAACAATTGGTAGTCCGGTTCCATTCGTGCTTAGCTTGGTTTTTCTATTCTTTATGGTATATATCGTTTACAATCAAAATGTGAAGGCTCGGCGCATGATTCGAATTTCAGGGGTACTTATTGCCTTATGGGGATTTAGTCGCTTAGCTCTAGGGGTACTGTTTGCTTTCGTCCCTTTGACCGAAGCACATATTCAGGAGCAGTTTACTGTATTGGGAATGGTCTTCAGCCTAGTCGTAATGGTCGTTGGAGTATATGCATTTAGAAATGCAAGAACTTACCTGAAAGTCATATAATGGCGATTGGACCAACAACAGATTTTTAACCAATTCGTAGAATTCTGAAACCAGAACATACAATTTCTGGTTCTTAAGTCGTATATTAAAAAGTCAATCATTGCAAAATCAGTCTCGAAGAGGCTATCTTTGCAGATTGCTTTTTTAGACCCATAACAAATTAGTTTTTAATAAGATAATATGCGACAGCTGAAGATTACCCAGTCGATTACTAACAGGAGAGAGAGCCACACCCTGGAGAAATATTTTACTGAGGTAAGTAATGTGCCAATGATTACTCCCGATGAGGAGGTGACGCTTGCCAAGCGTATCAAAGAAGGTGATGACCTTGCATTGGAGAAACTCGTAAAAGCAAACCTTAGGTTCGTGGTGTCTGTGGCCAAGCAGTACCAGAACAGAAGTTTACCACTAAATGACTTGATCAACGAAGGAAACCTTGGGTTGATTAAAGCCGCCAAGAAATTTGATGAAACCAAAGGATTTAAGTTTATCTCTTATGCCGTATGGTGGATTCGTCAGTCAATCATGCAGGCTCTAGCCGAGCAGTCTCGAATCGTTCGCTTGCCGATGAACAAGTCTGGTGCGATCAACCAGATTAGAAGAGCCTATGCAGAGCTGGAGCAGCAGTTTGAGCGTGAGCCAACAGAAGAGGAATTGGCTGAAATTCTGGACATGAAACCAAGTGAAGTAAGAAATACACTTGGAGCCGAGGTGAAGCAAATGTCCATGGATGCTCCTTTTGGCGAAGATGAAAGCGGTTCATTGCTAGACGTTTTGGAAAACGTAACTACAGGCCCTACAGATGGTAACCTTGTTTTCAATGACTCACTGAAAGTGGAAACCATGAGAGCACTATCAACGCTTACAGCTCGTGAGAGAGAAGTGGTGATGATGAGCTTCGGTATCGGATGTGACAATCCATTTACACTTGAAGAAATTGGAGATGCCATGGGCTTGACTCGTGAGCGAGTAAGACAAATCCGTGAGAAGGCGCTTCAAAAATTGAGAGAGCCTGGCAAAAACAGAAGACTGAAAGAATTCTGCGCAAGCTAAAACTGGGAAAAGCATTAACTTAAACCCTGACATTATCGTCAGGGTTTTTTTATGTCGATTCAAAATCAACTTGCACATGCTTTAGGAAGAAACGATCAGGAACCGAACAGGGAGGTTGCTCAGAAAATTGCAGATTCCGATAGCTCAGAAGAGGTGAAAGAGTTGGTCGATTTTATTCAAAGCAAACCAAAGAAGAGAGCACAAATGGATGCCATGCTTGCTCTTGCCTATGTTGGTGAGAGAAACCCCAAATTGCTTGCCCCTCATGTTGATTTTTTGGTAAGCCGATTGGATGACCCGATCAACAGGGTGGTGTTCGGCAGCATGATCACCATGGCAAATATTGCGCACCTGATTCAACTTGAATTGTTTGATCAGCTGCCCAAGATTATTGATGCCATGGATTCCGGCACAGTGGTAACACGTGATTATGGTTTTAAAATTATGGTCACGCTATATCAGGATAAGGGAATTCAGGAGGATATGTTTTTGCTTATGCAGGAGCAATTAATGAAAGCACCATCTAACCAACTTGGCCAGTACGCAGAAAGACTGATGGAAGTGCTGAACAAAAACCATCTGAAACCGCTTATTGATACGTTGGAAGAAAGACGCAACGATGTGAGCAATGAGCATCACATAAAAAGACTAAACAAGAACCTTAAAAAGCTGTACAAACAACTATGATTAGCTGGAATGATTTTGCCAAGATTGATATGAGAGTAGGTACCATTGTAAAAGCCGAGGAATTTCCGGAGGCCATCAAACCAGCTTATATCCTCACCATCGATTTTGGTCCGGAAATAGGGATCAAAAAAAGTTCAGCTCAGATCACTTCCTTGTACAACAAAAAACGACTGAAGGGTGAGCAGGTGATTGCTGTTGTAAATTTTCCTCCCAAGCAGATTGGTCCCTTTATGAGTGAATGCCTGGTGATGGGAATATATAATGAGCAAGAAGATGTGGTGCTCCTCAGGCCCCAGCGCGAAGTGATGAACGGATGCAAGGTTGGGTAGAAATTTAGTGGAGGAAAAGGCATGAGGGCGATCCAACAATTTGCGTGTTAAGTTTTAATAATGGCACGTAGTGCCTTTCTTTGCGCCTCGAAGAAAACATTGATAAATCCTAATTCAGCAATCCTAAATCTAATATGCCCCAACTTCACCTTGTTTCCTGGAATGTGAATGGTATCCGAGCCATGATCAAGAAAGATTTTATTAAAGATGTGAAGAAGATGAACCCGGACATCCTTTGCCTGCAAGAGACCAAAGGACAGCCTGAAGATGTGAAGACGGCTCTTCAGCTTTTACCTGAATATCAGGTGGCTGTGAACTCATCAAAAGAGCGTAAGGGGTATTCAGGAACCGCCATTCTCTCCAAAGAAAAACCCCTTGAAGTTTTCTATGATATGGGGATAGAAGAGCATGATCAGGAGGGGCGAGTAATCGCAGCGGAATTCGAAAACTTTTTTGTGGTGACGGTCTACACCCCAAACTCAGGAGAAGGCATGAAGCGTCTGGATTATCGTGCTACATGGGACGAGGCTTTTCGTGAATACATTATTAGCCTGGAGGAGAAGAAGCCAGTCATCATCTGCGGAGATCTGAATGTGGCCCATACGGAGATCGATCTGGAGCGAAGTAAAGAAAATTATAACAAACAGTCCGGGCACACACAGGTGGAGATCGATGGGCTGGAAGCTTTGCTAAATGAAGGTTACATTGATACCTTTAGAATGAAGTATCCTGATGAAGTGAAGTACTCCTGGTGGAACTATAAATATCGGGCCCGAGAGCGAAACGTGGGATGGCGAATCGATTACTTTTTGGTGAGCGAGAAACTAAAAGATCAGGTAGCAGAAGCTCATATTTACAACGAATATTTTGGATCGGATCACTGTCCGGTCGGATTAAAACTTAATAGCTGAGAAACATGGAAGCAAAACGAATTCCCCTGAATGACCTGCATGAAAAAATGGGTGGCAAGATGGTGCCCTTCGCAGGATTTAATATGCCCGTTCGCTATTCTTCTGATAAAGAAGAGCACATGACAGTACGTGAAGGAGTGGGTGTATTTGATGTATCCCACATGGGTGAGTTCATGCTGCGGGGACCACACGCGCTGGATCTTATTCAATGGGTGACTAGCAATGATGCTTCCAAGATCGTGAATGGACAGGCACAGTACTCTTGCCTGCCAAATGACAAAGGGGGCATTGTGGATGACCTGCTGGTCTACCGGTTTTCTGAAGAAAAATACATGCTGGTAGTGAATGCCTCCAACATCGAAAAGGATTGGAACTGGATCAAAAGCCAGAACAAGTGGGATGTGGAAATGGAAGATGTTTCCGATGATTTGGTACTCCTGGCAGTGCAGGGCCCAAAGGCTGTTGAGACGCTTCAGAAATTAACCGAGGTGAATCTATCTGAAGTGAAATTCTATCACTTCAAAGCTGCATTTCTTGCCGGTTATGAGATGATCATTTCAGCAACAGGATATACCGGTTCAGGAGGCTTTGAACTTTATATCAATAAAGAAGATGCACAGGATGTGTGGGATCAAATCTTTGAAGCTGGGGCAGAATTCGGTATCAAGCCAATAGGATTAGGAGCTCGTGATACACTGAGATTGGAAAAGGGATTTTGCCTGTATGGCAATGATATCACCGACGAAACGTCACCATTGGAGGCCGGACTTGGTTGGGTTACGAAGTTCACTAAGGATTTTGTGAATGCAGAAAACCTGAAAGCTCAAAAGGAAACGGGCGTGGAAAGAAAACTGGTAGGTTTCGAAGTGATCGATCGGGGTATTCCACGCCACGATTATGAGCTTGCTGATCTGGATGGAAACATCATCGGTAAGGTAACTTCCGGAACCATGTCCCCATCGCTAAACATGGGAATAGGAATGGGCTATGTTACTGTGGAGCATAGTGCACCAGATACTGAAATCAACGTGATAATCCGGGATAAACTGATTAAGGCGAAGGTGGTGAAGCCACCGTTTTTGAAATAAACAAACAAAGTAGTAAAGTCACCCTGAACTCGATTCAGGGTCTATAGATGCTGAAATAAATTCAGCATGACTTAAAAGTGATTATGAAAACCATCGAAGTTTGCCTAACTCCTGACCTCATCCATCAGCATGATCTGAGCGGAAAAATTGTAGTAGTGGTGGATATTTTTAGAGCTACATCATGCATCGTGACGGGATTGGCAAATGGCTTGGAAGCCATCAGGCCAGTTGCAGAAATAGCAGAGTGCAAGGCACTGGGAAAATCAGGTTACTTAATGGCTGGTGAGCGTGGCGGGCAAAAAGTAGAAGGCTTTGATATGGGTAACTCTCCATTCGAATATTTAGAGGAGGGAGTGAAAGGAAAGAAAGTGGCCATCTCCACGACCAATGGCTCCCAGGCCATTTTAAAATCCGAAGGAGCTGACGCAATCATCATTGGCTCTTTTCTGAATCTGGAAGCACTGACTGCATACCTTCTCCAGCTACCGCTGGGAGTGGTAGTACACTGTGCCGGCTGGAAGGGCACGCCCAATCTGGAGGATACCTTGTTCGCCGGAGCATTGATTGATGAGTGTGCTGAAGAGATGGAACCCCTTGGGGATTCTGCACTATTGGCTCATCAGCTTTTTGTGGCTAATCATGAAAACTTGCTGGGCCTTGCCTTACAATCCAGCCACGCCGAGCGACTCAAATCATTTGGCATAGAAGAAGACCTGGAGTTTTGTCTGGAGGAAAGCAAATATCAGGTGGTGCCAAAGTTGATTGATGGAGAGTTGGTAGCTTAAATAGATATTTATGGGAATACCCTGGCTCTACATCCTTCTTGCCATTGTGGCCATCATCCAGATCGCTATTTTCATCATGGCACGTCGCATTCGAAAGCGTGAGAAAGAAAACAATGTGCTTCTGAAATACAACATCAACTCACGCCAGAGAGCGTGGCAGCTGCTGGCTGACCCTTCCATTCCGGAGGAGGATAAAAAGAAGATTCAGGCATATTATGATGGAGAAGGCGAATAAAATAATGTGTCATGCCGTGCTTGACACGGCATCTTCACTCATGAAGATTGTGAATCAAGTCCGCCACAAAAAAATCACTTCAACTTCTCATTTTCCTTATGCCTCGATGCATCTCGGGAGTTTTTCTTCTCCAGGTTTTTCTTGAGTGCCTCGGTCAGGTCCACTCCTGTCTGGTTTGCCAGGCAGATGAGTACCCATAGCACATCGGCCATCTCATCTCCCAGGTCGCGGTTTTTGTCAGATTCTTTGAATGATTGCTCACCATATGTTCTGGCTATGATCCGTGCAAGTTCGCCCACTTCCTCCGTGAGCATGGCCATGTTGGTGAGCTCATTGAAGTAGCGAACTCCCTTTGTTTTTATCCACTCGTCTACTACCTGCTGTGCTTCCTCCAGGGTCATCGGTTGGTATTGGCCTCCAGGTTTTCGTTTTCATGCTTGATCTCAAAGCCCTCTGTATTTAGCTTGGAAAGGTAAAACGCCATTCTATCTCGCTCTTCCTTCATCAGGCTATCCATGTTTGGTTCAAATTCCCTGAAGGTTTCATGAGGAAAGCGCTTGCCCGGCTTGTAGTGGTCTTCCCAATAAAGACACTCGGCAATCTTTTCGCCTTCATAATAATACTTAAATTCCTCGGCCAGGCGGTCATCCATGAAGTTGATCATGTGACCGGAAAATATCGGGGCACTATTCTCAAAATAAAAATAATCGTCGCGCTCAAAATGTGGGGTTTTGATAATGCCCACCAGCTTCAACAAAATACCCTCACTGAAATACCCCCTTACTTTATAGATAGAATCAGCGCTTTTGAAATCGTCCTCTATGATTTTGATTCGATGGTTGTGGTCAATGTTTTTGACTTTGTGGTCGATAGTTTCTACGAGCTTTCTGTTTTCTTTTTTCACCTCCGAGCCACACGCTGCAAGCAGTAGGATAATGGTTAGGATTAGTACATTTTTCATGAGTTGGAAAATTGGTAATAGGAAAAGTTAATGAATTCCGTGATTTGGAAAGGCCATGTCCAAAACTATTCGATATATATCCGCAGGCTCAGCACAAAACTTAAAAAAGTATGATGGGCAGACAAACAAAAAACTGTTATTTGCGTCAAATAACTAGTTCAAAAGAAGTCTTTTGAAAACCGAACCATTAAAATCAGAGAAATATGAAATCATTGAAAGCACTATCCTTTTTAGCCATGAGTTTGCTGCTTGTATTTTCAGTTAACGCGCAAAAGGACAAAAGCAAAAGGAAAAGTCCGCCCGCTCAGGTGACGCAGGATGTTGGGGGCACCACAGTAACCATCGATTACAGCAGGCCATCAAAAAGAGGGCGTGACATTTTCGGTGGACTGGAAGAATATGGAAAAGTGTGGAGGACAGGGGCGAATGAGTCTACATGGATTGAAGTGTCCAATGATGTGACGGTAGAGGGCAAAACACTTACGGCAGGAAAGTATGGCCTTTTCACCATTCCCGGTAAGGATGAGTGGACCATCATCTTCAACAAGAAGTGGGATGGATGGGGAGCCTATGAATACAAAGAGGAGGATGACGTACTTCGGGTAAAGGTGGAGCCTACCTCCACTGACGATGAAGTAGAAATGTTCACGATAGATATTGCCAAAAACGGAGATGTATCAATGGCCTGGGACCAGACCAGCGTCACATTCAAAGTAAAGTAGCACTTGGTTTAATATTTGGGAAGAAGCTGTCTCAAAAGTGTCATTCTGAACGAATGTGAAGAATCTTTGAATTTTTAAATACCTGAATTTCAAATATTCGGGATTCTTCGTTCCTCAGAATGACGGGCCAATTAGGGCTTTTGAGACAGCTTCTTTTTATTATAGAATATTCAGGTTTTGCTCCTTGACCTTTTCAAGTTCGTCTTTCATCATCACCACCGTTCGCTGTATTTCTGCATGGCTGGCTTTTGACCCTATAGTATTGATCTCCCGCCCGATTTCCTGCGAGATAAATCCCAGTTTTTTACCGGCACATTCTTCGGATCCTATCACCTCATCAAAGTAATCGAGGTGTTGCTTTAGTCTCACCTTTTCTTCTGAGATATCCAGTCTTTCCATGTAGAAGATCAGCTCTTGCTCAAACCGGTTTTCATCCACCTGCACCCTGTCGCGGATCTCATCCAGGTTTTTTTGGATTCTGCTTCGGATATTTTCTGACCTGCTCTCATCATTTTCTTCCACAGTCTTGAGGCCATTTCGGATATTGGCTATGTACTCACCCAGTTTTTGTGCCAGTGCTTCTCCTTCATTTTTTCGAAATTCAATGCAGTGATGGATAGCCTCTTGCAGACTGGCCTTTATATCTCCCCAAGGCAGGGATTCCGGGTCAATTTCCTGCTGTTTAATCACATCCGGAGCTTGCATAGCCAGTTTTACCAGATCACCACTGTGGCTGTTTACAGCCTCGGTGAGGGCGCTAAACTTATTATAATAAGCCTTGAATCGGGCTTCATCTACCAGTACGTCCAGGTTACTGTTATCAGCAACTTCCAATTCAATGTTGAGCATCACTTTCCCCCGCTTCAATTGATCAGTGATCATATTTCTGATCTCTCCTTCCCAGGCGGAAAGTTCTTTTGGCATTCGTGGTGAAAAGTCTAAAAACTTACTGTTGAGTGCTTTTATTTCTGTTTTGATCAACAGATTCTGGCTGGTACGTTCATCACGTCCATAGCCTGTCATGGATTGTTGCATGGTGCAAAGTTAAACCTTGGACTAAAAGTCTAGCCCAAGAGTGAAGTAAAATCGGTAGTCGTTGATCTCGCCATCCAGATAAGGGCGTGCTGCATCAAACTTAATGTAATATCCCAGCAGCACCGTTCTAACTCCAAACCCAAAGCCTCCAAGCCAGGGATTCTGGAATTTCACGATCTCCGCTGAAAATGGATTCCCTTCAAATTTCTGGGTGATCGGCCTGCCGTCTTTGAAAGGCGGAGAACCTGTCCATACAGAGCCGAGATCAGCAAAACCCAGAATTTGGAAGTTTCTCAGGAAGTTGGATTTTATTGGCCCGTTCGTCAGATATTGGAACACAGGTATCCGGAGCTCTGTATTGATAACCAACACATCTGATCCATAGGCTTCATTATAATCCAGCCCTCTCAGGTTGGTTACAAACTCATTGAATAGGATATCACTATTGTCCTGATTGTCGCTGATAAACAAAGGATCATTCTCATCGTTTTGAATATCTGCGTCGGCAAAAAGCCAGTTATCCATCCCCCCAAGCATGTAATCCTTCCTGGCAGGGCCCATCTGTTTGCCATAAAGAATACGGCTGGCCCATGTGATTTCCCTGTGTATTTTCTGATAATGCCTGAAATCAAACCGGATATTACTGAAGTTCATGTTTGAGTTTTCTGTGTGGAAATGGGAGGTGAATTCCACTAACGCACGAGTACCCTGATAGAGGTTGAATGATCGTTCGATGGTATTGTCAAAAATCAGGGAAAAGCGCCCGCCTGCATATCTCTCCCGGCTGTTTTGTGCCAAATCCGTTGCTTGACCAGTTACACTCAGATAGTTTAAGTTGGTGAATGAGGTCTCAGTAAAAAATGGAGAGGCCTGAACCCTAAATGTGTGCGTCAAAGGAACTGCCGCTGTGAGCATGAATCTGTTGAGCTTATACTTGTGCCTGAAATTCCCACTTGAATTTTCCAAAATATATGTTTTGCGATCAAGGCGGAGCTTGAAGTCCATCCAGTATTTCAGGTACTGCAGCTCTGCAAACAAGTCACCCTGACGGAAGTCTGTCTTCATGAGCGCACCTCCCTTGATCTTGTAGTTTTCCAGTACATCATTGATCTCCGTTTCCATCAGCATCATGAAATTTCGGTAGGGGTCCCATAGGAATGAGGTGATCACATTGTTGAAACTGAACCTGGGGTTGTACGGGATTGGGCCAATACGTTCATTTTCCTGCTTAAAGCTTTGATACTTGCTGAAAAAGGATTCCGGCTGGAATGAGGTCTCTGCCTCATCCTCAAAGACGTAGTTGTCCGTATCAATCCAGTTTGGGTCATCTTCTTCTTTGATCAGGCTGTCGGAAGCAGCTTCATCTTCAAAAGCAAAATCTTCCGTGTCAATCACATCTTTTGGCTCAATTTTCTCCTCTTCCTTTTTCTCAGCATTTCGCAAAACCCTGGTGACCACACGGATGGCATTCTCTCTTCGTTTTCTAGGGGTTTCTGTAGTGAATTTGCTGGTATTCAAATTTGTGATGGTATCAAGGAAAACCCTTCGCTCTCCCTCGTCTAGCATGCTGTAAGTGAGCTTGTTTGGAGCAAAATGAATATCGTAGCTCATGATGCTTTTGTCAAGATTGGTGATCTGGGTGGTGATAGAATCGTAGAGGTTGTATCGATAGAGGTTGGAGATACCCTGTTGGTCGCTCAGGTAGTAAATTTCATTAATATTCCTCGCCTTAGGCTTTCTGTTTTCGCCGTAGGTATTGGTGAGGCGGTAAAATTTTCTGGTGGTGGTATCCAGGTCATACACAAACAGGTTGAAATTATTGTCAAGGGTTTCAAGAGGCACATTGCTCACATTTACCGAATCACTTACCCGATTGGAGCTAAAAATGATGGCTGCCGTTCCGGGAATAAAGACAGGGTCCAGGTCGTCATAAATATCACGGGTAATTCTTCTCAATGCATTTCTGTTCATCGCAATCAGAAAGACATCATTCTGACCATCGATATCCCCGGACATCACTGCAAGTCTGCCATTGTCGTTGAAAGAAAAGCTTTCAACCTGACGGAATCTACCCAAAGGCTTTTGTCCTTTGCCGCCCCTATCCACATTATAAGTGTTGAGGTAGAGAAATCCCCGTTTGAAGAGAATTACCCCCAGAGTAAAATTATCCTGCCAGTCTAAAAGGGGTAAGTGCTTGTCTACATCCTGACCGCTGATTCGATATCCTCCGCTAACGATTTGCTTTTTATTGCCTGTTTCCAAGTCTGTAACGTAGACTTGATACTTCCCATTTTTCAAGAGGGCATAGGCTACTTTGGTTGCGTCTTTGTTGAATGAAATGGAAGATGTAATCAACTCCTTTGAGTTTTTGATATCTTCCAGCAATCGATCTTTTCCCGCCTTTACATAATTCTCTTCTACCTCCAGCCTCTGGAGCAGATAATAATTTTGCCAGTCGTCCATGAAGGTTTTGAATGAGACGCCAAGTGTATTTGCGATACTATTTTCTTCCTTGCGAATGATTCGTGTTAGGTTGAGGATGTTGGAGATGTTGCCTTCACCGTATTTTACTGCGATGTAGTTCCAGATACTTTGGCCGACAATGGATGCGGACTCCCCGTCTATACGTTTCAGCTTCTTGATTTTTTTCCTGCCCATGTAATCTCTCAGGTAGTCATCCATTTCCCTGGACCAGCCATAGGCGATGTACCTGGCAGCCCCATCGATAAACCACCCCGGCAGACTTAAAAGATAGCTATTCTGGAAAATCTCTGCCAGGCTACCTCCATACATCATGTCGTTTATGAGAGTGCTGGAGAGCTTATACATCAGGTCATTTTTGAATTGATTTGCCTGACCCGGATATGCCACTTCCAATTGCAGTTTTACAAATTCCGTTCGCCCGCCTATGGTGTAAACCGCTCCATCAATTCCAACATTGCTCTGCTGAAGGTCATGGATGGAGTTGTAAATGAAGATTTTGGTTTTGCTGTAAGGAGCATATCCAAGTTTGTCGGTGAGGGCTACAAATTCGTCTTCCAAAAAATCGATGGCCTGTAGCGCATATTCCTGTCCGCCCGGGTAGTAATAAATGTCGAAATTGTTGGTGCTATAATAGTACCAGTCAAAATTTTTGTACTGGATTCTGTTTTGGCCAAAAGGAGTAGTGTAGTGCTGGCTATAGGCCACACTGCATGTCACAAAAAATAAGATGATATACTTATAAAACCCTCTGGACATTTACCTCTTTATCTAACTCACTTTTACCTTGAAGCACATCTACAAAATGCTTTGCAAAATACGGTGTTAAAGAAACACCTTTCGTACCAAAACCATTAAAAATTCCTAATTTTTTGTATGCATGATGCAATCCAATATACGGTTTTCTATCATGGGTGGCTGGCCTCACGCCTGCTCTTTTTTCTATGATTCGGTACGCTCCTGTATATAATTTTTTTAACCTTTCTTCTAACGATTTAATTCCGGATTCCTGTGGCTCAAATACTAAATTTTTATGATCATAGGTAGAGCCCACGGTAAACCGGCCTTGCTTGGGAATCATGAAAACCCCCTGATTGATAATAAAGTTGGAATTGAGATCGCACTGGATGTCAATGACCTCACCCCTTACCGGACGAAAAGGAAGCTGTTGCCAATAGGGGTTGGCAGACAATGAGCCTTCGCAAAAAATGATTTTAGCTGCTGAGTAATCCTTGTATGACACCCAATCGGAATTCATTTCAATCATGTCATAGTCAAACACTTCACTGGTATACACTCCCTTATCAATTAAATGGGATTGGACAGATTTTAGCATGAATGACAGGTCTATGTAGCCGGAGTGATTGAGCACTATTCCTCCCAGGGCATCATTTACATGCTCCAGTCCCATGGATTTGTCCCGGAATTCCGACAAATAAATGCCATACCCAGGGTCTGATGCTTTCCCGTCCCAGTCGTTTCTGTCCTCAATGGTTTTGAAAGGCCGATAGATTCGCACTGGATGTATGAAGCGCATGCCCACTTCTTTTTCCAGCTCTTCGTAGTTGCGTTCCAGGGAGGGGAAGAAATCATCGGCACGCCAGGTTTTGATCATGTTTCTGCCGGTGATCGGATTGTATAAGCCTGCTGCTTTTTTGGTAGAGGTGGCTTCTTTGTCTTCATTGAAAACATGGATGGAAAGTCCCCTTTTCAGCATTTCAAATGCCAGCCATGATCCGGCCAGGCCCTGCCCCACGATGATATAATCTACCTTTGTTCCCGGCACTTTACTTTTGTGTTTCACTTGGCATAAAACTAATCAGATGCAGATAAAATCTTTTGTGTTTAATCCTTTCTATGAAAACACCTATGTGGTTTCCTCAGATCAGGGTCATTGCCTGATTTTCGATCCGGGGTGCTACGAAGATTATGAGCTGGAGGAGCTAAAGGAATATGTGAACATGAACGATCTGAAGGTGGTCACGATCATCAATACGCACTGCCATATTGATCATGTGCTGGGAAATGATGCACTGAAAGCTGCTTTTAAAGTACCACTTAAAATCCCTGAAAATGAAAAGGAAGTGTTTGCTTCTGTGCCGGCTTATGCACCTCAGTGGGGCATGGCAGGGTATCGGCATGCGGAGGTAGATGAATACTTGAAGGGAGGTGAGGATTTAAAGCTGGATGAAATCACCTTCAAGATGATTGAAGTGCCGGGTCATTCCCCCGGTCATTTGATGTTCTACAATGAAGATGAAAAAGTAATGATAGGTGGCGATGTGCTTTTCAGGGAGAGTATAGGGCGGACGGATCTGCTAGGAGGAAATCACGATAATCTTTTGAGAAATATCCAGGAGAAGGTTTATACACTGCCTGATGAGGTGGAGGTATTTCCCGGGCATGGGCCATCCACTACCATTGGTCATGAGAAGCGCTATAATCCATTTGTGAAAGGATGATGAAAAGACATATCCCAAATCTGTTGACCTGTATCAATCTGCTCATCGGCTGTGTGGGGATTTATTATGTCATAAGGGAGCAGGAACCCACAGCATTTTACTTTGTCATTGCAGCGGGCCTATTTGATTTTTTTGACGGGTTTGCTGCCCGGTTGCTCAAGGTTCAATCGAACATTGGGAAACAGCTCGATTCACTGTCGGACCTGGTTTCGTTTGGCATGCTTCCTGCTTTCTTCATGCTTCAATGGCTGCAGCAAACTTCTGACTTCTACTGGATAGCCTTGGTTATTGTCGTGTTTTCTGCATTGAGATTGGCAAAATTCAACATCGACGATTCTCAATCAGATAGTTTCATTGGATTGCCTACCCCTGCCAATGCCATCATGCTCACATCGTTGGTTTTTGTACCATTTGAGCTCTATGAATATACATTGATCAGCATCACGCTGTTTTCAGCACTGCTCCTGGTCTCGCCGGTGCGGTTGCTGGCCTTGAAATTTTCATCCTGGGGATGGAAGGAAAATAAAGATCGCTGGATCTTATTGTTAGGAATTGTGGTGGGGTTGGTTGTCTTTCAGTGGACATTCGTTCCGTTTTTGATACCGTTTTACATCGTTGTATCAGTAATTTCTTATCTCGTAAAGTACAAATCGTAGAATTTTTGAGGTGAAAGGTTCGTTTATCATACCGATGAGGAGGATTCTCTTTTTGCTAACCTTAATCAGCGCCCAATTGGCTAGTGGCCAGTCCTCCGTGCTTTCCACCGGCACATGGTTTAAGGTAGGGATTACCGAAACGGGTATTTTTAAAATCGATAAGAACACCCTGGATGCATTGGGTGTGCCTGCCACTGTAAACCCCCAGAAGGTCAAAATTTATGGAAATGGAGTAAAGGGAATCCTGCCTCAACGGAACTCAGAAGATCGCCCCACGGACTTATTGGAAAATGCGATTTTTGTTTCCGGACAAGCAGATGGCTCTTTCGACAATAATGATTATATCTTGTTTTATGGCATTGGGCCAGACAAGGAAGTGTGGGCTGATTCAGGTTTTGAGTACGAAAAAAATATCTACTCAGACACCTCATTTTACTTTATCAGAATAGATGGGCCGGATGGAAAGAGAATTTCCTCAAAGGAGAGTTTGGCAGGTACGGCTTCTCTGACGGTCACTTCATACGATGATTTTATCACCTTCGAGGAGGATGAAACCAACCTGATTTCCTCCGGTAGAGGGTGGTATGGGGAAACCATGTCCAGCGGTGAGTCTTTGTCCTTCTCCCATCAGATAACCGGCCTCAATTCCACCATTGAGCTGATAGCCAGTGTGGTTAGCCAGTCCTCAGAAAATGCGAACTTCAACATCAAAGCTGGCTCGTCCACTGTCGGAAGTATTCCAATAAGTGCCATACCCGATGGGCCAGGCACCACATATAGTTTGAAAGCAAGACAGGAAGTTGGAACCTTCAACTTGCCCAATACTTCCGCATTCAATCTGGAAATTGATTTTGATGGAAACGCCTCTGGCGAGCGCGGGTTTATTGATTTCTATTTTATGACCTTCAAGAGAAATCTACGATTGTATGGAAATGAAACCGATTTTCGATGGATTGGAAATCAGGGAGAGTTGATCAGATATGAGGTAGGCAATGCAGCCGGCTCTACCATTTGGGATGTAACAGATCCCACAAATATTCAATCGCAAGCTTACACAGTCAACTCCGGCAGGGCTGTTTTCCAAAGCCAATCCTCCGGCATTGAGGAGTTTGTGGTTTTTGAAGGCAATGATTTTCCAACACCCTTCATTTTTGGTGGGGTAAAAAATCAGAATATCCGCGCAAATTCAAACGTTGACGGGCTCATCGTCACTCATCCAAACTTCCTGGAGGCAGCCAATCAGCTGGCACAATTTCATCGGGATCACGACGGACTCAGCATAAAGGTGGCTACCACCACGCAGGTGTACAATGAGTTTTCTTCCGGAAGGCAGGATGTCACAGCCATACGTGATTTTGCCAGGCATATATATGAGGAGGGTGGTTCGTTGAAATATTTACTTCTGCTCGGCGACTGTTCGTATGATTACAAGGATCGGATTTCAAACAACACCAATTTTGTCCCCATTTATGAATCAAGGGATAGTTTTCATCCGGTCTACAGCTATTCATCGGATGATTATTATGGTTTTTTCGAAGATGACGAAGGTGAGTGGGAGGAGTCAGAAGCAGGGGATCATACCTTGGAAATTGGGGTGGGGAGATTGCCTGCCAAAACCCCTGAAGAAGCCAGGGCAATGGTTGAGAAAATCATTTATTACTCCACTAGTCCAAATACACTGGGTAAATGGAAAGGGGAAATGACTTATGTGGCGGATGATGGGGATACAAATATCCATGCCCGCCATGCCGAGGACCTGTCAGAGTTGATTGACACAACCTATGCACAATACAATGTCAACAAAGTCTTGCTGGACGCCTTTACCCAGGAAGCATCAGGCTCCTCCGAAAAATCCCCACAGGCCAGCGCGGCGCTAAAGACCCGAATCAAAAACGGAAGCTTTTTAGTCAACTACATCGGCCATGGAAATGAACGCTTGTGGATGGAAGAGGAAATATTGACCATGACCGATATTGGAGAACTCACCAACAGAAACAAGCTCCCGATTTTTGTGACAGCCACCTGCGAGTTTGGGAGGTTTGATGATCCTATACGCGTTTCAGGCGCAGAGGAATTGCTGATCATGGAGCAGGGTGGTGGGATCGCCCTTTTGACGACTAGCAGGCCGGTTTTTGCCAGTACCAATTTCAGCCTGAATAGAGCCTTTCATGAGAATGTTTTTCGCAAAGAAGGAGGAAAAAACCTGCGGCTCGGAGATATCATCAGGTTCACAAAAAACGAAGGGCTGGAAGGGCGTGTCAATAGAAATTTTACCCTCCTCGGGGATCCCATGATGCTGCCCGCTTTTCCAAAACTTGATATTGTCATCCATGAAATCCAATCGCAGCTGGACACTTTAAGTGCTCTGGAAGAAGTGACCTACACGGGCCAGATCGAGCAAAATGGATCAATAAGGACAGATTTTAATGGAATCCTGGCGGTGGGTATTTTTGATTTGAAGCAATCCTTCAAAACCAAAGGACAGGAGAGCGCGCCGTATACCTACACACTCAGAAGCAATGCCATATTCAGGGGCGAAGCTTCCGTGGTAGATGGGGAGTTTTCCTTCACTTTCGTGGTGCCAAAGAATATTTCCTACCAGTACCAAAAAGGGAAAATGAGCCTATATGCCTGGGATGAGGAAACCAATATTGATGCAGGAGGTTCTTCGAGAGAAGTAATTATCGGGGGTACAAATGATAACCCTACTGAAGATATGGCACCACCTCAGATTGTGGCATTTATGAATGACCCATCCTTTGTGAATGGATCGGTCGTGGGAGATTCACCCCTTTTAATTGTACAGATTCAGGATGAAAGCGGGATTACCACCACTCGCTCTGGCGTGGTGCAGGGAATCACCCTGTCATTGGGAGATGAAGAAATCAACCTCAATGATTTTTATACTGCGGATAGGGATAGCTACCAAAGAGGGACGGTCGTATACCCACTTCAGAACTTGGCCCCTGGCAATTATTCCGCAACGATCAAAGTATGGGACACGCACAACAACGCAGTGGAAACCACCATCCAATTTTCTGTGACGGACGAGGCTATTCTGTTTATTTACAACCCGATAGCATACCCCAATCCCATTCAGGGATCCACAACCTTCTCTTTTGAGCACGATCGGGAAGATGAAGATTTATCTATTTCGCTGCTTATTTACAGTCCAAAAGGTGAAGTAATAAGCAATAGGAATATTTTGGTGGAAAATAGTCAGCGGAATGTGGAAATCCATTGGGATGCAGTCACAAATGGAGGAGAGAGCCTAAGGCCAGGGATCTATTATTCCAGATTGATCATTCAGAGCCGGTTGGATGGAGCAACAAAAGAAATCACACAAAAGCTCGTTATTGTAGATTATTAGCACTTTAGATATTTGAAAATCAGCAGTTTTATTCAAAATATTAATTGGTATTCACCTGATCATGTTAAGTTTGGCATCCTTTTATAAAATCATTCGAATGAATCATCTTGTGAAGAAGATATTCTCGGTTCTTCTCGTTTTAGCCACTGTTCAGGCGCTAGGACAATCATCGTTTATTTCCGGTCAGGACAGTCTGAGAAACCCGATCACTGTAGCAGTACCATTTTTGGGTTTTGCCCCGGATAGTAGGGCATCAGCCATGGGGGATGTGGGGGCAGCCACCTCTCCGGATGCCAATAGTGTACATTGGAACAATGCAAAGCTCGCTTTTATAGACACAGACTTGGGTTTTGCATTTTCCTACTCTCCGTGGTTGGGAAATATCGTGGATGATATGTCACTCAACTACCTTACTTTCTACAAAAAGTTGGATCAGACACAAACCATCGGAGCAAGCTTCCGGTATTTTGATTTGGGTGAGATCGCACTCTATGATGAATTTGCCAACCCAAATGGAGTAGAAAATCCGAGCGAGCTCGCTTTTGATGGAACCTACTCCAGAAAGCTCTCAGAAAACATGGGCGTAGGTGTGACCCTGAGATTTATCTGGTCAAACCTGGCAGGCAATATCACTGGTGCTCCTGATGCAAAAGCAGGGACAAGTGTTGCAGTAGATTTAGGGTGGTACTATACCAAACCATTTATGCTCTCGGGCAAAAATTCCGAATTATCTCTTGGGGTTCATATGTCGAATATCGGGCAGAAAATTACCTACAGTGCAGAGAGCAATGAGAACTTTATCCCGGCCAATCTAAGGTTAGGGTCAGCTTTCAAAACCAACCTTGATCCATATAATACCATCACACTGGCTTTTGATATTAATAAATTAATGGTTCCAACACCCCCAATATATCAGACGGATGAAGACGGGAATATTGTCACTGTAAATGGGGAAAAACAAATCGCTAAAGGAAAGGATCCGGATAGGCCTTTGCTTTCAGGTACTTTCGGTTCTTTTGGAGATGCTCCAAGGGGATTTCAGGAAGAGATTCAAGAACTAACCTACTCCATCGGAGCGGAATATTGGTATAGGGATATCTTCGCCGCACGAGCAGGCTATTTTTCAGAACATAAAAACAAAGGGGATCGAAAGTATTTCACCCTGGGAGCGGGCTTTCGTTACCAGATTTTCGGATTTGATTTTTCTTATCTGATTCCAAAGGGTCAAAACCACCCGCTGGCAGATACGCTCAGAATCTCCTTGCTCTTCAACCTGAACCAGGGAGCGGACGAAGAAGGGTAAAGCCAATAGCGATTAAGATTTTTTTGAAGAAGAGTTGACGATTTTTAGTTAACTCTTCTTTCTATTTTTGTCAAAAAATAAACCATGAATACACTGTCCAATCGCATCAAAAGTATCCCTGAGTCTGAAACGCTGGCTATGGCTGCCAGAGCCAGACAGATGAAGGAAAAAGGGATTGAAGTGATCAGCCTGAGTCTGGGAGAGCCCGACTTTAAGACCCCTAAGCACATTCAGGAAGGTGCGATTGAGGCCATAAATTCAGAAAAGTATTTTGCCTACCCTCCGGTCAATGGCTACCTGGATCTTCGTCAGGCCATCTCTGAGAAGTTTAAAAGGGACAATGGACTGGACTACTCAGCAGATCAGATTGTAGTGTCAAATGGAGCTAAGCAATCCATTGCCAACGTGTTCATGGCGATCCTGAATCCGGGAGATGAAGTGATTGTACTCACCCCATATTGGGTAAGCTATTCAGCGATGATCCTTCTTGCAGAGGGTACACCTGTCTTCGTGCAGGGGACCATCGAAAATGATTTCAAAGCCACTGCCGATCAGATCAGGGAGGCTATTACGGACAAGACGAAGGCCATCATCTTTTCTTCTCCATGCAATCCTACAGGCTCGGTTTTCACCCGAGCTGAACTTGAGAGCATTGCCAATGTTTTGAAAGAGCGAGAGGACATCACAATTATTTCCGACGAGATTTATGAATTGATCAATTTCGGAGCAAAGCACGAAAGCATCGGCACCATCGGGGGGTTGCTGGATCGCACCGTGACGGTCAATGGATTTTCAAAAGGCTTTGCTATGACCGGGTGGAGAGTGGGATACATTGGTGCACCACTCTGGATTGCAAAAGCAGCAAATAAAATGCAGGGTCAGTACACATCCGGCAATTGTTCTATTGCCCAGCGCGCAGCTTTGGCAGCATTGAAAGGTTCTATGGAGCCTTCGATGGAGATGACAAAAGCCTATGAAAAAAGGAGGGCTTTGGTTTATGATCTTCTAAAGGAAATACCAGGGTTTGAGGTAAATATGCCGCAGGGGGCGTTCTATTTTTTCCCGAATGTGAGGTATTACCTGGGCAAATCCCACGGTGATATGAAGATCGAAACAGTGAGTGATTTATGCATGTACTTGCTGGAAGATGCCCATGTATCGCTGGTGACCGGAGAGGCGTTTGGTGATCCTGAATGTTTAAGACTATCTTATGCTGCCTCTGAGGAGGAACTGAAGACGGCCATCGCCAAGGTAAAAGAATCACTCGCAAAACTGTCATAGCCCATGAAATCCATCGAAGACGTTTTTGAAGCTTTTAAAGACAAAACCGTTTTGGTTGTGGGGGATGTGGTGGTGGACAACTACATACGCGGCAAAGCCAGCAAAATATCCAAAGAGGCACCAGTGCCGGTGCTCACACTAGAGAAGAAAGAAAGCAGGCTGGGAGGAGCTGCCAATGTAGCTATGAATCTCAGGGCATTGGGAGCCACACCGATCTTATGCTCGGTGGTAGGTGACGATCCCGACGGAGAGGCTTTTGAGCAGCTACTCAACTACGAAAATATGCCCAATAAAGGCATAATCAGAAGCCAGAATAGAGTCACTACTACCAAGCTCCGTATTACCTCAGGGTTGCAGCACCTGATCCGAATTGACCATGAGGATGTACACCCGTTGATTGATTTGGATCAAAAATCCTTGCTTCACCACATCAGAAACCTTTTGGACGAATGTGACCTGGTGATTTTTGAAGATTACGATAAAGGCACCATCAATCCGGAAGTCATCGAGCAGACGATCAAGCTGGCAAAGGATAAAAATATCCCCATTGCGGTGGATCCAAAACGAAGAAACTTCACTAAATACCAGGGAGTTACCCTTTTTAAGGTAAACGTGGCGGATCTTCAGGATGGGTTGGAGATTGAGTTTGATGCTCAGGATGAGGTTCAATTGGCCAATGCAGCAAGTCAGCTCAAAAGAAGCGTAGATGCGGAGAATTACTTTATCACACTCTCAAAAAATGGAATTTTCTACGATTCAGGCAAAGAATCCGGGAAGCTGGGATCTCACCCTCGAAAAATCGTGGAAGTGCTGGGGGCGGGAGATACGGTGATCAGTATCGCAGGGCTTTGCCTTACGCTGGGCTTACCCCTTGAATTTATCGCTGAACTCGCAAATATTGGTGGAGGCATGGTGTGTGAGATGCCCGGGGTAGTGCCAATCGACAAGGAAAAATTATTTCAGGAGGCGAAGGAAAATCCTATACTCAAAAAATATCTTTAATTTGGCTGCCATCAGCCATGTGTAGAATCATTACAACCCTTACCTTATTGCTGTGGATGGCCCATGGCACCAGTGGCCAGGAAGTCATCGAAGGGGTAATTGATTTGTCCAAAACCGATCTGAGAAACAATGCGGTAACGCTCAACGGAGACTGGGAATTTTATTGGAATGAACTCATCTCCCCTGATTCTATTCGGTTCTATGAGGAGGATTATTATGCTTTTCCAAAGCTGTGGAATGGAGGAACCACGGTCAAGAGGAAGAAACTCTCAGCACAGGGATATGCCACTTATCGAATCAGGGTGTTGCTACCTCCTAAAACCCCCCAGTTGGCGATCTCTCTTGGCGAGACCTATAATTCTTATCGTCTTTTTTACGATGGATTTGAAATAAGCAGAAATGGACAAGTAGGAAAAACCAAAGACGCCTCTGTGCCAGACTGGATGCCTCAGGTTATTCCAATTGCGAGGTATCAAAATACCCTCACCTTCGTCCTTCAGGTTTCAAACTTTCGGCACACCAAGGGCGGTGTGAGGGAGCCGATCATGATTGGCGATAGGAAGACGCTCAGTGCAAAGCGGGATTTTGATTTCAGCTATGATTTCCTGCTCAGTGGCAGTTTGATCATGGGCGGATTGTTTTTCCTAGGGCTGTTTATGTTTGGCCAGCACGAACGATCGGTACTTTTCTTTGCGCTGTTTTGTATCACGTTTAGCTACCGGATGATCGGAAGTGGTGAATATGCAGTACACGCACTTTATCCCAACATGTCTTGGGATTTGATCATAAGAAGTGAGTATCTGTCTCTGTTCATCCCCTGCGGGATTTTTACCATTTATAGCTATCTACTCTATCCGGAGGATAGTAAGCGAACCATCCTATTGGGCTTTTCAGTGATTTGCGGGATATTCTCCATACTTTCACTTTTTGCTCCCCCCATTTTCTTCACAAAGCTGGTTGAGCCATTCTTTGTATTGGTAATAGTTGGAATTTTTTACCTCATCTATGTCTATTGGATCGCCTACAAGCGAAACCGGACTGGGGCTCAGTACGCCTTTGCCAGTACGGGGATTGTATTTATGGTTGCGGTATACCTCATTTCAGTATATCTGAGTCCGGTGCAGGAAAACACCTTCCTGACGTTCATAGGGTTCATACTCTTCTTCTTTTTCCAGTCCCTGATATTGTCTTACCGTTTTGCTCATTCATTGAGAAAGGCAAAGGATGCGGCGGAAGCAGCATCAAAGGCAAAAACAGATTTTCTAAGTACCATTTCGCATGAAATCAGAACGCCATTGAATGCAGTGGTGGGGATATCTCATTTTCTTGTCAATGAAAATCCCAGACGTGATCAGGAGGAAAGCTTAGAGTCGCTGCAATTTTCCGCAGAGCATCTCACAGCGCTGATTAACGACATTTTGGATTACAATAAACTGGAGTCCGGAGCAATTGAGTTTGAATTTACTGAGGTCAATTTAAAAACCCTTGCAGCAAAGATTATCAAGGCGCATACACCCATTGCCAAAGAGAAAGGCTTGGATCTATCATTAGAAATTGATGAAAAAATGCATCCACTTGTTTTAGCAGATCAGACGCGGATTTACCAGGTTTTGAACAACCTGATCAATAATGCGTTGAAATTCACTTCAAAGGGATATGTGAAGCTTAAAACTACTGTTCTTAGTCAGGACGAGCATATTCAGACCATTCGAACGGAGGTGTTGGATTCTGGCATTGGCATTCCTCACAATAAGCAAAAAGTAATTTTTGAAATGTTTACCCAGGCGGGCTCATCCACCACGCGTGAGTTTGGCGGTACCGGTTTGGGATTGGCCATCATAAAAAAAATCCTGAACATGGTAGGCTCAGAAATCTATGTGAAGAGCGAGCCTGGTTCGGGTACTATCTTCTGGTTTGATCTGAGATTCAAAAAGGTACTGCATGAAGAGGTGGATCTGGCAGTTCAGGAAGAGGCAGACACAAACATTATCTCAGGTAAGCGAATATTGTTGGTAGAAGACAACCAGATGAACATCATGGTGGCTGAGAAGTTTTTGAAGAAGTGGGAGCTAATTGTGGAGGTGGCGCACAATGGCCAGGAAGGGGTGGATATGATGCAGGAAAATAGCTATGATTTGGTTTTAATGGATCTGCAGATGCCAATCATGGATGGATACAAAGCCACCAGGAAGATTCGGACATTCGATCAGAAAACCCCGATTATTGCGCTTACAGCCTCGGCACTCCTGAAAGTAAGGCAGGAGGTAATTGCGGCGGGCATGAACGACTATATCACCAAGCCGTTTGATCCCAGCGAGCTGAGAAGAAAGATTGCAGCTTACATCAAGTATCAGTGAGCAGATAGCTCCTTGACCGTATCCACGAAATACTTCACTTTCTGAGGGTCCGTATCAGGATAGACTCCATGACCAAGATTCGCGATGTGAGGTTGATCTCCAAAAGCCTCTAGCATGTTGCGTGTTTCCTCTTTGATGGATTCATTAGAGCCATACAATGCACATGGATCCAGATTCCCCTGAAGGGTCTTATTTGGAAGAACCTTTCTTGACTCATGCGGATTCATATTCCAGTCCAGCCCTACCGTTCTGCAATTGATGTTCGCCATTTCAGGCAGTGCCCACCAGGCTCCTTTTGCAAAAACAGTAATTGGCACATCAGTGATGGCATCACATATTTTAGCAATGTACTTCAGGGAAAATTGAGTGTAATGTTCAGGGGGTAAAACTCCGGCCCAGGAGTCAAATATTTGAAGCATATTGGCTCCTGCCTCCACCTGTTTCTTCAGGTATCCAATGGTCGATGAGGTAATCATCTCCAGAAGCTGGTTAGCCATAGCTGGGTCGGTATACAGGAATCTTCTTGCTTTCGAAAAGGTCTTGCTTCCCCCGCCCTCAATCATATAAGAAAAAATGGTCCATGGCGCCCCGGCAAACCCAATGATGGGGACTCTTCCATCAAGCTCCTTTTTGGTGATTTTGATTGCTTCATAAACATAACTCAAATCATCAGGGTCTGCTACTTTCAACGAATCAATATCACTTTTGCTTTCAACGGTCTTTGGAAAATGAGGCCCTTTTTTCTCCACCATCTCATAGGTCAGGCCCATTGCCTCCGGGATCACCAGGATGTCCGAAAAAATGATCGCAGCATCTACCCCGAGTATATCCACAGGCTGAATTGTAACCTCCGCAGCTAGCTCAGGAGTCTCTACCAGTTCCTTAAATCCGGACAGACTATTTCGAACTGCCCGGTATTCAGGTAAAATTCTACCGGCTTGTCTCATCAGCCACACGGGTGTACGCTCGGTCTTTTCGCCTCTGGCTGCTCGTAGAATAAGATCATTTTTCAACATGGCCGCAAAAATAGGTACGATCACGAAACTCCTGGCCAAATGCATCAGTTATTGGGTCAAACAAATAGTATCTTTGAGTATGGGCGTTTTATTTAACAGTTTCGAAGAGTGGAAGCAGGATTGTCAGAGTAAGGATACTCCGCTGTTTCAACCCGTGCTTGATTTTGAAGTCAATCAGAAAGGGAAAAAGGAAGAGGATATTTGGACAGGAATTGACCAGGCCTATCAGGTGATGAAAGAGGCTGTACAATCGGGGCTGAGCGAGGAAATGAATTCTTATTCCGGGATGATCAACAATGGAGCGAAGAAGGTGATGAACTTTCCGAAAGCAGTACTTTCTCCAGAGTTTCAGAGACTGGTGGCCCGAGCCCTGGCAGCCAAAGAGGTCAATTCCTGCATGGGGCGTGTGGTAGCTGCACCTACAGCAGGTGCCAGTGGGATTCTACCCGGAACTCTCGTGACCCTTCAGGAAATCCATCACCTTCCGGATCAGAAGATATATGAAGCGTTGCTCATTGGCGCAGGTGTAGCATTGATTTTGGAAAAAAGGGCCTCCATAGCAGGCGCGGTAGGAGGCTGCCAGGCAGAGACCGGTGCAGCGGCAGCCATGGCAGCAGCCGGGATCACTTACTGTTTAGGTGGTACGAATGAACAGGTATTCAATGCGGTTGCTATTACCATCCAGTGCATGCTAGGATTGGTCTGCGATCCTGTTGCCGGCTTAGTTGAGATTCCATGTGTGGTAAGAAATGCCAGCGCAGCAGCCATCGCTAATTCCTCGGCTCAGATTGCCCTGGCGGATGTAAGCACTGTGATCCCTGTGGATGAATGCGTAGATGCGATGGGTGAAGTGGGACAAAGCATGGAAGCAAGGTATAAGGAAACTGCCGAGGGAGGGTTGGCAGCCACCCCTACAGGCAGGGCCATTTCCAAGCGGGTACTCATTCAGGATATCGAGGTGATGGAAGATGAGCCAGACCCGGACTAAATTGTCACAAGATCTTCGATTAGCCAGAAGGCATATTTCACGATTAGTGTGATGACTGTGCTCCAAATCAAGGCACTGATCCACATCCATTTTAGAATCAGCTTTTTCTTAGAGCCTAATAAATTGACGAGCAATCCACCACCGGGAGGGGTAAGCACCAGAGGCGTTAGCAGACACAACCCCTTCAGCCCAAACTTCCTCCACATTCTCACAAAACGCCGACTTTTTTTGCTAAATATTTTCTTGTTTTTTCTAAACCGCCCAAAAAACCGGTGGATTTCATCCCCGAAAAAAGTGAATAGGTAGATGGTCGTCATCATACCCAGGGCAGTGAGAATGATGATGGCCGGCACGGGCAGGTCATTGGCTACTCCAAACGTAGGGCCAAAGATGAACTTGAGTCCGCTGAGGAAGTAAACTGTGAAATATTTGAGTGCGGTAGCCATAATAGTTGGCTAACTTAAATAGAGTAGTTTAAAATCAGACTGCTCGAAACATTTTTAGCGATTATCTTTGTCGCTTTTTACAAATTGTAGGTATGCTAAATATTATTTTGTTTGGTCCTCCGGGCGCTGGAAAGGGAACTCAAAGTGAGCGACTCATTAAGAAGTATGGTCTGTGTCATATCTCTACCGGGGATCTTTTTAGATGGCATACCAAAAACGATACAGACCTTGGCCAAAGAGTGAAGGAGATCATCAACAGTGGTCAGTTGGTGTCTGATGATATTACCATCGCCATGCTGAAAGAAGAGGTAGAAAAGAACCCGGGTGCAAGCGGTTTCCTTTTCGATGGCTTCCCTAGAACAGTAGATCAGGCCAAGGCGCTTGATACCTTGATGGAATCAATGAATACGGCGATCCATGCGGTGATAGAATTGAAAGTGACTGAAGAGGAAGTTCGTCAACGGATCGCCAAGAGAAAGGAACTGGAAAATCGTGCCGATGATGCTTCAGATAAGCTGGATAGAAGAATTGGCGAGTACTTTAATAAGACGGTACACGTGTTGCCCTTCTACGATGCTCAGGGGAGACTTTCTACTGTGAATGGCATTGGAAATATCGACGATATTTTTTCAGAGATAGACAAGACCGTTTCCGCACTTAAGGTCTAAAGACCTATGGAATCGAACTTTATAGATTACGTAAAATTCTACGCCAAGTCAGGTGATGGCGGAGCTGGGTCAGTGCATTTCCGCAGGGAGAAGCACGTACCCAAAGGAGGCCCGGATGGAGGTGATGGCGGCAAAGGTGGAAATATTATTCTCCGGGGCAATAGCCAGCTTTGGACCCTTCTGCACCTCAAATATCGCAAGCACATAACCGCAGAGAATGGAGGCCATGGTGAGGGCAATCGGAGGTTTGGAAAGGATGGAGAGGACATCATTCTGGAAGTTCCTATTGGCACAATTGCGCGAAACTCCGAGACCAACGAGAAAATGCTCGAAATCATGGAAGATGGTGAAGAGCAGGTGCTGCTGCCGGGAGGAATGGGAGGAAGAGGAAATGTCCATTACAAAACAGCGACTAACCAAACACCCCGATATGCTCAGCCGGGCATTGAAGGTATTGAAGCCTGGGTAATCCTTGAGCTTAAAATACTAGCCGATGTGGGACTCGTGGGATTCCCAAATGCCGGAAAATCCACATTGCTTTCCGTAGTTTCTGAAGCCAAACCAGAGATTGCCGACTACCCTTTCACCACGTTGGTGCCCAACCTTGGTGTGGTTCCTTATCGTGATTATAAATCATTTGTGATGGCCGATATCCCCGGAATTATCGAAGGAGCAGCAGAAGGTAAGGGGCTGGGAAATCGATTTCTTCGGCACATAGAAAGGAACTCCATTTTGTTGTTTTTGATCCCGGCGGATGCCAAGGATATCCGTAAAGAGTTTGACATTCTTATGGGTGAACTGAAAAAACACAATCCGGAGCTGATGGATAAAGATCGTCTGCTTGCAGTATCCAAATCTGATTTGCTCGATGAAGAATTGATGACGGAAATGAGAGAGGAACTCCCAGAAATTGAGACGCTGTTTATCTCCAGTGTGACTGGTTTTGGAATTCAGGAATTGAAGGACAAAATCTGGCAACTCCTAAACTAACTGACATATTGACACACCAATTGTCATTGGCAAAGAAATTGTCAATTTGAGATCGTCTTTAAGCATGTTGAAAGAATGAAGGAAACAAAAGAAAAAGTGACTAAAGAGCAGGAAATAGCAGAAGAGCAAGAAGCTCAGGTAGCCGATGAGCAAGTGAAGGAAGAATCCAATCAGGAGGAATCTTCTGAGCCTACACTTGAAGAACAGCTAGGGGAAGCCAAGGACAAATACCTGCGATTATATTCTGAGTTTGAAAACTTCAGAAGAAGAACAGCCAAAGAAAAACTTGATCTGATCAGCACCGCCAATAAGGATTTAATGTCGGATTTGCTTCCGGTACTGGATGATTTTGAGCGGGCCATGAATGCATCAGAATCAAGTGATGATATAAAGGCTTTGCGGGAAGGCATGATTTTAATTCAGACTAAGTTGAGCAAGTCGTTGGAGAACAGAGGCCTAAAGAAAATGGAGGTAAGCAAGGGGGATGAGTTTGATGATGAGAAGCATGAAGCTATCACACAGATACCTGCTGATAAGGATTTGGAAGGAAAAATTGTTGACGTTGTTGAGCCGGGGTACACCCTTGGTGAGACTGTGGTGAGATTTGCAAAAGTTGTCGTAGGAGCGAAGCAATAAGATGGCAAAAAGAGACTATTACGAAATTTTAGGAGTTGAACGGTCGGCGACCAAAGAGGAGCTTAAAAAGGCTTATCGCAAGATCGCCATCAAGTATCACCCTGACAAAAATCCTGACGATAAGGAAGCGGAGGAGAAATTTAAGGAGGCTGCTGAGGCGTATGAAGTGCTGAGCAATGATGAGAAGCGTCAGCGGTATGATCGTTTTGGTCATCAGGGAGTTGGAGGAGCCGGTGGAGGCTTCAGTGGCGGAAGTATGAACATGGACGATATCTTCTCACAATTCGGAGACATTTTCGGAGGAGGCAGTCCATTCGAAAGCTTCTTTGGTGGAGGGGCTCGCGGTGGTCGTAGAACCAGGAAAGGCACCAACCTACGAATCAAGCTGAAGCTCACCCTGGAAGAAGTAGCCAATGGTGTAGAAAAGAAAATCAAAGTAAACCGACTCGTTGTTGACCCGGATACTAAGTTCCAGACATGTTCAAGCTGCAATGGTACCGGCCAGGTGCGAAAGGTAATGAACACTATGCTTGGTCAGATGATGAGCACATCCACCTGCCCAACATGCGGAGGTAGTGGTCAGACCGTGGAAAGCAGAGCGACAGGCGTAGATAGTTCAGGCCTCAAAAGACAGGAGGAAGTCATCTCCATAAAAATACCAGCAGGTGTAACCGATGGTATGCAACTCTCCATGTCAGGAAAAGGCAATGAGGTGGCGGGAGGAATCCCGGGAGATCTTTTGATTCTTGTGGAAGAGGTAGAGGATGATACGCTAAAGAGAGATGGAAACAATGTCATCTATGATTTGTATATCAATTTCATTGATGCGGCGCTCGGCACATCCATCGAAGTGCCAACCATCGGTGGCAAAGCCAAAATAAAAATTGAACCTGGGACTCAAAGTGGTAAAATTCTGCGCCTGAGAGGAAAGGGGATTAAGTCCGTGGAAGGATATGGGCAGGGAGATCAGCTGGTTCACGTAAATGTGTGGACACCTAAAAAACTTAGTGCTGAGGAAAAAACAACACTTGAGGCACTGCGGGATTCTCCGAACTTTCAGCCAGATCCAAGCAAGGCGGATAAGAGCTTCTTCGAGCGGATGAAAGAATTCTTCTAATTAGCGAGAGAAACGTAACCTCCGCATATTCTTTCCGTAATAGGAATCCATGTTGCGGTTGGTATTGATAGCAGGGATTAGCCTGCTTGTGAGCATAAGTGCAGTTTCACAACTCACTAAGTTTTATACAATTAAGGAATCTTCAGACTTTGATACCGTTGACTTTTACTTAAAAGCCACGGCCACCAACTGTCTCCTCAAGCTGTCTGAAGAAGATAAAAACCCACTTACAATCTACGGGAATCCTGATCTGGAAAAGATCAACCCTGCGTTTGCCAGCAAAGTGAAGAACAATACCTGCTACTCCAAACTGGTGCTGGATGAATACAGTTCTTCTGGGTTTGGGGATAGTTTCACCATGGCTGTTTCCCGCAGTGATAAGGAGAATGATTTTTGGAAAGTCAATTTCAGTGAAAATAAGATATATAAGCTCAATCTGATTTATGGCTTTGGAAATGCCGATGTAAACCTTACAGGCTCTTCCGTGCAGCGGTTGAAAATCAAATCCGGTAGTGCAGATATCATTGTAGGCTATGATGAGGGCAGTATGAACCCAATTCAGATGGATACCTTTTTCGTTAAAGCAGATTTCGGTTCCATTGTGGCCAAGCGGATGGAGCTGGCCCGTGCCAAAAACGTAATCACTAAAATAGGCTTTGGAAATGTCCTGTTGGATTTCGATCAGCAAATGAATGAGCGCTGCAATGTAGATGCCTCCGTTGGGGCAGGGAATCTGGAGATCCTACTCCCCAAAGATGGCACCCCTGTCATTATTTATGTGAGGGATTCTCCCCTTTGCGCAGTAAAAATTGCCAAGGGGTTTGAGGAGGTTGAGAAAAATGTGTTTGTGAACATGAGCTATGCAGCAGATGCCGAAAACCTACTCTCTTTTGATGTGGATGTTGCATTAGGTATGGTTCGCTTCAGGTACGCAGATTGATTTTTATTTGACGCTCGGAAAAGAACTTATAGATCTTATTCCACGTGTTTCAACAGCCCCTTCACCAACAGCAACTGCGCCGCGCAATAAGTAAACATGATGAACACTCCTGCATACGGGATAGCCGTGTGAAATGCATTGAATGCCAGGATGGAATCTGAAAGTACAAAGAGAATGCTGCCTAGCAGGGCCAGCTTGTAGCTTTCCTGTGAGGTATGTCCCTCCCGCTTACTGGCCATGATCGCCATGATCATAATTACCGATCCATAGATGATGATTGGAATGGTAAAATCACCTGCCGGTAGGAGAATGTAGAAAAGTAAGCCCCCATAAAGCAGAAACGGAATGATTCGTTTCAGATTTACGGATGGAGCCTGATAGCATGACTTTCTTAATAGCACGATGTAGGTAATCTGAGCAGCCAGAAACAGGCCTATCCCCCCCATAAAATACATCTGATCTTCCTGGTGCATGAGCACAACATCTCCCAGCCAGGAAAAGACAAGCGCAAGACAGAGTAGGAGTATCCTTCCGGTGGTTTTACCAAGGCTCGACTTATAGACATAAAGAATAAGCAGAGGCATCAGCAGTGGCTTGGTGAATTGATCAAGTTCTTCCGAAGGGATCAATTTGGCCAAAAGGTTGGCAACAGATACTGCAATGTAGATCCAGAATATGATGTTTGGCATATTATTTCCCTTTAAACAATAAATAAATAAACGCCAAAAACGCCAAACTACCACATCCAGCGAAAACCACCGGAAAGTTGTCCGGGTTGCCATTGTAGATCTGTCCGGCTAGCATGGCACCCATGCCTATGCCTATCTCCAGCGCCATGAACAATGTGGAGAATCCCCGTCCCCGAAACTGGTCTGGAGCCAGGTCAGCAGCCCATGCAAACAATGCCGGGGAGGATAAACCATAGCCTGCGCCAAAGATCAGTGCCCCTGTTAAAAAGTGAAGAGAATTGAATGAGAAGCCTGTATAGATAGATCCCGTAGCAATGATCAAAGTTGCTGCCTGAAGTATTCTCCTGCGTCCAAATTCATCCGATAGCCTGCCACCGACCACTCTGGCTACTAGTGAAGTCATGGTAAAGTAGAACATATACAGACCTTTATTATCTACACCCACGTATCCGCTAAAATCTGGGATCAGTGTCAGAGCAGTTCCAAACGAAAAGGTGACCAACATCATCACCACCGAGGGAACCAAAACGGTAGGCTCATAGATGTCCGTCTTTTTGATCATGAGAAGCTGCCTGGAAAAGCGCTGCTTGTTTTCTACCGTCTCCTTCATCCCGGCTATCACGATGACGGAGAGAAGTGCCACAGCCGCGCTGGAGTAGAAAAGCACGTTGATGTGATAGTGAATGGCGATCACTCCACCAATGTAATTTCCGATTCCCATTCCGGTCATCCCGAAGAAGCTCAAAATACCCATCCCTTCGCCACGTCTGTTTAAGGGCACAATGTCGGCTACATACGCTGCTGTTCCCGTGGGTTTGAAACCGGTAGAAAAACCATGCAAAAAGCGAATAAACAGGAAGGCATAAATGTTTAGAAAAAACGGATAAAAAAGTGAAACAACTGCCGTCACAGCTGCTCCGAAAACCATCACAGGGATTCGTCCCCAAGTGTCAGTAAGTTTTCCACTAAATGGACGTGAAATGAGGGCTGTCAGTGTGAAAAAGGTGATATGCAGCCCAATGTAACCCTCTCCGCCAAACGTCCGCATAAAATCCGGCAGCTCGGGGAGCACCATGTTGAACGAACCGAAAAACAGGAAAGAACTCAAGGAGAGCAACCAAAAGTTCAGTGAGTATTTTTTCATATGTTAAAATATCATTCCCCCCTCTGGAGCGGTTCGACGTTTCGAGGGCTAGGGGGAGGATTATTTACAAACACTAAACATGACAAGTAACTGCGTAAGTTGAGCAAGCTACTCCTCACCATGAAGCAGATAAGCCTTTATATAATCATTCAAGTCCCCATCAAGTACATTCTGCACATCCGTTCGCTCATAGCCAGTTCGGGCATCTTTGATGAGTTTGTAGGGGTGCAACACATAATTCCTGATTTGTGATCCAAAATCAATCGCTTTTTTTCCAGCTTCAATGTTTGCCCGTTCCTTGTTTCGTTTTTCAATCTCCATCTGGTAGAGCTGAGACTTGAGCATCTGCATGGCTCGCTCCCGGTTTGCAAGCTGCGAGCGTTCCACCTGGCACACTACCACAATGCCTGTAGGCTTGTGGGTTAGCTGCACTTTGGTTTCCACCTTGTTTACGTTCTGACCACCTGCACCGCCGGATCGTGAAGTATGTAACTCCACATCGGAAGGATTAATGTCAATTTCGATGGAATCATCTACCACAGGATAGACATATACAGAGGCAAAAGAAGTGTGTCTCCTTCCGCCACTATCGAAAGGGGAGATACGAACCAAACGATGCACACCATTTTCAGATTTTAGATACCCGTAAGCTAAAGGGCCGTCAAACTCTAAGGTTACGGATTTCACACCAGCGACATCACCCGCCTGATAATCAACCTCACGTACTTTGTATCCATTGGCCTCTCCCCACATGATATACATCCGCATGAGGATTCCGGCCCAGTCATTGCTTTCAGTGCCTCCCGCACCCGGAGTGATTTGCAGCATGGCGGAAAGCTGATCTTCCTCCTCGCCCAGCATTTTCTTAAGCTCCAGTTCTTCCAACTGCTTCAAAGCGGTATCATAGGCCTCCTGAACTTCCTCATCAGAAGCTTCCCCTTCCTGATTGAATTCAAATAGGGTTTCTACATCACCAAGCGAAGTTTCTACTTCTTCGAAACTATCCGTCCAGCCTTTCAGCGACCGGATGTTTTTCATGGTTTTTTCGGCTTCTTCAGGATTGTTCCAAAAGTCTGGTTGTGCGGTTACAAGCTCTAATTCCTCCAGGTTTTTCTTACGCCCCGCATAGTCAAAGGTACCCCCTCAAGGCATTAACGCGAGCCTTTAAATCTTTCAGTTCTTCGGTTGTCATGAAATGCTAAAATTGAGTGGCGAAGATAGCGTTAGTCTTTTAGGAATCAATATTAAAAACAATACTATTTCCCTTATTTAGGTCTCAATTTCCCCCTTTGGAGGGGGTTAGGGGGAGGATGTTAAAAATGGAAAATGATTATCACCCAATCTTCTTGATCCACCCGTACTTATCTTCAATCTGTCCCATCTTGATGCCAGTAAGGGCATCTAACAGTCGATTAGAAATCTTACGGGTTTCAATGGCCGGAAGTTGATAGTCTGTTCCTTCATAGCCGATCACAGCAATGTGAGAAATCGTAGCAGCCGTGCCAATACCAAAAGCCTCAGTCAGTGATCCATTCTCAATAGACTCAATCACTTCGTCTACTTTGATAGGTCTTTCTTCTACTTTCCACCCCCAGTCTCTCGCAAGGATCAACGCACTTTCCCTGGTAATTCCCGGAAGGATTGAATCGCTGGTTGGTGGGGTTACCAATGTGTCATTGATCACGAACATGATGTTCATGGTGCCCGACTCCTCAATAAACTCATGTGTCTGGCCATCTGTCCAAACCAGCTGATGGTAGCCCTTTGCCTGGGCTTGTCTGGCTGGGTAAAGAGATGCAGCGTAGTTTCCTGCGGTCTTTGCGGCTCCCACTCCGCCACGGACTGCTCTGGTAAAATGCTTTTCGATTTTTACCTTCACTGGCTCGGCATAGTAGCCGCCCACCGGGCCTGTCAGTACGATAAATTTGTAAGTCTCCGAGGGTCTTACACCAATGAATGGGTCATCTGCAAACTGGAAAGGTCTAATGTAAAGTGAAGTGCCGGGTTTATTTGGTACCCAATCCCTATCCACAGAGATCAAAGCCTCTATCGACTCCATAAAGAGCTCTAGTGGAACCGGAGGCATACACATGCGCTCGGCGCTTTTGATCATCCGCTTGGCGTTTGCCTCTGGTCGGAAAATCAAAATTTCACCATTATCATTTTTGTGTGCCTTAAGCCCTTCGAAAATACTCTGCGCATAATGCAACGCTGCATTAGCCGGACTGATGGATAAATTTTGATAAGGGGTAATTCTCAGGTCAGTCCACTCGCCGTTTTTGTAATCAGCTATAAACATGTGGTCTGAAAATGTTCTTCCGAAGGCAAGGTTTTCAAAATCGATTTGGGGTAGTCTCGATTGGCTTGTTTCGGTAATCTGGATGTCCAACGTCTCGGTCATTTTCTACAATCTTTGGGGTTGAAATGGGGTTAATTTCAATCAGACCCGGGTGCCCAGGGTACTTCCTGCACACCTAGTATGTGCCCGATTGCGCGCGCAAAGATGAACAAATAATCAGACAATCTATTTATGAACTGCAATATTGATTCATCTACAGGCTCATGATCAGCTAACGAAATGATGCTCCGTTCGGTTCTGCGGCAGACCGTGCGGCAGATGTGAGCAAGCGAAACTGCGGGATGTCCACCAGGTAAAATAAAGTTCTTGAGCGAAGGTACTTCGCCATCAAATTTGTCGATCCAAACCTCCAGTTGTTGCACCTCTGATTGGGTAATTTTCGGTAGTTCAAACCCTTTAAACCCTGCCTCTGTGGCCAGGATGCTACCGATTGAGAAGAGGTGTTCCTGAATCCAATAAAGCTGCTGCTTAAGTCGATTTTCTACCGCATCATGATCCTTCAAATGACCGATGAATGAATTGAGCTCATCCACATTACCATACGCATCAATACGAAGGTCTGCTTTGGAAACCTTCTTGCCTCCTAAAAGGGAAGTTTTTCCTTTGTCTCCTGTTTTGGTATAGAGTTTGGCACTCATGCAGGGGTGCGGACTGATCTTATGTTTTTGTTTACTTCATCCGTCTCAATCAAACCATCTCTCAATCGAACGATTCTGTGAGAATATTCAGCAATGTCTTCTTCGTGTGTCACCATGATGATGGTGTTTCCTCTATCGTGTAGTTCCTGAAAGAGATCCATGATGTCGTAAGAAGTTTTGGAGTCCAGGTTTCCGGTAGGCTCATCGGCAAGGATAATGGATGGATTGTTTACCAATGCCCTTGCAATGGCTACCCTTTGTCTTTGCCCTCCGGAGAGTTCGTTTGGCTTATGATAAGCCCTGTCTTCCAGGCCAACCCCGGCCAAGGCGGCAAGTGCTTTTTCTTGACGATCGGCAGAATTATATCCGGCATAAACCAGCGGCAAGGCTACATTTTCTAAAGCAGAAGCTCTGGGTAGGAGGTTGAATGTTTGAAATACAAAACCAATCTCCTTATTTCTAATTTCAGCAAGTTCATTTTCTGTCAAGTCGCTCACATCGTTGTTGTTTAAGATGTAAGTCCCATCCGTGGGAGTGTCCAGGCATCCGATGATATTCATCAATGTAGATTTTCCCGATCCTGAAGGCCCCATGAAAGCTACGTATTCTCCTTTGTCTATGTTAATTGATATGGATTTTAGGGCCATGATAATCTCACTGCCCATGACGTACTTTTTGGAAATATTGGAGGTTGAAATGATACTGCTCATTGTATTCTTTATGTTCGGCTAAAGTAAAAAATTCTGAAGATGCCTTTGCAAGACACTAACACGTTTTTTAGATAGCTTTGGTTCGCATTATGTTACACTCTTTGTTGATGATTTTTCTTGGTCATTTGTTTCCATCTCAGTTATCCGGGTGGGAATTGTTATCCTCCGTGGAGATAGTGATGGGCTATGATGACTTTATGGGAGCCGAAGTTGAGCAACCTAAATTTTCCGAACAACTAAAATTACGGGAAGGGAAAGAGCTGACCCTTGAAGGGTTCATAATCCCACTTCAACAGGAGAGCGATCAGGACTACTTTGTGCTTTCCCGCTTTCCCTACCAATCGTGTTTTTTCTGTGGGGCCGCTGGTCCAGAGACGGTAGTTGAAGTGTATTCTGATCGGGAGTTTCGATTTACTGATGAGCGGGTGAGGGTCACTGGTACCCTCAGGTTGAACGATGACAACCCTCTTCATTTATTCTATATTCTTGAGAAATGTGAGGTGACAAAACTGGATTGATGGACAAGGAGAGCTTCTTTCAGGATGTCTATGAGGTGGCAAAGCTGATCCCGAAAGGTAGAGTGACCAGCTATGGTGCTATCGCAAAATATCTAGGTGTAGGCCGCTCTGCCAGAGTGGTGGGGTGGGCGATGAATGGGGCAGCCACAGATCATGAAGTACCGGCACATCGTGTGGTGAATAGAATAGGAGTTCTGACCGGGAAGCATCACTTCCTGTCACCGACAAGAATGCAAGAACTACTGGAGTCCGAAGGAGTGAAAGTCAAAGACGATCAGATCATCGATTTTGAAAAACACTTTTGGGATCCAATGACTGAGTTAGGCCTTTGATTTTCGAATCAAAAGCAGCCCGAGAAACATTATCATCCCGTTTAAAATCAATATTTCAAATCCGAATCTGTACCCCCACAGCAATGCCTCTGAATTGAGATTGATTATATAGCTAATAATCGGAGAAAGGATAGACACAACCGGAACCCACTTGTCCTTCACATCCCATTGGGTGAAAATCCCAAAGGTGAACAATCCCAATAGCGGCCCATACGTATAACCCGCCGCAATGAAGATGGAGTTGATTACACTCTGGTCGTTGATGGCCTGAAAGATCAGAATGACGAGAAATAGCACAAGGGAAAATCCGAAGTGGACGCCAATTCTCAAGTTTTTCTTTTCTGCGTAATTCTCCTTTTTGAATCCAAGAAAATCCACACAGAATGATGTAGTGAGAGCAGTCAAAGCGGAATCGGCACTGGAATAAGCCGCAGCGGTAATTCCAAGTAAAAAGGTGATCGTTCCCAGTGTTGAAAACTCATTCACCGCCAGCATGGGAAATAAATTATCTGTTCGGTCTGGCATGGCAATACCTCCAATTTCAGCATACTGATAGAGTAAAACACCTAGGCTTAGGAAAAGGAAATTGACGATCACAAGGATCACGCAGAACCAAAAGACATTTTTCTGAGCTTCTCCAATGTTTTTGCAGGTCAGATTTTTCTGCATCATATCCTGATCCAGCCCTGTCATCACAATGGCGATAAATGCCCCGCTGAAAAATTGCTTAAAAAAGTTTCGTCCACTCTGCCAGTCCCAGTTAAAAATCGTAGATCGCTCATCCTGAAATAGATTGGTAGTAAGCTCGGTCCAGGTCCATGAAAGTTCATTTTTGATAAAAAGGATGCTGACCACAACAGCTACCAGCATGAAAGTAGTTTGCAGCGTGTCTGTCCATACGATGGTTTTGATCCCGCCCCGAAAAGTATACAGCCAGATCAGCACCACTGTAGTGAGCACCGAAACCCAGAATGGCAGATCATACGCATCGAAGAAGGCAATTTGTAAAACCCCTGCAACCAAAAACAATCTGAAGCTGGCACCAATGACCCGACTGATGAGAAAGAAGAAAGCCCCGGATTTGTACGACCAAAACCCAAATCGCTGCTCAAGATAAGTATAGATTGAAACCAGATTTAACCGATAGTAAAGAGGAAGCAGTACCCTGGCAATGACGAAATAGCCGACCAAATACCCCAGCACCACCTGAAAATAATAGAAGTTGGAGTTGGCCACTTCCCCCGGCACAGAAATGAACGTGACACCCGAGAGCGAAGCACCGATCATGCCGAAAGCAACCAGGTACCATTTGGATTCACGGCTGGCCGTATAGAAATCTGTAGCCTGTCCATTTCTGGATGTCAGCCAGGATATGCCAATGAGCAAAATGAAGTATCCCAGTACGATGGAGCCAACGAAAAGCGGATTCATAGTGTTACTAAAATGTTGCGCTTGCAAATTACAAAAGCAAGTGGGTTGTGAAGCAATTATTAATTTTGCAGGAAATCAAGAGATATGAGTACTGATTTTGATATAGAGGAAGAAATACAGACGGGAGAAGATATCGGCAGTGAGAGTGTGCGAGATCTCATGGTTTACAATGATGATTTCAACACCTTCGATCATGTCATCAACACACTGGTGAAAGTTGTCAAACATGATATACACCAGGCCGAGCAGTGCACTTTTCTGATCCATTACAAAGGCAAGTGTTCTGTGAAAAAGGGAATCTACGAGGAGCTGAAACCAATGAGAGAAGGGATCACTTCTGCGGGAATTAAAGCTTCCATCGTCTAAACATGGAATTCCCGTCTCAGCTAGTGGAGCGTGCGGTGGAGGAAATCTCCAAGCTACCGGGAATCGGAAAGAAGACCGCCCTTCGCCTGGCACTGCATTTACTAAAGCAGCCTGAGCATTCTACTCAGGAGCTGTCATCAGCCCTTCAGGAACTTAGGGAAAACATTAAATACTGCAAGACCTGTCACATCATAGCCGATACGGAAGATTGCACCTGCCAAAATGCATACAGGGATACTTCTGTGATTTGTGTGGTGGAAGATACCCCGGATGTCTTGGCGATCAGAAATACCGGACAGTACAACGGGCTGTTTCATGTGCTCGGAGGCCGCATCTCTCCGATGGACGGAATTGGGCCTGAGAATGTGAAAATTGACTCTTTGATCAACCGGGTGAAAGCTGATGGTCAGATCAAGGAAATTATCCTTGCCCTCAGTGCCACGATGGAGGGCGATACCACCTCTTTTTATATCACCAAGCTTTTGAAGGAATTTGGAATAAAGGTTACCACCATTGCTAGGGGCATTCCTGTGGGGAGTGAGCTGGAGTTTGCCGATGAGGTTACACTCGGAAGAAGTATTGCCACCAGGACTTTGTTCAATCAGGAGTAGAGTTTACTTTTTGATAACAATTGTAACTTGATCCCGCCTTTCGATTTATTGATATTTGCGACAGCCTGCCTGCTGAAAACGATCATCAACATCATGAAGACATTTGCTTTTGCTTTAGCAATATGCATGGGATTGCTAGCTCATGCACAAATTCCGGCAGGGTATTACACCAATGCCACTGGCACAGGATACACACTCAAGACACAGCTTCACAATATCATCGATGACCATGATGATCAGGGCTATAGCGCAGTTTGGGACTTTATTTATGATTACGAGCTTGATACTTATTATGAAAATGACGGCTCGGTTTTAGACATCTATTCAGAAAATCCATCTGGAACTGATCCTTATAATTTTACCAAAGGAACAGACCAATGTGGAAACTACTCGGGGGAGGGGTCGTGCTACAACCGGGAGCATTCATTCCCCAAAAGCTGGTTTGATGACGCCTCTCCAATGTTCTCAGATGTTCATCACCTATTCCCAACTGATGGATATGTGAATGGCCAAAGGGGAAATTTTCCTTTCGGGGAGGTAGGTAGTGCTTCTTTCACATCGGAAAACGGATGCAAGAAAGGAAGTGCAAGGAGCGGCCTGGGTTACTCAGGCACAGTCTTCGAGCCAATCGATGAATTTAAAGGAGATCTGGCACGAGCCTATTTTTATATGGCTACCAGATATGAAGATGTTCTGGGTTCCTGGAGTAGCGATATGCTTGACGGAAGCACTGATCAGGTGTTTGAAACCTGGGCATTGGATATGCTCATGGACTGGCATTCTAATGATCCTGTAAGCCAAAAAGAACTGGATCGGAATGATAACATTTATATATTTCAAGGCAACAGAAACCCATTCGTAGACCATCCGGAATGGGTAGATGAAATATGGGGCGATGGAAGCGGAACATCACCAGATATTGATGTGACGGCTGTTGGCACACTAAATTTTGGGGAAGTTGCTGCCGGTCAAAGCAGCACCTCACAATCATACATGGTCTCGGGATCAGACCTGGAAGGAAATATTTCGGTCTCGGTGGCAAGTCCGTTTCAGCTGTCCCTGAATAACAGCACATGGTCCAGTGCTGTCACCGTGACGCAGGCCAACGCTGAGTCCGGTGGCCAAACGGTTTATGTTCGGTTTTCTCCAACAATTGAAAACGGCCTGGTTTACAATCAAAACATTTCACACACTTCTTCAGGAGCCACAGCAGTCAATGTTTCTGTGACAGGTACAGAATACACCTTGACTATTGACGATATAAGTGGTGTTAGGGCTGGCACCAATGGTCAGGAGTTTACGATTGTTGGTATAGTCACCACCCCTGATTATGGATCATCAAATGGACAATACTTCGTCCAGGATGCCACTGGAGGTATCAATATTTACCATGAAGGAAATCACGGACTAGTTTCATATGGAGATGAAGTGCAGATTACTGGGACACGAGCCACATTCAATGATTTGATAGAACTGGAGCCTTCTGCTATTTCGATTCTTTCCAGCGGAAATACTGTTCCAGATCATGAAGTAATTGATGAATCTGATATCTCCACCTCAAGCTCATATTTGGGCCAGCTGGTGAAAGTAGGGGGAGTCACCCTAGATGATGCTATGCAATGGCCAACAACCTCTAGTTCATCCGGTACCAATGTGAATGCAACGGTGGGCACAACAGGGTTCGTTATTCGAATTGACGATGCATCTTTTTATGACGGCACCCCAGCACCTTCGGGCACGTTGATTGTCTCAGGCATTCTCACCCAGTTTTCTGGGGCAGTGCAGATAATGCCCTTTTTTGATGGTGATGTGATAGAATCGGAAGACAATCCTCCTGTATTGTCTGCGAGCCAACCTTCCATTGATTTTCCCGATACAGAAGAAAATACGGTATCGTCCTCTGCCAGCTTAAATATTTCCGGATCGGATTTGACGGAAAATGTTTCAGTATCTCTCTCCGGAGAATTTGAGATGTCAACTTCTGAAGGTGGCTCCTATAGTTCATCTCTAGACTTGTCATTAAATGATGGAGGAATAGATCAGGATATTTTCGTGCGGTTTATTCCAACTTCAGCGGGTGAAAAAGCGGGCACCCTCACGTTCACATCTTCAGGAGAAGAGGAGACGGTGAATTTGACCGGTACCGCTACCCCTGAAGTAATTCCTGATCCTGAGTTGAACCTTTCGGCTTCATCAATAGATTTTGGTGAGGTGGCATTTGGTAGCTTCGGCGATGACAGCTACACTGTTTCCGCATCTAACCTTACAAGCAACCTGATCATTATACCTCCCAATCAGGTTACCCTGTCACAATCTGCCGCATTTGATGGAACTGTCTATTCCAATTCCTCCCCACTTACCCTTCTTCAGGATGAAGGCACGGTGGAGTTGACCACTATTTTTGTTCGGTACACACCAGCTGCCGATGATGAATCCACGCTATCGGGGACTATTTTGCACGCCTCGACAGGAATCGATGAAAGCATTACCGTTTCAGGAAGTGAGCTTGAGGAAGTGGTAGCACCTAAGGCTTGGATCAGCGAGTTTCACTATGACAATGAAGGTCAGGATCAGGGTGAATTTGTGGAGATATACGTGGCAAATGCCAGCGATTTTGATTTGTCATTATTCACCATTGAATTGGTAGAGCAAGACGAAAGTGTTTACTCCTCTTTCCTTGCATCAACCATGACCACCCTTTCAGATGACTATTTCTATCGCAATTTCGGCGGGTTAAAGGATGGTCCTAATGGAATCCGACTATTATACGGAACAGATGTAGTAGACTTCATTTCGTATGAGGCTGCCATTTCCGGAGCGGAGCTTATCCCGGTAGAGGAAGGAGAGTCAACTCCACTGGGCACTTCACTTCAGCTTTGCTGCAATGAAACAGAAAAGGAAGACATGGCTTGGCTGGCGGCTATTGCTACGCCCGGATTCCCCAATGAGGATGTTGCTTTAGGAATGGAAAGCACCAGTATCCGGGTCTACCCCAACCCGGTAAAGGATCGGATTCATTTAAAAACCAATAGAGCAAACATCTCCCTTCAACTTATAGACCTGTCCGGCAGAGAGTTGGTAAATCTTACAGGAAATATCAGGGATGTTGAAAAGTCACTCAACGGCAAAATCAATCGTCTTGAATCGGGCATCTATGTGCTGAAAATCATTGAACAGCAATCAACGCAGACCATCCGATTGAAGGTAGTCCGCTAATCCTTTCTGCGGCCTCCGCCCATTAAACTCTGTGAGAGCAAAACGGCCATTCCCAGGGCCATGATAAGAAAAATCCATCGTGGATTGCCTTCTTCATAGGTTTTCATCAGGTACCACATACTGAGGAATAGCGTCAGGATTATTCCTGCGAAAGCAAGCAATCGTATGCCTTTTGGATTCATGTGGTAAATATAAGGAGCTCAATTGCCCAGTTAGAGATATTTTTGTTTCAATGGGTGATTTTATCGAATTTCTCTACTCCCGGTTTCTGCTGAGCGATGGTGTTTCCATCGACACACGCACCATTGAAAAGGATAACTTATTTTTTGCGATAAGCGGACCAAACTTCAATGCAAATCAGTTTGCAGAGGAGGCCCTGAGCAAAGGTGCCGCCTATGCGGTGGTAGACGATGAAAAATATGTGACCGATGAGCGGATCATACTGGCTCAGGATGGACTGAAGGCTTTGCAAGAGCTCGCGGCATTTCACCGATCCAGGTTTAAAAAACCCGTGATTGGAATCACCGGCTCCAATGGAAAAACAACCACAAAGGAACTTGCTACCAGAGTTCTTTCCGAGAAATATGTTGTGCATGCTACGAAAGGCAACTACAACAACCACATCGGTGTGCCGCTTACATTGCTACACATTCATCCGCAGGTAGAAATTGCCATCATAGAAATGGGGGCGAATCACGTGGGGGAAATTGAAGGATACTGCGAGGTGGCCAGGCCCACACACGGCCTGATTACCAATATAGGTCGGGCACATACCGAGACTTTCGGAGGAATAGAAGGAGTGATCCGGGGCAAGAGTGAGCTGTTTGATTTTATTCGTAAAAGTGGGGGTCAGCCGTTTGTAAACAAGAATGACTCGGTACTGTCCAATATGATCAAGCGATTTGAGTCTCCCATCGTTTTTCCTCAACCAGATTTTAAGCTTTTGTCTTCATCGCCATTTTTGAAGGTGCAGCTGGGCGAAAGCCAGAAGGAAACAAGTGTAGTCGGGCGGTACAATTTTTCCAACATGGCGGCAGCAGTAGCAATAGGCCGGCATTTTAATGTCCCCGATAGCTTGATTTTAAAAGCAATTGCAGCCTATGAACCAGACAATGCACGCTCACAAATCATAAAAAAAGGAAGGACCACCGTCATTTTAGATGCGTATAATGCCAACCCCGATTCCATGAAAGTGGCGCTGGAAAATTTATCAGAGCAAGGAAAGAATACGCTGGCTATACTCGGCGATATGAATGAGCTGGAAGACTCCAACTCCCACCACATGGAAATACTCACTTTTGCAAAAAAAGTGGGGATAAAGAATGTCCTGACCGTAGGTCAGAAGTTTGGGTGGGTAGCCGACCCTGAGTACCACTTTGATACCAAGGAAAAACTTGAAGAGAGGCTGAAAAAATTCGATTTATCAGGTACCACTGTCCTTTTAAAAGCCTCTCGTTCGATCAAACTAGAAACAATTCTTAAAAGCATTGGATGATGGATTTACAACTAACCCTTAAATTCTTAAAAGACCTGGCCAACAACAACCACAAGGAGTGGATGGATGATAATAAGAAGCGATATCAGGAGGCGAAGGCGCAGATGGTGGAGCTCGTTTCAGAAGTAATAAAGAAATCTGCTGTTTTTGCCCCGGAGCTTTCCGGTCTTGACCCGAAAAAAACCTTGTTTAGAATTAATCGGGATGTTCGGTTTAGCAAGAACAAAGACCCCTACAAAACCAATTTTGGTGCTTCCATTGTAGAGGGCGGGAAGAAGTCAGGAAATCCCGGCTTTTATCTTCATATTATGCCGGGTAGCAACTTTGCCGGAGGTGGCATCTACCAGCCATCGGCAGACATCCTGGCCAAAGTGAGGCAAGAGATCGACTATAATGGTAAGGAAATCAATAGCATCATTGGAGATAGGAACTTCACGGAAGTTTTTGGAAAACCTTACGCAGAAGACAAGCTGAAAACTGCCCCGAAAGGATACCCGAAAGATCACGAGAATATTGATTTGCTACAGTTGAAGCATTATGTGTTTATGCGAAAGCTGACTGACAAAGAAATAACTTCGGACAAGATTGTGGATCAGGTGGCAGACACCTACCGAACTTTGCATCCATTCAATCTTTTCCTTTCGCGCGCATTGGACTGAAATTATTTTTCATCAGTGCTTGCATGGAAAATAAACCGTACTAAATTTGCAATCCTTTTAAGGAAGGGCGCTTAGCTCAGTTGGTTCAGAGCACCTCGTTTACACCGAGGGGGTCGGGGGTTCGAATCCCTCAGCGCCCACACCACTTCACAACCTCAATCCTAGATTGAGGTTTTTTTATACCCTTTCGCTGAGGGATTGCTAAGGGGTTGCAGCTTCCATTCAAACTTATCCAATCCAATAATTACTGATTAGTATCTAATCAAATCACCTACTTAAAAAGCCACTTTTTCACCGATAAGCCGGAGGTCCGTTTCTGATCAATTTTGCATCAAATTCAATCATTAATTACACTATGGATACCTCAACCAAAATCTATGGACTTGTTTTTCTGTTGCTTATAAGCTTGAGTTCAGCGGCTCAATTGGCATTGGAAAACGGGCCTTCTACCACCTCTGCCTCTGCTATCATTAATGCAAATAGGGATTCAAAGGCACCTCAAACCGATTTGCTTAGAACCCACACGGGCGAGTTCATTTTTGGCCCTGCCACACGAGTGAAATTTAAAATCTTTGAAGATGAATCAGGCTTGGAAACCACCTATTTCAAAATAGGCGACTTGCCTTATATGCAGTCTGACGGACGCCAGATGATTCCTCACGATGTGGCGGATGGCGAGCACATGATGTTGTATTACAGCGTAGACAAGCAGGGCAATCAGGAGCAGGTGCGTACGGATTTCGTCTATGTAGATAAGAGAGGGCCGAGTGTTACTTCAGCATTCAATAAAGCACCGGTTTCCTTCAATGAGGGCATACCCGTATTTCCATCAGGCACAGTCCTGTCCGTCGAAGTTGCAGATGAGAAAGTAGACGTACAGAAGGTGATGTATCAAATAAATGAAGGACCTAAAGTGGAAGGAAGTAGCTCATTTACTATCGACTTGTCTGCTGTGGAAGATGAAAAAGTCACCATTGAGGTCAATGCCTATGATACTTTTTATAACATGACAAAGGAAATTATCGAATTCAGAATATCGAGATAGGATTAAGCACTAGCTATTTGTTAAAGCCCGGTGAGCAATCATCGGGTTTTTATTTTAACTCACCAAATACTCCTTGGCAGTCATCTCATCATCAAAGGGTCGCATAGCTCCACCCAGCAGTCGGTTGTATCCGGAGAGAAGCACCTTTTTGGCACCAGTAATTCCCACCACTGCACCTTTGACTGGCACATGCTTGGTCTCCTTTCCCATTTCACGTATAAAAGCGGTAAACTTTCTTGTGGCTGGCGTATCTGTGATATTCACAAGTCGAAGATGTTCTCCAGGATCGGATAGCAGGAAGTCCCTGAGCGATGAGGCTGTTTGAAGCATTTCATCTTCAGATTGTCCTCTATAGTCAACGTATACAATTTCTTTTCCTTTGTGAGTAATCTTCTGTATTCCCGCCATAGTGGTTAGGTTATGTGTGAATCACGAAAATAACGAGTTTAATAAAATATCCTCAAAAACTCCCTACACATTATAGGTGATCAAAGTGAAATGGGTATGTATGAGATGTTAAATTTTCTTCGCATTGAGATAAAATAGCGCTTCGTTGAGTTCATAATTTTTAACTTGGCAGCTTCAATTTTTGAATGGCGAACAAGAACCAAATCAACACCAAAGCTTTATATAAAAAATTAGATAAGCTTCGCGAGTCAAGTCCCACTATCGACCTGGCTTCAAAAAAAAGGTGGGTTATTTTCTCTGACCTTCATATGGGGGACGGTGGCTCCACAGATGATTTCAAGCGGAATTCAAAACTTTTTGCCGCAGCACTCAAAGACCACTACCTGAAAGGGAAATTTGCCCTCATCCTCAATGGAGATGTGGAGGAATTGCAGCGATTCAAAGTGGAAAAGATTATGGACAAATGGCGAAATGTCTATGACATCTTTGACACTTTTCACGAGCAAGACAATTTGTTCAAGACCATAGGCAACCATGATTTGGAGCTATTGTTGATGAAAAACTTACCTTTCAAATACAAACTATATGAATCGCTGCGGCTTAGGTTTGAGGGTGACGACCTCTTCGTGTTTCACGGCCATCAGGCAAGTAAAAAATATCAGGAGCACAATGAGCTGATCGGGTTTACCCTGAAGTATTTTGCAAATCCGCTGGGAATAAAAAGCTACTCCGTATCTCACAGTAGCCAGAAGCAATACAAAATTGAGAAGCGGGTGTATGGATTTTCTGCCTTCAATAAGGTAGTGTCGATTATTGGTCACACCCATCGTCCCTTGTTTGAATCACTTCATAAGGTAGACCGATTGAAATACAAGATTGAGCAATTGTGCAGGGATTATGCAGACACGAAAGGTGAAAAACTGGAGCAACTTAAAGAAGAGATCAAGGCTCACAAAAAAGAGCTCAAAAAGTACTATCGGGAAAATAAGGATCACAATTTTCAGAGTTACGTCTACAACACACTTTTTCATATCCCGTGTGTGTTCAATTCCGGCTGTGTGGTTGGGAAAAGGGGGATGACCTGCCTCGAAATCGAAGGAGATAAAATCAGGCTTGTTCACTGGTTTGATAAGAAAATCAGCAAAAAATACCTGATGCAAAGCGGCTATAAACCCGAGCAGCTGGAAGATTCTGATTTCTATAGATTGGTGATCAATGAAGAATCGCTGCATTACATTTTCACCCGAATCAAGTTTTTAGCATGAAGTATTTATTGATATTGCTAACGTTAATTGCAGCTTGCAGTCAGTCAAAAGAGAAACCAATGACTATCGATATACAGGGCCATCGTGGGGCCAGAGGCTTGGCTCCAGAAAACAGCATTCCTGCGTTTTTGATGGCTGCTGAGATGGGAGTCAATACATTGGAGCTGGATCTGGTGGTTTCAAAAGATCATCAATTGGTGGTTAGCCATGAGCCATTTTTCTCGCCGGATTTTTGCCTCCGTCCGGATGGGAATCGAATTCCGGCAGATTCCATTATCAATATTTATCAAATGGAGTATGCCGAGATAAAGAAGTTTGATTGCGGGTCTATTGGCAACCCTCGCTTCCCGGATCAGGAAAAAATGAGCGTTTATAAGCCACTTCTGAGTGAAGTACTTGATCAGGTGAAAGAAGCCGGTTTTGATTCCATCAGGTATAACATCGAGCTGAAAACTCAATTGGAAACTGATTCAATTTTCCATCCCACTCCCGATATTTTTTCAGAGTTGGTTGTTTCGCTTTTGAAAGAAAAAAACCTACTTGACCGGGTGACTATCCAATCCTTTGATTTCAGAACCCTGCGATACATTCGTGCCAACTATCCCGAAATTCAATTGGCGGCTCTGATAGAAAATGAATTGAGCTGGAAGGATAATATTGGCCAATTAAGCTTTACTCCTGAAATCTATTCATCCTATTATCAATTACTTTCGCAGGATATTGTGAAGGAAATCCAGACGGCCGGCATGAGGGTAGTTCCCTGGACGGTCAATGATTCCGCAGAAATGAAGAAGCTAATAGCCTGGGGAGTAGACGGTATCATCACAGACTATCCTGACCGGGCGCTGAAAGTAATCAAAAGAAAATGAATAAGAAGTATGATGTGTGTGCCATTGGCAATGCCTTGGTGGATTATGAAATTGAAGTAGAAGATCAGTTTTTTAGAGAAAATAATGTAGAAAAAGGGCTGATGACCCTGGTAGACGAAGATCGACAAAACACATTGCTGGCACTGGTTGAGGGAAAGGTTAAAAAGAAACAGGGAGGAGGCTCTGCTGCAAATACCATTTTTGGAATGGCAGAGTTTGGTGGCAAGGGATACTACACTTGCAAAGTAGCCAATGATTCTGACGGAGAACTCTATGCAAACGACCTGATCAAAGCAGGAATTGATACAAACCTTGATCCTAATAATCTATATACAGGCACCACTGGAAAATGCCTGGTAATGATCTCCCCGGATGCTGAGCGAACTATGAATACATTTCTCGGCATTACTACTGATTTCTCAAAGAATGAATTGAACGAATCAGCGATAAAAGACTCAGACTATCTCTTTATGGAAGGCTTTTTGGTCTCATCACCCACCGGACTGGAAGCAATGAAAGTAGCCAAACAAATGGCGCAGGAGAGCGGCACTGAGGTAAGCCTTACATTTTCCGATCCTTCCATGGTAAAATACTTCAATGATCAAATGAAAGAGGTGGTAGGAGAAGGAGTTGACTTGCTTTTCTGCAATATTCACGAAGCTGAATTATTTGCAGGAGTCGAAGGAATGGAAGCGGCCAAAGAAGCCATCCAAAAAGTAGCGAAGGAGTTTGTGATCACGAAGGGAAAAGACGGTGCACTCGTTTTTGATGGCACTGATTATCATGATATAGCTCCATTCCCAACGAAAGCAGTGGACGCTACAGGCGCAGGGGATATGTTTGCGGGCGCATTTCTGTATGGGATCAACCACGGGATGTCGCATGCGGAGGCTGGAAGGCTTGCAAGTGCTGCCAGTTCGGCGATAGTAAGTAAATATGGCCCCCGATTAAGTCAAAATCACATCAAAGACATTCTGGGCAGAATTTGACAGTCATTCTCTTCTCATAGATAATTTATTCCTAAAACTTGCATAGAGGAAAAGGATTTATCTATCTTTGCCCTCCGTTTTTCAGGGTAAGAAGAAAATATTATGAAAAGGACGTTTCAACCTTCAGTAAGAAAGAAAAAGAACAAGCACGGCTTCAGAAAAAGAATGGAGAGTGTGAACGGTCAGATTGTTCTCTCAAGAAGAAGAGCAAAGGGTCGTAAAAGACTTACTGTATCTGACGATATCCACAAGAAGTAAATCATGGCCTATGGGCCTATCTAAATACAGTTTTTCCAAAAAGGAAAGACTTTCAGGTAAGAAAAAAATCGAGGGACTGTTTAAAACTGGTTCCTCTTTTTATTTGGACAATTTCCAGGTCCGTCACATGCCCACCGATGATTCCGGTCCGCATCAGGTTCTCATTTCAGTTCCAAAGAAAATTTTCAAGCGTGCGGTCGATCGCAATCTCCTAAAGCGCCGTATTCGTGAGGCATACCGATTAAACAAGCATTTGATCACGGATATAAGCGAATCTACACCCCTTTACATCGGATTCATTTATCTTTCAAAGCAGATTTTGACCTTTCATGAAATTGAAGCCCAACTAATCAAGTGCCTCGAACGTTTGGGTACTAGCTATAAATAAATGTGATGGAGATATTTGCAGCGAGGCATGTATTTGTTGTCCACTAATTTTTTGTCTTAAATAATAAAATATTGTCCGGAAGATATGAGTAGAAAAGCAACCATATTCCTACCAGTTTTAGTGGTATTGATTTTGACCACAGCGGCGGTAAAGCCACCAACGGACAGGTACTTCGAGATTCTCAAAAACCTGGACATTTTCGCTACACTTTTCAAGGAGGTGAACACGCACTACGTGGATGAAATCAACCCGACAACATTGATAAAGTCTGGGATTGACGAGATGCTGGAAACCCTGGATCCTTATACAAACTATATAGCGGCAGATGATATTGAGACGTATCGGATGATGACTACCGGTGAGTACTCAGGTATTGGTGCGGTGGTGGAAAGGAAAAATGGTGTGAGCACAGTAGTGATGCCCTATGAAGGATTTGCTGCACATGAGGCCGGTTTGAGAGCAGGAGATGAAATTCATGCCATCAATGGAATATCTCTGGAAGGCAAGTCGGAGGAGGAGATCAGGTACCTGATGAAGGGCCAGTCGAATTCGGAAATCACTCTGACAGTAAAAAGGTATGGTCAGCAAGGAACTTTTGAAGTACAGGTGAAGCGCGAGAAAATCGCTGTAGATAGTGTGCCTTATGCAGGGATGGTCACCGATAATATCGGATATGTCAGGCTCACCAGCTTTACCCAAAATGTTGGTCGATCAATCGGAATCAAAGTGCTCGACTTGATGGAGCAAGGAGCTACAAGCATCATTCTAGATCTCAGAGGAAATCCGGGGGGGCTTTTACATGAAGCAGTAAATGTGTCCAACATATTTGTAGAAAAAGGAAAGAAGATCGTAACCCAAAAGGGGAAAGTACGGGCAAACGACTGGACCTACAATACCCTCAATGATCCGGTGGATCCAAACATTCCACTTGTGGTACTTACGGACAATGGAAGCGCTTCAGCATCAGAGATTGTTTCGGGTGTGATGCAGGATTATGATCGTGGAGTGCTGATAGGAAGAAAAACGTTTGGAAAGGGTTTGGTGCAAATCGAACGCCCACTTTCGTATGATGCCGTAGTGAAAATCACCACAGCAAAGTATTACACCCCAACAGGGAGGTGCATTCAGGCAATTGACTACAGCAATAGAAATGAAGATGGAAGTGTTGGTAAAATTCCTGATTCACTAAAGAATGAATTTTATACACTGAATGGAAGAAAGGTATTTGACGGAGGAGGGATTGACCCGGATGTAGAAGTAGAACGATTGGAGTTTGCCCCGGTCACAGAGAGTCTGCTCAGAAATGATCATTTGTTCTTCTATGCCACCGAGTATTTCTACAAAAACAAGGATTTAAAACCTGAATCGCCGGACGACCTCAGGCTGACAGATGCTGAGTATGAAAGTTTTTTAAAGTGGCTTTCAGGAAAGGATTTTGATTATGTGACAAGAGTGGAGAAAGAAACGAAGGACCTGATAAAAATCGCCAAAGAAGAAAAGAGATATGCAGAGCTGAAAAGCTATTTTGACAACCTGGAAAAGGCTACCAAGCACAATAAAGAAAAAGATTTGGTGACCTTTAAAGAGGAGATCAAGATGCTCCTGGAGCAAGAGATTGCCGGAAGGTATTTTTATGAGCGTGGCATCATCGAGTCTACTTTCGGGAAGGATCCTGACGTTCAAATGGCAGTTGCGATTCTTAACGATCCTGCACGATATCAGTCAATCCTAAAACCAAATTAATTGGCACTAATTCTCAGCATAGAGACATCTACCATGGTGTGTTCTGTTGCTCTCCATAGGGATGGCCAACTGCTTTCAAATCAGGCGCATCAGGTAGAGAAGTCCCATTCATCCCTGCTACCGGGGATTGGCCTTGAAATTTGCAAGGAGCAAGGATTGACTTTTGATGACCTGGATGCTGTAGCGGTTTCATCAGGACCTGGTTCCTATACAGGCCTCAGGATTGGCGTATCCACAGCCAAGGGGATATGCTACACGTTAAACAAGAAGCTCATCAGCATTCCATCTCTGGATGTGATAGCAGAAGCTGTCAGAGGTAAATTTTTAGGAGATCATCTTCTCTGCCCCATGATGGATGCCAGAAGGATGGAGGTTTACACACACATCGAAGATCAGGATGGCCACAAGGTCTGGGAGCTTCAACCGAAAATTCTGGATGAAAACACTTTCAAAGAGTTTGATAAAACGCTATATCTGTTTGGTGACGGCATGGCGAAGTTCAGGGAAATTTCGAATCAGGAAAATTTGATTTTCATTGATGACATTTATCCTGATGCAGCCAACATGGGACGCTTGGCAGAAGAAAAATATCGATTAGGGAAATTTGAGGATGTGGCCTATTTCGAGCCAAATTATCTGAAAGAGTGGCGAACTACTACACCCAAAAAACAGTTGCTCTAGCTAATGGAAGAAATTGTAAACAGGGTAGCCAAGAGTCCACTGATCTCAATTGATCTGGAGGAATATCTTCATAAGGGTGCGAATGCAATTTTTGATGTGAAGGACACCCTTTACGAAGGACTAATTCTTAGAGAGAAAGATTTTCGATCCTTTCTAAAGGATCATGACTGGTCGCAGTATCAGGACAAAAACGTTGGGCTGGTCTGCACAGCAGATGCCATCGTACCTACCTGGGCTTACATGCTTCTGGTCACCCAACTGAAAGACTATGCCAATAGTGTCACTTTTGGTGATGAAAGTGCAATAGAAAAGACCCTTATTGATCAGGCCATTAATACATGTCTGGAAAAGAATGACCTGAAAGGTAAAAAAGTGGTGATCAAGGGGTGTGGAAATGTGAAGAACATTGAATATGCCTACACTACAATCACTGATAAATTACTTCCTCATGTAAGTAGCCTGATGTATGGCGAACCTTGCAGTACTGTGCCTATCTTTAAGCGAAAAAAATAACCTACTGTGGACATTGAAATTTTGAAATACCCTGTCGGGAAATACATAGCTCCTGCAGAGATCATGGATGATACATTTAACGGCTGGATTGGAACACTTGAGACCTTTCCTGAAAAGTTGAAAAAACTTGTGGGTAACCTTTCTTATGATGAGTTGGAGCTTACCTATCGCCCAGGTGGATGGAATGTGAAGCAGGTGGTACACCATCTGGCAGATAGTCACATGAATAGTTTTATTCGTTTCAAGCTTGTTCTTACCGAGGATAATCCAACCATAAAGCCCTACAATGAGGCTGCCTGGGCCAGAACACCTGACGCTGATAATGAAGATATTAATGAGTCGATTGAGATACTGGAGGGACTACATAATCGATGGGTGGTGTTGATGAAGTCTTTAAAGCCGGAAGATAAAAAGCGCACCTATTTCCATCCGGAACATAATAAGGAGTTTACCCTTGAGTGGATGTTGGGCCTTTATGATTGGCATTGCCGACATCATCTGGCCCACATCAAACAAGCGATAGAACTGCAAGGGGAATTTACCCCTGAGAAAGTGAAGGAATAAAAAAAGCCCCGATAACTCGGGGCTCTTTTTTTAGGTTAGTTAAGGTTTAGTCTTTCTTTCTTGATCCACCCTTTTTACCGGATCCGGCAATCGAGCTTCTCATATCTGTGTCCGCCTCGATGTTTTGGAACTTGTAGTAATCCATGATGCCAAGGTTGCCACTTCTAAATGCCTCAGCAATTGCTTTTGGTACTTCCGCCTCAGCAAGAATTACTTTTGCTCTTGCCTCCTGAGCTTTAGCCACCATTTCCTGCTCTTCCGCAACGGCCATGGCTCTTCGTTCTTCAGCTTTCGCCTCTGCCACTTTCAGGTCGGCGGATGCCTGGTCTGTTTGAAGTTTTGCGCCAATGTTGGCTCCTACATCTACATCCGCAATGTCAATAGATAGAATCTCGAATGCAGTGCCTGCATCAAGGCCTCTTTGAAGCACCAATTTTGAAATTTTGTCTGGATTTTCCAGCACCTCTTTGTGACTGGCGGCTGAACCAACGGAAGTTACAATTCCTTCACCTACACGGGCAAGGATGGTTTCTTCACCGGCTCCCCCAACCAATTGTTGAATATTCGCCCGGATGGTTACTCTGGCTTTGGCTACCAACTGGATACCATCCGCAGCTACCGCCGCAACAGAAGGTGTGTTAATTACCTTAGGGTTTACCGAAATCTGTACCGCTTCGAATACATCCCTGCCGGCAAGGTCAATCGCAGTGGCCTGCTTAAAAGTCAAATTAATGTTTGCTTTATCAGCAGAAATTAATGCTTTGATTACCTGGGGCACATTTCCTCCAGCCAGATAGTGTGTTTCCAGCTCCTGCGTTTTTAGTGGTCTTGGGGGACTGTCTTCCGTCTCCTGGATGGTAAGTCCTGCTTTGGTTGCTGTGATTAGTGAATTCACTACAATGGATGGTGGTACTTTTCTTATTCTCATAAATACCAACTCCAATAAACCGACTCTTACGCCTGAAAAGATCGCTGTGATCCAGAGATTGACCGGAACAAAATAGAGGAAAATAAAAAAGACAATTATTCCCCCAATCACAATTAAAATTGGCACTAAGTTGCCCATGGTTTTAGTTTTTTACAGGTTCTACAAAAATTTTTGATGACTCTATTCTTATGACCTCAATTTCCACATTTTCATCGACATAACCACCATTGGATCTTACCTCAATTTCATGTTCGTCAAACATGGCTTTGCCAATCGGTTTTAAGGATGAAAGTGTTTGGCCTTTGTCGCCAATGTTAAGATCAAATTTAAAATCTTCGTTATACTTTCCGGTCATGGTCCCCTTGAGGGAAAATCGCTCCCACGACTTGCCTTTAAATGCCATTACCAGTGCTACAACATTAACTATTAGCGTGGCGATCAGGATGATCGTCCCGGTGCTTGCACCATAATAGTCATAACCCAGATACACCCCATATACCGAAAAAATGAGTCCGAGGACCCCCACAATGGTGGTGCCGGGCACGAAAATAATTTCTGCAATAATCAGGAAGGTTCCGAGTAGGATAAATCCGGTGATAATGAGCCAGTCCATAGTAGTTTTAGTAAGCCTTAGCAAAGAGCACGCGCCCTTTTGATGGCTTACCTGTAAAGATACATTTTCCTTCCTCCTTTTCCTGATCCAAAGGAATACATCTAATGGTAGCCTTGGTTTCTTCTTTGATCTTCTCTTCTGTCTCGGCGGTTCCATCCCAGTGAGCGTAGACAAACCCCTGCTCTACGAGCTCCTTGAATTCTTCGTAAGTATTAGCCTCTCGCGAATTCTCTTCTCTGAACTTTAAAGCTTTGGTATAGATATTTTTCTGAATGTCTTCCAAAAGATTCATCACTTGATCCACAGCGGTATCTATCGGGTGGAAAGATTTCTCTTTGGTGTCTCTTCTGGCAATTTCGACCGTTCCCTTTTCCAGATCTTTTGGCCCAATAGCCAAACGAATTGGCACACCCTTTAGCTCATACTCTGCAAACTTCCATCCCGGTTTATGGGTATCTCTAGTATCAAATTTCACCGAAACGCCTTTTTCTTTTAGCTGAGCCAAAATTGGATTCACCACCTCAGTGATTTTTTCAAGCTCTTCATCTTTAAAGTAGATAGGCACAATCACCACCTGAATAGGTGCAAGCTTTGGAGGAAGTACCAAGCCATCATCATCAGAGTGCGCCATGACCAATGCCCCCATCAAACGGGTACTCACGCCCCACGATGTTCCCCATACCAGCTCTTCTTTGCCCTCTTTTGTGGCAAATTTCACATCGAAAGCTTTCGCAAAATTCTGCCCAAGGAAATGTGAAGTCCCTGCCTGAAGTGCCTTGCCGTCCTGCATCATCGCCTCAATGCAATAGGTATCCACCGCACCAGCGAATCGTTCGCTAGCGGTTTTCACTCCCTTGATCACCGGCATAGCCATAAATTCTTCTGCGAACGTGGCATATATATTCAGCATTTGATTGGTTTCTGCCTCAGCCTCTTCTTTGGTGGCGTGTGCCGTGTGTCCCTCCTGCCACAGGAATTCTGCTGTTCTCAGAAATAGTCTCGTCCTCATCTCCCACCGCATCACATTGGCCCACTGGTTTACTAAAATAGGCAAGTCCCGATACGACTGAATCCAGTTTTTATATGCGTCCCAAATGACTGTCTCAGACGTTGGCCTAATGATTAGTTCTTCTTCGAGTTTCGCTTCAGGATCAACAATTATACCCTTGCCATTTTCATCATTTTTCAAGCGGTAGTGAGTAACTACAGCGCATTCCTTCGCAAAACCTTCCACATGGTCTGCCTCCTTACTTAGAAAGGATTTAGGGATCAAAAGCGGGAAATAAGCATTTTCATGCCCCGTCTCTTTAAACATTCGATCAAGGGTTTGTTGCATTTTTTCCCATATGGCAAATCCGTACGGCTTGATCACCATACAGCCTCTGACAGGAGAATTTTCGGCCAATCCTGCCTTTTTCACCAATTCATTGTACCATAGAGAGTAATCTTCCGAACGAGATGGAATAGCTTTAGCCATGTATTGTTATTCTTTTGGTATGGAGTTTGCTTTTGTTGTTATAGATTTTCTAAGGATCGCAAATATAGCGGAGGTAGTGAACAGAGAACCCTTAGGAGTCGTTTAAATAAAAAAAGGAGGACGTCATGAGACATTATCTAAAAAATTTTCTGGTTTTCATCTTTACAATTTCGATGGTCGGGGCTTTCGGTCAGGAATATGATGATTTGTACTTCACCAAAGAAGATCGTGTGAAGGAAAAGAAGAAGCTTAAAAATCGGGCGTCCCAAATCACTGGCGAGCAATCACCATCAAATGATGAAGCGATGAGCTTTTTGGGCCGCCAATATCAGGAGAATAACCAGGTACTTGAGGAAGAGGATTTATCCCCTCAAGATTACTATAAGCCTGAAAAAACTCAGGAAGATTATATAAATGGGGATTATGCCTATTCTGGCCAAATTCAGAATCCAAACTATAGTGATCCTCAAACCACCTACAACAACGGTGACATCCCTCAGCAGGTGATTGTCAACAATTATTACAATGACAATTGGAACTCATGGAACAACTGGAATCGTCCACGATGGAGATTCGGTATGGGCTGGAATAGCTGGGGTGGAAATTTTTGGTCTGTATCCTACGGAAATGCATGGAACCCATGGTACGATCCTTTTTATGATCCATTCTGGGATCCATGGTATTTTAATGCCTGGGGAGGCCCTTACTGGGGTTGGAATAGCTGGGCGTTTAATTCATGGGGCTGGAGATCAGGGTGGTATTCGCCATACTATGGAGGTTATTACAATAGGCCGGTTTATGTAGTCAGTAATGAGCGACGTGGAAGAGATGTGGTCAGAGGGGCCAGGCCTTCCAGGGGATCCGTTTCTTCGAGAGAGAGCAGATCGTCTTCTGGTCGTGGAGCGGTGGTCACCAGCGATGTGAATAGCAGAAGTTACAGCAGGCAGCAGGCAGATTATTTGAATAGATCAAGAAGCAGTAGATATAATCCCGGCACACCTTCTTCACGAGGATCGGCGGCCGTAGGTACAACCAGCAGATCGGACAATAGCTCATATGGAAATAGTGGAAGATCCGGTTCAAACAATAATTACAGCAGGCCCTCTTCCAGTAGTTCAAGAAGCGGGTCCTACTCTCCTCCTTCTTCGTCCGGTAGAAATTCGTCCGTTGGATCATCCAGATCATCGAGAAGTTCAGGCGGTTCTGTGGGAAGATCCGGCGGGTCATCTTCAGGAAGGTCATCAGGCGGATCCAGGTCTTCATCTGGTAGGTCTAGTTCGGGGAGAGGAGGCAATTAATCAATCACTGCAATGACAAATAAACTCTACCTGATCTTGTTTGGTCTTTTAGGATATTCAGTTGTATCCAATGCACAATATTTTGAAGACGCATTGCGATTTAGCCAAAGTAATTATAGCCTGGGGAGCACTGCCCGTATTCAGGCCATTGGAGGTGCCCAAGTGGCTTTGGGAGGCGATATTAGCTCTGCTATGTCAAATCCGGCCGGGTTAGGTTTTTTCAATAAAAGCGTCTTTGTGGTTACTCCCTCTTTAGACTTTATAAATGCAAATACCGAATTTGGAATTATTCGTCCGAATGGGCTGCAAACTCAGGGATCAGAAGAAACTTTCAAAAACAATTTCAACTTTGCCAACATAGGTACAGTGATCAATTTTGGGAAGGGACGTTTTACAGATGACAAGTTTAAAGGCGGATCACTTGCTATCTCATTGAGCAGAAATAACACGTATCACCTGAGCAGGTCATATGAAGGAGAGAACGGATTCAATTCGGTGGTGGACAATATCCTTCAGGATGCAGGTAATCTAAGCACCAACAATCTGAGTGAATTAGGCTATGCTGCTTACGACCAATTTCTGATAACTCCGGTGGTTGACGGAAATGACAACATTCAATTCTATGATGCTTTTGTTGGTGGCTATCCAATACAAAGAGAGACGATCAAGCAACGAGGATCACATTACCAGATGAACATTGCCTGGGGTGGAAACTATGACGACAAATTCTATTTCGGTGGTGGCATGGGAGTCCAGCTTTTAAATTATAATCAAAACCGTTCGTACGAGGAATTTGACTTTCTTCAGGGTACGGAAGACCTTGACTCTCTAAATGCGATCCGAATTGATGACGAAATCAAAGTGCGAGGGGCGGGGGTGAATTTCAATGTAGGCGCAATCTTCAGGCCTGTGAGTTTCCTTACAATTGGAGCGAGCTACACTTCTCCATCATTCATGACATTCGATGAGGAAAGTTACATTGATCTGGCCGCAGACTGGGATGCAGGCACCACATACACCGAAGATGGCACCACCTTTGATCTGGCAACCATTGACCCATATCAAAGTGATTTGTTTGTAAATAAGTATCGACTTAGAACTCCGTCACGAGTAAGTGTTGGAGCAGCCGCATTCATTGGTAAGAATGGGTTTTTGACTGGAGATTTAGAATTTGTGGATTACAGCAGAGCCAATTTGAATTCGGATGATTTTTCAACCGCTTCAGATAATGATGTGATCAATGATAGTTTCAACTCCGTGGTAAATGTGCGAGTAGGCGGGGAGTATCGATTTGACAACTTCCGTTTGAGGGCCGGATACGCAATTTTTCCTGATCCTGTGAAGGATTCTACCTTGGATGATCGAACCAATATTACGTTTGGTTTTGGGTACCGAACCTTTGATTATTATCTGGATTTTGCGGTGGTGTCCAGCTCGTCGCAGCAACAGGCGGTTCCCTATTTTATTACGGACAATCAGCCTGTAGCAAACTCAGATATAAGAAATACGGCTGTTTCCGTGACGTTTGGGCTGAATTTCTAACTAAATATTTTAACTAGTTCTTTGTATTCCCGGATGGTATGGTCAGCTTGATTGTACCATCCTTTCCGTTTTTCAAACAGCTCATTTAGCGTATGATTCTTCATCAATGGGCGACTCCTATCTTTTTCCAACCTACCCCTGATGGTTTCTATCGGCGTGTTGATATAAACGACCCTACCTGATTGCTTCATCGTGTCGAGATTATTGAAAAAGCAGGGTGTACCACCTCCGGTAGCCATCACAAAGTTGTCTAGTTCATCGATGACCTTTTCGAGGTGAAGTTTTTCCAATTGACGAAAGTGCGCCTCCCCATACTCTTCAAATATTTCCGAAACTGAAAGCTTGGCAGCTTTTTCAATATCTTGATCCAGATCCACAAACTGAAGACCCAGATCCACTGCTAAATCCAGCCCCATGGTGGTTTTACCTACACCGGGAAGGCCGATCAGGAAAATCCGCTGACTCACTGACGATTTAGGATTTCTACTACATCGTCAGCCAATGGTGTATCGTTGTAGTGCCATTTGGCCAAAACAGTCCCGTCTTTTAGAAGAAGCACTCCGGGGTTGGAGCGAACCATCGTTTTCAGCACCGTGGCATCCGCAAAGAAGTAGGGTGCCGCAAGCTGATTTTCGTGTCGGAAGGCTTCAAATTTTTCATAACCTGATGAGGTTAGAATCCATGTATCATATTGTGGATTATCAAAAGTGAGATTTCTTAGCCTGTCAATCTCATCCAGAGAAGTCTTTTCCACCTGATGGACAATGATCACAAGCTTTGTACCGGAAAGCAGTTCATCGGTATAGTCATTATCACCTTGCCACACACTTAAGTCTGTGATCTTGGCGGCAGCATCCGGGTTAGTCAGTCTGGCTGCTACATACTCATAGCCTCCTTCCGACGGATAGTTTTCAAATTCAAAAGTCTCGCCATCTTTTTCCATGATGTAGACATACTTCAAAGGTTCAGAATTCGTCATCAGTGAAGGAAGATGATTGTCTACTTTATAAGCCCTGAAATCTATGTAAGGCAAATGCTCGATTGCATAAATAGCAAATACACTAAAAAAGAACGCAGAGCCAGCCACTTTGATCTCCTGCATTTTGGCATTCAAAAGTGGTGAGTATGTGTCTCGCTTCCAGAAAATGATGCCAATCAAAACGAGCAGAATGATGTCTTTATAGAATGATTCCCATGGAGTCAGTTTGATTGCATCCCCAAAGCACCCGCAATCTGTGACTTTATTGAAGTAGGCTGAGTAGAAGGTAAGGAATGTAAAAAAGACAATCATGGCCAGTAGCACCCATGAGGTCAGCTTCATCCGGTAGCCAATGATTAATGCTACTCCCAAGACCACTTCTAGCACACTTAGAAATACGCTTAAGAAAAGTGCAGCAGGCACAAACCATTCAAAAAATGGAGCTATATCTGAAGCAAAAACCTCGAAATATTCGGTTAGCTTTATTTGAGTTCCAACCGGATCATTGACCTTAATAAGTCCTGAGAAAATAAATAGTGCTCCAACTGCGTATCGTGCAAATTCCTTGATGATCTTCATGATTTTCCTTCTTTCAACTTAATCAAACAAAAAACTGAGTAATTGATCATATCCTGATAGTTGGCGTCAATTCCCTCCGAGATCAATGTTTTACCTGCATTGTCCTCAATTTGTTTCACTCGCATCAGCTTCATGAGTATGATGTCTGTCATAGAACTCACACGCATGTCTCTCCACGCCTCATCATAATCGTGATTCTTTGCAGACAGGAGATGCATCGTGTCATCTGCAACTTCATCGTATTTTGGTTCCAGGGTATCAAATGGAATTTCCATTTCTTCCGTTCCATTAAGCTTCATTTGAATGATCGCGATGATGCAATAATTGATGATGCCGATAAATTCATTGGCTATATCCTCGCCAACTTTGTTCTCCCCTTTTTCCTGGATGGATCTGATCCGCTGAGCCTTGATAAAAATCTGATCGGTGATGGATGGAAGTCTCAATATCCTCCACGCAGTGCCATAATCTTTCGTTTTTTTGGCAAAAATCTCTTTGCATTCAGAAATGATTTCTTTGTATTGCTGCTCAGTTTCAATTTTCATAGTCAACAGTCGTCAGTGCTTAGTCTACAGATTAGTTTTGTAAAGACTGTCGGCTATCGACTGTCAGTTGTAGACTAGGAACAACAAAACTAATCCATTGAGCCCCAAACACACTATCAATGTAAGAGGAGAAATCATTGACCTATCATCACCTAAAGTGATGGGAATAATCAATGCGACTCCAGACTCTTTTTTCTCCGGAAGTCGCAAAACTGCAATCACTGACATCCTGAAAAGTGCGGAGCAAATGCTTTCTGATGGAGCAACTTTTTTAGATGTAGGTGGCTATTCTTCTCGACCGGCTGCTGATGATATTTCTGAGGAGGAGGAGATCAGCAGGGTGGTAGTTTCGATTAAGGCCATCACGAAAGAGTTTCCTAAGGCAATCGTTTCCATAGATACTTTCCGTTCGGATGTTGCCAGACGAGCTGTCGATGCTGGAGCTGCGATCGTCAATGATATTTCCGCCGGAAATCTGGATAAACAGATGCTTTCAACGGTGGCAAAATTGAATATTCCTTACATCGCCATGCATATGCGTGGAACTCCACAAACCATGAAGGAGTTGACTGAGTATGATGACCTGTTGTTTGAGGTGATGAAATATTTTTCATCAGTACTTCATGATTGCAACCGGTTAGGCGTTAAGGATGTCATAATAGACCCGGGATTTGGATTTGCAAAAACCGCCGATCAGAGTTTTGATCTGCTGAACAAGCTCGATCATTTTCACCACCTCAATCGGCCCATTCTTGTGGGAGTTTCGCGCAAGTCCATGATCTACCGAACACTTAATTTGACCGCTGAGGAAGCTTTGAATGGCACAACGGCATTAAATACCGTAGCTTTGTTTAAGGGTGCGGCCATTCTTCGTGTACATGATGTAAAGGAGGCTGTTGAAGCCGTGAAACTTGTAAGTAAACTGAATTGATTTTAGCATTTCAAATAGGATTTTTAGATATCAGCTGGAAGGATGTGCTGGACATTCTTTTGGTGACCATCCTGCTGAGTCAGGTGTACAAGCTGATGAAAGGAAGTGTGGCCATCAAAGTTTTTGTGGGCTTCCTTTCGATCTACCTGATTTATCTGGTAGTGAGTGCCCTACAGATGGAGCTCCTCAGTACCATTCTAGGACAGTTTATGGGAGTGGGAGTTTTGGCAGCTATTATCCTTTTCCAGCAGGAAATCAGAAAGTTCCTCTTGCTTGTTGGTCGTACCAATATTTTCGAGGAGGGCAAATTTTTCAAAAATGTACGGTTCTGGTCTCAGAATGGAAATGCTAAACGAGCCAACATTACCCCTATTGTGGAGGCGGTGAAGTCACTTGCCGGATCGAACACAGGTGCGCTGATTGTGCTTTCCGGAGACTCTCCACTAAAGTTTTACGCAGAATCAGGGGATGCGATGGATTCCCTCCTTTCTAAAAGATTGTTGTTGGCCATTTTCAATAAATACAGCCCATTGCATGATGGTGCCGTGATCATTCACAAAGATCGGATCGTTGCAGCCAGATGTATCCTGCCTGTGACCGAACGGGATGTGCCTGCCCAATATGGCCTAAGACACAGAGCAGGACTTGGTATGTCGGAGAATACGGAAACCTTTATTATCGTAGTGTCTGAGGAGACCGGGCAGATATCCGTGATGCAGGATGGAGAGACCATGCACAACATTTCTGCGCAGGAGCTGAGACGTCAGATCAACAAATACCTCAACGAACCAAAGGAGAAGAAAGAGAAGGAAAAGGAGAAGAAAGAGCCTGAGGTAGAAATTAAGGAAGAGGTAGCTTAAAGGTTGAGTTCTTTTTCAATTCGTGAGATTCTTCTATCGTAATCTTCATGTTTTTCAGATGCATAGGCCATATAATCACCAATCTCTTCCTGGAATTCATGGAAAGCTTCGCTCAAACCCTTAACTCCATCTCTAAGAAAAGATATTTTAGCCTCCATGTGTTGAAGGCTTTTATTTACTCTTTTCTCAAAATCCTTATGATCTTTCATATGTTGAATTTAACGATTTCAGATCATACCTGATTCGTTTTTAGTAAAAATTTATCGCTTTCATATCACCCCCAATTCCTTACCCACTTCTGTAAAGGCTTTGATAGCCTTATCAAGGTGCTCACGATCATGAACGGCTGATATCTGCACACGAATTCGAGCTTCACCTTTCGGCACTACAGGATAGTAGAAACCAATCACGTAAATCCCCTTCTCCAGCAACTTGGCTGCCATTTGTTGGGAAAGCTTGGCATCATATAACATAATTGGTACGATTGGATGCTCACCCGGCTTGATGTCAAATCCAGCCCGAGTCATCTGCTCACGGAAATATTTGGTATTGTCTTCCAGCTTGTCTCTTAGTTCAGTCGTCTCGCTCAGCATGTCGATCACCGCAATCGAAGCGCCTGTAATAGATGGTGCAAGCGTATTGGAAAACAGGTATGGTCTGGATCGCTGACGCAGAATATCCACAATCTCTTTTCTGGCTGCTGTGAATCCACCAGAAGCTCCTCCAAGTGCTTTCCCAAGAGTACCGGTAATGATATCTACACGATCCATACAGTTTCTGTACTCATGAACACCACGTCCGGTTTTTCCAATGAATCCGGTAGAGTGACACTCGTCAGTCATCACCAGTGCATCATATTTGTCTGCCAAGTCACAGATTTTGTCCAGCTGGGCAATGGTGCCGTCCATAGAGAAAACCCCATCTGTCACAATCATTTTCACTTTAGCCCCGGAAGCAGCCTTTAGTTGCTCCTCCAGGTCAGCCATGTCATTGTTTTTATATCGGTAGCGCTGTGCTTTGCACAGTCGCACACCGTCAATGATAGAAGCGTGATTCAATGAGTCAGAAATGATTGCATCTTCGGGACCTAATAATGGTTCAAAAACACCTCCATTTGCATCAAATGCTGCAGCATACAGAATGGTATCTTCCATCCCCAGAAATTCAGAAATTTTTCTTTCTAGTTCTTTGTGAATGTCCTGCGTTCCGCAGATGAATCGAACCGATGACATACCAAAACCATGCGAGTCGATGGTAGCCTTTGCAGCCTCGATCACTTTGGGGTGAGAGGAAAGACCCAAATAGTTATTTGCGCAAAAGTTGATCACTTTCGATCCATCTTCCAGCACAATATCAGCAGCCTGCGGTGACGCGATGATGCGCTCCTGTTTGTAGAGACCTGCTTCTTTGATTTCGGCTAGTTCATTTTCCAGTCTTGGCTTTAATGACTTGTACATATCAGCTTGTTTTCGGTTTTAAAGGTATTTTCGGTCGCATGGCCTGTTTTGCTGCCGGCTTTTTCTCTGCGGTTTCCGCTTCCAGCTTATAGGCTCTGCGAATTTTATTAATCAAGAAGAGTTTTTGTTGGGTAAAGCTTTCAGGATGAACCTGGTCATAAATTCGCTTGAACTCCTCATACTGCCCTGGCTCTGCCAGTCGGTATTTTTTGGAATCAATCTTCTTTCCTTCCAGGTATTCATCAAACTTCATCGAAGGCAAATTTAATGGAAGCTAGTTTTCTCTTGGCGTGTAAATTTGCAAACCCAAAATCATTTTAAACAACAATTGACCCGATGGACAAAATCCTGATTATTGGCGCTTGTGGACAGCTGGGCACGGAGCTCACCCAGCGATTGAGAGAATTAAAAGGGACGGAGAATGTGATCGCTTCAGATCTTCGGGATGAGCCAATTAAGCTCATTGCCGATGGTCCTTACGAGAAGCTTGATATTATGGATAAGGATGCTTTCCATGCAATCCTGGGTCGATACAATATCAAACAGGTCTACCACCTGGCTGCTGTACTTTCTGCGAAAGGCGAGCAAAATCCGCAGTTTGCGTGGAAACTGAATATGGAAAGCCTTCTATTGGTTCTTGAGGCCGGTAGAGATCGGCTGAATAAAATCTACTGGCCAAGCTCCATTGCCGTGTTTGGGCCGGATACTCCAAAAGAAAACACTCCTCAGAATACGGTAATGAGTCCAAACACTGTTTATGGGATCTCCAAGCTGGCTGGAGAGCGATGGTGTGAATATTATTTCGAGAAATACGGTGTAGATGTGAGGAGTCTTAGATATCCGGGGTTAATTGGGTATAAGGCTTTACCTGGAGGTGGCACTACGGATTATGCCGTGGATATTTTTCATAAAGCAATAGCCGGCGATGATTACGAATGCTTCCTGTCAGAAAACACCATGCTGCCGATGATGTATATGGATGATGCGGTAAAGGCAACCATTGATTTGATGGAAACGGATGCTGCAAATGTGAAAGTGAGGAGCTCTTACAACCTGGCAGCTATGAGTTTTACTCCAAAAGAAATAGCCTCAGAAATTCAAAAGCACTACCCAGACTTCAAGATTACCTACAAGCCTGATTTCCGCCAAAAAATAGCTGATAGCTGGCCAGGAAGTATTGATGACAGTGCGGCGAGAAACAATTGGGGCTGGCAACACAACTTTGGTTTGAAGGAGCTGACAAACACGATGATTGCCAATCTCAAAGACACAATTGTTTTTGATTGAGGCAATTTTCCCTTTTCTTTCCGTCTCTAAAAACCAATCAACCAAATGGAATCGTACGAAAATCTGGCCTTAGACTTAGTGGATGGAATACTTACCATTACCATCAACAGAGAGAGCAAAATGAACGCATTGAATCGGGCTACTATGCTTGAGTTGAAAGATGCTTTTCAACATGTGCAGGATAATCCAAAAGAGATTAGAGGAGTGATCTTGACTGGTGCCGGAGAAAAGGCATTTGTAGCCGGAGCAGATATCAGTGAGTTTACCGGGCTGAGCGAGATGCACGCAAGAAAATTTGCAGAGGAAGGTCAGGAGATTTTCCAGTCGATCGAAAATTGTCATACTCCGGTAGTTGCGGTGGTGAATGGCTTTGCATTGGGTGGAGGATGTGAATTGGCTATGGCTGCTCACATGCGTATTGCAGTTGCATCGGCAAAATTTGGGCAACCGGAGGTGAACCTGGGTTTGATTCCTGGCTATGGTGGAACACAGCGACTGACCCAACTAATCGGAAAGGGAAAAGCATTTGAATACCTGATGAGCGCAGATATGATTTCTGCAAATGATGCTGAGAAGCTTGGTTTGGCCAACTATGTGGAGGCTGATAAAGATGCAGCACATGCCAAAGCGGTTGAATTGCTAAGCAAAATTTCTTCCAAAGCTCCTGTGGCGATCGGGCTGGTGATCGATTCGGTAAATGCACACTTTGAATCAGGAGTGAACGGCTATCAGACAGAAGCCAATGCCTTTGCCGGTTGCTTTGGTACCGAGGATTTCAAAGAAGGCGTAGCTGCATTTCTGGAGAAACGAAAAGCCAATTTTAAAGGCGAATAACCCTTGTCAATTCTTAGGAAGCTAGCCAGCCAGACAGCTATTTATGGGCTTAGCAGTGTGCTTGGCCGGATGCTGAATTACCTGCTGGTTCCACTTTATACCTCGGTTTTTGCTCCTGCAGAATATGGCATTGTTACAGAGCTTTACGCCTATGTGGCTTTTCTGAATATTCTCTATATCTACGGGTTGGAAACGGCTTATTTCCGGTTTTCATCTCATGAAAAAGGATACAATTATTTCAACCTGGCACTTACCAGTGTCCTTATTTCATCCTTAATTCTTTCAGGCGCATTGTGGACTCTCTCTGGTTCAATTGCCGAAGTGCTCTACTACCCTGATAAGGCGAGCTTCATCAAGTGGCTGGCGGCAATTTTAGCTATTGATGCGATTGTAGCAATTCCTTTTGCTCGCTTGAGGCAAGAAGGAAGGGCTTACAGTTTTGCTGCATTCAAGCTATCGAATATTGGGATCAATATCTTTTTGAATATTTTCTTCATCATACTTTGTCCGCTCATTTTGGAGGAAAACCCGGAAAGTTTTGTCAGGCACATATATAATCAGGATCTCGGAGTGGGTTATGTCTTTCTCTCCAATCTGATTGCCAATGGACTCTATCTTCTCTTCTTTATCCCTGATTGGCTCAAGGTTCGGTTAACGCTCAATGCAGCCGAGTGGAAGCGCATGATGAAGTATGCATGGCCGGTTTTAATTATTGGTTTTGCCGGGGTGACAAACGAAATGCTTAGCCGGGCAATTTTAAAATACAGACTGCCGGAGGGCTTTTATGAAGGTTTCACCAACCTTGAAATACTGGGAATTTTTGGGGCGTGTTACAAACTTTCAGTCTTCATGACACTGGCAGTACAAGCCTTCCGGTATGCGTTTGAACCATTCTTTTTTGCCCAAGCTAAAGAGAAAAACTCTTCTCAAGTATTTAGCAACGTGATGACATGGTTTGTGCTTTTTACGTCATTGAGCTGGCTGTTGCTATGTGTGTTCATGCCTTACTATGCACCGATCTTTCTTCGTCAGGATAGCTATTTGATAGCTCTGGATGCTGTGCCGTGGCTGCTCGGAGGTGGGCTTTTCCTTGGAGTTTTCTATAATCTGTCGCTTTGGTACAAGCTCACAGACAAAACCCTTTATGGGGCCTATATCAGTTTAATCGGTGCATTCGCCACGTTCATTTTAAACTGGTCACTAATTCCGGTATTTGGCTATATGGGCAGTGCCGTTGCGACTTTCGCTTCGTATTTCCTGATGGTCATCATTTCCTACATCTGGGGAATGAAGCATTATCCTGTGTCCTATCAGGTTTTTAAGATTCTTGGATATGTTGTTTTTGCAGCAGGAGGAATACTCATCAATGAAGTCTCGCAACAATCGTTTCTGAAGTCGGTATTGATCGTTTTAATCTTTCTAACTTTGCCGATCATTTTGGAAAGAAAATCTTTATCCCGACTCAGAGCTAAATAGCTAAACCCAATACGCTTTTATGAACTTGATCATTCCGATGGCCGGAAAAGGAAAGCGACTCAGGCCACATACACTTACCACCCCAAAGCCCTTAATTCCAATCGCAGGCAAGCCCATTGTGCAGCGGTTGGTAGAGGATATTGCCAAGGTCACACCAGAGAAAATAGAAAAAATTGGTTTTGTGATTGGGGACTTTGATGAGGAGATCAAGGATAAGCTAAAAGAAATAGCGAGAGAGGTTGGGGCAGAAGCTCACTTCTTTGTTCAGGAAGTAGCAGAAGGAACAGCACACGCCATTGCCTGTGCAAATGAAATTTTGGAAGGGAAGGTGACTGTGGCATTTTCGGATACACTTTTCAGGGCTGATTTCCGGTTGAATCCAGAAGATGACGGCATCATCTGGACGAAGCAGATAGAAGACCCAAGTGCATTTGGAGTGGTGAAAACTGACGATCAGGGAGTCATTACCGACTTCATAGAAAAGCCTAAGGAATACGTCTCAGATCAGGCCATTATTGGAATATACTATTTCAAAAAAGGTGAAGATTTAAGAGAAGAAATTGACTATCTGATCAAAAATAATATCAGGGCAGGTGGAGAGTTTCAGCTGACGATGGCACTTGAAAACCTGAAAAATAAGGGCACCAACTTTACCATTGGCACGGTGAAGGAGTGGCTGGATTGTGGAAACAAAGAAATAACCGTACAGTCAAATTCTGCCTATCTGGGATTTCTGAAGGGAGAGAACCTGATAGCCAAATCAGCTAAACTGGAAAATTGTGAGGTTATAGAACCTGTATTTGTTGGGGAGGGCACAGAGATATCGAACTCTACAATCGGACCCAATGTTTCGATAGGGAAAGATTGCAAAATCAGTAACTCTAGGATATCCGAATCACTCATTCAAAATAACACGTCTTTAGAGGGCGTTGATTTAACCAACTCAATGATTGGAAACTTCGTTAATGTGAAAGGCCAGCCAAAATCCGTGAGTTTAGGAGATTACACCGAATGGTAAAACCAATGCGCATACTTTTATTTTCAGCCATTTTTCTGATGGTGTTTGCTTCCAATGCCCAAAAGAAGAAGCAGGATTCTGTTGTGCCACAAACCCAGGAAGACTCACTCAAACTTGAAGGTGTTTTGGTAGAAGCCGAAAAGCAGTTGATTCTTGAAAACTATGCCAAGGCCCTGGAAAACTTTCATGTGGCATTGGAGATGAATTCGGAAAGTGCGGCCATCAATTTTAAAATAGCGGAGGTTTTGGCGAAAAGTGATGAAGGGCAAGACGCTCTACCTTACGGACTTAGAGCCATTGAGCTTGACCCTGAAAACAAGTACTATAGATTGGGACTGGCCCGGATTTATCAATCCATAGGATTCTACATAGATGCTGCAAAAACATATGAAGGGCTTCTGGAGAAATTCCCCTCGGAGGAGAATGCTCTTTATGAATTGGCAGAACTTTACCAACTGACAGGTCGTCGGGATGATATGTTTCGCATCTTCGATCAGATAGAAGCAGAACTGGGAGTAAAAGAGGAAATCACCCGCGAAAAACAACGCATTTACATGAGAGAAGGAAAGGTGGATGAAGTAGTAGTGGAGTTTGAGAAATTAATTGATGCCTATCCAAATGAATCCTCCTATAAAGCAGAGCTTATCAACTTTTTAATCCAAAACAGAAAGCTGGATAAGGCAGAGGAGGCAATTGCTGATTATGAGGCAACAGAAACGGCCTCTTCCAGAATTACCCTCATGAAAAGTGAGCTTGCCTGGATGCGTGGGGACCGAAAAAAATCCCTTGACCTGCTCTCTCAGGCCTTTGAGACCAGCTCGATCGACTTTGAATCCAAGTTTCAGATTCTTACCAATTATCTGGTAATGAGCAATGACCCGAATGACAAGCAAAGATTGACCGAAGTGGCAGTTGATTTGGCTGGTCAATACCCTGATGAATTTAAAGCGCAAGCTTTTGTGGGCGACCTGCTGTATCAAAATAGAGAAGGTGAGCAAGCAGTTAAATACTATTTGAAAGCAGTGAGGATTAAGCCCGCCAACTACTCGGTTTGGCAAAATATTTTGAACGTAGAAGCTGACCTCAATCAATATGATAGCCTGGTGGTGCATGCGGAGAAAGCACTTGAATATTTTCCTAACCAAGCCTTACTATACTATTTCGCGGGAACCGGATACCTCATCAAAAAGGACTATCGAAAGTCCGTGAGAATGCTGGAGCAAGGAAAAAAATATACGGTAGACCCAAATCTTCTTACGGTTTTTTATGGTCAGCTAGGCGATGCATACAATGGTATGAAGGAGCATGACAAATCCTATAAGGCATACGATAAGGCACTGGAAAATGCCCCCAATAATGACCATGTGCTGAATAATTACAGTTACTTTCTCTCGCTTGCCAATAAGGATTTGGAGAGAGCATTGGAGATGTCAACTCAGTTGGTGGAGCAGCACCCCAATAATCCAACCTATCTTGACACCCATGGATGGGTGCTTTATGTGAATGGAAAATTCAGGGAGTCAAGAAAATTTCTGGAGCGCGCTGCATCGATGGATGAAGATGGCACAGTCATTGAACATTACGGGGATGTACTTTTCCAATTGGGCGAAATTGAAGAAGCCATTAAACAATGGGAGCGGGCAAGAGACGTTGGAAATGCTTCAGAATTAATTGAAAAGAAAATCGCAGATCGAAAGCTGTATGAATAAGCTCATTTTAGTGTGCTTCGCGGGGATGCTGACCTTTACTTCCTGTAATAGGAACGTAGGTGCGGTTTTTGGCAAGAAAAAGGATAAGCTGGAGATTGTAGATCCACAGTTTGAATACTTCTCCGCCAAGGCAAAATTTAGGTTTGATGACGGGGACAAGGGCATCTCAGCAACTGCCAATTTCAGAATTAAGAAGGACTCAATCATCTGGATATCTATTTCAGGATTTGGAGTGGAAGGCGCTCGCGTTTTGATTGACACGGAAAACGTTTTCATCCTGGATAAACTCAAAAAGCACTACTACGAATACACCTTTGAAGAACTATCGGAAGAGTACGATTTTGACTTCAACTTCAAAATGATCCAGTCAGTGATTTTGGGAAATCTGGTTGAGCCTTATAAGAAGCAGCGAGTAGAGAAAAAAGACAATTATTTTACCTACACAGCTTCCAAGGGGGTTTATCTATTCCATAATTTTATCGGCGCAAGCTCCATGAAGCTGGAAAAAGTAAAGGTGTTCGATGAAGCCACAAGAAACACGATTTCTGTAAATTACAGCGACTTTATCTTAGTAGACGGTCAGATTTTCCCAAATGAGATTTTGGCAGTGATAGACTATGAAGATGACAAGAAGCCTAATACGGAGATCAATATTTCTTACAACAAAATGGTCATCGAGGACTCACCTATTAGCTTTCCTTACTCTGTACCAAACAAGTATGAGAAGAAGTAGCACCGCTCTTTTTCTGTTTTTAGCTTTCATATGCTGCCTTTCATTTGATTCCTTCGCCCAGAAAACGAAGAATCAGCTGGAGCAGGAAAAGAAGGAGAACCTTCGGAAGATTGCCGAGGCTGAGCGAATTCTCAATGAAACTGCGGATGAGAAGAAAGCAACACTCGGCCAGCTTCAGGCACTCAATCAACAGATCAATGCGAGGGAATCTTTGATTCGGTCCATTGGATCTGAGATAAAAATTCTTGACAGTGAAATCTCAGATCTTCGAATAGTTGTCAACTCCTTACAAAATGACCTGAAGCACTTAAAAGAAGAATATGCAGAGCAGATTTATTCATCTTACAAGGCAAACCGTGGCAACAGCAAGCTGATGTTCCTTTTTTCAGCCCAAAACTTTAACCAATTGCTTCAAAGACTGAAATACCTGGAACAATATGCAGACGCTCGAAGGCTTCAGGCGGAGCAAATAGAGGTTGTGGCCAAAGAGTTGAGCGAACAAAGAAGTAGAGTGGAAGCCAAGCGAACGGAACAACAAACATTGCTCAATCAGCAAGTAAGGGAAAGCCGCAAACTTGCCAGCTCTAAAAAGAAGCAATCAGAACTGGTAGCCCAGCTTACAAAAAAGGAAAGAGAACTGCGAAAGGAGGTAGAGGACAGAAAGGCCGCCAACGCCAGGTTGAATACGTTGATAGCTAAAATCATTGAAGATGAAGTGAGAAAATCCTCAACTGCTTCTACAGCCGAGGCGGCTAGTTCAGCCGAGTTGACCCGTTTGTTTGAGTCTAAAAAAAATAGCTTGACATGGCCGGTGGGGTCAGGTTTTATTTCATCCAAATTTGGAAAGCAGCCACATCCGGTTCTCAAAAGAATAACAGTAGTAAATGATGGTGTCGGGATTCAAACTGAGAAGGATTCTCCTGTCAAAGCAGTTTTTGATGGTGAAGTAACGTTGATCGGAACGATTCAGGGTAAAAACAACATTGTGGTAATCAGGCATGGTGACTACCTGACCGTCTATGCAAGATTAAAGACCATCAATGTAAAAAAAGGCCAAAGAGTGAAGGCCAATGATATAATTGGGGAGGTATTTACTGATCGTGACGGTATTTCTGAGCTGGAATTCCAGGTTTACAAAGGCACAACCAAGCTAAACCCTGAGAACTGGTTAGCGTTGAAATAATTTGTGAGCAGAACCTGAAAGCTCCATAGCTAAATACTTATCTTTGTAACTAATAAAATTTATAAGCAATGCATACATCATTACTATTTGCAATGCCAGGGTGGACTGAGATGTTGATCATCGCTCTTTTTATCATTATTTTCTTCGGAGCGAAAAAAATACCTGAGATAGCGCGTGGCATGGGAAAAGGCATCAGAGAATTTAAAGATGCTACGAAAGAAATCAAAAACGAGATCAAAGAAGGGTCAAGCGAGGAGAATAAGGCCTAAGCTTGAATTCAGATTTTGAACCTCAAAGTTGTTCGCAAATCCAAATAACAAAAGATATTAGGGAAGGCCATGCCTTCCTTTCTATTTTATATGGATTATCCCTAATAATAGCACTGATTCTACGTTCAAAGCGTGTTAAACAGCTACAATAAGGCGGATTTAGATTGAAATATCGAATCAAATCATTACTTTCAAGGATTAAAATGAGACAGGGTATGACACGAAAATGGTTCCTTCTTGGAATTATATTCATTTCATTGGTGGGAAGAGGTCAGGAATTTCAGCTCACTGAGGTAATTCCAGACAATACATACGACGAAATAGCCGATCGGATTTCTTGCATAGAAAAGGAGGTGCCTCTTGTTTTTAATGAGCGGGTGATGGCTTTCGTTGATTATTTCGCCATAAAGGATCGTGAATACACGCGCGACATTATTCGTAAAAAGGAACTTTATTTTCCCTTATTCTCAGAAACACTGGCAAAATATGACATGCCGGATGAGCTCAAATATCTTTCTATTGTAGAGTCAGGTTTAAGGCCAAACGCCATCTCCAGAGCAAATGCAGTGGGGTTGTGGCAGTTTATCTCCTCCACAGGCAAAATGTACGGGCTGCAAAGCGATTGGTATGTGGATGACAGGATGGATCCACACGAAGCAACAGATGCAGCCGCACGTCACCTTCGAGATTTATACCGAATGTTCGATAGCTGGGAGCTGGCACTTGCAGCATATAATTGCGGCCCTGGAAATGTAAGAAAAGCCATTCGTCGCAGTGGATACAAAAAAGATTTTTGGGACATCTATAATTATCTGCCCCGGGAGACCCGGTCTTATGTTCCGCAGTTTGTGGCTATTACTTACCTATTTAATCACCTGGAAGAGCACGGCTTTCATGAGCAAGCAGAGCATTTCTACCCGGAGATGGATACCATCATGATCTCTCAGTATTTTCATGTGGAGACATTTTGCAATCAGTTAGGTCTGTGCCTGGATGAAATGCTGCTATGGAATCCACAAATCAAGCGAGGAGCTTTGCCTGAGGGGACTAAAGACTTTGCTTTAAGAATCCCCTCTGAATGGAAGGAAGAAATTGTGGCTAACAGGATCACACTTTATGACACTGCCTCGAAAGTTGGAAAAGAACAGCTGGATTATTTGGCTAGAAATACTCCCGGAAGCACCTACGGTAGAGAGCGACTTTACTACAAGGTGAGAAGTGGTGATGTTTTGGGAACCATTGCTCAACAATATGGGGTACGAGTTTCAGATATTCGGTCTTGGAATGGGATTCGAGGGAATCTGATCAGAGTAGACCAAAGGCTCAGTATTTGGGTTTTGCCTACTTATAGTTCGGATACCAAAAATCTTTACACAGCTTCTGCATCAACCAGTACTCCAACTGCCACCAAGCCAACCACACTTTCTGTGGCAGAAGGAAAGCTTTATACTGTCCAACATGGTGATTCGCTTTGGAGTATTAGCAGGAACAACAATACCAGCATCGAGAAGCTAAAGCAAGCAAATCAATTGACTTCAAACATGATAAAGCCAGGCCAATCGCTGGTCATTCCAAATTAAATCCGCCATCTTTTCTTACAATATCCTAAGTTTGAAACTAGAGGAATAGTTTTTGCTCGTAATTCCTCGAAAATGAAATCAGGATAATATGCAGAAATACATACTTCTTTTTATCGCAATAGCTTTCGGTTGCAGCGAAAGCGCACGCGAAAATGCCAGAAAAGACATGCTGCCAAAGGCACGGGGGGAAGCCGATGAAATCATTATCGTGGTAGACTCCACTCAATGGGCAGATACTGTGCTATTGGGCGCTGAACTTAGAAAAACATTCATGTCCCCGATGCTGGGCCTACCTCAGGATGAGTCACTCTTTCAGGTCAGCAAAGTGAATCCACAACGACTAAATTCAGTCCTGAAGTCTGCCAAAAACATGGTGTTTGTGATGACGCTGGATAGCAAAACACCGGATAGTCGTGTGCTCCAGCAATACTTTACTGATCAGTCATTAAACCAGATCAAACGTGATACTACAATATTCATGAGGACACAGCGTGACCTTTTTGCCAAAGGCCAAACGGTGATGTTCCTGTTTTCAGCCACAGAGAAGAAGCTCGCACAGCAAATCAATTACAATCGATCACAGATTCGTGAATACTTTGAAAGTTCTGCCAGGGAGACCATCAAGGAGCAGCTTTTTGCAAGTCCTAAAATGGAATTGGCAAACCGGATTGAAGAAAATCATAATGTGAGACTGACTATCCCATACGGGTGGGAGAAAGCCCGCGACCTCAAAAACTTTGTTTGGTTGAGAAAAATGGATGCCGAAACGGAACAAAGCATTTTTATTTATTATGAGCCGTATACTGATCAGGGGGTCTTCAATGAAATAGGAGAATTCAGGGATAAAATCACCCGAAGGAATCTCTATGACGGTGAGAACCCCGATGTAGCGATCGAGCGCCAGCCTCAAATCCCTGTTTTTACTGAGCGGGTAAATTTCAATGGCCACTTTGCAGTAGAGGGAAGGGGTCTGTGGAGAATTAGTGACATGTCCAGGGGAGGACCATTCGTAAGCTACACAATTGTAGACGAAGCTGAAGGGCTCATTTATTACGTGGAGGGATACGTAGATTCACCGGGGACGAGAAAGAAAAACCTGATTCGTGAGTTGGAGGCTATTCTGTCTACATTCAAGACCAAAGGAGATATTTCCGGCTCAAAAGAACCTTCTTAATCCGCACGAATAATTGCTTATTCCTTTTTAGTTGGTGACCTTTGAAGGTCGGATAGCATGTCCGATCCAACTTTAACCAACAAAGAATGAGTACGACGAAGATTCGGCCTAAGGAGGCATTAGAATATCATTCAAACAAACCCGCCGGAAAAATTGAGGTGAACTCCACCAAATCGGTGAGTTCGCAGCATGATCTGGCCCTTGCATACTCACCAGGTGTTGCAGAACCGTGCAAGGAAATCGCAAACAATCCTGAAGACGTTTATAAGTATACTGCCAAAGGAAACCTTGTAGGGGTTATTTCAAACGGCACAGCGGTGCTTGGGCTGGGCAATATTGGGCCGGCAGCATCCAAGCCTGTGATGGAGGGAAAAGGAGTCCTCTTTAAAAAATTTGCAGGTATTGATGTTTTCGATATAGAAATCAACGAGGAGGACCCAGATAAATTCATAGAAATCGTAAGATCGTTGGAGCCCACTTTCGGAGGGATCAATCTGGAGGACATTAAAGCCCCGGAGAGCTTCAAGATCGAGCAGTCGCTCAGGGAGCAGATGAATATCCCGATCATGCATGATGATCAGCACGGTACAGCGATCATTTCAAGTGCCGCTTTGCTCAATGCGCTGGAGGTAGTTGGAAAGAAAATCGAAAATCTGAAAATCGTAGTGAGTGGTGCAGGCGCTGCAGCCATTGCCTGCACTGACCTCTATGTTTCTTTAGGTGCCAAAAAGGAAAACATCTTAATGGCGGACAGTAAGGGGATCCTGAATGAAAGCCGAAAGGGGCTGGATGAGATCAAATCTAGGTATGCTACCAAGAAAAAAATCGATACGCTGGAGGAGGCACTCAAAGGAGCAGATATGTTTTTGGGTCTATCCATTGCCGATGTAGTGACCCCCGCAATGCTGAAATCAATGGCAGACAATCCAATTGTTTTTGCCCTTGCAAACCCGGATCCGGAAATAGCCTATGACCTGGCTGTAAAAACCCGTAAAGATGTGGTGATGGCAACAGGCAGATCTGATCATCCCAACCAGGTAAATAATGTGCTTGGCTTCCCATACATTTTCAGAGGAGCTCTGGATGTTCGCTCTACGGCCATTAATGAAGAAATGAAACTTGCTGCGGTGAAAGCGATCGCTGAGTTGGCAAAGGAGCAAGTGCCGGATATTGTCCTGAAAGCCTATGGTAAGACCAACATGAAGTTTGGTTCGGAGTATCTGATTCCTAAGCCCATGGATCCTCGATTGATCACCACGATCTCTCCGGCTGTGGCCAAAGCTGCCATGGATTCAGGTGTGGCCAGGATTCAGATTGAAGACTGGAAAAAATATGAAGAGGAGCTGCTGGAGCGGGTAGGATTGGATCAGCGCCTCATCTCCCGATTTGTGCACCGTGCGCGCCAGAACCCTAAAAAAGTAATTTTTGCTGAGGCAGACCATGTAAATATCCTCAAGGCCGCACAAATGACTCTCGATAGTGGTATTGGCACCCCCATACTTATGGGGAAATCAAAAACCATCAAGTCACTCATCAAGGAACATGAACTGGAAGCACTCAACGATTGCAACATCATCGACCCGTATGAGCATCCCAAAAAAGTAGATGAGTTTGCAGAGGAATATACCCTGATGCGCAGGCGAAAAGGTATGACGATGCACCTGGCTAGAAAGGCCATGCTGAGCAGGACCTACTTCGGGATGATGATGGTAGAAAAAGGGGAAGCAGACGTATTGATCTCCGGGCTTTCCAATGACTATCCTAAAACCGTGCTTCCGGCACTTCAGATTGTAGGTATGGAAGAAGGCGTGAACAGGGTAGCCGGCATGTACATCATGAATACTTCCCGAGGCAACTATTTCTTCGCCGATACAACGGTCAACCTGAACCCGACCGCAGAAGAGCTGGTAGAAATCATCGGGCTGACGCATCGGGCGGTTCGCTTCTTCGATTATGAGCCAAAAATTGCCGGACTTTCCTATTCAAATTTTGGCTCGGCTAAGGGAGATGTACCTGAGAAGATGTCTAAAGCCGTGAAACTAGCTAAAAAGCGATGGCCGGATATGATCATTGATGGGGAAATACAGGCAAATGTGGCATTGAATAAAAACCTTTTGGAAGAACTCTATCCATTCAGCGATTTAAAGGGTCACAGTGTAAATACCCTTATCTTCCCGGATTTGCAATCGGGCAACATTGCTTATAAAACCCTCATGGAGATTGGCGGTGCAGAGGTGATAGGGCCAATTTTGATGGGAATGAAAAAATCTGTGCAGGTACTTCAGCTTGGCAGCTCAGTGAAGGAGATTTACAACATGGTTGCGATTGCGGTAGTAGATGCCGAAGTAGAAAACAGAGATGGACTATGATCACTTATTTGAAGGGGCGCCTGGCCTTTAAAGACCCGACCCACCTGGTTGTGGATGTGGGTGGAGTTGGATATGAAGTAAAAATCAGCCTGACCACCTATTCTCAGGTCAAGGATAAAGAGGATATCCTCATCCAGACCTATATGCATGTGAAGGAGGATTCTCACACACTTTTCGGTTTTTACGAAACGTCAGAAAAAAAGCGGTTCCTCGATTTACTTTCCATCAACGGCGTGGGCTCGAGTACCGCACTCATGATCCTGTCCTCGCTGGATGCCAAAGAACTCCAGGCTGCCATAGTACAGGAAGACGTCAAAACCATTCAGTCTGTGAAAGGCATTGGCGGGAAAACAGCCCAGCGGATCATCTTAGAGCTGAAGGATAAGATGAAAAAAGAAGGCCTGTTGGATAAATCAGTAGAAATTCAACCACGATTCGATAATACACTGCGTTCTGAGGCGTTATCTGCCTTGACCACTTTGGGTATTAATAAGTTGGCAGCTGAAAAAACTGTTGACAAGATTTTGAAAGAATATGGAGAGGAGATTAAACTTGAAGAATTGATTAAACAAGCCCTCAAGAGGTCATAACTAACCGAACCCTAAGCGCCTTTTTTTGAGAGAGAATCTTTACATACGATTACTTTTCGCATGCCTATTGATTGGATGCGGGTCTGTGGCCAAAGCCTCTCTTTTTCAAGAACAGGATACCGTCCAAACAGATACCGTCGGTCCGTACGAGCCAAGCAAAAAACCTACTTTTCAGCCTGGTTATCGCTTTGGTGATCCATTTTCCTTCAGGAGCTCACGATCACCCCTTTTTCTGCGGGATCCCTCTCAGTTAGATATGCAGGTGCAGTTCAATCCAGACACCACTGCAGAAGATGCCGGGGTGACTTACTCGGTTTATGAAAATATCGGTGCGCTGGACTTCCGTCCGGCCTCATTCATGACCTTTGGGGAATTTAACCGCTACAACAATTCTCAGCTAAACCGGGAATACTTCAAGGAGCGATCCGTAGGATTGGATGGCGAAAGTGCAGTGAGCGGACGTAGCTTGATCCCCAGGCTATATATCAGTCCGGTTTTCGATCGGATTTTCGGTGGAAGCTATGTAGATATTCAGCCCAATGGATTTGTAAACCTGGATTTTGGTGCCAGATTTCAGCGGATAGATAATCCCGCCATCCCACTTCGTCAGCAGAAAAACGGCGCATTCAACTTTGATCAGCAAATTAGTATGAATGTGGTTGGTAAGGTTGGGGAAAAGCTGGCCATCACTGCAAATTTTGACAATAACAACACCTTTGACTTTCAAAACAATCTGAAAGTAGAGTATACCGGATACGAGGAAGAGATCATTCAGAAAATTGAGATAGGAAATGTGAGTATGCCGGTGACCAACTCACTCATGAGTGGGGCACAGTCCCTTTTCGGGATCAAGACGGAGCTGCAATTTGGAAAACTCTATGTGACCACCATCCTATCCCAGCAGCGTGGACGAAATGAGACGCTGACCATCGAAAGTGGCTTCCAGGGAAGGGAGTTTGAAATTCAGGCCTCAGATTATGACGAAAACCGTCACTTTTTCCTGGGGCATTTCTTTCGGGACAATTATGAACAATGGCTATCAGCACTGCCTCAAGTTATTTCCGGGGTAAATGTGACCCGGGCAGAGGTCTACGTGCTCAATAGAAATAACGACACGCAAACCACACGAAACATTGTCGGTTTTATGGATTTGGGGGAAGGCGAGGTGATTCACAGACCAGCCCTTTTTGGCAATGGAAATGGCGGGCCCACCCGAAATAATGCAAACACCCTGTTTAATAGTTTGCCGGAACCCAATTCCCCGGCCATAGAGTCTTTTTTGAGTAGCCTAGACAATCCTGCTGGTAGCTTTGAAAACTCAACGGATTATGTAAAAGTGACCACCGCCAGAAAGCTGGATGAGTCTGAATATAAAATCAATCGGGAGCTGGGATACATCACACTGACCAGAAGCCTGGCAAGTGACGAAATTCTTGCGGTAGCCTACGAATACACCTATAATGGCACAGGATACAAAGTGGGCGAGCTCACCGAGGATTACCAAAACCGATCCGATGATAAATTCATCTACCTAAAGCTTCTTCGTCCGAACAAAATCAATACGCAAGTGCCCACCTGGGACCTGATGATGAAAAACATCTACAACCTGAATGCCGCTCAGGTCAGTCAGGAAGGGTTTCAGCTTAGGGTTATTTACCGGGATGACAACACGGGACAGGACAATCCATCGCTCCATGAAGGGCGAAGACTTAAAGACCGGCCACTTGTGGAGGTTTTTAACCTGGATCGATTGAACCCTACGGGAGACCGACAGCCAGATGGAAATTTTGACTTTATAGAAGGGTACACGATTGATGTGCAAAACGGGAACATCATCTTTCCAATTCTGGAGCCATTTGGCGAAAATCTTGAAAGCCAGTTTGATTCCGATGAAGGCAGGCTGGTAGAGAAATACGTGTATGACGAACTCTACGATGAGCCAAAAGCTACTGCCGAGCTGAATGCCACACAGAATAAGTTTGTGATTTCCGGTAGGCTGACAGCAGGATCATCCAGTGAAATCACCCTTCCGGGCATCAATATAGCCGAAGGTTCGGTGACGGTGATTGCCGGTAGCACGCCATTGACAGAGGGATTGGATTATACTGTTGATTATAATCTGGGAAGGGTGCGGATTCTGAATGAAGGCATCCTCAACTCAGGGAAGCAAATTCAGATTTCATATGAGAAAGCGGATCTTTTCAATTTCCAGACTCGAACACTAACCGGTGCAAGGTTTGACTATCGGTTCAATGATAATTTCAACATTGGGGCTACCGTGCTCCACCTCAATGAGCGGCCCGGAGGTATCTCCAGGTATGCGGTGGGCAATGAGCCAACCAAAAACACCAAGTACGGCTTTGATATCAACTATCAGAATGAGTCTCGCTTCCTGACGAAAATGGTGGATAAGATTCCATTGATTAGTACCAAGGCTCCATCTACCGTCACCATCAATGCGGAATTTGCCCAGTTGATACCGGGAACGAGCAACGTGGTAGATGGTGAGGGAACCTCCTACATTGATGATTTCGAAAATGCCATCACACCGATTAATATAATGGGATGGCAGGCCTGGAAGCTGGCCGCAACGCCACGTGTTTTTTCGGAAGCTCAGGGGGGAAATTCAAATTTGAGCTTTAACGATCGCAAAGCCAAAATCGCCTGGTATACCGTTGACAATAGTATTTTCTACCGGGCTGGGGGGAATGCTCGCCCATCTAATATTAGCGATAGTGATTTGGAGAATCACTACGAACGTTTAGTCCTGCCTCAGGAGATTTTCAGACAAAGGGATCAAACCCTGGTCAATTTCAATGAGCCGATTTTTGATGTGGCCTTTTTCCCAAGCGAACGGGGGCAGTATAATTATAACCCCGCCACATCTGCCGACAATACACTGCCAAACCCTGAGCAAAACTGGGGTGGGGTCACCCGCGCGATTACCAACGAGGTAAACTTTAACAAAACTAACATCGAGTACCTGGAATTCTGGCTGATGGATCCATTCATAAATGGGGAAAGAGGAGTGGTGAAAGATGGTAGGTTTAATGAAAATGCTTCATTAGATCAAAATGGTGGAAAGCTGATCTTTAACCTGGGGAGCGTTTCTGAAGACATTGCCCCGGATGATAAACATGCATTTGAAAATGGGTTGCCGGCGAATGGGGATATTGGGCCAATCACCACCTGGGGACAAATTACTGAGGAGCAATACCTGACCAATTTCTTTGAGAACTCACCGGGAGCCAGAGATAATCAGGATGTGGGTATTGATGGACTTAGTGATGATGACGAGGGAAGAATTTTGAACGGCACGGGGATCAACCTTAATCCCACTGACGGGGATATTTCAGCGGACAACTTCCGATACATTTTGGATGGAGAGTATGATGCCCAGAATGCCAAGATCGTTCAGCGATATAAAAACTGGAATGGCATGGAAAACAACTCTCCCATTGCCGGAGGTGGCGGCCAATTTATACCGGCATCCACTACCCTTCCAGACAATGAAGACTTGAATCAGGATAATACCGTTTCTGATCTGGAAGAATATTTCGAGTATGAAATTGACCTGGCACCAAAAAATCAGTCCACCAATCCTGATGGGGGAAATCTCGTGCTTCAGGAATACATCGTGGATCAGATAGAAAGTGGTAACGGAGAGTCCAACTGGTACCTATTCCGAATCCCGATCAAAAACGTAGGAAGACCAATTGGCAACCCAACCTTTGAGAACATCAAATACGTGAGGATGTACCTAACCGGTTGGAGTCAGCCGGTGGTGCTTCGTTTTGCTCAAATGAGGCTGGTGGGTAGCCAGTGGAGGAAATACGATCGGGCACTTAATGAACCGGGGCTTGATGCCATTCCGAACATAGAAACCTCAGATTTCTCCGTCTCTGTGGTCAATATCGAAGACAACAGTACCTCCACCACAGGCGGGGTGAGGTATGTTTTGCCGCCCGGTATCAATCGGGATATTGACAACACCACCACCCAGAATAGACGGATCAATGAGCAATCACTACAGGTGTGTGTAGAGGATTTGGATGATAAGGATGCGAGGGCAGTGTATAAAAACGTATCCTACGACCTGATCAATTACGGCAGAATGAAAATGTTCTTTCATGCTGAAGCATATAATAATGAGATGGTGCTTGATGATGAGGTCACTGCATTCCTCCGGCTGGGTACAGACTTTGACGAAAACTACTATGAAGTGGAAGTTCCGCTAAAAGTGACCCCCCAAGATATTACCGGAAACCTTGAAGAGATTCGGAGGCAAGTGTGGCCGTTGGAAAATGAAATCGACATTTCAATCAAGGAATTACTAGGTATAAAATCCGAGAGAAACCGGGCAAACCTCGATGAAAACATCCCTTATTCAGTACCATCAAACGATGGCAAATATACCTTCACAGTAAAAGGCCGACCGGATATCAGTGCCGTGCAGGTAATGATGATCGGGGTGAAAAATCCGGGGGATGAATCCAGCTCCGCCAAGTCCGTGTGTGTGTGGGCCAATGAACTTCGGGTAACGGATTTCGACAGTAATGCAGGCTGGGCGGCCAATGCACGAATCAGCACCAAGCTGGCAGATCTGGGAACCGTTTCCGCCTCTACCCGATATACCTCCATTGGATTTGGGAACATTCAGCAAAGAATCTCCGAAAGGACACGGGCAGAAACTAAACAGTACGACATTTCTGCAAACCTGAATTTGGAAAAATTCATGCGCCCGGATAAGACAGGACTGGTGGTGCCTATGTTTGTCAGCTATGAAAAGACCACCATTACCCCTCAGTTTGACCCACTCGATCCAGATGTGCCGTTAGAGGCTTCCCTGGAGTCCATTGATGACGCAGAAGAGCGTGCTCGCTATCGAAGAATCGTAGAAGATCGAACAACAAGAAGAAGCATCAACTTCACGAATGTGAGGAAGGAAAAAGTAAATCCGGATGCCAAGAGCAGGATTTATGACATAGAAAATTTTGCTTTCAGCTACGCCTATAGCGATCGGGTATCGAGCAATGTGAATACAGAGACATTATTTAATAAGACAGTCAGTGGAGGAGTCAATTACAATTTCTCACCGGCAGCATGGAGCATAGAACCATTCGGCGAATCGGAGAAACTCACCTCTCCATATTTAGCGCTGATAAAGGATATAAACTTTTCCCCGGTCCCGACCAATTTCTCAGTTTCCACCAATCTGCGTAGAGACTTCAGGCTCACGCAGTATTACAACAATGATTTGACAACCGAGGGGGTTGATCCACTCTATGAGCGAACCTTCACCTTTGCACGAAACTATGGCATGCGCTGGGACATCACCAAGAGCCTGGGACTGACCTACAGCGCTACAGCTAATGCGGTGATAGATGAGCCTGAAGGGATCATTGAAGGGGATATAAATACCAGAAATGAAAGGGAATATATCTGGGATCAGATTTTCAATCTTGGGCGGATGAAGAACTTCAATCAAAGCATTGCGGCAAATTATTCACTTCCGCTTGACAAAATTCCTTTTACCGATTGGCTTTCATCCGATGTAAGATACTCTGTCGGGTATGGCTGGGTGGCCGGGGCAATCAATCGGACCGCCAGTGATACGGTTGGCCTGGTAGATGATGATCTGTTCTTTGGAAACTTCATCAATAATCAGCGAACCATCGGCCTGACAGGCCGGATAGACATGAACAAGGTTTATGATAAAGTCACCTTTTTGAAAAATGCCAATACACCGCCAGGAAGAGGAGAATCGGTGAGTCCGGGAAATAAGGCACTCAGGTTTATGATGATGCTGAAATCAATCAACGGAAGCTACAACATCAATGAAGGAACGTCCCTTCCGGGATTCAAACCCACGGCTTTTCTATTCGGATTGGATAGTGGATTTAGTGCACCGGGGCTTGGATTTATTTTTGGCAGTCAGGATTCGGGTATCAAGCAGAAGGCAGCCAGAAACGGCTGGCTTGTAAGAAATGAAAACCTGACCAGTCCATTCCAGCAAACATATGGGACAGACATTGACATCCAGGCTGACCTGGAACCCGCCAAAGATCTTCGGGTTCAGCTAAGCTGGAATCGGGGGTTGAATAACCAATACCAGGAAATTTTCAGGTTTGATGGCAATGGCGGCTTTGAGACTTTGACTCCTTCAAGAAGTGGTAGCTATTCCATCTCATTCCTTTCCATTAAAACAGCTTTTCAAAAAGACGGCCCGGACAATTCTTCGGAAGCTTTTTCGGAGTTTGAGCGAAATATTGACATCATAAGAAGGCGACAAAATGAAAATAACCCTGTCACAGCTAACAGTAGCCTTGGCTATGATTCGATTTCACAGGATGTATTGATACCGGCATTTTTAGCGGCCTATTCTGGCAAAGATGCAAGTGATGTCAGTCTTTCACCATTCCCGAAAGTGCCGCTCCCCAACTGGCGGGTGGATTATGCCGGCCTGGTTAATATTCCGGCTATTTCTGAAGTATTTTCATCCTTCACCATCTCTCATGGCTACAATTCCACTTACAGTGTTTCAAGTTTTACCAATTCATTGAATTATGGCGAAGACCTCATCGGACTTCAAAACGACATTCTCGACTACCCACTGGCCAGGGATGACAGCACAGGAAGGTTGGTGCCTGTGTATATCATCAATCAGGTGATGGTCTCTGAGCAGTTTGTGCCGCTTATCGGCTTCAATATCCGGACCAAGAGCAACATCTCCACACGCCTGGAATTCAGAAAGAGCAGGAGCCTGGCGTTGAACATGTCAAATGCACAAGTGACCGAAACCACCAATAATGATGTGACCCTGGATCTTGGCTATTCAAAAGTAGGATTCAAACTTCCGTGGAGGTGGCAAGGCAGGACCATGACATTGAAAAATGACCTGACCATGCGTGTGGCGGCCTCAGTGCGGGATAGCAAGACAGTGCAGAGAAAAATCAACGAGCGAAGCACAATTACCAATGGCAACCTGACCTGGCAGGTGAGACCTACGATTACTTACAAAATCAACAATCAATTGGATTTTACTTTCTACATGGAGAGGAACGTCACCGACCCGAAAGTTCTCAGCTCATACAAGCGAGCTACCACGGCCTTTGGCGTTCAGCTAAGATTTGGTCTTTCACAGTAAGGCAAGTTCAATTCTAAGTTTTATTTTTGACGCCCATTTAACAACATAGAAAACATATGAATATTCCTTCAGATTTACTTTACACCAAAGATCACGAGTGGGTGAGAATTGACGGAGACATTGCCACCGTTGGTGTTACCGATTTTGCCCAGGGTGAATTGGGAGACATTGTTTATGTAGAGATTGAGACCGAAGGTGAATCTTTGGATGCCGGCGAAGTTTTTGGAACAGTGGAGGCTGTAAAAACGGTTTCCGATCTTTTCATGCCGGTATCGGGTGAGGTGATTGAGATCAATGGAGCGCTGGAGTCCAATCCTGAAGTTGTAAATTCTGATCCTTATGGAGATGGCTGGATGATCAAGATCAAAGTGTCTGACAAGGGAGATCACCTGATTAGTGCCGAAGATTATAAGGCAGAAGTAGGGGGATAGGAAATTTTGGAATGTTTTTTGTTTGTATTAAGTAAATACCAGTGTCCTTTTGGTATATAAAAATTGAAGGGCATATATTTGATGTTCAACTTCACAAAAGAAGGAATATGGAACCGAAAAAAAATCCGAAAATAGACCTTTCCAGACAGTCAGGAATGTTCCTGAATATTGGGATGGCTCTAAGTTTATTGATCGTAATCGTAGCGTTTGAGTGGAAAGATTATGATGATTCAGGTCTAATGGACCTTGGAAATTTGGATGATGACTTTGAAGACATCATCGACATTCCACCTACCGAGCAGCCGCCTCCACCACCACCGAAAGTTCAGATTCCGGAGATTATCGAGGTTCCTGATGAGGAAGAAATCGAGGAGGAAATCGAAGTGGAGTTGGACGTAGAGGTGACAGAAGAGACGGTGGTAGAAGACATTATTTTTGATGAAGCCCCTGAAGAGGAAAACGTAGACGAGATTTTTACAATTGTGGAAGAGTCTGCAACCTTCCCTGGAGGGATCACAGCGTTCTATGAGTATCTAAAGAAAGAGCTGCAATACCCAAGACAAGCTCAAAGAATGGGTATCGAGGGACGCGTATTCGTACAGTTTGTGGTGGAGAGAGATGGTAGATTGACTGACATCCACGTGGTGAAAGGAATTGGGGCTGGATGTGATGAAGAAGCAGTAAGGGTACTTAAAGAGTCTCCAAAATGGAAGCCGGGCAAGCAAAGAGGCCAGCCGGTGCGTCAGAAAATGATTCAGAACATCCTATTCAAGTTTTCGAACTAAGTAGGAAGGAAATATAAATTAAGCCTCGTGATTCACGAGGCTTTTTTTATGCCTTGTGAAATTTGATCAGTTACCAGCCTTCCTGCTCCATTACACTTTTCGCTTGATTGTATTGCTTTTGAAATGCCTCAAATTCTTCTTTGCTAAGTAATTCTTGGAGCCTTTTCAGTGTTTGGTCTGCATACGCTAGCAGGTTCCAATCAAGTGCCACAAGTACATATTTCTTTAGAAGCGGAGTGGAGTAAGGATTGATTTCTGTTGCATCCACTAGTAGCTCATACCCACCGGAGGCCTCCCTTCGCTCCAGCTCATCAGCCACAGCTATGACCTGAGCTTCATGGAAGGCATTTTTCCTGCCAAGTGAGAGGAGGTCATCATTGGAGAGGGTTGTAAGATCAGGTACTGTTTTTGATTTTGGGGAAGGAGCATTGTACCCTTCAAGCTTGTCGAGTAGCAGGTTGGCTTGCTCGGTGAATTCGGGATTTCTTTTCAGAAATTTCAGCAGTACATCCGGGATTTGGTTTGCATTTCCCATTCTGGCCATCACTTCCATTTTGCCGAAAATGGATGAATGATGTTTTACCTCCAGCGCAAGGTCAAAAAATTCAAGGGACAGCTTATAAGCACCCTGATCCAGAGCAAACTTCCCCAAGGCATCCAGATATTCCCCTTTGTAAAATTGGTGTGCATTGGCCTGAAGGTAATCCATCATCATAAATGCCTCATTGACCTCTCCTTTTTTGTACAGGTGAATAGCGAGTGCTTTCCTCAATCGGTTGTTATAAACGCCATCCGAGGATTTTTCCACTTCCCTTCGGATGATGCTTTCAATCGAATCATGCGAAAAGATGAAGCTGCTGTTTAGCAAATAAGCCTGGCGGTGGAGGTGCCCAACCTTCGCTATCCCATCGTAGATAAATTCAAGATCGTTTTCAGCTAGTTGGGTAGTGAGAATATTCGCTTTTACCCCATAGTTGCCTTCGTAGTAATCTTCTAAAAGAGCGGTGGAATCAATAATTTCCAGTCTCTTCAAAAGGCACCATTTGTTCACTTTTGGTGCTTCATTCCATTCGTCGGATGGTGTCGCTTTTTCAAAGTATTCCAGTGCAGTTTTTAGATCCCCTTTCTCGGCCCTTAGAAGCGCAAGGTTGTTTTCCATCTCACCACTGCTTTCCTTTCGAAGTGCCTCCTCGTAGACCGCCATTACCTTGCTTGAATTGATCTCGGAATCCAGATTCCCATAATTTATCCATGCGTAAGGCGAGGGATATCGTTGCGCCGCATTATTAAAATAGGTTTTAGCAGGATACTCATTATCCTTTTTGGCTTCAACCCAGCCCAGCGAGTAGTTTGCATAGTGGGTGTTGTATCCAATATAGGCCGATTGCAAAAGGTATTCGTTGGCCAGCAACTGATTGCCCTCCGTTTTTGCTGCTTGAGACAGATAGTTATAGTACCCTGATTTTAGGAGGTTGTAAGGCTCCTGCCCCGACAAAAAGTAGAATGCAAGCACTGCGATGAAGCCACCAAGACGGGCACTGGCGTATGGCAGGTTCCGCTCTTTGTACGCGATCTTGTATACCTCAAATCCTTTGATCAATGGGTCAACGAAGTTGCCTATGATGTAAAGAAAAAACATGGCTACAAAACCTAAATGGAAATACAGGATGACATAATGAAAAGCCTGATATACCGAATCATTGCCCCGGATCATTTGATGAGCTAGAAATGCAAAAGTGATAATGCCGAGGCTAATGGTGATGGTAAAGAAAACAACAGGATCGATATGCCTACTGAGATATTCTGCCTTGTATCTGAGGCTCCATAAAGCAACCAATGCAGAGATGACAAGCAGAATAAACGGATCAAAAAAGAAAAAACTGTTTTCAAATAATCCGGATTTATTCAAATAGTAAAGTGTAAGATCCCCAAGATAAATCAGGGAGAGGATCAGAAAGTGGGTGTGGTTGCTTCGGCCACCTTTTACTGATGTTACCACGTAAAGGATGCTGAAAATGATTTCTTCTGAAATGATAAAAAGGAACAGCAAAGCACAGATTGCAAAGCTAAAAAGCGAGTGAGCGATCAGATGATCAGTGAATAAGGTAGAGTTATCAACCCCCAAAAGAATCGCACTGCTGAGCAAAAGCAGGATGCCGAGCCGCAGGAGGAAAGGTGTGCTTTTTTTGTATTCGTGAAAAATCACGAGCGGTGTGATCAGCAAGACAAACGGGATAAATACAATGAGCTTGGACTCAACCCCAAACAAACCAATTTCCTGGAGATTGAGCCGATTGATGAGTAAAGCAAAAAGAGCGGCAGATGCAAAAAAACCATACCTTTTGAGATAGGTGGAGGCTGCCAGGGTCATACATATGGCTATCCATAGCAAGCCAAGTAAGACCCGGTCAGTTAGCATATTTCTGGTGATCTCACTCCCGGAATATTGCTCTGTCAGCAAATATTTTTCTCCCGTTATCTCGTGGGTCATCAGGTCGGTGGTGAGTGTCCAGGCAGGAAACTCAATCACCTCACCTGTGGTGGTCACTTCCCAGTCGATGGCTTGGTCATAGCCTGAATTATAAGCTCCCAGCATCAAAATCATGCTTGCAATGAAGAGTCCTAAAAGTGGCTTTTTGAAAGATTGGATCACGTTTTTGAATTAATTAGTTGGAGTTCCCGAAAATGATAACGACCTGAGATCAGATCAAATGTAGATCATTGTTTGTACTTAAGTAGTTCGGTCTGAATGACACGAAAAACTTCCTCCCGGAGTTGCTTCACAGGCTCTTCCGATTCAAGGTTTGGCCAAATGGGTTTGTGATAGATGATCCTGCACGTTCTTCTTCGGATATTGAGAAGGTCGTCATCGCTTTGGATGTAGTAATTATCAGGGAGCGTGACGGGAACAATCGGCACATTGTTTTCCACTGCCAGCTTGAACGCCCCATCCTTGAAGTCCATCATGTTTGGGTAGTGCTCCAGCCTGATTCCACCCTCCGGGAAAAGTGCAAGGTTATACCCATGACCAATTGCCTCACGAGCTTTCATGAGACTTTGAGCCCTACTTCTATAGCTGGACCTGTTCACCGTAATATGGAGGCTCCTATACATGTACCCAAAGATGGGAATTCTGGCCAGGGAGCTTTTGCCTACAAATTTGAAGGGCCTTGGGAAAAGGCCAAGAATGGGGATGTCCAGGTAGGAAAAATGATTGGCACACAAGATATACTGCTGCTTCTTTTCCAGCTTAAACTCCCATTTTCTCTTCACAGGGATAAATGCCATCTTCAAAAAACACCAGGCCCACAGACAGTTGATTCTCAAAGCCAGTTTATGAAGTGGCTTGATAGGCACCATCAGTATCAGGGGGATGATCAGAATCAAAAAGAAAAAGACAATAGAAAATACTGCCCAGAAAGAGTACAAACGTCTTAAAATCATGTCGCCGGTTAGGTGTGCTATTACGCCACTAAATTAGTTGCAAAATCCAGTCAGTAGAAAAAAATACGAGGCTGTGTAATATTTTGATACTTTCGTAAACTAATGATCATAAAACCCGAATCACTGTGAGTTTATTAAAAGTAGAAAACGTAAACAAGTCATATAGCGAGCATCAGGCTTTGACGAATGTGAGCATGGAAATTCCCGAGAAAACCATTTTTGGCCTTCTGGGGCCGAATGGAGCAGGAAAAACCACGCTCATCCGAATCATCAATCAAATCATAGAAGCAGACAATGGCACTATCCTGTTCGATGGAGAGGTACTCAATCCCAATCATATCCGGGAGATTGGCTACCTACCGGAAGAGAGAGGCCTTTATAAAAAGATGAAGGTGGGAGAGCAACTGGTATACCTTGGGCAGCTGAGGGGACTTTCGCTGAAGGAAGCCTCCAGGCGAGGCAAGGCATGGTGCCAGAAGCTGGAAATCATAGACTGGTGGGGAAAGAAGGTGGAAGATTTGTCCAAAGGGATGGCACAAAAAATTCAGTTCATTGCCACGGTGATGCACGAGCCAAAATTGATCATCCTTGATGAGCCATTTTCTGGTTTTGATCCGGTAAACGCTAACCTGATAAAGGATGAAATTTTGGAGTTGAGGGAAAAAGGCTCCACCATCATTTTCTCCACTCACCGAATGGAATCTGTGGAGCAGCTATGCGACCATGTAGCTATGATCAATAAATCTCAGAAAATTCTGGATGGCTCCAAAATCGACATCAAAGAACAATTCAGGGATGGAACCTACCACGTAGAATACCGTGAGGGGGAGGTTAAATCCGGAGGAGGATTTGAGCTTCTAAGCACGGAGGAAATTGGACGTGGATTGAAACGGTCACTCATTCAATATCAGTCGGATGGTAATCCAAATGAATTGTTGAAACAGCTAGTCAGCCAGGTGGAGATCCACTCGTTTGTGGAACGAATCCCAAGTATGAATGACATTTTCATTTCATTGGTGAAAGGTGAAAACCCTGAATTAATAGAAGCCTAATCCCCCTAAAGAAATTTCAAATGAACAAGATATTATTAGTAATACAGCGAGAGTTTATGAGCAGAGTTCAGAAGAAATCATTTCTTCTGGCCACTATTTTGGTACCCCTGATCTTCCCGGCCATCATCATTGGGATGATTTACTTGAAGGAGGAAAGTGAGAAAAACAAAGAACAGGAAGTCATTCATTTGCTCAATGAAAGCAGCATCATCTCCTTCGAAGATTCCGAGCGGTATAAATATGAAAAAGTAGAGGGTCCCTTGGACTCTGCAAAAGCACGATTTACGAAATCGGAAGATTTTGCACTTATCTATGTCCCAGAGGTTAGTCTGGATGATCAGCAAGGCATCACCTTCTATGCCAAGCACACTCCCGGAGTGACGCTGGTTCGTGATTTTGAGCGAGAGATAGAAAACCAAATCAGGGAGCTTAAGCTAACAGATGCAGGCCTTACAAAGGAGCAGTTGGATCAGCTTCAGACGGATATTTCCATTGCATCATTTAACCTTTCTGAAACCGGAGACGAATCTAAAAGCAGCGCTAAGTCTACTTTCTGGATTAGCTATGTGATGGGCTTTTTGATCTATATCTTCTTGTTTGCATATGGCGCTCAAGTGATGCAGGGAGTAATTGAGGAAAAAAGCAGTAAAATAGTTGAGGTGATTGTATCTACAGTGAAGCCATTCCAGATGATGGTAGGGAAGGTTGTTGGAGTAGCTTCAGTAGGGATTGTACAATTCGTAATCTGGATTGTTTTAATGGGTGTCGTTTGGATGCTAGCAATGTCTTTTCTTGGAATTGATCCAGCGGCAGCTCAAGCTTCCAATTTAACACCGGAGCAAACACAAGCGCAATCCAACGAAATCTTGGAGATCATTCAAGATGTTAATTGGACGCAAATAGTCCTTCTTTTCCTTTTCTACTTCCTTGGCGGCTATCTATTATACGGAGCGTTGTTCGCCGCAGTAGGATCAGCAGTTGACACACCGGCAGATGCACAGCAATTCATGATGCCGATCATGATGCCAATCATTATCAGCTTAATGGGATTATTCATGTTCGTATTTGAAGAGCCCGATGGTCCTGTCAGCTTCTGGCTATCCATCATTCCGTTCACCTCCCCGATCGTCATGATGGGCAGAATAGGGTTTGGCGTGCCGGCTTGGGAGATCGCCCTCAGCATGGTTTTGCTGGTTGGTGGCTTCATTTTCACCCTATGGCTGGCGGGCAGGATCTACCGAATAGGGATATTGATGCATGGCACCAAAGTGAACTACAAGGTGCTGGCCAAGTGGCTCATGCAAAAGAATTAGACAGATCGTGGTTATTTTTAACCAAACGATCACCGGTTGAAAACAAAGTTTAGAGAAGCGACAGGCAGCACACTGGCCCCACTACGACCCCACTTCAAGTGGCTCGTGGTGGGGTTTGCCATTGTTATCAGCTTTGGATCCATCTGGTATACCAATAGCCTGGTGGAGCAGATACGCGAGCGTGAGCAGCGACAAATTGAGATTTATGCCAGCTCACTCGAGTTTTTGGCCAATGAAGGCGACAATGTAAACTTCTTTCTGATACTAGACGAAATAGTAGCAGCCAATCATTCCATCCCCGTCATACTCACCGATGAAAACGAGAATCCGGAAGATTTCAGAAACCTGGCAAGGGCAGAGAAGTTCACTCCAGGCAAGGATCGAAATGATTTTCTGAAGCGGGAAATTGAAGAGATGAGGGAAGCGCATGCTCCTATTGAGGTTACGCTGAAGGATGATCAGGACAACATTTACGGCTACAAATATATTTTTTACAAGAACTCCTACCTGCTCAGCCAGCTGAAGTACTACCCCTATATTCAGCTATCGGTCATTGCCCTTTTTGGGATCATCACTTTCCTGATCCTGAATTATATCCGAAGGGTAGAGCAGGACAGAGTATGGGTGGGCCTGGCGAAAGAAACGGCACATCAGCTCGGCACTCCTCTTTCCTCACTTATGGCATGGTCGGAATATTTTAAGGGATTATACCCTGAACAAATGGAGGCATTACTTGAATTCGACAAAGATGTGGATCGGTTGAAAGTCATCACTGATCGCTTTTCTAGCATTGGTAGCGAACCTCAGCTCTCTGCCCTCAATATTGCAGATGCTATTGATGAAATAGTGGTGTACTTGCAGAAGCGCCTGTCCACCAAAATAGTGATCACGGTTTCGGCTTTCCCGAGCAGGGATATTTCTGCTAAAATCAATCAGTCACTTTTTGCCTGGGTCATCGAAAACCTGTGCAAAAATGCTGCTGATGCCATGGAGGGGAAAGGCTCCATTCACATCAGTATCCTGAGGGCCAACGAAGGCAGGATTGCGGTGGATGTGCAGGACTCTGGTAAAGGCATCCCTAAGTCAAAAATCACGAATGTGTTCAGACCGGGCTACACCACTAAGAAAAGGGGCTGGGGATTGGGGCTGACCCTCGCAAAACGCATTATAGAGCAATATCACCAGGGAAAAATTTTCGTAAAGCAGTCAGAAATGAACAGGGGGACAACTTTCCGAATTTACCTGAATGGATGAAGTGAAAATCCCTTTTTCCTTATGGATTTTTGCCTTAATTTCGCACCAAATTTCAATCAACCCATTAATATAACCACAAGAAATAATGGCAAATAAAGGTAAAGTAACCCAGGTTATTGGTCCGGTAGTAGACGTAAGCTTCAGTGCTGAAGGATCAAAACTTCCAAGAATTATGGATGCACTAAAGGTCGTTCGTCCGGACGGCACAGAGGTGATTTTGGAGGTGCAGCAACACCTGGGTGAAGAAGCGGTGCGAACCATCGCGATGGAAAGCACAGATGGCCTGAGCAGAGGAACTGAGGTGACTGACCTGGGTGCCCCCATCAAAATGCCAACAGGAGAGGCAATCAGAGGTCGTCTTTTCAATGTAGTAGGTGCTGCTATCGACGGCATGGAAGAGGTAGACAATACGAACGGTCTCCCTATCCACAGACAAGCTCCTCCCTTCGAGGATCTTTCCACTACTACCGAGGTACTTTTCACAGGTATTAAGGTGATTGACCTGATTGAGCCTTATGCCAAAGGAGGTAAAATTGGATTGTTTGGTGGTGCGGGTGTTGGAAAAACCGTCTTGATCCAGGAGTTGATCAACAACATTGCTAAGGGACACGGTGGTTTGTCCGTATTTGCAGGTGTGGGTGAGCGAACAAGAGAGGGTAATGACCTTCTTCGTGAGATGATCGAAGCTGGAATCGTGGATTACGGACCCGAATTCAAAGAATCAATGGAAGCAGGCGGATGGGACCTGTCCAAAGTAGATAAAGAAAGACTTAAAAACTCGAAAGCAACGTTCGTATTCGGGCAGATGAATGAGCCTCCTGGTGCGAGAGCAAGGGTAGCGCTTTCAGGACTGACAGTTGCTGAGCACTACAGGGATGGTGACGGAGAAGGAAAGGGAAAGGACATTCTTTTCTTCGTTGATAATATTTTCCGATTTACTCAGGCGGGTTCTGAGGTATCCGCACTTCTAGGTCGTATGCCTTCAGCGGTAGGTTACCAGCCTACGCTTGCCACAGAAATGGGTCTGATGCAGGAGCGAATCACTTCTACAAAACGAGGATCAATTACTTCCGTACAGGCTGTTTATGTACCTGCGGACGACTTGACTGACCCTGCTCCGGCAACAACATTCTCTCACTTGGACGCTACGACAGTACTTTCAAGAAAGATTGCCGAGCTAGGTATCTACCCTGCGGTGGATCCATTGGATTCTACTTCCAGAATTTTGAGTGCAGATATCCTAGGTGCTGAACATTATGATTGCGCACAGCGAGTGAAGGAGATTCTTCAGAGATATAAAGAACTTCAGGATATCATTGCCATCCTAGGTATGGACGAGCTTTCTGATGAGGATAAAGAAGTGGTACACAGAGCGAGAAGAGTGCAAAGATTCCTTTCTCAGCCATTCCACGTTGCTGAGCAGTTTACAGGCCTTCAGGGTGTTCTAGTAGATATCAAGGACACCATCAAAGGATTCAACATGATCATGGATGGTGAGCTGGATCACTTGCCAGAGGCAGCCTTCAACTTAGTAGGTACGATTGAGCAAGCGATCGAAAAAGGTGAGAAATTAATGGCTGAAGCTTCTGCTTAAGCAAGAATTACTTTTAATAATTAAGAAACTATGTTTCTAGAAATAGTAACACCAGACGAGAAAGTATTCGAGGGAGAAGTAATAAGTGCATCGTTCCCCGGGAGCGATGGATCGTTTCAGGTATTGAACAACCACGCAGCGATGGTTTCGACACTTGGCAAGGGGGATATTCGATACAAACCTGAGAAAAAGGAAGAGGTTCATATCCTTGTGGAAGGGGGCGTTGTAGAAGTGATGAACAACAAAGTGAATGTGCTGGTGGAAAAAATTCTTAGTGAATAATTAAGAGTTAATAAGGAAATCAAAAGCCATCTGCTAAGTAGTAGATGGCTTTTTTATTTATTGTGCTTCGACCTTCTCAGCTTTTTGCATCCCATCGTGGTAAATTCCCAAGTAGGAAAAATTGGATTCTTTTTTGTGTTCAGACAACCAACCAACTTTAATTCGCATTCTCCTACCAAATGCTTCTCTTGAATACCAAAGACCTAATCGAAAAAAGTACATCCGGAGACCGGAAAGCACAGCAGCAGCTCTACAAACGTCTGAGTATTCCGATGATGGGTGTCTGCATTCGGTATATGAAAAATGAGGCAGATGCGGAGGATGTACTTCTTGAAGGTTTTTTCAAGGTCTTTAATAATCTGAAGAAGTTCAGTTACGAAAGTGAGCATGCTTTTTTTGGATGGGTGAAGCGCATTATGGTGAATGAAGCACTGATGAAACTAAGGAAGAATAAAGAGATTCAGATTCTGACTATCAACGAGGACCTGGACAAGGAGATAGACATTTCTCCACTCGAAAACCTTCAAACCGCAGATTTGCTAAAAATCATCACGGAAATCCCCGTGGGTTATCGCACAGTCTTCAATCTCTATGAGATAGAAGGCTACTCTCATCAGGAAATCAGTGAACAGTTGGGAGTGTCTGTTGGCACATCCAAATCACAATTATTCAAAGCAAAGAAGCTTCTTCGTGAAATGTTGGAATCAAAAAATTCAGGGTATGGCTCATAACAATTTTTCAGAAAAATTAGATCAAATATCTGCTGGTGATTTGGGCTTCTCATTCGATGAGGATGCATCATGGATAAAGCTTGAAGCGAGATTGAATAAGAAGTCATTCATTTTGGAAAGGCGATGGTTGGCGGCAGCCTGTTTATTCATCGCCATCCTTACGATACCCTTCACTCTACTCAAAGAGTCCTCGCATAGCGTATCAGATCGTATGGTTATGGAGAGCCATGAAATTGAAATAGTGGAGAAACCAACTCAAATCGTTGTACCGGTATATGAGGGTACAAAGAGATTCGAACGCACACCAATAACTATTGAACCAAAGAAAATTGAATTAAGCATAGCAGAGATCGATTTCAGGCCAATAATCCCGCTGAAGAAAGTGGAGGTGAAGGCCGGTGACACATCTACTCCGCAATTTGCTGCAGAAGATATTTCGATCATCCAGGCCAGTCTCGAGGGTGCCAGGGTCGAAAAGGGTAAGAATTTGTCCATAAGAGCTCAATGGCAGACTTCTCCCAATGAAGTAAATGTCGATTATCAAGCATTAAAGATTAAGCTCTATGAAAAAGAAAAGAAACACTAGATATGCGATCCTCGGACTTCTTCTGATAGGAATGAGTCAGGGATTCGCTCAGGAATTGCAGCCACTAAGCGCAAATTTCCCTGACACACTGACACTCCAGACGGATGTAGGTAACAAGGTCACTTTCGCCTTTAACCGCATGAGTCGGAAAAGGGTGTACTTCAACAATGACCTGTGGAAATCCACCGTGAGTGTAATGGAGACTGCAGTCCGGAACTCAGACCTGAACCCAGGATTACAGGTGACCTACAGAAAGGTAGCTCAACCCGATGGTGAAGTAGCCAAAGTGGAGGTGAAGCCGCTGAAAGAGGCGAATGATGTGTATCTCATCGGGAAGGATGGGATGATCCAGAGAAAGGCAGACAGGACAGAGTTTCAGCTCCTTTTTGATCAGGTGGTGGTCAGCTTCTTTGTCAGTGATTTGTCTGAACTGGAAGAAGTTAAAGCACTGGATATTCAATCCGTATGGTCTCAGATTGACATGAAATTCGAAGATGAGGGCAAGCGAAATCAGTATTTGGGAGATGGGAAATTTAGATACGGAAAGGCTCAGGTTGACCAACTAAGAGCAAAGGAGCTGGGGCATGATCATATTGAGATTACGTTTGTTGGGATAGGATTGGGATACTATCGGGACCGTTTTGTTCCAGACATTGGAAGTAGGGTTTCCTTTAGGCTACAAGATAGATTGGGGAATGACTGGATGGAATTTGGCGTCTTGTATACCCAACAATATTTCTTTTCGCGCGATGAAGCCAATAAGTATCAGTCAGATTTGAATGGGTGGATTACCGGATTCTGGAAAATGAACACAGGAAAAAATAACGAAATGGGAATAGGTATTGGTGGGTTAATCCATCGGGATGGAGGTTATTTCGAGGGGAGTACCTGGAAGCTATCCCTTTACAACAAAGGGTCCAACTCAAAGGTGACATTTTCTCCTGAGCTGATTTTTACCAATGATTTTGAAAAAATGTTCCCGGCGTTGAGGCTCGGACTATCGTTTTAATATCGCCGACAGAGGCACTTCCACCTCACTCAGATCCAGCATCGCATTGATCAGACTCACTTTTTCAAAAGCACCCAGTTCGGAAATCCGGATGGGTGCTTCTTTTATTTTCCCCTCCGCCAGTAGCTGAGTTCGCCTCACACCCTTGAGCAAGGGGGTGTCAGGAGTCAGCCATTCATTTCCATTCCAGAAGGCAAGATTGAAATAGGAGCCATCAGTAATGCTGCCATTCATCGCAATGATGATGTCATCCGCCTGCGAAGACCTGAGGAGTTTTGCGATTGGGGTACGATTCTCATATTTCATCGAATAATCAAACGGAGGGGAGTGTACGACCTCCAGGGTATTAATTTTTCGTGGCTGATATTCTGAATACTCAATGTCATACTCAGCATCTTCAGAATCCATGTCATATACGATTCTCACCTTAAAAACACCCTCCATCTGTAGGTGAGGCAGTATTCGTGAAAGGTTGTGCGCATCATTTTTTGGAGCAAACTTCTCAAAAACATGATCCATTCGTTGCTGATGATACGAAAGGTTTTTGTACTCACCGTCCTTCAGAAGTATGCTTTCTATAAATCTCATGTTTTTCGTGTGCTGGTAAAATTCTAACTTTATATCCAAATAATCCTAACAATATGCGCCTTACCATATCACTCATAATGCTAATTGTTTTTTCATCCGCTGCATCGGCTCAGATCAACTTTAACAAGCTGAAAGATCGAGTGAAAAAGGCGGTAGAAGAGGAGGTTGATCCTGAAAAATTGGTAAATCAGGACGATAGGATGGCCAAAATCCGAGAAGAACAGTTGGTTAAGGATACCTCGTATTACAACTACATTTTTTCACAAGGCAATCGATCCTCTTTTTTTGCCAATAGGGACAGCAAAGAAAACCTGCTGGTGACGCTGGCCAAAAACTATGAAGACGAAGATACAGAGCCGGTAAAACTGGAGGTCTATGAGCAGGTCTTTGACCTCAACAGGGCAGCAGAGCTATCCGTTTACATTCATCCGGGTGCGGCCACCTTGAACCTGACAGAAGCGCTGGAATTGATGATGGATGATGCTCCATCTTTTGAAGAACCATTTGTCATCAAGGAGCTGGTGCGCATGGATACAATGAATGTTGCGGATAGATATGCGCTGGGTAAAACCATCGCCAACATTTCGATCCTGATTCACGCGGAGGGCAAATACAAGCTCGCAGAGAAATTTCTCGATGAAACAATCAGCTACTTTAAGGAGATCATAGGAGAAAATACTGTGGCGCTTGCTTCGCTCTACTGCAATCATGCCACTATCTCACAATCCCAGGGCAGGTACACTGAGGCAGAAGAATATTTTAACAAGGCGGAGCAAATCATGCAGAAGAATGACAGGGAGGGTTCACTTTCTCACGCCCTGATTTTAAACAATAAGGCGCTGCTCTATAATGAAATCGGCCAATACGATAAGGCCCTTCAAACCATCGATTTGGCTACCCGATATGCAGATGGGGCACTTCGTGAAAAAGGCAGGGACAATGTGGGATTTGAGATCAATAAAGGCCTGATCCACTTTAGTGCGGGTGAATATGAAACAGCTGAACGTATCTTTCGGGAGATTATCGAGCTGAAGGAAAAGCGATTTGCAAAAAATCAGACAGATGTGGGCAATGTGAAAAATTACCTGGCATCCACCCTGATGGAGATGGGCAAAACCAGTGAAGTGCCCGCACTTTTGGATCATTCGTTGGATATTTTTCGAAAAAAGTATTCGGAATCGCACCCGGCATACATCAAGACCCGGCACAATCTCGGGCGGTACCACTTGATCTCCGGTAATTTGTCTGAAGCAAAGGGCATCCTCATGGAAGTAAACAACGCCTACCTGGAGACATTCAATGAGTTTCATCCTGACTATCTCAACTCCATGGAAGATCTGGCGGTCGTGTCTTGGAAACTCGGAGATCACGCGCAGGCCAAATCATACTTTGAGCGTGCGCTCACGAGCAATCTGGAGCTGGTAGAGAAATACTTCGGTGCGATGAGTGAATATGAAAAGGCACAATACTGGGCGAAGATCCGACCCTCAATCCTCAAGTTCTTTGCTTTTGCAGTGGCTCGTCAGCCCGATGATCCATCCCTGCTTACGGACATGTACAACCTTCATTTAAAGACGAAGGGAATTCTTTTGAGTGCTTCTACAAAAGTTCGAGAGCAAATTTTAAGTAGTGATAATGAGCAATTGAAGAAAACCTACCGGGAGTGGGTGGATGCTAAGGAAAACCTGTTACTCTATTACTCCTATTCAAAAGAACAATTGCAGGAGCTAAAAATCGATATCAGGGCTGAAGAGGAGAAGGCAAACAATCTGGAAAAAGAACTCAACAAAATGTCAGCTGCTTTTGCTCAGTCCAACAAACTGCCAACCACCACCTTGGCAGAGGTGAAAGGAAAGCTGGCGACCGGAAGTGCAGCCGTTGAGATCATCGGGTATCCGCAATTTGATCGAAGCTTCACCAGTCAAAAGAACTATGCTTTCCTGATTGCCGACCTGCAATCGGTTCACCCAAAGCTCGTATTGATTGAAGAAGGCCAGGATTTGGATACGAAATATGCGAAGGCATACCTCAACATGGTGAAGATCAAGGCGACTGACCGGATCACCTATGATAAATTTTGGAAGCCGGTAGATGAGATGCTGGGAGATAAAAAGGAAGTTTATTTGTCTCTGGATGGCATCTATTTTCAGGTAAACATCGGCGCATTGCAACGTCCGGACGGCACGTTCGTTTCAGACAATCTCAACCTTCATTTGTACGCTAGCACACGCGATCTGGTAAATGCAAAAACGAGTGGCTTCTCTTCTAAAAAGGCAGATTTCTTTGGGTATCCAACCTTTGGTTCGAGGGGATTACTCACCGATCTCCCGGGCACCAAAGTGGAAATAGAAGCAGTGAGCCAGATCACACGCTCGAAAGGATTTACCGCCAAGACCTATATGCAGAATGAGGCGTCTGAAGAAAACTTCAAACGAATCAACTCGCCATCTTTGCTTCACATCGCCACCCATGGCTTCTTCCTGCCCGAAAGCCAGGCGTCAGGAGAGGCGGTATTTGGAGTGGAGGTAAATCAAGCCAGAGACAACCCACTACTTAGGTCTGGCCTGATGCTGGCCAATGCGGAGCAGGCGATGGGGGATGAGACCTCTGGTGCGGAAGTCAGTAGCACCAATAACGGCATCCTCACTGCCTATGAGGTGATTACCCTCGATCTGAAGAACACCGACCTGGTGGTACTCAGCGCCTGCGAAACCGGGCTCGGGGAGATCAAATCCGGCGAAGGTGTGTACGGACTTCAGCGGGCATTTCAGGTGGCCGGGGCAGAGTCGGTAATCATGAGTTTGTGGAAGGTGAGCGATGAGGCCACCAAGCAGCTGATGACCAATTTTTACAATGAGTGGATGGGGGGCAAATCAAAAGAGGCTGCATTTTCAGCAGCACAAAAAAAGCTCAGAGAGACATTCCCTGAGCCATATTATTGGGGTGCGTTTGTGATGCTGAACTAAGCTAAAAGAATTGGCCTTTGATGAATTGAATATAATATGTGTGTCAAGCTGATTTATGTTGAAAGTCAAGCCATGAGCTATTCAATTAAGAATTTTTCAATCAATTCATCTCCTGTATCAAAGGTAATTCGTAGTACATACAAACCTTTGCTTAGAGAACTTATTTCGATTTCCTTGACACTTTGATCTTTAACCTCAAAAGTACCCTCTTGAAGAATGCGACCATTTAAGTCAATAAGAGAATAGTACGAAATTTTCCCTAGACTTCTTATCATTACTTTATCAGAAGTTGGGTTTGGGTAGATTTCAATTTTTTGTTCATTATAGTGGCCAGCATTAGAAACTATAGGAATTTCTCTGGCTGAACTTTGACCTGAATACCCAATGAAAGTTATTCTTGGGATTAGATCACTATTCATTGTCTCTCTTGAATGAAACGAAATATTTCTTTTGCTTCCATTTTCTTCACCTTTTAGTACCAAGCTCAACGTATCATGTGATTGTAAGGCTTCTTGATTGACAAGAGAAGTAATATCCCATTCCATTTTACCAAAAGAACCCAATATTTTGTCGATATACGTTCCCGACGCATTTGGTTTGTTATCCCAGGTTATTCCCGTCTCTGTCCAAGAGTTATCAGTGACCCCAAAAACCTGATAATTAGTAGTTGGTGCATCTTCATTGACCAAGCTTGGAGTAAGAATCAAGAATGCTTTTTCAACAGAATCTATATGACTAATGTCAAATTTTAAATATGACTCTCTTTCTGTTGAGGAATTATCATAACGCTTAACAGCTATTTTACTTTCCGTACCGAAATTGTTAGATGAATGCGTTCCACTTCTTACGTAACTATCAGCTAACACATTAAGGCTATTTTCTGTAAATGTTAGTTTTGGAATAACAGACTTACCATTTTGATTTGTAGTGGAGTAGAATCCAATTCTACGTTGGTTTCCTTCTTCCTTGCCAACAATAGCGATGCTTAATACCTTGTTTGCGTTTATTTCTTCATTTATAGCGTCGGTCAAATCAAAGACCACTTGGCTACTATCACCCAATTTTGAGTCCAAAATCTCTGTTTGATAGGCAGGTTTATTATTCCACGTCAACTTAGTTTCATCCCATACATCATTGGTAACACGATAAACTTCAAAATTTGTAATGTCACCATCCGAATTGATGGATTCAGTAGTCATCGTAAGCAGCGCGGATGATACAAAATCCAGATTGCTTAAATCAAATTTCAAATATGCTTCTCGGATAGTTGTGGAACCTGGGGTGTTATTTTTTATTAACAAGTTATTTTCACCGTCATAATTTTCATCAGGTAAGCCATTTCTGACGAATGTGTCTGCAGCGGGCACTAAATAAGTTTGATTTCCATCTATATTATTAGCCATTCGGTGTTTATTGGCAACATGCCATTTGACACCACCATCATCGGAATATATCAATGCCCATGCATAATGCATTTCACAAGGATCTTCTGCAGCACATTCTGAGCTGTATCTTGATCTTAGTGCATTGGCGCTATAAACTCTTCCCATGTTATCAATAAAAAGCCGATGGTTCCAATTGGTATAGTAATCAATTTCGTTCAAGTAGCAGCTGCTAGTTAAATCACCGCATTGAACCATGAGAAAGTGCTCATTTGTAAAATTATGCGACTTAGTACGAACAAGTCCATTATCTCCCCACCTTCTTCTACTTGTTACCAAAGACTCATTTTCATAGTTGACAATTAGTGAGGGATATGATAACCCATTCTGAGCTAAATCATTGATTTCTCCAACCTCATGTTGAAGTGTGAAATCATCTATAGTTAATTTATCCGACCCATGGTTTGAAAGGTAATATTTCATACTTCCAGAGTGAGACCCTATGATAATATGAAGTCGACCCATCCCATCAACAGCTATTTCTGGAATGCAATGACCATCTGGATATTTATCTATCTTCTCATCCGGCTTATGTGCTGTATCAAAAAATGAATTAGATCCAGAAATGATTGAGTTGGTAGTTCTGTCAATGGCGGCCAGTACAATTGATGTCTTGCCTTTGGTTAAGTCTGTAGGGTGGTAATCCCCAGGCTGGATATCAGCATATGCGATATATGTGATATCATCGTGCGTTGCAGCCCATGATCTAGATCCCGAATGGGTTGATCTGTGCAAAGCAGAATCAGACAAAATAAGTGTGCTAGTCAAGTCTAGTCCATTATCATAGCTGGGTAAATAAATAGTAAGGGTATTTAGATGTGAATAATTTAAGGAACCATGTAGTTTATCGCCTGTTCTTTCCCATAATCCGATGATTGGCAACCATGAAGTTATATCATTATGCCCTCGATTTGATTCAATAAAGAGGTCGGCATCATTTCTATTGTCGATATCAAAAAAATGATGGAATTCGAAAGAACTTGCGGTATCCTGAAAATTATTGCTATAAACTAGAACCGGAAATCTATAGTTATCCTGATTTTGAGGTTTTGGATTACGGGGATAAATCGCGGCAAAAAGCTCATTGTTAGGTGTAATGGAGAGCATTCCATTGGCGTGATACAATGTGTCGACTGGCTCAAAATCAACTGCTGAGTGTGTTCCTCCATCTACATTGGAAGCAAGATATGAAGTAAGTTCACTTTTAAAATCGATAACCTGCTCTACACCATCATCATCCAGATAGTATATTTTACCAAATTGCTCCTTGTAAGTATCATTGAAGTAATAAGGTCTATTTTCTGAGTCGAAAGCAAGCGAGGATGGAGCCCTAAAGTCATCTCCATTTAATGCTTTAGTGGAATCCATTTGAAAGGTTTGGCCGAATGATTGCGTTCTTGAAATAAGAAAAAATAGAAAAATGAAATATGAATAGATTTTCATAGAACAGTTCTTAGCGAAAAAACCAATTTTGTACAATTGCAAATTTGACATAGCTTTTTCTTAAGTGGCCTGAAAGGATCTTACCTGTAAATCCTTTGCGCTCCCCATTTCCTTCATGTGCTTGAAGTGGCTGGCCACTGCAGCACCAAACGATGGAAATGCGAAATAAGGAAGGTTAAATTCTTTTACGGTCTGCTGCACCAGCTTGGAAATGGCCGGGTAATGCACATGGCAGACATCCGGAAACAAGTGGTGCTCGATCTGAAAATTTAGTCCCCCCAGGAACCATGAAAGCACCTTATCATCCATGCCGTAATTGCAGGTCGTTCTTAACTGATGCACGATCCAGCTGTGTTTCACATGCTCATCTTCTTCCAGGAAAAACTCAGCAGGTTCCACCACATGGGCAGTTTGGAAAATCATCGCCAGCATAATCCCGGTAATGCAGTGGGAAGCAAAAATCATGAGGATGGTGATCCAGGCAGGAACTGGAATAAGGAGTACCGGAAGCACAAGGAAGACGATCCAATAGAAGACTTTTCTAAGGATGACCTTCGTGAGTTCCATTGGGAAGTCCTTTTTCTTGATCAGTCCTTCTCTACGGTAGTCAAAGACCTTAATAAAATCTTTCGTGGTGATCCACTCAAGTAGAGGCACGCAGTAAAAGATCGGTGCATAAATATGTTGGAACCTGTGAAACCACATATGTGGCTGGTTGGTGTTGTATCGGAAGACAAATCGTGGCAGGATGTCCTCATCTGTATGTTCGATGTTGGTATAGGTGTGGTGCAGCACATTGTGCTGAATGTGCCAGATGAGCTTATCCACACCCACGATTGTAGCGGAAAATGTCATCAGGTTGTTCATAGATTTCTTCTGAAAGTACGACCCGTGAATGGAATCGTGCATGATGGTGGTGCCAATGAAGGCTTTGCCCACACCCATAAAAAGCCACAGCCCCATCAGAAGCCACAAATTGGTGAATCCTCCCAGGATCAGCAAAAAGTAGGGAACCAAATACATGGACAAGACAGAAATGGTCTTAATGATCATTTTGGTATTTGCATGGCGCTGGATATCGTTATCCTGAAAGTAGGCGTTTACCCTTGTTCGCAGGGCAGTTGCAAATTCCTTGTCCAGCTTATTTTCAAATTTGTATCTGATCATGTCTCTTGCAGTTTCATTTTTTACCTAACACCCCTAAAAAGAAAGTGTTTAATAAATAGAACCGCAAAGTTATCAAGAAAACGCTGAGAGTCAACCAGGTACATCGGATGATAGGAAGCTTCGAACGATTATAAGGGGAGGTACACCTTGTCCACCATCTCCTGATATTCCTTCTCAGCCTGACTGAAAGAAGTAATACCTCCTCCACTACAAAAGATTAAGGTTTCGTTATCTTTTTTGATAAACCGGATCATAACCCCCGTATCCAGTGATTCTCCATCAAAGTGACCGCAGATCCCGGTGTAAAATCCACGATCATAAGATTCAGCTTTCTGTATGATTTTTAAAGTTTCTGGCTTTGGAGCACCGGATATAGAGCCTGCAGGAAGCAGCCTGGAAAGGATAGAACCAAGCTCTCCTCTCCAGTTTTTGTCCAGCTTCCCTTTCACTTCTGAGCTTACCTGCAGTAATTTCTTATCGTTGGTTTCGAGCTGTTCGATGTATCGAAATTTTGTTACCTCTACTTTTTCGGCTACCTGGCTCAGGTCATTTCGGATCAGGTCCGCGATGGTTACGTGCTCAGCCCGCTCTTTGACATCATCCATGATTGTTTGCTCAGCATTGGGCAAATCAGCATCGATGGTTCCTTTCATGGGGTACGAATAGATATGGTCACCATTGATTTTCACAAAAGTCTCTGGCGAGAAAACGACAAATTTATCCGGCACTAAGAGTTTGTATTTGGCCTTGGAGTACGCAAAGATTTCCTCCAGGCTGAGGTTGGTCTCAATGGGGGTTTCGAAGGTAAGATTGGTAAGAAATGAGTTGCCGATGTTGATTTGATGAATGACTTGATTGAATCCTTGTTTGAACTTCTCTAGACTTATTGGTTTTTTCTTAAATGTCAACAGCTTTCTGTCGACTGTCGACTGTTGACTTTTAGAAAAATCCGAATCAATATCTAGTCTGAAATACTGTTCTTCGGAAGACTTAACACACCACTGCTCTCCCAAAAAATCGCAATAAAAAGAAAATGGCAAGCCAGCCGCTCCCAATTCATTTAGCCTCGATATCGCTTCATTCTTTGTCAGCATTCACACTGATCCCAAAACGTTTGAGCATTTTCTGCTCGTATTTCCAAAAGAAGTCAAATTGCCTGAAAAGAAATCCGTAGAAAAGCAGGATGACATTATAGAAAGGCAGGATCAGGATCCAATAGGAAATTTGGAACCAAAGCGGACGAACCCCATCCTCAAATAGCAAATGGATGAGGGGTTTTTTGATCAAAACCACCGTGGTACCTGTGCAGGCAAAAACCAGCATGATAATAATAAACTGCCAGTTACTTTCCAGCCCCCACTTTTTCTTCAATTTTTCAATCCAACTCATTGATGAATGCCTGGAAATCAGGCCATTTTGGTTTTGCAATTACTTTGATCGGCTCATTTTTCACCGGATGTTCAAACTCTAGTTTGTAGGCATACAGATCGATGCTCTTGTCCTGATTGGCTTTGGAAAACCCATACTTCACATCTCCCCGGATCGGAGTTTGATTCTCTCGCATCTGAATACGGATTTGATGAGGACGTCCCGTCTCCGGCGTGACTTCCAGCAAAGAAATTTTGCTGTGAGTGGCCAGCATGCGGTAAGATAGAATGGCCTCTTTGGCGTTTCCTTTTTGCTTGGTACGTGTGTGTGCTTTGTTTTTGCTCGAATCCTTGTCCAGCCAATGTTTGAGCGTCTGTTCAGGGTTTTTTGGAACACCATCAACGATTGCCAGGTATGACTTTTTAATGGTCCGATCTCTAAAAAGCTTGTTCATGCGTTCCAGCCCTTTGGATGTACGGGCAAAAATCACCAATCCGCCGACCGGACGATCCAACCTGTGACAAGGCTGACAAAATACGTTTCCCGGCTTGTTATATTTTCTGCGAATGTATTCTGTGGCCCAGGCAGTGAGCGTGCCGTCACCGGTATCGTCTGCCTGCACCAGCCATCCGGTTGGCTTTTCCACAATCAGGAGGTGATTGTCTTCGTATTTGACTAATGGAACACTCATTTTGGTGCGAAATTAGGTATCTTTAATATATGGAAGTAGCAACTATCGATAGAAGTAAGGAATGGACGGTTGATGATTACCTTCAGCTGGAGGAAGGGTTGCTTGCCCAGCTCATTGATGGAAACCTAATTATGTCACCCGCACCAACAACTAATCACCAAAGGGTATTAAGAAAATTGTATGATTTTTTAAGTGCCACACTCAAGGGAGAAATATTTTTTTCTCCAATTGATCTCTACATCAATGAACAAAATGTGCTACAGCCAGACCTGGTCTACATTTCAGAAAGCAGGAATGAAATCGTCACTGAAAGGGGAATTGAGGGCACACCGGACTTGGTCATAGAGGTAATCTCCCCATCCAATAGTTTTATTGATAGAAATACCAAACGAAAGAAATACCTTGATCTTGGTGTGACGGAATATTGGATCGTAGACCCGGCAAATCAAACACTTGAGATATACACCCCAATGGAATATGACACGCCGAAGGGCTACCTGATACGTGAGGGCAAGGTAAAGTCAGATGTATCAGATAGTATTGGTTTCGATTTGAAATCGATATTCTAGAATTCACTAATAAAGTGGAACTCTATATCCGGGAAGTTTTCCTGCACCATCTGCAACCATGCTTTGGATTCAGCCATGAAGACCAACTTACCTTCTTTGTCCCTGGCAATGTGTCGTTGCTTGTCTTTGACGAAAGCATCAAGTTTGAATTTATACGAAGAACTGATCCAGCAGGCCTTGTAAATGTTTACGGGCTCAAATTTGGCATTGGCACTGTACTCGTTTAGCAGGCGGTGCTGAAGCACTTCAAATTGTAGTGCACCTACTGTTCCAACTACTTTCCGTGATCCAAGCTCGAAAGTGAAAAGCTGAGCAAGTCCTTCATCCATGAGTTGGTTGAGCCCTTTGTCCAGCTGCTTGGATTTCATGGCGTCCATGTTGATCACCTCACGGAACATTTCCGGAGAGAAAGATGGTATGCCCTTATACAGTCCTTTTTCCCCTTCGCTGAGTGTATCGCCTATCTTCAGGTTTCCTGTATCATACAAGCCCACAATATCCCCGGGAAATGCCTCTTCCACCGTTTCCTTTTGCTGGGCCATAAATGCGGTGGCGTTGGAAAAGCGGATTTGCTTGTCTTGCCTCACATGGTAGTAGTTATTTCCTCGCTGAAACTTCCCAGAGCACACCCGTACGAAAGCAATCCGGTTTCTGTGCTTCGGATCCATATTAGCGTGAATCTTGAAAATGAATCCTGAGAATTTCTTTTCAGCCGGGCTCACCTCACGCTCTTCTGTTTCCCTTGACCGTGGAGATGGGGCAATATCTGTAAAGCAATCAAGTAGCTCCCGCACGCCAAAATTATTGACCGCACTGCCGAAAAATACCGGGGCTACTTCTCCTTTTAAATATGTATCCGCATTGAAATCATCATACACACCATTCACCAGCTCTATTTCTTCCCGAAGCTCTTTCACCAATGATTCAGGAAGGCGTTTGTCCAACTCCGGGTCATTTACTCCCTTGATATTTACCACATCATCCACACGTTTCTGCTTGTTGGGCTCGTAGAGGTTTACATTATTTTCATAGATATTGTATACTCCACGAAGCGTTTTTCCCATACCAATCGGCCAGCTCATGGGACGAACTTTGATGTCCAGCTTTTCTTCAATTTCATCCAGTAGGGTAAATGCATCTTGTCCTTCCCGATCGAGCTTATTGATAAAACAAATCACCGGTGTTTTTCGCATTCTGCACACTTCCATCAGCTTCTCCGTCTGTTCCTCCACACCTTTCACACAGTCGATCACCATGATCACACTGTCCACTGCGGTTAGGGTTCGGTAGGTATCCTCGGCAAAGTCTTTGTGACCAGGAGTATCCAGGATATTTATTTTCAGATCCTTATATTCAAAACCCATCACGGAGGTAGCAACAGAGATACCTCTTTGTTTTTCAATGTCCATCCAGTCGGAACGGGTACCCATGTCAATCTTGTTGGACTTCACAGCACCTGCCGTTTGGATTGCTCCACCAAAAAGCAGGAGTTTTTCCGTCAGAGTTGTCTTACCTGCATCGGGGTGGGCGATGATGCCAAACGTTCTTCGTCTTCCTATTTCCTGCTCCAGTGTCATATCCTATGAAATTGAGGCGCAAAAGTAGGAAATAGCAGGCAGCATCTGATATTCAACTCCAATAATGATGGGTATGGAGCAGAATTGAAATAAATTTCAGACTTAAACCATGCCATGGATTCCATAAAAAAGAGAAATGCGACGTATAGAAGTGAGCTATTCCAACACCTCGATGGCATAGCCATAGCCCCGGTAGCTTACGAGCTTTACAATAAAGGAGTATTCAATACACTAGTAAAATCGGAATCTGTAAAACTGACAGATCTTTCGGATCTCTTTAATGCCAATGCGGGTTATCTCAATGTAGCACTTCGACTTCTTGCCTCTCAGGGGTGGTTGAACTATGAGGTCGACAACCGGGTGAGCGAAGTGACCATAAGTGTCAATGATAAAAGTGAGATTGCATTTGCAAATGTGAGTTATTACCGGGAGGTGGTGGAGCTTATGAAATTTTCTGCGCAATTCCATCCGCGAAAATTTGAGAAAGAACCGTTTGAAGTTTGGAACCGGATCGCAAAGAAGTTTATGGGAGGCTATATCCAACCATCTGACATTAAGGAAGAGCAGGAGATTCATCATCAAATCCTGAAGCATATAGAAGGAATGCTAGTAGGGCCCAGCACGGTTCAGTTGGGTATGGGGGGCATGTTTCATAAATACTTTATGGAGATGTCATTCAGTCCTGCAGAGTACCATCAGGATCCGACCAGTTTCGAGCAGATATTGGATTTTTTTGCTTATCTGGGTTGGTTTGAGAAGAAAAACGACACCTACAAATTCACTGAAAAGGGATTGTTTTTTGCTAAGCGCTCCTCAGCGTATGGGGTGACTGTATCCTACATTCCAACCTTCCGCAATCTTGATGAACTGATTTTTGGAAATCCTGAAATATTGAAAGTGGGAGCAGGCGAAAAGGAAAGGGGAGTGGATAGGGAGATGAATGTGTGGGGAAGTGGAGGTGCTCATGTCGCTTATTTTGAAAGGGTGGATGACATCATCATTGATTTATTTAATAGGCCTATCGAAGAGCAACCTCGCGGAATCCTGGACATGGGCTGTGGCAATGGAGCTTTTTTGATCCACATTTTCGATGTGGTATTCCATAAAACCAAGCGAGGTGAGATGCTGGATGAGTATCCGCTTTTTTTAGTAGGTGCGGACTACAATGAAGCAGCGCTGAAAGTGACCCGGGAACACCTGATCAATGCAGATGTATGGGCAAAGGTAATTTGGGGAGATATAGGTGACCCCAAGCGACTGGCGAATGACCTGAAAGAAAACTATGAAATGGAGCTTTCGGATTTGCTAAATGTGCGCACCTTTCTGGATCATAACCGAACGTGGGAAGATTCGGATGAAAAAATATCGGAGACCAGCATCTCAACTGGCGCATTCGCATCGAGAGGGAGGCTTTTGAGCAACAATGAAGTAGAGGCAAACCTCAAAGCTCATCTGAAAAAGTGGAAGCCATACATTCAAAATTTTGGATTGATTGTGATAGAGCTACATGGACTCGATCCGAAACTTACGGCTGTCAACCTTGGAAGGACAGCAAGCACAGCCTATGAAGCTACTCATGGTTTTTCGGATCAGTATATTCTGGAATTGGACAGCTTTAATAAAGTGGTTGAGGAAGCCGGACTTAAAATCGACCCAAATCATCGCTCACGGTTCCCAGACTCGGAGTTGGCCACTGTCAGCATAAATTATTTGAAATAGAATGAGAAAACCCTTCCGATACCTCCTCTACATTATGATCGGCTTTTTGATCTATCAGGTGATCAACTCCGGCGAAACCGGCCTCACCCACAAGGAGGTAAAAAATACATTGGTTATCAGCATGATTGTCGTTTTTGTGCTGTTGATGATCGTGCGGGTCATTAAGAGTAGGTATGATGATAAGGGTGAGGAGTGATAGTAACACCTCTATTGTCCCGAAACGTCGGCCCGGCCTCAAGGGGACATTCGCTTTCTTAAATAAGAACATATTCCCCCTTTGAAGGGGGTTAGGGGGATGTTTTTCACACCAGCTCGAAGCGAATACCTGTCCATCTAGACCGGATGGCAGGCGGCACAAAGTAAGCCGTACAGCCGGGATATAAGCAGAGGTGAAAATCTGCCAGTTCTCTCATAAAAAATTATAGATGCTGAAACAAGTTCAGCATGACGTACTCTTTTTAATAAGACCAAAGTAAAATTAGAAGGCCACCCTGAACTTGTTTCAGGGTCTAATCCCGTTTCCTCTGTTTAAGTCAACACACTTTCTTAAATGAGAATTAATGCCATTAATGCAACATTTTGACAAAAAATAATAAAAGGCCACTATGTGGTCTGTCAATGTGTCACAATTTTTCCTTTGGCACATCCATTGATTACTTGAAGTCAGACATTGAATTAACGAACAATAGATAAATCATAGACATGGGAAAAATCATAGGTATCGACTTAGGAACTACCAACTCTTGCGTCTCAGTAATGGAGGGTAACGAGCCGGTAGTGATCCAGAATAGTGAAGGAAGAAGAACAACTCCGTCTATCGTGGCATTCCTCGATGGTGGCAAGGGAGAAAGGAAAGTAGGTGATGCAGCAAAAAGACAGGCGATCACCAATCCTCAGAATACGGTAAGCTCCGTGAAGCGATTCATGGGTAAGAAGTATTCTGAAGTGAAAGAAGAAATGAAAAATGTGTCTTACGGATTGGAGTCTGGAACCAACGACACAGTGCGGGTGAAAATCGGTGACAGAACCTACACTCCGCAGGAGATTTCGGCGATGATCCTTCAAAAGATGAAATCCACTGCGGAAGATTTCCTGGGACAGGAAGTGAAAGAGGCAGTAGTTACTGTGCCTGCATACTTCAATGATGCAGAGCGACAGGCAACCAAAGAAGCAGGGCAAATTGCAGGCCTTGAGGTGAAACGAATTATCAACGAGCCTACCGCCGCAGCATTGGCATATGGCCTTGATAAGAAAGACAAAGATATGAAGATCGCAGTGTACGACCTGGGGGGTGGTACATTCGATATTTCAATTCTTGAGCTTGGCGATGGTGTATTCGAAGTGAAGTCTACCAACGGTGATGTACACCTTGGCGGTGACGATTTCGACGCGGTAATCATCAACTGGCTTGCAGAGGAATTCAAAAATGACGAAGGAATTGATCTTAGAAAAGATCCGATGGCACTTCAGCGATTGAAAGAAGCGGCGGAGAAAGCAAAAATTGAGCTTTCAGGATCTACTGAGACTGAAATCAACCTACCATACATCATGCCGGTAGACGGTGTGCCTAAGCACTTGGTGAGAAAATTGACCAGATCTAAGTTTGAGCAATTGGCTGACGATTTGGTACAGCGATCTATGAAGCCGGTGGCGGCAGCATTGAAAGATGCCGGACTGTCTACTTCAGAAATTGACGAAGTAATCCTGGTAGGTGGTTCTACACGAATCCCTAAGATTCAGGAAGAAGTTGAGAAATTCTTTGGCAAGAAACCTTCTAAAGGGGTGAACCCTGACGAGGTAGTGGCGATTGGTGCTGCGATCCAGGGAGGTGTATTGACTGGAGAGGTGAAAGACGTACTCCTTCTTGATGTGACTCCACTTTCATTGGGTATTGAGACCATGGGTGGTGTGTCTACGAAATTGATCGAGTCGAATACGACGATCCCTACCAAGAAGTCTGAGACGTTTTCGACAGCTGCGGACAATCAGCCGTCTGTTGAGATTCACGTACTGCAGGGTGAGCGACCAATGGCGAAAGACAACAAGTCGATCGGTAAGTTTCACCTGGATGGAATCCCACCAGCACCGAGAGGCGTGCCTCAGATTGAGGTGACATTCGATATAGATGCGAACGGTATCCTGAATGTGAGCGCAAAAGACAAAGGCACTGGCAAAGAGCAGAAAATCAGAATCGAGGCGTCATCCGGATTGACCGATGAGGAAATCCAAAAGATGAAGCAGGAAGCAGAAGCAAATGCTGAAGCAGATAAGCAGGCCAAAGAAAAGGTTGAGAAAATCAACCAGGCTGACTCGCTAATCTTCCAGACCGAAAAGCAGTTGAAAGAGTTTGGTGACAAACTTTCTGAAGGCAACAAAACTGCTATCGAAGGCGCCTTGACTAAGCTGAAAGAAGCACACGGCAAGCAAGACCTTGCAGCAATTGATTCTTCCATGGAAGAGCTGAATACTGCATGGACCAATGCTTCGCAGGAGATGTACGCTGCTCAGGGTGGTGCCGAAGGTGGCGCTGACGCTGGTGCAGGTGCTGATACCGGAGCTTCAGAAGGTTCTGCTGACGATGTGTCTGATGTAGAATTCGAAGAGGTAGAAGAGGAGAAGAAATAGCTGTTGTTTTTTGGCCGTTAGCTATTTGCCATTGGCTGTTAGCTTTTGGCTCTGATTTTACCCTGGATATAGATTATACCCTTCTTCCCGAATACTCGGGAGGGAGGGTTTTTGCTAAAAAAATTAGTATTCTTCACTTCGTTTATCGTATCTTAGTATTGATTTCTTGATGATTTAATTTTTTTAAGATGATAAATAACAATACCATAAGAGCAATAAACAAACTAGGATTTGAAAATGTAACTGCAACCCATTATTGGATTTCCTTTCGAAAAAGTTATAGTTTTTACGGCCAGTATCTTTATCTGACTTATAGACATGATACAGGATTTGAATTCGAAGGAGTGTTGGCTAAGTTCTTAAAAGTTGCCAGCATAAATCAAGAAGATTTGAAGGAATGGCAAAGGCTGGAATTGGGATTTGATGTTGCTAAGGCGTTTGAAAATAATTTTGCAGCGTAGCATTAAATCTAATCTAAACATTGGGTAATAAACCCTTCTCGAGAAATCGGGAAGGGTTTTTTATTGCCTGGACAAGCTTGGGGCTTGAAACTAGTGACTTGAAGCTTTTCTAGGTAGGGTAAAAAAGATGCTCACCGTCATACTAGTGTAATCACACAAATGATGGAGCTATGAAGATTTACTTATGGTATGACGAAATAAGGAAAAGATATGTAACGGAGAAATGCAGTGAGTTTACCCACTCATTGGACGAGGTGTTATATGCTTTTGAAACGCACCAGCTGGCACTGTCACAGAAAGTGGCCGGCAACCTCAACAAAATCAAATAAGGTAGTTTTTAATTTAGGTAGTGATAGACCCTCTCTGAGAAATCGGAGAGGGTTTTTTTTGAGATGCTTCGTGCCCAGCCTATGTCGGCGACAGGCTCAACATGACAGCACGGAATTGAGGGCGGAGGTTAACGTATTTTTTTAGCACTGATTTTTAAATCGAAGTGTCATTCTGAGCGATACGAAGAATCTAACTAAAGAGCCTGTTAATAGTTACAACCGTTATTCTTATACCATTTTTTAATACTTTTTGCTGAACTTGTGTTGCAGAATATGGCTTCAAAATCCTGGAACGTTGTAAGCTGGGGTGTGGATGAGACCATGCCATTTGATCAGTCGATACGGATCAGGCTGGTCAATATCTTTGCGCTGCTTGCTGCTGCGTCCACCTTGCCGTATGTGTTTGTTTTCTACGGAAAGGAGCTCTTTCTTGCGGATGTCTCCGTGGTTTCGCTGATCTGCTTTTTGATGACCTGGCTCTGGAACCGGCTCGGCTGGCACTACCTGGCCAAGCTTTGGATGTATTTCACCGCCCATGCATACCTGTTTACCACGGCCTCCACCTTCGGTAGAGATGCTGGAGAGCACCTGGTGCTGATCCCCGTATTATTTGGTGCCGTGCTGGTTTTTGAGTTCAGAGAAAAGCTGAGCCTCCTGTTTGCTATCCTTTTCACTATTGGTACGATCGTGGCATTGATCCTTACAGATTTTTCCCTCTTTGAGGTGCCACTCACGGTTGGCGAAGTATCGGAATATTACTACGGAAACCTCACGGTCACCTTTTTTTGCTGTGTGGTCATAGCAATCTGTTATTTCTATCTCTATGGCCAAAAGCTGGAGGAAAATGAGCAAATAATCGCAGAAGGTAAGGAAATAGAGAAAACCATCAATTACTTCTCCAACTCCCTGTTTGGAAAAAACTCCGTGGATGAAATTTTGTGGGATGTGGCTAAAAACTGCATCGGTCAACTCGGGTTCGTGGATTGTGTCATATACCTAGTAGATGAAGAGAAAAAAGTGCTTGTTCAAAAAGCGGCTTATGGACACAAAAACCCTCAGGAATTCGAAATCTACCAACCAATTGACATCCCGATTGGTAAAGGGATTGTCGGAGCTGTGGCAGAGTCAGCTCGTCCGATCATCGTCCCGGATACAAGCAAAGACCCCAGGTACATTGCCGATGATGCTCATCGCCTATCCGAGCTGGCTGTGCCACTTGTTTATAACCAGCAGGTGATCGGGGTGGTGGATTCGGAGCATCCGGACAAGTACTTTTTTACAGAACATCACCTCAATATCCTCAAAACGATCGCTTCGCTCTGTGCCAATAAAGTCATCCGGGCCATCGCCGAGCAAGAGCGGGAGCATGCGCTGAAGATGCAGCTGGAGGCGGAAAAGATCAAGTCGTTTGATGAGCTAAAGACAAAACTCTTTGCCAATGTTTCTCATGAACTAAGAACACCCCTGACCCTGATCATTGGCACTATCGACCGGCAACTTGAATCAAGCGACACCAGCGAATGGAGCCTGCTCAAGAAACACACGGACAGGCTGCTCCGTCTGATCAATCAATTACTCGACCTCTCCAAGCTGGAATCTGGCCAATTTCGCCTCAATGAATCCCCCGGGGACATCATTCGCTTTTTCCAAACCCTGGTGGATCTGCATGCCTCCTTTGCGGAAAATAAAGGTGTAAAAATCAGTCTGATGGCTGATAAGCCCTCTCTCTGGCTGGCATATGATCAGGATGCGCTGGAAAAAATATTCTACAACCTGATCTCAAATGCGATCAAATTTTCCCGTGCGGAGGAAGAGGTGACCATCCGGGTCTCTTATGATGAATCGTTGCATGTGGTAATCTCAGACTGTGGAATCGGGATTCCGAAAGAGGAACTGCAACGCATTTTTGATCGATACTACCAATCAGACACACACAGATCACCCGGAACAGGCATTGGGCTGGCCCTGACCAAAGAGCTTATCGATCTGCATCAGGGACGTATCGCGGTAGACAGCCAGGTGGGAGCAGGTACCACGTTTAGGGTGGACCTGCCGCTCCGGAAGTCACCACCAACATCGGAAAGCGAGCCACAAGCGCAGGTCATGCTTGCAGAAGGACAGGAGCAGTTTATCTTGCTTGTGGAGGATAATGAGGACATCAGCACACTGATCTGCGAGACACTCAGCGACTATGAGCTTGTGAGAGCAGAGAATGGAAACGAGGCAATGAAAATGGCCAATGAAAAAGTGCCAGACCTCATCATCACTGACGTGATGATGCCCGGAATGGACGGGCTGGCATTCAGTGAGTGGATTCGGGACAATGAGCTCACCAGCCACATTCCGCTGATCATGCTCACAGCCCGGGCAGATAAGGAGACCAAGATGGCGGGGTTGCGCGCCGGGGCAGACGATTTCATCACCAAACCTTTTGATGGAGAAGAGCTCAGGACGCGCGTTTCCAACATGCTGAAACGTCGGGAGCAGTTGCGGGAAAAATACAGACAGATCGCGCGGCTCCCGGAAAGCGAAATCGTAGTGACCAGCCAGGAGGATATATTCCTGAAAAAGCTCATTCACACGATCGAAGAACATCTCAACAACAACGAATTCGGGGCGAGTGACCTGAGTCGTGAAATGGCACTGAGCAGGATGCAATTGCATCGTAAGATCACCGCACTCACCAATCATTCCACCTCTTCTTTCATCCGGCACCTCCGCCTCGCAAAGGCTGCCAGGAAGCTCTCCCAGGGCGAATCGGTCTCCCAAACGGCCTACGCAGTAGGATTCAGCAGCCTCTCCTATTTCACCAAAGCTTTTAAAGAGGAGTTTGGCAAGGTTCCGTCCGAATTTGCCGCGGCAGCCCAGGTGTTACAATAGAGCCAATCATTGATACAATACTTTTAATCCTGCCCCCAGGTATGCCCAACCTTTGCCATACAAATAATTACTTTATGAGAACCCTAATCTTCACGCTCTGTTTCATCCTTGCCATCCAGCTTACCGCCCAGTTTTCCTTTCAGACGCCAGACGCCTACAATGTGGATTATGGCCCCACATCCATGGCCGTTGGTGATTTTGATGAAGATGGTTTCATGGACCTGGTCACCGGAAATTCGGATAGTAACAGCGAAAGCCTTAGCGTTCTTATCAATGATCAGTCAGGAGGGTTTTCAGATCGGACAAATATCGATTTAACCGATGGCCCTTACGATGTGATTGCAGCAGATGTCAATGGAGATGATCACCTCGATTTAATCGTAACGATAAATAACGCAGATCAAATAGCAGTGCTGCTCGGTGATGGCGAGGGAGACTTTGGAGACCCTTCTTATTTTACTACTGGTACAGACACCACGCCATATGGGCTGGTTGCAGGTAATTTTAATGCCGATGCATTCCCAGACATCATTACAGCAAACAGGGATGGTAACAATATTTCTCTCTTAGCAGGAGATGGTTCCGGCAGCTTTGCAGCTCCCACGTTTATCACCGTAGGAGAATCTCCCTGGGATATCGTGTCCGGTTTTTTTGATGACGATGAGCACCTGGATATTGCGGTGGTCAATACATTAGATGACAACCTGATGGTGCTTCTGGGTGAGGGAGACGGAACATTTCCTACCACCAATACGGTGGAAAGTTTCTTTGCCAGAACAATCGAGCTTGCCGACCTGAACAATGACAACAACCCGGATATTTCAGGAAACAGCTCCTCTGCATTCATTACTGTGCTGGGAGATGGTGTTGGGAGCTTTGGCACACCAACTAACTATAATTATTGTGAAGGCCCTGGCCATACTGGTGATCTGGATGGTGATGAAGATGCCGATGCGGTGTTCTTCACGCGTGATTTTGCTGTATATATTGCTAAAGGGGATGGTGTCGGAGCTTTGACGCACGATGTAAAATACCATGTGCAGGCCGGTAGCCAGGGCACCATGAAGATCGTGGATGTGGATAATGATACAGATCTGGATATAGTGGTAGCCGGGGATATTGGCACTTTACCATCCGAGCAGTTTGTTACTATTTTGAAAAATAACGGTGAAGGATACTTTAACGCTCCCATCCAGTATCCCATTCTTCCACTGGAAAATAATTATGAAGGAGCCTATGCATTGGTCAAGGGAGATTTCAATGAAGACGGTGAAATGGACCTGGCGGCTACCAGTCATGAAGACGACCAGCTTTTAGTGATGCTTGGGAATAGCCTGGGGCGGTTTACGCTACCGGAGGCGATTGCCACGGGCGATGACCCCAGGGATCTGCTTACCGGACATTTCAATGACGATGACCACCTGGACTTGATCACGCTCAACTGGAACGGAGACAATATGAGACTCCACCTCGGAGATGGGGCAGGCAACTTCTCCGCCGGCACCAGCACGGCCATATCTTCCACCTCCCTCAATTTTGATACGGCAGATTTTAATAACGACGATAAACTCGATATTGTGGTGGCAGGCGGATCAGGAAACAATTTTGGTTTCTTCGCCGGCGATGGCATGGGGGGATTTGCAGCCCCGGTCTATACCAGCCTTACTTCATCCGTCTATGACATCCGTGCCGTGGATGCCAATGAAGACGGGGACATGGACCTGGCAGTCAGCCAGAATTCACTGGGCGAGGTGGTGATATTTCTGGGAGATGGGGAGGGAGGTTTCACCAGCAATGGAAACTACGATACCGGCGATGCTTCCTGGCTTGAGCTTGGAGATATTAATAACGATGAGCACCTGGATATTGCAGTGGCCAGTACCAATAAAGTATTGCTTGGGGTAGGTGATGGCACATTTACTATTCAAACTATCACTGGTATGGGAGGTACAACGCATTTTTTGATTGAAGATATGGATGTGGATGGCCAGCCGGATATCGTAAGAGCCACTCAAAGCGTATCGAGTGTATTTGGAGCCGGTACTGTTACTGTTTATTCACTTGACGAATCATTAAGTATAGAAGATTCGTGGGAGGTAGAGGCTGGTTCCGTTGGTGGGTTTAAAGCAGTAATCCACGACTTTAATCACGATGGTCTCCCTGATGTGGCAACTACGGACGTAAACTACAATGGGGTGTGGGTGTTGTTCAATAGCACCGACGCAACATGCACCGCTCCGGAGATCATCGGGAGTACTGGTAATCCACCAACCCTTTGTGTTGGCGAGAGCACAGAGATAGGTATTACTGCTACGGGTGACGATCTTGACTATCAATGGTACAAGGATGGTGATCCTCTTTCTGGAGAAATGTCGAATACACTTACCATCAATACCTCTGGCACAGCAGATGCCGGACTCTATAGTGTGCAGGTGACCAACGCCTGCGGTTCCGATGGATTGGCCTTCACGCTGAATCTGAATGCCACCCCGTCTCAACCGATGACCACTGGCAACTCCGGCTGTGGGGCTGCAGCGATTGAGCTCACAGCATCCGGAGGCACCAATGGAAACTACCGCTGGTATGAAGTGCCCACCGGGGGTACCGCGATACCCGGCGCGGTAAACAGCACATTCACCACGCCCACACTGACAACAACTACCAGCTACTATGTCTCCATCACAAACGGAATTTGCGAAAGCCCCCGCACAGAGGTGGTAGCCAGCATACTGACCTCTGCTTCAATTACCGGGCAGCCCACAGACAAAACTGCGAATGAAGACACCAACGTTAATTTTTCCGTCACCGCTTCCGGTCAGAATCTGACATACCAGTGGCAAAAAGATGAAGTGGATATCTCTGGAGCTACCACGAGTACCTTATCACTATCTTCGGTCAGTCTTTCGGATGCCGGAGATTACCGATGCAATGTGACGAACGATTGCGGAACGATTGCGAGCGATGCGGCCACACTCACTGTGAATGATGTACTGAGCGTAGGTGAAAACGCGCCGACCCTCTTCCCGAATCCATCGCACGGACAGCTTCATGTTGATGGTTTGCCATCCGGCAAGGATTGGTCTGTTGTACTCTTGGATTTGTCGGGAAGAGGAGTGGCTCAATTCCGGCTTTCGCAAGGTCAAAATAGTCTAGACCTCTCAGCCTTACGCAGCGGCATCTATTGGGTGGAGATTAGAAGGGGCGAAGAATTATTTCATCACCAAAGGGTCGTGTTGAGGTAGCACCTTACAAACAAATTGTCGGTTACCATCACCGAGATGGTATTTGTGTGGTGGCCCACAATTAGAAGAAACATCAAAACACCATGAAAAAGCTCATTTTTTTACTGCTGGTCAGTTTGGTGCTGGCCAAATGCAATTCCTCTTCGGAGTATTCTTATGACCTCATCATCACCAATGTCAACCTGATTGATGGGACAGGAGCTGCATTGGTAAAGCGTGTAAACATCTACGTCAAGGATCGGGTAATTACAAAAATTGATTCTGGATATATCGAGGGCAAAGGTGAAATGGTGGATGGAACAGGCAAATTTGTTATCCCTGGTCTATTTGACTGTCATGTGCACACGACAGACTTCAATAGGGACTTTCCAAAATTGATGCACTATGGGGTGACCTCTGTTTTCATACCAGGAGGCAGCACTTGCACCAACGATTATTTTGCCGATATGCGAGCGGTTGGAAATCAGGATTCAATTCCTGTACCACGTGTTTTCCACACAAGTCAGCATTTTACTATGGAGGGGAGACATCCCGTAAAAACGTATGCCAGTCCTCGCTGGGTGGATGGTGAGACTGTCTTTTTTCTTCGGGATACTGCACAAATTGCACAAATTGTAAAACGGGTAGCTCAATACCCGATTTTGGGGATTAAGCTGACCATCGAGGATGGGCCTGCACCCCCGTTTGTAGAGCGCATTCCACAAGAGTTTATCAATAAAACAGTGAAGGAGGCTTCAAAATATGGATTGGAGGTATTCGCGCATGCCAGTGACAATGAGGAATTCTTGATGGCAGTGAGGGGAGGCGCTCAGAATATTATACATTTTGTGGGTATTGACATTGATTGGGGTGATTCAGTGCATCAGGTAGCAGTAGAGACATTGCTTAGTCGGGATGCATCCATTGTGACCACCCTAATGATCGACAAATCATTCATCTACGCACTAAATCCGGATTGGCTTGAGGTACCTGCACTTAACCAGGCGTATCCTGCAGATACGCTTAGGAAACTTCTGACGCCCGGGGCGATCGCTTTTGCTCAAAGGATGGAAAAGATGACCAAAGAGGAATATGGTCTCGATTCCGTTTCCATGGAATCGATCTTCCAGCCAAAGGTGGAGGATATTCAAAAATTGATAGATTTAGGGATGAATATGGTACTTGGTACGGATGCAGGTAATGATTTTAATTTCCATGGATACAGCCTGCACGAAGAGATGCAGCTCCTGCAAATGGGCGGAATGGCACCCATAGATATCATAAAAATGGGCACCTTAAATGCCGCCAAAATGATGCATGCGGAAGATAGTCTGGGGAGCATTGAAGTTGGAAAGCTGGCGGATATGATTTTATTGGATCAAAATCCATTGTCAGAAATTGAGAATACACTTACTATCAACACTGTTTTTAAAAGCGGGCAGATTCAAGAAAGGATTAACAACTAAAGTGATTCCGTAAGAAGTCTGCAAAGACATTTCGGTTTTCGAAGGATGAGAAATACCGGAATCTTTTAATCATTGATTATCATAAGATTTCTGAATCCTTCCTTCCTCAGTCTCAGGGATGACATGTAAAACGTATAGATGCTTCGTTCCTCAGCATGACAGCACAGAATTAAGGGCGGGGGTTAGCGTATTTTTTAGCACTGAATTTTAATCGAAGTGTCATTCTGAGCTCAAGCGAAGAATCTAAAGATTTATCTCGTACCAGGATGACATAGCCTATTTTTGCACTCCTATGAAATTGACCATCAAGACACTTTTCGGATTTGAAGATATTCTCGCAAAGGAAGTAGCCGAGTTGGGTGGAGAGAAGATCGAGAAGATCACCCGGGGTGTAAAATGTGAAGGCAACCCTGCCTTCTTATACAGAGCCAATCTTTCGCTACGAACTGCATTAAAAATCCTTGTTCCTATCCACTCCTTTCAGGCCAAGAATGAAAAGCAGCTGTATGATAAGATGATGGAGTTTGACTGGTCAAATTTCCTGGATGTGGATCAGACGTTTGCCATTGATACTGTGGTGTTTTCCGAAATTTTCACACACTCCAAGTATGTAGGTTATAAATCCAAAGATGCAATAGCGGATCAGTTTCGAAACAAATATAGAAGGCGTCCAAATATCGATACAGAAAAGCCCGATGTACTTTTCAATGTTCATTGTGCCAATGATTTTTTCACAGTGTCGATGGATAGTTCAGGTGAATCCCTCAATCAGCGGGGATACCGGGAAGAGGGCCACCGGGCACCTATGAATGAAGTGCTGGCTGCCGGGATGGTGATGATGACGGGCTGGGATAAGAAAACGCCTCTGGTAGACCCGATGTGCGGGAGTGGCACCATCCTTACCGAAGCAGCAATGATCGCCATGAACATGGGGCCGAACCTGAAACGAAAGGAGTTTGGTTTCCGAACCTGGCCGGAGTACAGCCCCCTTCTTTTCAACAATGTGAAGAATGAAGAGATAAACAAGATGCGCAAGCCGGTGATGGATTTGACAGGGATAGACGTGGATGACAGTGCAGTGACCCTGGCTCGCAAAGCACTTGGAAAAATTGGTTTGCGCCGTGAAGTCAAAATCAAGACAATGGATTTCAGGAGCTTCAAACCGGTTAATGATCACGGCATGATCATCACCAACCCACCCTATGGTGAGCGTATCGGGGATGATATCCTTGAGTTTTACAAAAGCATGGGCGATGCTTTCAAGCAAAACTTTGCCGGCTATGATGCCTGGCTGATCAGCTCAAATAAGCAGGCATTGAAGCAAATCGGACTAAAAGATTCGGAACGAATCAAGCTCTATAACGGCAAGCTGGAGTGTGACTTCTGTAAGTATGAGTTGTATTAAATCTACTCACCCCAAATTTCTCCCCTCTCTTTCAAGAGAGGGGTTGGGGGAGAGTTAAAACTTCAATCTCACCAATTTCCCTTTACCTACTTCATCTGTCACAATAATGATCAGGTTGGTGTAATCACTTTCATCAAACTGCTCGAAAGTTTCTTCACCTAATAGCGCATTGGCTAGCCCCGGGATGGTGTTGGAGTGACCCGAGATTACCACTGTACCTCCTGAATGTTTATCAGCCAGTGCCTTTAGCCATTCATCTTTTGCAAGCGGATCATATGTCATTATTTCAAGGTCTTTTGCTTCGGCGATTGGCTGAAGGGTTTCTTCGGTCCTTTTGAATGGGGTGGAGTAAAGGCCAGTGATTTCCTGATTAGCAAGAAGTGAAGCCAGATCATTAGCTCGCACTTTACCATCCTCATTCAGTGGAGGATTTCGAGTGCCATCATCTGCTTTTTCTGCATGACGTACCAGGATGAAAGTGGTTTGATCCTGCGCAAAAGCAAGAGTTGAGAATGTTAGAAGTAGGGCGATCAGCAATAGCTTTTTCATAGCGAATGGGTTTTCTAAGAGCAACTTAACCAATGAAATTCAGGAAATGAATTCCTTTTTATTTGAGTGGTTGATCATAAAATGAAAAGACCGACAAACGCCGGCCTTTCAATTTCATTTTGAAAATGGATCAATTGAATCCTCTTCTTTCCAGCAAGCCTTCGTAGCTCGGCTTTCTACCTCTGAAGTTTACATACATTTCCATCGCATCCTTGGTGCCACCTTTGGAAAGGATGTGCTCACGGAATGCATCAGCAGTTGCTTTATCAAACAATCCATTCTCCTTGAACGCATCGAATGCATCCGCATCCATGATCTCAGAGTTCAGGTAGCTGTAGTATCCGGCAGAATATCCTCCTGTGATGTGACGGAAATAGCCACTACGGTATCTCGGCACGATCGCATCAATCAGGCCGATTTCATCCATTGCTGCATTTTCAAACTCATTCATGTCGCCAGTCAAAGGCTCCTTGATGGTGTGATAGGACATGTCCAGGTAAGAAGCAGCCATATACTCCACTGTGCCAAAGCCCTGATTGAATGTTCCGGCTTTTCTGATCTTCTGAACGAGCTCATCCGGCATCACCTCACCTGTCTCATAGTGGAAGGCATATTGCGACAACATTTCCGGCTGGAACACCCAGTTTTCCATCACCTGAGAAGGGAACTCTACAAAATCCCGTGGAGTAGCAGTGCCTGAAATGCTTGGATAGGTACACTCGGAAAGCAGGCCATGTAGCGCATGCCCAAACTCATGGAATAGGGTTGTTGCTTCATCCTGAGACAAGAGTGAAGGCTTGTCAGCGGTAGGTTTGGTGAAGTTTCCCACATTGTAAATGATTGGGATGATGCGATTTCCATCCATATTGGACTGCTCACGGATGTTGCTCATCCATGCACCACCCCGCTTGCTGGATCGGTAAAACCAGTCAGAAAGGTAGATTCCGATCAATTCACCTGCTTCATTCTTCACCGTGTAGGTTCGAACGTCCGGGTGATATTTTGGAATATCCTTTTGCTCTTCGAACGTCAGCCCAAAAAGTTTATTGGCAAGGATGAATGATCCGTTGATCACATTGTCCACCTTCAGATACGGACGTATTTCGTCCTCATCCAGGCTGTAATCCCGCACTTTGATTTTCTCAGCATAGTACCACCAGTCCCACGGCATGATGTCAATATCAAGGCCTTCTTCCACAGACATTTGTTTCATGAGATCACGCTCTTTTTTAGCCGCCTCAATAGCGGCAGGCCATACTTTGTTTAGCAGGTCATATACTTTTTCAGGGGTGTTGAGCATACGATCCTGAAGGGCATAGTGAGCATGAGTTTCAAAGCCTAGCATGTTTGCCTTCTCCAATCTCAGGTTCACGATCTCCCTCAAAATCTCTTTATTGTCCAGATCATCACCATTGTCTCCTCGCATGATGTAGCCCATTTTGAGTTGCTTCCTCAGGTCACGATTTTTTGAGTAGGTGATGAATGGGTATAAGCTTGGCCGATGTGTAGTGTATAGATACTTGCCTTCATATCCTTTTTCTTTGGCAGCCTCAGCGCCAGCGGTTCTTACACTTTCCGGCAGGCCATCCAGCTGATCTTCTTCCAGCACCAGCTCAAACTTGTTTTCTTCTTTCAGCACGTTCTCCCCGAATTGTACCTGTAGCACCGAGATCCGCTCATTGATTTCCCGCATTCGGGCTTTTTGCTCTTCATCCAGGGCGGCTCCTGAGCGGATGAACCTATTGTAGTAGTTCTCCAGAAGTTTGTTTTGCTCCACCGTGAGATTAAGATTTTCCCTATCCTCATACAGGGTCTTCACACGTTGGAAGAAATCTGCATTGAGGAAGATATTGTCACTGTGTGCCGAAAGCATCGGACTCACTTCCTTTTGAATTTGCTGGATAGAATCGTTGGTATGTGCGCCTGTCAGGGTAAAAAAGACGTTGCTAACTTTATTGAGCAACTCACCTGACTTCTCGTAAGCTGCGATGGTGTTATCGAAGGTGGGTGATTCTTCACTGCCAGCGATTCCTTCTACTTCTTTGAGCTGCTGACTCATGCCATCCTCAAAGGCTGGCTTGTAGTGCTTGTTTTTAATCTGTGCAAAAGGAGGAACGCCGTACGGGGTATCCCATTCCTGGTAGAAAGGATTTTCTGATTGCATGTCTTTAGTTTCTGATTGTTGCTGGCAGCTGATGAAAATGATGGCTGCCACTGCATAGAGCAATTTTTTCATGTTGTGGTTTTCTTGATGAATCCTAAATATACCAAGAAGCTCGGTGAATCTGATTCATAATTATTTGGAGACTGCTTTTTAAGAGATGTCCGGCAATTGCCACTTAAACTTCACTGCAAGAATTCTGAAGGAGGCGATGAAGACCACTGTGATGAGAATATTCCAGCCCTGATCCAATCCCACTTTTTGGAGGATAAAGTAGAGAATGCCACCGCAAAGACAGGTGAGGGCATAGATCTCTTTTCTGAAGATAAGCGGTATCTCATTGCACACGATATCCCTAATTACCCCACCAAAAACGGCAGAAACCATCCCCATCATGATCGCAATGACCGGATGTACACCGATGGTGAGTGCCTTTTGTAATCCCAGCACGGTAAATACCGCTATCCCGATAGTATCAAACATGAAGAAAGTTCGGCGGAGCTTCAGTACAGTTTTCCCGAAAAGCAATGAAATGAGAATACCCGAGCCGATCATGGTGATATAGATCACATCGTTCATCCAGCCTACAGGGGTGCTGCCCAGCAATACATCCCGAACCGTACCACCACCAATAGCAGTGATCAAACCCACTGCCGAAATCCCGAAGAAATCAAGCTTCTTGTCTCTGCCAGCCAAGGCACCAGAGATGGCAAACACCATGGTTCCGAGAATATCGATGAAATAAAGGATAGTCACGGGACGAAATTACCTTCTTATTTCGGTTTTTTTGATTGTCTTTCTAAGAGTTGAATTAAGGAGCCCAATTCTTCGATCGCAAGTTTTTCTGCGACGAGTATGTCATATGAATAATTGGAAAGGATGACGAGATATTTATCGTTACTAAAATCTGATGTTCCAATTTTATCCGTGACACTGAGCGAATATTCATTGCTTAGGTTGTCAACATCTTCGATGCTTGAGTACGTTTTGCTCAGTGCCTGCAACAAATCAATTGAGATGTCAGGAAGGACATTCGTTATTTGAGCGGTTTCAAAAGCTGTGTTATTCATTTTAGGAGGATTTAGCCCTTCCCAAAAACCGAATTGGCGATAGGGAAGATCGTTTCTGATCAAGTATTCAGTACTATCCCTAAGAAGGGAAAAATAGGATACTGATCTTTCAAGTTCTGACTTATTGGAAGTAGCCTCTACCAGTAAACTTTCGATGATTCGTTGCTTTAGCCTCTCTTGCTGTGTTGCTTCATTTCTATTATTGAAATAGATGCCCAGGTATACTCCGATCATAACAGGTAGTATTCCCATTACAATGTCATAAGCTACTTTTTTCACGTTCTTCATTTCTCTAAACTAATGCTGATCCATCATAATTTGATTACCATCAGGGTCAGTTAGTATGATATGTTCTGGACCCTCAGTTGTTTCATTAGCCTCTTTGATCAGCTTTATTCCCTTTGCCTTTAGCTCTTTTTGTATGCTTCTGACATCCTTTGGATTGAATGTCATAATGGATTCCTCGAACATGCCATGGAAAAGTCCAATAACCACACTCTCTGATTTCATAATTCTCCAGGAGGTATTTTCCCCATCCGGGAAGCTATCGTTCATGTGCCCACCATCGATAATTTCAAACCCTAGTTTTTGATAAAAGTCTACGCTTGCTTCCATGTTTTTGACCGGAAGGCTTATTGAAAATTGTCCTAAGTTCATGTTTTTGTTTTAAAAGTAGAGCTCAATGATCGCTAAAGAATTGATGATTGAGCTCATACTAATGGGTGATTTATCCAAACGCCTTAATCGTCACATCCATTAAATAATGCACTACTCCAAGCCATATAATGTCTCTACTTCGATAAGCTGTGTATAAGATAAATGTGGTCAAACCACCAGTCAGAAAGAAGAATGTGAGAATATGACCGATTGGATCTCCTTCAGCAATTGAACCGGGAACATGGGCAAATGCAAATAATATGGCTGGAATCCCAATAGCCCATTTTGTTCCTGTTGCCCATTTCAGTCTAACGAAAAGGAAGGCCAACGCTACGTTTTCAAAGAAGATTGCAGGGAAATTGGATAGAGTTTTTAACTGTGCCGAGGAGGTGAAAATCTCTGGAATACGAGCCCATTCGCCTCTGATTCCTGTAAAAATGACGATTCCAATTATTGATGCAACAAAACCTAATGCTAATTTTCGAAGAATCTGATTAGTAGAAATAAAGATTGTATTCAGATCTTGCTTTCTAATGATCAACACGAAAAATATGGGTGAAAAAATGATCACATTATTCAATGGCCAGATGAGTGCCTGATTAATAATCGTGTTCTCTGTTCTTGGAATCAAATATCCCGCTGAAAAGAGCTGCCCTACACCCATGACCGCAATACATACGACTAGTGCTATTCCAAAATCCAGCCAGGGATGAGTGGAGGATTTAATAGATTCCAGATTCCATGATTTTCCATTTTTGTCCAGCCAGAACCACAATCCACAAATACTTCCATAAGCAATAGTAAGTGGGATAATAAAGAAGGAGTTTGATTGCATGATCTCTTCCATGATTATTGATTTTTAATGTTAAGAATTTGACCATAAGTAGTAACCTGATGTCCTTCTTTTTCCAGAAATTGTTTGATATGAGTGACATGAGCGCTCCCTACTGTGAGCAATACATTTTGCGCATCATTAGCTTGTGCAGTCTGGATGATTCGCTCAGCCATCACTTCATTTCGGTGGTGCCAGTAAGCCTTTACGAATTTGGCTTCTTCCAATTTTGGCAATCGCTTAGGTAGATCGTCTATGAGCGCACTGAATGAGTCCTGAAATGCTGCACCATTGATGAACTCGATGAGCTCACCTGCTTTCTCCGCTTTTTTATACTGCTTCTGTGTTTTTAAGTAGACCCTCAGTGGCTTCCATTTGAAGCTGAAGAAAAGCTTTTTTAACACCTTATTATTAGCAGCCATGAATTCATCCTCACCATCTCTAAAATCTATTCCATAGAGGTGTGTTATTCCCAGTTTTTGAGCTGCTGGAAACACCATCAGGCCGAATTCAGAGCTTGATTGATCTTTAAAATATTTTGAAAAATACCGGAGTGAGTCCTCGGTTTGTTTTGCCTGAAACCAATGGTAATATGCATTCCAAAAGTCATAAGCTGAATAGTATTGGGCACCAACTATGACCTGCTCCGAATCAGAGGTTATGTTTTCTAAAGTATCCCTCAGCTGATCTGCTTTTCGCATGGTATTGGGCCAGATTTCTTTCAGGCTAGCCGTATCATAGGTAGGAATTGCCTCAATGCAAATCATATCCGGGCTTAGTTCTTTAATGAATGATTGCACCTCATTAAAGCTTTGCAACGGCTGGTACTCCTTCTTAAAACTATGGGCAGTACCTATGATGGTTACGTTGATTTGGCTTTGGGCAGATAGCTTCAATACCAAAAGCATGATTAAAATTGTGATTGCGTGTTTCATTTTGTGATTTGTTTTTTCTTCAAATCACGTTTCCTTGATAATCACCTATTTGAAATGTTGTCTCAATTCCAGTTTTGAATGTCTGAAATCTGAGTATTTCGGAATGGGAAAGGAGTAATGGGTTGTCTGAAACCACTATATTCATGTCTGAAATCTGACAGCATGTGGCTATCGCTCAACTATGATTTGCTTAAAAACTGGAAAGCAGTGATCCTTACCTCTGCGGTGGTGGTATCGATCTATCAGGTGCTGGTTTATTTCCACCCTGAAAATCTGGGATGGACGGAGAGTGAATATTTTTCCTGGTCTAATTTGTTTCGCTTTGTTTTTATCGATCAGATGCTGATTGAGTGTATCACGGTCGCAATTATTTTCTTTCTAATCAGAAAGTATGCACAGTTTCGGTCGCTGAATCAGATCAAGTTGCAACCAAGGGAAATACTGCTTTATGAGCTGAAATTTCTCCCTGTTCTATTGCTGGCTTTTTTTGTGTTTGCTCCGTTTACCCTGACGGTTCGCTTTCTTTATCACACACTTCCTGATCCGGACTGGTCAGAATACTTCGACGAATATTTTTACAGCACCCAACTCTACATTGTTTACTTATTTCCGTCATTGCTATTTGGCTATGGGATATTAAATGTGAACCTGATCATTCAATATAATCAGCAATTGAACGAAACGAAATCCACGCTGATAAAAGAGAAGAATCGAAAAAAGAAGGAACGACTTTGGGCAACTGATGATTTTGGTGAAGTTTTTTTGGATGTAGAGCGAATTCGGTGGATTGTTCGCGAAGACCGAAAAACCTTTGCAATCACAGGATCGGAAAAGTACCGCCTAAAAGAAAATATTTCACAGCTAGAGGAGAAGTTGGATGCTGAGCTATTCTTACGAATCAACAGAAGCACCATTGTCAACCTGGAATGGGTACTGAATTATTCCTTCTGGGAAAATGATAAATATATTCTCCGAATGAAGGATAAATCTCAAACGGAATTTGTGATGAGCAGAGAGCGATTAAACAAGATTAAAGAAAGGCTGCTTAATCTGTCTGAGAAAGAAACTTGAGGTTTCTGACCAACCCCTCAAACTTCGTTCGTTTCACCGCAGATTTCTTAAACACCTTTTGAAATACTTCTTTGGTCATTTCTTGCCAATCCTGTTTTGACAACTCCTCCCAGCCTTGTGGTTTGAATTGCGGTTCAGCATGAGGCTTTGAAAATCGATTCCACGGACACACATCCTGGCAGATGTCACACCCAAAAGCCCAGCCCTCCATTTTGTTTTTGAATTCGGTGGGTATTTCATCTTTTAGTTCAATGGTGAGATACGAAATGCATCTACTTCCATCTACTACATAGGGTTCAGGGATGGCACCTGTAGGACACGCATCCTGGCAGGCAGTGCAGGTCCCACAGTAGTCTTTCATGGGGCCATCCGGTTCCAGCTCCAAGTCAAGGATCAGCTCGGCGAGGAAGAAGAAACTGCCCATCTCCCGATTGAGCAAAAGTGAGTTTTTGCCAATCCATCCGATCCCGCTTTTGACTGCCCAGGCTCGTTCGTGCACAGGTGCAGAGTCTACAAATACCCTTCCCCCCACCTCACCAATTTCTTCCTGAATCTGAGCCATGAATTCTTTTAGCTTGTCTTTAATCACAAAGTGATAATCCTGACCGTAGGCATACTTGGCTATCTTAGGTTTGTCTGCTGATTCATGGATTTCCTTTGGAAAGTAATTGTATACCAAAGAGACCACCGATTTTGCGCCAGGCACCAGCTTTGTTGGGTCCAGTCGCTTATCAAAATGATTTTCGAGGTATCCCATTTTCCCCTGGTACCCTCTCTGGAGCCACTCCTCCAATCTAGGAGCTTCTTCTGCCAGAAACTCGGCTTTGGATACACCACAAAATGAAAATCCAAGTTCTCGTGCAAGTTGCTTGATCAAAGAAGAATTTGAACGGTTCACGGTATTGGATTTATTTTTTTTACAAATTAGATTGAATAGGTATTTAATCTAACTAAAACCTAATACGATGCTGAAGGAATTCAAAAGTTTTATCATGAAAGGCAACATCCTGGATTTGGCTGTTGCTGTAATTATTGGTGCCGCATTCAAGACCATTGTGACTTCTTTTGTCAATGACATTCTGATGCCACCCATTGGGATGGCACTGGGTGGAGTTGACTTCACCGATCTGAAATTTGCTCTAGTAGAAGCTTCAGAGGGGGTGAATCCTGTCACCATAAATTATGGGGTTTTTATCCAGACAATCATCGACTTTCTGATTGTTGCATTCGTGATTTTTATGGTAATCAGGACGTACAATCGCTTGCAAAAGAAAAAGGAGGAGGCACCTGCCGAACCCCCTAAACCATCCAATGAAGAAGTTCTCCTAGGTGAAATCAGGGATTTATTGAAAAAATAATTGGATAAGAGGAGTGCTTTACAAGGTGAGGCACTCTTTTTTTAACATGAATTAATTCGCCGTGAGCAGCTCTGAGCCTAAAACCACCGTGCCACCGGCAATTTTGGTATTGATATGAGGGTGATCATGGCCATGAAAGGGATCGCACTCATTAGGAAAGTCTTCGAAATTTTCATGCACAAACAATACCGTCCCCGAAATGTCGGTGCTGTCCTGAGTCCCAAGGCTCCACAAGTCAGTCTGGATGGTAAAAAAACCATTTCCTTCCTCATCGATTTCAATATTTCCAATATCCCCGGCAAACGTCTTGGCCCAAATCTCTCCTAAACTCCTTTTGGTACAGAATGATACGAACTGCTCCTGGTTCCAATGCCTGCCAGGCTGCTCCAATGTTCCCTGATGTAGATGCATGGCGTGGAGACTGCCGGGCACCATCCCTGAAAGGTTAACCTCCAGCGTGGTGACCCCATCCTGATATTCAAAGGATGCATTTCCTGTCCATTCTCCTTTGGAATATGTTTCTCCATCCTCCGTGCTTACCAGATAGATATCTGCGGCAGCATGTGTTTTTGGGCCAGGGGTCATCTCATCCTCACAGGCCAGGGTTAGGAGCAGTAGAAGGGAAAGTGGGCGTATCGGTATGGAGAATTTATTAGTCACCCAACTATGACAATTTGTGTGAATGAAACCATTAGAATAACCTTCCGGATTGTTGAGGGGGTATAGCACCCAAATGCTTGTAAGCCAACTCGGTAGCTTCTCTACCCCTGGAAGTCCTCTTGATGTAACCCTCCTGTATGAGGAAAGGTTCGTACACTTCTTCAATGGTTTCGGCTTCTTCTCCGCATGCTGTGGCGATGGTGCCGAGCCCCACAGGACCACCTTTAAACTTGTTGATGATGGTGGAAAGAATGCGATTGTCCATCTCGTCCAGCCCATGATCATCTACATCCAGAGCTTTTAAGGCTACTTTGGAGATGTCCAGGGTGATTGCTCCATCTCCTTTGATTTGAGCGAAATCCCTGGTTCTTCGAAGCAGGTTGTTTGCGATACGCGGGGTGCCTCTGCTCCTTCTGGCGATTTCAAAGGCAGCCTCTTCATCAATGATTGAATTGAGAATATCTGCCGATCTCCCAACGATTTTGGTCAGAAGCTTGGAGTCATAGTATTCCAGACGTGCATTGATTCCGAATCTTGCCCGGAGAGGTGAGGTGAGAAGGCCCGATCTTGTTGTTGCGCCTATCAGCGTAAATGGATTTAATTCAATCTGTACTGAGCGGGCATTGGGCCCGGAATCCAGCATAATATCAATTCGATAATCCTCCATAGCAGAATAGAGGTATTCTTCCACCACCGGATTCAGCCGGTGAATCTCATCAATGAAAAGCACATCATGTGGCTCCAGATTGGTGAGTAGGCCGGCAAGCTCGCTCGCTTTATCCAGCACGGGTCCGGACGTCACTTTGATATTGGCATTCAGCTCATTGGCAATGATGAAGGAGAGGGTCGTCTTCCCAAGTCCCGGAGGGCCATGTAGCAAAACATGATCGAGGGGTTCGGTGCGTTGCTTGGCAGCCTCCACAAAGATTTTGAGGTTTTCCACCACTTTTCCCTGTCCGGTAAAATCAGAAAATGATAGCGGGCGAAGTGCCTTTTCAATTTCTCTTTCTGCGGGCTCCATGCCCTCACCATCCGGTTGCAGGTAGTCTTCTCTCATTGCCCTCAAATATAACTCACAAGCGATTGAAGAACGATTGATTTAGTTTTGCCACTTTAAGAATTCTATGAACAAAAAGCGTCTAATCATTTTTGGAATAGGCCTGGCAGTGGCTTTTGTACTCATCTCTTATTTGAGAAAGGATGCGGAGCGATTATACCATATCACAGGTCAGACCATGGGCACGATCATCTACAATGTGAAATACGTGGATGAGTTTGCAGATGGGCTGGACAAAGAGATTTCGGATGAATTGGTGGCTTTCAATCAATCACTTTCTACATACGTCCCAACCTCAGAAATTTCAACCCTGAACAAGGAAGGTTATTTTGAGTTTCAATCCGGCTTCTTTCTGCCCGTACTTCAGAAAAGTAAGGATATTTATCAAAAGACGGATGGAGCGTTTGATCCGAGCATAGGGCCACTTGTTCAGGCGTGGGGATTTGGGCCAGATAAACGCATCCCCAACGTTGATTCTGCAGCAGTGGATTCTTTGCAGTCGATCATTGGATTTGACAAAGTGCAGTTTGATCAGAGCAAAGTTTCACTTCCTGAGAACTTTCAGATTGATTTTAGCGCCATAGCAAAGGGATATGCGGTGGACGTGGTTGCAGAGCTCCTGGAGGCAAGAGGAATTGAGAATTACCTGGTGGAGATAGGGGGAGAGGTGAGGTGTAGGGGCGAGAATGATGAAGGCAAGCCATGGTCTTTGGGTATTGAAGATCCTACAGTTTCGAAAGATGAGCAGAGGCTGATGGCCATTGTGCGGCTAAAGGATTTGTCTTTGGCTACTTCAGGTAACTATCGAAATTTTTATGAGAAGGACGGTAAAATCTATGCGCACATCATAGATCCCAGAACTGGCTTTACTGCACAGCACAACTTGCTGAGTGCTTCGGTCTTTGCGCCGGATTGCATGACAGCAGATGCTTATGCCACTGCTTTTATGGTTTTGGGATTAGATTATGCGAAGGAGATCATCCGCTCACAGGATTTGGATGGTATCCTGATCTACAGGTCTGAAGATGGAACCATTGAAAGTTTTGTGTCTGATGGAATTAAGCCATTTTTGGAAATGAACAAGGCAGGGAATTAAATAAACCGTAGTTTGGTTTAACAATGCATGTGAATAGAACCTAACCCATGATCCTGACAATTTCTATACTTATTGCCTGTACGTTGCTGGGAGGATTGAGCCTTTACCTCATTCCCGGCATGAAGAAAAACCTTCGGCTACCCTTGATTTTTGCCGGCTCTTACCTGTTTGCAATTACGATCATCCACATCATTCCGGAGCTCTTTTCCATCAGTCCGAATCCCTCAAAAATTGGGCTTTATGTCTTGATAGGCTTCTTCATGCAGCAGTTTCTGGAGTACTTTTCGTCTGGAGTGGAGCATGGTCACGTGCATACACACAAGGCTGTGACTGTAAGCGGAAGATATTCGATTGTAATTGCCCTAATGGTTCACAGTGTTCTGGAGGGAACTCTACTAACACACGACTCGCCATTCCATGAAAAGCATGAGTCATATTCTTTGCTGTTGGGGATTGTTCTTCATAAAATGCCGGCTGCATTTGCATTGATGGCGACTATGCAGGGAATTGGTAGAAGGGCGATTTATATCCTGGTTCTTTTTAGCCTTGCGTCCCCATTAGGCCTATTATTAAGTGATATTGTCCCAATTTCCGCTGATGCGGTTTTGATCGTGTTTGCGATTGTGTGTGGTAGCTTTCTTCACATTTCAACTACCATTTTTGTGGAAGCCAGTCCGGAGCACCATTTCGGATTGAATAAAATTCTGATCAGCCTGCTGGGAGCAGTTCTGGCCATTTTCGTTGAATTCCTCGTTTAGATTTAATGCTAGCTTAAAGAAAATTTTTGAACGGAAACTGGATTTTTTCCTACCTTTCTGTCATGCGACTCCCCCTGATCATCATAGCTCTTTTGGCACCAATTCTCACACAAAGCTGGGGGTTCTTCGCTCATCAAAAGATCAATCGGCTCGCGGTATTCACACTGCCTCCTGAAATGATCGTTTTCTACAAGCAAAACATACAGTATATCACAGAAAATGCTGTGAAACCGGATATGCGCAGGTATGCTGTAAAGGAGGAGGCAGCCAGACATTACATAGATGTAGATGTTTATGGAGATTCTGCCGTGTACAAAATGCCCCGATACTGGAATGATGCGGTAGAGAAGTATACGGAAGACACACTGCAGGCTTACGGTATTGTTCCGTATCATATCAATAAAATGTCTTATTGGTTGATTAAGGCCTTTCAGGATAAGAATGCAGACCAGATTTTGAGGCTTTCATCCGACTTGGGGCATTATATCGCTGATGCGAATGTGCCACTTCACACCACAGAAAACTACAACGGTCAGCTCACGGGTCAGTATGGTATTCATGGGTTTTGGGAATCGCGATTGCCGGAGCTTTTTGCGGATAACTATGATCTCCTTACTGGTCAGGCAGAGTATGTTGAAAATCTACAATTATATGCGTGGGATGCCGTGGTGAAAGCACATGAAGCACTGGATTCGGTGCTGTTGTTTGAGCAGCAGCTAACCAAGAAGTACCCGGAATCGAAAAAGTATGGCTATGAAGAGCGGGGACGTTCCACCATACGGACCCATACCTATGATTTTTCATTGGACTATCACCGAAAGCTCAACGGAATGGTGGAGAGGAGGATGAGATCTTCGATCAAGATGATCGGCGATTTTTGGTTTAGCTGCTGGGTGAAGGCTGGCCAGCCGGATTTGAGTGATTTACTCATTGATGAGGTTCAGGATTCTACTTTTGTGGTTGACCCTAATGTGAAAATACGAAATCACGAAGCAGGAATTGGTGAAAAATAAAAAAGCCAAGGATATCCTTGGCTAATCAGGTCTTGCTGGTTGAAAAGACCTTAAATTGACATTAATATAATTGCAAGGTATGCAAGGCCAAGCGATGCAACCCTTACCAAAGTCCCTGCCTTCACGAACTTTCGTGTAAGGATTTCGGGATCTATATAGTTCACCTGTTTGTCCATTGTTTTTTGATGTAAAACTCCGAATATCATGAGTTAATCGAAATGTGAGTAACTCTTAGATGTATCTAGGTATAATGCTTATTTGTTTAGTTGATTTTGGGCATAAAAAAACCACCTGGTTGCAGGTGGTTTTTTAGTGTAGATTTCGCTTTTTTATCCGATAGAAACCCTTTTGAATTCCGAAACGGTCAATCCTTTAGATACTGAATCCAGGTATTGAGCGATGGTTTTAGAGTTATCCTTTACGAATGATTGACTTAGCAAAGTATTCTCTTTGTAAAACTTGTTTAGTTTACCCAAAGCAATTTTTTCAACCATTTCTTCCGGCTTTCCTTCCTGTCTTGCCTGCTCTTTTCCGATCTCGATTTCTTTCTCAACCACTCCGGGATCAACACCATCCTTATCCACAGCTACCGGATTCATCGCGGCTATCTGCATAGCTACATCTTTTCCGGCATCTTCTACGTTTGCTCCGCTGGTGTTAGAGAGCACTACCATCACCCCAAGCTTTCCGTTTGAGTGGATGTAAGGAACCACAGCTTCGCCAGTGAGGATTTCGAAAGCTTTTACTTCTAGCTTTTCTCCGATTTTTCCGGTCAGCTCAACTATTTTATCACCTACAGTCAGGCTTCCCAGGCTCAGGCCGTTTAGTGCTTCAATGCTCGCTGGCTTTTCAGCAAATGCCAGTTCGGCAATCTGATTTCCAAGCGTCATGAATTCTTCATTCTTTGCCACGAAATCAGTCTCACATGTGAATGCGATCAAAGCTCCCTCAGTTCCGGCATCATTGGTTTTAGCAAATACAACACCTTCAGAAGTTTCACGATCAGCTCGGGAGGCAGATACCTTCTGGCCTTTTTTTCTCAAAAGCTCTACTGCTTTATCGAAATCACCTTCTGCTTCTGTCAGTGCCTTCTTGCAGTCCATCATGCCGGCACCAGTCATTTGTCTTAGTTTGTTTACGTCTTGTGCTGTAATAGCCATTTTTATTTTTGGTTTAATTTTCTACAAACAAAAATTGAACACCGAAATACATCAATGTTCAATCTTTATGTTAAGATTTTATGGTCTTTTAGATTTTACTCTGCTACCTCAGATTTTTCGTCAGCCGCCTTTTTTGCAGCTTCTTCTTCAGCTTGAGATTGCTCCTCTTTATCCTTTTTGCGCTCAGACAATCCTATTTCAAGTGCTTTTCCTATATAATTGGTAATTAATTTGATTGACTTGAAAGCATCGTCATTGCCCGGAATAGGGTAGTCGATTTGTGTTGGATCTGAGTTTGTATCTACAATCCCGAAAACCGGAATGTTCAATTTCTGCGCTTCAGCTACAGCGATATGCTCTCTTTTGATATCAACAACGAAAAGTGCCGCAGGAAGCCTGTTTAGATCGGCAATACCACCTAATACTTTTTCCAACTTGTCTTTTGCGCGGCTGATCATCAATCGCTCTCGCTTTGCCAGGTTTTGGTAAGCTTCCTCTTTCATGAGCTTCTCCATTCCCTGCATCTTCTTCAAGGACTTTCTGATTGTCGCGAAGTTGGTAAGCATACCACCTTGCCATCTCTCAGTCACGTATGGCATGTTCAGTCGCTGAGCTTCCTGCTCTACTACTTCTTTTGCCTGCTTTTTGGTAGCCACGAACATTACTTTTCGTCCTGATCGCACTACTGCCTTCATGGCTTCAGTAGCATCTTCAAGGCAAACCAATGTTTTGTGAAGGTCGATGATGTGGATGCCATTTTTCTCCATGAAAATGTAAGGAGCCATGGCTGGGTTCCACTTTCTGGTAAGGTGTCCGAAGTGTACACCTGCATCCAATAGATCTTTATGTTCTAGTTTTTGCATCTCAAAATTATCGTTTACTGAACTGGAATCTTCTTCTTGCTTTTCTTCGACCGGGCTTCTTACGCTCTACCATTCGGGAGTCTCTGGTAAGAAAGCCTTCAGACTTTAGTGGGCCTCTGTACTCTGCATCTACTTCTGTAAGTGCTCGGGAGATAGCCAGTCTTACTGCTTCAGCTTGTCCGGCAGGGCCACCGCCAGACACATTCACATCAATGTCGAAATTTCCATCTTGCTCCACCTTTACTAAAGGCTGCTTTACGATGGTTTGAAGAATTTCGGAAGGGAAGTAAGCGTTTAGTTCTTTTTCGTTTACGGTTATTACACCTTTCCCGCTCGTCATATAAATCCGAGCTACTGAGGTCTTTCTCCTTCCTATGGTATTAATTCTGTCCATTCAGGTTTATAGTTTTACTTCTTTTGGTTTTTGAGCTGCATGCGGATGCTCCGCCCCCTCGTATACATATAGATTTTTGAAAAGCTGTCTTCCAAGTCTGTTGATAGGAAGCATTCCTTTCACTGCTTTTTCAATAAGAATCGTAGAAGACTTAGCCTTAATACTATTAGGAGTTTCAATTCGCTGACCGCCAGGATAGCCTGTGTGACGCACATATTGCTTGTCAGTCCACTTGCTTCCCGTCAATCTGATTTTATCAGCATTGATCACAATTACGTTATCACCACAATCTACATGTGGAGTGTACGATGGCTTGTGTTTGCCACGAATCATTTTAGCAACTTCACTTGCCATTCTTCCAAGTATCTGAGAATCAGCGTCAACGATCACCCAATTCTTCTCTACAGTTGTACTGTTTAATGATACAGTTTTAAAGCTGTTAGTATCCAATTTTATATTGATTTTATAATGTCAAAATCTATCCCCTTGAAAAAGGGACACAAAAATAGAATTTTCATTTAAGAAAACAAACCAGAGGCTCTAATTAAATTTTCTTAAGAGCTTGATTAACACCGAGAAATCCTTGGGATACTCTGCATTTGCCTCAATGACATTCCCATCAAGGTCCTTAAATGCTACCTGATATGAATGCAAAGCTACCCGATTTATCATTGGGGTTTCCTCTTCCCACTTTTTATGATTGTAATTTCTTTTCAGCTCCGAAAGCAAGGGAGGCTGACCTCCATAGGCCGGATCGTTAGCAATGGGAGCTTCGTGATGTGCCAGATGTGCGCGAATCTGGTGCATTCGACCTGTTACCGGAAAGCACTTAACTAATGTATGCTTTTTGAAGACCTCCAGAGTACTTATCAGAGTGAAAGCTGGTTTGCCGGTTCGGAAATCCACCCTGGATTTGGTTGATGTGGTGTGTAAAGGCTCATCAGCTTCAAAATCGTCAAACCGGTGAAGACCGTTGATCACTGCATGATACACTTTCTTTACCTCTCTATTCTCCAGTTGCATGGCAAAATTCCTGTAGGCATCAGGATTCTTGGCAAATACGACGATTCCGGATGTTTCCTTATCCAGCCGGTGGCATATCTGGTATTCTTGATTTACTTCTTTTGCCAGGCTGAGCAGGTTTTTACTTTCAACGCGATCGTCCAGGCTGGCAATGAAGGGGGGCTTGTTTACCAGGATGTAATTGGCATTTTCAGTGATGATGAGATCACTGAAAGAAATGTTTTTGAAATTCTTATGCATAGTCTTCTTCCTCTTCCCATCCTTCGTCTACTTTGTCTATGTAGTTGGCTTTTTCCAGTTCGAAATAGAAGGTAGAGCCAACTTTATACTCGCTTTCTACAAATATCTCTGAATCGTGACTTTCAAGGATGTGCTTTACGATGGATAATCCGAGTCCGGTTCCCCCTTTTTCGCGGGAGCGACTTTTTTCCACTCTGTAAAAGCGCTCGAAAATACGTGAAATATCCGACTCAGGTATTCCACGTCCATTGTCACTGACGATGATTCGAATTTTATTATCGGCTACTTCTTTGAAGGTGATTTTTGCTTGCCCCCCTTTTTTGGTGTATTTGATGGCATTGGAAACCAAATTGAGCATGACCTGGTAGATGCGCCGATAATCCCCGCGTACGATGATGGGGTCTTTATACTTCCTGGACATAATCATCTCTACACCCTTTTTCTCTGCTTTATCTTCCAATTGCTCCAGAATCTCAGTGCACATTCCTCGCATGTCAAAGTTCTCGAAGTGCATTTTGATCTCTCCGGATTCGATTTGAGAAATGGTGAGGATGTCCTGAACGAGAAGGTCCAGGGCATCCAGGCTTCTGGCGGCTTTCCTTAAAAATTTCTTGCGAACTTCCTTGTCATTGATGGCTCCATCAAGCAGGGTGTGTACAAACCCCTGAGCAGAAAAAATGGGTGTCTTTAGCTCATGAGAAACATCCGCTATGAACTCTCGCCGGAAATTTTCCCGCTCTTTTAGCTCTTCAATCTCTTTCTCCTTGCTTTTGGCAAAGCTTGAAATCTCCCGATTAATACGTTTGAGGGGGTTGATTGAAGATGCTCTTCCCCTGAGCGTGATTTCTCGTTCTTTTATTTTCTTCAGTGAATCATATATGGTTTCGATCTGGCGGAAAAACAGGAACTCCAGCACCAGCCTTACCAGTATATAGGAAGAGGAAAAAGACAATAAAAAAGCAATCACTATCGCAGTGGTAGTGATGCCTGGCACCAGATATAAGAATGCAGTGGTAATGACCGCCACACAAAGTGCCAGCAATAGCGCTATTGCTCGGGAATTGAATTGCATACAGGCTAATTATAACTAATTAGCGTCAAATTTGTATCCTACACCTTTCACGGTTACGATGTGATCATTTCCGATCTTCTCCCTCACCTTACGAATGTGGACATCTACTGTGCGAGCCAGTACATATACATCCGTTCCCCAGATGTTTTGAAGCAGCTCGTCGCGACTGAATACTTTACCCGGATTTTGAGCCAGGAAGTAGAGCAACTCAAACTCTTTTTTGGGAAGGGAAATTTTGTCTTCACCATTTTTCACAGTGTAGCTCGTTCGATCTACTACCAGATCACCAATAGTGATGGTGTTTGATTCTTTCTTCTTTTTGGATTCCCTTCTAAAAAGGGCATTGATCCTGCTGACCAGAGCACGCGGTTTGATCGGCTTGGTGATGTAATCGTCTGCGCCCATATCAAATGCGGCAACTTCTGAATACTCTTCCGATCTGGCGGTGAGGAAAATCACGAATGTGTTGGCCATTTCAGGCAGCTCCCTGATTTGCCTACAGGTTTCCACGCCATCCTGCTTAGGCATCATTATGTCCAATAGAATCAGGTCTGGCACAAAGGTTTTGGCAATGTCTACCCCTTTGATCCCGTCGCTGGCCGTTCTTACATCATAGCCTTCTTTGGTTAGATTGTATTTCAGCAGCTCCAGGATATCAGCTTCATCATCTACTACGAGAATTTTTTGATTGTTTTTTGCCATTTTCAGCGTGGTTGTCTCAGTAATCTATAATTAACGCTCTATTTACAATTTGATAAACGCTGACCATTTCTATTAATGAAAAGCATCTCTTTCGCTCATCTCAATCAACGTTATTCAAAATTACTTAGAAATCAATTGTATGTTAAAATGGTAACAATTTCGTAACTGAACATTTAATTTTCATGGTATGCTTTCATTCCCTGAATGAATCTCTTCAAATCACTCTCATAGCTATTTGCAAATAGGTTTTCCAATGAATCTTTGGCTGAGTAGTAGCGCAGGTAGGACATAAAATAGGCATTGTTTGGCCTCCCTGACCGAAAAGCCTGATAGTACCTTGGATTATGAAAATGAAGCGTATCAATGGAGCTGGCAATTTGATCAATCAGGATATGCTTTCTGATCGATTTTATTGAATCGGACATATCTGCTATGGCCTGATAAAGTGAATCGAGCTTAGAGGTAGCAAGAAGCATCTGATTTCGAAAGGTTTGGCTATCATCCTCTGCAAGGATATATTCAAAAAGCGGGTCTGAATTTTTGCCATATTTTTCGCTCAGAAACAGGACGGCCCCTTTTTCACCGATGAAAGAAGCGAGATTTTCGTTGAACTCTACCTGATCTTTCACAAAAAGGGTGGAGTGGGTGAGTTCGTGGATGATCAACTCAGCTAATGCACCTTCGGGTCGCTCCAGCATGTTTGAAAGGATTGGGTCTTTGGTCCATCCCAGGGTAGACCATCCACCAACCGGCCTAATCCTTGCATCATATCCCTGCTCCTCTAGTTCAGCCATTTCCTTTTTGGCGTTTTCCAGGTCAAAAAATCCTTTGTAAGGAAATGAGCCTAGCAAGGGGAACGACCAAAGCTTTGGCTCAAGGGCGTATGGCTCTGATGCGGACAGGTTCCAAAGTGCCACCTCGCCTTTCTGATCATAGAAGGTGGTGTAGTTGTCGGACTGCTTTAGCCCCAGCCGATCAAAGGCAAACTCCCGTGCTTCCATCACAATTCCAATCTGGGTTTTAATACTATCGGCAACCAGAGAGTCTGCCAATACTTCACTGATTGGTCGAGTATTGAACGTAATTGAGAGCTGCCCCTTGGCTTGCTTCAGTCCGTAAGCCACCATCTCCCTGTTCAAAATGAGGATGATTGCCAGGACGGCAACTATTCCCCACAGCAATTTTTTTATCATGCTACAACTTTATTTATTGTTTATCGTAAGATACCTTGCAATACACAGTAATAACCAATCCTTTATCACTTATGGATTTAAAAGATCACGACAATAATTTACGAATCATTGGAAAGATTTTCATTGTCATCGGCCTGATATTGGTTCCAATTTCTATTTGCACATTCTTCTTTGTGGATATGTTTATTGAGAGTGATTTGTGGATGGAAATCCGCGAGTTTGATGCTGTTTTGTTTGAGATTCGGCCTCCTGATGGTGTAGCTTACTTTCTTCCCACTATTCAGACCATCTCCTCTGTCATTTTCCTTATCTCAGGTTATGGCCTTAGTGCTCAAAAGGATTGGGGCAAGAAGTTTGCCATTGTTCCGGCGGTGATGCTGTTTTTCAAGTTTCCCATCGGAACGGCACTGGGGGCGTATATGATATACGCTATTCATTATGTGCCGAAGGAGGAAAAAATGGTCAATGGCGATGAAGTAGCCTGATCAGGCTTCTGCATCCTTGGCAATGCGCATTGTTAAAATGAAAAAGCAGGAAGTCTCACTATCCGGTTCGAAATAATATTCATATTTCGTTCCGGTCTTTTTGGCCATGTCTATAAATCCCAATCCGGCACCTCCGGTTTCACCAAGCTCTGAATTCTCCATTGCCTGAAAGTATAGTTGTTTCAGGCCGTCAGCATCCTGTGCATTTACATTGTCCAGAATATCCCGTAGAACTACGGCATTTTTGATCTCGATATTGTTTCCGGTCGTAATGAAATACTCCGATTCATTATGCCCAATAAGAAAAATCCCTTTTTTCACAAGGCCTTGTTCCAAGGAGTTTGACTCCTCATCGGATTGGCTATCGGCATGTTTGCAGATGTTTTGGAGCGACTCCATCATTGCATGATACACCCGTTTGGTTACTCGCTTATTTTCATTTCGGACGCTTAGGTCTTCCGAGATCATCTCCGTGACCCCATCGATTGTAGCTTGTGTGACGTTTCCAAGGTAGACGACATTCACATTGGAGTCCGTCATCAGCTTTTTGAAAGTAATGATGTTTTTAAGGTGCTTTAATTGCGTGTACACCTTTTCATAGCCGGAATTGTCCATAGATGATAGGATTGATGGACCGACAAGATAGTGAAAAGAAGAACGAGAAGAAATAGTTTGACGGCAGCTATAAACTTAAGTTATGCACTAACCCGAGTGGCGGTAAACTCCATGGTCTCCATGTTCCTGGCATGCGCCCATTGCTTCAAATCTTCCAGCTGATTTTCATAAATCATGACTTTATGATCAAAAGATGATCTGGTATGCTGAATATCCGATTCAATAAAATCAATCATGGAAGTTCTGGAAGGAAACGAAGCAGAATACATCTGGCCTTCGTGTTTGATAAGTATAGCATTGATCATACGCGTGGTGGTTTACACAGATAAAGTAAACTCAAAAATTTTAGGCGAGTTTGTGGCCTTCGATGGATGGTTTGAATTTTTAGATAATCGGGGAAATAGCGTAGGAATGAGTAAGCATTATGACTAATTAGCTGGTTTAATGATAAGAAATGTGGAAATCTAATAAATCACGTCATTCCTAATATTTTTAGCAAATTGTATTTTTCTTCAATTTGAAAAGACTATTTTTGTCTGATTTCTAAAAACTAGATCAAAATAACATATGGCCGACTCGCAAGAAAAAATGAAAGCCCTTCAGATCACCATAGATAAGCTGGAAAAGACCTATGGTAAAGGTGCGGTAATGAAGCTTAGTGATGAAAAAGTGATGGATGTGCCCACTATTTCTACCGGATCCTTAAGCCTGGATATGGCATTGGGAGTGGGCGGAATACCGAGGGGTCGGATCATAGAAGTATATGGACCGGAATCATCCGGTAAAACCACCCTGGCCATGCATTGCATAGCTGAGGCACAAAAGGCGGGAGGCATGGCTGCCATCATTGATGCGGAGCATGCGTTTGACAAAGGGTATGCCGAGAAGCTAGGGATAGATACTGAAAACCTATTGATTTCCCAGCCAGATAATGGAGAGCAGGCATTGGAGATTGCGGAGCACTTGATCAGATCTGGTGCGCTGGATATTATCGTGATTGACTCTGTTGCTGCTTTGGTACCGCGAGGGGAGCTGGAAGGTGAGATGGGGGACAGCAAGATGGGTCTTCAGGCACGTTTGATGTCTCAGGCCCTGAGGAAACTGACTGGGACAATTAGCAAGACAGGATGCTCGTGCATTTTCATCAATCAACTAAGAGAGAAGATCGGGGTAATGTTTGGAAACCCGGAAACAACCACAGGCGGTAATGCGCTTAAATTTTATGCTTCCATCCGATTGGATATCCGAAGAATTGGCCAGATCAAAGAATCTGCAGATAATGTGATGGGTAATCGAACCCGGGTGAAGGTGGTGAAGAACAAAGTAGCACCTCCATTCAAGGTGGTAGAGTTTGATATTATGTATGGCAAAGGAATTAGCAAGAGCGGGGAGATTGTGGATATAGGAGTGGAGCTGGATGTGATTCAAAAATCGGGCTCTTGGTTTTCCTATGATGGCAACAAGCTTGGTCAGGGCAGGGATGCGGTGAAAGTACTCATTGAAGACAATCCTGAGCTTATGGAAGAACTTGAGAAAAAGATCAAAGAAAAGCTGAACGGGTAAAAAAATTAATCCTTAATCGTTTCAGAAAGGTGAGCTCAGCTCACCTTTTTTATTTATCCTGTTGTCCTGATCGCAATAACAGGATCCAGTCTTGCCGCCATCAATGCAGGAACGATTCCTGAGATCACTCCAATAATACCAGCTACCCCAAGTCCGAGTACCACATTCCCAAATGTCAATACTAGCTCTAGATTGCCAAGACTGGCAAAGGATAGCAGCCAAACCAGAAATAGCCCAACTCCACCTCCAATAAGACTTAAGAATACAGCCTCAAACAAGAATTGGAAAAGGATAAAGAAGTTCTTTGCTCCAAGTGATTTTTGTATTCCAATGATGTTGGTGCGCTCCCTCACCGAGACGAACATAATATTGGCTATACCAAAACCACCTACCAAAATGGAGAAGCCTCCAATGGCCCAGCCGGCTACTCCGATCACGTCAAAAGTGGAGCCGATGATGTTCATGATGGCGTCCTGACGATTGACTGAGAAGTTGTTCTTTTCTTTTGGCCTTAGCCCCCTTTTGGTTCTGAGTAGCCCGGTTATTTCGGCTTCCAGTTCTACCAATCCTATATCATCGGGACTTCCTTTCACACTCACCAACGTTTCAACCCCCCGGTTTCTTCCTGAGTAAAAAATCTTTTTAAATGATTGATAAGGGATCATGATGCTCTCATCGTTTCCGGTATCTCCAAAAATGCCTTCCCCTTCCTCTTCAAAAATGGCAATAACGACGTATTTGAGACCCTTGATTTTAATTTCCTTGCCTATGGCATCTCCTCGTGGGAAAAGCTTATTTGCAATCCGATAGCCAATCATGGCCACATTTTTTCCGGTATATGATTCAGAAGCTGTGAAATATCTACCTTTCTCTACATCGCTGGCAATGTCGTAGACATCCTGATGGGTGTGAGATATCCCGAAAAGTGACACATCGTCATAGCTGCTACTTTCAAACTTCACCGTTTCGCCACCAGTCACTGCGAAAATCGTGATGCCCTCAGATTTTTTGAGGTTCTTTTTCAGAAATTCGTACTCTTCATAATTGGTGTACGGCCGCTTAATGTATTCCCACCAGGGGATGTTGGGGCCAAATTCATAAGGGAATCGTCGAATGTCCAGGTTGTTAGCGTCCAGAAAACTAAGGCTGCTTTTGATACTCCGCTCCAATGAATCTACCAATGTAAAAACCGCAATAATGGCGAAAATTCCAATCGTCACACCAAGCAAGGAAAGGGTGGTTCGAAGGAGGTTCTGCCTCAGTGCACTCCATGCAAATTTGAAGCTTTCTAGTACCAGTTTAAATATTTTCATTGGTGCGGATTATATCAAAACAAAAATAGCCAATAGCTAATCAGCTTTTTCAATTAAATAGCGATCGGTCAATCTTGTTTTCAAACGGTAAATACTAGTAGTTGACGAGATTAAGCTTGCTTACGTTACAAACGTGAAACATATTTGCTAATTTTGCGCTCTTTTGATCATTAAAATAGATCCTTTTTCCTATGGGAATGAAATTATCCGAATTCAAATTCGACTTACCATCAAGCCTTATTGCCCTCCACCCAACTGAAAACCGCGACGAATCACGACTTATGGTCGTACACAAAGATACCGGCGAAATTGAGCATAAGGTTTTTAAAGATGTGGTGGATTACTTCAGTGAAAACGATGTATTTGTGATCAATGACACGAAAGTTTTCCCGGCGAGGTTGTACGGAAACAAAGAAAAAACCGGAGCAAAAATCGAAGTATTCCTTTTGCGTGAGCTGAATACGGAAATGAAATTGTGGGATGTGCTGGTAGATCCGGCAAGAAAAATACGGGTTGGAAATAAGCTTTACTTCGGTGATGGAGAATTGGTGGCTGAAGTCATTGATAATACAACTAGCAGAGGCCGAACCATCAGGTTCCTGTTTGATGGTGATCAGGAGCAGTTCTACAAAATGATTGACGCCCTGGGCGAAACCCCGCTACCTAAGGAAATCAAAAGGGCGGCAGAGCCTGAGGATAGGGATCGCTTTCAAACGATCTATGCAAAAAAAATTGGTGCTGTGGCAGCTCCTACTGCAGGCATGCACTTTACGCCTCAACTGTTGAAACGAATGGAGTTGATTGGAATAGATGTGACTCCAATCACCCTTCATGTCGGTCTTGGCACTTTCCGTCCGGTGGATGTGGAAGACCTGACCAAGCACAAGATGGACTCAGAAAACTACTGGGTGGAGAAGCCAACCGCTGACAGGGTGAACAGGGCGCTGGAGGAAAAGTCCAAGATTTGTGCTGTAGGCACCACAGCGATGAAGACGCTGGAGTCTTCTGTATCTGCCAATGGCCTGCTAAAAGATAATTCAGGATGGACGGATAAGTTCATTTTTCCTCCTTACGAATTCAAAATTTGTGATGCTCTTATCACAAATTTCCATTTGCCAGAGTCAACACTGCTTATGATGGCTTCAGCGTTTGGGGGATATGAGTTGATTCAGGAAGCGTATCAGATTGCCATCAAGGAAAAGTATCGTTTCTTCAGCTATGGAGATGCGATGTTGATTGTCTAATCAGGGGTTTTGAAGAAATATGCCATCATAGTGGCTGGAGGGGTGGGGGCCCGTATGAAAAGCGAGGTGCCTAAACAATTCCTCCTTGTCAATGATGTTCCTATCATCGTCCAATCAATTAGGAAATTTCTTGAATATGATTCCAAACTGGAAATTATCGTGGTGCTCCCAGAGACCCATATGAAACAATGGGAAGCAATTCGATTTCAATATTTTCCGAATATTGAAATAACTGTTACTGCCGGAGGGATTACCCGGAGTGCTTCGGTGCTTTCAGGTCTTGCACTCATTTCAGGGAATGGCCTGGTGGCCGTTCATGATGCTGTGAGGCCTTATGTTTCAGTAGATACGATCGCCGCTTCTTTTGACTCGGCTGAAAAGCATGGATCAGGAGTTTCAGTAGTTGAGCTCAAGGATTCGATCAGGGAAATTGATGGGAGATCATCCATCGCCAGAGATCGCACAAATTATGTGCTGGTGCAAACCCCGCAGACTTTTGAAGTGGCGACACTGAAGGATGCATACGAAAAAATGGGGGCAGCAGTTTTTACCGATGATGCCAGTGTTTTCGAAGCGGCAGGTTACAAAGTGCATCTAGTAAGTGGGTCCTACGACAATATTAAAATCACCACGCCGGAGGATTTAAAATAGCCTTTTTAGTGATAGTTCTTGATTTGCTCAAGGTTGGTTGATATTTTACGCATTATCAATTGATAATAGTCCTTCAACCAGAACTGATATTATGAACCAAAAGATCGTAGAAAGCTACAATGATATATTTTCCACATTTAAAGAGTTTAGGGGTGAGAGCCTGGAGAAGCATGTAGAGAAGCTCCGGCAACTCGATCAGTTAATCCCTCACAGTGCCACTTTTTTTTGCGTGACAAATACCAGCACACAAGCATTTGAATATGTGAGTAAGAATTTTGAACCAACTATGAGGCTTTCCATCCTCAATATGTGTGACCTTGGGATGAAATACTGGTGGGATAGAATGCATCCTGAGGAGATGGGAACATGGCTTCAGTCACTGAAGGACCTGATGGAATTTACGATGGGAAACATTCCGCTGGAAGACAGACGAAGGATGACCTATACCTGGAACTATCGGGTGAAAGATGGGAGCAACAATTACAAGAACATCATCCAGCATACCACTCCCATGTTTTTTGACGATCAGGGGAAACCAATTATCGGGCTTGCACACTACTCGGTGTTGGAGGCCAATGAAATACTTCCGATACAGGCCACCGCAAAAATCCTGAATGCCAACGATGAATATGAGACGCTCTTCTATCAAATGTATGGCGGACAGAAGTTGCTCGTGCAGGATATTACTCACAGGGAGCGAGATGTACTCAGATTGTTATCGTTTGGCTATTCCAATGATGATATAGCTGATAAACTCAACATAAGCACTCACACGGTGAAGACTCACCGAAAAAATGTGATGACCAAGGCAGACTGCAAAAACACAACCCAACTGGTAGCCATGTGCATCAGGCAGGGGATTATCTAAAAATAAAAAAGCTCCAATCGTAAGACTGGAGCTTGAGTTGTTAATTTCTTTTCAAATCAATATTCATCTTCATTGAAGAAGAAGTCCTCCTTGGTCGGGTAGTCAGGCCAAATCTCTTCGATGTTTTCAAATGGCTGTCCATCATCTTCCAATTCCTGAAGGTTTTCTACTACTTCCAGCGGAGCACCTGATCGGATAGAATAATCAATCAGTTCGTCTTTGGTGGCAGGCCATGGAGCGTCTTCTAAATAAGATGCAAGTTCTAGTGTCCAATACATATTCTAGCCTCGTTTTTAAAGTCCTGTTTTAATAATGCGCGCAAATATATATTATTATATTTTATGTGCGAGATATCAAATTTTTCCTTTGTCGAAAGGTAATTTTCTTACACCAAAACGCAAGAAAAAGTTGCTAAAACTTTCAAAATTCTCCAGAATCAACCCAGTCAAGCAATTTTGACTTGATCTCAATCTTCCGTTTTTGGCTTTTAATCTTGTTTTCCACCATCTTGTTCATTTTCCCATCGCTGGAAGAAAAGTTGGCAGAATTTTCCTCGTAGATTTTCAAATCATCCTGATCCCGCGAAATCAGATCCCTGATGATGCCCATCCGAACACTTTTCTTTTTATCCAAATCCAGCTTGGCAAAATCCGGGAAACGCTTATGAGATAGCTTGATGACAAACTCCCGCTCATTGAGAAGTTGAATCAGTTCAAGGCATTTTTGTTTGTCAGGGTTTCTGCTTTTGTCCCTAAACATCAATTTTTTAATCCGATCCAGCTCCTCTTTGTTGAATGGTACCTTTCCGGCTTTTACAGATTCAAGTTTTTTCAGAGTTTCCGAATGGTCTATGAATGGGGCAGAAAACTTCTTTCCCTTTAGTTCCTGATTGAAGGAAAGATTCAGGGGCTTGTAAAACTCTGCAGGGATGCCACCAATTTCTGCCCATCTGTCCTTTAGCTCCTTCACTTTATTAAAACGCTCCTTGCCATGAACATCTGCCAGTTTTTTTGCTTCCTCTACCAGCTCTTCATATTGCCGCTTTCGATGCTCGGTGAGTTTTTGCTTATCTTCGAAAAATTGCTTCTTCCGATCAAAGAAACGCTCAATAATCTCCCAGAAGCTGGTTTCCAGTTCATCGTTTTTATCCTCCTCAGCACTTCCGGTTTTTATCCATCGGCTTTTCAGGTCATTTATTCTCTCCGTTGCTTCCTTCCAGTTGATGATTTCGACTATCTGCTTAGCCTCTTCTATTAGTGCAGATTTGATCTCAGAGTTTCGTACCCTGTTTTTTTGAATGATGTCCCTGACCAGCGATTCGTATCTAGCGATCTGATCGTGCAATGCCTGATAATCACCCAATCCATCATGCTGAGGCAGGTGCTCTCTCAGGTGTACCAATTTCATCAGGAACGATCCCTTATTCTCTGTAGCGTCAATTTTCTCTGTGACTTCCTTGATCTTTCCTTCCAGGTCAACAAAGCGATCCTTAAAAAACTGAACAGATTTTTCATTGTCCTCATCGCGAACCTCTCCAATTTCTCTGTCAGGGTTTTCTCCCCATCCGCTCTGAAAGACCTTACCGTCTTTTATAAATCCAAATGGTACTTCTATGATGTCCAAGGGTGAGTGTAATTCTGTATATTCGATTTCTAATCAAACTTAAGCATGTCAGACGAAAAGATCATCTTCTCAATGTCGGGGGTAAACAAGATTTACCCTCCGCAAAAACAAGTACTCAAGAATATCTATTTGTCCTTTTTCTATGGTGCTAAAATAGGCGTACTGGGTCTAAATGGTGCAGGAAAGTCCTCATTGTTACGAATTATTGCCGGTAAAGAAAAGGATTTTCAGGGTGAGGTTGTGTTTTCACCCGGCTACTCTGTAGGTATGCTGGAGCAGGAACCCGAGCTCGATCCAGAGAAAACTGTAATCGAGGTGGTACGGGAAGGAGTGAAGGAAATCAACGACCTTCTGAAAGAATATGACGAAGTGAATGCCAAATTCAGTGAGCCTGAGATTTTGGAAGACCCTGATAAGATGAATAAGCTCATAGAGCGTCAGGGAGCGATTCAGGAAAAGCTGGATGCGACGGGGGCTTGGGAGATAGACCACAAACTCGAGCGAGCGATGGATGCCCTTCGCACACCACCTGAAGATGCGTTGATAAAAAATCTATCGGGAGGAGAAAAAAGAAGGGTGGCTCTTTGCCGTCTGCTTTTGGAGCAACCTGATGTTCTCTTACTGGATGAGCCTACTAACCACCTGGATGCGGAATCAGTATTGTGGCTGGAGCAGCACCTGCAGCAATATGAAGGCACGGTGATCGCCGTAACTCACGACAGATATTTTTTGGATAATGTGGCAGGATGGATTTTGGAATTGGATCGGGGGGAAGGAATTCCTTGGAAAGGAAATTACTCCAGCTGGCTGGAGCAAAAGGAAAAGCGACTTGCCAAAGAAGATAAGCAGGAATCAAAGAGACAGAAGACCTTACAGCGAGAGCTGGAGTGGGTGCGTATGAGCCCGAAAGGACGTCAGGCCAAAGCCAAGGCTCGTTTGAGCGCTTACGATAAGCTAATGGGTCAGGAAGCGAAAGAAAAGGAAAATCAGTTAGAGCTATACATTCCGCCAGGCCCACGTCTTGGCGCTAAAGTGATTGAAGCGAATGGAGTGGCCAAAGGATATGGTGACAAGCTCCTTTATGAAAATCTTTCTTTCAGCCTTCCGCAAGGAGGGATTGTTGGGGTGATCGGGCCGAATGGTGCGGGTAAGTCCACTCTTTTTAAAATGATCACCGGCCAGGAAACGCCTGATAAAGGAAGCTTTGAAGTAGGGGAAACGGTGGTGATGAGCTATGTGGATCAGGAGCATGATCAGCTAGATCCCAATAAGTCGGTATATGAGGTGATCTCCGAGGGAAATGAAATCATTGATCTGGGTGGAAGGGAAATGAATGCGCGTGCGTATGTCAGCAAATTCAACTTCTCAGGTACGGATCAGAGCAAGAAGCTATCCACTTTATCCGGCGGGGAGCGAAACAGGGTGCACCTCGCTCTTACTTTGAAGAGGGGAGCCAACCTGATTCTGCTGGATGAGCCAACAAATGATCTGGATGTGAATACCCTTCGGGCATTGGAGGAGGCCCTCGAAAACTTTGGAGGCTGTGCGGTAGTGATCAGCCACGACCGTTGGTTCCTGGATCGAATTGCGACGCACATTCTTGCATTCGAGGGAGATTCTCAAGCCTATTGGTTTGAAGGAAACTTCTCGGAATATGAGGAAAACCGCAAGAAGCGTCTGGGAGATGAGGAACCGAAAAGAATCAAGTACAAGAAACTAATTGGATAACCTAATACTATGAAAAAACTAACCTTAACCTTATTGGCAGTACTGGCGATTTCTTCCGTCTTTGCCCAGCGCACAATTATCCATGCTGGCACCTTGATCGACGGAGTATCCAAGAAAGCCATGAATGAAAAGTCGATCATTGTAGAAGACAAAACCATTACTTCCATAGAAAATGGCTATGTGACACCTCGGGAAGGTGATGAGGTGATTGACTTGAAAAATCATACCGTGATGCCTGGCTGGATAGATATGCACGTCCACATGGAAGGTGAAACCAGCCCTGATAGATACATCAGAGAGTTTACGGATAACCCTGCCGACAGGGCATTTGTCTCTGTAGATATTGCAAAACGGACGTTGATGGCAGGCTTTACTACTGTGCGTGATGTAGGAGGGAGCGGTGTGAATGTAGCATTGCGTGATGCCATTGCCAAGGGCACCATAGATGGCCCTCGCATTTTTACTGCAGAGAAGAGCCTGGCGATCACTGGTGGACATGCTGACCCTACCAACGGATACCGAGATGACCTGATGGGCAATCCTGGCCCTATGGATGGTGTAGTTAATGGTGTGGCTGATGCGCGCAAGGCAGTACGCCAGCGATACAAGAATGGAGCTGACTTAATCAAAATCACAGCAACCGGAGGGGTGCTCAGTGTGGCCAAAGATGGAAAAGGGGCGCACTTTCAAGAAGACGAAATCAGAGCAATTGTGGAAACAGCTAATGATCTTGGATTTCACGTGGCAGCTCACGCGCATGGTGATGAAGGCATGAGGAGAGCGGTTGCAAATGGAGTAAAAACCATTGAGCATGGTACGTATATGAGTGACGCCACTATGGATTTGATGAAAGAGAAGAATTCGTATCTGGTACCTACTATTACTGCCGGTATGGAAGTAGCCGAGAATGCGAAAAAGCCGGGCTACTATCCTAAAGTGGTAGCTGAAAAAGCACGAGTGATTGGACCAAAGATTCAAAGCACATTCACAGCAGCCTACAAGAAAGGAGTTCCTATCGTGTTTGGTACGGATGCCGGAGTATTCAAGCATGGAGAGAATGCCCGGGAGTTTACTTACATGGTAGAAGGTGGCATGCCAGCGATCGAGACGATCATTTGTGCAACCTCTACAGCAGCCAACCTACTGGGCATGGGCGATCAGATTGGAACATTGAAAGCAGGCTATCTGGCGGATATCGTAGCAGTCCCAGGAAATCCGCTGGAAGACATTGAGGTGATGAAAGATGTGAAGTTTGTGATGAAGGAGGGGAAGGTTTATAAGAACTGATAGTTGAAAATGAAGAATTGATAATGAGCCGGAGTGATCATTCCCCCTTCGAAGGGGGGTGCTGTGGGATGTGGGTTGCAGGGGGATGTTGATAGACCCTGAAACGAGTTCAGGGTGACCTAACATTTTTTAACCTTACATCATTAGCATGTCATGCCGGACTTGATCCGGCATCTTCATTATTAGATATAAATGTTCTTGAAATTTAAAGGTTGAAATACCTGAAAGGGAGATTACATAAAAAAGCCCGGTCTCCCGGGCTTTACCTTGCTTCTATTTCGATCTAATCACATTTTCCTGATTTTGCCACTTCCGGAGGAATTGCTCACTACTCGCTTCGGTTCCCCTTTGTAGTACACACTTCCACTGCCGGAAATATTGGCACTCACTTCTTCCGTTGCGGTGATGTAGCAGCTACCCGACCCACTAATGGATGCCTCAAACACCCCAACCGTCATATCCTCTGCTTTTACTTTTCCTGATCCGCTGATTTTGGCTTCAGCCTCAGATGCTTCACCATTCAGGATAATGCTGCCAGAGCCGGAAATTCTCATGTCAAGCTCATCACTTCTTAAGTCCAGATCAATATCTCCCGAACCACTCACTGACAGTTTAATGTCCTCGACTTCAAGCCTGCCATCGCTCTCTATCATCCCGCTCCCGCTTACTGATAGCTCCTCAATTTCTTGCATGGAGATATAAATATTTACCTCAGATTTCCTCCAGCTACTTCCCCACATTTGTATTCCTTCTTTCTTGATCACCAGCCGGTCACCTTTCAGTTCAAACTCGATCTCTTCAAAAATGTCGTCATCACATTCGATTTCTACTTTCTGATTTCCCTGCTTTAAATACACATTGGCAGGAATGCCAAGAGATAGTTCATTAAAGCTCCCAGCGTCCACCGTTCGCTTCTGAGCAAAAGATGGGAGGCAAATAGCAGCTGATAATAGTAAGGTTATAAAAGTCTTCATTTTGAGTTGTTTTTTTAGTTAGTGACAATTTGTACGGAGGAAGGTTGCACCTAGTAGGGCTTTTCTCCCACCCAGTTGCCTGGCGGATCATAGTTGCACACCCAGATATCCATGCCATCACATTCTATTTTGGCGCATCCTACCTTCGTGGTTGTTTGCCAAACGATCTGTGTATAATGTCCGCACATCTTGCCGGGTTTGCATTTATTTTTAAAATAATTGTAGTCTGCTTTCTCGCTGGCCCAGGCATCCACCACATAGGCGGCATTGAATGCCCCGGCAGTTCCTTTGAAGAGATTTTCGCCAAACTTATTATCTGGCCGATGCTCCCAGGCACATCCATTCTTCTTCAATTGTCTGGCCCAGTCTGCCGCCAGTTTCGCCATTTCATCAGACCACTCCAGCTCATCATTTATTCCCACATCAGCTCTCCAGTAATTATGCCTGTCAAGGACCATTTGGATTTCATCAGCAGTGAGGACAGCCTGTTCATCACCTTTTGGCATTGGTGAAAGCCAAAGTAGGCTCAGGAAGTAAAGGGTTATTTTCATAGTGCATTTTAAGGTTTTTTAACGAAATAAGTATGCGATTTTGGTATACGTGAAATGATCTGGCAGGGATTTTGTCATGAATGGGACAGGTAGTTTAGAACATAGATTGTTCTTGTCTTTTTGGTTAGTTGAGGGCCCTATCCTGCATTGTCGGGATAGGGTTTCTTTTTTCAAAAACGTCCAATTTTCATGGCTTCTCCCGTCAAGATGTTTTATCTTGGAAAAAATCTATAATCGTTTTGCAATCGGAAACTAAACTCACTATTGGTCTTCTTGAAAGTTATAAAAACGTTAGAAACCAAACCCAACACCTGTGTGATCCACTTGAAATAGAGGATTTTGTGGTGCAGCCGGTGACAGACGTAAGCCCCCTAAAATGGCACCTGGGACATACAACCTGGTTTTTTGAAACGTTCGTTTTGGTACCCAATGTCAGGGGCTACAGGCTCTTCCATCCAAAGTACCCATACCTTTTCAACAGCTACTACATCTCGGCTGGTGAGCGCTGGACTCGGGCAAACAGGGGCCAGCTTACTCGTCCTACCGTCAAGGAAGTCTTTGAGTATCGCGCTTATGTGAATGAGCACATGGAGCAGTTTCTTCAGGGAGAGCTTTCGCAGGAAGTGGCCGATGTGGTCATTCTTGGTTTGAATCACGAGCAGCAGCATCAGGAGCTTTTTTTGTATGACATTAAGCGCATTTTAGGAGACAATCCACTGTATCCGCCATACATCGAGACTCCCAAATCTGTGAAAAAAGTGGAAAAAAAGTCGGACTGGCTCAACGTAGATGAGGGTATTTATGAAGTTGGTTTTGAGGGCGAGGCGTTCCATTTTGACAATGAGAAAGGAAGGCATAAAGTTTTCGTTCACGAATATCAGATAGCATCAGGTCTGGTGACGTGTGGAGAATACCTTGAATTTATAAAGGATGGAGGCTATGAAAATCATTTGTTATGGTTGTCAGAAGCGTGGGATTGGGTCAATGAAAATAAAATTTCAGCTCCACGATATTGGGAGCAGCAGGATGGGGGAGAGTGGTGGCACTACACACTAAGTGGCTTTGAGCGAGTAAATGAAAATGACCCGCTTTGTCATGTTTCCTATTACGAGGCAGATGCTTTTGCAAAATGGAAAGGGCTCAGGTTACCGACCGAGCAGGAGTGGGAGATTGCCTGCAAGATGTACTCTCCAAACGTACTGGCGGAAGCAAACTTTGTAGAGGAGGATCACTTCCGACCAATCCAAACTTCCGATTTTGATTTTTTTGGCAATGTCTGGGAGTGGACGTCCAGTCCGTATGTGGCTTATCCCTATTACAGCCCACCTGAGGGGGCACTCGGGGAGTACAATGGGAAATTTATGGTGAACCAAATGGTGCTTCGCGGCGGTTCTTTTGGTACGCCCAGAAACCATATAAGAGCTACATATCGTAATTTCTTTCATCCACATTTGCGATGGATGTTTTCGGGTATCCGTTTAGCAAAGCACATATAACACACGAATGACAAAAGAATCCACGACGCTCACCCCCTTTGCAGAGGATGTTATGGAAGGCCTGCAAGCCGAGAAAAAACATCTCCCATCCAAGTATTTCTATGATGTCCGGGGCGATGAGCTTTTCCAGCAGATTATGCAGTTGGATGAATATTACCTCACCCGAAAGGAGCTGGAGATATTCGAAACCCACAAAGCTGCAATCCTTGAGGCGATTGATGAAGGTGAGCCTTTCCGAATCATTGAGTTGGGGGCAGGGGATGGTTCAAAGACCAAAGTGCTGCTCAAACATTTTCTTGATGCAGGTGCTGATTTTGCCTACACGCCGGTGGATATTTCTGGCAATGTGCTTGAAATTCTGGAAGGAAACTTGAAAGCTGAAATGCCAAACCTCCGCATTGAGTCTTACGAAGGAGACTATTTTGATGCTTTGGCTGAGATTTCGGAGAGTCCGGAAAAAGATATCGTATTCTTCCTTGGATCAACAGTGGGGAATTTTGGCCAGGGAGAGGCGGAGGGATTTCTCTCTAAACTCCAGGAATTTCTGAAGCCAGGGGACTTGCTATTTATGGGCGTGGATTTAAAGAAAGATCCTTCCATTATCCTAAATGCTTACAACGATAGCCAGGGGGTCACGAAGGAATTTAACCTGAACTTACTGGATCGAATCAATCAAGAACTGGGTGCTGATTTTGATCGGGATCAGTTCATTCACTATCCCTATTACAATCCTCACACCGGTGAATGTCGTAGCTACCTGATTAGTCAAACAGAGCAAACGGTGACCATCGATGGTGACGAGATCGAATTCAGATCATGGGAAGCCATATTCATGGAGATTTCAAAAAAATATGATCAAAAGCAGCTAAAATCATTAGCAGATGCTTCCGGGTTTACATCTCTCAAAACTTTCCTGGATAGTGATAAATGGTTTGCCGATGTGCTCTGGGAGAAATAGATGTAATTTTTGATTTTAAGGGGTGGGTTTTTTCACTGTTGGCCGTCGAATAAGAAACCAAAGATGACAACAATGAAAAAATTCAATTTGAAACTAGCCATTCTGATGTTTGGTATGATCATGTTTATGGCCTGTGGAGGCGATGATGCTGAGGAGGAAATAGATGATAAAATGGAGGACGAGCTGGAGGACGATGAAAATGAAACGGAAGACGAGGTTGACATTAGCATCCTGGCTTCTAAATTCTACAACACTGATGCCTTGAGCGTCACATTCGACGACACCTGGGTCACCATCACATCTTCCAATCTTCCCGATCACAAGAGCATGTATTATCCACTGGCAGATCCATTGTATGAAGCATACGATGAGCCAGACAATCCTGATTTTAAGAAAAACCCAGGAGAGATAGCGGCACAAAACTATGTGTTTAAAATCCCACGCTACCCTGCAGAAGCGGCCAATAAAGAATCCACACCAATGGGGCCAATGGGGATTTCCATAAACAGTGTGGTTTTCTTTAATCAGAATGCTGCTCCGGGGGATGATATTTTGGAGGAACTCAATACATTCGACCAATACGAGGGCCACCCGGCTGGTGATGCGTATCACTATCACATCGAGCCTATTTGGTTGACTGAAAATAAAGGATCTGATGCATTTTTAGGGTTCTTGCTAGATGGCTTTCCGGTGTATGGGCCAATGGAAAATGGCGTAGAAATTACCAATGATGATTTGGATGACTACCATGGTCACACATCTGCTACCGAGGATTTCCCGAATGGAGTTTACCACTATCACATCACTGCAGACCTCCCCTGGATCAATGGTGATGGTTTTTACGGTGAGGCAGGAACTATTACACAATAACATTTAACGATATAGCTGGCTTGGCGAAAGCTGAGCTGGCTTTTTTACCATGAAGCAAATAGGAATAATTGGGTTCTTGATTTTACTGATAATTGGATGTAGTGAATCTAAAAGCCTAGTCAATGAGCCGGTAGCTACAGTCTACCAAATTCCTGAATTGATGATTTCAGCTTTTGATGAAAGAATTACAAAAAAACAGACCGGAGAAATCAGCTATAACGGACTTCCATTTTCCGGTTATTTAATTGAGAAGTACTCCAACGACTCAATCTCAGTAAAGACCGGATACTTTGATGGAAAGCAAAATGGGATGACAACCGCCTTTTATCAAAATGGAGGAATCAAATATCAACGTACATATTTGGATGGTGAAAAGCATGGTGTTCATATCGGCTATCACCCAAACAGAGTGAAAGCGTTCGAGTACCATTTTGTTAATGGATTTAACGAAGGCAACCATAAGGAGTGGTTTGATACTGGTCTGCTGGCTGCTGATATGAATTATGTGAATGGGAAAGAATTTGGCAGGCAGCAAGTATGGAGGCCGGACGGCAAGCCAAGATCAAATTATATCGTGCGGGAGAATGGGAGGAGGTACGGCCTTCAGGGAATAAAAAGATGTACCAAATTGGATGGAGCCACAAAGACTGTTGATCCCTATAAAGGAATTGAAAAATGAAAAAACTAAAATACATACCCCTTATTGCACTTGTGATTGGATGCTCCTCAACGAAAGGGAACGAGGAGTTATCACTTCCTTTCTATTCGGAGGCCACCTTCACCGCTCAGTGGATTGATGAAAGTGATCCGGCCTATGAGCAAATCCACACAATCTCAGATTTTCAATTTGTAAATCAGGAGGGTGAAATGATCACCAATGAGACTTTTGACGGGAAGGTGTATGTGGCCAATTTCTTCTTCACTCTATGTCCCACTGTTTGCCCCAAAATGGAAGCCAATCTTTCATTGATACAAAACGAATTTAAAGGAAATGATCAGGTGAAGATACTTTCACACACTGTGATGCCATGGGCGGATAGTGTGGCTAGATTAAAAGAGTATGCACAGCAAAATGATATCAATTCAGATCAGTGGCACTTGGTGACCGGGGAGCAAGAAGAGTTGTACAAGATGGGTCGTCTGGCCTATTTTGTGGATGAAGGATTTGGAAAAGGTGTCACCGATCTGGATGATTTTCTCCACACCGAAAACATTGTGCTCATAGATCAGAAACGAAGAATCAGGGGAATCTATAACGGTACCTTGAAGCTGGAGATGAAAAGGATGATTGAAGATATTCGGCAGCTTTTGGGAGAGTAATCAATGCAAGAAGATTCGATCGGGGAGGCGTTCCTCCTTCCACGGGATTGCAGGCACTTGTAAATTGTGAAGCGAGCACTTTCAGAATGAAAGAGTGCGCACGAGAAGATTCGATCGGGGAGGCGTTCCTCCTTCCACGGGATTGCTAGTATTTAAAAAGGAGAAGCGAGCACTTTCAGAATGAAAGAGTGCGCACGAGAAGATTCGATCGGAGAGGCGTACCTCCTTCCACGGGATTGCTAGTATTTAAAAAGGAGAAGCGAGCACTTTCAGAATGAAAGAGTGCGCACGAGAAGATTCGAACTTCCACGGGATTGCTCCCACCACCCCCTCAAGATGGCGTGTCTACCAGTTTCACCACGTGCGCAGGGAGGGCAAAAATAACTTTTTGATGGTAAATCCCTTAGCGATGAGAAATAAAAAAAGCCGGAAGAAACTCCCGGCTAAATATTTTCAATGTATCCCTAATTAATGCTCTTTGGAAGAATCACTACTCGCTGGCTCTGCATGGGCTCCATGCTTGTAGCTGTGAGTGATCTTTTCAGTTTGTGCAAGTAGCAATGCCGAAGTAATGAATACCATGTGGATAACGATCTCCATTACAATACCTTCGGAGCTTGTTTTCTCTACTGCCTCCCGGTAATCGATAAATGTTTTCAACAACTGAACCCCGGAAATCGAAGCAAGCGATGTTGCAAGTTTAATTTTCAACTGACCAGCATCCAGATCTTCCAGCCATAGCGGCTTGTCATCGTGCATGTCCACATCAATGCGGCTGGTAAAGATGGAATACCCACCTATGGTCACCATTACCACAAGGTTCATCACCATGGAAATGTCCACCAGGCTTAATACCCCCAGCATCATCTCAGTCTCGTGAAAATCCACAGTATGCTGGATGATGTGAAGCAACTCCTGGAAAAACTTGTATAAGTAGAAAAATGAAGAGATAATCAAACCGGTGTATAGAGGAGCTTGTACCCATCTACTCCAGAACATGAAGCCTTCAAAAAAATTCTCAAACCGCTTTATCGGGGATTCCTGATTACTCATAGGTTATGAATTGTTAGAATTTGACCTGAAATATAATCGAATATTTAAACGTAAACTTCTAAAAAAATCAAATTAAGCTAATCTTCATCAAATAATACTAACGTACCCCCTATATAGTCATGTAGAGCCCGTCTCTTTTGGTCGAAAATGATAGCAATAAACCCTCCAAAGAAAAGTATCAGTGAGAGAAACTTTGTTAAGTTTCTAATGACGGTTCGATGCATTGATGGATGATTGCCGTTTGAGTCGGTTACTTTGATTTTTGTCCATCTTTTTCCAGGTGTGGCCTGCATAGCACTGGTTTCAAATGTGAAGTGGTAAAGAAAATATATTCCGCTAATGAGCAGATAGTCATATCCTGAACTGGGGACAATAAAAGACACTCCATAAAACAACAAAAGAATTGGAAGGAGGTCGATATTGTGTGCCAGAAGCCTGTTCCAGAAACCGGCGTATTTAGGGGTTTTCTCTTGCAAAATTTTTAACTTTAGATATCACAAAATTCAACAATCTAACTATGAAAATTCTTAAAATTCTTGGGATCATCATTCTGGTAGTGGTGGTTCTGGCACTTGGCCTGGTTCTTTTCGGGCCATCGGCCGGTCATTTGGAGCGGCAGGTAGTTATCAATGCCCCGGCCAGTGCGGTTTATGCAGAGGTTTCCAACCTCAAAACGTTTAACAAATGGTCACCATGGTTTCAGATGGATCCAAATGCCGAGTATCAATAGGAAGGCCCATCCAGCGGTGTGGGTGCAAAGCAAATATGGTATAGCTCCGATGAAAATGTGGGAAACGGGTATATGGAGATTACTGAGGTGAGGGAAAATGCGTTTGTGGCCATGGACATGGGATTTGATCAAAACAATAATCGGGATTTCACGGATGAAGGCGAGGAGGAGCCAACCGCCTCATTTATTCTGGAAGAAACAGAGGGTGGAACTAAAGTGACATGGACATTTGACATCACCGGTGTGTCTGGTTTTGAAAAGATGATGGTAGTAGGACTGGAGATGTTTTTAGGCCCACCTTATGAGGAGGGACTGGCCGCACTCAAAGAGCGGGTAGAAAACCGACCCAATTTTAAAGCTGATATTTCTCTTCAAGAAGTGGCAGCTATTACTTATGCAGGTATGGCAGTAACTACCTCCCACGATCCGGATGAGATAGCACAGGCGATGGGAGATACCTATGGGCAAATTATGGCTGCTATTACTCAGAGCGGCGCTACCATGGGCGAAGGCTATCCGCTGGCTGTTACCACAGAGTATAGCGAAACCAGCATTGGCATGATCTGCGGTATTCCTGTTACTGAGGAGTCCACCATTGATAGTGAGGTTGTAACAATCCGGCAATCTCCTGAAGGCGCGGCACTCAGGGCAATACACTATGGTAGCTATAACAATCTGGAGGCTACACATGAAGAAATCAATCAATACGCCGGGTACTATGGCTATGAAATAACAGGTATGCCGTGGGAAGTGTATGTGACAGACCCAAGCATGGAAGCGGATACTACCAAATGGATTACGGAAGTGTATTATCCGGTGAATTAACAATTGAAAATCAGATCATAAGAAGGCCTCCTTTTTTCGGAGGCTTTTTTTATTGCAATGTTATGGGTGATTAGATACTTTTGCCCACCGTTTACCAAAACACCAGCTTATATTGGCAAAAGAAATATGCCTGAGTGGCGGAACTGGTAGACGCGCACGACTCAAACTCGTGTTCCGCAAGGAGTGCCGGTTCGATTCCGGCCTCAGGTACGAATCCTTCTCAGTTTTCTGAGGAGGATTTTTTATTTAGCGGAGAGTGCCGGTTCGCCCGCCACCACTCCCTGCCTTAGCATCCCCCAATCATCAATCTAATGTGGCTCTGAAGATAAAATTTTACTTTATGAGGATAAATTTGAATTTTATGTTGACGGATCGGGCTATCTTGGTTTTTGGATGACGGAAAAAGACCCTATTTTTATCCTCCTTTCAATTTATCATTTCAAGCATTGAGTGACTCAAAATATACCTGCCTGATAGTAGAAGACGATCCCGCTTTTGTGGAGATTTTGAAGATCGTGGTAAAAAAAGTTGCGGAGGTAGAGCTGCTGGGCAACTGTGACAATACGCTCGATGCTGCCAAGCGCATTGATCTGGATAAGCCGGATATTTTGCTGCTGGATATCAATATTTCCGGACTGGAGGGCCCTGAAGTTTTGGAGCTTAGTGACCATAAGCCAAAGACGATCGTGATCTCCAGCCACCCCGAAGAAGTCATGGAAAATTATGACGTGGAGTACGTCTACTTCATTCAGAAGCCACTGAAAAATTCAGATCAGTTGGTAAATGCCATTCACAAATGCATTAAATTGTTAGATCATTAAGATCCAGCAGGTTCGCCTGTTGCATGAAGAGATTAATCGCTAAAATCAACCATTTGGGGCTTGATGGGCTGGAAGATCCACTCCATTACAGAAGGGTTTTGTTCATCAATAGCCTCTCTTTGGTTACCATTTTTGTCACTTATGGAGTGACTGTTCTTATTGGAATTGAAAACCTCTTTCCTCAATTCTATGTCACTATGGTAGGTGGCAGTCTGTTTGCACTGGTTTTATACCTCAATTATAAGCGAAAGTATAGAGCGGCAAGGGCCTATTTCCTTCTTCTATCTGTTTCCACATTGATTCTGGCCTCTTTTGTTGCCTTTGAGCAGGGAAGGTTCAATGAGACCGAAAATATTCTGATAGGCTTTATGGCTGTAAACTACCTGCTGTATGATAGCAAGCTCAGATATATTGGTTTTTTGATCATCTATGCCGTATTGATGTGGCTCAAGTTTGTCAAGCAAGGCTATATGGGGAATCCATATGACTTCAATTTTTTCATAAATCTTCAGAATACGAGTATTCTATGTTTGCTGATTTTCCTGTTTGCGGAGGCTTTTAGACAGTCGTTGTTAAAGGCGTTTATGAGGTTGAAGGATAAGGATGAGCTGCTGTATTCTATGATTGACAGTGTGCCGCTTTTTATCGGATTGGTGGGGAAGGACTTGAAGTATCGCATGGTAAACCTCAGCTATGAAAGGGCGTTCGGAATGAAGAGGGACAAAATCATCGGTTCCCGCCTAGATGAGGTACTGCCGCCCAATATTCTGGAAAAGCACCAACCTTTGGTTGAAGCCGCTCTAAGGGGAGAGAGTCCGGAATTTCTGGAATTGACCGAGTTGCCAGATGGCACCACGTTTTACGCAGGAGGCAAATACACACCTATAAAAAATGACAATGAAGTGGTGGGAGTAGCGGTATTTGTCAATGATGTAACCAAACTGGAATCTGCTAGAAATAAGCTGGATGACGCCAATCAGTCCAAGGATAAGTTATTTTCGATCATTGCCCATGATTTGAAAAGCCCTCTGGACTTATTCGAAGGCCTCCTCGCTGTTTCATCTGATGGGGCCCTTTCTCAGGAGGACTTTTTCAAGTACCAAAAAGACGTGAAGGAAAAAGTGGGCGCGCTGCAGGATACCATGAATACGCTGCTGGAGTGGGCCCGCACCCAGCTGGATGGCATCAATGTGAAACTAACTGATGTAGATATCAGGGAGGTAGTGGAAAGTAATATTGACCTGTATGCAGAATTGATCAGGAAGAAGGGGATTCTTATGGAAGTGGACATCCCTGAAGGTCTGAAGGTCTGGGCGGACAAAAATCATCTCAAGGTTTCGTTTAGAAACTTAATTCACAATGCGTTGAAATTCACCCCGCCCAAAGGCACTGTGGCCATATCTGCTGTGGGGAACGGAAGCTACATCAAGCTAGCCATCCAGGACAGTGGCATAGGCATGGATAAGGAAAAAATAGCCTCGATCCTGAAACGGGAATTTCAGTCTTCGAGCGCTGGCACGGAAGGTGAGCGGGGGACAGGGCTTGGACTTGGGCTTAGCCTGGAGCTTCTGGAGAAGAACAATTGCAAGGTTTCTATGAGTAGCCAATCAGGACAGGGCACGCGCGTGGAGATAGAAATACCTAAATCTGAGAGGTAGGAAACAAAAAATCCCGGCATTTAACCGGGACTTGATGTGACTGGCCTGGGATTCGAACCCAGGACCCACGCCTTAAAAGGGCGTTGCTCTACCAACTGAGCTAGCCAGTCATTTTAAATCTCCTTTCATATAAAAAGAAGTGCAATTCAAGACCCTTGTCTTAAATTGCGGATGCAAAAATAGAAATCTTAATTAATAATACCACATGATTTACCGAATAAAGGTGAGATTATTTCTGGGAATTTTATTCTTCTGCACGATGGGCGGCTTGAAGGCGCAAAATCAATTATTGACTCATGCTGACTCACTTTTCGACCAGCAGAAATACACCGAGGCTTTTTCCAAATATCATCAGCTTTTTGCGGAGGGCAAGGCTTCTTCATCGATGCTACTAAAAATGGCCTTTATTCAGGATGGCCTGGGCAACTATGCCGATGCACTCTACTTCATGAATAAATATTACGAGGAGTCTGCTGACCGTCAGGTAATTGGGAAAATCGAGGAGATAGTGAAGGAAAACGAGCTGAGCGGATATGATTATGACGATTTCAGTTATTTTCTTGCGCTCCTTCACAAGAATCAGCTTTGGATCATGCTTCTTTTGGTCGTCCTGATGGTAGCGCTGACTGTATATATCTACAAAAAAAAACAGGAAGACCAGAAGCCAATGGGCGCCTTTGTCATCCAGATTGTGCTTGCAGTCATGCTGTTTTCCGTTTTGAACCTGAGACCCTCAGCTCAGGGCATCATCATTTCAGACAATACCTTGCTTCGATCCGGGCCATCGGCTGGCGCAGAGCCCATTGAGATGCTGACAAAAGGCCACAAAGTGAAAGTGCTGGATCAGGATGAAGTGTGGGCCAGAATTATCTGGGATGGTAAGGAGGTCTTTGTGAGGAATGGGAAATTGAAGGTTATTTAAGCGGGTTATCCGGTTCCTTTTTCATCATGTTATAGATCATCTTGTCCAGACGGGATGGTATGATCTTGTTAAGAAAAACGGCCATCTTTCCTTCAAATGTCAGGATCAAATCTCGTTTCTTTTTTTGGGCAGCTTTGAATGTGCGATCAGCCACTTCATCGGAGGTCATCATCTTCTTCTCATCGCGAGGGGATTCCCCCTGAGCCTTTCCATCTGCTGTCAGTGCTGCATTTCGAATATTGGAGCTGGTAAATCCGGGACATACCACCAGCACATGCACGCCACGAGTCATCACCTCGGTTCGTAGCGACTCGAAAAATCCCTGCATGGCAAACTTGGATGAGGAGTAGGCCGTGCGCGCAGGAGTAGAGCGCCACCCATTGATGGAGGAGATGGCTATAATTGTACCTTTTGTTTCCAGTAAATGTGGAAGCGCAAACTTCGTGGCATAGATGGCTCCATAAAAATTGATATCCATCAGGCTTTTGAAAACGTCCAAATCCACATCTTCAAAAAGTGCACGCATGGAAATCCCGGCATTACAAATGAGCACATCTATCCGACCAAATTTTTGAACAGTCTCTTCCACCATTCGCTGATTGTCGTCCCTGTCTCCTGCATTTAGTTCCAGTGCCAGGTGAGGCCGCTCGCCCAGCTCTTTTGCCACTTGGGCCATACGTTCTCCATTCCTTCCGGTAAATACAACTGCGTATCCTTCGCTGGCGTATTTTAGCACCAATGACTTACCAATCCCTGAAGATCCACCTGTTATGATTGCTACTTTTTGCATGTTCAAAATTTGCTGCTGGTATAACTTTTGCCAAGATAACCCACAATGAAAAACTTTCGAGAAAAATGTAATCTGTGCAACCCATTGTGCCTTTAGTGCATTATCACCATACTTATCACTAACCTTATGAGAATACTTTCTTTCACTCTGATCAGTTTCCTATCGCTTGCTGCACTGGCACAAACCGGAATAAAGGGCGTGACCCGAAGTACATCGGGCGAGCCTTTGCCATTTTCCACCGTGTACATCAAAGGCACTACCAATGGCACCACTTCTAACAGCGAGGGGGCTTTCTTCCTGAAAACACCCCCTGGTAGGCATACCATCGTGGCGCAATATGTAGGCTACAAAGTGACCGAGAAAGAAATCACGTTGAATGAAGGCCAGACAGTACGTTTCGATTTCGAATTGCCGGAACAGGCGCTTCAGTTGAAAGAGGTGGTGGTCACTGCGGGGGATGAGGATCCGGCTTATCGAGTGATCAGGGAAGCGATCAAAACCCGGAAGTTTTATGAAAGTGAAGTAAGTGCCTTCAAAACGGATGCTTATTTGAAGGGACTATTCCGGCTGGATAAGCGTCCCGATAAAATCCTTGGGCAGAAGATCACAATAGATACTGGAATTATCTACTTATCCGAGTCGGTTTCTGAGTTTTCCTTTGAGCTGCCGGACAAAGTTTCCGAGCGCATGATCAGCTCCAAAGTAAGCGGAAACGAGCAGGGGTTTAGCTTCAACAAGGCGTCTGATTTCAATATCAATGCCTACAATAAGTTTATCGATTTGGATATGGAACGGGAGTTCGTGTCGCCCATTTCGCCCAATGCATTTCTCTTTTATGATTATGAATGGCTGGGGATTTTTGAAGAAGGTGGAAAGCTGATCAACAAGATCAAAGTGCTCCCCAAACGCCCCACTGACCCGGTGTTTGAAGGAGTGATTTACATCGTGGAAGATGAGTGGCGCTTCCACACCATCGACCTGTTTGTAACTAAGGCTCGTGGACTGGAATTTATCGATTCACTCAAAATCAATCAGGTATTTGCTCCCACCGAATATGACATCTGGATGCCGCTATCGCAGAAGTACTCTTTCAAGTTTGGCGCTTTTGGTTTCAAAGGAAGCGGCTACTACATTGGTGTTTACTCAAACTATAAAGTGGAGCCAAACTATGAAGCCTACCGAAGTGCAGGGCTTTATGAGCAGAAATTTGGAACGAAGGAAGAGGCAGATCTTTTTCAGGAAGAAGATTTTACCGCTGAAGTTTTGGTGGTGGAAGAAGGCTCCAATGAACGGGATTCTACCTATTGGAAAACTATCCGGCCTGTGCCCCTGACGAGTATTGAAGTGGCGGACTATCATATAAAGGATAGCATCCGACTGGTGAAGGAAAGTGTGCCCTACAAAGACTCAGTGGACAATGAAACCAACAAACTAACGCTTGGCAATATTTTTCTGAGTGGCTACACCCATTCCAATAGTGTGGAAGAGAAGTATTGGTCTTTGCCTGCGGTGATCAGCATTTTCCAGTACAATACGGTGGAAGGGTTTGTGCCGGAAATTCAGCCTACCATCTGGAAACAGATTGACGGGCAAACAAAGTACTGGATCAGGCCGGCAGTGCGCTATGGTTTTTCAAATGAACGATTCAACGCCAAACTTGAGGGGAGCTATAGAAAACTTGACAACAAGTTTACCCGCTTCTATGCAGGAGGAGGTAGGTATATTTCCCAGTTTGATGAGGCGGAGGCGATCACTCCGTTTATCAATAGCTATGTGACACTTGTGAGCGGAGAGAATTACATGAAGATTTTTGAGAAGTCTTTCGGATATGTGCGGTTTCAGCAGGAGGTAAAAAATGGGGTTCTTCTCAATACCAGTCTGGAATATGCGCAGCGAGACACGCTGACAAATACCACGGACTTCACGTTCGCGTCTGACAATAAGGTCAATTTCACCAGCAACCAGCCGATCAATCAGGAGCTGGCGCAAACGGGCTTTCCGCAGCACCAGGCCATGATTTTTGAAGCCACCTTCAGGTTCCGTTTCAAGCAGACCTATGCCACCCGCCCGGATCAGAAGTTTGTTTACAGTTCAAAGTACCCTGAAGTATTCTTTACCTATCGAAAAGGGATAGAGGCACTCGGTAGTGATGTGAATTTTGATTTTGTGCAACTTCGGGTGACGGATGACATGAGCCTGGGGCTGATCGGGACAAGTAGCTATGCAGTGGGAGCAGGAGCCTACCTGAATGATGATGCGTTGACATTTGTGGATTTCAAGCACTTTTCTGCGAACCAGACTTCTCTGAGCCAGGTGGGAAAGGATTTCAAATTTGAGCTATTGCCATTCTATGTGTTCAGTACCACCAAGCCATTCCTGGAAGCACATTATCAGCACCACTTCAATGAGTTTATTTTCAATAAAATCCCGCTGGTGAAAAAGCTAAACTGGCAGGCGGTGGCCTCAGCCAACTACCTGACAACAGAGACCATCGGAAACTATGTGGAGCTGGGTGCAGGTATCGAGCACATCTTCAAGTTTATGCGAGTGGACTACTATTGGGCCTTCCAAAACAGTGATTTCTTCGGGAGTGGATTCAGGATTGGGGTTGGGTTTTAATTACCTCATCAAATGCACGTACCCCTTAAATTCCGAATTGGAGTATTTGATAATATAGTAATAGATCCCGCTCGGAAACTGGCCTCCGTTCCAGACAAAATCCCTGCTTGCTGAGCGAAACACCGGAGCACCGGCACGGTTGGTGATGGCAATATATTCGAAGGTATTGTCACAGTTGTCTGGTGGCAGGTTTTGATTGGGATCAAAATTTCCTGAAAGACTGAAAAAATCATTCTTGCCATCGCCATTCGGTGTGAAAATATTTGGTGGCAGAAACTCCTTGCGCCGATCCGCATCATCGAAGATTTCGAAAGTAAGCAGAAGGGTTTCTTCATTTGAGTCAGGACAGGCATTGTCCGAAACCTGCAAGACCACATCCTGAAAGGAGGAAGTTTCCCCAAAGCGTAGCAAGTCGCACTCCGGTTGCCATTTTAAAATGGCTATTACCCTGCCTTGCCCGGTCACAGCCGCCAGCTCCAGGGAACTGGAATTGGGCGTCCTTACCCCGGGGGCAAATTCAATCGTGATTTCATCCATCGCATCCGCATCAAACGCCTCAATCTCAATTTCCACATATTCATTTACCCGAATCGATAGCTCACTTTCATCAATATCTTCAAATTGCGGAGCTGAGTTGGGTGGATAGTTTACCTGGATGAAATGACGAAGCGTATCAAAATTTTTGACCTTGCACTTATCATCATCATCAGCGATGAACAGCAGCTCAAACAGATGACCGTCCACAAATATTTCGGCATTGCAACTAAGATCCCAGGTAAAATCTGAGCTCACAGAGGTATTGCCGGATACCGGGGTAAACTGAGCTCCGTAAAAGTCAGGGTCGAAGTTTCCTCCGGCAAAGGTGAGCGTCACATCATCTCCATCTGCATCGGTAGCAATAATTTCCACATCTAACATGGAACCAAGATTAATTTGTGCCGGAAGGGTATTTCCAAGTGAAACCTGTGGGTCATTATTTGGAGGAAGAATGACGGTAGCATTGATAAATACCGTGTCACCCGGCAAACTGCAGGTATCTGCATCGTCTACAATCACCCCCACATTGAAGTTTTGAAATTCTGAAAAATCATAGGTTTCACAATTCGTATCCCAAAAAAGTGTGCCCTGGATGTTCCCTGGTGTGCCAGTGATGTTTATCAACTCAAAACCATGTGCAGCCGGGTCAGCGATCCCCTCAATGTATAATGACATGTTCATGTTTTCTCCATCACCATCCGTACCAGTGATTATTCTGGAATCAGAGTCTCCCTCATCGATAGAAATATTGCTGTTTCCCACAGAGCCGACAGGTTCTGTATTTGCAGGAGGCTCTACTTCGATGGTTAGCCTCAGGGTGTCCAATTGGGGCAATGGGCAGGCATTGTCCGCTGCAATCAAATCCAAAATAAACGGCTCATCTCTTATCGGGGGACAATCAGGGATACATACCTCGATCTCCAGCTCACTGGTGCTGCCATCCACAAATTGGGAACTCAATGAAAAAATCTCATCCAGGTCTTCATCAAAATTTACCCCTTCAGCCCGGAAAGAGATGGTTTCCCCCGCCGTGACATTGGATACTAAAAAGCTGAAACACTTGGCTTCATCGCTGGCCGTATAGGTAAGTATGTCCACTTCAGGATTGAATGTTGGGTTCCCCGGAATTTCAATATCTACCACTGGCGGATCGGGAGGCTCACACCCATCCACTACCAGCATCTGAAAGTCCCTGCGCACCTCACCAATCTTTTCCCCGTCCCTGAATTCTTCCACCCTCACTGCAAATACAAACAGTCCGGTTTGGTCAGGGTTCACTGTCAATAAGCCTTTCTTGCTGATTTTCAACGGAGGGGATCCTCCTACCATATTTGTTTCTGAGAATCCCGGAAGAAATGTAACGCCAAAGTGAGGTTTGGGCTGGGGGATGGGAAGTGCAACCGCCGATGAACTATTGAGCGGGGTGGTCAGGGAATAAACGAGCGAGTCGCCATCAGGGTCTTCCCCGGTAAACTCCACGTAGTAAAGCTGATTGATACATGCGTAATCGCTGAGTGGCTTGAAAAGGATAGGCGAAGAGTTCCTGAAAATTTGACCGTCCTTCATGAGTGGTGGGATTTCCAAAACATAGTTCATTCCAGTTCCCTGAGGATTGACGATATTATCTATTGCCGTATTTCTGCAGCATCGTTCCCATTGGATGTAGTAGCCATCAATACTTGAGTAGGTAGCAGGATCAAGAGCAACATCTGCGGAGTAAAACACCCGGGAGGTTTGCAAGTCGTCCCGCGAGCATTCGATGTTGGTATATTCTACATTTTCCTGCGAGACAAATGGAAGGATATGGGTAGACATTAGCTGATTGTCCCCATTTCGGAAAATGTAAACCGTCACCGACCCATCCGGGCCTGGATTTTGGCTTTGTGCCTCGTCAAAATACTGAATGAGATTGATGCGATACAGCCCATCACCCAGGTAGATAAACTCGATTTCACCCCCAACAATGTGGAAGGCAAAGGACATGCTAGCCATTAGAATGAATAGCCCGGTGATTAATACTCTCTTCATGAATTAATTCAATAACAATGAAACCATTAAAAACCCTGTAATGCAAGGGGATGAATAGTAATTTTGTGAGGATGAAGAAAGGGGCAATTATTGAGGAGCTGGAAATAACCGGCATTTCCTCCGAAGGAAAAGGCGTGGGGCGCGTAAATGGGCAGGTGGTTTTTGTGAAGGAGACTGTGCCCGGAGATGTGGTGCAGGCAAAAATAATCGGCAAGAAAAAGAAGTTTCTGGAAGCTTATGCAGAGGAGATACTGGAAAAATCCGGCGAAAGGATTGAGCCTTTTTGTGAGCATTTCGGGCTGTGCGGAGGGTGCAAGTGGCAGCATATGACCTATGAGGCACAGCTGAAATATAAGCAAAGCCATGTAGAGGAGAATCTCCGAAAACTCAGTGGGCTGGATTTGCCGGAAGTGATGCCAATCATAGGTTCGGGAAGAACATCTTTCTATCGAAATAAGCTGGAGTTTACGTTTTCAAATTTCAGGTGGCTGACAAAGGAAGAAATAGCATCCGGTGAGGATGTGGTGAGGACTGGTCTGGGCTTCCACATCCCGAAGCAATTCAACAAGGTAATTGACATCCAGAAGTGCCACCTTCAGGCAGATCCATCCAATGCGATCAGGCTGGCTGTGAAGGCATTTGCGGATGCGAATGACATTTCCTTTTATGATGTAAAGAAACAGGAGGGGTTTCTTCGAAATTTGGTGATCAGAACGGCTACTACTGGTGACTTGATGGTTATTCTTCAGATGTACTATCGTGATCAGGAGCTAATTGAACTAATGCTGAACTTCCTGAAGAAAGAGTTTCCTCAGATAACCTCACTGATGTATGTAGTGAATGAAAAAGGAAACGATTCTTTCTCAGATTTAGAGGTGGAGTTGTTTGGCGGGAAAGATCACATCATGGAGCAGATGGGTGATTTGAAGTTTAAAATTGGCCCCAAATCCTTCTATCAAACCAACTCTGAGCAGGCGCATGAACTGTACAAAGTTGCGGCAGATTTTGCCAACCTGAAGATTGATGAGCTGGTGTATGACTTGTACACGGGAACGGGAACAATTGCCAACTTTGTGGCCCGATCTGCAAAAAAAGTGGTGGGGATCGAGTATGTGGAGGAAGCCATCGAGGATGCCAAAATCAACAGCGAGATCAACGGGATAGCCAATACGGAGTTCTTTGCCGGGGATATGAAGGACTTGCTGGCTAATGAATTTATCAATCAGCATGGAAAGCCGGATGTGATTATCACAGACCCACCAAGGGCAGGCATGCACCCACGGGTCACGCAGCTTTTGGCTGATTTGAGGGTGGATCGGATTGTTTATGTGAGCTGCAATCCTGCCACGCAGGCAAGAGATTTGGAGGTGCTAGGTCAATCCTACGATGTGGTGAAAATCCAGCCGGTGGATATGTTTCCTCAGACGCAGCATGTGGAGAATGTGATACTCTTGCAATTAAAAGATTGACTTGATTGACGAATAATTCGATTTAGTAGTGACGGCAGAAGAATTAAAGAAAAGAACATTACAGTTTGGAGTCGATGTAGCTCTTTTCTGTAAAATAATATATCCTGACCCCTTACTTAAGGCATATGCCAATCAGCTTATACGAGCCTCCAGTTCTGTGGGAGCTAATTACAGAGCAGCATGTAGAGCTAAATCCGCTAAGGACTTCATCAACAAACTCAAGATAGTGGAGGAAGAGTGTGATGAGTGCATGTTCTTTCTTGAATTGATCAAGGAATTAAAACCTGATTCTGGAAAATCTGTTGAACCTATTTGGAAGGAGGCGAATGAGATTTTATCAATAATTGTTGAGTCACTTTCAACTGCTCGCAGAAATGAGCAATCAAAGAAATCGTAAATCTTTAAATCGAAGAATTTCCTATATGCACAACGACCCGGAATTAGATCCAAAATACTTAGGACAGATATCATCTGATTTTGTGAAAATTTCCGAGACACTGAAGGAGGCATCCTACGCCATACGCAAGCAGGAGTTTTCTGAGTTTCCGGTTTTTGCGATGTGCAAAATAGACCAGCCGATTGGCCAACTGCTGGTGGAAAGTGGGCAGGAAGGTAACGATTGGCATTACTTTGCTTCGCTAATGGAGGAATTTACCCAACGTGGCTTGATCGCCGACGAAAAAATCTTCAAGGAAAACTACAAAGACCCTGATGAATTTTGCTGCCTGTTTGTGATTGATGAGCAGTTTACTAACTTCCTTTTTATTCCTTATCCCATTGACTGATGAAGACTCCAAAAATTGAATTTGTTTACCAACAGATTACCGATGCACAAAAGCAGGAAGTGATTAATTTTTGGGTTGCCGAGAATGCCCTGAATGAAGATCAGGCGAGAAAACGAGTAGACCAGATTGCACTCATTGCGAGAGGTGATGACAATCAGGTAATCGGTGTGAGCACCATGGCCAAGCGACTATACGAACCAATAGGGAAGACTTTTTGGGTATTTCGAGCTTTTGTAGCAGAAGGCCACCGGCAGCAGGGTGTGGTGCTCCAACTAATAAGCGAAGCGAAAGAGCATTTGAACAATCGCTTCAATGAAGGTAAAGATTCTGATGTGATAGGTATCCTTTTGAAAGTGCAAAGTCCGATTCTGATGAAGCATTTTCCACAGGCTACCTGGCCCAGAACACAATTCCACTTTGTGGGAATAGAAGACGGCTGTCACATACGCATCAGCTATTTTGATGGGGCGAAAATTGCCTAGGCTTTCTTCAAATGCCGTTCCATCAACTTAGCCTCAATATCTTCCAGTTTCAATCCCTGATCGGCGAGCAAAACAAGGAAGTGATACAGTAAATCGGAGGACTCTTCAATGAGTAAATCTTTCTTACCATCCATGACCTCAAGGATGACCTCTGTCGCTTCCTCACCTACCTTTTGAGCAATTTTTTTGGTGCCTGATCTGAAGAGCGAGGTAGTGTAAGAATCCTCATCCGGATTTTCCTTTCGTGATTGAATCACTCCCTGAAGTTCATGCAGGAATCCTGCAGGCTCTTTCTCACCAAAACAGGTGTAGCTCCCGGTGTGGCACGTGGCTCCATCCGGCATCACTTTTATCAGATAGGTGTCCTTGTCGCAATCTTCCTCTATGCTCACCACATTCAAAAAGTTGCCTGATGTCTCTCCTTTAGTCCAGAGCCGCTGCTTGGATCTACTAAAAAAAGTGACCTTCCCTTCTTCTTTGGTTTTAGCCAATGATTCATCGTTCATGTAGCCAAGCATCAGCACCTGGTTCGTTTCAGCATGCTGGATGATGGCGGGGATTAGTTGCGAGTCTTGAGTTGCGAGTTTTGAGCTTGTCATAGATTTAGATTCTTACTTCTATATTTTTATTTTTAAGAAATGCCTTGAGTTTTGGAATCGGAATTTCACCAAAGTGAAACACACTGGCCGCCAAGACGCCTGTCGCTTTGGTTTTTTTAAAAACCTCTGCAAAATGCCCAATACTGCCTGCTCCACCTGATGCAATCACTGGAATATTGAGAGCAGCAGCCAGCTTGCTGGTAAGTTCAATAGCAAATCCTTTTTTTGTACCATCATTTTTCATAGAGGTGAGCAGAATTTCACCGGCTCCTAATTCCTCAACTTTCTTTGCCCATTCATATACATCTATGTCAGTGGCTTCTCTTCCTCCTTTTACAAATACTTTCCACTCGCCATTGACCATGCCGGCATCAATGGCAACCACTACAAACTGGCTCCCAAATTCATCGGCAATTTCTTTTACCAGCTCTGGCCGTTTTACTGCAGCGGAGTTGATGCTCACTTTATCTGCTCCGGCTTTTACCAGCACAGCGGCATCCTCAACAGAGGAGATGCCACCACCTACAGTGAAAGGAATATTAATTTCATGAGCGATTTGTTCGACGAGTGTTGCGAAGGTCTTTCTGCCGTCCACTGTGGCTGTGATGTCTAAAAAGACCAACTCATCTGCTCCTTCTTTTACGTATCGTTTCGCCAGCGCTATTGGGTCGCCGGCATTTCGGATATCCACAAAGTTGACCCCTTTCACGGTCTGCCCGTCTTTAATATCCAAACACGGAATTATGCGTTTTTTTAATGTCATTTGTTCATAATTAACTCTCCCCCAAACCCCTCTCTTGAAAGAGAGGGGAGGAATTTCGGAGAAATTTAGGGGTGAGTTAACTCACCCAATTCTTTCAACGTCACCCTCTTCTCATATATCGCCTTTCCTACAATTGCTCCTTCGAGTCCTTGCTCTTTTAATTTGACTAAATCGTCAATTGAAGAAACACCCCCACTGGTAATCAATTTTAAATCAGGGATTTTTTCAAGGATCGAAGAGTAAAGCTCAAACGATGGTCCTTCCAGCATGCCATCTTTGGAGATGTCTGTGGCAATCACATAGTCAATTCCTTTAGAAACATACTCTGAGATAAAATCTTCGATTCCCTCATTCGTACTTTCCTGCCAACCGGAAACGGCAATTTTTCCATCCAGGGCATCTGCTCCGAGAATGATTTTATCAGCACCATAGGCCGTAATCCACGAAGTGAATTTCACTGGTTCTTTTACAGCGATGCTACCTCCCGTGATTTGTTTAGCCCCACTTTCGAAAGCAACTTTCAAATCTTCATCTGCTTTGATACCACCTCCGAAATCAATCTGTAACTGAGTTTTCGTTGCAAGTTTTTCCAACACTTTCCAGTTGACAATGTGCTTGGCTTTAGCACCGTCCAAATCTACCAGGTGGAGATATTGGAGGCCGGCATCTTCAAATTGTAGCGCCACCTCCAACGGGTCTTCATTGTATATCTTCTTCGTATTGTAATCACCTTTGGATAAGCGCACGCACTTTCCCTCGATGATGTCTATGGCTGGTATTATTCGCATGCTGTTTAAATAGATGCTGAAACAAGTTCAGCATGACATTTTAATTATATCCTCAATTATATATAGAAGGTCACCCTGAACTTGTTTCAGGGTCTATTCTATATTCATAGTCTCAAAAAATTTTCAATCAACTTTCTCCCCACCTCCGCCGACTTCTCTGGATGAAACTGAACCCCGTAAAAATTGCCCTTTTGCAAGGCTGATGTGAATGGGATCAGATACTCCGTCTCCCCAATCGTGTCTTCACCAAGCTCAGCATAATAGCTATGTACAAAGTACATGTTGTCAGATTCTGCGATTCCTTCAAATAGCGAACCCTTTGCTTTGGTAAAATCATTCCAACCAATATGAGGGATAATGCCTTTCGGAGGAAATTTTCTTACACGTTCCTTAAAAATCCCAAGACATGGGGTGTCTTTTTCCTCGGAGTGGCTGCACATCAGCTGCATGCCCAGACAGATTCCAAGGAATGGCTGCTTCAGCGATATGATCACTTGATCCAAACCTCGATCTTTCAGGTATTTCATGGCCGTTCCTGCTTCACCCACACCTGGAAAAATGACTTTCTCAGCTGAAGTGAGCTTGTCCGGATCATCTGTTAGCGTTGACTCAACCCCTAACCGATCCAATGCATTTTTCACTGATCGGATATTACCTGCGTTATATTTTACGATTGCAATCAATTGTCAACTATTAATTGTTCATTATCAAATTTTAGAGTACTCCCTTGGTTGATGGCAACACCCCACTATCATCCTTTCTCACAGCCATTTTTAGTGCTCGAGCAAATGCTTTGAAAATGGATTCAATCTTATGATGGTCGTTCTCACCCTCTGCCTTGATGTTCAAATTGCACCTGGCCGTATCAGAAAATGATTTAAAAAAATGCGACACCATTTCCGTTGGCATTTCTCCTACATGAGTGGCTTTAAAATCTGCATTCCATTCCAGCCACGGGCGGCCACCGAAATCTATCGCTACCTGCGCGAGGCAATCATCCATTGGCAACAAGAAACCATAGCGCTCAATTCCTGCGCGATTTCCAAGCGCCTGATCGAAAGCAGTCCCCAAAGCGAGTGCCGTATCTTCGATGGTGTGGTGAGGATCAATGTCCAGATCTCCTTTCACCAAAACCTGCAAGCCAATACCTCCATGCCGGGCGATCTGATCAAGCATGTGATCGAAGAAGGCCACTCCGGTAGATATGGACGTTCTGGTAGGATCATCCAGATTAACTTCAATTTTGATTTTAGTTTCTGAAGTAGCGCGGACACACCGGCCAATCCGGCCTTCGATTGTGTGTTTTTCTTTCTTCAATGCCGCAATCAATCGAAGATTTTCTTCGGGGGTTCCGATGGTGATTCTTAAGGTATTCGCAATCTGGCCTGAGCGGTTTCTCACCACAACTCCCTGTGACAGCAAATTCTCATAAGTGGCTCTGGCATCTTCAAATGCTACAAGCAAAAAGTTGGCATCTGAGGGATAGACCTCTTTCACAGAAGGAATGCCCCTCAATGCCAACTCCATTTTTTCTCGCTCCCTTATAATGATTTCCACCTGCTTTTTGATCAATTCCGGCCGGCTTAGAGTTTCCAGGGCTTTTTCTTGCGTGAGCGAATTGATATTGTATGGAGGTTTGATTTTTTGTAGAACGTCAATGACCTCCTGTGAACCAATGCCTGCGCCCAGTCGAGCCCCGGCGAGTGCCAGCGCTTTTGAAAAGGTCTGAATAATGAAAAGGTTTGGAATACCTTCCTGAACCAGACTTTCACCTCCAAAGTCAATGTAGGCCTCATCCACTACCACCAGCCCGTCAAATGTCTTAGCTAGGGACAAAATCGTTTCATTGTCCATACACTTTCCGGTTGGATTATTCGGGGAGCAAATGAAAATTAGTTTCAACTGATCATCTTTCAGCCTGGGTCGGAGCTTCTCCAAATCAATCTGATAATCAGTGGCCAGCGGTTCTTCCAGCACTTCCACAGCATTGACTGCTGCAGCTACGGAATACATGCTAAAGGTAGGTGGGAAGGTCAGAATTTTGTCCTTTCCAGGCTCGCAAAAGGCCCGGATGAGTAGGTCAATAAGTTCATCGCTTCCATTCCCGAAAATCAGCTGATTGCTTGCAACACCTCGAAAATCAGCAAAGACTTTTTTGAGGTGTGGGAGGGAGGCATCCGGATACCGGTTGAGCCCAAAACCGAAAGGGTTTTCATTGGCATCCAGAGAAACTTCGGCAACCCCGCCAAACTCACTTCGTGCGCTGGAATAGGGCTTTAGTTTCCTGACGTTTTCTCTAGTGATTTTATTGATGTCAAACATAGTGATTTATTTTTCCCCTTTTTTTGGAGGCTTTGAGTGAAGGTTTTCAATAATTTCAATTAAATAATTTCTTACATGATCTACATTGGAAAGAATTGCATCATCTGGAATTCGAATTACCTTAAACCCTAAATTTTCTAAGTCCGCCTGACGAGATTCGTCTTTCTTTGCTACTTCCTCGTAGGAATGAGAGATGCCATCGACCTCAATTACAAGTTTCAGGGGAAGTGAAACAAAATCCGCAATGTAATTACCAATAGGCCTTTGCCTTCTAAAAGGGTAACCCAATCCACTGGCTCTTAGTACGTATTTCCACAATGTGGCTTCAGCTATTGTAGCTTCATTCCTAAGTTTTCTCGCTTTTGATTTTAAATTCTTATTGTAGAAGCTATGCTCCTTAGAGGATGTGGAATCCCGCCTCCCCCTGGCCCCCTCGGGGAGGGGGAATTGTCCGGCGCTATCTCCCCCTCTGGAGGGGGTTGGGGGGAGGGGTTTATTCTGCAAATGCTTCAATCTCAAACTAACTGCATTCTTGTGTGCCTCTAACCGCTCAGCCTCTGCCATTTTTTCAATCGCTGGTCCAAGGTTTTTGATTCCTTGCTCAGTGAGCTGTTGAAAGGTGATTTTTTTCAAAAAACTATCAAGTGATACCCCGCTGTGATTCCTGGAGAACCCGTTGGTAGGGAGGGTGTGATTGGTGCCGCTCGCATAGTCACCGGCACTTTCACAGCTCCAGTTTCCAAGAAACACGCTTCCCGCATTCGTGACCTGCTCCGCTAATTCTTCCGCATTATCTGTTGCAATAATCAAATGTTCAGGAGCGTATTCATTGCTAAAAGCGATTGCTACTTTCAGGTCTCTAACTAAAACGGATTGACTGTTTTGGAGTGCTTTAAGTGCAGTCGATTTTCGAGGCAGATCTTCTACCTGTTTTGTTATTTCTTCCTCCACACTGAGGGTAAGATTTTCTGAATCACTTACCAAGACCACCTGACTATCTGGCCCGTGCTCAGCCTGAGAGAGAAGGTCAGCGGCAACAAATTGTGGATAGGCGGTATCATTTGCAATCACCAGCACTTCACTAGGTCCGGCTGGCATGTCAATGGCAACTCCATAGTTGATTGCCTTTTGCTTGGCGGCAGTTACATATTGATTTCCCGGCCCAAAAATTTTGTCCACTTTAGGAATAGTCTTTGTACCAAAAGTCATGGCAGCAATGGCTTGTGCGCCACCAGTCAGAAACACTTTTTCAATGCCGAGCAGCTTACAGGTCCAGCCAATTATAGGGTTCAGATATTGAATAGGTTTTGATGATTTTCTGCTGAAATCCCCATCCACCCCCTTTTTTAAAGAGGAATTTTTTGTATCAAAACCTGATGGTGGTGTGCAAACCACAATTTCTTTGCATCCTGCAATCTGAGCGGGTATGACCAACATCAGTAAAGTGGAAAATAGCGGGGCAGAGCCTCCGGGAATGTACAGTCCGACGTTCTCAATCGGCACACTTTTTCTCCAGCATTTTACTCCCTCTGTTGTTTCCACGATTTGAGGCTTTTCTTTCTGAGAGAGGTGAAACTTCTCAATGTTGGATTTAGCTAAGTGAATTGCATCTGCCAATTCCGGGTCTATGGAAAACTCAATATTTCGCAAATCAACTTGGAGTGACTTGAGGTTTTTTTTATCAAACTGCTTGCTGTACTCAAGTAAAGCGACATCACCTCGCTCTCTTATCTCCTTGAAAATGGCCTCCACCTTTTCATTCAATTCTGTGAAATCCAGCGTTGGACGTTGACACAGAGATGCCCAAGTGGAGCGTTCGGGATATCTATAATTTTTCATTGTTAATTGTCGGTTGTTTAGACGATCATCTTTTCAATTGGACATACCAGTATTCCCTCAGCTCCCTTTTCCTTTAGTTGATCAATTACGTCCCAGAAATCATCTTCTTTAATCACGCTGTGGACGCTACTCCAGCCTGCTGTGGCCAAGGGTAGCACCGTCGGACTTTTCATACCGGGAAGGAGTTCAATAATTTGATCCAGTTTCTGGTTCGGTGCATTGAGGAGGATGTACTTGTTCTGCTTTGCGGATTTTGCTGCCTCAATACGGAAAAGCAACTTTTGGAGGATTTCCTTCTTGTCGCTGCTCAGCATAGTGTTGGCAATAAGCAGTGCCTCACTTCTCAGGGCTACCTCTACTTCCTTGAGCCCGTTCGCCAAAAGGGTGCTTCCGGTGCTCACAATATCAAACACAGCATCTGCAAGCCCGATACTTGGGGCGATTTCCACACTGCCGCTGATTTCTTCGATGGTGGCTTTGATGTCATTTTTTTCCAGAAATTTTTTAAGAATAACCGGATAGCTGGTGGCAATTTTTTTCCCTGAGAACCAACTGAGCCCCGTGTATTCTTCCTCTCTTTTGATGGCGAGGGAAAGTCGGCATTTGGAAAAGCCGGTTCGGTTTACTATCTCAACAGGCTGCTGCTTTTCCAGATATTCATTTTCCCCAACAAGCCCTATATCGGCCACTCCCTCAGCCACGTATTGCGGAATGTCATCATCCCGGAGGTAGAAGATCTCAAGCGGAAAGTTGGATGCTGTGGATTTCAGCTTGCCTCCGTTGTTGATTTTGATGCCACACTCTTTCATAAGCTCCATGCTCTTCTCATTGAGTCTGCCGCTCTTTTGGATGGCTATTTTTAGTACGTCTTGCATTTCGGTTAAACTGTTTCTTTTGATATGTGTCAAAATTTTTCGTGTAAAAACAAAAAGGCCCGTCGGGTAATCCGACGGGCCTTTGCATTATTTTTTAATAACTACAGCATCATCTTCTTACCTCTTCGGTGAAGTGGATATGATGTGCATGATGATGTAGTTGTACTGTTCTCATTCTTGTCGCAAATATAGGTCGATTTTTAAATTACAAATCAGCCTTCAAATTTTTTGCTTACAGCATCCCAGTTGATCACATTAAAAAATGCATCAATGTAGTCTGGTCTGCGGTTTTGATAGTTGAGGTAATATGCGTGTTCCCATACATCCAGGCCAAGGATGGGAGTGCCCCCACAACCAACACCCGGCATCAGTGGGTTGTCCTGGTTTGCAGAGGAGCAAACTTCGAGTTTACCATCAGACGTTTTGCAAAGCCATGCCCATCCACTACCAAATCGTGTAGCCGCTGCATTGCTGAATTCTTCTTTGAATTTGTCAAACGATCCAAATGCGCTGTTGATGGCGTCTGCCAAAGCTCCGGAAGGCTTACCACCGCCATTTGGGCTCATCACTTCCCAGAAAAGTGAGTGATTCCAGTGACCACCGCCATTGTTTCTTACTGCGCCATTGTCAGAATGATTTTTTACCAATTCGTCCAGAGACTTGCCGGCCATGTCTGTCCCCTCGATGGCAGCATTTAGCTTAGCCACGTATCCTGCATGGTGCTTTCCATGGTGTATTTCCATGGTTTTTGCGTCTATATGTGGTTCCAATGCATCGTGTGCATATGGTAGGTTTGGTAATTCAAATGCCATAATTCTTGGTTTTTTAGGTTCTAAAAATTGATTTGTGAAGATAACAAGGTTGAGGCATGTTTAGTTGCCTCGAAGCTTTTTAAAGAAGTCTTTAATCAAAACTTCACATTCACCAGCCATCACGCCAAGCTTGAGGTCTGTTTTGGGGTGGATGATGTCTTTGTTGTATCGGGAAAAGCCTCGCTCTTTATCCAATGCCCCAATCACCACTCTTCCGATTTGTGTCCAGAATAATCCGCCGGCACACATGCTACATGGCTCCAGCGTCACAAAAAGGGTGCATTCATTCAGGTATTTTGATCCGAGGTAATTTTGTGCAGCGGTGATGGCCAGCATTTCGGCATGTGCCGTAGCATCGTTTAGTCGCTCTACCCGGTTGTGGTCTTTGGCGATGATTTTATTTTCACACACCACCACTGCACCAATCGGAATTTCTCCTTCATCAAAAGCATTTTGAGCTTCATTTAAAGCCTGCTTCATGAAGTGCTCATCACTATATATGCTAAGACTCATCCCTTCTCTTTCACTTTTACCCCCTCCATCATTTCCTTGGCCACTGGCTGCCACTGGCTCATCAATCGGGCCTTGCATCCAAGGTTGAAGAGAAGCACCTGATCATTGTAGGAGGTATATTGGATGTAGGAATAGTTTTTTGATGATGAGGTACCGGAAAAGGCATTTTCACTTTTCAGCGATGAGACAAATTCAAAAACAATAAACTTCTTCCCATTTATTTCCCTGATATCATCCTGGAGAAATTCTACTTCATCAAACATGGACTGGATACTCGCTTTGTAGAACCCATAGATGATTTCCTCATCCCCATCCATCCACTGCATCGGGTTCCAGTTGATCCCAAAATCCACCTCTCTATCTACTGAGGAATACATGGCGAGTGGTTCGCGTGAAGAAACAAACTTCTGAATTCGATCTCCTGCACTCATCTGGGAAAAGGATTCGGGCACCAGGTAGCTGATTTCTTCATTAACCTGACGTTTCACCAGTTTCTCTTGGGCGAATGTTAAAAGTGGAATTAGTACAACGAGAATAGAAATGTGTTTTTTCATGTGTATATAATTTGTTTTTCAATGGCCACATGGAATGTCCGGATAGCTTGAAACTGCATCAAATCGTGATTTCTACTCGGATATTCATCTTGGTTGGTATAGTTTGCTTTATGGACATTTCATGGTGCGAATTTAAGAAATACACCCCTGCAGTCCCTTCAAGGGGACATTTCTTTCTAATCTTAAAATAAATCCCCCTTTGAAGGGGGTTAGGGGGATGTTTTTATTCGTAAATCTTATCCAGAGTTCTAATTTTGCAAACACTAAATTATAATAGACACTAAAGACAAACTATGCTACGCACACATACTTGTGGAGAATTAAGATCAGAACATGTTGGACAAACTGTGACCCTGTGCGGATGGGTACAAAAGCAGCGGGACAAGGGAGGCGTGGTATGGATCGATTTGCGGGATCGATACGGGATTACTCAGCTCATTTTTGAAGAGGGGGTGACGGATCAGGCATTGATTGACCAGGCAAAGAAAATGGGACGAGAGTTTGTGATCAAAGCGACCGGCGAGGTAGTGGAGCGATACTCCAAAAATGATAAGATGCCTACGGGTGATGTAGAGATTCGTGTGAGCAAATTGGAGCTATTGAATGGTTCAAAAGTCCCACCATTTACGATTGAGGATGAGACAGACGGGGGTGAGGATCTTCGAATGAAATATCGGTACCTCGATATTCGGAGAAACCCGGTGAGGGAAAAATTGCAGCTTCGCCATACGATGATGCAAAAAGTGCGTGAGTACCTCAATAAAGAAAAATTTGTAGAGGTTGAGACACCTTATTTGATCAAATCCACACCAGAAGGAGCACGGGATTTTGTAGTGCCATCGCGAATGAATGAAAACGAATTTTACGCACTTCCACAGTCCCCGCAAACCTTCAAGCAGCTTCTTATGGTGGCAGGGATGGATCGCTATTTCCAGATTGTGAAGTGCTTTAGAGATGAGGATCTGAGAGCTGACCGTCAGCCGGAGTTTACGCAGATAGACTGTGAGATGGCTTTTATTGAGCAGGAGGATATCCTTCAGACGTTCGAGGGGATGACCAAATTCCTATACAAGGAAATTAAAGGGATTGAGCTGGAGGATTTTCAGCGGATCAGCTATGATGAAGCTATGACCAAATACGGTTCTGATAAGCCTGATCTCAGGTTTGGGATGGAGTTTTGTGAGCTAAACGATCTGGCGCAAGGCAAAGGATTCGTAGTGTTTGATAGTGCAGAACTGGTAGTTGGAATTAATGCAGCAGGATGTGCGGAGTATACCCGAAAGCAACTGGATGCTCTAACTGATTTTGTGAAAAAACCACAGATCGGAGCAAAGGGATTGGTTTATGTGAGGTACAATGAAGATGGATCATTCAAATCTTCTGTTGATAAATTTTTTGATGAAAATGCTCTGAAAGGCTGGGCTGAGAAATTTGGAGCTAAGCCGGGAGATCTACTTTTAATACTTGCTGGAGAAGAGAATCAAACCAGAAAAGCATTGAATGAGCTTCGCTTGGAAATGGGTGAGCAGCTTGGTTTGAGAGATAAAAATAAAGTAGCGGCCGCATGGGTGCTTGACTTCCCTCTTTTGGAGTGGGACGAGGATACGAAAAGATATCATGCAATGCACCACCCATTCACAGCACCAAAACCGGAGGATGTGGAGAAATTGACTTCTGATCCGGGGGCCGTGAGAGCCAATGCCTACGATATGGTCATCAATGGTGTTGAGGCAGGAGGAGGATCCATCAGGATTCATGACAGAGCAATGCAGGCCAGAATGTTCGAGGTGCTAGGATTTAACAAAGAGGAAGCTGAAGCTCAGTTTGGATTCCTTATGGGTGCTTTTGAGTACGGTGCACCACCTCACGGTGGTGTGGCATTTGGCTTTGACAGACTATGTGCGATTATGGCAGGTGAGCAGAGTATCCGGGACTTCATTGCTTTCCCTAAAAACAATGCGGGACGGGATGTTATGATCGATTCGCCAAGTAAAATCTCCCAGGAGCAATTGGACGAGTTGGGATTGAAATTAGTAGAGCCAATAAAATCCTAGCATTTGGTAGTTTTTTACTAACTTTTCCGGTTAAATAATCGCACCTGATGACTAAGAAATTTCTTCTTTACTCCGCCCCGTTTTTTATACTCTTTGGCGCATTTTCCCTTTTTGAGCCCTGGTTCTATAGGAACATTTTTGCCAGTACGTCCATCGATCGATTGGCTGGCGAGGAGTTTCAGATCATCGCCCATAAGGGGGCTTCCGGACTTGCCCCGGAAAACACCATGGCTGCTTTTCAGAAAGCTCTGGATTTAGGCGTGGATCAGATTGAATTGGATGTACGGAATACCAGAGATGAGCAGATTGTCGTATTTCACGATGAGCGACTCGACCGGATTGCCAGGGATACGCTCGGCAACCCCATTACCGGAGATGTCCACTCTTATACTTTGGAAGAACTTAGACAATTTGATGTGGGGTCTTGGTATGACTCTCATTATGCCGATCAAAGGATTCCGACACTGAAGGAAGTGCTTGACCTGATAAATGGAAGATGCAAGGTTTTAATTGAGATCAAGCACATGGATCACCCGCACTATCATGACTTTGCCCAGAAGCTGGTGGATGTGGTATTGAGTGAGAAAAATGGCGAAGATTGGATTTTACTTCAGTCCTATGAGCCCAAATACCTTGATGAGGTACACGAGCTTGATCCGCTCATTCAGACCAAAGCACTGATCGTGGGAGAGGACTCAGCGCCTTTGATCGCATTTTATCTGGAGACCAGAATTCATATGGGTCGGGCCAAGGAAAGCAACCGAATGAAAGCGATCAACCCACAATGGGAAACACTTTCACCACGAAGGGTTTTCCAGATGCACGCCAAAGGCTATCAGGTACATGCATACCCGGTAAACACCCGTGAGGATATGATTAAAATGCTGAATGCCGGTGTGGATGGCATCATTACGGATTATCCAAACATTGCCATCCAGCTCAGAAATGAGATCAGGAGATTGGGACAGGAAACGCAGTAGTAAGCTCAGCCTCCGCTGCGATATATCCAAACGATCCCCAACTTGGGCTTTCAAGAATTTTGAGAAAGATTTCATTGGCTTTCTCAGTATTCCCTTGCTGCTGATACCAGTTGCCAACGCCATAGCCCAGGGTTGGATCTATGGTGCCTCCCTCAGGAAATGCCTTTTTATAAAGTTTGTCCACCTTCATTTGGCCGTTAAAAAGCAAGAGCAAGTCCAGGTAAGCATCATTCTCAATGATGGTCATTTTGCTATTGACATCTGCTAACAACTGATCGGCCAAATCCGCATTTCCGATTTTCTTATAAGTCATATAGAGCCAGTAGGAGGTAGCTGTCAGCAGATCATCATTGTTGCTAAATTCCATACATTTCCTATATGCGGAAATCGCCTTGTCATATCGTCCATTGAGATAGTGAGCGAGCCCGTAATGATACCAGATATTGAATTTATCATTGCCCAGAGGCTTATTCAGCTTGTTTGGAAGTCCGTCCGGTTCTATGGCATTTTCAGCATTCACGGCGTAGAAAGCAGCCATTTCAAAATCATCCACTGCTTTTGCCAGTTGCCGGGTGGTAATGTACCTATGGCCTCTGTGCCTTCTTAGCCTATGGGAAGTGGGAAATTTTTCCAGGCCTGCTGTATAAACCTGAATAGCCTCCAGATATCTCCCCAAATAAGCTAAACGCCTGCCATACCAGATGATCAGTTCCAGGCTATCTGGGTTTGCTTCATAGTCAGATCTAGCTTTCTGCAAATTTTCCTCGTACTTTCTGCGGGTTTCTTCTGTCATTTGGACAGGAGGAAGCTCTTCACCCATCAGGTTGTAAACCTTGGATGGATCTCGATCCTGGTGTACGACTGCTGTTTTTCCCTCATTACCAGCATTGTTTGTTTGCTGGCAGCTAAAGAGAACGATTATGGGTATGAATAAGGTGATTCTAAAGTTCATGTCAAATTACTTTTCGTCCCAATTGGGATATCCGGGCTGTTTCAATTCCTCTCCGTTTTTGGCTTCTTTCACCATCTCCCTCACGTCTTTGAGGAGCTCTTTGGCATCATATATCACGCCATCTTTGATGGTATATTTCACACCACCCACCCGTGTTATTTCATTGTCTTCTGTCAGTTTGATGGCGCCAGTTCCATACAGCACCTTCAGGTTGGCCAATGGATTTTCTTCCACGATGACCAGGTCAGCCAGCTTCCCTACCTCCACTGTGCCAATTTCTTTTTCCATTCCTAGTGCCTGAGCACCCATCAAAGTTGCAGATCGAATCACCTCCAGCGGGTGAAATCCTACCTCTCTCAGCAATTCAAGCTCACGGATGTAGGCAAAACCATAAAGCTGAAAGATGAAGCCGGAATCTGATCCCGTGGTTACCCTACCGCCGCGGTTCTTGTATTCATTCACAAAGGTCATCCAAAGCTTATAATTCTCTTTCCAGGCCACCTCTTCTTCAGTACCCCAGAAGTGCCAGTAGGAGCCATGAGATATCTTGCTGGGCTGATAAAATTTCCACAGGGAAGGAAGCGTGTAGTCTTTGTGCCAGTCGGCATTTCGTGATCTCATTAAATCACGGCTCGCTTCATAAATATTGAATGTAGGATCGAGCGTAAAATCCAACTCAATCAGGCGGTTCATTACGGCATTCCATTTCTCAGAATAGGGTTTGGCGGCCTGTTTCCACAGTTTTCCGGCTTCACCAAACCGATCCTGCTCGTTTTGATAGTTATAATCCACAGGATAATCTTGAACCACTCTGTCCTCAAACATCGCTTCCGGCAGCCCATACCAATGTTCCATGGAGGTAAGTCCGGCTTCAGCGGAATTCAGCACATTCCACCAGCCTACGCTCAGCTGGGCGTGGTGGCAGGCCGATCTTAATCCCAGGCGTTTGTTTTCCTTCAATGCCGCTTCCATTACTTCGGGGGAAGCCCCGAAAAATTTAATCCCATCCGCTCCTCTGCGATAATTCGCCTGCACCCAGGAAATGGCTTCCTCCGCATTGGTGATTGGGCCTTTTAGCACCTCCTCGCCTACGGATCGCTCTCCGGGCAAATTTCTCACCACTTCTATGCCTTCCAGGTTCTGACCAAAGGATGTATAGGCCAAAATCCGGGGAGCTGTGATTTGATTTTGGTTGCTTCTATTCTTGTGGCTCAGCACCCAATCCAGCCCATTTCCGGCTGATGGATCCCTAACGGTGGTGATGCCGTGGGCCAGCCAAAGTTTAAATACATATTCAGCAGGCGTCCCCTGGCTCTCTCCTCCTATATGACCGTGCATATCCACAAAGCCGGGAAGCACGTACATGCCATCCGCTGCTATTTCCATCCCGTTTCCCTCAAGTTTCGGCCTTCGCTCCGGGTCTATTTCCACGCCGGGGTAACCAACCACCTGAACTTTCGTAATCTTATTTTTCTCAATCACGATATCCACCGGGCCGATGGGAGGTGCGCCATTGCCATTGATGAGGGTGGCGCCACGAATGATGGTCATATCATAAGGGCCATCACCGCTCGTTCTGGAAGGGGATGGTGTGATTTGTGCCCTGGCGGTCTGCAATAGGCAACCAATCAATATGTAGAATAGGAATTTTTTCATGGATAATGTTGTATTAACTTTTGGCTCAGATTTAAAAATAATCAATTCGGGAGTATGGCAGCAGTAGAATCGAATATGATGCCCCTTGGCACGGTGGCTCCAGACTTTGATCTGAAGGATGTAATCTCCGGAGAAAACAAAACACTGGAGGATGTGCGCATGGAATATGGCCTGGTTGTCATGTTTATCTGTGCGCATTGTCCTTACGTAAAAAACATCGAGGAGGAGATTGCGGTACTGGCCCGGCAGTATATGGATTTGAAAATTGGTTTCGTGGCGATCTGCTCGAATGATCCCACCGACTATCCCGAAGATGCCCCCGAGGGTTTGAAAGCCCAGGCAGAGGAATTTGAGTTTGGATTTCCCTATCTGGTAGATGAAACACAGGAGGCGGCAAAGGCTTATCAGGCAGCCTGCACCCCGGATTTTTATCTTTTTGATGAGGATTTGAAATGCATTTACCGGGGCAGGTTCGATGCAAGCACGCCGGGAAATCCTGAGCCGGTAACAGGAGATGATTTGATTGATGCACTGGAGGCACACCTGGAGGATGATCCAATTATTGAGGATCAAAAACCCAGTATCGGTTGCAGCATTAAGTGGAAGGCCTGATTACTCACACGTTCCTAATTCTTCATACAGAGATCTTAGATCGTCTATGTAGCCTTTAACCTCATTTGGTTCTTTTCCATATTCATAGATTACCTTTTTAGATCCGATATTAGTTGTAATTTCAATCCATTCAGAACCCCCATCGGCACAATCAGGGCAGCCAATAGTTTCAGGTAGATCATTAAAGCGCTCTCTATTGACTTGAGAAAATATTTCAGATGAATTGATGCTTCTGGAGCAACTTTTTTCCGAATCACTTTCGTTTCTGGAAACTAATTTCTTGGAGGCAATATTATTTTCAATGATCAAAATTTGTGTACAGTAGCCCATGCACATTCCAAAGCTGGTCCCGTACTTGATTTTTGTAATTTCCAAAGTACGAAAATCATCCTGGCAGTTAGAAAGGGCTACAGCGAAAAAGACAAAAGCAATCGAGATGAGTTTCATATTTTATTGTAGAAGGTGAATCAATTTACATCAAATTAAATGCCATACTACAGTTTTTGGTGATTTTAAAGTCCATCTTCGATTATGTAAATTGCGCTTCCATTTTATGCCATGAGTGTACAAGGAAAAATTAAAATCGTAACAACCCACCAGCTTCAGGAAATGAAAGCCAATGGGGAAAAAATATCTATGCTTACCGCCTATGACTACTCCATGGCAAAGATCATTGATCAATCCGGAGTAGATGTGATTTTGGTGGGTGACAGTGCCTCCAATGTGATGGCTGGCAATGAAACAACACTGCCCATCACCCTGGATCACATGATCTGGCATGCTACTTCGGTAGTCAAGGCAGTAAATCGTGCACTCGTGGTAGTAGACGTCCCATTTGGTAGCTATCAAGGAAATTCTTCAGAAGCCCTGCGATCCTGCATCCGAATCATGAAAGAGTCTGGCGGACATGCAGTGAAGATGGAAGGGGGCGTAGAAATTAAAGAAAGCGTTTCCAGGGTATTATCCGCCGGCATCCCCGTGATGGGCCATCTGGGACTCACCCCACAATCCATTTATAAATTCGGCACATACACCGTCCGGGCGAAAGAGGAGGCGGAAGCTCAAAAGTTGCTTGAAGATGCAAAAGCACTTGAGGAAATGGGGTGTTTTGCGATCGTCTTGGAAAAGATTCCATCCAAACTCGCAAAGAAAGTTTCAGAATCTATCTCTATCCCTACAATCGGGATAGGTGCAGGTCCCGACACAGACGGGCAAGTACTTGTAGTACACGATATGTTAGGTATCACCCAAGATTTTAAACCGCGTTTCCTTCGTCAGTATGCCGATCTGAACAAGATCATGAAGGAGGCGTTCGAGAACTACGTTTCTGACATTAAATCCCAAAAATTCCCCAACGAAAAGGAGAGTTACTAACCATTAAAGAGAAAAAATGCCAAAAATCATTTACACACACACCGATGAAGCACCCGCTTTAGCCACCAAATCACTTCTACCAATCGTAAAAGCCTTCACTGGCAAAGCCGGGGTAAATGTAGAGACCAGGGATATCTCATTGGCTGGAAGGATCATTGCGCTATTTCCAGAATTCCTTTCCGAAGATCAACGAATAGGGGATGCGCTATCAGAATTGGGAGAGATTGCGAAAACATCGGAAGCCAACATCATCAAGCTTCCAAATATCAGTGCTTCCATCCCTCAGTTGATGGCGGCAATAAAGGAATTACAAGCTCAGGGATATGCTTTGCCGGACTATCCTGCGGATCCCCAAAATGATCAGGAGAAAGACATCAAAGCCCGCTACGACAAGGTGAAAGGAAGTGCCGTAAACCCAGTCCTTCGTGAAGGTAACTCTGACCGAAGGGCACCAAAGGCAGTGAAGAACTACGCTCGAAAATTCCCCCACTCAATGGGTAAGTGGAGTGCCAATTCACAATCGCATGTGACGAGTATGCAGGAGGGTGATTTTTACGGAAGTGAGCAGTCAGTTACTGTCTCAAGCAAAACACAGGTTAAAATAAACTTTGTGGGAGCTGATGGAAGCACAAAGATGCTCAAGGATAGCTTTGGCATTCAGGAGGGTGAAGTGATCGATACTTCAGCAATGAGTATGTCTAAACTGAAGTCATTTATTGAGCAGGAGATAGCAGATGCAAAAGCAAAAAATGTCCTTTTCTCCCTGCATATGAAAGCCACCATGATGAAGGTATCTGACCCGATCATCTTTGGCGCGGCTGTGGAGGTATACTACAAAGATGTTTTTGAAAAATATGCGGACCTGTTTAACGAACTAGGCGTAGATGCCACAAGTGGGATCGGGGATGTATACAACAAAATACAGTCTCTGGATGCGGCAAAGCAAAAAGAAATCGAAGATGCCATTGAAAAGGTCTATGAGACTCGTCCTGCTTTGGCCATGGTAAATTCAGACAAAGGGATTACCAACCTTCACGTGCCCAGCGATGTGATCATTGATGCTTCCATGCCAGCCATGATTCGCACATCCGGTCAGATGTGGAATAAGGACAACAAGACGCAGGACACGAAAGCAGTAATTCCTGATAGATGCTACTCGGGTATTTACCAGGCTGTGATTGAGGATTGCAAGGAGCATGGAGCTTACGATCCAACAACAATGGGAAGTGTATCAAACGTGGGGTTAATGGCGCAAAAGGCGGAGGAGTACGGATCACACGACAAGACATTTCAGCTGGCCTCTGCGGGCAAAGTGCAGGTGGTGGACGCTGATGGAAACGTGCTGCTAGAGCAGTCTGTAGAGGCAGGAGATATTTTCAGGATGTGTCAGGTGAAAGATGCCCCGGTGCAGGATTGGGTAAAATTGGCGGTAAACAGGGCAAAGGCTACCGGAACACCGGCAGTTTTCTGGCTGGACAAAAACCGGGCCCATGATGCGGAATTAATCAAAAAGGTGGAGAAGTACCTGAAGGATTACAACACCACAGGGTTAGAAATCCATATTATGTCCCCGGTGGAGGCTACCAGGTTTTCGGTAGATCGAATCAGGAAAGGACAGGATACCATCTCCGTGACAGGAAATGTGCTAAGAGATTATCTGACAGACTTATTCCCAATTTTGGAAGTTGGAACCAGTGCTAAAATGCTTTCTATCGTGCCATTGATGAATGGTGGGGGATTGTTTGAGACGGGAGCTGGAGGATCCGCTCCAAAGCATGTACAGCAATTTGTAGAGGAAGGTCATCTTAGATGGGATTCGCTAGGAGAATTTTTGGCTCTGGCTGTTTCGCTGGATCATCTGGGTGAGAAATACGATAATAAACACGCGAGGGTCTTGGCTGAAGCCCTTGATAACGCCACTTCCAAATTGCTGGAGGAGAACAAGTCACCTTCCAGAAAAGTGAATGAAATTGACAACAGAGGCAGCCATTTCTACCTCGCCATGTACTGGGCGGAGATGCTTGCAAATCAGGATGAAGATGCCGAACTGAAGGAGACTTTTGAAACGGTGGCAAGGGAATTGGTGGCAAATGAATCCAAAATCAATGAAGAGCTTATCGCTGCTCAGGGTTCTGCTGTTGATATCGGAGGCTATTACCAGCCAAGTGAGACACTCACCACAGCGGCCATGCGTCCTAGTGGTACGTTGAACAAAATTATTGATTCGATTTGAGATTATGGATCTCATGAAAAAGCGCCCTGCCAAACGGTTGGGCGTTTTTGTTTTGCTAAAAAAAACGAAGAAAAATCGTCTGGATTAATTACCTTAATGATCAGTCACCCTAATTGTTGAGCGTGGAGAAACAAAACCACCAGTTTGAAACTAATGTCCTGATACTGGCATGCGGTATTGGTCTGCTAAGATCACTTCTTGAAGTGATCATGGATTTGACCAATGCATCCATCGAAATAGACTTTTACCTTGATCTGGCCTTTGTTTTTGTCTTTGGATTTGCCCTACTCGCGGTTTACTGGAAGCTTTCACTTTTCAAAATCTACACCTTTTTCTACGTGCCATTCATCATTCTTCTGGCGCTCATGCTCATAGAGGCCGAGGGCCTGGCCAGATCCATAGAAAACAATATTTACGGTGGGGTAATTATCATCGCTTTTACGCTTCGGGGAAGAGGGCCTGTTTATTTTATCTCACTTTTGATCTTTGCCGCAATCGTCAGCCTCCTGATAGTGGAGTACATAAACTCTTTTAGCGAGTCATTTACCATTCTCAATGACAGCCCTTACAACTTTGTCTTTTCCTCCGTTGGAGCCATTGGTTTTACACTCTATGCCAAAGTATTCTTTGATAGGAAAAAGCGACGCTTGGCTATGCTGACCAATGAGCTGATGAGTACCGGAGAGAAATTGAAGGTAAAAAATGACGAGTTGACTAACCAGAAAATTCAGCTTGAGGAATTGAACCAACTCCTGGATGAGAAGGTGGCCCACCGAACAGAAAATCTGAAAAAGCAGCAGGGCAAGATGGAAGAATACCTTTCCATTACACTTTCGGAATTGGAACATTCGTATCAGCAGATACAGCAGGAGATTGCTGAAATCAAGACAACAATGGATGCAGAAGGGCTTATTTCGCTGCTGCTGACCTCAGCGGATAATTTGCAAAAGGAAATGAATCATTTGAGAAGCAAAATAAAGGAGGCAGGTTATGAAATTTGATATCAAACCAAAAGACCTGGAAGGACAATTGTTTCTCCTAGCCCTCCTGATTGCAATTCCGTACCTCGGCATTAGCATTTTCTTTGATCTGGTCTCCATGAGCAACTCGCTTTTGCTTACGATAGATCTTACTTTTTTTGGGATCTGCCTGGTCATGCTTTTGCTCAGAAAAGTGGCTTCCTTAAGGCCTATTCTGATAAATTTCTTTTGCCTGCTCATCATTGCCGGAGTGTATTTTTATTGGGTCTCATCCGGCGGGCTCAATGGCGGGGGAGCTTATGTGTTTCCTGTAGTGTCCATATTAATCATCCTCATCACACGAGGAATTTTCAGGGTGGTGTTTAGTACAATGCTGGTGGTACTTACGGTGGTGCTAGGATTTGATATGCTGCCAATTATAGGCGAAATATCCTACTCGGGATTACTGTTTGACTACTTCCTGAACCTTGTCATGCTATCCGTTTTGTTGATCCTGTTCAAAATGGCGTTGGACAAGGAGCGAAATCAGATAGAATTCAGGAATGCGGAGCTGGAAGCTTTGAACAAAACCCTCATAGCCAAAACCGAAGAGTTGGAACAAAACACTCGGCAGATTCAGCAAACCCACGATAATTTGAGAGCGATAGTGCAGGAGCGAACCAAAGCGCTTGAAGAAGAGAATTCCCGTATTGTTGATTTTGCATTTATCAATGCTCATCTGGTGAGGGCACCATTAACGAATATCATGGGCCTGGTGGATTTAATCAGTGAGAGCCACAAAGAACCACGGGGATTCGAAAAATTGAAAAAACACGCAAACCAGCTTGATGGGGTACTTCATAAAATTGGAGGTGTTCTGAATCAGTAATCTCAGTTCTTTTTCTTGCCAATCGAGATGCTCATCTGCGAGCTTCTGAGATTACCCTGAGCATCAAAAATGTATGTAGTTCTCCCCTTCTGATTAAGCAATTCGAAGGTTTTGGTGGTGGAGGTGCCCAGGTATGGACTCAGACCAATCACATTGCTAGGAGGCGTTACACCCTGAGTGATGGGTAAAAATGACTGCTCACCTAGCGTAATGGTTTGATCATTGGCATTTTTCGGAATCAGATTCAGGTTGGTTTTAGCCTGCGATTGGAAAACTGAGTATGCACTCAAGTCAGCATATTCGTATACTTCTGAATTGAAGAAATGACGGGTTAAGAAGGATTCCTGTTGGGCAAAAGAAAACCCAAAGGATACCATCAAAAGAGCTGTGAATAGATTTTTCATGGTCAGGTGTTTCTCACTTTTTACGTGAGAAGCAAAGTAATGGTTCTCGCCATTACTTCACCTGACTCATTACCACTTTATCAAAGATTCGGTCTCCCATGTATTTTCGAATCCACATAAGTGGCCCGGCCATTTTCCCTTTTACGTAGCGTGTTTTAGGATTTCTGCTGTTTACGATCTTGCTTATCGTTTTGGAAATGACGCTGGATGGAGAGGCTGCATTTGGTTTTTTATAGAAGTCCATTGTTCCTTGAGCTACTTGCTTAGCCATTTTTGCATAAGCTCCCTCACCGGAATTTTTCAGTAGTGGTTCATATAGCACTTCGCCGAATTCTGTTGCAATCACACCTGGCTCTAGGATTACTACATTTATGTTGAAAGGTTTAAGTTCCAGTCGCAGACAGTCGCTCCATCCTTCCAGGGCATGTTTGGTGCCATGATACCATGCCCCAAGCGGGGTATACATTTTACCACCCATAGAGGAAGTATTGATGATGGTCCCGGATTGTTGCCTTCGCATGTGAGGCAGCACTTCCTGAGTCATTCTTGCAAGACCAAAGAGGTTCACCTCAAACTGTCTTCTCGCCTGATCAACAGGGATGTCTTCCACCGCTCCGTAAAGTCCGTATCCGGCATTGTTCCAAAGCACATCTATTCGTCCCTGCTCTTCTATCACTTTATTCACCCCCTCAATAATCTGATTTTCGTTAGAAACGTCTAGTTTGAGGACATGTCCACCTGCATCCTCAAGCTCTTTCATTAGATCAATCCTTCGGGCTGCCCCGTAGACGATATGACCTTCATTAATTAAGTGTAGCGTAGCATCCTTCCCCATTCCAGAGGAGGCACCTGTGATAAGAATGACTTTTTTTGTTTTCATAGTTTGTTTAATTTAATAAGTGAGTAATCACTTATTTATGATGTAAAATTTTATACTTTATACTTCTGTTTCAAAAACTCAATGGTTTCGCTCATGTCAAATTGCTGCTGAAGGATAAACCGGGTAGCCAGCCCATCCATGAGTGTCAGGAGCAGATTTGCCTCTTGTTCTGGATGATTGTAGCGCAGCTTTTCAAAAGCATTGATTAATGCCCCTTTAATCGCCTCCATTTTATGCTCACCATATATTTCCAGTTCCCATTTAATCTTAAACTGCAGTTTCCAGAAATTTATCGCTTCCTGATCCTTGCTGACTGTGATGAAAAGTTCAATGTACTTTCGGATTAATTCTTTGGGATCTGGCTCCAGTACAATATCTGCAAATAGAGCCTTTGCCTGTTCTTCCCCCATTTTGATGATAGCGTCGAGCAGCCCGTCTTTATTGGTAAAATGACGAAATATCAATCCCTCGGATACTCCGGCACGTTTGGCCACCTTGCTGGTAGAGGTGCTTCGGTATCCTTCCTCGGCGAAAAGCTCAAGGGCAGCAGTGATAATTTTTTCTTGTTTTTCAGTCATTTAAAAGTGAGTGATCACTTACAAATTTAGAAAATGTTTTTAACTTGCCAACTATTATGAAAATTTTTAAACGAATTATGTTGATTTTACTCTCGATCATCCTGCTTATTGTAGTGGCAGTCGTTATCTTTTTTCGCACTGCACCACAGATAGGAGGCAAAGCCGCTGGCGAAAGACTTGAGCGAATGCAATCAGCTCCGAATTTTAGTGATGGTAAATTTCAGAATACCGTAGAGACTAAGATGGAGATGAGTTGGGCGACTATTCGCAAGTCTCTGGCTCATTATCTATTTGAAGATAAGACCTACAAAAATCCACAATGGATGATTCAGGTGAGGAAGTTCAGTAGGGAAAAATTTGATGAAATACCTGATGATAGCATCGCATTTGTATGGTTTGGGCATTCCACTATTCTCATGAAAATCAATGGGGTGACTATCCTTGCTGATCCGGTGATTGTGGGCGAGCGGGCTTCCATGTTTTCGTTTATGGGGCCGGAGCGGTTTGATTATACGTACCAGTTGACCATCGATGAGCTGCCGGAAATTGATGCAGTCATCCTGTCTCACGATCACTATGACCACCTGGACTACCCAACCATCAAAGCCCTAAAAGAGCGGGTAAATCGATTTTATCTACCGCTGGGAGTAGGTGCGCATTTTGAGCGCTGGGGCGTTCCTGCTGAAAACATTACCGAATTGAACTGGTGGGATGAGCTGGACTTCAAGGGATTGAGACTGGCCTTTGCACCAACCAGACATTTTTCTGGCAGAGGGTTTGGCGATCGGTTTAAAACCCTCTGGGGATCCTGGGTGATCCTGGGTGAAAACAAGCGGGTGTACTTCAGCGGCGATAGTGGTTACTTCCCGGGGTTTAAAGAAATAGGCGAAAAGTATGGTCCTTTTGATCTCACCTTTATGGAGTGTGGGGCCTACAATGAAGGCTGGAGTGAAATTCACATGTTTCCTGAAGAAACCGCCCAGGCTCACCTGGATGTAAAAGGCAGATTGCTCATGCCCATTCATTGGGGCAAATTCGACCTGAGTCTGCACCCATGGAAGGAGTCCGTTCAGCGATTGAACAAGAAAGCACTGGAAGAAAATATCAGGCTTTTCACGCCTGAGGTTGGACAGATAGTTTCTCTGTCAGACAGCTCTGACTTAGATCAGTGGTGGGAGAGCTATGACTAGTTTCCCCACTTTCCTTTCAGCATCGCAAGCTTGGCCTGAAGATCACCATCCGGCACTCGCTCTTCTTTTGGTTTGTTTTCGCACTGAGTTTGCCGAAACGTTTTATCACCCTGAGCTTTGTTTTGAGCACGCTTCTCACTTCGCTTCACCTGAGGAGCATCTCCTTTCATGGAGAGCGAAATACGCTTTCTGGGCACGTCTACCTCCAGTACGGTCACATTCACTTTTTGTCCCAATTTCACTACCTGGGTAGGATCGGATACGAATGAATTGGATAGGTGGCTGATATGTACCAACCCGTCCTGATGAACCCCGATATCCACAAAAGCACCAAACTTGGTGATGTTAGTAATCACGCCAGGTAGTTTCATTCCTTGCTTCAAATCGGTGATTTCATTCACGCCTTCCTGGAATTGCACCGCCTCAAACTGATCCCTTGGGTCACGGCCAGGCTTGTCAAGCTCGTCCATGATGTCTTTTAGGGTAGGCAGCCCCACTTCATCTGACACATATTTTTTCAGGTCCACTTTTTTTCGAAGTTCAGCGCTGGTCATCAGGTCTTTGACGGTGGCCTGAGCATCTTTTGCCATTTGCTCCACAAGGTTATATCGCTCGGGGTGTACCGCACTCTTATCTAGTGGATTTTCCGCGCTAGCAATTCGCAAGAACCCTGCTGCCTGTTCAAATGCTTTGCCCCCTAAACGTGGAACACCTTTCAACGCCTCTCGTGATTTGAACGGGCCATTTTCATTTCTGTATTTCACAATGTTTTCTGCGATGCTTGCACCAAGGCCTGATACATAAGTCAATAGCTGCTTGCTGGCAGTATTGAGTTCCACACCCACATTATTCACACAGGCCATCACCACATCGTCCAGGGATTTTTTCAGGGCTGTCTGATCTACATCATGCTGATATTGACCTACTCCAATGGATTTCGCATCAATCTTCACTAGCTCAGCCAGCGGGTCCATCATTCTTCTACCAATAGAAACCGATCCCCTCACAGTCACATCCTCATTCGGGAATTCATCGCGGGCAACTTCAGAAGCAGAATAGATAGATGCCCCACTTTCGTTCACCATCGCAACGATTACATTGGACGGTAAGCCCAGCTTCTTCACAAACGATTCGGTCTCCCGGCTCGCTGTGCCATTCCCAATAGCGATGGCTTCAATCTGATGCTTTTCTACGAGATGCTTCACCGTTTCTCCCGCTCTGGTGATGTCCTTTTGTGGCTCGTTTGGATAGATGGCGGTAAACTCCAATAGCTTTCCTTGTTTGTCCAGACAAACCACTTTGCAACCAGTTCTAAACCCCGGATCGATGGCCATCACTGCTTTTTGTCCAAGCGGAGCTGCCATCAGTAGTTGTTTTAAGTTTTCTGCGAAAACCATAATGGCCTCTTCATCCGCCTGCTTTTTGCTTTCCATTCGCACCTCCGTCTCGATGCTTACGCTCATCAGTCGCTTGTAGCTATCCTTTGCAGCGGTAGCTACCTGCTCACTAGCCTCTGTAGAGCCCTTTACAAATTCCCGCTCAATGATTTGAATGGCTTCTTCTTCCTCCGGAGCAATGTTCATGGATAGGAACCCTTCTTTTTCACCTCGTCGGATGGCCAGCAATCGATGTGATGGGATTTTAGCAATAGGTTCCTCCCACTCGAAGTAGTCTTTGTATTTCTGCGCATCTGTGTCCTTCTCCTTGCTTTTCAGTACTTTGGAAGTGATGATGGCCTTTTTCATGAAGAGCTCCCGGATTTTCTGGCGGGTCTCTGCATGCTCGTTGATTGTTTCGGCGATGATGTCACGCGCACCCTGGAGGGCCTCTTCCTCGGATTCTATCCCTTTTTCACTATCGATGAATTTGGCAGCTTCTGAATGAACATCAAAATGACCCTGACCCAAAATCTTTAGTGCCAAAGGCTCCAAACCCTTCTCTTTAGCTACGCTGGCACGGGTCTTTCGTTTTGGTTTGTATGGAAGATAGAGGTCCTCCAATTTAGCCATGGTCTCTGCTTCATTGATTTTCTTCTCCAGTTCTGGCGTAAGTTTTTCCTGCTCTTTGATTGACTTTAAAATGGCCTCTCTACGAGCATCCAGATCACGAAGCTGCTGAATACGATCACGAATGGCTGCCACCTGCAAGTCATCCAGACTTCCTGTCACTTCTTTCCGATATCTGGAAATAAATGGTACCGTCGCTCCTTCATCTAGTAGCCCAACCGTGGCAGTTACTTGTCTTGGCGTAATGTTTAGTTCACTCGCAATTCGCGCTTCGTGTCTCATAAATTTGATCTAAAAATGGTCGCCAAAAATAACTCTGATTCAATCGAAAAGAGAAAATCGCAAAAGAGTTATCCACTTGTTGATAGGTAAGAGAATAAACATTTTTTTGATCTGAATCGTCTGTTCCAATAGGCAAATAGAAAGCCGAACTTGAACTATCCTCGCATCCAAAGACACTTCATTTGTCAATGGGAGAGTACTGGAAGTAGATGAAGGATTAAGTCAGATCCAAATTTTCCGCTACATCAGAACGGCCATTCATCGATTGAGGTAAATGACTTTTTAATGAATTCTTGTTTCTAAGCGAATAGACTGACTTATAAGCGGCCGGATCTTTGAAGAGTTGATCCAATTGAGCTCTGGTTTCCGTATCAATCAGTGGGATCAACGGCTGATCTACATCAAATAATTTGGAGATTGACTTTTTGATCTTACCATCCCATTCCTCGTAGTGGCTGTCAAAATCAGCGGGACTTACTTTCTTTCTACAAGATTTTTCACCACAAATAAGCGGAATCTCTACCTCCAGGTTAAAAATACCGTATTCGTCAGTTATTTGTTCGCCAGGAAATATATCCCGAATAGCCATTTCAAATCCATAGCCTGTGCTGATTGTGTTGCAGTTGCAGCAGTGGTTGACATATTTGGCAAAATCCCAGCTTATGATGCGGTTACCTTGCTCATCGATGTAGGAGTATTTTTCGATCACATCCTGCATTTCCTTGCTGTATAGCAGGTAGTCGGTGGGTGTTACTGTTATTTCAAGGCTGTCTTTTACATAGACAATCGTACCCTCTGGAATAAACGCTGTGGCAAACACACCGTAACCAACCTCGTCACTGATGTGTTTAATTTCCGTCTTCGGATGAATCATTAACACAAAGTTTACTCAGTAATTCGGAATTATTACGCATTTAAAAATTGGGAGGGAAATATTTTTTTCTGGGGAGAGCATACAGGATTCCACATCCACGGATATTCCGCTGTACGCCTTACTGCGTCCATCGCAGAACAGGCCGAATCCCATCCCGTCTAGGATGCTGAGGGATTCGCTTCGATCAAGATGTGAACACCCCTATAGTCCCCCAGGGGACATTCAGTCATGAAGTAAAGACGAAATCCCCCCTTGAAGGGGGCGAGTCGAGGATAAAGGGAGGGAGGGGGATGTATTTAAGATTTCTCCTATTGTCGAAATGACAGAAAGAGATACCACACTAACTTCGCCACATGTTCGATCCAACCTCCGTCGACCTGCCAATCGTAGAGATCCTCGATGAAGTAAAAAGTCACCTGGAAACAGATGCCACCCTCATCGTGCACGCACCTCCAGGGGCAGGGAAGAGTACGCTCTTGCCATTGGCACTACTCGAAGAAGACTGGCTGAAAGACCAAAAAATTATAATGCTGGAGCCGCGTCGATTGGCAGCTAAGTCCATCGCCATGAGAATGTCAGAACTGCTGGGAGAGAAAGTGGGCGAGACGATCGGCTACCGCATCCGGTTTGAGACGAACGTCAGCGACAAAACACAAATCGAAGTTGTGACAGAGGGAATCCTTACCCGGATGCTACACGGAGACAACTCGCTGGAGGGGGTAGGGCTGGTGATTTTTGATGAATTCCACGAACGAAGCATCCATGCTGATGTGGCGCTGGCTCTTTGTAGAGAGTCACAGCAGGTACTGCGTCCAGACCTGAAAATACTGGTGATGTCCGCCACGCTAAACATGCCCCAGTTGATTCAATCCCTGAAAGCACCGGTGGTACAAAGTGAAGGACGCCAGTACCCCGTTGAGATCATCTATGTTGGTGATCAGGATCAGTTTCTGATTCCGGAGATGACAGCCAACACGATTGTGAAAGCTTCGAAAGCACATGATGGAGACATCCTGGTATTTCTGCCCGGACAGGGAGAAATCAACAAATGTGCAGACCTGATCAAACCAAAACTGAGAGGGTTTGCAATCCATCCACTGTATGGTCAATTGCCCTACAACAGGCAAAAGGCTGCCATTCTTCCTGATCGGGACGGCCGACGAAAAGTGGTGCTGGCGACTAACATCGCCGAAACAAGTTTGACCATCGAAGGGGTGAAAATTGTGGTGGACACGGGCTTTGGTCGTACGATGAAGTGGGACCCAAAATCAGGACTGTCACGACTGGAAACAGTGCAGATCTCGAAAGACTCTGCTGATCAGCGTGCGGGACGGGCAGGACGATTGAGTCCCGGGGTGTGCTACCGTATGTGGTCTAAAGCCACGGACGGACGATTGCAAGAACACCGCACTCCCGAAATACTGGAATCGGATCTTTCCGGGCTAGCACTCGATTTGGCGAGCTGGGGAGTGATAGATCCGCAGAGCCTGACGTGGCTCTCACCCCCACCGAGAGGAGCGTGGCAGGCGGCCGTGCAAACCTTGCATGAGCTGGGAGCACTGGAAAACGGACGTATCACCGAGCATGGCAAGGCAGTGCATCGACTTCCTTGTCACCCACGACTGGCGCACATGATGCTGATGGCAGAAGAGGAAGATCTGGTACAGCTGGCGGCTGATGTGGCGGCCCTGCTGGAGGAGCGTGACCCGCTCGGGAAGGAAGCAGGCATTGACATCAACAACCGGATTGAGGCGTTGCGAACTCACCGCAGAGAAAACCGAAAAGGTGGACGTTTCGATCGGATAGAAAAAATTGCGCAATCCTACCGACAACTGTTTGATGCGGAAGCCGATAACGATCACTTTGATCCGTATGAGACCGGACTTCTCATCACGCACGCCTTTCCGGAGCGCATTGCGCACAACAGGCCGGGAAACAATGCACAGTTTAAGCTGGCCAATGGGCGCATCGCCATGGCTGGTCATCGGGATGATCTGGCGCATGAGCAGTGGCTCGCGATTGCCAACCTTGATGCACGAGATGGTATGGGTAAGATCTTCCTGGCTGCTCCACTCAACCCGAAAGATCTGGCACCTCGCGTGAAGGAAGTGGAGGTGATCGAGTGGGATACGGAAGATGGAGGACTCAATGCGAGCAAAGACCTGCGGATCGGCAGTATTGTTTTAAAATCGGTTCCTCTTCCGGATCCCGATCCTTCACGATTGAAAGAGGCTGTTATCAATGCTATAAAGAAAGAAGGTAAGACGCTGTTAGATTGGAATGAGGACGTTGAGCAACTACAAAACAGAGTAAAAAGTGTCAGTAAATGGCTGTCGGCCGATAATAGGCTGCCCTCCCAGGGGTGGCCGGATTATAGTACAGATACCCTGCTGATGACCAACGAAGAGTGGCTGGGACCGTACCTGAATGACGTGAAGAAACCGCATGAGCTGAAGAAGATCAATTTGGTGGAGGTGCTAACCCACGCGATGGATTACGAGCAGCAAAAGGCACTGAACCGACTGGCGCCTGCACGGATGGAGGTACCGAGTGGCTCCAACATTCAGATCATGTACCGTGACAATGGCGAGGCACCTGTGCTGGCTGCCCGCATCCAAGAGCTGTTTGGGATGGCGGAAACCCCGACGGTGAACGAAGGCAAAGTACCGCTGCTGATTCACCTGCTATCTCCGGGCTTCAAGCCTGTGCAGGTAACTTCCGACCTGAAAAACTTCTGGAATGAGACGTACTTCGAGGTGCGCAAAGACCTGAAAGGCCGCTACCCCAAGCACCACTGGCCAGACGACCCCTGGACTGCTGAGGCGGTAAGGGGAGTGCAAAGAAAGAACTAGAATTTTTTTTAGATAACCTAGGAAGCGCTTTGCGAAAAATGGTATCAGTTTGAACTATTGAGATAGTCTATTTAGCCTACACTCGATTTTTTGGATATTCGAGGCAAGATGCAAACTATTCTTATAGTAACAGTCATTTAATATGTGCCTAAATGAGATCTGATTAGTGGAATGAACTTTTCCTTTAAAGGGAGTATTTTATTATACTTACATTTACGAAATTAATATTTCGAAACATGAAAGGAACCAACCTTGGCGAATTCGAAGAACTGGTACTATTGACCGTAGGCATCCTCTATGACAATGCCTACAGTGTGGCAATTCAGCATGAGCTGAATAGACAGACGAATAGGAAAGTAAGTATTAGCTCTGTGCATGCGGCAGTTTATCGTCTGGAAGAAAAAGGACTATTGAAATCCAGGATGGGTGAGATGTCCAGCGAAAGAGGAGGGAAGCGAAAACGAATCTTCACCATCTCCAAAGCCGGAAAAGTAGCGCTTGAAAAAGCTAGCGAGCTCCGCAACCGAATGAGAAATCAAATACCAAAAATTGCATTTGAAAATCTGGGATGAGCAATCACCGACCACCTGAACTACCTCTCAAAATCTTTCGATCCTTCTGTTCTGAGGAACGCCTGGAAGAGCTGGAGGGAGATTTATACGAGGTTTATAATGAGTTTGTAGAAGAGAGAGGAGCCCGATTTTCAAATCTTTTCTACTGGTGGATTGTCATCCGAAGTTTTCGATCATATGCACTAAAAAGTACTAAAATGAATAGAAAAGGAAATGTATCTAGCGTCATGACTCATCTGCGTCACAATTTGGTGATCGCCTGGAGGAATCTGACAAAAAGCAAAAGCACCACAGCTATTAATATTCTGGGTCTATCAATTGGTATTGGTGCTTTTTTGGCCATTCTAAGTATTGTAAATTTTGAGTTGAGCTTTAACACTCGGATCCCTGATCACGATCGTATTTATAGAATCCATACTTCATACAGTGGGTCATTTACTGCGATCAATCGAGGGGTATCGGTGAAGGTGGGTGAGTATGTGGTGGAAAACTCTACGGGTCTTTCTGCTGCCGCACACTTTCAGACTTTTTCAGCGAAAGTGGAGGTGCCGAATGAGGAAGGAATTCCTAAGGATTTTGACAGACAAAGCCAGCTAGTGATTGCGCCACCTGCTTACTTCGATGTGATTGATCAATATGAGTGGCTGGCCGGGAATCGGCAGCAGGCATTGAGTGAACCTTTCAAAGTGGTACTCACCACTGAGCAGGCCACTAAGTATTTCAATAGCAATGACTGGATGGATTTACTGAATCGGGAAGTGATTTATCAGGACTCCTTGAGATTGCTCGTGTCCGGTATTGTCAAACTGCCAACTTATAATTCAGATTTTCAATTCACAGATTTCATTTCATATAAGACATTGGAAAATTCCTGGTTGGGTGAACGATTCGGAGGTGACTGGGGTAGTACCAACAGTTCATCTCAGCTCTGGGTAAAGGTGGGTGAAAATGTGAGCAAGGCAGATCTGATGCTACAGATGGAAGAAGTGGATAAGAAGGCTGCCGAACAAAATATGGATTTGGATTGGGTTTCAAAGTATGAATTGCAACCTCTTTCGGAGGTTCATTTCAATCCGGAAATCGGAATTTTTGATAACGGCCGTACGCCTGCGCATACACCAACCCTGACCATTCTCAGCATTGTAGCTTTTGCCATTCTGCTAATAGCCATTTTCAATTTTGTGAATCTTGAAACTGCACAATCGGCTTCAAAATCCAAAGAAGTAGGGGTTAGGAAAGTACTCGGAAGCCCCAAAGCGCAGCTGGTAGGCAGGTTTCTAACAGAAAGCACCATCATTTCGTTCTTTGCAGTTTTGCTAGCAATTCCTATTGCTCATTACGGATTTGTCTATTTCGAGGAATTTATTCCTGATGGTGTCAAGCTAGCCTATGATAGCCCTATTTTCTGGTTGGCACTTTTACTTTTGGCTCTGCTTGTAGGTTTCATAGCTGGAATCTACCCATCCTGGGTTGTATCTTCTTTTAAGCCAATAAAAGCACTCAGATCTGGAGCCAGCACCACCAATCCAGGAGGCGCATTCATCCGAAAGACACTGATTTTGTTTCAGTTTCTCTTTTCTCAACTGCTCATTGTAGGCACACTGGCAATTGCATGGCAGATTTCTTTCATGTTGGACAAGGAGTTGGGCTTCAAGGAAGATGGAGTGGTTTATTTCTATACGCCATACTATGAAGATTACAGCAAGCAAAAACTTATTCAGGATCGAATGGATGAAATGCCAGAGATCAGCGAATACGTGATCCAAAACACACCGCCGGTTCAAAACGGGTATTCCACCTCTACGGTCAAGTATGAATCAGAGAATGGAGAAGTGGTGACAAGTGCTCATCAAAAGTCGGGCGATACCACCTGGCTGAGGTTTTATGACATTGAGTTATTGGCAGGTCGTAATCTGCTCCCCAACGATACATTGCCAGAATTGCTCATCAATGAGACATTTATGAAAGATATGGGCTTCTCCGATCCAAGAGAAGCAGTGGGAACAACTTTCGAATTCAATAAACGACAGAATACTGTGGTGGGCATCATTGAGGACTTTCACTTCAGGTCACTTCACCACGCCATTGAACCTATGATGTTCTACTACGAAAGTGAATCACGCTGTATTGCTTTGAAAATACCGGGTGATAAGATGCAGGAGACAATTGATAGGCTTACCGATTTGTATACCGAGATCTATCCTGAAAGACCGTTCACAGCCTATTTCATGGATGAGACTATTGAGCGCTTTTATGAAACGGAGCGTAAGGCATCCAAGCTTGCATCTACTGCTACCGGGATCGCGATCTTGATTTCATGTCTTGGTTTGTTTGGTTTGATCTCTTTTACGATCGTTCAGAAATCGAAGGAATTGGGGATCAGAAAAGTGCTGGGTGCCTCATTATTCCATATTGGGACTATTCTGTCAAAAGAATTTATCATTTTGATCGTCATAGCATTTGTAGTGTCCACACCCATATCTTATTACATCATTTCTAAATGGATGGAAGATTTTGCCTACAAAACTGAAATTTCGTGGTGGATTTATGTACTCGGAGGCCTTGTATCAGTGATCATCGCTTTGGCATCCATTGGAGCCAAGGTGTGGAAAGCATCAGGAGCTAATCCAATTGATTCACTGAGATACGAATAGAGATTAACAGGAAGGGGCTAATAAGCCTCTTCCTCATCTCCAAAATCTACCTCAGCATCTTCGCCGAGATTTTCCCAGTCGATATCCGTCGCTTTGAGATCCTCAAGCGTATCTATGTCGTTGAGTTCCGGGAGCTTGTAGACGGAGAGTTCAAGCTCTTCGGCTTCCCGGAGAAGCTCTTGAAGCACGGTATCGGTGCTATATTCTTTGTCTTTGAAAAGTTGGGGGAGAAACTCCTTCATACCTAGTAAATAGTAACCACCATCTTTGGCAGGGCCTACCACCACATCATTTTCTTCCAGCATTTCAAAAGCCAGCTTAATTGTTTTGGAATTGAGATCATAGCAATCACTACCAATGATTACTACCTTGTTGTAAGAGTCAAATGCCTCATCAAAAGCGTTTGTCATCTTCTCACCAAGTTTGAATCCTTTTTGAGACGTTAGCTTGTAATCGCCATTGTCCCAGATGTCTTCAATCTCCACATATTCCGAATAATAAACGGACTTATCTACTTCAATCTTCTTTGTGATTTTGTGCGTGTGATGGACCAGCTCCTGATATACATCAAGCGCTTTGTCTATCCCAATATCCTTTGCCAGTCGGGTCTTCACCATGCCTGGAATCAGGTTTTTCACAAAAATCATCAACAAACTATCGCTCATAAACTTTTATTCCTTTGTACAGCCACTTTCCCCATGACTGATTGTAAGTATGTACACTATCGGTGGGCAGATTGTTTGAATCTACCACCTCATTCCCTTCATTTTTCCAGCCAAAAATACCCCCATACAAATTCTTCACATTGGTATAGCCGGCCTTTTGCAATTTTTCTCCCACCCGCTCGCTTCGATAACCAACAGAGCAGTAAACGATCACTTCCTGATCTTTGGGTACATCACTCACCTGTTCAACCTCAAAATCATCGTAATCCACAAACCGTGCTCCTGAAATATGACTGACCTGGTATTCTTCCTTTGCTCGGGTATCGAGGATCACCACCTCATTGAATTTTGATTTGAGTGAATCTGCTTTGATCAGCGGGACAGTATTTCTATACAGGCTCTCCATCTTCTCATCGAACGTCTTTTGTCCGCACGAAGTGAGGGAAGAGATCAATAGTAGAATGAAAGGTGGGATGTATTTTTTCATAGACTCAAAATTAACATCCCCCTAGCCCCCTTCAAAGGGGGATTTGTCGCTGAATTTTTCAGATTGTCCACTTGAGATGGTCCGACATTTCGGGACAACAGGGGTGTTTTTTATTTCTACAGATAGAATCATTAATACAATTGCATACTCGATAACAAGGATGTAAGCAGGAAGTTCAAAGCCACTTTGTGTGTATCCGATATACGTGAGAAAAATCAACAAAGACCAAACAATAGGATACCAAAATCCTGAAAGCAGTCCAAATGCCACCAGTGGCAAAATATACCATGGGTGCACAGTGGTAGCGAACAGGAGATAAACAGTAAGAATAGAAAGCAGGCTTTTTGGTAGTGACCATTTTCTTACCCAGCCTAGAATGGATATCGCAATGATTGAAAGGAATGACAGGATAGAAAGGAGAGGCCCAATCAACGCAATATTGTTGTATCCGTAAATCCAGAAACCGATCTCTCGGGCGATGAAGTAGATGCTGGCATTAAACTCAAACGACCGGAAATAGAGATCGAGACTACCTGTAATTCCGCTGATAAATTGAATATTTAGCATTGGAAGAAAGGTGAGCAATCCAATGATCCCTGCAAGTATGGAAATGAACCATCTCCTTTCCTTCAGTCCTTTCAAAAACAGATAAGGTAGATAGATCAGAGGAAGTAGTTTGGTTCCGATGGCTAGACCAAATACAGATGCAGAGAGCCAGTTTCTATTTTTCTCATATCCGTAAATGCCTGCCAGTAGGAAAAATATGACCAATCCTTCAAAGTGAAGATTTCCCACAAATTCCAGAATTACCAAAGGATTCAGAAAATACCAGAAAGCCAGATTAGCGGATTTTCCATAGTGGATCAAAAGCTTTTGAAGCATGAAAAGTGACCCCAAATCAGCAACAAGCAGGATCAGCCGAATCACATTGGCAGTCACCAGCCAGTCACCATCTCCGACCCTCACAGATACCCAAAAGATGAACTGATTAAGCGGTGGGTAAATGGTAAAATAATTTGGCGAATTGAGTCGCTCATAGAGTTGCTGATCAATCCCATCAATGTTTTTGTCCAGGTAAAATCCTGGTAACTCAGCGAAAGGATGAATGCCATTTTTGAGAAGTGTCCCATCCCAGATAAATCGGTATAGATCATCGGATAGTATTGGGAGACTCAGGAACAAAAGCACCCGGACAAGAATCCCGGTGGTCAGAAGGGTTTGTGTATTTTCAGACTTGTAAACGATAAAGAAGTACGCCGCGAAAGAACTTCCATAAGCCAGTATCAAGGGGAGAGATTGATATCGCTCAAACCAATTGCCCATGGAAAAAATGGCAAGGACAAAGATGGCCAGAAAGGTGTAGTAGCCTGTTTTTGATTGATTCAGGTTAGGCATGCTTGATCGGTTTTACCGACAAGATAAATACGTATGCAAAACCAATGGCCAACATGGCGTGAAAAAGCATTAGGCCGTAATCCTCTAGCTTGAAGCCGGAGAAGATGCCATAAACAAAATAAATGGATAAAAGTCCTTCCATGAATGTGACAGGAGTCAGGACTTTGCTGAGGTAAATATTGCCTTTCCAAGAGTCCCCTTTGGACTGCACGTTGAACTTTGGGGTTCGCACAAAAGGTGTTTTAATACCCAGGTATCCTTCCATCACTGCGATAGAATTGTGCAAGGCCATGCCCATGGAGAAAGCTAGGAACATCGGGAAATTTTTGATGAAATATCGGAGCGTGTATTCCGGGTGAGTGGCTTTTGCCGCTACCCAGTAAAAGAATCCCATCGCCAAAAACCCAATAATAAAAATGCTACCCAAGTCAAAAATGAGCCAAAGATCAGGATTGTATTCTTTGATATACAGCATGGGAATACTTAGCACAGCGGCAATCAACAATAACAAAAACACTGAGCTATTGAGCAGGTGCATGGTCGCACGTACCTTGTGTTTCCACCCAATATTGGAGGTGAGCACCTTTCCCAGTGTCTTGCGAGCCGTTTCTGCTGCCCCTTTGTTCCAGCGGTATTGCTGGGATTTCACTGCAGGGATCAGGATTGGAAGCTCCGCCGGGGATTCTATTTCTTCCCGGTAGACAAACTTCCAGCCTTTGAGCTGCGCACGGTAGCTCAGGTCCAGATCTTCGGTGATGGTATCATATTGCCAGCCTCCCGCATCTTCGATACATGCTTTTCGCCACACACCGGCTGTCCCGTTAAAGTTGATGAAGCTGCCCGCATGTTCCCGCCCCTTTTGCTCCACCGTAAAGTGTGCATCCAGCCAGAAGGCCTGAATCTTTGTCAAAGACCCATAGTCCGTATTCAGGTGGCTCCACTTGGTTTGCACCATCCCTACTTTTTCGTTGATGAATTTTGGAAGGGTGCAAATCAGGAATTCAGGGTTTGGCACAAAATCGGCATCAAAGATTGCGATATACTCTCCTTTGGCTTTTTCGAGTCCATAGGCTAGTGCTCCTGCCTTAAATCCCATCCGATCCGGACGTCTGATCTGCTTGATGTCCCAGCCATTCGAAGCATAGGCATTTACCTTTTTCTCTACGATCTGCAAGGTCTCGTCCGTAGAATCATCCAGAATCTGGATCTCGAGTTTGTCTTTCGGATATTGGATTTTGGTCACCGCATCAATCAACCGCTCCACCACATATCGCTCATTGAAAATGGGTAACTGAATGGTCACAACAGGGTATTCCTGCAATTCTTCACCTAATTCTTCCTTTTGCTTTTTGGCTTTCAGATAATGCCACGTAAGGTTGAACTGGCCCAAACTAAAAAGGCAAATGATCAACAGTGTGACACTGTAAAGTACGATGACTAACCACTCCACCTTATAGGTATTTAAAGATTGTATAGATGATTTTGTATCCCGCTCCCAAGGTTCCTTTTATCGTTCCGCTCACTTTTGAAACACCAATTCTCTGTCTGTAATTCACCGGAATATCTTTGGTTCGCAAATTTAGCTTAGCTGCCTTTAATTGCATCTCCACCGTCCAGCCATAGTTACGATCTTCCATCCCGATTGCCAGGAGGCTTTCATACCTGATGGCTCGGAATGGGCCCAGATCCGTATATTTTTTTTGGTAAAAAATTTTGATCAGAGTAGTCGCCAGCCAGTTGCCAAACAGCTGCTGGATGGTCATGCTGCCTTTCTCTTTCTGTCCTAATGCCCGTGAGCCGATCACCATATCCACTTCTTCATCAATGATTGGTTTTACCAGATCAATCAATTGTTCAGGGTAATCCGAGTGGTCGCCATCCAGGAACACCACAATGTCCGGTTTGGTGGGTGAGGAGGCAATGTGCGCCATTCCTTTCAGACAGGCATTTCCATAGCCTCTGGCCGGTTCCTTGAGAGCGGTAGCACCTCTGGATTTGGCCTGCTGAAAAGTATCGTCCGTGGAGCCATTGTCCACCACAATAACCTCAGACACACAATCTTTCGGAATCTCATCGATGACAAGCCCAACAGCATTTTGCTCGTTGAATGCAGGGATAATTACACGAATGTCTGGCTTGCTCAAAAAACGCCTCTTTATAGTGAGGCGCAAAGGTAGGTTTAATAGGAAGTTAAAAATGACTTTTCCGAGACATTAGCTATACAATCGAGAGAGCCCGAGTCATGGGAATCTTATGCTACCTGATTGTAACAGATCCCCAAGTCTCACTCCTTCGTCGTTCGCAAGGGGATAGCGAGGAGGAAATAATTTGGAGTATTCGTAGTTTAGATGAGATGCTTCGTTCCTCAGCATGACAGCACAGAAATACTTGCGTTGTTCATCACTAGAATGTCATCCTGAACGTAGTGAAGGATCTATACAATCGAGAGCCCGAGTCATGGGAATCTTAATGCTACCTGATTGTAACATATCCCCAAGTCTCACTCCTTCGTCGTTCGCAAGGGGATAGCGAGGAGGAATAATTTGGAGCATTCGTAGTTTAGATGAGATGCTTCGTTCCTCAGCATGACAGCACAGAAATACTTGCGTTGCTCATCACTAGAATGTCATCCTGAACGTAGTGAAGGATCTCTTCTACTCCACTTTCTTGAAAACAAATCCCATTTTCTGTTCGCCAGCTGAGATAACGGCAGTCATCTGATTTCCTTCCAGTGTGTATTCAATCTTCTTAGGGAAGTCATGCTCAGGATTCTCACAGACAAATCCGTTTTTGGAAACTGAGGTGACTTTAAAATAGGTAGGCTCGGCGTTACTGCTCACATCTGCCACATAGTAAATAGCTCCTTCTTTTTCGATGATCCTGAGCTTCTCCACGAAGGAGGTGTCAGCTTCTTTCGTGGAGACACCCATCCCTTTGTATCCCTCTTTGGTCTTCTTCCAACTTTCGAATGCGGTTGTGCCGGGTCTAGTATTTTGCCGCTCCCAGCTTCCCACCATCCATTTGAAATCTTTGAGTGACTGGCTATACGAGTATTGGCTTAGAAACACCGCGATAAAGAGGAAGAATAGTCTTTTCATAATATAAGTTTCTGGCAATGATAGTGGGCTGGTTTTTCAGGATATTGTAAAAAACCGACATGGTGGTGATGCAAGCTTTTGGAAAGTTTAAAACTTTCCAAAAGGTCCATTTATGACCTTCAAAATGCAGATTGTATCTGTTTCCACCCCAGGCAACAAGCCAGGGTGATACAAAACCGTTTTTTGTATATTTGGAGTGCGTGATATATCCGATTACAAATGACTAAAAACCGTTTTTAAGTTTGATTATCCGTTTATAAGGACAAGACGCACTTGAAAAAAATATTGGAAAAATAGCGCGCACAGTGCTCGCTATATCAATGTTAGATGCCACCTACTCAATCTATGGACATTAAGAAAATAGCAGATACTTATTTGAGGTTTCTTTATCTCAAGTCTCGTCAAAATATCAGAAAAGGATATAGTACATCAGCAATAGCCTCGCTAAGCGGTTTAGATAAAACAGAAGTCTTTAATGTTTTAAAATATTTATCTGACAAGAACTTAATAGACACGAAAAGCGGATATGGAGATGCAGTAATAATCACAACCCTAGGGATTGATTATGTCAATAAGATTCGAGAGAGCTTACAGTTCAAGTATTTAAAGTTTGTTTCAATACGACAACTTCCGTTGACTCGAAGTGCATACGATTATATAATCAATTACGAAATATCAAGTGAAGATGGAAAGATCAATGAATATTTTATCAAGGTTACAATCTCGACTGTAGTACTGGCTATTTGGAGAGATTCTTTTCCTCAGTTCTCATCACCAGTAGAGCAAATGAAAAACCTCGAAATGGTACTGCTCCAGATAGCCAAAGAGAAAATAATAGAAAAAGTTAAGGAAGGAACGTTATCCGAGGAAGAGGAATTAATACTACTGTCTGAAAACACCCCACATACCTGTCCAATTAGTGCTAATGAACTTGTTGATGTTAAGCATGCTGAATATGAAATAGAACTACATGACTCGAAATTGTCCGTGGAAATATACAACGATACTATGGCATCCAAGATTATCGAAAAAAGAGATAATGTAAATGCCTTATTTCATTCGAAACATAAGAATCGACTTTTGTTATTGGTTGAAGAAAGAAACCTTCTTGACTTTTTTAAAGACGCTAAATCTGAAGAGGAATTCTCGCATCGAATTGCTTCTCTTGGACAAATTTCTCGCGACATTAATCTTGAAGCATTAAGAAAGTGTGTTGTTGAATATGATAAGGATGATAAGTCCCTACAACTCCTTGATAAATACCTAAGACAAATTGGTGTAGATAACCTATCAATAGTTAATAGAATTAGGAATATTGGGAGGCTTAGGCAAGGATACCCAATTCACACTGATATCACTGGTACAATTAAAGCTCTAGCTTTTTTTGATATTAGCTACCCGATTGAGGATTATTCTAAGGCGTGGAACATTCTATTAAACGCATATCATGAATCTCTGACTGAATTATTGGAGGCTTTCAAAATTGAATTCTTAAGGAAAGAAGGTGGATAATAAACGTTATCAGCCATAAGCTAACTGAGCTATTTTGAAAAGCTCAGCTACTGATGATTATTGGTCGATAAAAGCAACCACCTACTTCCTCAAGAAAAAATTCGCCAGATTCACTTCATCAAAACCGTAGTTGGAGGGCTCCTCTCCGGTAAATTCCTTGAAATTTTTAATGAAATGGGATTGATCAAAATAGCCCGACTTCAGTGCCGTTCGTACCCAGGAGTCGTTCTGATCTTTTATCACGTCGAAGATGTAATTGAAGCGGATGATGCGGCAATAAAACTTGGGAGTGAGACCGATCACTTTTTTAAACAGGCGCTCCAGTTGACGGGCACTTAATGCTGCCTCACAGGCCATTTGATCCATGTCAATCATGCCGTGGCTTTCATGGATTTGTGAGATGCACGTTCGGATTTTTTCTTGTGGGTTAAGATTTGGGAGATGCCTTTTCAACCAGCTTTCAGCCAGTTCCACTTTTTGCTTCATGGGGGAATCCTCATTCTGGATTTTCACCAGATTCTCAGTGCCAGAAATGAGTGTATCCAGCGGCAGCACCTGATCGGTCAGCTCGGATACATCCAGTTGAAAGAGTTCATGGAAAGCTGTCGGATAGAGCTTGATCCCGAGCATGCCGGATTTTCCGGTGTTTTCCAGAAAGAAATACTTGCTGATCTGGCTGGAGAAAAGCAGGCTCTTTTGCTCCCCCCATTGTCCGCTTAGATTGATGCGGTATGGGTCTCCATAGTGGATGATGATCTCACTGAATCCATCCGGGATGATTTTTTGTTGGGAGACTTTCAGGTCGTCACTCTCAAAAATCCAGTACTCCTTGACGAGTTCCTTTAAATCTTCGGAAGGCTGAAAGCTTTCATAGCGCATGGTGCAAACTATGAATTTTCTTTTCTACTTCAAATCCAAAAAGACCCCTACCGAATAGGATGGTGCCGCAAGAATGAGTCTGGCACTGAAAGCCCCGCTGTAGGAAGCCGAGACACCTACCTTTTCAGAGACATAATAAGCAGCTTCATACGTGTAAGAAACAAACTCGGTATTGTTGGCGAAGATGGTCATGCCGTTGCTTCCTTCTGCGGAGCTGAGTCCATTTTGCAGGGATTCTACCACATCCATGCGCAGGATGCCCCAGAGTTTATTTTTCAAGAATGCTGCACCAAGTTCCCCTCCGGCTCGGAATTCATCCGAGAAGTTTTGCGTACGGTTGTTGAAACCGGCATAAACATTCCCGTAGGCGTTCACTTTTCCTATAGAAAAGGATCTGCTCAGATCAAAGCGTACCATCTGGTTGAACTCACCATCGCCGGTCTGCAATGAGCCATCACTTCCTCCATCGTCTTTGCCCAGTGGCAGTCCCAGTAGAAGGGTGCCTGCAAATACGAATTTGCTTCCCGGCTTGCTGATGCCATACTTCACAGCAATGTCCGTATCACCGATTGAGTTCACTGCCTCGCCGGGAGAGGTTGTCATGCCTGTAGTGCCTGACACCTGTGCGTTACGGTACGCCCGACTGAAAAAAGGGAAGTAGACGATTGCCGTGACCCGATCAGTGATTCCGTATTCCCCATAAAAGGAGGAATTGAAAATTCCCATCGTTGCATTCGGGTCGATGGAGCCATTGCTGGTGTAGTGCTTGGCCGCAACTACCCACCATTGGGATACTTTGTAATAGGCAGAACCTTTGGACTTGGTCCATCCGCCACCCGCCTGGGTAAGAAACGGAACTGCAATCAGAAGTGTCAGAAAAAGTTTTCGCATGTCATTCAATTTCACCCTGGCCAACTTTGACCTCAAAGGGTTTACAGTAATAGAAAAGGTAGTCGTAATCAAACAGGTCAACGTCAGGAATTCGATATTCATGAGTCCCGGAAAATACCTCCACCGGCCCAATCTCATATCCACCGTTCGGGGTGTTTGGGTTGTTAGTCAAATAAACGTAAAGTCCTGGCAGTCCCTGATCGGCAATGTAATTCTCGTCAAAAGATATGACCAGTTCATTGCCATCCACTTCAATGTTAAAATCCCCTGTCAGATCGTAAGAGGAAGTGGTCATGATTGTGCCTTGTCGATTTTGCTGACTGGAGGATGTTGGATCATCCGTGACCTCAAAGGGGATAGTGGTCTCTACTTCTTCCCCCAGATACTCCACCGATAGTGTGATCATTACTTCACCATAATCCAACGCAGTGGCCAGACCATCCTGATTAATGATTGCGACAGAAGCATCAGAAGTAGACCAGCTGATTTGATCAGGCTCTTCTTCTACGCCCACATTGTTGAGAAACATGTATTCAAATTGCCAGGTGGTGCCAATCTCCATCGTGGTAATGGAATTGGTAATCCGAACCTCCGGATCCACTTCATCCATCACGATATCCTCGCCAACACACCCTGCCAGGGCAAGTAAAAGGACAGTAAATCTTCTCATGTCTTAGTTTTTCACCTCAATACTATCGTTTCCGAGCAAAATAGGTTGGTTAAACCGTCCATCTTCATCCCGATTTTCGAGGTTAAGGACGCCTCGCGGACAAACGGAAGAGCAAACACCGCATCCAACGCAGCTTGAACGAATGATATTTTGTCCCCGCTGTGCATACCATCGCACATCAATGCCCATCTCGCAGTAAGTCGAGCAATTGCCACACGAAATGCATTGTCCGCCATTGGTGGTGATTCTGAATCGGGATTTGAAGCGCTGCACCAGCCCCAGATAGGCAGCAAGGGGACAGCCGAACCGGCACCATACCCGGTTCCCCATTAAGGGGTAGAATCCTGTGCCGATCACCCCAGAGAAAATGGACCCGATCAAAAAGCCGTAGGGTTTTCTCAGATAGGTATACGTGTCAATGCCTGCTATGGAATTTGATCCGGTGATGAATGAGTAAAGTACTCCTGCCGTCATGATCACCGCAAAGACCAGCACGCCATGCACCAGGTATCGTTCTATCTGCCAGGCTTTCAGGGATTTGTCAGAGAGTTGTCGGAATGGATCCCCGGCAGTTTCGGCTAGTCCGCCACAGCCACATACCCAGCTGCAATACCATCGTTTCCCAAAGAAGTAAACAAACACGGGAACCCCCACCACGAATAGGGTGATGCCCCAGGCAAACATGAATACGCCTAGCCCACCGGCTGAGGTCAAGGTGTTGATGTGCCATGCATCAAAGAAGTCATAATCCAGCGGCCACATGTTTTTGAAGTCGAAGTAAGGCTGATTGAGCCTTACCAGAATTTCAGGTAGCAGGAATGCAAATGCCAACTGGAAGAACATGACAGAACAGGTTCGGAAAATCTGGTACTTGCTGTGACGGTACTTGATGATCATGCGGATGCCCATGACCAGTACAGCGAAGGTGTAAAGAAATCCGTAGAGAAACCACTGACTGGAAGTAGCGGATGGATTGATGAGTTTTTGGATAGGATCAACGATGATGATCCAGTTGGTGATGTAGGCTGGGAAGAAATAGAGGAGGATGTAAAAGCCAATGAGTAGTGCTCCAGTCAGCATCCCTATCCATCCCCGGTTATTAAGCGCGCTGTGAAAAATGCGATTGTTTTTGATGCCCGGAGGGCCGTTTAGCTTGATCTGGGGAATAATAAACATCAGTGCGCCGAGCGCACCAACTACATAGATCAGGAAGAAAAGTAGCAGCTTATTTTCAGGAACAAAACCCTGATTAGACGCTCGTGTCAGCGAGCCGCTGTAATCGTCCCAGATCACGTCTCCCCATCGTTGTTCAGATCTTGCTTTTTCGTTGACAGCTTCAATTGCTTCGTTGATGTCATTCACAAAAGGAATGCTTAAAGCATACTCTTTATTGAATAAATCCTGCATGGCAGGCTGGAGCGTTCCCTTATGTTCCGACTTTATCACTGAGGTAAATACCTTTTCGGTTAGCGAATAGCTGGACAGGAAAAAGCTTCCTAGGAATAGTCCGAGTGAGAATAAGAACAGTACTAAACCAGAATATCTAATTAATTTCATAATGATGCTTGTTTAGAAGGAACTCCCCCTTTGAAGGGGGCTTGGGGGATGTTTTTATTTACTTCTCTGTGCATTTCTCCGATTTCTCTGTGGTTATATGAATATTTTTTCCAGAAACCCTTTCTTTCTTACTGCTACCTGCTTCTCAGGAAACTGCTCATTGAATTTCTGTTGAATCTCACCTTCCCAGTGTTTATAAAATTCAGGATCAAAATTCGCTTCAGGAAGATTTGAGATTACATAATCAAGAGCGCGCTTTTCGCTCAGCCATTTATCCCAGACTTCATGTCGATTTCGGATTCCAAATAGGTTCACGCCCAGAACTTCCAGATCGTCTTTCTTATAAATGATCTTGATGCATTTTTCCTGGTCATCAGATTCCCAATAAAAGGAGGCAGATTCAGCCGGACATTCGGGAAGGACCGTCCCGTAATTCTGATATTCTATATCGAAGAACTTGGCAGAGTTGAACCAGATTCCGGGTTTATACATTGTTTGATTTCCGGTGATTGTTCTGGCGACAGTTTCTCCCATCATCCTCCCCACGTACCACACAGCTTCAATTGGTCGCCTGTGAGCAGGTGGATTTTTTAGCTGAGCACAATCCCCAATGGCATATACGTCAGGAATATTGGTTTGCAGAAATTCATCTACCAGAATTCCTCTGTCGATCTCAATTTTGGAATCCTTTACCAAATCAACATTCGGGTGGACACCTACTGTCAAACCCACAAACTGACAATCAATAATTTCTCCGGATTTGGTTTTTATAGCTTTTACTCTTCCGTGCCCGTCATCCAGTATTTCTTCCAGTTCGGTTTCTGAACGAAGATCAATGCCATGTTTAACTAGGTGATTGTCAATGAGAGATGCTTCTTCCTTAGGCAACATATTCCCCCAGAAGTTTTTCTCACGGATCAGGTAGGTTACATGGATATGCCGGGAGTGGAGCATCTCGGCCATTTCAACGCCAATTAGACCACCACCTAAAATGACTGCTCGGTCAACATCCTTGGCATTTTTTTCCATTAGCTCCAGGTCTTGAAAGGAATAGAGCCCTTGCACTCCTTCCAAATCCTGACCCGGCCACCCAAACTTATTGGATTTGCTTCCAGTCGCAAGAATGAGTTTGTCATAAGGCAATTGCTCTCCTTCTTCAAACTGAATTTGTTTTCCATCAAAATCAATGGATTTTACCCATGCCCGTTTTAGCTCAATCCGATTTTTCTCCCAAAACCTATCCTCATAGGGCTTGGTGTTTTCATACTTCATGTGGCCCATGTAGATGTACATGAGGGCCGTTCTGGAAAAGAAATGGTCGGTCTCACCTGAGATCACCGTGATCTGATCATCGGAAAGTTTTCGAATATGACGTGCAGCTGTGATGCCAGCAATTCCATTTCCGATTATAACAATTTTTTGCATTGAGTGTGATTATAGGGTCAATAATACGTTGATCTGAAACGTGCGATTCATGAAGTTACAGAGATACACAGGCGTTTGTCAAAGAGTTGACAAAAAATCTTAAAACCTTGGCAATCTTATTTCGGTTTAATACGTACCAATAAATGGTGATTAGGTGAAATGGGTGGGTTAGCGTGCAAAGGCACGTTTCTATTCGGTTAGGTTAGGTTACGATTATCCCATCCATATAAGGGGACCCGCCAGGGTCCCTTTCTTTTTTACCCTTACTTCAATGTTTCTCTGGGTACGTGTAAGTATTCCTGTAGCTCCCCGCTTTGAATCATTGCATCTGGCTTTCCTACAAGAATTTGCTTCCCAAAATCCATGCACCAAAATTGATCGCATACCTGGGCGGAAAGCTGGATTTCGTGTGTGGAAATCAACACTCCTTTTCCCGATTGAGCAATTTTTTTAAGCAGGTGTAGCACCTCGATTTTGTTTTTGAGATCAAGATGGGAGGTAGGCTCATCCAGTATAATCAGATCCGTATCTTGTACCAATGCTCTGGCAATCATCACCTTTTGAAGCTGACCATCGCTCAGCTCAAACAGCCGTTTCTTCGCCAGGTAATTGATTTCCATCTGCGAAATCGCCTCATCAATTTTATTCCGGTCGTCTGCTTTCAAATTCCCCAACCAACCGGAATAAGGATGCCTTCCGAGAGCAATCAATTCAAGCACAGATAAATTCAAGGAATCAGGTTTATTGGTCAAAACCACACTCACCCGTTTAGCAATTTCTTTTGGGTTGATTTCTTCCGTTGATTTTCCATCGAGGAGTACCAGTCCGTTCAATGCCGGCTGTAACCCACAGATGGTACGGATGAACGTGGACTTTCCTACGCCATTCTGTCCTACTAATCCAATCAACTCACCTGGCTTGATGGAAAGGTTGATTTCTCTTCCAAGCACTTTGTTGGCACCATACCCGATTGTTAGATTTTTAATGTCCAGCGCCATCAGAATCGGTAGTTTAGGTTTGACTTGCGGAGGATCAGCCAGATCACAAAAGGAGCCCCGAAAAGTGATGTCACTGCATTTATCGGAAGGGTTTCCTGCATTCCAGGCAATTGAGCAATGATGTCAAAAACCATCAATAGAATCCCGCCAAGCAAAATTACGAGTGGAGTCAGTAACAGATGATTTCCGGTATTGAAAAGCATCCGGGCTATATGTGGAACTGCCAGCCCAATAAAAGCTATCGGACCGCAAAAGGCGGTGATTGTGCCTGCCAGCAGGCTGGTATTGACGATGATCAGCATGCGGGCACGTTTGAGGTTGAGCCCAAGGGATTCAGCATAGTTTTCCCCTAATAGAAGCGCATTTAAAGGCTTTGATAGTAAGAAGGAGAGGATGAGTGAAATGATTATCACCGGCATCATAACCTGAAGTTCTGCCCATGATAAACTCCCCAAACTCCCGAACGTCCAGATGACATAGGCTTGAATATTTTCAGCCTGACTGAAATATTGTAAGATGCTCACCAAGGCACTTACGGCAGAGCCAAACATCAGCCCGATGATCAATAGTGAAATACCGGACCTAATACGAAATGAAGCAATCAGCACGATGGATAAAACTAGAAAAGAGCCAACTCCAGAGGCACCCACAAGCAGCCAGCTTCTCCCGATTCCTGTCATCTCGATGAAGCCGCCCAACCAGACACCCAGAAAAATGACCAACGCAACTCCAAGCCCAGCACCTGAGCTGATTCCCAAAATGAAAGGGCCGGCCAGAGGATTCCTAAAGAGGGTTTGCATTTGTAGTCCGCTAATTGCAAGTGCACTGCCAGCCAGCAAAGAAGTGACAGCTTTAGGCACTCTGAAATTTGTAATGATATTTGACCAAACCTGATTATCCGAGGTACCAAAAAAGTGCTGAAAAATAAAGGAAATGGGGATTTTTACAGAGCCCAATGAGATGCTGATCAGAAAGCATAGCACTAGAATGAACAGGAGAGAAGTGAAAACCACTCTCCATTTTTTTCTGGATTCGTCTAGTTGGGATTCTATCATTTCAGCTTCTGAAAATAGACCGATTCGTACTCAGGGAGCAAATCAGGATGAATGATTTTGATAAGGTCTGATAATACTAAATCAGGTCTGGAATATCCGGACTCAAAGAAATCATATCCCCCGTTTGGGCCAATCTTCTTATTGTAGTTGTAAATCCGGTCATTTTGAAAGGGCTGGAATGATGCATATCGATCGTCCTGGCTTAGCAATTCTTCTTTGGAGTTAATGGTAGACGTGCCGATCCATAAATCGGCACCATTCCCCTGCTCATAGACCGACTCAAAACTCAGCTCCAGCCATCCGGAAGTGGTGTCTGAGTCCCATAGATACTTTCCACCTGCGTTATTGAAAAAAGTGGCTGCCCAGTTGTCTCCTCCAGGCAAAAACCAGGTATCGCCGTAAACAACACCACTTAGGATGGTTGGGCGATTTGTCTGGGTAGCTGCCAGAGCACTGACTCGGTTGTACTCGTCTTCGATGGCTCTGAATATGGAATCTGCCTCCTTTTCTTTATGGAGAAGAGCACCAAAAAACTTGATCCATTCCGCTCTGCCAAGTGGGGATTGCTCCAGAAAATCTGAATTATAATAGACAGGGATCCCAGCCTCCTTCACTTTTTCCAGAGTTTTGGATTCACCACCCATGTCAAAGGCAATCACTGCATCCGGATCAATTCCAAGTAGCAATTCCATATTCATGCTTCCATCCGGTCCCAAATCCGTAAGCAAGCCATTTTCAGCTCGTTCAATGAATGTTTCAGAGCTGATATAACTCAAATTGGGGAATCCGATGACAGCATCCTCTGCACCCAGCATTTCAAAGTAGGGTAGGTGTGAAGTGGAGGTGCAAACGATACGTCGAGGTACTTCATCCAGTTTGTATTTAATCGGTTGAGCAGCTTTGGGCCATGGCTCGTCGATTACCAGATATTCATCGTCACCAGCCCGCTCAAAATGAAAAGCAGTAGCATAGCGTACTTCATCTTCGATCGTTTCTGCAGTGTTTTTCTCTTTAGGAGTGCCACAGCCAATCATTAACAATACAATTCCGGGAATGAATTTATTCATACTTCAAAAGTAGGCCATTGAGGGTTTAAGTTTCGTAGATTTGCTGCTGACAATGGTTTTAAACCCGCCCGTTGGCGGGGGAGAATTAAAACGGGAATCTCGTGATCGCCTTAATGTGAAAGTCGAGAGCTGTCCCCGCAACTGTAAGTCTATCAGGTGTTTTGGCCTTATCAAATCCACTGTTCCAATTTGGGATGGGAAGGAAGTCAAAACCAGACAAGCCAGGAGACCTGCCAATGTCATTTTAGAATTCTAGCTTCGGGTGAAAGCAGAGGAAGGGGTTAACTCCATTCTTTCTACGAGGCTCATAGTAATTAAAAATGACTATGAGAAAAACACATTTAATCATTGCATTTGCATGCATGGGATGGACTGTCAAGGCACAGGACTCCCTCAGGACCGTCCAGTTGGATGAAGTGGTGGTTACGGGCACCAAATCAGAAATTCCTGTTGAAAAATCAGGTAAATCCATTTTTAAACTAACCAGAAAGGACATTGAGTCTAGCGGTGAGCAAACTGTGGCTGACTTGCTCAATGAAGTTCCGGGGGTTCAGATGGATGGCAACTTTGGTCCATTGGGGACAAACATTGGGTATTTTATCCGTGGAGCATCCAGCAAGCGTACGCTGGTTTTGATCGACGGTGTGCCTTTCAATGATCCGTCCGGAATTGATCAAACGTATGACTTCAGATTGCTAGACCTGGATCAGGTGGAGTCGATCGAGATTCTGAAAGGAGGTCTCAGCACACTTTATGGGACAGGTGCGGCTGCCGGCGTTATCAACGTAACATTGAAAAAAGCAAAGGGAGATGGAATAGGAGGGACTGCTGGTATGACGTATGGAAGTTTTAGCACCATCAATCCTAATCTGAATGTTTCCGGGAGTCAGGGAAAATTAAATTTCTTGGTTAATACTGGCTATCGAAAATCTGATGGATTCTCGGCTGCAGCAGATCCATCAGGTACAGGAAACTATGATGACGATGGATTTGAGGGTTATAATTTCCTCAGCAAGGTGGGCTATGATTTCACTGAAGATTTCTCCCTGACGTTTACAGGATCACTTGATGATTTTGCAGCTGACTATGACCAAAGTGAATTTACTGATGCAGACAATACCACGGAGTACCAGCAACTTAGATTTGGACTTTCGCCGAAATTGAAGATTGGAAATACATCCATAAAAGGAGATATGTTCTACTCCAAGCTGGATCGTTTGTTTCTGTCCCCGGGTTCTGCATTTTTACCAAGAGATGAATATGATGCTGAGAATATTCAGGTTGACTTTGTGGCAGATCACAATTTGACGGAAAACGTTAAGATGATTGGTGGATTAAACTACCAGGATCTCAAATACAACCAACCATCTCTGGATGAAGAGGGATTTTATATGATCGATCCGTATTTATCTATCATTTTCGATCAATCCAATTTCAACCTTCAGCTTGGAACCCGACTCAATCAGCATAGCGAATATGGAAGCAATTTTGTTTGGAATGTAAACCCATCTTACCTGATTGGGACAGGGGAGTCGAGAATCAAACTATTTTCTTCATACTCAACCTCCTTCATAACTCCCTCACTATTCCAACTTTTCGGGCCATTTGGTGCAAATACAGAGTTGGAGCCCGAGGAATCAAAATCTGCAGAGGGAGGATTGGCATTTACGCAAGGCATATTGCAGCTGGAAGGGGTCTATTTCTATCGACTAGATGAAAACCTGATTGTTTACAGTAGCCTGTTTGAATACGAGAATGCCGATCAGGAGATCAAAACGGACGGGTTGGAATTCACTGGCTCTGCCCAGGTTTCAAGTAGCATAAGCTTGTCCGCTAATTATGCTTTCGTAAGAAGACTGGATGATGCTAAACTTTATCGAATCCCATCGCATAAGTATGGAGCATTGTTGAATTATCAACCAATTGACGGACTGAATATTGGTTTGAATTATCTCCATACAGGTGATCGAACTCAGCAGTACTACAATTCGGATATATCTGATACAGACGAAGCAGAATTAGATGCCTTCGATCTGGTTGATCTAAGTGCTAGTTATGTTTTTGGAAACTTGACCTTTTCAGGTAGCATAAATAACCTGCTGGATGAGAATTATCAGGCTATCTATGGATTCAATTCGGTTAAGAGAAACTATCGAATTGGTATGAGATACAGTTTCAATTGAAAAGCTCATCAACAGCTTTTCGGACAGAAATTTGTTGGGAGGAGATCAGCTCCTCCCTTTCTTTTATTTTCTCCTTGATATCTTTTCTGGAGTAAAAATCCATCTCCAATTTCGCATGAATGCGCTCATGAAACCATTTGAGTAGCTGCCTCTTTCTGTTTTTTGCAAACCACCCATTGCCCGTCGTTTGCTGCTGATACTTTTGGATTTCCTCCCAGGCTTCCTCAATCCCGGTTCGTTCGGTAGCGGAGCAAAGCCCAACCGGAACTGTCCAGTTGGCATCATTTGGTGGAAAAAGATGAATCGCATTCTTGTATTCCTCTTTGGCTTGCTTGGCAGCTTTCAGGTTATTCCCATCCGCTTTATTGATCAGGATATGATCAGCCATTTCCATGATTCCTCGCTTGATGCCCTGAAGTTCATCACCACCACCTGCAAGCATCAAAAGGAGAAAATAGTCTACCATATCCTTTACCACTGTCTCACTTTGACCCACACCTACCGTCTCGATAATAATCACATCGAATCCCGCTGCTTCACATAAAATGATCGTTTCTCTGGTGCTTGACGCAACACCTCCCAAACTTGAGCCGGAAGCCGAAGGTCGAATGTAAGCGTTCGGGTCTTTGGAGAGTTCCTCCATGCGTGTCTTGTCACCAAGAATACTTCCTTTGGTTCTACTGCTACTCGGGTCGATGGACAACACTGCTACTTTTTTACCCATTCCTGTGAGCATTCTCCCAAACGCTTCTATGAACGTACTCTTACCAACACCGGGTACTCCGGTTATACCGATTCTCAAACTTTTGGCATCTGGCTTTAATACTTTATCGATCAACTCAGCACTTACTATTTTGTCGTCATCACGTTTACTCTCTACCAAGGTGATCGCCCGGCTTAGAAAAGCCCTATTCCCGAGCGATAGACCATCTATCAAGTCTTGTAGAGGAATATCAGGTATTCGCCGAAAAGTTGAATCCATAGGACGAGTATTAAAGTTTTTATTGCGTAATTTGAAGAAAAAATTGAACTCTTCTAATATGTAAATTGTGATCGTTGCTTATAAATGCTTTAATTGCATATATAATCTTAAACTAACTAACTCACCAACGAATAGACGATGTTTAGAAGATTCTGGCAGGACGTAATCCTGGGAACAATTTTTATTTTGGGCTTGATGGGTCTCTTAGCGGGGGTCACAGCCTTCAAGGTCTTTGACATGTTTGATCCAATTGGAGACGCTTTTGCGGATATGGAGTTTACAGACATCTATTTTTCGCAATTGCTGGATGATCCTGTAGCTGATGAAAATGTGGTTTTGGTAAATGTGGGACTGGAGTCGCGGGCAGGTATTTCCATTCTTCTGGATTCAATTAGTAAGCATGGCCCGGCAGTGATCGGGGTTGATTTATTTTTTGATTATCAGATGGAGGATACTTTGGCGGATTTGATGCTAGCCGAATCTCTCGGAAGAATTGAAAATCTGGTTTTAGTGACCAAGCTTTCGCAGACATTGAATAACGAAAATCCGGATGAGTATGATTCGATTGAATGGTCTCATCCAATGTTTACCTGGAATGCAGAACCTGCTTTTGCCAATCTGATTACAGATGCAGAAGTTCAGGAAGATTTGAAAATGTGCCGTGAGTTTTTCCCGCAATTTGAAACAGCTGATAAAGTCAATCATCATGCCTTTGCAGTAAAAATGGCCAGTTATCTAGCTCCTGAAAAAGCACAGAAATTTTTAGAAAGGGGCAATGAAGTGGAAGTAATCAATTACCGGGGAAATGTGCTCGATTATGGAGCTACCAAGTTTGGCAATAAGTATTTTGCCCTGGATGTGTGGGATGTGTATTCGGGAAATTTCATTCCGGAGATCATCAAAGATAAGGTGGTGATTTTCTGTTTTCTTGGAGAGGAGCTGGGGGACAGAGAGAATTTTGAGGATAAATTTTTCACTCCATTAAATGAGACATACATAGGAAGGGCATTTCCTGACATGTATGGAGGAGTGATTCACGCCAACATTGTTTCGATGATCCTGAATGAGGATTATATCTTCTACCTCAGTGAAACGCAAAAGTGGATGGTAGCCATCTTTTTCTTGTTTTTGAACATCATGATTTTCTCATGGATTTACAAAAAACTACCGAAATGGTATGATGGGATGACGAAAATCATTCAGTTGATTGAGTTTATTGGGATCATTTACATCATGGTGTACATGATGGACTTGTATAGTGTTAAATTGGATCTTTCATATTTGTTATTTGCTGTTGCTCTTTCGGGTGACGGACTGGAAGTTTTTTATGGGGTTGTGAAGAATACACTATCCCGAGAAGGAAGAAAAGAATTATTTAAAGTATCAAAATTGTAAATTTTAAAAACGCCAAATACTATTGGAACTATTATGAGAAAGTTTGTTTCTATCGCTATCACAGTAATGTTTGTTTTTGTCGTTGGAGTAGCCAATGGACAAGGGTATACATTCAGAGTTTTGGCCAATAAGGGTCAAAACCAAGTAAAAAAGGAAGGTGCATCTGATGCTGTAGCTTTGAAAACCGGAGCTACACTTAGTGACGGTGACGAGTTGATTGCCGCACAAGGTGCCTACATCGGATTGATGCACAAATCAGGAAAAACACTAGAAGTGAGAACCCCTGGTACAAAAAAAGTAACTGATCTGGCTAAGATGGTAAATACCAAGTCTGCCAGCGTTTCAAGCAGATATGCTGAATTTCTGGCTGACAAAATGAACGAAAAAGATCAGCCAAACTACAGACAAAGACTGAATGCCACAGGAGCTGCAAAAAGAGAATTGACCGGTGGTGAGCAAATCAAGGCACTTATTCCTTCAGAGGATGCGAGTGTACTTGGGGATAATGCAATTGTGACCTGGGATACCCCTGAAGGCATGGAGGTAAATACCTTCGTAGTTACAGTTAAAAATATCTTTGATGAAGAGATCATGAAGGAGGAAGTAACCGGGAACTCGGTAACACTTGACTTTACTTCTGGTGAAATGCAAAATGAAGAAGGTCTTTGGATCATCAACATCAAAGCAAAAGAAAACATGGACGTCTCTTCAGGAGATATCGCTATCAAGCGACCTGAGAATCCAGCTCAATTCGAAGAAGGCCTTAGCAGCCTGAAGGCTGAGGTAGATCAGGAGAGCCCGCTAAGCAAAGTGATCTATGCCTCTTTCTATGAGGAGAATGGATTGATTGTGGATGCTTTGACAGCTATCGAAGAGGCTATCCAGATGAATCCTGAAGTAGAAGACTTCAAAATGTTGAAGAAGGACATCATCGAAAGAAACGGAATAAAAATCTACAAGGAAGAAGGGGAGGAGTAATCCCTCAGTTTTCCTCATAGAACAAATTTTCAGAAACCCTGATCCGCCGGCTGGCGGATCGGGGTTTTTTGTTACTGAAAATTCTATGAGGGTGCTAATTCGCTTATAGACGTAATGGAAAAATCTGAGTGTGTAAACTTTAGACTGTTGAAAAATTTATAATACATTCTCTTCATAAACTCCCTTTTGACTATACCACCTGCTTTGAACGCTCTACTGTGGCCAAACCATACTGCATGAATTGTCACGAAAAATAGAATGCCATACCAGCCAATACTAAATGCTTTATTGTAAAAGCTCTTTCGTTCGAAAATCTTGTAAAGTCTCTCATTTTGAAATTTAATGTGATGAGCCTCATCAATTAGGATATCATCACATATGGATTTCAATAATGGACATTTAGTGGCATCCTTGAGAGCCTGATAGAATATTTGAGCTGCGCTCTCAACGATAATTACTGAGATAGTCCACAGCTCCATGCTGGTATTGAAATACCTGACTTTCCGAAAAAGCGTATCTCCCCAGTCTTTTTTGATTCTTTGCTCACCGATTAGATCGATATACCTACCCAAATTGTTTCCGTGTTTTTGTTCTTCTTTAATGAAGAGTTGAATTGCCGCTGGATATTCAGGCTCATTCACACTTTTAGAATATTTCTTTGCTGCTGCTAATAGGTGTGAACCATCACTTGTCTCTCCCAGTTGCCATGCTTTCAATGAACGAACAATTTCATTCTTTTCATGCTCAGTAATGGCCGAAGCAATATTCCAATTTACTCTTTGGATTGATGAATTTTTCTTAAAGTGATTTTGCCAGAAAATTGAGGAATGTATCATTGATGAAATATTTGGGAAAAGGAACGGATGGTTTGAAAGAAGGATTTCGTGTTTAACACTTATTAAGAAATAAAAAAGGACACCCATCTGGATGTCCTCTTATAATCTTGATTTTTACTTGTCGTTAATCCAACCCGATCATTACGAATGGTCCCCAGTAGATGGGGTCTCTATACTCGTTTCTGATCTCTTTCTTCGCATCGATAAATGCCTGACGCTTGTTTCCGGTCTCAATCCACTTTCTGTAGAATTTGATCATGAGCTGCTGAGTAGCATCATCACTTACCTTAAAGAGTGACATGATGATGGTTCGTGCGCCTGCCACCAGGAAGGCTCGCTGAAGACCGTACACACCCTCACCGGCCTGTACTTCTCCAAGCCCCGTCTCGCATGCAGAGAGCACTACTAAGTCCGTTTGATCCAGGTTCAGGTTCATGGCTTCATAGGCTGTCAGGATTCCATTATCCACGTTGTAGTTAAACTGTGTCTGGTTCAGGATATCACCAGCCCCGGCAAGCAAGAGACCTGTCTTCAGTAGCGGGTTGTCATACGCTGCTGTCTCATTATACTCCTCGTCGAGATTGGTGGCTTTTGGGGCTTCTTTAAAGAAGCCATGGGTAGCCACATGGAATACTCGCGGGTTAGTCACTTGTTTGATGGAGGACTCACTGGCTTCTGATTCGGTAAATTTATCAGTCTCCCATCCTTTTCGATCCAAAAGGTCATTTAATTCCTCAATTTCCTCTTTTGTACCTGGTAGTGATGTTACTACCTCTGCCGTAGCTCGGGTAAGTCCTGAAGTAGCTAATGGCTGTCCCGGCTTGGTTTGAAGGTAAAACTCAGGATTTCCAAACATCATAGCGTACTGTTTTTCAGCAACCACCTTGGTTTTGATCTTGTTCAGGAACAAATCCTTGGTATTACTGATCAAAATGATGTTGGAGTTGTCAAGTACATACCTGCCATCCGGTGTGGGTATGGCCTCCAGGTTGATTTGGTTGTACACGCCATCAGGGGAAAGATAGATCGTTGCAACAGCTCCTACTTCGTCCTGAATGGGTCTCCAAAATTTTTCATACGAGAATTTATCCTCGATTTTGTATTTGATACTGTTTCGGTATGTTTTGAGGTACCGATCTTCAAGTTCTTCTCCATTATCCAACAAGATCATCTTTGGTTCGGATCGCTTGTCGCCTTTCACATAGAGGAGCGCATACATAACTGAATCTGTGAATACATGATCGAAAAGTCTGAATCTCACCATCTCAATTGCTACATCATTTTCACCCAGGGCGCCCTTGACGTCTTCCCATTTTACCTGACGACTATCCGCACTCTGGGCAAAAATTTCGGACTTCAAGCTTATATTCTTTTCCAAGAGCTCCACCTTCTGGGAAAGTTCAGCCACGTTGATGCCATTTTCTATCAAATCTCCCTGACTCATTGAAAGGGCTGCAGTGAGAAGTTCTTTGTCATCAATCCAGGTCGAATACATCTGCTTAAGCTCCTCATCATTGCTATTCATAATTCGCTGACGAACCTTGATAGACGAGTTTAGGAGAAGGGCTTTGGTCAGAAGTGCGTTATTGTACATCTCCCCGATATATTTGGCACTTCTGTTCCGGCTCACGATCAGGGTATTATAAAACTCATAGTCACCCTTGATGGTATTCCAGAATTTGGCTTTCTCCCTCTCACTAAGTGCAGGGAAGTATTCCTGAATAAAGTTTTTGTAGTTGGCAAGCACACTCTCCATTTCATCCTGCGAATCTTTGTATCTGGCTTGCATGAAGTAGGTCTTGCTGAGCTTGGATTGAACTTTCACATATTCCGGGTGCGTATCGTTAAATACCCTCTGGTACTGCTTTTGGGCATTTTCGTAATAGTTCACCGCTTCAGCGTAGTTTTTCTGCTTGTAATAAATGTCTCCTTTTAGTACCTGGGTAGTAGCCGCATTGATGTTGTTCCGTTTACCAATTTTTTGCTTCCAAATGTTCTCAGCCTGATTCAGGTAAGTAAAGGCCAATGAATAATTTCCTGATGCGATATTGGCAATGGCCATATTCTTAAGAATCTCAGCATAGGTTGGATTATTGGAGCCAAGTTTTTTCCCAATGATTTGCTCTGCCTCCTGAAATAGTGATTGAATCTGGGTGAGTGGCTTATCCTCATAGAAATAAACCAGAGCGAGCTTGGAAGTGGATTTACCAACATCCACGTGCTCCGGCCCAAATTTCTTTTTCTGAATTTGAATAGCATTTTTCAGCAGCGACTCAGCTTTTTCATAGTCACCAATGGTGGTATAAACGTCGGCTAATTGCAGCATGGAGGGTACCACTTTGGATGAACTCTCGCCGAATATGCTAGTGGCAATGGTGTTAGCCTTTCTGGCCTGCTGCTCAGCAGCCGTATAATCTCCCCGAATCAGGTTCAGTCTGGCATTGAGCACCAGGGTCTCATTCAAGTGACGGCTGGATGCCCCAAACTGAGTTGTTTTTTCTTTCAGGGATTTCGTCAGCAACTCTGCGGCATCCGAATAGCGGCCGATGCTGGTGTACAAGCCTCCCAGGTCATCCTGGAAGCTAATTCCGGATACTTCAGTAGTAAGCGCCCCATCTTTTTTCAAATCCTCAGAATCGTAAATGTGATCCTCTGCGGCATCATATTCACCCTTGATGGTGAGGAGTTTGGCTTTGGTAATGAAAGCAGTTGACAAGTAGCTGGTTGCCTCTGCCGTTTTAGTGTCTTCCATAATCCGGATGGCATCTTCCAAGTTTTTTGTTGCCTTTTCATACTCCCCGATATTGATTTGAAGACTTGCAATTTTCTCCAGCTCTTTGCCATACTCAATATCCTGATTATCATATTTGACCCTGGCAGCCAGGAGTGCTTCATCCAAAATTTCAGAGGCTTTTGCGTAGTTGTCAGTTTCTTCATAAAATTTGGCCAAATGGTTCATGATATCCAGATAGTCCACATGGCCCTTAGTAATCTCTTTCTCTACTATCCCGTGGAAACTTTCATCATAGATCTGTTTTGCCTCGGCAAACTTATCTGTGAAGTCTACATAATAATTGGCCAGCTTGACCTTAGTGAGGTGGTATTCTGGGGCATCCGTTCCTAATAGGAATTCTTTTATCTTCAAAATCTCACTATCGTAAGCTTCGGTGTTTTTAATGTTGCCTTCATATAATGCAACCCTTTTTGCCAGTTCCAAAAGCTCTATTCGCTCATTGTGGTATTCAGGGATGTTGGGGCTGGCAAGCATCTCATTAACCTTGTTCTCAATCTTTCTGATATCCTGATCGGCAAGATCAAATGTTAACCCCATTTTGTCTTCAGACAGGTTGAAAATACTGGTCTTGTCAAATTCTTTGAGGGATTTCTTAAAATCTGCTTCTGTGATCTTTAGCCGTGCATTTTGACCATTTCTGTAATATGCCCGCATCAGATTGGCCTGCATGGTCATCACGGTATTGTGAGATAGCTCATATTTTCTGATGGCCCACACATATGCATCTTCATAAAGCTTCGCCTGGGCATCAACGGCCAATCCATTTTCTTCTAGTAGCTTGGCATTCAGGAATGCATTTTGGGACCAAAGCAAGTGGCTCTTCTTGAGATTATCATCCACCCATTTAAGGTTGGTGATAAACGCCGAATCAGCGGATTGATAGTCACCCATCATTCTAAAGGAATTTGCTTTTGCAATCATCATTTTGGCAAATTCCTCTTTGCGCTCTTCTTGCTGATCTTTGTCTCCTTCGCTGGAGAGGGCCCTCCCCAGGTAATAATCCGTTCGATCATTCACAAGCTTAATCGCACCGCTGTAAAATCCTTTTCCAGCCAGCACCTGTGCTTTGTATACATCCAGCTCTGCTTCGATATCTTCGATGAGGGAACCAGAAGCCTCAAATGCTTTTGTTGATTGATCCAGAAACTCACCTGCCAGGCGGAAGTTTCCAAATGAGATGAGCACCTCAGATGCCTCCATCAAAATGAAAGCATGTTCGGCACTTTGAGCGCCGTTCACTTCTTCACTCATCGCCACGGCGTTTTCCAGCGGCTCCATCACACTCACCAGCTCACCCAGCCCAACATTTATTTTGGCTTTTTTCACCAGCCCAATGGCATTGTATGGGTTATTGAAACCGAGGCTCTTGGTGGCTTTTTTCTCGAGCTTTTCTATTTGTTTTCGTGCCGATGAGTAATCACCAGACTCGTATTCTTCATCGGCTTTGTCGATGTATTTTTGATATTGCGAATTTGCAGTGCCGACGCATAGCATCAGCGCTACTACTATAGCGGATTGGAAGTATTTCATTCTAAATTGGATTTTCAGACGATTAAAGTTATCGAAAAAGCAATAACTATTAGGTCATCAGTTTATTAAGAATTTTAATTGCTGCTTGCGAAATGATCGTGCCCGGCCCAAAAATGTCTGACACGCCTTTTGAAAAGAGTTCTTCGTGATCATTTTCGGGGATAATCCCACCTGCCACTACTAAAATATCACCTCTGCCTTGCTTCTTAAGTTCTTCGATTAATTCCGGGATCAGCGTTTTGTGGCCTCCGGCAAGCGAAGAAGCACCCACGATGTGCACGTCGTTTTCAATGGCCTGTTTTGCTACTTCCTCAGGGGTTTGAAAAAGTGGCCCGATATCCACGTCAAATCCCAGGTCGGCAAAGGAAGTGGCAATTACCTTAGCGCCACGGTCGTGCCCGTCCTGGCCCATTTTGGCAATCATGATTCTTGGGCGTCTGCCGTCGTATTCCTCAAACTTATCTGATAGCTCGAGTGCTTTTTTGAAGTCTTCGTTGTTTTTGATTGCAGAGGAGTACACGCCTGAGATGGTTCGGTTTGTAGCCTGAAATCTACCAAAAACTTTTTCCAAAGCGAGGGAGATTTCTCCTAGCGTTGCTCTTTCCCTTGCTGCTTCGATGGCTAGTTCCAGTAAATTTCCATTGCCTCTGGCTCCTTCTTCAAGATTTTCGAGACTTTTTTGAACCTTCTCTTCATCCCTTTCTGATTTAATTCGATTGATGCGTTCTACCTGCTTCTTCCGAACCTGATCGTTATCCACCTCAAGCAGTTCTATTTCTGTTTTCTCATCTGTGATGAATTTATTCACACCAATAATGGCCTCCTGTCCGGAATCAATTCGTGCCTGTTTTTGTGCCGCCGCTTCCTCTATTTTCATTTTGGGATATCCGGCTTCTATGGCTTTGGACATACCCCCCATTTCTTCCACCTCCTGAATGATCTTCCAGCTTTTTCTGATCAATTCATCGGTAAGCTTTTCAACCTCCCGCGAGCCTCCCATTGGATCCACAACCTTGGAGATATTGGTCTCTTCCTGCAGGTATATCTGGGTATTTCGGGCAATTTTTGCTGAGAAATCAGTAGGCAATGCGATCGCTTCATCGAGGGCATTGGTGTGTAGCGATTGGGTGTGGCCGAGAGCTGCAGCCAAAGCTTCTATGGTAGTTCTAGCCACATTATTGTATGGGTCCTGAGCGGTGAGGCTGTAGCCGGACGTCTGGCTGTGAGTTCGCAGCGCCATGGATTTTTCATCCTTCGGGTCAAAATCTTTGATCAGTCTTGACCAGATCACTCTGGCTGCACGCATTTTGGCGATCTCCGTGAAAAAATTCATCCCTATGCCCCAGAAAAATGAAAGCCGCGGAGCAAAAGAGTCAATATTGATCCCTGCCTCAATGCCGGTTCGCACATACTCAAGCCCATCTGCCAGGGTGAAAGCCATCTCTAATTCTGCCGTTGCGCCAGCCTCATGCATGTGATAGCCACTGATGCTGATGGAATTGAATTTTGGCATTCGCTGGGAGGAGAATTTGAAAATGTCCGCAATGATCCTCATCGATTGGGCCGGAGGGTAGATGTAGGTATTGCGCACCATAAATTCTTTCAGGATGTCATTTTGAATGGTGCCTGTCAATAATTCGGGTGGTACGCCCTGCTCTTCGGCAGCCACTATGAAGAAAGCCATCACTGGAATCACAGCACCATTCATGGTCATGGAGACCGACATTTTATCTAATGGAATCTGATCGAAGAGGATTTTCATATCCTCTACGGAATCGATGGCTACTCCGGCTTTGCCAACATCACCCTTTACCCTTGGATTGTCACTATCATAGCCTCTGTGTGTAGCCAGGTCAAAGGCTACTGATAGCCCTTTTTGCCCGGCGGCCAGATTTCTTCTATAAAAAGCATTTGATTCTTCGGCTGTGCTAAACCCTGCATACTGGCGGATTGTCCAGGGTCTCGAAGTGTACATGGTAGCGTATGGTCCTCGCAAAAAGGGAGGTGCACCTGCTGAAAAACCTTCCTGTATGTATTTGTCTTTGCTCATTGCCTCAGCTTTTCTTCTACTCCTTTTATGATTTTATCAGTTAACACTTCGATGTAGTAAGATCCACCACATTGATCTTTGTATTCTTCAATGCCACTTTCCTCGCGAATGAGGTTGCCGGTGTTTCTGCTGATTCTGGAGTCCCCTATAGCCGTGGAGAAATCGATGGAATGGCTTCCTCCCAATATACTGGCAAGCCCGGCAGTCGTGTTCAGAAACCATTGATGATCTTTCGAGTGGTGCAAGGGAACGTGGGTGTGAATATTGGCATTCGAGCCCCTCTGATTCAATAAAAACCTAAGCGCTCGTACTGCTGCTATCTCTAGGAAAAAATCAGAAAGTGCATGCCGATAAATGTAAGAGTGATCCAGAAGTCCACTGATTACCTCTGAAATCTGATCTATTGGGTTTTCTACGTCTTTTGCCCTGAAGCAGTTTCCATTAGGCATAATCTGAAAACCACTAAAATATTTAGTTGAGAGTGCCTCATCTGATATGGTACAAATGTCGCAAATCGCTATGTTGACATCACTTGTGGCTTCCTCAAGTTCCACGACGTTTGATACCTTCAGGATGACCCCATCACACCCTCCCATGAGCGCCTTGAGCACCTGTTGGTTAGCAAACTTTGTCTCTCGAACGGATACTTCTTCATAAAGCTTCCATCGGTGTGATGGAAGGGTTGTGAAAAAATCTGCGAGATATCTTAATGGTTCCAAATCCGAAGCGTCATAGTATCCTTTGAGTTCAATTCCTGCTTCATTTTTCCAGGAAAGTTCTTCGTCAGGGTTTGCTCCTTTGAGCTGTCTCTCAGCTAGTTGCTTCCATTCGTCGTTGGGAATAGGAGGGAATATTGTAAGGTCTAAATTTTTCAAATTTCGCTTTGTTGTGACAATGGTTTTACGAAATTAGACCAGAAATGGCAGGTTAAGAAAAATTGTATTTTTTAAAGAATTTTCAAATGAAAATGCGCTTATCAGAACATATTAAACCATTTGAAAAAGTCAAGGGGTTAAACCATTTTTTTTAGAAAAAAAATTGACTCATATTTGATCCCCTTTCGAAAATTCGAAGGTCACCTAAGCCAATATAAACCACTACTTAACTCTAATCTAGAATGCATGAATTAATATGGAAAAACTGCCTTGAGTTCGTAAAAGAGCGTATTCCTAACCAAAGCTTCAGTACCTGGTTTGAGCCCATAAATCCCTTAAAAACAGAGGGTAACGTTCTTACAATTCAAGTTCCTAGTCAGTTTTTCTATGAATGGTTAGAAGAGCACTATGTTCACATTCTGAAAGAGGCAATTTCCAATGAAATGGGTGAGGGTGCAAGATTGGAATATTCTGTTGTGGTAGAGGATGAAAAATCCAAGAAAAATTCACCCACATCTCTGAAAATCAACCACCTAGCAGATCGGGATGGAAGTAATGCTAAAGGGATCAATTCTGCATTTATAGATGATTTGAAGAGTGAGAATAATTTGAATCCCACTTACTCATTTGATAACTTCATCGAGGGGGATTGTAACAGACTTGGCAGATCGGCAGGTTATGCTGTTGCCAAGAAACCTGGAATTACCTCTTTTAATCCATTGATGATTTATGGTGGGGTGGGTCTGGGAAAAACCCATTTGGTGCAGGCGATAGGTAATCACATAAGGAAAGAGGATCCGACCAAGAAAATTATCTACGTAGCATCTGAGAAGTTCACGAACCAGTTTATTGATTCACTTCGAAACAATAATGTTCAGAGCTTTATTTCATATTATCGTGAGGTAGATATTCTTATCCTTGATGACGTACAGTTCTTGAGGGATAAGGAAAAAACTCAGGAAATTTTCTTCCACATTTTCAATCATCTGCATCAGTCAGGCAAGCAGATCGTGATGACCAGTGATTGTGCTCCTAAAGATTTGAAAGGATTGCAGGAAAGATTAGTCTCTCGATTCAAATGGGGACTGACAGCTGACCTGCAGCAGCCTGCTTTTGAAACCAGAATGGCGATCATTTTGAGAAAGATTGAGGAAGACGGCATCCATATCCCGGAAGAGGTGGTGGAGTATATCGCCTATACAGTCGATACGAATATCCGAGAGCTGGAAGGGGTGATTGTATCCCTAATCGCACATGCTTCACTCATGCGAGTGGATGTGGATCTTGAACTTGCCAAGAAGGTGCTTAAAAACATCGTTAAGGAAATTGACTCTGAGGTGGGAATAGACTATATCCAGAAAACGGTTTCTGACTACTTTCATGTAGATCAAGATGATCTGAAAGCAAAAACCCGCAAGAAAGAGATTGTGATTGCCCGTCAGGTAGCTATGTATTTCTCAAAGGACTATACAAATCATTCTTTGAAATCAATCGGATACCATTTTGGTGGCAGAGATCACAGCACGGTGATTCATGCCCTTCAGTCTGTCAATGACATGATGGATACCGATTCAAAATTCAGATACTCGGTAGATGAGTTGAAGAAGAAGCTAAAAATGAGGACGACTTAACGTCTGAATGGATAATAGACTTTTCTACCTCTTTCTGTAATTCCTATCACGTCGAAACGACCCCTGATATTTTCAAGGATTTTGGCAAGCTCTTCCGGGCTGTTTATTTCTTTATTGTTGATTTGGGTAATGATGAAACCCTCAGGTATGCCCAGCCCTGAGAAGAATCCGTTTTTTCTGATCTCAACCACTTTCACGCCGCTTGCAATCCCGAGCAGGTCCCTCTCCACTTTTGATACACTCTCAAAGCTGGCCTCCAGATCTTCCGAGTAGTAAATATCCCGCTTGATGATGCTGGTGGTTCCTTCACGGTTTGTCAGGATCAGCTCGCGATTGATCATTTCACCTTCCCGCTCTGCCAAAATGTTTAGCGTGTTTCCAGGGTAACTTTTCGCAATCAATTCCTCTAGAGAGGCCTTGCTGCCTATCTGCTGTCCATTTATTTTTCTGATCACATCTCTTTTTTCAAGTCCTGCCCTATCTGCTGCACTCCCATCTTTTACTTCTGTGATCAGCACCCCGTCCAGGTCTTCCACGCTGATTCGGGAGGCTATTTCACTGTCAATATCTATAAACTCAGCCCCTGTAAAGGCCTTTTGAACCTCCCCGTATTTCACGAGATCGTTAAACACCTTTTTTACAATATTGACCGGGATGGCAAATCCATAGCCGGCATACGATCCCGTGCGGGATAGGATGGCTGTGTTGATTCCGATCAATTTTCCTTCTGCATTCACCAATGCACCGCCACTATTACCGGGATTGATCGCTGCATCTGTTTGAATGAAGCTCTCGATCGGAAATTTATCACGTAGGATATTGATGTTCCGACCTTTTGCACTAACAATTCCGGCGGTCACGGTGGAGGTGAGATTAAACGGATTTCCAACTGCCAGCACCCACTCACCTACATTTACCTGCTCAGAATCTCCTTTTTCTATGGCTGGCAATTCATCCGAATCAATTTTGATAACAGCTAAATCTGAGCTCGGATCCCGGCCGACCAGCTTTGCCTGGTAGCTTCTTTTGCCGGCAATCACGGTGATCTCATCTGCATCCATAATCACATGATTATTGGTCACGATATACCCATCCTCGGAAAACACAACACCAGACCCGCTACCAACACGCTGCGAGGATCGTGGCTCAAAAAACCAATCCATCCATCCACCGGTGCGGTACTCAATCTCACTTAAAGTTTGGATAAACACCACACTACCTGTGCTTTTGTTCGAAGCTTCCACAAAGTTCTCGTTGGGCAGGGCCAATGAGGAAGTGTATGAGACTCGACTAACGTCAGGATTTGATTTTTCAGAAAACACTGCTTTGAGCTCAGATTTGTCTGATTGATCAGGCTTATTGACTTGACTGAAAATAAAAGCTCCAAGTATCCCTGCCGCCAGAGATAGTGTGATGTTTTTGATCTGTTTCATCATGATTCCGTCATTTAGCTGAAAAGTAAACCGAGCTAATCCAAAATTTATTCCATTAGGGTGTTAAAAAATGCAAACTCTTACCTTTGCGGGCTGTTTACTTAACTACACTTACAAATGAAATTAAAATCATTATTTCTTTCTCTTTCTCTTCTCCTATTATCTGGTTTATGTTTCGGACAAAATAAGATTTAAATGGTTAAGCAGAAGGGTAAATACTATTTTCAAGTTCAGGGAAAGGATGCAAATAGATTAGATACCAAGAAGTCGTTAAGGAGTATTGTTGATATTCTTGATGATTATCCTGAAGCATCGACCTACGCTCAAAAGGCCAAATCAAATTATGATGGAGGTATGGCTCTAGCAGTAATTGGAGGTGGTATGATGGGATGGGAGCTAGGTAAAGTTATGGGAGGGGGAGAAATAAATGGGGTGGTTTTTGGTGTGGGAACAGCAATTGTTTTGGCAACCATTCCTTTAGCAACTGGTTTTAAGAAAAACATCAATGCCGCAATTGATATTTACAATAAAAAAAGTAATGAGTCAACGGCTTCAAGTTTGAATTTCGGGATTCAGCAAAGTGGTGTAGGATTATCATTTAATTTTTGATGAAGAAACGAAACATTGCCATTCTTGGCTCTACAGGCTCCATCGGGACCCAGGCATTGGATGTAATCAAGCGCCATCCTGAAAATTTTCAGGTTGAGGTTTTGACCGCCCAAAATAGTGCCGACCTACTAATTACCCAGGCGTTGGAGTTCAAACCAAACTGTGTAGTCATAGGAAATGATGGGCTTTATCAGCGAGTGTTTGATGCACTTGATCCCCATGGGATTAAGGTATACGCAGGCGAAAATGCCCTTGCTTCTGTAGTGGAAATGGATTCGATAGACTTGGTGCTCACTGCGCTTGTGGGTTATTCGGGATTGCTTCCAACCATTAAGGCCATAAATGCTGGCAAACCGATTGCACTTGCAAATAAGGAAACGTTGGTGGTGGCCGGAGAATTAATCACCAAGCTGGCGCAGGAGAAAGGGGTCAATATTCTGCCTGTGGATTCAGAGCATTCTGCAATTTTCCAATGTATGGTTGGGGAATTTCATAATCCGATTGAGAAACTGATTCTCACAGCTTCCGGCGGGCCTTTCCGAGGGAAGAACAGAGACCTCCTGGCCTCCGTGACTAAAGAGCAGGCACTCAAACATCCTAATTGGGACATGGGAGCAAAGATCACCATTGATTCTGCCACCATGATGAATAAGGGTCTTGAGGTGATCGAGGCAAAATGGCTGTTTGGTGTCTCTTTGGATCAAATTGAAGTGATCGTACATCCTCAATCCATCATTCACTCGATTGTTCAGTTTGAGGATGGATCTATGAAAGCGCAGATGGGGCTGCCGGACATGCGCGTGCCGATTCAGTTTGCTCTATCATATCCCGCAAGATTTAATGCAGACTACCCACGATTTGATTTTCTGGATTACCCGAATCTGACTTTCGAAAAACCAGACATAGAGACTTTTCGTAACCTAAGGTTGGCCTTTGAAGTTGCAAAGGAGGGGGGGAATCAGCCATGTATTTTGAACGCTGCGAATGAAATTGCTGTTCAAGGATTTCTGGAGGACAAGGTAGGTTTTCTTGAGATTTCGGATGTGATTGAAACCTGCCTGAAAAACGTGAGCTATATTCGCAATCCTGAATTGGAAGATTTTATACAAACAGATAAAGAAACAAGGGCCAAGGCACTTGAATTAATAAAATAGATGGAAACATTAATCATGGTAGGACAGCTGCTACTCGGGCTGTCAATTTTGGTGGGAGTGCATGAGTGGGGGCATTTGATAGCCGCCAAAACTTTCGGAATGCGGGTAGAAAAATATTCCATTGGCTTTCCACCCAAAATATGGGGCAAACAGATCGGTGAAACAGAGTACTCAATTGGAGCGATTCCATTGGGTGGTTTTGTGAAAATCTCCGGAATGATCGATGAATCCCTTGATACAAAAAACCTAAGTGCTGAGCCGGAACCGTGGGAATTCCGTGCAAAACCCGCATGGCAAAGACTGATTGTGATGATGGGAGGGATTATCGTGAATGTGATTTCCGGTATTATCATTTTCATAGGTCTGGCTATGGTCAATGGTGAAGAATATATCCCCAAAGAAGAACTCAACAAGGCCGGGATCGTGGCTTACGATCTTGGGGAGCAGCTTGGATTTAAAACCGGGGATAAAGTACTTTCTATCAATGGTCGTGACTATGATAGATTCTCGGATTTGCTAAGCCCGGATTTGCTACTTGGTACAGATAGCTACTACACGGTATTGCGAGATGGCAAAGAGGTCCGTGTGGATATGCCAAATGACTTCATTGACAAATTTGCAGATAAGCGTAACAGGGTCAATATAATTTCACCAAGGTTGCCATTCTTCGTGCAATCCGTTGTTCCAGGTTCTCTGGCCTCTGATGCGGGTCTTGAGACAGGGGACAGGATTGTGACTATAAACGGAAGAGAAATCAATTACTTTGATCAATTGAGTGGCATGCTAGATTCCTTAAGGGGTCAGAAAATAGCAATTCAGGCTAATAGAAATGGAGAAATTCTTGAGATGACAACCTCTGTAGATGATGACGGTACGCTTGGGTTTGTAGCGCAATACGAACTTAACTATGTAACAAGAGATTTTACTTTTGGTGAGGCTGTATCGGAAGGCACTTACAATGCATTTGCGGTTGTATGGCTCAATATCAAGGGCTTTCAGAAAATGATTGCAGGGGATGTAGATGTAAGGAAATCACTTTCAGGCCCCATCAGAATAGCAACATTTTTTGGAGGTACCTGGGATTGGAATAATTTCTGGCGAATCGTAGGGCTTCTTTCAATGGTTCTTGCGTTTATGAACTTTCTACCTATTCCAGCACTGGATGGAGGGCACGTGATGTTTCTCACCTGGGAAATTGTAACCGGTAGAAAACCATCCGATAAGTTTCTGGAAAACTCTCAAAAAGTAGGAATGGTGATTCTGCTCTCATTGATGGCTTTCGTTATCATCAACGATACCATCAGCTTGTTTTGACAATTTGAATTGAAGACAACTTTTGCTAAATTCATAGGTATTATGAAAATGGAAGATAAAGTAAGGCAGCATGATGAGTTAATGGGAGAGCTAATTCAAATGCATCAGGATTCATCCAAACGTCTTAGAATTATGGAGAATGTTCAGGCGATTGCCATACCTGTCTTACTTATTTTGGGAATTAGCGGTCTCGCAGCATTCCTCAAAGCCTTTGGCATATTTTAAAAATCACTGAGTGCATCCTCTGACTCTGCTGTCGGAGGTGCTTCCCGATAGATTTCAAATTCCACCCTGCGGTTTAGTTTTCGGTCAGCTTCGGTCACCTCATTTTCCACGATCGGGCGTGTATCGCCATATCCCTCAGCCTCCACTCGTTCCTGAATGATGCCAGCAAATATCACGATGTAATCACGAATGTTTTGAGCACGCTCTTTCGAAAGCTGCAGGTTTTTAGCGGGATCACCCATAGAATCCGTGTGACCGGAAATCCGCAGTTTAAAGTCAATGTTGTCATAGAGAAAATTAACCACCTTATTCAGGTCGGCATACATCTCCGTCTTTAGCTCTGCCTTTCCCACATCAAACTCAATGGACTCAAACTTCATTTTAGACGCCAGTGGCTCGGTCACTTTATTGAGCTCCATTGGTCCATCCAGATAAAAAACTTCTTCAATTCGGAAGAAATCATCTCCCTGCAGGATGAGTAGGTAGTTTCGCTGATTAATAAGCTCAAACTCAAAGGAGCCATCTGCCCTGAGAAATTTGGGTGCGACCTCATTTCCTTCATCGAGATCAATGATTGAAACAATTCCCTGAAAAGGTGCCCCTGTTAGTGAGTCGGTCAGTGTGCCCGTGACCGAAGTGGTAGCCTCAGGCTGAGCCTCCATCGGGAGTGGGAAAGAGTAGATATCCTGCTTATTCAGGTCACGCGTAGAAGATCGCGCGTAGAAAAGCAACTCAGATTCCGAGTCAATCGTGAAATAAAATTCACTTCCTCTCCCATTCACCAGTGGTCCAATGTTCTGCGGTTCCGTCCAATAGCCATCCACATTATAAGCTTTGTAAATATCAAATTCCCCAAAGTTGTAAAGCTGTCCTTGCGAGCTGAAGTAAAGAACCTCATGGACGGGGTGGTAAAATGGACTCACATCATTTTGCCTTGTATTGATCACAGGACCCATGTTTTTTGCTGCCCCCCATCTGCCTCTTTCATCTTTTACAGAATAGTAGATATCTGCCAGGCCAAATCCCCCCAATCGATCGGACGAAAAGAAGAGCGTGTCCCCAGAATGAGACAATGCTGGGTGCGAATCCCACGCCAGGCTGTTTACAGTCACCCCCAGATTTTCAGGTCTGGTCCAGGTACTATCCTCCTGCAAGGTGGCGATAAACAAGTCACAATCGCCGTAGGAGTCAGGAGATTCACAGCGGGAGAAAACAAGCGTTTTCCCATCGCCACTTAGACATGGGGAGCCTTCATTGTAGTGTGAATTAAGTTTTGGAATAGGCTTGGCTTTTGACCAGGTACCATACGGATCCTTTCTGCTATAGAATAAATCCTCATCTTCCCGGAAACGGATAGTCTCATCTACTTTTTTGCGCTTAGACGTGAACACCAGGATATCATTGTGAATATTCAGCGATGGGCCATAATCTGCACTTGAGCTATTGACCAGCATGCCCATATTTAGCAAAACTCCCCGTGGAGGTTGTAGCGTATCTATCAGCTTTCTGTGCTCTACAAGCTCATAGTAATAATCGATTGGCACAAATTGCTCAGCTGCCTGTCGGTTTAAAGAGTCATAATAGAGCTCTATTTCTTTGATGTTGATACCCTGGTAGTGGTGGCGAAGTACCATCCGGTACAGGGTCTTGGCTTCATCAGGATCGCCAAAAAGCTCCGTCATTTTTGCAAGTCTCCAAATAAGCTTTGTGTCTTTGTAAAAATTTCGAATCCCGAATCGGCTTACATAATCTTTCAACGCATCGTAAAGTTCCTCCCACTTTTCGCTCTTATCCAGCTCAATGATTCGCTCCAGTTTTTGGCGATCAAAATACTCCGGATATTTATTGACTCCTTTAAAATCGTAGGCATTGAAAACTACATCTTTCGGGATGGAATCGGTGATGAGTTGCACTTCTTTTCTACCCCTTTGAGCAGTGGCGCAAAGGCTAAAGAGAACTAGGAATAGTCCAATATGGCGATGAAAAATACGGCGCATGCTGTCGATTCGTCAGTAAAAATTAAAATTAGTTTAAAGTTAGCACTATTTGATGCATGCCGCTACTTTGGCATAGCGATTGACAATTATGTACCTTTCCCGAAATCGCGGGATGTGATCGATAGATATGACACATTGGCATTTATGAATGACATCAATTTGAAATCAATTTTTATACCGGAATTTGCAGAAGAGGATTCGGAGGAATTGATCCAGATAATCTCCCCGGAGGACAACCACATGGCGGAGAAGGACTTTCCGGAAAACCTGCCTATTCTTCCCATTCGAAATACGGTCCTTTTTCCAGGGGTGGTTTTGCCCATCACGGTTGGAAGGACCAAATCCATACGACTGGTCAAAAAAGCATATCGTGGAGATCGAATAATTGGAGTGATCGCCCAGAAAAACGTGAAGACCGAAGAGCCTCAGTTCAAAGACTTGTATGAATTTGGTACAATCGCCAAAATTCTGAAAATGATTGTGCTACCGGATGGCAATACCACCATCATCATTCAGGGGCAAAGCAGGTTCAAGGTGACCGATCAGGTACAGGAGGACCCGCACCATATCGTGAAATACGTAACTGTTCCAGACAAGTCGAATTCACTCCCCAAAAAAGAGCAGAAGGCCATTATTCAGTCATTGAAGGATACAGCAGGGAGGATCATGAGCCTGAGCCCTGAGATACCGAAGGAGGCCAGAGTAGCTGTGGATAATATTGAGAGCTTCAATTTCCTTACCCACTTCCTGTCTTCCAATGTGAATGCAGAGGTGGGCGACAAGCAATCCCTACTGGAGATGGACGATCCAAAGGCAAGGGGAGAGAAGCTGCTCCAGTTTATGCTCAAGGACCTCCAAATGCTGGAGCTGAAGCAGGAGATTCAGGAAAAAGTACACACAGATATTGACCAGCAGCAAAGGGACTATTTCCTTCGTCAGCAGATCAGAATCCTTCAGGATGAACTTGGACAGGATGGCCCGGATCAGGAAGTGGAGGCTTTGCGGAAACGTGGGGAAAGTAAAGACTGGCCGGAGGAGGTGAAAGAGCATTTTGACAAGGAGCTCGATAAAGTCTTGCGAATGAACCCTGCCGCAGCAGAGTTTCCGGTGGCCATGAGCTATGCAGAGCTGCTGGTTGATCTTCCATGGAATGAGGTGACGGAAGACAACTTCGATCTGAAAAATGCACGTAAGGTGCTTGATAGGGATCATTTTGGACTGGAAAAGGTCAAAGACCGAATCATTGAATACCTGGCGGTTAGGAAATTGAAGAAGGACTTAAAAGGACCGATCCTTTGTCTTTACGGCCCTCCGGGAGTTGGCAAAACCTCTCTGGGCAAGTCCATTGCCGATGCACTCAACAGAAAATATGTAAGGATGTCACTCGGTGGGGTTCATGATGAAGCCGAAATCAGAGGGCACAGAAAAACCTACATCGGGGCTATGCCTGGAAAAATCATCCAAAACCTTAATCGGGCCAAGTCGTCAAACCCTGTTTTCATTTTGGATGAGATTGATAAGGTAAGTTCGGATTTTCGTGGAGATCCATCCTCAGCTTTGCTGGAGGTCTTGGATCCTGAGCAAAACTCCACTTTTAAAGACAACTACCTGGAGGTGGATTATGACTTGTCCAAAGTACTTTTCATTGCCACGGCAAATTCTTTGGATACCATTCAGCCTGCTTTGCGAGACCGAATGGAAATCATTGACGTGAGCGGATATACCATGGAGGAGAAATTGGAGATCGCAAAAAAACACCTGATCCCAAAGCAGCGAAAGGAGCACGGGCTAAAAGCATCGGATATCACTTTCGATAAGTCAGCAATTGCCAAGGTGATCAACGACTATACAAGGGAATCAGGAGTGAGGAGCCTGGAACGTAAAATCGCCTCCGTGATCCGGTCAGTGGCCAAGTCTGTGGCGATGGAGGAGGAGTATGAATCCAAAATCACAGCCGATCTCGTGCGAGAAATCCTTGGTCCGGAGATTTTTGACAAGGACAACTATGAGGATAACTCAGTGCCAGGGGTGGTAACAGGCCTTGCTTGGACACCTTCCGGCGGAGACATCCTTTTTATTGAGTCTTCACTGAGCCGGGGAAAAGGTAAGCTCACTCTGTCCGGTCAGCTTGGAGATGTCATGAAAGAATCAGCAATAGCCGCTCTATCGTACCTAAGGTCTCATTCTGAAATGTTTGGCATTGACTATCGGGTTTTTGATAATTATGATCTGCATGTGCATGTGCCAGCCGGAGCGATACCTAAGGACGGCCCCTCTGCGGGCATAACTATGCTTACTTCGCTTGCCTCAGTTTTCACACAGCGAAAAGTGAAAAGGCAATTGGCAATGACAGGTGAGATCACCCTGAGGGGAAAAGTGCTTCCTGTAGGGGGTATAAAAGAGAAAATCCTGGCAGCCAGAAGGGCGGGCATCAAGGAGATCATTATGTGCAAACGAAATGAAAAGGATCTCGAGGAAATCAATGAGAAGTACCTGAAGGGGCTGAAGATTCACTTTGTGGAATATGTACCTGAAGTGCTGGAGATAGCGTTAACTAAGCAAAAAGCGAGTAACCCAATCGAATTTATCCTACCTGAAGTATCAAAGGATTGAAAATTTTAGCCTTCATAGCATTGATCATCCCATCGCTGGTTTGGTCTCAAATAGGTGGTCTTTCAGGGTATCAGTCATTAAACCTGACCACAAATCCGAGGGCAGCCGCTTTGGGGGGTACGACCATTTCACTTGCAGATGGTGATTTGTCCCAATTCTTTGAGAATCCTGCCACATTGGATTCAGTTGGAGTGAAAAATATTTTCTTCCATTTCAATCCATATTTTGCGGATGTATTCGTCTATTCCGGGGCTTATACATTCAATGTGGGGAAGGCGGGCACTTTTGCCACAGGTATCAATTATGTGAATTATGGTTCTTTTGATCTGACAGATGAGGCAGGAAACCAGCTGGGGACGTTTCAGTCGCAGGATTATACAATTGCGATCGGAAAAGCTCACCAATTGGGTCCCATCACACTCGGGGCTAATGTAAAATTGGCGCATTCCTCTATCGAAAGTTACGGTTCCACGGCGGTTTTGATGGACGTAGGAGGAGTTTTCAGGATCAATAAGAATTGGACGGTGGCCATGGTGTTTGAGAATATTGGGGTGCGAATTTCTGAGTTTTCGGATTTCTCATCACCCAATATCCCTTTCGATGTGAAGCTGGGAACCTCATTTAAGCCAGAATATATGCCGTTACGGTTTACAATGACTACCAATAATCTTGTGGATGAAAATTCAACGGATATTGAAGATGAAGCCGGAAGAGCAAGCCAGGGGATTGACAAAGTTTGGAAGCGGGTGAATCTTGGTGCGGAAGTATTGTTGAGTGATAACTTTCAACTGCTGATAGGGTATAACCATAAGCGGAAGCAAGAATTGAGGCTGGATGATATCGGTGGAGGTGCAGGGTTATCTTTTGGTGCCATGGTGCGTGTGAAGCGTATAGAGTTGCGGTTTTCGAGAGCGACCTTTCATGCTGCTGGTGGGAGTAGTTTCATCAGCTTACGGACAGATTTGAACGATTTTAAGAAGATTTTATGAGTGAAATAAAGAACGATTTGACCCCTCGACAGATAGTTGCAGAGCTGGACAAGTACATCATTGGCCAAAAAGATGCAAAGAGGAATGTGGCGATTGCTTTGAGAAATCGCTGGCGGAGGATGAATGTGAAAGAGGAAATTCAGGGAGAGATTGTGCCAAATAATATCCTGCTGATTGGGTCAACCGGGGTGGGCAAGACGGAGATAGCCAGAAGACTGGCAAAAATTGCTGATGCTCCTTTCACGAAGGTGGAAGCATCCAAATTCACAGAAGTTGGCTATGTGGGACGAGATGTGGAGAGCATGGTTAGGGATTTGGTGGATCAGTCTGTAAATATGGTCAAAGTAGCCAAGAAGGAAGAAGTGAAGGAGAAGGCTGCTGAGGTGGTGGAGGGGATCATTCTTGATGCGCTGATTCCGCCATTGAAAGGAACACCAAATTCATTTGCGACAAAGATTGGTAGCGATGAGCCTGAAAATGAGGTTGAGCTGAATGAACAAACCCGGGTGCGTTTCAGGGAGAAAATTCGAAACGGGGAGTTGGATGATCGAAAGATAGAAATAGACGTCACTGCAAACCCTTCAGGAAATGTAGGCATGATCGGTGGGGCATGGATGAGGCCTCCATGATCAATATTCAGGAGATGATTGGCAACATGATGCCAAAAAAGAAAAAGAAGCGAAAGGTGACTATAGCCGAAGCTAGGAAAATCCTCCTGGAGGAAGAAGCATCAAAGATGATAGACATGGATGAGGTGAAGGAAGAGGCGATCTTCAAGGCTGAAAATACCGGGATCATTTTCATTGATGAGATTGACAAAATTGCAAGCGGAGGCTCTTCATCAGGCAAGGGGCCTGATGTATCGCGTGATGGGGTACAGCGGGATCTATTGCCGATCGTAGAAGGCAGTGCGGTCAACACCAAGTATGGCATTATCAATACAGATCATATTCTCTTCGTGGCAGCAGGAGCATTTCATTTCAGCAAACCTTCTGACCTTATCCCTGAGCTACAGGGTCGCTTCCCCATTCGTGTAGAGCTGGATAATCTGACAAAAGAAGATTTTCTTAGGATTCTCACAGAGCCAAAAAATGCACTGACCAAACAATATGAAGCCTTGGTAGCCGCAGAAGAAGTAAACTTAACTTTTCAGAGCGAAGCGCTGGAGGAAATTGCCGAAATGGCTTTTCAGATAAACGAAGAAGTAGAAAACATTGGGGCCAGGAGGCTGCATACAGTGATGAGCAAGTTGCTCAATGAAATCTTGTTTGATATTCCGGATACCATCGGTCCAAATGCACAGATTGTGATAGATAAGGCACTGGTTCAGGACAAGTTGAGTGGTCTGGTGAAGGACAAAGATTTGAGCAGGTATATCCTCTAAATTTCCTTGGGGAAATAGAAAAAGGCCAGCATGCCTTTCCCAAACGTCACGTCCTTCCAGTATTTCACATTGAAATTAATGCCCACAACCCCGCATGTGGGCACATTATCGAAATTAAGGTTGGCAAGGGCGTTGGCAGCACTTGTAAATCCCGGATTATGACCAAAAACCGCAAGGCGGTCACAGTTTGGCGCATTTTTGACAATCTCCAATATTTCCGAAGCACCTGCATGGTATAGTCCGCTGTGCAGCCGGATATTTCCCTCATCTATGTCTAGCTGATCACAAATATGTAGTGCGGTATAAAAAGCCCTGCTTGCCGTGCTGGAAATGAAAACCTCCGGTTTGGATTGGTTTTCAAGTAAGTGCTGCCCCATCTTTACTACATCTTTTCGCCCACGCTTGCCTAGCGGACGATCATGGTCATTCAGGTCAAACGCCCATGAAGATTTCCCATGACGAATGAGATAAAGTGTTTTCATCTTAGAGTAAATAAAATCAAATCGAACCTAATCTGATTGTTTATTACTTTTAATAAAAAAGGAAAATGAACTATTGGCTAATAAAAAGTGAACCAAACACCTATTCATGGGATGATTTGGTAATGAAAGAACGTGACCATTGGGATGGGGTGAGAAATTTCAAAGCAAGGAATAACATCAAACAAATGAAGGTCGGGGATTTGTGCCTGTTTTACCACAGTGTGAATGAGAAGGCCGTTGTAGGGATAGCTGAGGTCGTAAAAGAATACTACAGGGATCCCACCACGGAGGATCACCGGTGGTACGTAATGGATGTGGTGCCTGTGAGAAAACTGAAAAAACCCGTGACCCTTGCAGAAGTAAAAGAAGACGAGCGGTTGAGTGATATGCAGCTGGTGCGGTATTCCAGGCTGTCTGTTCAATCTGTGCAAAAGGAGGAATTTGACATCATTTTGGAAATGAGTGAACGATAGGGAGTTGAATGCCGTAGTTGTTTATAATGAGATGAAAAAAATCCTAATCATATTGTTGTTCATGCCACTTGTGGTTTTTTCTCAGAAAAAGAAAGATAGGGACACGAGTGCAGTCATAATTCAGCCAAATAGAATTGAGTTTGAGAAGTATCGGGAAGCCTCGGATTTTTATGTGGTGCCAGGGGGTGAAGATGGAATTTTGGTAGTGGAGGACACGGAGGAATCAGTAAAAGGAGGAGGTTATCATTGGAAACTTCAAATGGTTGATACTTCTCTTCAGGTAGTTTGGTCTCAGAATGTGGTCGTTCCGGTAGATGGTTCTCTTCTAGGCTATGAGTACTTTGAGGGAAAATTTTATCTGCTCTTTAGCAAAAGCAGATATAGGATTGAAGATTTAATTGTTTATCAACTGAATTCATCAAATACAGATTATATAAAGTATGAAATCACTACCGTTTTTCCGATTGAAATCACCCATTTTGAATCTGTTGGGGAGACCTTACTGATCGCCGGATACGCCAATTTCAGGCCTGTACTCATTACATTTAATATCAATGAGCGGAAGCCACGAGTGGTTCCCGGCTTCTATGACAATAAAAATGACATACTGGATTTAGTAGTTGACGATGAGTCCAAATTTTTCACAGTGATCCTCTCGGAGCGAATGCGAAATAAGAAATTTACTGTGAGGGTAAAAACATTTAGTGATAATGGGGATATCATTCAGGATAACCTAATCAACCCTGGTGAGCGAAGGAGTATTTTAGATGCTGCCAGCACCACTTTCGCAGGTGGTCTTCAATACTTAGCGGGCACCCATTCAAAAAAATCCCTTCAGTACAGCCAGGGATTTTATTTAAGTAAATTCATAAATGGTCAGCAGCAGTTCAATAAGTATTACCCATTTGCAGATTTGAATAATTTTTTTGGTCACCTAAAGCCGAAAAGAGAGGAAAGAATCATGAGCAGGATCGAAAGAAAGAGAGAAAAAGGGAAGACCAAGAAATTTAGCTATAGATTGTTGGTGCATGAGATTTTAGAGCGGGATGGGGAATACATAATGATTGCTGAGGCATATTACCCCCGATACAATCACTCAAACAATTCTGGATACGGTGGGTTTGGGACAAATACAGGATTCGGTAGAAGTAATCCTTTTTTCCTTGGATACAAATACACCCATGCGGTGGTGTTAGCTTTTGATCCCAACTGTAATATCCTTTGGGATCAGACTTTCAAGATTGAAGACATTCAAAGCTACTCTTTGGAAAAGAACGTAGTTGTGAGTGCTTCCGGTGATAAAGTGGTATTAATGTATTTGAAAGAAAATGAAATAAGATCGAAAGTGGTTGAAGGCAATGAGATAATTGAAGGCAAAACTTTTAATCCTATAAAGCTTTCATTTGAAGCAGATGAAGTAAAATCAAAAGATCCCGAAATTGAGGGGCTAAAGAGATGGTACGATGATACATTATTTGCCTATGGAGAGCAATCCATTAAAAACGAAAATGGTGTGGCAGGGAAGACAACCCGTAAGGTTTTCTACATCAATAAAATTCAATACAATCTGGATAGGCAGCCAAATTAACTTCTATCTCATTACTTTTGCAGGAACTGATACTCATGCAAAAGCGCCTGCTTTTCGATAGCCCTCTACTCAAAGTCACGATCAGTCGGTTGTGTCAGCAACTCATTGAAGTTCACGAAGATTTTTCTCAAACAGTAATTGTGGGGATGCAGCCACGTGGAATATTCGTGGCAGAACGGATAAAGGATGAGCTGGAGAAGCTAATAAAAAAGGACATACATCTGGGTTATCTAGATACCACATTTCATAGGGATGACTTCAGGAGGCGTGATGAACCAATCACACCAAGTCAAACAAAAATCCCTTTCCTGATCGAAAATAAAAATGTTATCCTAGTGGATGATGTCCTTTTTACAGGAAGAACTGTTCGTGCCGCGCTTGACGCAATGAACACATTTGGCAGGCCGGCAAAGGTGGAACTACTGGTTTTGATAGATCGTCTTTACAGTCGTCACATTCCTGTGGAGGCAAATTATGTGGGCAGAAAAGTAAACACGATCCAATCGCAAAAAGTATTGGTGGAATTGGATGAGAAGCAAAAGGAAGATCATATTTGGTTAATCACTAAAGAAGAATGAGTCAACTGAAAACCAAACATCTCTTAGGTATCAAAAACCTCGACAGAGAGGATATAGAACTCATTTTTCAAACTGCCGCCAATTTCAAAGAAGTCATCAACCGCCCGATCAAAAAGGTGCCATCCCTGCGGGATGTCACGGTTGCAAATGTGTTTTTCGAAAACTCCACTCGAACAAAACTGTCCTTTGAGCTGGCCGAAAAGAGATTGTCTGCCGATGTGATCAATTTCTCTGCTTCTGGCAGTTCAGTCAAGAAAGGCGAAACATTGCTTGATACGGTCAATAACATCCTCGCCATGAAGGTGGATATGGTGGTGATGAGACATTCAAGTCCTGGTGCACCGCATTTTCTGGCCAGGCATATTAATGCCAATATCATAAATGCAGGGGATGGCACCCACGAGCACCCGACTCAGGCATTGCTGGATGCATTTTCAATCCAAGAAAGATGTGGTGGAGTAGAAGGAAAAAAGGTGGTGATAATAGGAGACATACTGCACTCCAGAGTGGCCCTATCCAATATTTTTGCACTACAAACATTGGGTGCTGAGGTAATGGTGTGCGGGCCAGCCACATTGCTTCCTAAGCATGTAGCAGAGCTGGGGGTGAAGGTAGAAACCAATGTGAGAAAAGCACTGGAATGGTGCGATATAGCCAACATTCTTCGAATTCAGCTCGAACGCCAGCAAATGAAATACTTTCCTTCACTAAGGGAATATGCACAGTACTTTGGAGTAAATAAGCAACTCCTTGATTCGCTCAATAAAGAAATCACTATTATGCACCCGGGCCCAATCAACCGGGGAGTCGAGATCACCAGTGATGTCGCAGATTCGGATCACTCCATCATCCTTCAACAGGTGGAAAATGGAGTGGCCGTGCGAATGGCAGTGCTTTATCTCTTAGCTGGTGTAGCTTAGTTACCTTCCGGTGTAATTGTACGGCGTAATCACCCTTAACTCCTTTTTTATTGCTTCGGTTACATTTAATCCATCGATGAAGGATTGAATAGACTTCTCAGTAATTGCTTCATTCGTTCGGGTAAGTGTCTTCAGTGCTTCATAGGGTTTTGGATAGCCCTCCCTTCGCAAAATGGTTTGGATAGCCTCGGCTACTACTGCCCAGTTTTCCTCCAAATCTTTCTTGATCGCATTTTCGTTCGCATTGATTTTTGACAATCCCTTTTCAAGTGAAAGGAGCGCAATATATGAGTGAGCGATGGGTACTCCGATGTTTCTCAGCACCGTAGAGTCAGTCAGATCGCGCTGCAATCTGGAAATAGGAAGCTTGGCACTCAGGTGCTCAAACAAAGCATTTGCAATCCCCAGATTTCCTTCCGCATTTTCAAAATCAATCGGATTTACCTTATGTGGCATGGCTGATGAGCCTACCTCATTTTTGGAGATTGTTTGAGTAAAATAGCCCATGGAGATATATTGCCACACATCTCTGCTAAAGTCTGTCAGGATGGTATTGATCCTTTTCAATCCATCAAAAAGGGCAGCCAGGTGATCATAGTGTTCAATCTGAGTGGTGGGATGGCTTCTTTTCAATCCCAATTTTTCAGACACAAATTTATCCCCGAATGAATGCCAATCCTTATCAGGATATGCCACAGTGTGCGCATTGAAATTTCCAGTAGCCCCACCAAATTTGGCTGCAAATGGGACTTGTTTCAAGAGATCCAACTGCTCTCTCAAGCGAACCACAAAGACATTTATTTCTTTGCCAAGTCTTGTAGGCGATGCTGGCTGACCATGAGTTTTTGCAAGCATCGGAATATCGACCCACCGTTCAGCTTTTGATTTCAATTCTAAAATCAATTCCTCAATTTTTGGGAGCACGGATTCTGTCAGCGCATCCTTAAGCGAGAGCGGGATGGATGTGTTGTTGATATCCTGAGAGGTGAGTCCGAAATGAATAAATTCCTTAAACTCCGAAAGCCCAAGGGTATCAAATTTTTCTTTGAGGAAATACTCAACCGCTTTTACATCATGGTTTGTAGTCTTCTCAATCTCCTTTATTGCCTCGGCATCTGCCAGTGAAAAATCCTGATAGATTTTTTTCAGAGCGTCATTTTTCTTTGGGTCATAATTTTTAAGTTGAGGAATTTCACTTTCATACAACGAGATGAAATAGAGCACCTCTACTTTTACCCGGTATTGAATAAGCGCCTTCTCAGAAAAATAGTCAGCGAGTTTGGTGACTTTACTTCTATATCTACCGTCGATCGGCGAGATGCCTTCTAAAGGATTAAAATTCATGCGAATAGATTTATTTCTCAAGTCACGCCTGCTGACCCTGATTTTCAGAGCCGATTTCATGAATCTGTGACAGATAAAACCGAACACAAAAGTACCGCATCGTGTTTACTTGCCGAAGCTAAAGCGCAAGGTAAGTTCACCTGCAGACTGTGTTTACTTGCTTGACCTCATCTGGGGAATTATCTTTGCGCCCTTAAAATTGACAACATGGCATTTTCACTATTCAAAAAGAAGAAAAACAAGAAGGATGACAGGTATCAAACCCTCACCATCAAGGAGGTGGTAAAAGTGGCAAAAGATGCCGTTAATCTCGTTTTTGAAAAGCCAGAGTCTTTCAGCTATGAGCCCGGTCAGTTTATCACCTTGATCAAGAAGGTAGAAGGAAAAAAGATCCGAAGGGCCTACTCATTGTGCACCACACCTTTCGAGGATGAGCATCCGGCAGTTACGGTGAAGCGTGTGGAAGGAGGAGCAATGTCTAACGATCTCAATGACAATGCTAAAGCGGGTGATCAGATACAGATCATGGAGCCAATGGGCATGTTTACCACTCAATACGATTCTTCAAATCAGCGCCATGCAGTCTTCTTTGGAGGAGGTAGTGGGATTACGCCACTGATGTCCATTATCAGGTCGATCTTACTGAAGGAGCCAAATAGCAAAGCCACTCTTGTTTATGGAAACAGGAGCGAAGAGTATGTCATATTCAAGGAATTGATCGCTGATCTTGAGGAGAAATATATGGATCGTTTTAAGGTGATTCAAATATTAGAAAATGGAGTAGCTGACTATACTGGCCGACCTACGGCAGAAATGATTGGCAACATATGCGATGCTGTGTCGGTAGATGGGGAGACTGAATTTTACATTTGCGGCCCACAGCCTATGATGGATGTGGTTGCTGATGGCCTCACGAAAAAAGGAGTTGATCAGACCAATATCCGTATGGAGAGCTTTGAAGCAGGGAAAACATCTCCTAAAGACATCATTGGGGCCGATGCTGATTCTGAAAGTGAAGTGACTATCCTGTTGGATGGTGAAGAGTATTCCATCACTGTAAAGAAAAATGCATCCATCCTTGATACGGCGCTGAACAACGATCTTGATATGCCTTATTCGTGCCAAAGTGGACTTTGCACAGCGTGCCGTGGAAAGTGCGTGGAGGGTCAAATAAGCATAGATGAAGCTGAGGGACTTTCGCAGGACGAGCTGGACGAAGGATACGTACTTACCTGTGTTGGCAAGCCGTTATCTGATCGTATACGGGTAGAGATTGGCTAGGCCTTTTGGAAAATCAGGCTGAATGTAGTGCCTTCGCCCGGCTTGCTGTGGCATTCGATTTCCCCACCCATTGCATTGATAAATTTATAGGCGATGGACAATCCCAGACCTGTAGACCGCTCTTGTTCTGTTGGTTTTGAACTAAGTGTGGTAAATGCTTTAAACAGGCTTTTTTGCTCTTCGTCACTTATTCCCGGACCTTGGTCTTTCACTTTGATTTCATGGTGACTGTTTTCGGAAACCAGTGACACCTCAATCTTTTTACCCCGATCTGAAAATTTGATGGCGTTGGAAAGGAGGTTGTCGATCACCTGCACCAGATAGTTTGGATCCACATTCGAGAAGAGTTCCTGGGACTTATCTATGTTATCGATAATTTCAATTTCTTTCTGAGAGGCGATGATATCAAAATTGTGAATGGACTCATAGGTAAGCGCTGAGAGGTTGGTTTTTTCAAGTTTCAGATTCACCTTCATGTTCTCAATGGCACTGATATCCAGCACACGGTCAATCATGTTCCGCATTCGCTCAGAGGAGATTTCCAAAAGCTCTACATATTTTTTCAGGTTTTCATCCTTACTTTTTTTCGTCACATCCTGAAAAAGTGGCATCAGTCCAATGATCATGTTCAGAGGATTTCGAAGGTCATGCGCCACGATACCCATGAGTTTGTTCTTCTCATCATTGAGCCATCTCAGTTTTCTATTTCTACCTTTCAGCACGTAATAGAAGCGTGCCATAGTGCCCGCAAGCAGAATGAACAACACCAGCGCTAAGAGTATCAGCCTGTTTTGGTTGGTCTGTGCCTGTATCTCGTCTGCAAACTTCTGCTCGGATTCAAGTCGCTCTTGCTCCATTTTTGCTACCTGTTTTCTAAACTCATACTCAGCTGCCAGCTGGGTAGCTTTTTCGATGTTGTTTTGATTATTGATGGAATCGGTCAGCGATTGGTATTTTTCCAAATAGTGCATGGCCATCGCATCGTTGCGATATTTCTTATGCAGCTCATATAGCGCCTGAAGTGCCTCCTTGGTTTCCAATTGAAGCTTGGAATCCACGCCAATTTTCAAGGCTTTCATCAAAGCTTCTTCAGCCTGTTTCGGTTTTTTCTGTTTGCCGTATAGCTGCCCCAAATCTTTATAAACCGTAGAGATTACAACTGCTTCTTCACATTTTATGGATGTAGCAAGGGCTTGATCCAGAAAATATTCTGCAGAATCAAGTTTCTTTTGAGCCAATAAAATTGAACCCATACCCTCCAGTGGATAGCTTTCGAAGCATGGATAAGAATCAGATAAGTCAATCGCCAGGGCACTTTTCAGAAGACTGATTGATTTCGTAGTATCACCATTTTTTAGATGGATATAGGATAAATTATTGAGCAGGGTCGCCTCATTGGCTTCCATGTTGTGTATTCGTGACTTCTCTAGCGCATTGCTATAGTACTCCATCGCTTGTTTGGGGTTATTCATATTGTCGTAGATCACCCCGATATTATTATTGATCAGAATTTCCCCCTCAATGTCCTCAGCCTGAATAGCAAGGTCCCGTGCTTTTAGGTAGTTGTCCAGGGCTTCAGAAAACAATCCCTTTTGGTCATAAATTATCCCAATCTGATTGTGAGCCTGACTTACCTGTTTAGTCAGTCCGCCCTTTTCGTAGGCCTCCTTCGCACTGATAGCCCACTTGAGTGCTTCCACATTCCTGCCACGAATGTTATGGATATTAGCCAGGGCATAGGCCGCATTTCCATATTCGGGGAGTACCTCATGTTCCTTCCCTAATTCATATGCCTGGATGTAATGCTGAATGGCCGTATCGAGCAACTTCTCAATCTCATAAGTTACCCCGACAATGTAGTAGGCATTTACAGCATGCTTGTATAGCTCATTTTCAAGGTATCTTTTAGTTCCTTTTTTCATCAGGTCAGCTGCGGAATCAAGATCGGTAGAGGCGTAGAAAATCCCTAGAATAAGCTCTGACCGACTCTTATGCTTTACCGATTCTACGTTTCTGCCAAGCTCATAGGCCTGCGCAGCATAGCCAATACGCTCTGATTTTTGGGTATGAGCTTCATAGGCCATATCTATCAATATGGATATTTTGGCTGTATCGGATTCGGCTTGTTCTAGCTCAATTTTCAAACTATCGAGCTTTGAATTCTGAGCAAACGTGCCAAGGCCTGATAGAAGCGCAATGAAAGTGAGTAGGTGATTGAAACTCTTCATATATGTAAAAGCCGGCATTTCAAATATAATCTTTTGACAATCTGGAATGAAATGAACCGCCCAGCACTTTTTGGTTTGATGGTGTGAAATATGGATTTACTTTGGTGACATTAAATGAAATACTATGAAGATACTATCCAGCATCATATCCCTGATGCCGTTTTTCCTCTTGGCACAAATTCAAAGTCCTGGCGAATATTTAGGTTATGAATTAGGCGAAAAGTTTACCCGACATCATCAGGTCGTTGATTATTTCACCTATTTATCCGGGAAATCGGAAAAAGTAACCCTTCAGGGCTATGGAAAAACTTATGAAAACCGCCCGCTCATGTTGGCTTTTGTTTCGTCGGAGCAAAATCTGGCAAAACTTGAAACCATCAGAATGGACAATTTGAGAAGGGCAGGGGTAGAAGAAGGGAACCCTACCACAAACGTTCCAATCGTGTGGCTCAGCTATAATGTTCACGGAAATGAGTCTTCCTCCACAGAAGCAGCTATGGCTACCATTTATGAGCTGGTTAGGGAAGGTTCTGATAAGGCTTCATGGCTGGAAAATACGATCGTTGTAATCGATCCATGTATTAATCCTGATGGAAGGGATCGATATGTGAATTTTTTCTGGCAGTATGGTAGCCAGCCCTATAATCCTGATCCGAATGCCCTGGAGCACAACGAACCATGGCCGGGAGGGCGAGCTAATCACTATTTGTTTGACCTCAACAGGGATTGGGCATGGCAGACTCAGATCGAATCAAAAAGCCGGATCAAAGTATATAATCAATGGCTACCTCAGGTACATGTTGATTTTCATGAACAGTTTATCAATGATCCCTACTATTTCGCCCCGGCAGCACAGCCATTCCACGAACTGATCACCCAGTTTCAAAGGGATTTTCAGACAGAGATCGGTAAGAACCACGCAAAGTATTTTGATGAGAACAACTGGTTTTATTTTACTAAACAATTCTTTGACCTTCTATATCCGAGCTATGGTGATACCTACCCAACTTATAATGGAGCAATTGGCATGACTTACGAGCAGGCAGGCCATGGTAGGGCAGGACTTGGGATCATTAAGCAGGAAGGTGATACGTTGACATTGAAAGATCGAATTGCGCATCACTACACTACCGGATTATCAACGATCGAGATTGCTTCTAAAAACTCCAGTCGATTGCTGGAGAACTTTGAGAAGTTTTTCGGAGACAATGCCAGTTTGAAATACAAAACATTTGTATTGAAGTATGATGGGAATGATGATAAGTTCAATGCATTGAAATCCTGGCTGGATGTTCAGGGGATTGAGTACGGGCAAGCTAGTGGAAGAGGCCTAAAGGGCTATGATTATAAGTCAGGCAGCTCTGCTACGTTTTCAATAAGCACAAGTGATCTGGTAATAAGCACCAGCCAGCCAAAAGCCACATTGGCTCATATCCTTTTTGAGCCAAAAACCAAGCTGGTGGATTCTGTTACTTATGATATTACTGCCTGGGGAGTACCCTATGCCTATGGGATTCAGGCCTATGCCATGGAGCAAACCTTGGCGGTGAGTAATCAGCAGAAAGTAGCACCGAAGGACATGACACCACCTGAAAAAGCTTATGCCTTTATCAGCAAGTGGAATAGCATGGACGATGCACGCTTCCTGGCGGCCCTTTTGAGGGAGGATGTAAAGGTTCGTTTTACCCAAAAGCCGATGACCCACAAGGGCGAGACCTTTGATCGGGGGAGCATTATCATCTCTAAGAGGGACAACAAATCAGTAAGTGATTTTGAAGCTACCATCACCAACCTGGCAAACAAGTATAGTAGGAACCTTAGTGTAGTGCAGACGGGCTTTATGGATGCTGGTCCGGATATTGGATCTTCTGATGTGCGGTATCTCAAGAAGCCAAAAATTGCCCTTTTGGGACATGAGGGCACATCTTCTCTAGCATTTGGTGCTACCTGGCACTTTATGGAGCAGGAACTTGAATATCCGGTGAACGTATTGAGCACCGATTATTTCTCACGTGTTGATCTCGCGGAGTATGATGTCCTGATTATGCCAAGTGGATGGTATGGAAATTTTGGTGAGGGTGAAATGAAGAAGATCATGGAGTGGGTATCTGCTGGTGGTAGGCTGATCGCCGTGGAGGGTGCGCTGAACAAGCTTAAGGATAGCGATTACTCCTCACTCTCCGAATTTGTAGATGAGGAGGCCAAGAAGATCGCCGAGGATAGCAATAAAGAACGCAAAGAGGCAGCTAGACTTGTTGCGTTTGAGGATCAGGAGCGTGAGTTCATCAAGGGGTATGCGCCGGGAGCGATCTATAAGGTGAAAATGGATAAAACGCACCCATTGGCTTTTGGCTATGGCGATACCTATTACACGCTTAAGACAAGCTCAGATAAAGTGGCTTATCTGAATGGGAATAATGTGGGAATAGTAGTGAGCAAAGAGGATATCCTAAGCGGATTTGCCGGGCAGTATGCCAAAGAGGACATGGCAGAGACGCTAGTGCTGGGTGTAGAAAGCAAGGGGAGAGGACATATTGTACACATTGTGGATGACCCGCTGTTTCGCTCATTTTGGCAAAATGGAAAACTGCTGATGGTAAATGCGATGTTTTTTGTGGGGCAGTAGATTATAGATAGTAGAAAGTGAAAAGTAGAAAGTTGATAGCTTTTGACTTAGCACTTTCTACTTTTCACTTTCCCCTTTTTTCAACCTACCGTCCTCCTTTAGTGCTTTATGAATGATCCATTCGATCTGGCCGTTGGTGGAGCGAAATTCGTCTGCTGCCCATTTTTCCAGGGCCTTCATGGTGTCTTCATTTAGTCTAAGCGCAAAGGGTTTTTTCTTAGCCATCTATTCCCCAATTTTCCTTCAATCTCCGCAGGGCGTGCTCCATAGCTTCGGGTTTTTGTGTCCCAATCAGCAATTTCTTGCCATCAGATAGGACAAGTTGCAAGCCATAGTCACCAGCTACATTCAATGCCTTTCCCTTGCCCAGTCGAATTCGGTAGCCCCATCCGCCATATTCCCAAATGGGCTGGTATTTTCTTACATATATCTCCTTTACATCTTCCTTCGAAATCGATCTTTCGCTACGCACGAACGGTGGAAACCGGTAATAAATACGATCCTGGTCGATGGAAGTATGTAGCCTGGAAGAAAACAGAAGAAGCACTACTCCACCCGCTACCACAATGGTAATTATCAAGGCAACTACCCCTTCACTATTTGGATTGCGGATGTATCCAAGTATCACACCACCTAGAGAGAGCGCCATGATGCTCAGCACCAAATACCACATCCAGGTATTGACAAAGCTTTGCTCTTCTTTGAACAGGATTTTACCTTTCATACTAGTGATTTAATGTTCCCGAATTTACCACAGGTGATACGTCCTTGTCCGCGCAAAGTACCACCATCAGGTTGCTCACCATCGCCGCTCGCTTGTCTTCATCCAGATCAATTACCTCTTTCTCTTTGAGCTGGTCCAAAGCCATTTCTACCATGCTCACGGCACCCTCTACAATTTTGTGCCTGGCCGCAACGATGGCAGTAGCCTGCTGCCTTCTAAGCATGGCGCTGGCAATTTCCTGAGCATAGGCCAGGTATCCAATTCTGGCCTCCAGAATCTCTATTCCTGCAATTGCGAGTCGTTCATCCAGTTCTTTCTCCAGGTTTTCATTCACTTCTTTGATGCCCGATCTAAGTGTTACCTCAGCTTGCTCATCATCAAAATTATCATACGGATAAGTGCCTGCGAGCTTGCGTACGGCAGCATCGGTCTGCACCCGCACAAAATTTTCATAATCATCCACTTCAAAAGCCGCAGCAAATGTGTCTTTCACCCTCCAGACCAATATCACCGAGATCATGATCGGGTTGCCAATGCTATCGTTCACTTTGATTCTCTCACTGTCGAAGTTTCTGGCTCTGAGACTTATTTTCTTTTTGGTATAAAAAGGATTGACCCAAAAGAACCCATTCTTGCGCACGGTACCTATGTATTTGCCAAAAAGCACAAGAACCCTTGAGCCATTGGGATTGACATAGAAAAAACCGGGTATCATCAAAGCCCAGGCCAGGATTAGGCCAGACCAAATGGGATGTTTTGTTACGGCAATCATGGCGATGAATGTGACCAGTAAGGCCACATTGATCAACAATCCAACATATCCGGATAGTGGTGTATGGGTTTTTTCATGTGTTTGCATAGTCGTATGATTTAGCGTTTTTTAATGAATTTGATTACCGAATCCATTAAGCCTTGGCTCAAAGGAAGATCGGGATTATTGTAAGTAGCAAGGTTTGCCGCAGTATCCTCTATTGGACTGTCTTTTAAGACATGGTTCATGCCTTCAATAATAAACAACTCCGATTGGCGACTGGCCTCATGGAGGCTTTGTGCCTGATCTACATCTACCTGAAGGTCGGTAGTGCCATTGATAATCAGGACAGGGATATCGAGTTTTTTTATTTGCTCTATAGGTGAGTAAGCAATGTATGACTTTAAAAAGGGCTGAGTATTTGGCCCGAATAATGAGACCAACAGGAGATTAAACTTTTTGACCTCAAATCCGGCTTTGATGGAATCAATATTCACTTTGGCATCCTCGGCTAGCGCAGGGGATTGAGCTTTCATTTGTCGCACAATTGTTTCACCCGCATCATCAGCCAGTCCGGCCAATGAGACAAAGCCTTTGACATTGGGATTTCCTTGAGCAGCCATCATCCCTACCAGTGATCCCTGGCTATGCCCCACAACAATCAGCCTTTTGTACCCGGCTTCATTAAGGAAGTAGAGCCAGTTTCTTGCATCCTCTACCAGATGTTCAAAGCGATGATCTGACGGATTTTCCACTGCTTCTTTGCTGGCGGCAATGCCTCGTTTATCATATCTAAGTACAGCAAATCCGGCGGAGGCCAGCTGTTCAGCGACCATTTTTAGGGAGTTATTGGTAAAGCCTAACGTACTATTGCCATCTCTATCCGTGGGGCCGGAACCAGAGATCATCAGAATGGCAACTTTTGCCTTTTTATCTGGTTCTGAGAGTGTCCCTTTTATTTCACCGATTTCTACTTCTCGTTCAGAAAATTCCTGGCTGAGAGCGCATGAAAAAAGCATCAGGCAGATAATGAATAGTGTATGTTTCATTGTGAGGAAATTTTATGATATTAAAATGATATCATTGTAATATACGACAATATTTTAGAAATGGTTATCATTCATTTATTGTCTTCTTTTGTTAGATGGCGCAATCAGACTTCAACTGGAAAGACTATCATCACCAGATTTATCAGATATATCATGGAATGATTGCGCTGACGCTGGTGCCTTTTGCCTTACTTTTTTTGGAGTGGGATTCGAGCGTTGAAAGAGTGGAGGTATCTTATTCGAGCCCACATTTTATCCTAATTGCGCAGCTCATTTGGGTCGTTGGATTTGGGTGTTGGTATGTTTGGAGAGGAGAGAAAGTGCGGTACATTTTGGACGAGGAAATGACCTTGCTGCAAAAGCTGAAGGAGTTTAAGCAAAAGAACATTTACAAGTATCTCATTTTGGCGCTGGCGGGATTTACTTCTGCGTTGGCTATGTGGTTGCAGCCTTCTTTCATTTTTGTGATTGCCTATTTTGCTGTGCTAATTCAATATTCATTTTTGCGTCCTTCTGAGGACAAGATTGTTCGGGATATGCGGTTGACTAAAGCTGATCGGAAAAAGCTTCACGAGATGACATAATAAAAGCACCGCCAAGGCGGTGCTGAGATTTATTGATTCTTAATGCAATTAAAGTGTGATTCCGAACGTGATCGCATTTAAGCCTGCGTTTTGACCATCGGCATTGAGCGGGCCCCTGTTTGGAGAGAACACCTCGTTCAGGTCATATGTCGCGAAAAGCTCTACACCTTTCCAACCTACTTGCGCTCTTAGTCCGTAGCGGAAGTTTTCGAGGAAGAAATTGTCCTTTTCTTTATCCTTATCCCTTTTTCCGCCATTCTCTTTAAACACCAGCTTGGTGTGGCTGCCAATTCTGTATCCTGCATATCCTCCCACTCCAAATCTGAAGCCTTTTCTTGAGTACTTTTTAATTCGGAAACCCCCTGACTCTATGCTGGTGATTTTTCTTCTGCCTCTGGAAAAATCAAACATAGGTACCACCGTAGCATTAATGTATGAGGCAGTTAGTTTGCTTTTTTGTCCGCTTATGTTGGCGGGCAATGCGTTGAATTCTATTCTTTCAGAGCCTTCCTGGATCACATAATCAGCATCTTCCAATTTCCAGTTGTACCAGCTGATTCCCATGCCCCATTCCAAAAATAGCGGCCCACCAACCCAGGTCCTGTTTGTGCTGTTCAACCCCACATACCACGAGCCAAACGGTTTTACTGAGTAAGGGGCATTATTAGCATCAGGAAATTCACCATCTTCCAGCCAGTTATTCAAGCCTATGTCTATATTGAAATGATGGGTGGTGCGATCAACCCGCTCGGCTTCATAAGTCACCTTTTTTCGCTCGCTCCAGTCGTCTTCATCCCAGTCGTCTACCTTGTCAGGATCCACGTCTACTTCCACACCACCTAGTTTTATCCTGATTTCATCATCGTTGATTTTCCAGTCTTTCAATTCCACCTCATCGTCTTCATTGACATAGGCTTTTCCATCTTTTATTTCCATGTACTCTACACTGTCAGTCAGCTGTGCGTTGAGGTCGCGGATCATTTGATTGATATCATAGTTTTCCAAAGTGGCCAGATCTTCTTTGCTTTTTGTCACTATGACGATTTTGCTGTTATTGTTCAATTCAATGATTACAGTATCCTGATCCAACTTTGGGTCATTGTTGGCAAAAGATGCCACTGGAAGCATGCACGCCAGCAATGCCATGGTCACTAATGATTTCATGTCGCTGTATATTTTCAGTTGATTTTTCATGTGTCTTGTGTTTATAATGAGTTTCTGTCCTTTTTGCTTTTAAATCCACTATTTATAAAATTGTCTTTTGCTGTTTTGATGTCAGCCAACATATCTCCTGGGTCTATCTTTTCCGCAAAAGCGATGAATTTCTTGAGCACTCCTGTAGAGTCAGCTTTTTGTGCTTCTTCAGGCTTATTATCGTCTGATGAGGCTATGTATGTAATCTTCACTGTTCTGAATTCAGGTTTTTTTACTTCCTCGATGACTTCTTTCGGTATCTCAGGAGATTCCATATCTACTTCAGCCACCATCGTTTTCTCTTGCAAATCCTCCATCACTGGGTGTTCCTCCATTTTCCCTTTCCCTTCCTCCAAATTGGTTGAAGCAAACTGTGCCTGAGGGGTGGTTTTGCGTGGAGTTTTAATAGATTTTGGTGCTATTCCTTCCTTAATTTTCTCTTTCTCAATTTCAGGTAAAACAAACTCCGGAGTTTGCTCTGGAGACGGATAGCTCACCTCCGAAGCTATAGGTTTGAAGCTTTCGCTAACATCCTCTTTGGGCCATACCGTCCATGACAGGAGGATAATGGAAACCGAAGCAGCTACCCAGTAGATCACCGGTGTTTTCTGCGGACGTATCTGCTTTTCCACTTTTGACCAGGAGCTGGCCGATGGTGTCACCTCCAGGTGGTCAAGTTTCTCTCTAAATAGCCGATCAATGTTTTGTCGATCCATTTGTAATCTTATTTTCTAGTTCTTTTTCTATCTCTACCAGTCTGGTCTGCAACCATTTTCTGGCTCTGCTCAGCTGAGATTTAGAAGTGTTTTCGCTGATGTCCAGCTGCTTCGCAATCTCTGCATGACTATATCCCTCTATTGCGTAGAGGTTAAAAACGGTCCTGTACCCGACAGGTAGTTCTTCGATCATCTTCAAAAGATCCGCCTGATCCAGTGCATCTTCCATCACACTCAGGTTGGGGCTGTCAGAAGCTGTATCTATGTCCATTTCCAGAGACATGTTTTTATTCTTTCTGATGTACATCAGGCAATCATTTACAATGATCCTGCGCACCCAGCCTTCAAAGCTTCCTTCGCTTTTAAATTGATCCAATTTTTCAAAAACTTTTACAATGCCCCCGATCATCACATGCTCTGCTTCTTCACGGTCTTTGATGTATCTCAGGCATACCCCCAACATTTTGGGAGCCAGTCTATCATATAATCCTCGCTGCGCTGAAGCCCGGCCTTTACGGCAACCCTCCAGTAGTTCCTGCTCGGTTAGTGACTTGTTGATTCGCAGCATGGTTTTGACCTTCATGGGGTAGATGCGGGATAAGTGCGGATGGTTGCGTGAAGGTGAAATTATTTAAAACAAAAAAAGCCGACAAAATGTCGACTTCTTGATTTTTTATTATTTGCTAGTTTCTACTCGCTTTCATGATGTGCATGATGGTGGTGAAATCTATTCTGCCTCTTTAGTAAAAACTGCCACATACTTCGCCACATGTCATCAAATGCATAATGAATAATGTTTTTGAAATTGAGCCAGTTGTCTCTCTTCTTTTCCATGATATACACTTTAGCTGATTGGTAATCAAATGTACATTTTTTAACGGGAAAAAAGTATTTGAGGTTTTTAAGTTTAAAATAACCCTGAATTGTGAAATCACAATCTTGGAATAGTTCTAAAATCAATGAAAAGAATTCATAAAAAAAGAGGGGTCAGAAATGAATCCGATACCCCTCTATTAAGTATGAAGAGGATTACAAGATTAGATTTCCCGTCATCTGCAGAATTGTAAAAAAGGCTGAAACAGCTAAACTGTAAAAAAGAAGATTTTTCCGGCCAATTGGGGTTGTTAGCTTTATCACTTGTTTTAAAATCAAATAGTTGAAGTGAATTGGATAATGATAGCGCTTGGTCTTACTGTGATTGGGATAACCCTTATTTGGTTTGCAAAGTATCGTCCGAAACATCAGAAAGAAAATAGGGGCGGTGCTGATGAATCCGAGCTGCGCGACGCTTACAATAAGACTATTGATCTAATTACCAAGGAGAAGTACTATTTAAATAAGAGTGTAAAGCTCACTGACCTGGCGAACGAGCTCACTTATAATGAGCGCATAGTCTCAAGAGCAATAAATCGGTTTAGCAACGGAAATTTCAATAAGTTCATCAACTCTTTTCGAATTGAGCATTCAAAGGAACTTCTAACCGGAGGGAAGTTTGACCACTATACAATTGAGGCAATAGCCGAGGAATGTGGCTTCTCAAACAAGGTTTCTTTCTACAATGCTTTCAAAAGTGAAACCGGAATGTCCCCTACACAATTTCGGGCACTAAAACAGTCCAAATAGGTAATACCCTATCATTTTTTTGGCGGTTAGTAAATAAGCACGATCCTTTATATAAAGAATCGCGATTGTTTACATATGTGACTGATTTTCAGTAAGTACCAGTGGGTTCTGATACGTTTTGGTTGAAACTAATTATCACCAAAATGTACACACAAGAAATCGAAATAAAGGAGGAGCTAACCATTGTTGATCAGATCGTCTTCATGGATGGAACGATGGAAGATGGAGAGTCAACCCTTATCCCGGACAATAAATCCGAAATAATCATACCTCTCTCAGGGGATATATCTTTTAAGTTAATTGGAAGCTTCAGAAAGCTCAATTTATGTGAGGGACAGGCATACTTTTTAATGCCGAGAGGGAGGGGCGCAGAGATTGATCTAGAAGGTTCAGAATGCCTTATTTTAAAAATAAACCCCCTTTACGCCAGACGGATATCCCAAAAGCTAAGGGAAGTTTCGAATGGAGTGTACAGGCTCGATTTGGAGCCTCTGGCGTTTCACGAATTGAAAAGCTTAGGTAGGTGTAGCGATATTTATGGAACCAGTGAAATAATTGAAAGGGCTTGCAATGAAGATTTTCTTGAATACAATACGACTATTCTGGATTCTATTGAAATGATCAAAAATTCCTCCGGCACTATTTCGGTGAAGGATATTTACACCGCATTAAACATCAGTAAGTCTAAGCTGGAGCAGCATTTTAATAAAGAACTGGGGCTGACACCTAAGGAATTTTGCAAAATTGAGAAGCTCAATTTTTTCATTAATACTTATCTAAACGAAGAAGATAAGAGCCTAACTGAGCTCACCTACCTGAGTGGCTATTATGATCAGTCCCATTTGATCAAGGATTTTAATTACTTTCTGGATGCCAGTCCGAAGAGGTTTTTCAATACTATTCATCAGTCCGTTAAGCGAGCCGTTAAGCGAGTATATAGTACTATTTAGAATTGCATTGTAACCTCTTATCATGAGGTTTAAATAAAAAAGGTGCCATAGGCACCTTTTTTTAATAATAATCAAAGAGGGTTTAAATAACACCACTCGGGAGCCTGGGAAGTGAAAACTGAACTTGGGCTATTGTGGCCTGGGTTCCATCGCTAAAATGCAATGTTGTTCTCATCATGTTGTCTTCACGGGTAATTGTAAGACCAAACGCAGGCCCAACAGAACTCCATGTAACCGCCCCACATCCTCCGGGTACTCCAGTTATAAAGTTGAAACATACATAGTCATCCATCCATGTATCGAGATTATATGAATAATCAAATTGATAGCTGGATGCACGGTCAACTGGAGGTATAGAAATACCCTCATAAACGGTCCATGCTTGGGGTGAATTGGAGGGAAAAGATGGTATCCAACTCATCCAGACAGTGATACTGTCAATGGTTCGCTCATCACCAGAATCAAATAAAGCCTGAACGTTTATATCTCTATATACCGTGCTTGTAGAATCATCATTAGGACCAGGCAGCCTAAATAACCGGCCACCGTCTGCAAAACCGGTAGAGTATACCGTATTTCCACCGCCATCTATAGCAGTGGCTGTCCACCCAGTTGCCGTTACGCTTGGCGGATCAGCTTCTACCGTATCAAAGAGGTTTTCATCATCGCACGAGAATAGTAGCAAACTTGCGATAGTTAAACTTAGAATTAAATATATCTTTTTCATTTTATTTGATTTTAAAGGTCCCAAAATACTGTTTGAGTCAGATCAGTAAGCGGATCAATGTTCTCATTTGCAGTAACTTCTACCGGTGGAATAGGGAATATATTTGGATATGGGCCGTTCTGAACAACGGGAAGATTAAACCCATTGGGATACCCAGTTCTCCTAGAATCATTATATGATTCGATTCCATTTCCAAACATTGCTACATACTTTTCATTCATAATGACAGCCAACCTTTCCTCATCAGTAGTTGCGGCATCATATGAAGCAAGAGCATTGCTAACATATGTTGTAACATCTCCTGCGTTCATTGGTATACCGGCAAATGATGAAACTTCAGACATAGAGGAGTTAATAGCCTGATCCAATAGATCTCTTGGATCACCAGGCGTTCCAAGCATTAGTGCTGCTTCTGCCTCAATAAACAGTCTATTTGTATAAGTTAACATCGGAAAAATCCCTGCACCTTGTAATCCAAGATTTTGATTGTGAATCTGGAAACTAGCATCATCATATGCTCCGCCAACTGGATAGATTCCATGTATTGCCCTTACATTATCATCGCCAGGCGAACTTCCTTCACCACCGTTCACACCTGTCAGCGCTGAGCCAGAATTCTGACGATAGAAGTAGTACGGTATTCTTGGGTCGTTACTCGCATTCAGTCGAGATATGAAGAAGGAAGACAGATTGTTTTCCAAGCTACCAGAGGCCCAATCTGCCTGAAAGTTTGGATGTCTTCCCTCGGGGGCATTGGAAGTAGAAAATTGAAAAGTAAAATTGTCAGCACTGCTTCCAATCAATTCTCCTTCATTTATTAAATCTGTAATGGCTGTAGTTGAAGCTCCTGGGCTAACCAGCCTTATCTGATTATGTAGCCTAAGCTTCAATGTATTAGCCATCCTGATCCACTGATTTATATCCCCTCCATATATGAGGTCACTTGAACCCAATGCAGTATTTGAGGTTTCATTAAGATCTGCTATACCATCATCGATCATTGTGATCAGTTCAGGGTAGATATCCTCACCTAAATCCACTCTTGGATTGAAGTTTGAACCAATTGCCTCACTGAATGGGACATCTCCATGCAAATCAACCAGAACACTATATATATAAGCTTTCTGGATTTTTGCGATTCCACTATAATGGAAGTCTCCGCTTTCTTCAGCTTGTTGAATTATAACTTCAAAATCAGCCAGAGCACCTGAATAAAGCTGCGACCAATCGTTGTTATATGAAGAGCCATCAAACCCCCAATTATCAAACCTGCCATTTATATAGTGCTGAACTACAGTCGCACATGCCCTCTCTACCATATCTGATAGAGCAAGTACGTAACTGGCTTGTGCAGCAGGGAGAAGTTGAATCGTTGATGCTGCGGATGCAAAATTTGGATCCTTGTTTATATCCAAATAATCATTACAAGAACTAATGAGCAGGCCGAAAAACATTAGTCCTGTCATTAATTTTATTTTTATGAATTTTATTGTTTTCATGATAGTGTCATTTAAAAAGTAAGTTTCAAACTAGCACCATATCTTCTGGCATTTGGAACGTAAGCAAACTCCATCCCCTGACCATTTCCAGATCCTCTACCATTTGTCTCTGGATCATAACCATCTGGCATGTTGGGGGCGTTGAACCATAGGTTTCTACCTACGAGTGTTATGCTAGCTGAACCAATGAATATGTTTGACAAAAGAGACTTGGGAAGGTCGTAGCTAATACTTATCTCTCTTAACCTAATAACTGTCGCATCATAAACATTGAACTCTGCCGGAGCATTGGAGCTTGTTCTCCAGAAGTAATCATTCGCATCAATTTGGAATGAGTTAGGAATCAGGTTTCCTTCTCCATCTGTTAATGGTGTGCCAGGATTGCTAGTACTACCATAAACTCCCGGGAGAAGGAAAGCTTGTTGGCGTACATCACCAACTGCGGTTTCCTCCAAGACACCTCGCCCTCTCATTGATGTCAGTGTTCCAGCATATAAGTCTCCTCCTTGTTTCCAGTCTATCAAGAACGATAGAGTGATTCCTTTGAAGCTAAATGTGTTGGAAAGGCCAGCTATAAAGTCAGGATTCGGATCGCCGATAATGGTCGTATTGTCAGGATTCGTTATCCAATACCCAGTGTTGGGATTAATTAAATAATTGCCCAATGAATCTCTAGCTACAGTAGAACCCTGGATCACACCATAAGGTTGCCCCGGTACAGCAAATGTCCCTATTGTCGTAAAGTTAGAGCCCGGCCCAGGGACTGCCAACCTTGTCAATCCATCAGTTAGTTCAACTACCTCATTTTTAATTTTGGTAAAAGTTCCGTAGATATCCCATTGAAATCCATTTGAAAGTTTGACAGGAGTGGCATTCAAGCCAATCTCAAGTCCCTTGTTGGAAACTTCTCCCGCATTAAGCACCTGAGAGGAAAACCCAAAGGAAGGTGCACGCGACACAGAGAAAATCTGATCAGTGGTTGATCTGTCAAAATATGTAATATCGAGTCCCAATCTATTTTGCAAAAACTGCAACTCTGTACCAACCTCAATCTCAGTAGTGAATTCAGGTGTCAATTGTGTATTGCCAAGCGCATTTGATAATGTGAGGCCCGGTGTTCCACTAAATGGGAAAGTCAGTGCTCCCAAAGATGTACCGTAGTTTGGATTTACATATAGCCTTTCCTGAGTACTATACACAGGGGCATCATTTCCAACTTTTCCGTAGGCAAATCTTAATTTACCATAATTAAGAATATTACTTTCCATATTCAATGCTTCTGTAAATACTAAACCAAGCGTTGCTGCAGGGTAGAAAAAGCTATTGTTATTAGATGGAAGAGTAGAAGACCAATCATTTCTCCCAACAAGACCAAGGAACAAATAGTCACGATATGACAGGGATATATCAGCATATACTCCCATCAGTCGCCTTTTTGAGTAAGTACCACCATTCGGTACTACATTTTGTGTATTGTCCAAATCATCAATTCCAAAAACAGTAATGCCTGTTCCACTAAAGCTCTGTCTGTCTGTTTCTCTCTGATTTATGTTGTGTCCGATCAGTGCTCTGAGATTTATATCAGAGTTGAGATCTTTTGAATAGGTTATAACCAAATCTGTATTAATAGATTTAAAGAATATGTCATCTACAGTGATGTTTCCTGATGGAGCAAACTGAGATGAGGCGGCAAATACTTGTTTGTTATTCTGGGTATATGAATCAAATCCCATCCGATAACTAACATTTATATTATCGGTAATATCATAACCTAAATTCACAGTAGTAAAAACCCTGTTTACTCTTGAGGTAAATGGATTTTCAAAAGATGAAAAAAGTGGATGATCTTCGCCAGTTCTATAGTGATTGTCCTGATTATTTTCATCAATATATGGATATTCATATGGATCATAAGATCTTGGAATAAACCATAGCTGGGTAGAAAAGCCAGAACTTACCACACCGCCCCCACCTGTGGGAGGGCCCTGCTGATCTGTTGAGATATATGAAAGTGTTCCCCCTACATAAAGGCCGTTATTCAGTTTAGTGTTTGCGCCGAGTTTTATATTTGTTCTGTCTAACTCAGAGTTTGGAATAAAACCATCTGTATTGAGATTACTTAGCGTAAGAGCAAAATTGGAGGTTCCGTCACCTCCTCTTAGCGAAAGGGAGTTTTCAATATTTATCCCTGTTTCGAAGAAGTCCTCCACATTGTTTGGAAAAATCTGCAAGGGTTCTGCGTTTCCCTGCCAATCCAAAATAGTACCAGTTGCATTTGCGGGATCGTTTGAGATATCGTTTGGACTTGCTCCCCAGCTCCCGAAAAATGCATTACTGTAAACTCCAGATCCTCCACCAGTTGTACCTCCCTGACCAAATTTGTTTTGCAGCTTAGGTATCCCAGCTACTTCTTCAAGAGTCACGGATGACTGAAAAGAAACCTCAAGACCAGATTTACTTATACCTTTTCCTGATTTGGTAGTTATCAGTATCACACCATTGGCAGCTCTGGATCCATACAATGCGGAGGCTGCTGCACCTTTTAGTACAGATATAGATGCCACATCATTGTGATCGATATCGAGAGCTCTGCTTGAGTATGGCGCACCTGATACGAGCGTGTTTTGCGTTCTAGGGCTAGAGTTATCAAATGGTACACCATCAACTACAAAAAGCGGCTGATTATCACCCAAAAGTGAAGAACTACCCCTAATAGTAATATTCGTGGACGCACCCGGAGCACCATTGGAGCCCTGGATATTAACACCCGGAATTTTGGCTGTTAAGCTCCTGATTATATCGCCTTCAGCTTTTTGCTGTACATTTTCAGAAGACAGATTTGTCGTAGCGTAACCAAGGGCTTTCTTTTCGCGCTCTATCCCGACTGCCGTCACGATGACCTCCTGAAGTTCAGTAGCTCCACCCATGGAAATATCCACAACAGATCTGTTGCCAACATTTACTTCCTGGGTTTCGAAACCAACAAAAGAGAATACCAGTATGGCCCCATCCTCTACTTCCAGACGATAATTTCCGTCAATATCGGTTGTTGTTCCTGTAGTGGTGCCTTTAATCACCACATTCACTCCGGGAAGACCCTCACCAACATCGTCGGTGATCTTTCCGGATACCGTTCTCTGGGCATGGACCTGAGCCACTGCCAAGAGACACACAATCAATGAAAAGAAAAACTTTTTCATAAGCATGATTTGTTTGTTAAAAAATGATTTTAAACCTGTAAGAGTAGCTTTGAAAAAGTCTTTTTAATTGTAAAAAAGAAACCCCCGAATCATAGGGGATTCGGGGGTTTGAGGGGTTTTTAATGCTATTTTACAATTCCCTGAAAGATTCGTCAGTTGAAGAAATCAAAGAAGCTTCTACGTTTTTCCAGCTTCAAATCCTGAAGTACAGCCGATTTTACCCGGATAGATAGGAAGTATGACTGATAGGTACCAAACGGCACCCAGTCGAAGTTCATTGTCCAGCAATGCAAATCCCTGGAAACGCCTAAACGTGTGGTTGTAAACTGATTTGCTTCAAAATCATATCCGGAGTTAAAGGTAATTTGGGTTTTGTCTGTCAATCCAAGGGAGCCGCTAAACTGAAAACTTTGGGTAATGGAAGGATCTTCAAAGCCTCGCTTAGTCCGATTGATGGAATACTGCATCCTTAAAGACCATGGCACGTCAAAATCCACATACATCTCCGGGTTGTTTTGAATATGCTCTATTTGCTGGCGTTCCATGTCGGAGTAGCCATCAAAGCCAACCTGTTCGTCCGGTGGAAGCACTCCCTGATCCAGGCCTCCAAGTTGGTTATTCTGGTTAGCGGTGTTTTGGCTGTTTGATCCTTTGGGGGCCAGATTAAAACTGATGGATGTATTCATATTTGAAAGCTGGCCGATTCCATTGCCGTTGTTCCAGGCATATCTGTCAAGCCTCCTTTGCCTTACGGATCTTACCCCTTGAGGATTGACACTTTCTGAAATTAGCAAATACTCATAGGGATCGATAGAACCTGTGAAGTTTAGCGAGATTTTTCCGTCAAGCAAACTGGTTCTGGCATTGATATTAATGTTGCTAAGCTTGAAAGAGTCTGCGGCAAGATTATATCCTGAACTTATCCCCAGGTTTTCAAACAACTTCACTTTCTTGAAACCATTGACCGTATCTTTCTTACTTGCCACTTTCATTTCAATGTTGTTGGAAAGGGAGAAACCCAAAGTCTTACTTTCCCCACCTGAGGGAGAGCCATAAGCAAAGCCTTCATATCTGCTCACACGCCGCGTGTTGCCCTCGGCATCAACCCTTAAATCTTGATAAACGCCATATTTCGGATCCGAAAAATCCGGGTTGTAGCTAAAAGAAACACTAGGAGTCATTACATGCCTGATGGCCTGTATTTTGCCCTTTTTAAAAAATGCTGTTCCATAAACCCGTGTGTTCAGGGAAGCACCAGTGGACCAACTGCCTGCCCTGCTAAACCCATCTACGGTATCAATCCTGATCCCATTTTCAGCTTGTATATATTCATATTGAAGTTCCTTTGTGTACCACAGCTCCTCATAGTTGAAGGTAGGGTTTATGGTGAAATACTTGAGCACACTCATGGATGTAGAGATCGGGATGGTGTGCTTGCCCCCAAGCTGCGACCGGTCAAATATCTCCCCCAAGTTTTCATTGTTGAATGTGATGACAGAATCTGAACGGGCAGATTTGTTTAACACATTGATATTGCTAAAAGTAGAACTCGAGACTCTATTGTTAGACAGATCGTTTTTTGCTACGAAATTGTGGCTAAAGTTGAGCTTTGAAAGCGGTGATTTATTGGAGCTGACAACCCCCTTGAATGGATATAACCTATTCATATTGATCGTAAGGTCAGGCAGGGTTAAGTTTACTATGCCAGTATTCAGGTTTTGACTGTGCCTCAGGTTGGTGGACATATTGAAGGGTGTGCCAGCAAAGATTTTTCGATAGCTAATACTGGATGCCAGCTGCGAATTGATACTTCGATTGAAGTCCTGAACAACCAAATTGTTGTTCCTATTGTAGCTGGATGTGGCGGCATTTACCGAGGCGGAAAAAGAGGAGTTTCCCCGCGATTCCGGTGAATGATTCCACCGCAAACTGTAGTCTTTGGTTTGAAGCGGGTTTTCTATTTCATCCGACACAGAGTTGACATAGGAAAAGTTAAATGTTCCTCTAAAAGCGTATCTTTTGTAGTAGTTTGAAACTGCATTTACTGCATTGCCACCTTTGGAGTAAATATCCCCGGTCAGCCTCAAATCCACATAGTCGCTGATCGCAAAATAATACCCGCCATTTCTAAGGAAAAAACCCCTTCTTCGCTCTTCACCGTAGGATGGTACGATGATCCCGGACGATTTCTCCTTGGGTTGGGGAAACATCCCAAACGGAAAAAACAGGGGAGTGGGCACATCCCTGAATTTCATGTTGAAAGGACCGGATATTACCTTATTGTTGGGTATTGCTTTGATTTTGGTAGACTCAATTGAAAAGTGAGGATCTTCTAGATTGCATGTGGTGTACTTGGCACCTCTGATGAAAAGCTCATCTTTCGCATTTTTCTTCACATCTTCTCCGTGCATAAATCCACCATCCTGCTCCGTTATCACTCCTTTTATCTGTGCACGCTCTGTTTTAAAATTATAAATGATATCGTCAGTCACATAGGTGTCTGGCCCTTCTGTAAATACAGGTTTACCGATCTTTTTTCCGGTGGAGTCGGTGATATACCTTGCCTTTAGGGTTCGGTTGTTCCAGTCTACATCCGTACGCTCGGCATCCAGCGCAATATTCCCATAATCAATATGTGTATCGCCGTAAAGGAACAATTCACGGCTTTTTACATTGAAAAAAAGTGAGTCCTTGGCATTATAGTTTATGGTGGTTTCTACATCACTTCTTTTTTGTGTAGATGATTGAGCGGTGGAATCCATGGCGGCAGAATCAGCCGGAATCAGGCTGTCCCCGATCATTTCGGCCTCCTGGAGATCAGCGGCCAATGAATCCAACTCCTGTGCTGAGGCAGTAATCCAAAGAAAAAAACAGAAAAGTATAATGAGACACCTCAATCCAACGCGCTTTTTTGAAAATGAATGATGACCAAACTATCTTTGAGATGTTTATTTTTTGGCATAATTGGCAGATTTTTTGCAAATGAAAGCATTTGAAAACTGCAGCTTTTGCCGGATTTTCTAACTTTTGCGTAAAAATATTTCATTTTAGACAATAAAGGGCGTGAGAAACTTAGTACTACCCATCGGACTGACTTTATTTTTAGTTCTTGCATCATTTCAGCCGGTTGGAAAAAGGAATTTTGCTGTTACCAAAATCGTCATTGATGCCGGTCATGGTGGTAAAGATCCGGGGACATTGGGCTCCTACACCAAGGAAAAGGATGTTGCACTTAAAGTGGCCTTGATGGTGGGCGAGTATGTGGAAAAGAACGTGCCAGGCGTGAAAATCATCTACACCAGAAAGGATGATACCTTCGTAGACCTTGACAAGCGTGCGGAAATGGCCAATAAGCATGAAGCAGATTTGTTTGTTTCCATCCATGCAAACTCCCTACCAAAGACCACACCACTTTCCAGAAAGGAAGCAATAAAAGGCTCTGAGGTTTATGTGATGGGCTCTCAAAATACCGAGAGGGCACTTGAGGTGGCCAAAAGGGAAAACTCAGTAATCTTGCTGGAAGAGGATTATGAGAAAAAATACGATTTCGATCCTCAATCAGAGGAATCTTACATCCTTTATAATTTGACCCAATCGGCCTTTCAGGATAATAGCCTCCTGCTTGCGAGCCTCATTGATGACCAGTTGACCACCAGAGCGGGCCGCAAAAGCTATGGGGTAAAGCAATCCAGTCTTTACTTAATGTGGAGCACAGCTATGCCTAGTGTGTTGGTAGAAATTGGCTACCTTTCCAATCCATTGGAGGAAAAGGAACTTAATAATTCCGAAGTGCAGTCTTATATTGCCTCCGGAATTTATCGTGCCATCAAAGAATACAAGGAAGCATTTGATGCTCAGAACTAAAATTTAAGAACTGTGTCAAAGGAATTTAAGATTGGTTTAATCACAATTATCTCCGGAGCTCTTTTATACTATGGGTTCAATTTTTTGAGGGGCTCAGACCTCTTCTCTCCTTCCAGTAGGTATTATGCAACCTATACCAACGTCTCCGGACTTAATGTGTCCAATCCCGTGTATTTCAATGGGCTGCCTGTTGGCAGGGTTAGCGGCTTTAAACTCGTTCAGGAGAAGGGATACATCGTCGTGTCTTTCGATATTGATGAAGGGTTGATGATCAGTAAGGATGCCTCTGCGACTCTAGCGAATGACGGGCTTTTTGGAGGAAAAGCGATCGTATTGGATGTGGGTAAATCTGCTGAAAGGGCTCAGCCTGGCGATACATTGGCCTCTGAGATGGATGGCGATATGCTTTCTCAATTTGAGCCGGTGGCGGATAACCTGAACACCACGATCACCAAGCTAAACGAGTTGCTTGATGAACTGAACAGTACAGACATAAAAGGAACAGTTGATACGCTGAAATACGCCATCGGAACCATCACCCATAAGGTCAATAACCTAAAGGTGGAAAAGGTGTTGACTTCTACAGACTCACTTATCAACAGTGTGAAGGATAGGAGTGAGCAATTGGAGGGTCTAATTTCAAGTTCTAAAATGCTAATGGACTCGCTAAATGAAGTGCCTCTGTCCGAAACGTTGGCAAAAGTAAACGAATCACTTGATCATGTAAATCAACTCTTGCTGGCTGTACAATCCGATGAGGGAACCGTAGGCAAGCTTCTCAATAATGACTCTGTATACAACAATCTGAATCAGCTACTGGTTGATATGGACGAGCTTATCATTCATTTCAACAATTACCCAAAAGATTTTTTAGGACCATTGGGTAGAAAGAACAAGAAGCTAAAAGGGATTTCTCAGGAAGGTGAGTAGCGAAAATTTGATGGACATTCAATTCAATAAAAATGAAGATGCCAACAAGCAGTTGGTATACAAACTAAACGAACGCCTGAAAAAAGTGAAGCTTGGAGGTGGGGAGAGCAAAATTGAATCCCATCACAAAAAAGGTAAACTCACGGCCAGGGAGCGAATAGAATACCTGCTGGATGATCCAAACGATTTTCTGGAAGTAGGGGCCTTTGCCGCCGATGGGATGTACAAAGAAGTAGGTGGTTGCCCTTCCGCCGGAGTGGTCACAGGTATTGGAAAAGTATCTGGTCGGCAGTGCATGATTGTAGCAAATGATGCGACTGTGAAGGCAGGAGCGTGGTTCCCCATGACCGCCAAGAAAAACCTTCGGGCTCAGGAAATCTCGATGGAAAATAATTTACCAATCATCTACCTGGTGGATAGTGCCGGAGTTTTCCTTCCCATGCAGGATGAGATTTTCCCGGATAAAGAGCACTTTGGTCGGCAGTTTCGAAACAATGCTGTGATGTCTTCCAAAGGGATCATCCAAATTGCTGCAATCATGGGAAGCTGTGTGGCCGGAGGTGCCTATTTACCTATCATGGCGGATGAGGCTTTGATTGTGGATGGGACAGGGTCGGTATTTCTTGCAGGCAGCTATCTGGTCAAATCTGCCATCGGAGAGGATATCGATAATGAGACACTGGGAGGAGCCACGACACACTGCGAGATATCGGGTGTGACAGACAACAAATTTCCTGACGACAAAGCAGCACTTGATGCTATCAGGAAGATTTTTGATAAAGTAGGTGAGCCTGAAACAGCCGGATTCAACAGGGCGGAAAGCAAAGTCCCGAAAAGGAAGCTGGAAGATATTTATGGTGAATTCCCTGCCAGCAGGGGCATTCAATATGACGTGGTGGAAGTGATCAAGTGCCTGGTGGATGATTCAGAATTTGACCAATACAAAGAGCTCTACGGAAAATCCATAGTATGCGGATATGGACGCATCGATGGCTGGAGCGTGGGAATCGTGGCAAACCAGCGCAAGGTGGTAAAAACCAAAAAAGGAGAGATGCAGATGGGAGGAGTGATCTACTCCGATTCTGCAGACAAGGCCGCACGCTTCATCATGAACTGCAATCAGCGGAAGATTCCATTAGTTTTTTTGCACGATGTAAATGGATTCATGGTGGGGTCCAGGTCCGAACATGGTGGCATTATCAAAGACGGAGCAAAAATGGTGAATGCTGTCTCCAACTCAGTAGTTCCAAAATTCAGCATAGTGATGGGCAGCTCGTATGGGGCAGGCAACTACGCCATGTGCGGAAAAGCCTATGATCCGCGATTGATCTATGCCTGGCCAACGGCTGAGATTGCTGTAATGAGTGGTGGATCAGCGGCGAAAACATTACTGCAAATTGAGATTGCGTCAGCAAAGGCAAAAGGACAGGAACTGACCGATGAGGAACAAAAAGCTCAGCTAAAGAAAATAGAGGATTCTTATAATGAAAAGCTGAGCCCATACTACGCTGCTTCCAGGTTGTGGGTAGACGGGATCATTGACCCAAAGGAGACCAGAAGTGTGATTTCCAGAGGAATTGAAATGGCGAATCATGCACCAATTGAAGAGCGCATGAACGTGGGTGTCATCCAAACGTAGCTAGGTTTTGAATGTAGAATGAAGGAATGACTGAATCAGATTTTAAGATGGAAGTAACAGAGATATTGTCAGTTTTATCGAGAGCTAGAAAGAATACGAGACCTTAATAATTCATAATTCAAAAAATCATTCATTCAAAAGTTGTTCAAAGAATCTGAAATAAAAGCCCTGGTAGTCCTGCTGGACGATGAAGATCATGAGGTGGTTTCTCATGTAGAACAGAAAATTATGTCTATAGGCACCAGTGTCATCCCATTGCTGGAGCAGGAGTGGGAGAGCACCTTCAATCCGATCATACAGGGAAAAATCGAAGATTTGGTTCATGAACTTCAGTTTGAGCTTCTGAAAGAGCGCTTTCTTGAGTGGAAAGATAATCATGAAGACAATCTTCTGGAGGGACTGTGGATTGTGGCCACCTATCTCTATCCGGATTTGGAAAAGGACGAATTGAGTAGGCAGCTTGACCAACTCTATCATGAACTGTGGCGGCACATGGAAGATAAAATGACACCATACGATCGGATTAAGGTGTTTAATGAAGTCTTCTTCAACAAATTTAAGTTCAGGGCAAACACGAAAAACTTTCACTCCCCTGCCAATTCAATGATTAATTCGGTGCTGGAGACCAAAAAAGGGAATCCGATTTCTTTGTGTGCGGTGTATTTGCTGCTGGCGCAAAAGATGGATTTGCCCATTTTCGGGGTGAATCTTCCGAATCTGTTCATTCTCACCTATCAAGTGGGGGAGGAATCGTTTTACATCAATGTATTCAATCGTGGGTTGGTCTTTACCAGGGAAGATATTGATAACTACCTCGAAAGCCTCCAGCTAGAAAAAAAGGACATTTTCTACGATCCCTGTACAAATCTCGACATCATCCTCAGAGCACTCAGAAACCTGATTGTGTCCTTCGAAAAACTGGGCGACTACCACAAAGCAGACGAAATGAAGATGATCCTGCAGAAGATGGACGATCAGTATTTTAGTTTATGAAAAAGGTAAAAAAAGTAGTAAGCGACCCAGCAGACGATTGGATTATGCCTCTTGGATTTGGTGGCATCATGTTAATTTCTGTTGGAGTATTTCTAGCTTACGTTGTTGCTAGAGACGAAAGCGGAAATGAAAGTGTTGCACTTTTCATTGTTGGAAACCTAATGATCTTAATGACCCTGATAATTGGTTTTGTCTATGTTAGAGGAGCTCCAGAAGTGATGGTGAATGAAAGAGAGGTTGTCTTGAGGCGTTTTTTCTGGACTAGGAAAATTCCTAAAAAACATATTGAATTGATCCATGATGATCAAAAATCTTATTTCAGATTTCTTATCTACTGGTCATATACAGAGTCAACAATAATCGAATTAAAAACGGGAGAGAAGATCATCATGTATGATTTTCTCTATGATGGATTTGGAAGAGTAAAAAAAGCTTTAAAAGCTCTTGTGAATGAGGAATGGGTGATAGACAGTCCGAAGCAAAAGATAAAAGCAGTCAATAGGCATGAAATTCTATTAGAAAAATTTTCTTCATTGAAAGGAAGAATTATTTCTTTCAACATTGCTTTTTTAATTGGAATGAATTTATTCATGATATCAAAGTCATTTATTGATAAAGTTGATCTGACAATAGATCGAGTGTTTATCCTTATTGCTTTGAATGCATTTTTCTTTTGGCTGTTTGGTAGTTGGAGTTTTTATGTTTCTTATAGTGATGACTTCCTCCTAATTAAGAATCGATTGTGGTTTTGGTACAGGAAATACTACCGAGTAAAAGACATTGATAAAATCATTCATCAAAGCGGAATACATCGAGAGCCTGCTTCAATAATGTTTAAGTTGAAAAATGGAATAACCACCTCTCGTTTTCCTATGGACACTTATCGAAATAGAGATTGGGAAAGATTGTACTCAATTATAGATGAATTAGGTATTCCGAGGAGAGATTAATCAAACCCCAAATGCCAGCAAATAATCCTTCACCCATTCATAATAAATTTGATGGGTGCCTTCATGACCTTTTTTAAGTATTTCCCCTTTTATGATTTCGTCAGATTCAAATGATACCCTGATTTCATGCTTTAAACTCAAAAATTTTCTACCGAAGATTTTATAGATCACCTCTTTGGCACACCAGATCGCGCAGAGCTTTTTCAAATCATCCTTATACGCCATCTCAGAGGGGTGCAGGTACTTCATCTTCACATGCTCATGCTTTGCCCTTGGGCGTTCCATGTCTATGCCACAGGGTCTCTCCAGATGAATCATGGCGGCAGCAATTGGGAAAGAATGCGATATGGAAATATGCGCATCGCTATCGATCAGAAAGGGCTTGCCCGTTTCATATTTGCGAATTCCCTGGTACCCAATGCCAAACTTTTCACAGAGAGACTTTACGAGTATTCTGCCTACGATCCACTCTGCCTGACGCACAGGATTTAGGTCGGCCGGGAATGGTTCGGGAGAAAGGTAAGGCAGCTCCAGAAAGGTTTCCTGAATATTCCAGACGGCATATGCGGAATGGTCATCAATCTGCTTATCGAGTAGCAAAGGCATACGGCAATTGTAATACTTTTGCATACCAAATGAGCACGATTGAAGTAAAAAAACTCCACACCTTTCTGGGACACAATGACAGCATCTACACGCTTGTAGCGTTGGATGATGACCGCTTTGTGTCTGCCGGCGGAGATGGGATGATAGTGATGTGGGATTTGAAATCTCCTGATGAAGGCGAGGTGATTGTCAAGGTGAAGGGGTCTGTGTATTCGCTCGCCTATGATGCGCAGGAGGGATTTTTGTACGTGGGACAAAACAATCAGGGAGTACATAAGATTGATCTGAGGGCGAAGAAGGAGGTTAAATCCATTCAATTGGGGCAGCACCAGATTTTTGCCGTGAAACTTGTGAACGGCCAGCTCTGGGCCGGACTTTCCAATGGTGAAATCGTGATCCTCTCCAAGGAACTCACCGTGGAAAACCGAAAGCAATTTACCCATCAGCGGGTACGAAGTTTTGATGCATTTGGAGAGCATGTAGCTGTTGGTTTTAGCGATAATATTACCCGTATCATTGATAGGACCAGTCTTGATGTCATTTCAGAATTGAAGGGCCATAAAAATTCTGTTTTTGCGTCCAGGTATCATCCCTCCGGTAAGTACCTCGTTTCCGGTGGCAGAGATGCACAGTTGAAGATTTGGGACACTCAGGCTGATTTTATTCTGAGGGAAAGCATCGCCGCTCACCTCTACACAATAAATGATATTGTGTTCCGGGAAGATGGCCGCTATTTTGTAACAGCCAGCATGGATAAATCGATCAAGCTTTGGGATGCCCACAATTTTCGACTTCTGAAAGTCCTGGACAAACACAGGCACGCCGGGCACGGAAATAGCGTTAATAAGTTGCTTTGGATGAATTATCGAGACTTGTTAGTAACTTGTAGCGATGATCGTTCGATCTCCGTTTGGGAAATTAAATTTGCAGAATGAAGATAACACCGCTGGAAATTCGTCAGAAAGACTTTGAGAAGAAGCTGAGAGGATACGATAAAGATGAAGTCAATGCTTTCTTACAGTCGCTATCCAATGAGTGGGAACGAATGCTGGAAGAGAACAAGGAACTGAACCTGAGATTGAAGCAGGCAGAGAAGGAAGTGTCCAAGCTTCGAGAGGTGGAAAGCTCTCTGTATAAAACCCTGAAAACTGCCGAAGATACAGGCGCCAATGTGATCGATCAGGCCAATAAGGCGGCTGAACTCCATATGAAGGAGACCAAGATGAATGCGGAGGCCCTCCTAAGCGAATCCAAGAACAAGGCGCGGGCAATGATTGAGAAGGCCGAAATGGAGGCACGGCAGATTATCGAGGAGCTTCAGGATGCAGTGAAGAGTATAGAGCAAAATCACCGTGAAATTGAAAATCATAGACAGATTGCTATCCAGGAGCTCAAAAATCTTTCGGTCACATTGATTGAAAAGGTTGAAAGAAACACTCAGGGCAACAAAGAATTTCGATTTGATGACTATGTGAAGCGCGTTAAACAATTGGCACGCGAAAGCGAGGAGCGAATTAAGTCAGAAAGGACAGAAGTCTACGCCGAAACGAAAAAATTGGAAACCCCACCGGTAGAAAAGGAAGAGCCGAAAGCGGAGGTCCCAGAGCCTGTGGCGCAAGAGCCAACCCGAACAGAGCCCCCCAAGACGGAAGAGCTGAAAGAGCGAATGGTACAAAAGGCTGAAGAAAGGGAGGTGGTAAGGAGAGAAGAGCAGGAGATTAAGCCAACAGAGACTCCAAAGGCAGAAGAGAGTAATCCCGCCAAAGAGGAGGAGTTGGATGAAGAGCCTCAGGAAGAAAGAAGGGGTCCGCGCATTTCCAAAACCGTTTCGTTTTTCGACGAATTAGATACCGACTAAACTATGGGGAAGGTTTCCTTAGAGGGAATGGAATTCTACGCTCGTCACGGCTACTATGAAGAGGAGCGTGTGATTGGCAATAAATACAGCGTGGATGTAACGCTGGATCTGGATTTTTCTGAGGCTGCTTCAGACGATAAACTGGAAGGCACTGTCAATTATGAGAAAGTTTACGAGATTGTGCAAAATGTGATGAGCATAGATGCGAATCTGCTGGAACACCTGGCTGGCAAAATGATCAAAGCCCTGAAAGAAAATTTCTCACAAATCAATCACGTGCAGGTTAGGATAAGCAAGTACAACCCACCCATCAAAGGGCTATGCCACAAGGCGACTGTGGAGTTGGAGGGTTAAACAAATACAAAACCCCTCGCATCAGACTCATCGTAGAATTCGATCTTTTTCCCTACTAAAAACATCATTTCACGCTTCTGAATAAGGATTTGCACACCATCTTGGAAGTATTCATCATCCGTTTCTTTCTTCTTATCAAACCCCAGTTTGAAGCCAACTCCGCACCCCATGCCTTTTGTGGCAATGCGTAAGCCATACCCTTCCGGAATCCCTTTATTCCGGAGAATATTTTTCACCTCTTCCAGCGCTCGTTCCGTTATTTCAACTGGTGGTTTCATTTCTCGATTATTTATCAACACGGCCTTGAAATACTTAAAGCCTCCATGTAAAAGTATTATTTTTGACGTTTACCAAAACATTTAACAATCCAATCCATGGAAATGGTTTATGACCTTCTGAAAATAACGATTCCGGCCGCACTGGTTCTATATCTGGCATATCTGCTGGTTCGTTCGTTCCTGCAAAAACAACTGGACGAAATTGCCTTCACTGTGCGGCAGAAAAACCAGGAGATTGTGATCCCCATCCGCCTGCAGGCTTACGAGCGGATTGTACTCCTACTGGAGCGGATCACTCCTTCCAACCTGATTTCAAGATTGAGCAGCTCAGATTATACAGCAGAGGAGTTTCAGCAAATTTTGGTTCATGAGATTAGAAATGAATTTAACCATAACCTTTCCCAGCAGGTATATATGTCGGATAGTGCCTGGACGTATGTCACCACAGCTGTAGAGCAGACCATTTCTGTGATAAATTCCTCCGCCCACGGATTGGACGATAAGGCCAAAGGTTTTGACCTGGCAAGAGCCATTATCAACAACAGCGCAGGAGAAGAAATGGATACACCAAAGCAAGCCATTAAGTATATCAAGGAAGAAATTCAGGACGTTTTTTAATCAAGTGGAAAAGACCAAAAAAATATGGGAGAAAGCAAAGAAGACTGCTACTGATAAGGAGCAGATCAAGTCCACTATATCAAAAGCCGGGAGCAAGCTTAGAAGCATTGCGGAAAATTCCAATGAGCTAAAGGAGATGAAGTCTAAGCTCCAAATCCTGCTAAGGATGATTCAATCACACATTTCTGGAGAATATCGATCATTCCCGGTTTCCACTATAGTACTCATTGTTTTTGCGTTGGTTTACTTCATTACTCCCACAGACTTAATACCCGATTTTATCCCCTTACTTGGATTCACCGATGATGCTTCAGTGGTGTTTTTGATCATGCGGAAGCTCAACAGAGATATTAAGAAGTTTAACGAGTGGGAAGAAGACCAATGGGAACAAGCAGACTAGATAATTTGTATTACTCGCCTAAGTAAAAAATATGTCTGCAAGAAAAGCATTAGTAATCGGCGCAACAGGCTTGGTAGGAAACCAACTGGTAAGACTCCTCTTGAAAGAAGAGGCTTACAGCACCGTAATAGTGGTTTCCCGAAGACCTCATGAAATCAAAGATCCTAAGTTGGTAGAGGTCATTGTGAAGGATTTTGATGAGTTGGACAAGCATGCTTCCAGAATGAATGCGAACGATTTTTATTGTGCGCTGGGGACCACCAGAAAAAGGGCCGGATCAAAAGAAGCATTTCTGAAAATAGACGTTGACTACCCTTTAAAATTCGCCAAAATAGCAAGCAAGCAGCCCGATTTTAAGCAACTACTGGTTGTGACTGCTGTAGGGGCCAACAGTTCATCCCCGCTCTTCTACAACAAAGCAAAAGGGAAATTGGAAGATGAATTGGAGAAGATGAACCTTGTGGCTCTAAAGATATTTCAACCTTCTTTGTTGCTGGGCAACCGAGAAGAATACCGTTTTCTGGAAGAGGTTGCTAAGGTAATCAGCGCAATTGCTTCTTTCTTCGTCATTTCCTCCACAAAGAAAGTGGGTGCCATACATGATGTGGAGGTAGCCAAGGCGATGATACAGGTGGCGCTAAAAAGTGAAGAAGGCTTTGCGAGATACACTCCAAATCAAATGATAGAGATTGCATACTCATGAGGGCAGTAATCCAGCGTGTATTGTCTGCTTCCGTCACCATTAATGGTAAGATCAAATCAGAAATTGAAACAGGCCTATTGATCTTGCTTGGAATTGAGGAAGCTGACAATCAGGAAGATATTGAATGGCTTTGCAGGAAAATTGTTAATATGAGGATATTTCCAGATAAGGAGGGAGTGATGAATAATAGCCTACTCGATGTTAACGGAGAAGCCTTGGTTGTAAGTCAATTCACATTACATGCCAGCACCAAAAAAGGCAATCGGCCATCTTACATTCAAGCAGCCAAACCTGAGATAGCAATTCCACTCTATGAGGGGTTCGTTGCGGAATTTCAAAGCCTGATTCCTTCCGAAATAAGAATAGGTGAATTTGGTGCCAATATGAAGGTCTCGCTTGTAAATGACGGGCCCGTCACGATTTTAATAGACACGAAAAATAAGCAGTAATATTTTTTTGTCGATTTATATATTCCCCTTTGAAGCGGGTCAGGGTCATGTTACCTTTGCGCCTAATTTTCAAAGGATTGAGGAGAAACAAGTCACAATCCGCTGGCTTAATTACGAATGAAATGAGCATGGTTAAAAATACACTAACCGGTGGATGAATAGAGCTCATGCAAATTCCATGTGTGCCTTTGAAAATTAAAAATATACACATGAAGAACACACGAAACTTTTGCATCATCGCCCATATTGATCATGGTAAAAGTACCCTGGCCGATAGGCTTTTGGAGTTTACACATACAGTAAACGAGCGCGATATGCAGGCGCAGTTATTGGACAATATGGACCTGGAGCGTGAGCGTGGAATCACCATTAAAAGCCACGCTATTCAAATGGACTATGAGCTCAATGGAGAGAAGTACACACTCAATCTGATTGACACTCCTGGGCACGTAGATTTTTCGTACGAGGTTTCCCGTTCCATCGCGGCTTGTGAGGGTGCGTTGTTGGTGGTAGATGCTGCGCAAGGCATAGAAGCTCAGACCATTTCCAATCTTTATCTGGCGTTGGAGCATGATCTTGAGATTATTCCGGTTTTAAATAAAATTGACCTTCCGGGAGCCATGCCTGAGGAGGTTTCTGACCAGATTATTGACCTCATCGGGTGTGCCAAAGAGGACATCATTCACGCCAGTGCCAAGGAGGGGATTGGTATTACCGATATCCTTGAAGCGATCGTTCACAAGGTTCCGGCACCAGAAGGGGATGCGGATGAACCACTTCAGGCCATGATCTTTGATTCGGTCTTTAATCCGTACAGAGGAATCGAGGTTTTTTTCCGTGTATTCAATGGCACGCTGAATAAGGGAGACAAAGTGAAATTTGTCAATACCGGAAAAACCTACGAGGCAGACGAGATTGGGGTTTTGCGATTAAATCATGAGCCAAAGAAATCTATTGCTGCGGGAAATGTGGGCTACCTTATCTCTGGAATCAAGGTAGCGAAAGAAGTAAAAGTGGGTGATACAATCACACATGTGGAGCGTCCTACCCAGCGTCAGGTTAAAGGTTTTGAGGATGTAAAACCAATGGTTTTTGCCGGCATTTATCCGGTGGATACCAGTGAGTTTGAAGAGCTCAGGGCATCCATGGAAAAACTTCAGTTAAATGACGCGTCCCTGATCTGGGAGCCGGAAACTTCCGTCGCATTAGGCTTTGGTTTTAGATGCGGATTCTTGGGTATGCTGCATATGGAAATCGTGCAGGAAAGGCTGGAACGAGAGTTTGATATGACGGTGATTACAACAGTACCTTCAGTTCAGTTTCATGCTGTAGAACACGATGGCTCAATCCTGAAAGTAAGTGCTCCTTCTGAGCTTCCGGAACCCAATTTAATTAGCCATATAGAAGAGCCATTTATCCGAGCCCAGATCATTACCAAGTCTGATTACATCGGCCCTATAATCGCTCTTTGCATGGATAAAAGAGGAGAAATTAAGAACCAGGTGTACCTGACTTCTAATCGTGTAGAGCTTACTTTCGAGATTCCTCTGGCAGAAATTGTATTTGATTTCTTTGATAAGTTGAAGACGATTTCTCGTGGTTATGCCTCCCTTGATTATGAGTTGATAGGCTATCGAAGATCTACGATGGTGAAGTTGGATATCATGCTGAATGGTGATAAGGTGGATGCGCTTTCTGCCATAGTACATAGAGACAAAGCGTATGAGTGGGGAAAGAGACTCTGTGAAAAGCTGAAAGAATTGATCCCTCGCCAGATGTTTGAGATTGCTGTTCAGGCGGCTATTGGAACTAAAATCATTGCACGTGAAACAGTGAAAGCGATGCGTAAGAATGTATTGGCAAAATGCTATGGAGGGGATATCTCCAGAAAGAGAAAGCTACTGGAAAAGCAAAAGAAAGGGAAGAAACGAATGCGCCAGGTTGGCAATGTGGAAATCCCGCAAGAAGCATTCATGGCTGTTTTGAAACTCGACTAAATCAAAAGAAAGATGCCTACAATAATCGACGGAAAGAAAGTCTCTCAGGAAATTAAAAATGAAATTGCCCATAAGGTTGTCCAACTCAAATCTGAAGGAAAGCGGCCGCCCCATTTGGCGATTATTATTGTAGGAGATGATGGCGCAAGTCATACATACGTGAATGGTAAGATCAATGCATGCAAGGCAGTAGGCTTTGATTTTACTTTGATGCATTTCGCCAGCACGATTTCCGAAGAGAAACTAATCAAGCACATCGGGCAACTGAATGATGATGAGGATATTGATGGCTTTATTGTGCAAATTCCTCTACCCGATCATATCTCTGTCGAGAACATCACTGAGCGCATTGCCCCAGTGAAGGATGTAGATGGTTTCACGAACCAGAATTTCGGAAGCATTATGTCACACCATCAGCTGCTACTTCCGGCAACTCCATTTGGAGTGATGGAACTCATTCGTCGTTACGATATCCAAACGGAGGGTAAAAATTGCGTTATCGTAGGTGCGTCAAGAATAGCTGGAGCACCACTAAGCTTAATGATGCTTCAGGACGGGCGTGCCACGGTCACTGTGTGCCACAAGCTCACAGCCGATTTGAAAAGCCATACCAAAGAGGCCGATATTCTGGTGGTTGCTGTTGGAAAACCGGGCCTCATTACAAAAGACATGGTGAAGGAGGGTGCAGTAGTGATAGATGTAGGCACTACTCGCGTAGAGGATCCGTCAAAAAAATCGGGATTCAGACTCTCCGGGGATGTGGATTATGATGAGGTTGCACCGATCACCAGCTACATCACGCCAGTGCCTGGTGGTGTTGGTCCCATGACTATAGCCTCCTTGCTTGTGAACACATTCAAAGCATATGAGCGAAATCTCTGACCCGGAATACCTTCCGGTAATGGAGTCTTTTTATACCATTCAGGGTGAAGGCTTCTACTCCGGTACCCCTGCCTATTTTATCCGGCTGGGGGGGTGTGATGTGGGTTGCGTTTGGTGCGATGTGAAAGAATCTTGGGATGCCTCTCAATTCGATTGGTTTCATGTGGATGAAATCGTGAAAGAAGCGGTGGACTCAGGAACACGCATTGTGGTGGTGACGGGTGGTGAGCCATTAATGTACGATCTATCCGCCCTTACGAGATCGTTACAGGCTCAAGGGCTTCAAACCAATATTGAAACTTCAGGTGCATATCCTTTATCAGGAAATTGGGATTGGATTTGTTTTTCTCCAAAGAAATTCAAAAAGCCGCTTGATGAGTTTTACGCCAATTCACACGAACTCAAAGTGGTAGCATTCAATAAGAGCGATTTAAAATGGGCAGAAGATCATGGCGTGAAAATGACCAACACAGCTCAATTGTTTTTGCAACCGGAGTGGTCAAAAGAAAAAGAAATGACACCTTTGATCGTTGATTTTGTCAAGCGAAATCCAGGATGGAAGATATCATTACAGACACACAAATACATGGACATTCCCTGAGGGGCTTTCTTCTCACATTCATTTTGTGCACTTTTTCACTGGGTGCTTTTTCTCAAGCTGGGCTTTCCACTGAAAGCAAAAAGGCAAAGAAACTTTACGAAAAGGCAGACAAGAAATATCGTGAACGAGATTTCACAGGAGCCATTTCGCTTCTGGAGGAATCAACCAAGGAAGATCCCAATTTTTTTGAAGCCTACATCCGCATGGGAAGTCTATATAATGCGATGGGGAATGAGGATTCTGTGTATTCCAAATTTCAGAAATACGCTGGCTTGGCACCTGATCCCTTGGCCTCAGTATTGGAGAAGCTATCATTTATGGCTTTTGATCGAGGCGAATATGAAAAAGCACAGTCATTTCTGGATTCATTTCTAAAGCGAGTTCCGGAAAGGTCCTCAGGCACTGAAATACAGCTTTTGATTAAAAGCCTTGAGTTTGTCAATGATCAACTAAGTAAACCTGGGGATAGTGTAATCGTTGAAACCCTCCCTTCCGAGATCAATCGATTTAAGCTCCAATACCTGCCATCCGTCACCATAGACAATGCGGCCATTTTCTATACCAAACGCGACGATGTGAGGGGTGATGAGGATATTGTTGTGAGCCATTATAAAAATGGTTCCTGGCAGTCGGCTCAATCGGTTTCATCCCGCATTAACTCGCCGCTAAACGAGGGGGCTTGCTCCGTCTCCGCCGATGGGCGTACGTTGATTTTTACTTCTTGTGATGATAAATATTCCTTGGGAAGCTGCGATTTATATATAACTCAAAAAGTGGGAGATGTCTGGTCGCAACCAAAAAATATTGGAAAACCTGTTAACTCCATTTACTGGGAATCACAACCATCTTTATCTGCAGACGGAAAGACACTCTATTTTTCATCAAACAGGAAAGGTGGCTATGGAGGGCGGGATCTATGGGTGTCTAAAAACACAAATGGGAAGTGGACAGAGCCGGTAAATCTTGGCGAGGCAATAAATTCACCTCGGGACGAGACCACCCCATTTATTCATCCAAATGGCACATGGCTTTATTTTTCAGCCAATGGTTACCCCGGGATGGGCGGGTATGATTTGTATGTTTCCAAATTTGATTCAGTATGGCATATGCCTGAGAATCTTGGATACCCGATCAATACATTCCGTGATGAAGTGGCAATCGTAATAACGGGTGATGGGTCACAAGCTTATTTTGCCAAGGAAGAGCAGAAGAATTTTGAAATACTCGAAAGTAAATTGGTAAGCATAAAGTTGCCGCTCGAACTGAAGGCTACAGGAGCTTCCTACATTGTTGGCAATGTTACAGATAGTAAAACCGGGAAACCTCTTGGGGCTGAGATTGAGATCATTGATCTAACTACCAATGAAAAAATTTATCAGAGTAAATCGGATTCTCTCTCCGGGGAGTATTATATGGTTTTACCTTCAGGCTTGAGCCTTGGTGCATATGTAAAGAAGAAGGGATACTTATACTCAGATCAGCATTTCACCTCTGAGATAAATGATTTGAGCTCACCTGATACATTGGATCTATTACTCGATCCGGTAGAGATTGGCAAGTCAATTGTCCTAAAGAACATTTATTTTGATTTAGACTCATATGAAATACGCGAGGAATCCCAGTCTGAAATAGAAAATGCATTTCAGCTAATGAGGCAGAATCCTAAAATTATAGTTGAAATAGCAGGACATACAGATGATTCCGGGACTAGATCTCACAATATGGAATTATCTAAACAGCGAGCAAAAGCTGTCCATGATCGGCTCATAGAAATGGGAATCAATAGTGACCGATTAAATTATAAAGGTTATGCGGATTCATCACCCCTCTTACCGAACACATCAGAAAACAACCGTAAATCCAACCGCCGAATCGAATTTCGTGTCCTACGGGTAAGCCAATGAAAGGTTTTGCTTTTTGTTACAAAATTCAAATTTCTTCACATCAAAATTTAATTAAAGTAATACTTGAAGTGCTAGATTATTATTTTGAATATCAGCCATTATCATTTGATAGACATGATTTTCAGCGTTTTTCTTACACAGAGGGTATTTATTTGGGAAATATTGATTTGTGAATTGTTTGTTAATTATTCTTAAAAAGCCATATCTTTCGGGTTTAAATAAATTAATGTTTAACAATTAACTAGTTAGTATGAAGAGGATTTTACTACTAAGTTTTGCGTTCTTAACTGTTATTGCTTTTAGTGCAATAGCGCAAAGAACGGTTTCTGGTAAAGTCACCGATGACACGGGTGAGTCTTTGCCAGGAGTGAACGTTGTGATTAAAGGCACAACAACTGGTACAACAACTGATCTAGATGGTAATTTCCGTCTTGAGGTTGAAGAGGGAGCTACTTTAGTTTTCTCATTCGTTGGATTTGAAACTCAGGAAGTTCAAGTAGGAGCAAGAACTACAATTGACATTTCAATGGGTGGCGCAACAGAACTTCAAGAAGTGGTTGTTACTGCGGTAGGTATCGAAAGAGATGCCAAGGCTTTAGGTATATCTGTTGAAAGTATAAGTGCTGACAAAATTCAGCAGGTAAGTGAACCAGATCCACTTAGAGCTTTACAAGGAAAAATAGCCGGAGTAAATATTTCTGGGTCATCAGGTGCTCCAGGAAGTACTACTCGAATTACTATTAGAGGTAATTCATCTCTCCTTGGAAATAATCAGCCTTTATTTGTTGTAGATGGCATTCCGTACAATAATCAATCCAACGGTTCATTTACAGGTCTAACTCAAGGAGGTGCATATGGAAGTAGAATTGCAGATATTGATCCAAATAATATTGAGTCAATAAACGTCCTAAAGGGAGGAGCTGCTGCAGCCCTCTATGGAACAAGAGCATCAAACGGTGTTGTTGTAATTACTACAAAGAGTGGAAATTCTAGAGCGGCAAAGAAGGGGCTTGAAGTTCAAGTGAGATCTTCATATGCAGTTGAAAAAATTGCAAATCTGCCTGATTATCAAAATAAATATGGAACAGGTACAAACTTTACCTATCAGCAAGCAAATGGTTCATGGGGAGCACCTTTTCCTGGTACAGTACCTTATAGAACTGTTGAGACAATTCCTCATTGGTATGCTGGTAGAGCTGGATTTAATGGTATTTATGATAACGTAACTGTTCCTTATCAGGCTTATCCGGATAACGTAAAGAATCTTTTCCAAGATGGAAGTGTTTTAGAGAATTCGGTAACAATAAGTGGTGGTGGAGAAAATTCCAATTTGTCATTGACAGCTACCAGGACTGATCAAGATGGTTACGTTCCAAATACTGAGTATGGAAAAACAGCTATAGGTGTTGGAGGTACTTCAAGACTTGAAAATGGACTTTATGTAAGTGCTAACCTTCAATATACTAAGTCTAAGCAAACTGGAGTTCAGAGTGGCGTTGGAGCATTGGGAGGAAATAACCCATCTGCTTTTGCTCGAGCTTTGTATTTGGGAAGAAACTGGGATGTTCACGGTCAACCATTTGAAAATCCAACTGATAGAGGAAGTGAATTTATGGTAGGAAGAGGCCAGGCTGACAACCCTCTTTGGTCTTATAAAAACAACGGATTTGTGACTGATGTTGATAGAATTTTAACAGCTCTATCCCTTGAGTATGATATCAACGATTGGCTATCTGCTTCTTACAAAATAGGTATTAACACGTATAATCAACGGAATTTGAGCTATATCCGCCCTGGTTCTACAGGTCCTTCTACCAATCCTGGTATAGGTGAATTGACTGAGGATAATATCAGATTTGAGGAAATTGAGTCGAATTTTATTCTATCAAGTCAATTTGACATTAATGAGGATTTTGATTTGAGCGCTTTAGTTGGATATAATGTGAATCAAAGAACATCTCAACGACAGGCATATCAAGGACAACAATTTGTAGATTTTGATATTCTTGATTTGGATAATACCAACGCAGTTGTTCCATTTGGCGGGCAATATTCTCAAAGAAGGCTTTATGGTGTGTATGCTGACGTTACATTGGGTTACAGGGATTATGCGTTCCTGACTTTAACTGCACGTAATGACTGGTCATCTACACTTCCAAAAGGAAACAATAGTTTCTTCTATCCTGCGGTGCAAGGGTCTTTCATTCTATCTGAGGCTCTTGGAATGCAAAGCAATGCTGTAAGCAACATTAAATTGAGAGCTGCATGGTCAGAAGTGGGTAGTGATACTAATCCATATCAGGTTGTGCCTACTTACAATATCAACAATGCACCTTTCCCTTTTACACCAACAGGTGGAACCACTGCATCGGGGTATTCATTGTCAAATATTGCAAGAGACCCGGATTTCCAACCAGAAAGATCACGTGAGGTCGAATTTGGTATTAATGCTGGCTTTTTGAACAATAAGGTTAATTTGGATGTAACTTATTATAACAAGAGTACAACCAATCAAATTGTAAGTGTTGCATTACCAGGAGAAACTGGTTTTACCTCTCTTACTACAAACTCTGGTGAAGTGACCAATGAGGGTGTTGAAATAACTCTTAATGCTAATCCGGTTAGTGTTTCAGGGTTTGAATGGAACTTGATTGGTACATTCACTCATAACAAGAACCTCGTGGTTTCAATTGCAGATGGAGTTGATGAGCTTGTCTTCGGAACCGGTTTTGCTGGAGCTGTAGCTTCTGTTCATAGGCCTGGCCAAGAATATGGTCTTCTACGAGGATCGGTTGATGCAAGAGATGATGAGGGTAACCTTCTAGTGGACCCAGCCAATGGACAATTGATGGCAGCTCTTGATCCAGCTATCATAGGAAATCCAAACCCTGATTTCATTCTTGGTCTTACAAATAGTTTTTCCTATAAAGGAATAACCCTTTCAGCGGTGATTGATTGGAGACAAGGCGGTGATTTGTATTCAAACACGGTGTTGAGTTTATTGGGTAGAGGAGTATTAAAGGCTACTGAGGACAGGGAAAGAAACTGGATTATTCCAGGTGTTTATGGGGATCCTAATACTCTTGAGCCTATACGTGACGAAAGTGGAGCTAAGACAGACAATACGACAGTTATTGAGACAAACTCCTTGTATTTTGGTCAGAGTTTTGCGATCAATGCTTCAGATGAATGGTCTGTTTTTGACGCAACGGTTATAAGACTTAGAGAGGTTTCCATTGGATATACATTCCCTAAGTCGCTAGTTGATTCCACTCCTTTTGGGGGTATTCAATTGACATTCACGGGAAGAAACCTGTGGTATAATGCACCAAATTTCCCTGAAAGTACAAACTTTGACCCGGAAGTGTCTCAGTTTGCTAGTTCTGGAAACACGGCTGTTTCAAACCAGGCAGGTATTGAGTATAGTGCTACACCTACGGTTAAGCGTTATGGTGTTAACTTGAAGCTTACTTTTTAATCAATAAATTAAGATTCAAAATGAATAGATATATAAAATTTCTTTTTGCAGGAGTTTTGGCCTTTTCGGCTATGTCTTGCAAGGATTTCCTTGATATTAATGAGGATCCGAATAGCCCGACTACAGCACCACTGAGGGGACTTTTACCCGAGACTCAGATTGCTTTAACAGGGCAAATAGGTATGGCCGGATTGTCTGGTTATACAGCGAACTTAGTTGGTCATTACACAACCAGAGGAAACTTGTCTGATTATGGTTTGACAGGTAATGACTTTTCAGTAACAACAAACTGGAATAACATATATGCAAGAACACTTCAGGACTTGAAAGAGATGGACGCTCTTGCCCAGATTGAAGGTGAGGTGCAGTACAGAGCAGTGGGTAGGATACTGAAGGCTTATGCTTATTCTGTTTTGGTTGACCTTTGGGGTGATGTTCCCTTGCGTGACGCAAACTTAGGAGGAGCAAATACTGAGCCTAGGTATGATGATGGAGCGGCCATTTATGATACATGTTTTATTAATCTTGACTTGGCAATTGCAGCTCTTGAAACCGATCCGACATCAACGATGGCGAGTGATGACTTGTTTTTTGGTGGTGATGTTAGTTTGTGGATTCAAGCAGCTAAGACGTTGAAGCTTAGGCTTGTTACTCAGGCCCGATTAGCAAATAATCCAACAAATTATCTTGCATCCTTCAATCCTGCCACAGATTTATTGGCTACTGATTGGGAGCTTCAGTATGGAACTAGTATTAATCCAGACAATAGGAATCCACTCTATATTGGAGAATGGGCACCTGCAGGTTCTGCAAGGAATATTGATCCATTCTTTTATGAAGTAATGACAGGACAGAATTCATTCTTTCCTAATGAGGCCACTCCTTACACAGATGCTATAATAGGTGTAAATGATCCCAGGGTACGTTATTATTGGTATAACCAATTAGGACCTGGCGATACCCCGGAGAATCCGGTTGCTTATTTGAATGGTTTTTTCCTTTCCATCTATGGATTCTCTTTTAATATAGATCCTAACGAAGGGTTTGATCAAGGGTCATCTAGAACATTAAGTGGGTTATATCCAGGTGGAGGTGCGTATGATAATGGCTCAGGTGTTAATGGAAACTTTAACGGCCCTGGTGACACACCGCAAAGATTGCTCACCAGATACAATGCTTATTTCAACTTATCAGAATTAGCCTTGAATGGAACAACCTATGGTGGGGGTGATGCGAGATCGTATTTTGAGGATGGTGTAAGGGAAGCATTTGCTAAAGTTAACGCTTATGCATCTGCTGCTGGTGCTCCGTTGATTGCTGGTGCAACCATAGACTCATATGTGACTGACGTATTAGGTTATTATGATGCAGCTGCAAATAATAACGAGAGATTGGAAATCATTATGATTGAAAAGTGGAAAGCGAATTTTGGTCTTGATATTGTTGCATATAATGATTATCGTAGAACAGGCTTCCCAAGACTACATGATGGAGATACGGATATTTTGCCTCAAACAGACAGACAGAGAAATTATCCTGTGTCGCTTCCATATAATACGAACAGCTTGCAGATTAATGGAAATGCACCTGCACAACGTGTTATCGCCAATGACAAAGTATTTTGGGATAATTAAAAATTGGTAAAATGAAGAAAATAACATATTTATTATTAGTAGGTATTATTGCTTTTTCGTGTAAAGATGACGAGGCAGTTAGGGTACCTGAACTGGAAGAAGGAGTGACAATGAGAGTGGACGTAAATCCCAACCAATCATTCCTTGATTTTGCAGATTTGTCGAATGCTTATGTAGAGTTTGATTTATTTACAGTATCTGATTTTATTGATAAAATTGATATTTATATTCAATACTCTAATTTGAGGCAGGATTCAGTTTACAATACAGTACTTTGGCAAACTATTCAGGGTAGTGATTTTGATAGTGAAGGTTCAATTAGAAACGTAACACTGGAAACTCAGGATTTGCTGGATTTGTATGAAATAGCTAGCTCTGATACGCTTTCTGGCGGTGATGTAATCACATTCTTCACTTATACTACAACAGATGACGGAAGGATATTCCCGGATACTGTTCTTCAGGGTACAGATTTTGAAGGTGTAAATGTTGATCCATCATTTGCTATTAACTCTACATCTAGTTTTTCGTCTGGATTTATCGCTTACGTGGCATGTCCAACTGATGCGAGTTTATGGGTTGGTGAGTACAGTACAGCAGTTTCAAACGTGAATGCTTTCTGTGGTTTGCTTGATTGTAATGCTACACGTGATGCTACGGTTTCATTAGTTGGAAACCCGGAACCTTTTAGATACACAATGACAGCCCATGATGCTGGACTTTGGGGTAGTTTTGATCCAGGATCTTTAGATAGAGCGGGTAATTTTTATGATATCTGCGAGACTCCTTTGTTGTTGCCATCTCCTACAGGTTATGGTGATCATCAAGATGTTGGTGGAGGAGCAAGAGATGAGAACACTGGAGTATTCTCATATAACTGGTGTAACTTCTTTAACCCAGTTTGTGGAACTACAACATTCACACCTCTTTAGGTTTAATTGGGTATGAAAAATTAAGAAGAGGCTATTCGTAAGAATAGCCTCTCTTTATTTTTGGGTAAAAGTTATGAATAGAATTTTATTATTTGGAATAATCCTTCTTGTTATCGAGTGCTGTTCCTCTGAAACCAAAAAGGTTTTTTTGAATAGGGTTCAGGGAGATGAAGTATCAAAGATTAGAACCTACAAGTTTCTTCAAGAAATTGGAGCTCTTGTGAGTTGGGATGATAAGAACTTTTTGACCACTAAAAGTAATATTGATGAGCGTACATTTGGTCATTATGATGCAGTACTTTTTCGATCGCTTGTGGATTCAGTACCTCTGATTTATAAAAGAGATGTTAATGGATATATATCTATCGACTTCATTATGGAAGGTCAAGATGGTTTTGTTGTGGAGGAAGGAGACACCAGTTACATGAGCCCTGTTAAAATTGGCTTTATGAAATATTGGGGAAGTCTTGACTTCTTTAAATGCATAAGGCATCTTACTGAAGCTGATAGCATTCGGGTAAGATTCAATGACTATGGTCAAATGGCTGTCTTTGATAGTACTACTGATAGATTTCTTTATGGTTTTGCTTTTGAACCAAATAATTGGCTGCCAAAGGAGTTTATTAGACCGAAATTTAATGATCAGAATATATCTTTAAGAATAGAAGAATGGAGTGAGGTAGAGGGAATAAAGTATCCTTCTAAGTACTCAAATGTTGATTATACTTTTGAGGAGAAAATTGTAGATGTAATTTTCTGCTCTGATATGAATACCTGTACTACTATGCTTTGATTGGTATGACGAACATTTCATTAAGACTTGTTTTGACTTTCTTGTCTATTCAGGCTCTTCAGGGACAAGAGCTGGATGGATACGGAAATAATATAGCCAATCCCTCATGGGGTAGCTCAAATACGCAGTTTCTAAGGTTGTCAATACCTGAATATGATGACGGTTTATCAGAGCCAAGGATGGAAGGTTTACCTAATCCAAGACTGGTAAGTAACAAGATTTTAAATCAGGAATTCCCCCACTATGATGAAGAACTTAGTGACTTTTTTTGGGTTTATGGACAGTTTGTTGATCATGATTTGGTACTTAATAGAGGTAACTCCGGGGAAACAGTTCAAATAGATGTTCCATCAGGAGACCCCTTTTTTGATCCACTAGGAAATGGCTTTGCCAAAATGCAAATATCCAGGAGTAAGACTTTTGGGGATGATGCTATAAGGCAACATTCAAATGAGACTTCCTCTTTCTTAGATTGTTCGGCAGTATATAGCACGTCTCAGGAAAGATTGAACTGGTTAAGAACACATCAAGGAGGCAAACTGAAGACTTCTGAGGGAGAAAACTTACCTTACAATACTATTGATGGAAAATATTCCAGTGAAATTGATTTTACCGCTCCCTTAATGGAGTTGAATACTTTTGAAAGACCTGAGAAGTATTATGTTGCGGGTGATATTCGAGCTAATGAGCATCCTGGATTATCTTCCATTCATATCTTATTTATGCGTGAGCACAATAGATTGTGCGAGGAATTAAAATCTAAACATCCAGAATGGGATGATGAACAATTGTTTCAATCAGCGAGAAAATATAACATCTCATATTTTCAAGCAATTACAGTTTATGAATGGCTGCCTCTTCTAAGAATTAATCTTGGTCACTATGAAGGTTATGATTTGAATGTCAACCCCTCAATTAGTTCTGAATTCTCAACCACTGCTTTTCGATTTGGCCACTCTTTGGTGAATGAACAAATTCTACGTTTAGATGACAATGGGAATGAATGGTCTTTTGGAAGCATATCTATTAAAGAAGCTTTTTTTTCTACTCAAGAAATTCTTAATGAAGGTGGGATTGCCCCCATTCTTAGAGGTATGAAGGCGCAGAATCAACAAAAGCTGGATGTAGGAGTAGTTGGTTCGCTAAGAAATTTTCTTTTCGGACCTCCTGGCTCTGGGGGCATGGATTTATCTGTTATGAATATTTTGAGGGGGCGTGAAAGAGGAATTTCAGATTTCAATTCAATTCGGGAAGCCATAGGCCTGACTACATATAATTCATTTTATCAATTGTGTGAGGATTCTGATATCATAGAAAAAATGGAAGATATTTATGAAATCGACAATATTGATCCTTGGGTAGGAATGTTGGCTGAGAAGAAGGTCGGGAATAATCCAATTGGCGAAACAATGAAGGTTATTATTCAAAATCAATTTGAAAGTCTTCGTTCTGGTGATCGATTTTGGTTTGAAAACGACTCTTTTTTTTCAGACAATGAAAAAAATCAAATTAGGAATACCACTTTAGCAGAATTAATTGAACGAAATACGAATGTCAAGAACTTAGATGAAGTTTTTAAGGCAAATGGACAGATTACAGCTATTCTAAATAATGAGGGTAATATTATAGATTCTTACAATTTTAAGTTGTTTCCAAACCCTTTTTTCGATAATGTTAATATTGAGTTTGACAGTAATAGAAGTTGGATCGGTAATCTTGTAGTTTCTGATTTGAGCGGAAGACGCTTATTTGAAAGAGAGTTTGCAATAAAAACAGGCAGTAATTTGATCAGTTTTGATTTACAAGGACTTTCCAAGGGAACTTTGATATTTCAAATCTTTATAGATAAGGGGGTGGAGATTTTGAAAGTAACAAAAAATTGATTTATGAGAAGATTTTTAATCTTGTTATTATTTTTCGCATCTTTTATGGTGTTAGGTCAGGAATATAAGGACTTAGGCCTTAGTATCGATAAGTGGGTGGCCCATCCATACGGTTTTTTGGGGAACGATACTTATATCATTGAGCCGACTATCGGAAGCCTGAAACTCATCAATGAGGATAGTATCGAAAATGAAATTTCTATATGGCCAATTCCATCTCAAGGGATTATCCATATTGAAGGTATGATTGATATGTTATCAATATATGATTCAAAAGGCACCCTATTGATGACTGATGTTGAGCCTGGGATTATTGATCTATCCAGCTTGAGATCCGGTGTATATTATTTGAGAAATCATTCTGGCTTTGTTAAGAAAATTGTCTTGTTGTGATGAAAAATTTGCTACCCTATATTTTTTTTCTTTTGAGCCTTAGTGCCGTTAGTCAAGGATTTCAATATCAAGCGGTTGTAAGGAAAATTGATGGATCACTTCTTAAAGATGAGGACATTAATATTATGGTCAAGCTAAAGGAAGGACTTGAAGGTGTAGAGATGTACACAGAGATTCACGAGGTATCAACTGATCAACTAGGACGAGTGGAATTTGTTATTGGAGAAGGTGGTTATAAAACCGCTGATTTTGAAAGTATCGACTGGTCAAAACTAAATACTTGTCTTGAGATACTAATTGATAGGAAAAGGAACTCCGATTATGTTTCTCTTGGTACGCTGAAGTTACAACCTGTGCCTTATGCCCTGTTTGCGCTATCAAGTGGTGATGGATTGACTCAAACAACTCAAATAATTCAAGGAGAAAAGACCTTTATTGCACCAATCAACGGAGTTTTGAGAGGAGGGGTGGTATTATCAGATGCTGTTCCCGCGTTAGCAGGTGCAATAAAATGGAATGGAACTGATTTTGTTGGTTTTAATGGAGAGGAGTGGATTAGTTTGAGCAGTGGTGGAGGACAGAGCTCAAATACTTTCGATTGTGGTGAAATATTTATTGATCCTCGTGATGGAAGTGAATACAGAACTGTATTAATGGGAAGTGAATGTTGGTTTGCGGAGAACCTACGTTTTCAAACAGAAGAAGGTAGTTATCAGGGAACAGGTAGTTATTCAATTGAGAATGCCGGATTGTATTACACATGGGCAGGAGTAATGAATATCTCAGAATCTTACAATTCAAGTATATTTTCGTTAGAAGAACCATTTCAAGGAGCCTGTCCTTCTGGATGGCATGTTTCAACTCATCAAGAATGGCTCAATTTGGAAGCCTTGGAAGAAGTGAATGGCCTTACGTTGCAAGAGGGAGGAGGATCTGGATTTGATGCTAAACTAGTAGGGGATCGGCTACAGAACGGCAGTTTCTCAAATACTGGTATTTCAGCTGTTTTTTGGACTTCATCAGAGGTTGATGCCAGAAACTCTTATAAACGAATTTTGTTTGACGGTGAAATTGGGGTTGGAATTTTTGTTTTTGAAAAGGACTATGGTTTTTGTGTTCGTTGTGTTAAAGATTGATTAATTCTTTAGCAAGAACTTAAAATTAAAAATTCTATCAAAATGAATAACTCTAAGTATATAGATTCCAGGTTTCAAGTTTGAAACGTCAATTATTTCTTTAGTAGTTGAAGATTGAATGATGTATTTTCCATCTAATGAAAGTATGTCAAAAGTAGAAGTTGCTAAGTCCCAATTATTTGAACTTAGTTCTAAATGGCTCTGAGAAAGCTTCACTTGTAGATTATTGTTAAACTCAAATCCAGTACCATAATCACAGCTACCATCATCTATAGTGACAAAGGGATTATAATTATAAGCTTCCGGATCAGTACAGCCTCCAATATGTGAGGGGTAGGAGCATTTTCCTGGGATGGTCGCTTTAGGATTATAATTAGTGGCTCGAGGATCCATACATCCCATTAAGTATCTAATGCAACCAGAATTATATGTTGCGGTTGTAGAATAGTTATCAGCAGTTTCATCCATACAACCAATGACATATAAATTATCATTACCTTGTTCGATATAATAGGCTTGATTGATTTGTGGTAATGTAAAGGACTGCTGACCACCACCAGTCCAAAATACCGTTAAGGGAATTTCACCATTAAAATTTCCGATTCCAAAATGTGCAGTAATTGAGTTTTGTGATGCATGACTAGATCCTCCCCGAATCTCCCGTAGATGGGTTCTATCCGATATATAGAGTTCAATTCTAGCTCCAATAGCGTCAATATTAGATTCGGTTCCTTTTAGTCTGATCTTCACCCAGTTTCCAGCAGCATTTATATTTTCATGGAAGAGCATGTTGCCTTTATCTCCGATTATTTTCCCTAGTTTAGTTGTTGCAACATCAAGATCACCATCGTTATCAAAGTCAGAAACAGCCACACCTCGTGAAATCCCACTATCGGTATAATTCCATTCTTCCGACGCGTCAATCATTGATTCACCACTTTGATTAAGGTATAATTCATTCGGATCAATCTCTGATGTTTGAATAAAGGATGCGGAGGGAATAAAGCCATTAGAAACGAGTAGATCTTCAAAACCATCATTATTTAAATCAGCAAATACACTTCCCCAACCTGTAGACAAATATTCTCCTTCAAACTCCGAACCTACACCATATGTATCTGTCTGATTAACATAATTTCCATCTATAGTTTGTGTTAGCAAAACATTTTTACCCAGATTTGTTATATATATATCACTTAGCCCATCTCCGTTTATATCACCAATTGCAATGCCCATTCCATAAATTTGAGTATTCAATCCGATTTGGTCAGATATTTCCTCAAATGAAGTACTAGGATGTTTATTGATGTACGCCTTGTTAGGTTCAACCCATTCTCCAAAATCATTCGCAATAAGAATGTCTGTTAATTGATCTTTATTAATATCATATGATGATACTGCAAGAGCACATCCAGTATCCCCTAATCCATAATCGTTTGTTGATAAGGTGAAAGTATTATCTCCATTATTTAGATATAAATCATTTGGATAGCATTTATGATCGAAACCAATTGTATTTCCGTCATTATCATATTCTGCCTTCCCCTCTTCAATGTAATTTATTGTATATATATCAAGCAAACCATCATGGTTTACATCTATAAAAAGTGAACCAATTGTCCACTTTTTAGAACTAATGCCGGCAGATTGGCTAATGTTAGTGAATGTATCATCTCCATTGTTTAAGTATAATATACAGGCATCTCTTTTCTCAGTTCCAATAAAAATATCCCTAAAGCCATCATTGTTAATATCCCCAACAGAAACTCCTGTTGTTTTGAAGTAGTTGATATTATTAAGACCTGATCTTTCGGTAACGTCAATAAAGTGTGTTCCATTGATGTTACGAAAAAGTTTGTCTTGGATTGCTCCACCTGTAACAATGATATCATCAAACCCGTCGTTATTATAGTCAATAAATGCCACCCCACCACCTATTAGGTCGAATGATATAGCCAAATGCTTAAGCCCCAGATCCCCACTAATTTCATTAAATTGACCTAAAGAAATAGTTGAATATGCAAGCAACGAAACCAACAAAATAGGTACTTTCTTAAAATACATATTATATTTTTGTTACATTAATCAGCTAAATATATATTTTTGAAGGTATGAAAGTATTAATATAATCTAACTAAATAACTAAGTATGAAGAGAATTGAACTATTATTTCTAGTGGCTGCAATAGCTCTAGTTTCCTGCGTGGATGACTTTTCGGATGCCAATCCACCCAGTTTTTTGGATTCCCCAGCTGTTAGCGCTCTGTCAATATCAGACACTATAGTTGCTGGAGGGAATAGTACGACAGTAACTGTAGCAGTAAGTGATGCTCCAGCCGGATTAGATTCTGTTGCTGTCAGTGCAGTAGACGATGCAAGTGAATCTGTTGGAGGAACTTTTTCATTGGGTGACTATGAAGGACTTACTTCAGGTTCTTTTGATATCACTTATACGCTTCCCGATACAGTTTCTGGAGAAGTGACCATAAATGTTGTGGTATATGATGGACAAACTGATGAGAATGGAGACTTAACAAGAAAGAGTTCTGTTTTACAATCAACTTCATTCACTGCTATTTGCGGTGATTTTGCTGGGGTTTATGATGTAAGCGGAGATATCTTGGTAGATGATTTTGGGTCAGGGCCTTATGCTGAGACCAATGTTGTTTTATTCTCACCTGATTGCAATACTGGCAACTTGGTTCAAGTACCAGATATTACTGGAGGACTATATACTGGAAGTTATGCAGACAATTACGGTACATCAGCTAGGGTTGCTACATTGACCATAAATACAACGACTGATGTAGTTACATGGACTGGTGTAAGTGACCAATTTGGAGGCTCTATTATTCAGGATGGAGCTCAGCCAGATAGCAATATTGATCCTGGAACTGGGGAAATCACAATTTATTGGACAGCAACTGCATTTGGTGAGCGGGGTGTGACAACATTTACGCTAGCCGATTAATTTTTACTTGAATATTCAATTTCAAAAGAGGGCTTGAAGTTTTCAAGCCCTCTTTTCTTTTTAGAATCTATTTTCAAAAAATGATGAAAGACTTTCAATGTCAGATGGGTTGAAGTCTATTTTTTCTTCACTAAATCCGAATTCTTTATTTATAAATTGAATAAGCTTTTTCTTTCTTTTTGGAATTTCATAAGCTTTATCGCCGTAAAAAAGATGATTCTCTTTTTCAATTTCAATTGTATTATCTCGATCCCCGTGATTAAGCAATAGATTATAGTTGGCTTTTTCAACATCAACATTAAAGGAATTGCCTATAATGAATTTTTTTTCTAAAGATGAATAATTTATAGCAACCAATCCCTCAATATTACTTTTTTGAAATCCTAAAACTGCTGGATTAAATAATGTTAGGTTTTCTGTGAAAACATATTTCACTAAATCATTGACTAACTCACTCAGACTTAAGCCAGACTTCACCAATAATCTATGATTGATACAATTGTATTGAATTTTGAGGCCTTTTAGAGTGTCTCCGTTTCTTAGTACCACTTCACCTTTTATCCAGTCTTCAAATAATAACGTTGAGCCTTTTGTAATCGGTGGTGGTAGAAAAATTTCATCAATTCTTCCACCAGGGTTGGTCTCGTTCATCAGTGTGGCAGATGGCAGAGTTTGGCTATTTGTTTTTTGGGGATTTAAATGGAATAGGAATGCTACAAGAATTATTAGATTATACCTCTTCATCGTTTGATAATTTAATAGTGTTTATGGATTATAACATTTTAGTGAATTAATAACCTAATAAATTTACCGAAATATTCAAATGGGTAATTGCATCTTGCTTTTAAGGGATCTTGAAAATTTCTCAGAATCATCCCTCCTCACCAAAGAACTACAACGCTTTGACATCCGAGCAGAAATCGTAGAAATTGAATCATCGAAAAAATCTTTAAAACAACAAGCAAACAATAAAGAGCTAGATGCATTGATAGTTGTAGGGACTGTCAAAATGCTACCATTGGTTCGCTATGGTAGAAAAAGAGGGATTCAGACCTTCTTCTTTCATCAATCACTTTTAGATAAGCGATCATTTAGTAAGATATCAAAACTCAAAGGGGTTAAGATTTACAAGGATGTTGACTATGGTCAAGGTAGTTTATTGGCGGACTATATCAAGGGGTTGGACCTTGCTGGTTCTCTGGGGTTCGGGCATCCTTATGTTACGATCCTGGGATTTGATAGAACACTGAAGGGTGAGAAACTATTTAGTAAGCTTTCTGAAATGCAGCCAGCTATTCAGTTTAAATATTACTGCCTTTCAGAGAATTTGGATGAAGCAATCAAGAGAGCAAATGAATCCAACGCGGTGATTGCCTTAGATCAATTCAGCAATATGGTTGCGGTGCTCACCAATGCGCCGGTAATTAATGTATATCATTCATCACTATTCAAAACTTCCGGAAACAAGGAGTCCGTAATTAATCAATACCTAAAACGAGAGTCGATTAGGAATCTTGCAATTAGTAGGACAGGGCTGATAATTAACGAATTGGATCGAATACTCAGTGACCATCAATATTGTGCGGGCATTCTGGGAGATTATCAGGAACTCAAGTCTATCCTTGGCAATAAACCATTTGCCAGATATGCAGCTCAGGAAATTGTTGAATTATTAGAGGATCGTGATTAGGCCGCTCGAAGTTTATTGAACTTCGATTTCTCGAACTTCTCTGCTGCATAGGATCTGTCAATCACCATTTCTTTGATGTCCTTATTAGAAGGCAATTCAAACATCGCATCAGTAATGATCGCTTCGCAAATGGATCTCAATCCTCTAGCTCCAAGTTTAAATTCCATAGCTTTTTCTACAATGTAGTCAAGCGCATCATCTTCCAATTCTAACTTTACATCCTCCATCTCAAAGAGCTTTGTATACTGCTTTACAAGCGCATTTTTAGGCTCTGTCAGAATCTGCTTTAACGCTTCAATATTTAGTGGATCTAAGTGAGTAAGTACCGGAAGTCGACCGATGAGTTCTGGTATCAAACCAAAACTCTTGATATCCTGGGCGGTGATATACTGAAGTAAATTATCCTTGTCAATCGCAGTGGTCTTGAATTCATTGTCCGATGAAAAGCCAATTGGCCGGGTATTTAGACGATTAGCAATATGTCGCTCTATACCGTCAAAGGCCCCCCCGCAAATGAATAGAATGTTTTCAGTATTCACATTGATCATCTTCTGATCAGGATGCTTTCTTCCACCCTGAGGCGGCACATTCACAGTCGTTCCCTCCAGTAATTTGAGCAAGGCCTGTTGAACCCCTTCACCACTCACATCTCTGGTTATGGATGGGTTATCAGATTTTCGTGCGATTTTATCAATCTCATCAATGTATACGATTCCCCGCTCAGCGGCCTCTACATCATAATTGGCGGATTGAAGAAGTCTGGTGAGTATACTCTCCACATCTTCCCCAACATATCCTGCTTCTGTAAGTACAGTTGCATCAGCAATGCAAAATGGTACCTGAAGGATCTTAGCGAGTGTCCTGGCAAGGTATGTTTTCCCCGTCCCGGTCTGGCCCACCATGATGATATTGGATTTCTCTATCACAATATCATCTTTGTCGGGGGTTTGCATCAATCGCTTATAATGATTGTAAACCGCTACTGAAATATACTTTTTGGCCTCATCCTGCCCGATAACAAATTCATCAAGATGAGCCTTCATGTCGGAAGGCTTGACAAGCTTAAAGTTGGGGCTTTCATTATCCGATGTAGTTTTCAGCTCTTCATTCAAAATCTGTTGCGCCTGGGCAATACACTTATCACAGATGTGTGCATGTATGCCAGAGATCATCAGATCTACATCTTTTTTGTTTCTACCGCAAAAACTACAAGTAACCTGAGCCATGATTTTTTATTTTTTCACTAACACCTCATCAATGAGGCCATATTCTTTTGCTTCTGCCGCTCGCATCCAGTAGTCACGGTCAGAGTCTTTTTCAATTTGATTGTACGTTTTGCCAGTATGCTTGGCCAGTATGTCATAAAGGTCCTTTCTCAGCTCCTGCATCTGCTTTAGCGTAATCTCCATATCTCTGGATTGACCCTGCATACCTCCACTTGGTTGGTGGATCATGATTCTGGCATGAGGTAAGGCAGACCTTTTACCAGCAGCACCACCCGAAAGCAATACCGCCCCCATGGATGCCGCCATACCTGTACAGATAGTTGCCACATCGGGGCTCACATACTGCATGGTATCGTACATGCCTAAACCTGCATAAACAGAACCACCGGGACTATTGACATACAGTAGGATGTCTTTTTTGGAATCAACAGACTCTAAAAAGAGCAACTGAGCAGTGATGATATTGGCGATGTTTTCTTCCACTTGCATACCGAGGAAGATGATACGATCCATAATCAGCCGTGAAAACACGTCTATTTCGCGGAAATTAGTTGGACGCTCCTCAATGACCGCTCGGGTCATATTTTCAACCCGATTGGAAACATGATGCACATAATCGTCAAAAGCAGTACCACTAATGTTTTGCCCTTTTACGGCATATTTTCTGAATTCCTCAGTATTAATCATCTTGATAATTTAAAATATTGATGTAAAAATAAAAAAGTCCCACCAGAGGGACTTCTTCAAAACTTAAAATGATACTATTTGGTTCAAAATCACAGTTTTCTGAATTCATCTAGTGAAACTGCCTTTTCCTTGATAGTAACCTCACTTTTGATATAATCAAGCACTTTATTTGACTGAACTTGGTTAAAAATTTTCATATAATTCTCCCCATTTTCACCTTGAAGGTAATTATTGGCGAAGGTATCTAGCTGATCATTCATCTGATCTCCAAGTCCTGAGCCGGCAAATTGACGCTTTATCAATGCTTTTGCTTCATTGATAACATCCTCGTGCTCCACTTTGATTCCCTGATTCTTCACGATCTGGTTTCTGATCAGGGACCACTTTAGTTCTCGGGCATAGGAGCCATACTCAAGTTCCATCAATTCAGGGGTGATATTCTCATTAGTTCGAATTAGCCATTTTTTCAGGAATCCATCAGGTAAATTGATTTTTGCTGTTTCAGTCAATTTTTCCCTCACATGATGATTGAAGAATTGCTCTTCCTCACCCTTGTAATTCTGTGACACGATTTCTTTCACTCTTTCTCTAAAGCCCGCTTCATCTTTGATTGTCCCTTTTCCGAATGTTTTATCAAACAGCTCCTGGTCCACAGGAGCCAGTTTGTAATGGTTAATTGCCTTTAATGAAAAAGTAAGCTTCTTGAGCTTCTTAAATTCATCATCGTCCATTCTCAATTGGTTTTTCAGGACACTCTCATGCTTGAAGCTTTTCTTAGGATCAACTTCAACTTCTGCACCATTCTTAATGCCCACCAATTTCTTCAGAGATCCTTTCTCCACATCTCTCAGGTCAATGCTGATTTCCTGATCGACAGAGCCATCCTTTGATTTCACTCTCCCGTAAAGTGTATCTTTCTCAGACGAAATTTCAGGGTTCTCCATCTCTCCAAATTGACGTTGAAGGTTTTCAATGGTCTCATCAATTACCTTGTCATCAACTTTTATAGAATGCTTATCCAGCTTTACCTTTTTATCCACCTTTACTTCAAAAGGCTCGGCAAATCCAATTTCATATCTGAATTCAAAGGACTCCTGATTCTCCCAATCGAAATTCTCATCGGTTTTGACAGGCAAGGGCTCACCCAAAAATTGGGTGTCACTTTCTCTTAGATAGCTATTTAGCTTGTCAGAAACCAGTTTATTGATTTCATCCACAATCAAAGCATTTCCATACATCTTGCGGATCATGCCCTCAGGAACCTTTCCTTGTCTGAAACCCTTGATATTAGCAGTCTTGCTATACTCTTTAATTTTTTGGTCAACGCCGGGTTGAAAATCAGCTCTGTTTACGCTAATTTTAATTACACCTTGTGTTTTTTCGGTTTTGTCAAAAGTTATTTCCAACGTACTATTGTTTGGTGTTGTTAAAATAAAAACCCTCTTACGCGTTCCCAAGATTGGGTTTCGGAAAGAGGGTTGTTTTTCAGTGCGGATGGAGGGACTCGAACCCCCATGCCTCGCGGCGCTAGATCCTAAGTCTAGTGCGTCTACCAATTTCGCCACATCCGCTTTTTTCTTTGCTCGAACTTTTTCTTGCGCTGAAAATGGGATGGCAAAAGTAGATAATATTTTTGATTCAGCAAGGGTTTAATTTTGTAAAATTATTATGGTAGTTGAGGAAGATTTAGAATCAGAAAAAAGGGAGATTATAAGGCGCTATAGGCGACTACTCAGAAAGGCTAAGCCAGTACTAAAAGATGGTGATGCCAAAATCATAAAACGGGCATTTAATACTTCCATGGAAGCGCATAGCGGGATGCGCAGACGATCCGGAGAGCCTTACATTTTTCACCCTCTCGAAGTTGCAGAAATATGTGTCTCCGAGATTGGGCTGGGGACTACTTCTATTGTTGCCGCACTTCTCCATGATGTGGTGGAAGATACAGAATATGACCTGGAAGATATCGAAAGACTTTTTGGGAAGAAGGTAGCAGTGATCATAGACGGGCTCACCAAGATTGCCGGGGTTTTTGATCATGGGAGCTCCCAGCAGGCAGAGAATTTTAGAAAGATGCTCCTTACCCTTTCACATGATGTAAGGGTTATTCTGATCAAACTTGCTGACAGGCTTCATAATATGCGCACCCTTGAGAGCATGCCTAGAAATAAGCAGCTCAAGATCGCCAATGAAACCATCTATTTGTATGCGCCATTGGCCCATCGCTTGGGATTGTATGCCTTCAAATCTGAATTGGAAGATTTATATCTTAAATACAGCGAGCCGGAAGTATATAATGAGATAGCCGGCAAAATCAACGAGACCAAAGACTCCCGAAACAAGTTTATCAGAAACTTCATACGCCCAATCAAGGACAAGCTTCAGTCTCTTGGTGTGGAGTATGAAATAAAAGGAAGACCAAAATCCATTCATTCCATCTGGAATAAGATGAAGAAGCAAAATGTGCCGTTTGAAGAGGTGTATGACTTGTTTGCCATTCGGATTATTCTAGACGTACCATACAAGGAGGAGAAGGCACTCTGTTGGCAGGTATATTCACTCGTTACAGATTATTATCAGCCTAACCCGGATCGATTAAGAGATTGGATTAGTATTCCCAAGGCAAATGGGTATGAGTCTCTTCACACTACTGTAATGAGTGATACGGGTAAGTGGGTGGAGGTCCAGGTGCGAACCAGACGGATGGATGAGATTGCCGAAAAGGGATATGCAGCTCATTGGAAATACAAGGATGGCAAAACCACTGATGAGACAGGGCTGGAAATGTGGATCGCAAAGGTGCGGGAAATATTAGAGCAAAATAATGGAAATGCTATTGAATTTGTAGATGACTTCAGGTCTAATCTATATAGTGATGAAGTATTTGTGTTTACCCCAAAAGGAGACTTAAGAACCCTTCCCCAGGGAGCTACTGCGCTAGATTTTGCATTCGACATACACACGGAAATAGGGGAGCATTGTCTGGGGGCCAAAGTCAACCAAAAGCTTGTCCCACTAAACTTCGAACTGAAAAACGGGGATCAGGTGGAGATTCTGACCTCAACCAAGCAAAAGCCAAACGAAAGCTGGCTGCAATATGTAGTAAGTTCCAAAGCAAAATCAAAAATCAAAGATGCGCTCAAGGAAGAGCGAAAAGTTTTTATTGACGAGGGTAGAGAGATTGTAAAGCGAAAGCTCAAGCAGCTAAAAATTAACTATAAGCAGACGGTATTAGAGGATATTGCACATTATTTCAACGTAAAGTCAGCTGCTGATATGCTTTACCTGGTGGGCACTGGAAAGATTGACCATTCATTAATTAAGTCGTTTGTAAAAACTGAGAAGATCGAACCAAAGCAAGATGTAAGGGGAGCCAAAGAAATAGAAGAGAAACTACGCAAGGTTCGCAAGACAGACAATGATCTTTTATTGCTGGGAGAGGATCTGGATATCATTGATTACAAGTTTGCAAAATGCTGCAATCCGATTGCAGGTGATGATGTTTTTGGTTTCGTAACTGTTAGTGATGGCATTAAGATTCACAGAACCACATGCCCCAATGCCGCCGAGCTCTTGTCAAATTATGGATACCGGATCATCAAGGCAAAATGGGCATCCTCCCGCAAACACTCATTTGAAGCCACCCTCTCAATTATAGGGACCGACAGGATGGGACTGGTAAGTGATGTCTCCAATATCATTTCCGATGAACTAAAGGTCAATATGCGCTCGCTCTCCATAAATACTGAGGGTGGAATTTTTGAGGGAATCATCCGCTTATATGTAGAGGATACCGCACACATGGATATTCTGGTGAAAAAACTGGAAAAAGTAAATGGGGTAGTAAAGGTCAGCCGTAGCAACTGATCAAATGCATAAATTATATTTGCAATATGCAGGGACAGAAAGTAATGGATGAGGTAAAGAAGATTTTTCAGGCTCACCTCGAAAATAAGAGTTTGAGAAAAACACCTGAGCGCTTTGCCATCCTGGAAGAGATTTATTTGCGAGACGGACATTTCGACGTAGAGTCCTTATATGTAAGCATGAAGGATAAAAATTATCGGGTCAGCCGCGCTACAGTATACAATACACTCGATTTATTAGTAGATTGTGACTTGGTCACCAAGCATCAATTTGGAAAAAACCTGGCTCAGTTTGAAAAAGCTTATGGTTTTCGCCAGCACGATCACCTTATATGCACAGACTGCAATAAAGTACATGAGTTTTGTGATCCGCGCATTCAGAACATTCAAACAACCGTTGGTCAACTTTTGCAATTTAAAGTATTGCACCATTCGTTGATCTTGTATGGTAGTTGCGAAAAGGAAAATTGCGAAAACAAAATAGCCTCCTAATCAGAGATAATGAAATATACAAAAGATATAAATGATAGAGTGTTAAAACTCAGTTTCTCCGGAGACCTGATCGGAGAAAACAATGGCCCGGAGGTCGTTGAGCTGGCCAATGATGCGCTAGCAAATGGGGTCACACATTGCCTGCTAAATATCTCTGACGTGAGATACATTAATAGTAGTGGCATAGGTGTGCTCATCACCCTGCTCACAAAATTTAGAAATAAGAATGGAGAGCTTTACATTATTAAGCCTTCAGAGCACGTAAATAAACTGCTCATTATGACAAAACTTCAGGCAATCTTTAATATTGCAGAATCAGAAGAAGAAGCACTCCAAAAAATCAAATAGTTAATGTCAAAGGTAGATGTACTCTTAGGTCTTCAGTGGGGAGATGAGGGTAAGGGTAAGGCAGTAGATTTTCTTGCTCCAAAGTATGATATAGTAGCCCGTTTCCAGGGGGGGCCAAATGCGGGGCACACATTAGAGTTTGATGGAAAAAAACATGTTCTCCACCAGATTCCTTCTGGAATCTTTCACCCTGAGATCTTAAATATCATCGGAAATGGAGTTGTCATTGATCCAATTGTTTTTGCGAGAGAAATCAGAGATCTGGAGCCATTTGGTGTGGATGCCACAAAAACACTAGTACTTTCCAATAAAGCCCAGCTAATCCTCCCTACACATAAGCTTCTGGACAAAGCACTTGAATTATCCAAAGGAGAAGAGAAAATAGGCTCTACGCTAAGAGGAATTGGTCCAACCTACCAGGATAAAATTGGTAGACATGGATTACGGATAGGAGATATCATTGAAAAGGACTTTGACGAGAAGTATCAAAAACTAAAGAAGCAGCATCTGTCACTGCTCTCGGCTCTGGAGTTGGAAGATGATTTCATAGAGCAGGAGAACCAATTCTTCCACAGTCTTGAGTTAATGCGCCAGTTCAGGATAATCAGTACTGAATATTTAATCCACGAGTCGCTGAAATCTGGCAAGGACATCCTGGCAGAGGGAGCACAAGGAACACTACTCGATATTGATTTCGGGAGCTATCCATTCGTGACCAGTTCCAATACCACCACTGCCGGAGCTTGTACAGGACTGGGGATCGCCCCCAATCAAATAAATGAAGTCTTCGGTATTTTTAAGGCATATTGCACAAGAGTTGGCAGTGGGCCATTTCCTACAGAGCTCTTCAATCAGGAAGGAGAGCAGCTTAGAAAATTGGGAAATGAGTTTGGCGCAACTACGGGTCGTCCCCGTCGATGCGGATGGCTCGATATACCAGCCCTTAACTATTCCTGTATGTTGAATGGGGTCACACAGCTTTTCATGATGAAAGCAGATGTACTTTCAGGAGTATCACCAGTAAAAATCTGCGAATCCTATAATTCTGATAGGGGAGAAACCAGCGAGTTTCCCTATGTATATAATGATTCATACTCTCCAATCTTTAAAGAAGTGCCCTCTTGGGAGCTTGATGGCATTCTGGAGTATAACAATCTTCCACATAATCTAAAATCATTCATTAGCTCAGTAGAAGAATCAGTGCACGTTCCGATAACCCTAATTTCCTTAGGGCCAGACCGTAAGGAAACGGTCTTGAAAAAAAGTTAGAAAAAAGCATTTTTCCACTTTGCAGAAAGGAACCTTTCGTTATCTTTGCCTCCCGCTTCGGAGAAAAGCCTCCGATATATTCGCTTCCTGAGATACTTTGAAAATAATTTGAAAATAATTTTTCAAAACCTTGTTTGGATAAAAAATATGTTCTTATCTTTGCATCCGCTTTCGCAGGGAGGCAAGACATAGAGTAACGAAAATCGGTCTTTAAACACTCTCTAAGCTTGAAAAGTCAAGCAAAAGTTCTTTGAACGGATGTTGTTATGTAGCAATTAAGTTCCACCTTGGATATGTCAATTATTATTTGAGGAATTAGTAGCTAGGTTTAAACAGTACATTAAGATTTATATACAATGGAGAGTTTGATCCTGGCTCAGGATGAACGCTAGCGGCAGGCCTAATACATGCAAGTCGAGGGGTAAGTCAGAAGCTTGCTTTTGACACGACCGGCGCACGGGTGCGTAACGCGTATGCAATCTACCCTGTACTAAGGGATAGCCCGGGGAAACTCGGATTAATACCTTATAGTATCACAGATAGGCATCTTGAAGTGATTAAAGATTTATCGGTACAGGATGAGCATGCGTAAGATTAGCTAGTTGGTGAGGTAACGGCTCACCAAGGCAACGATCTTTAGGGGTTCTGAGAGGATGATCCCCCACACTGGTACTGAGATACGGACCAGACTCCTACGGGAGGCAGCAGTAGGGAATATTGGTCAATGGGCGAGAGCCTGAACCAGCCATGCCGCGTGCAGGATGACGGCCTTCTGGGT
>NZ_JAVKDX010000019.1:0-7223 GCF_040223195.1 Ekhidna sp. | reverse complement strand
CGCTTCACCCCTTCATCTTCATTGGACAGATCAGGAAGTGAACTGTATTTTTTCTTGGACGCCTGGAGTGAAAGCTGGGATTTGGTAAACTCCTCCGGGGAGATATTCTTAAAAAACTCCCCTACTCCCGACCGGTCTATTCTCTGGATATTACCGTATTCATCCATCATCCCATATTTCATCTGCTCAGAAATCTTATGATCACTCTCTTGCCGCAACCCATCCGGCAAATAGGATTCTATACGATTTTTCATATCAAACCGACTGGCTAGCGTGGCACTATCCAGCAATGTAGAATCAGGATGGAACCGATCAAGGTAGGATGAATCGTATTGCCCATAAGCTTCATAGACCCTTTGCACCTGCTCAAAATCCCCCTTTCGGGAAAGCTCCTGCAGCGCCCAGTCTGTAGAATCCTTTGGTGGCTTAAAATCCGTGTGATCTACAAATAAGTCTTTTGGCTTTTGTAACTGGTATTTCCCTAGTATCAGCTCCTTTTGATGGGCTCTTACTTCTTTCCACCTGCCAGCTACTCTTAGGCTGTCTTTATTGTATCGCTTGTATTCCTTCCAGGCTGCTTTGGCGGCCTTAATGCTATCTTTCCGATATGCCTCTTTGTAAGCCCTGAGCTTGCTGCGTGCATCTTCCGATTGCTCTACTTTTTTCAGGTGCTTATCCGAGACTTTTACATCAAACTTGATTTGGGCATACGAAAGGTGTGCAAGTACCCAAAGGCATATGAACACCAACCATTTCATTATTGCTGCTCGTCAATATCTGGCAAGGTTGGAGTGTCCGGATTATCAATTCCTCCCCCAGTGCCCCCTGTTCCAATTCCTCCATTGTAGTCGCACGGCTGGATTTGCAAGGTATGGATTGGCGTCCATTGTGGTAAAGATGAGCAATTATCGGATACCCTTCCTTGTATCTCTACATTGTAAGGCGAACTGGAATAATGAAAAACTTCATCAGGCAATCTACCAGCACCACTCTCCCCAAAAGGAATCCAGTTTCCTCCCGCTATCCTGTATTGTAAAAGGCCATCTGAAATTCCATAATCCTGACAGGTAGCTCCGGTAGAGTTGAATCCTACACTAAAGTGGACATGAGGATAATTATTGCCCCCTGATCCACCTTCAGTTTGCATGGTGCCGCCATCCATTTGTGGCACTGCGGGGGCTGTATATTGCTGCTGCTCCACTCCACCTCCGGTAGAGGTGCAATATTCTACCGATGACGGTCCATTCACCACTGCACCTGCCTTGAGTGCGTAAATGGTGATTTCGCGAGAATAGGTTTTCTCCTCACCTATCTCTGGGTTGAATGCCGATACTTTTACCGTATAGGTACCCGCCTCTTTAAAATTGTGATAGACATAATTGTTTCTGGTCTCCACCACGCTGGCATTTCCATCTGTTCCATCAATGATGATCTCTTCCCCCTGAGGGCCAATGGGTTTGATGCCGCATTTATCCAAGTTGGCAGTACCTTGATCCCCAAAATCCCAGGTAAATTTGGTCTCACCATACAAATCCGAGGTTCCATTTACCACAAATTTGATAGGTGAGCACGTCTGGTTGTAGCCACCATCAGGTGTCATATACACACTGAAAGAAGCGCTTTCCCCGGCGTAGTTGTAGCGGTATCTTTTCAGGATGTTTCCTTCATTATCTCTTGTCATCAGAAGTCTATTTCGATCATCATACTCATAGGATACCTTTCTGCCGTCTGGACCGGTGACCGATTTCAAGCCAATAAGAGGAAAGTGCTCATAGGTGGTTGTACGTTTGAGAGATGCTACTCCCGGATCTGTTGTCACGGTCTTTATGTAGCCTGCATCATCGTAGGTGTAGGACGTAGTAATACCATCCTGACCAGTTTGGGATGCGAGGAGGCCTTGGTTGTTGTAAGTAGCAATTGAAATTGTCTCTAAATCACTAGAAGTCCAACTTGAAACCGGGTCATCTACAAATAGCTTTTTTGTTTCAACTGGATAAAATGAATCTGCGATCTTAACGTAAGATGTTTGAGATACATCTGTTGTTCTATATTCATCTTCAGCATATTGAGGAATATTAATCTTCGATTCTTGGCGAATAGGCAATCCAACCGCTCCTTGATCTACTAACCCAGTGCTTCCTAAGTCAGAGGGATATAAAATAAGTGATTTTCTATTGTAGGAATCTAAGGAGCCGTCGGTTCTCTTTACTACAATTTCCTTTGGCAAGGTTCTATGGGTATTATGATAATCAAAAGTGGTGGTTATTTCTGATGTTAAATCGCTACCACTCTCATAAAATCGTTCAATTTGACTACCCAAACGGATGAATTTCGGCTGTATGTCATAGATACTCGCTAAATAATGCCATGATTCAGGATAAAGACCATCCGTCCACTCATAACGCCATGTAAAGACAGTGTTTTTTACTAAATCGCCGAAATAAACATGTGAATAGTTAAAACTCGTAGATTTAATGAGTTTATTACTTTCATCATAAATATCAATTTGCTTATTCAATCCAGCTAGATAATTATCAAGAGAGTGCGTAACAAAGGGATATTCATATTTATATCTAATATGTGAGCCCGCTTCAACATATGGAGGATTAAAACTATCTTCTGATTGAAGATAAAATTGATATTCTATATGTTGAGGTGGGGATAAATCATAATCATCATCATTAAAGAAATGATGTATCTGATAACTTCCATTTATCTCATCAGCTACTTTCATTTTGCTATAGCCACCAAATGAGCCATTAACATTGTACTGCAAATTCAATGCATGGGAATGAGCAAAGGGCTCATAGTTTGGACCATCATCACCGATAGACTGCATACTGATATATTCTACTTCTAATCGCTCATTTTCATCATCAGTATCATAGACATAGTTTAAGTGGGTAACTAAATCATCTTTGTCATCATATAATTTAATTGCGTCAATGCAAGCACCTCCATTCTTTAAATTATAAGTGTATTCAAAAGTTTGATAGGAGCCAGTTGTTAATGTCATTTTACTGAGCATATTCGCTGTGCAAGAAATTCTCGACTCCCTGTTCATACCTATTAAGCTTGGGTAATTGTTCTCAGCATATGGTACATAAGTCTCTCCCTGATTTGCTCGCCCATTAAAATATCCCCAATGATCATAGTAATAAGAATTGCGTGGAGGAAGCTCAAATTTATCTGCACCATTAGCGGCAAAGATTTTGTCATTTTTGTAATCAAACTCACGATATAACCTTCCATTTTTCTCTATTTTATCAAGTTTTAATCTATAGCACTTCTCATCATAGCATCCACCAAAAGTGCCGCTTTTATAATAAGAATCACTTGAATTGAAGTAGGAATGGTTGAAATTATAACTATGAATTTGCTTTCCCTCCTTGGTCTTAATGGTGATTGATGATATAGCTAAATTATTGTTATGATCTTGACGATCCTTGTATGTAAACTCAACACTCCCTTTTGGAAAGGAAATATCTGAAATAAATTTCGCATCAATAATTGTCCTATAGGTGAAATGTCTTACATCTGGATAGTAGGGAAATTTGATATAATGTTCACCGTTATCGCTCTTTAAAAGCTTGGTTTGTACTGAAACTTTATCATCAACAATGAATGAGTTTTTATAGTTGAACACAATTGATTTGTTTTCAGGTTGATTAGCATATACAATTTTACTGATCTTCCAAGATGAGATATACTTCACATCATTTTCGGGATCATAATCACCTTCATTTAGTTTTGAATTGGAAGTGGTTATCTCCCTGGAGGAAGAGTTACTTCCAAAATAGTATTTGTTCCCTTTTGTATCCGTGATAATCCAATAGCTATTTAGTTTATTTGACTTATAAAACTCAACATTATAGTCTGTTAAAGGGAGCGTGATACCTTTTGAGGTTAAAGGCCATGATGCGAAATTTAACTCACTGCAATCTAAACTCTCACCATTGATTGAATAGCAATTTCCTGAACCTGGAAGTGATTTATCCAGGATCATTCTACCTTGGCCACCTGGAAAGGAAAAATAGAACATGTCTTTTTCAGTATCATATGTTTTATCTCCCTTAAGAAACCAATCATTTACAAGTTCTTGATCAATGGTAAACTTAAATGCCCGCTGTTCATCTGGTTGATCTCGCATCACCCTTGTTATCTCCCCTCCTGCAATTAATTGCCAGCCTAGACCAGCAGAGCTTGCAATTTCACTTACTTTTATTCCACTTGCTACATAGATAAGTCTAATAGGGACAGTTTCTCCATTGTTTGCTTCAACGGTATAAAGAGGAACATCTATGGCTGCCACCCCTGTATATAAATTCACCGGAACATTTAAGGCCTTGATCATTCCCGATGAATTCGGTGAAGGCATTACATAATTATAATTCTCCTGTGATAAAGATGAAAAGCTATAGGCCAACAAGAAAATTAAGGTGATAATATTTTTCATGCTCTTAAAAGTTGTCAATTGGAAATGCTGCGTATATCTGAAGTGTATTTAACCTATAGGAACTGTCCAGAATGTGTTTTGCATTGTTAATGTCAGTTATCCCGACCAATAACCTCGCACCAATATCAAAATTTGCTGGTGTATTCACTTCAAATCCAAATCCCCAGTTTACCATAGTATTCTTTGTAAAGTCCTTCACATCTTCCTTATTTGGTGAGTTTTTCACTTGGGTGATGGCAGAAAGAAGATAGCCAACCTGAGGCCCTGTGTTGAAATTGACTTTACCTGTGTGAAATTGAAAAATAACAGGAACGGATACATAAATAAACTTATCATTAGTTTTTAGAAAAATAGGACCGGCAATGCCACTACCTATTAAAGCCGAATACTCTGTCGTGTATTTCTCTGCTACAATTCCGGACTCCAAGTAAATGGCTTTGCCAAGCTTAAAATCTTTGACTGCTCCTAATGAAAAGCCAAAAGCACTACTATAGTCAATATCGACATCCTTTGCTTTTCCCTTTGTGACATTAGCACCTACTTTTAGTTTTATCGACTGAGGCCTTTCTTCTTGAGAAAAGAGAAGAATTGGCAGTAGTATTAGTAATGCAATCGTTATGTTTTTCATCTTCTATTGAATTAGAACTTGATCTTCTAAGCCATAGATTCTTTCATAGTTTCCATTAGCATCCTGAACAACTAATTCATCATTTTTGACACTAACCAAGGATCTGTTCTGATTGTAAATAAGGTGAGCCCCTTTATCATCGAATCCGACTATACTTAATAATGGAGGAGTGCTAGCATATGTATAACCAATAAATATTAAAATGTTATTCTTAAGGCCTATATTAGTGAAAATGAAATATTTTTGATTTGCACCTAATTTTTGTGGTACTGAAACCCAACCGCCCCAATCTATAAATTCGTAATCACTTCCTTGATATGAAATCATGATCCTTCTGAAATCTCCAGGATCTCTGCCATCCCAATCTTTCACATTGAATAAGGACAAACCAACAGAATCGTTCGAATTTATAAGGTTAGAACTCTTATATTTTTCATTATAAATAATGGTATCAATACCATCAATCTCCTTAAAATCCAGAGTGTTATTGTTCAAATGAAGTATTAAGTTGTGATCAATTTTTAAGAGATATGGTCTTTCATTTAACAGACTATCTACTTCAACGATAGTATCATTAGCTACTTGTTCTAAGTGATTTGAGGTATTTTGCTTTTTAGTACAACTTCCAAACAAAAGACTTACCAATATTAAGTTTTGTATATATCTAACAATCATCTCTTTAAGTAAATAAAGTATTTAATCTTGTTTTTTTCAGTTCCAACCCAACTATAATTAATTGTATTTTTCCACCATTTTTCAAGCCCTGTATCAAGTACTCGTACACTTCTCCATACATCCTCCTTTACATCTGATGGTAAAACTTGAACAACATGCCCATGATCTGCATATTGGGTTCCTCCAAAAGAATAATAGCCCATATTGGTAGCTGTGGCAGCTTCTTCCAAAGTCGCAGGAGCCCAAAGATCAGGATTACTTTCCGCAAAACTTAATATATCATTGGCTTGTTTCCCCCATAAATCTCGACTCCCAGTTACATACTCAAAAGAACTTGCTAATCCATAATTACAAGCCATACTTTTCTCTGCATAATTTTGATTTACAAATTCTAAAGCATAATCAGCTCCTGCTTCCAATTGTTGTTTAGAATAACCTAACCTCTCAATATATTCAAGTTTAGGTCTTGTATAAAGACTAGAGAAATCTAAAGGGTCTATGATTTCTAAATCTGGTTTATTGATTGTTTTATAGACTACATTTTCACCAATAGTATTAATTGCAATATTCCTACCTACTCCTGTGGATGCGAAATGGGTTATATTGTTGATGACGCCTCCTATACCATCACCAACACTGGACAAAACCCCGGGAAGATTCCCTCCTGTCCAAGTCTGAGCTAATGCATATGTTCCCATACCTGCAAAGAAACCTTTAATAAACCCGTCTCTATTAGAACCTTCATCATCAGCAAAAGCTCCAATGATACCACCAACTAAGCCTGATGCAAAAACATCATAGATTATTTTACCAAAGATCGCATCAAATAATCCACCATCAGGATCAACTCCAAGGTGTGGCAAATTCCCCATTCCTATGTATGGAGATGCAAACTGTCCATATGGATCTGTTTGAAGCCATCTTCCCAACACGGGATCATAGTTTCTCAAGAGAAAGTCATAATTTCCTATTAAACTATCATAGCTATTGAAATAACTCTGATACATCAATCCCGGATCTACATATCCTGGGGCTCTCCATGAGTTGGACATTGGGAGGCCAAAGGGGTAAAAGTCATTCACCTGGGATACTTTGAAGCCGCTGGTGGCACTGCTATGGATGATCTTCAGGTCATCAAAGAAAACGTCCTGATCCACATTTGTTTCATTCACCAGGTACACAAACAGGTAGCCTGCCTGGCTGTAGGTGAGCTTGCCGGATTCATACTTTGCAAACTTGCCCAGGCTTATCTCTGTCACCTCACGGAAGCTGGAGCCTGCTTCTACAAAGTTGTAGTTTTCATCAAAGAAGAGGTACTGTAAGTAGGCCCTTGGCTGCTCGCTTTGGCTATTGGCAAACAGCGCGGAACTTCCAGAACTCAATGCACTGGATAATGAACTGCCTTGTCCTTCTAATCCGGTTGCTGCGCCTGCTAAATTGAATGCATCAAGTATAGCAGAAGCA
>NZ_JAVKDX010000018.1:0-9378 GCF_040223195.1 Ekhidna sp. | reverse complement strand
CGCTTCACCCCTTCATCTTCATTGGACAGATCAGGAAGTGAACTGTATTTTTTCTTGGACGCCTGGAGTGAAAGCTGGGATTTGGTAAACTCCTCCGGGGAGATATTCTTAAAAAACTCCCCTACTCCCGACCGGTCTATTTTCTGGATATTACCGTATTCATCCATCATCCCATATTTCATCTGCTCAGAAATCTTATGATCACTCTCTTGCCGCAACTCCTCTGGTAAATAGGATTCCAGACGATTTTTCATATCAAACCGACTGGCTAGCGTGGCACTATCCAACAAGGTAGAGTCAGGATGAAACCGATCAAGGTAGGATGAATCATATTGCCCATAAGCTTCATAGACCCTTTGCACCTGCTCAAAATCCCCCCTTCGGGAAAGCTCCTGCAAGGCCCAATCTGTAGAATCCTTTGGTGGCTTGAAAGCCGATTGATCAACAAATAAGTCTTTTGGCTTTTGTAACTGGTATTTCCCTAGTATCAGCTCCTTTTGATGGGCTTTGACATCTTTCCACCTGCCAGCTGCCTTTAGGCTGTCTTTATTGTCTCGCTTGTATTCCTTCCAGGCTGCTTTGGCGGCCTTGATGCTATCTTTCCGATATGCCTCTTTGTAAGCCCTGAGCTTGCTGCGTGCATCCTTCGATTGTTCTACTTTCTTCAGGTGCTTATCTGAAACCTTTACATCAAACTTGATTTGGGCATACGAAAGGTGTGCAAGTACCCAAAGGCATATGAACACCAGCCATTTCATTATTGTTGCTCGTCATCTGGCAAGGTTGGAGTGTCCGGATTCCCAATTCCTCCCCCAGTACCTCCGGTTCCAATTCCTCCGGTTCCCCCAGATGAATAGCCACATGGATTTACCTTCATTATATGGGTGGATGTGGACTGAAGCCCTGAGGAGCAATTATCAGATACCTGTCCTTTTATTTCAACATTGTATGGTGATGAGGAGTGGAAAAAAGCAGCTCCGGGCAGGCTACCGAATCCATTTTCTCCAAAAGGAATCCAACTTCCACCTGGCAACTTGTATTGTAGTTGCCCACTGGAAACTCCATAATCCTGACATCTAGCGCCTCCTGAAGAGAATCCAACAGAGAAATAAGCATTGGGATAGTTGCTGCCGGATGATCCTCCATCCATCTGTGCAACATCCCCATCCATTTGAGGAATCATAGGCGTATTATTCTGCTGCTCCACTCCACCTCCTCCACCTCCGGTAGAGGTGCAATATTCTACTGATGACGGCCCATTCACCACAGCTCCTGCTTTCAGGTCATAAATGGTGATTTCGCGAGAATAGGTTTTCTCCTCACCCAGCTCTGGGTTAAATGCCGATACTTTTACTGTATAAGTACCCGCCTCTTTAAAATTGTGATAGACATAATTGTTTCTGGTCTCCACCACGCTGGCATTTCCATCCGTTCCGTCTATAACTATTGGCTCGCCCATAGGGCCAATTGGTGTAGCACCGCACTCAGCGGTAACGTTCTGGTCCCCAAAATCCCAGGTAAACTTGGTCTCTCCATACAAATCCGAGGTTCCATTTACCACGAATTTGATGGGTGAGCACGTCTGGTTGTACCCACCATCAGGTGTCATATACACACTAAAAGAAGTGCTTTCCCCGGCGTAGTTGTAGCGGTATCTTTTCAGGATGTTTCCCTCGTGATCCCTTGTAAGCAATAATCGGTTTTGATCATCATACTCGTAGGATACCTTTCTGCCGTCTGTACCAGTGACGGATTTCAAGCCAATAAGAGGAAAGTGCTCATAGGTGGTTGTACGCTTGAGAGATGCTACTCCCGGATCTGTTGTCACGGTCTTTATGTAGCCTGCATCGTCGTAGGTGTAGGAAGTGGTGATGCCGTCCTGACCTGTTTGGGATGCAAGGAGGCCTTGGTTGTTGTAGGTTAAAGTTTGGGTAATTTCCGATTGAAACTCATCGTACCATTCTACTTCTGCGCCATCTATTAAATAATTGACTGCTTTATGAGGTAGAAACATTCCGTTGACCTTTTGAAAAATGGTGTGGTTAGAACCATTGACCCAATATCCCCTGTGATCGTTAGGAAGATCAACCTCAGTAGTTGTCGCCACAGGTAAACCAATAATGTGGTGATCTACCATTTCATTTAAAATAGTAGAAGTGCCATAGAAAGACCGGATGGCATCAACGTCTTGAGGGTAAAAGATTTTTGTTTTACTTGGAAAATTTTCGACATCAAAACCATCAATTCTTTCTGAGCTAGTCTCCTTTACAAGGCTTTTGTAAGTATTGTGATAATAATTTCTGCTTTTTGTCTCGAATACCAGATTACCCATATCATCAAAACTTCTTGTAATGGAATGGTTTAGTCTTAAATATCTCGCTGAGACCTTGTATTTAGAGACTATGAAGTTGTATATCAAACTATTATCTTGAAAAGTGCCAACATCTTCATCCAAATATTCCAAATGAAAGCCATGATTGAAAATGGTAAAATCATTTCCAAATATATGTTCATAGTAATTTTCCACTTCGCCAATCACAACTCCATTCTTATCTTTATGAGTTACCTTTTTTTCCAGTCCTCTATCAAAATACATCACTGAAGGTGTTGAGAAAGGAAAGGCCAATTTATCTATAGGATCATAGTGATCAATGGTTGGTGGGAATCCTGAATTGTAGACGGGTCTTCCCGGATAATGATTAAAATTATCCCTATATACATCCACCACGGCAAAAGTTTTAGATGCATAATCTATCCCCCGACCTTCATCCCCTGTACGGATAAATTCATGAATGGATTCTTCTCCGGTAATGTTATTTTTCTCGATGACTTTTCGGTAGCCGTTTGAGGGCCCATTCAAATCAAAGACGAATGTTTGAGAACTTTCAAAAATATGAGGTATAATTTTTCCGGTGATTTCATCTCGATCCTGAGGCACTGTTACAACATGATTTTCTACATATGATAGGTCGTCTGGAATATACTCTTCTTCATATGTATAATGAACATCAGAAACCACCTGGCCATCCTTATCCACTGTCTTAATCTTATCAATTCTAACGCCTCCATGATGATCATGCGTCTCGTACATAAACTCTTTGTAGCCACCTGCTGCGTATGTTACCTTGGTTAAAATGTTTGCCTTGGCGTAATTCTTAATCCCTTTTTTCATCCCCCTGATAGTGGTTCCATTTACAGTTGCACTTCCATGCCAGGTATACGTTTCTCCCTGATGAGGGCCACCATTATAGTATCCCCAATGATCTGTGTAATAAGAATCACGCGGAGGCAGCTCATACATATCGATCTGACCACCCGGATGAAACTGTTTGTCATTGATGTAATCAAACGTTGCAATTGGCATCCCATCTGTGATCACAGCCTCTAACTTGAGCCGTCTACCCTTGGATGAATAGCCTCTTGTGCCCCCTTTGAAATATGAATCTGTTGAAGAGAAGTAATTCTGGGACAGTGTGGAAGAACTCACTTCTTTGTTCTTGTGATCGTATAAGGAAACCACCGATAGCTTTTTACCATTATCTAAATCTGACCTGGCTTCATAACCAAACCTTATACTTCCCTTAGAAAAATTAATACGGGAAACAAGCTTGGTATATATGACTGATTTTTGTGTGGTGATATTATTTCTATAGTAACTATTATGAGCTTTATATTGAGCATATTCATCTGGTTCAGTGAAAGCATTATATGGATTATCAACTTCCTTATTGAATTCCATACAATCATCACAGTTTTCTCCAGCACTTTTTGTAGCCATACACTCGGCATACAGGTTTAAATCTGTACGAGCAGGAACCTTCGTAACATCTGTTTCTGTCGTGATAGTGGCGTTTTCGTAAGAAAAAGTAATTGCATCATTTGCAGGAAGATTGATGAATTCTATTTTGGTAAGATGCCAAGTAGAAATAAACTCCCGCTTGTTTTTGTTTTCATACTCAGTATTACTGAAGTTGTCTTTGAAATTATTGATCGTCCTTTCTCTAGAATCGCTTGTTTGTCCAAAATAGTACTTTGTCCCCTGCATATCTGTGATCACGAAATCAGAATCCAGTTTGTCCCGGTAGTTAAATTCAATTTGAACATCCGATGATGGAAGTGTGGCGATCTCATTGGACGTATAGTCATTTGGGGCGATAAAGTCATGCTCCAATGTTCCGTATGTATCATCACAATTGTTATGGCACTCAAAATCAATATTACTACAAGCTTCCTCACATTCCCTACGAAAGCTGCCGCCACCTTTTTGAAATAAGTCATCGGCAGTAAAAATGAACTTGCCTCCACCTCCGGGAAAAGAAAAGAAAAAAAGATCTTTTTGGAAATCAAATTCACGACGACCATGTGCTACGCTGCTCACCGTCTCATAGTTTATGTTGGTAGTGAACTTTGCGTGTTCATCCGGCTGATCCTGCACCACACGTGTGATGGAGCCTCCTGCTTGTAAATGCCACCCCAGGCCTGCTACGCCGGCCACCTCAGCGACACGGATACCACCACCTCCATTATATTGAAGTGCGACCGGGACCACTGCTCCGTTATTGGCCTTTGCTTCGTAGAGTGGCAATGAAACTGACATGGTGCCGTTGTACAAGCTTACCGGGGTATTGATTCCTTTGATCATGGAGGCTGCATCTGGCGATGGCATCACCTGTGCGGATATGCTAAAGGTGATCAATACCGTGATTAGTGTGAGTATCTTTTTCATGGCTAGATTATCGTAATTCCTTTTATCTGTATCTTATTTTAAATTGACATAATATGTCTCATAGTTTGGAATTCCTGACCCAATAGCTGCACCTAAAAGCCCACCACCCGCACTAAGTCCTAAAATTATTGCCCCGACATTCGGCCTCAATTCATAGTTGGGGTCTGATTGTACTTGCGCTACGGAGAGTAGCGATATCAAAAACATTGATCCTGCTCCTATAAGAAATCCATTCTTAGCTTTAGTACCTCTCTGCAACTTCAGGTAATTAATTTCCGAAAGAGGATACCCTCTCTCTACATTAGCGCTATTGAACAAGACCGAATCTGATTTTATCATGATATCTGATGCAGTGAATTTTTCCAGACTCTCCAGACTCACTGTTCCCTTCAAAAAAAAGCGCTCCTGTGGCAAATTGTAGGTAGACTGGGCCTGAGCCAATCCCCCTACGACAGTTAAAATCAAGATGATTATCTCTCTCACTATTTTAGGTAGTTTGCTAGTTCAGTTCCCATCAAAATAGCCAGCCCATGAAAGTTGTCTAACTGGATTTTGTAGTCCTGAATCTCCTTCCCTTTGATATTGACAGGCTTAGACCACCCATAGGCATCCATGACCAATTTTCCCGAGCTATTAAAAAGATAGAGATAGGTACCCAGCCGTGTTTGAGCTGATGCTCCAAACATTCCCGGGCTGATTACTTCTATGCGTGTAAATGAGATTAGCACATTTTCCACTCCAAGTTCCTGCGTGATGGTAGCAATCCTGGCGCTAAGGGCTTCATTGTTTTTGAAGATGGCATTTACATTGATCCCTTTCTTATCAAACTCAAAAAAGTTTAAGTCACCTTCTGCAAAGAAGACAACCGGAAAGTTTTCATTTTCTTCCACATTCACCCCTTTCTCTATGCGGTACTTGTCTGCGCTATCATTCAACTCTGATGATAGCACCAGCTTTGCATCTACATTTTTGCGGATGTTTTCAACTAGAAGTTCTTTGTAGCGTTCAATGATCTTTTGCTCTTCCTCCATGATCTCAGCTGCTATCTTGTTGGTTTTCGCATTGAATGCAGATGCATCTATCAGAGGCAAAACGGGCTGCCAGACAGGACCGATCATGACAGAGGTCAGGTTGAGTTCATCTACATCAAAACTTGCGTCATTCAAGGTGTTCACCTTGACTTTTGTAGCTGCACAGCTGGTTATCAAAATGGTGATGATGAATAGTTTAACTAATTTCATTGGTTTATAACTGATTTTATTTTTTATTTCTATTTACATTTCAGTCGCTCGGTTTTGCCGAGTGATCTTTATTTCTATTGCTCTTCTTCCTATTTTCTTGTCATTTCTTGCAATCGCTCGGCTCCAGCCGAGTGATTAATTCAATGGTTCGAATAATTTCTTTAGCAGTAAATGACTTAAAGTCTCTTATGATTTCATTCAGCTTTCCTTCTTCATGTCTGGCAATCATATGAATGTGACTGGGCATGATTACATAACTGAATATATCCAATCCTTTGTTTTGTATGCAGAACTTAAGACTATCTATTATGATATCAGAATACCTATTACGAGTAAATACATCAATCCATCCGACCACCGTAAAGGTGAGAAAGTAGGTGGCATCTGTATTTGCTTTTCCTAGTTCTGACATTTTGCTTCTTATACTATTCGCAATGCGTTGCAATCGCTCGGCTCTAGCCGAGTGATCAATTTTTTAATATTTTCTTCTTCCTTCTTCCATATTCACGTCACTCGGGACACCCGAGCGACTGTTGGGGTAAGTATTCCAATTTTTGGTCGATCCAATCACCTTCTAACTCGATGGGATGATTGTCCTGCCGAAGCGTCGGACCGTGCCATAATTGATATAAGGTATTATTTCCATTCGCCTTACCTGCTCTCTCAAACAACCATAACAACCAGTCCTTTCTGCTTTCTTGGGGATTTTCCTGAATCGCTTTTATGATTTGACTGGAAGTAAACTTCTTAAAGTCTCGTATTATATCAGAAAAAACAGTAACGTCAGACCTCCTTCCACTGATTAAGTGGATATGATTAGTCATGATAACATATCCATACAAAACCAATCCTTTCTTACATATGCAGTACTTTAAGCTATTTAAAATAATTTCCCTGTATTCTATTCTCGTAAATACATCTATCCAGTTTACTACTGCAGTAGACAGGAAGTAGATCCCTCCCGGATTATTCATTTTGTATTTACTGCTCATAATTTCATTTCTTTCATTCTATTACGCCCAAGTCTCTCTCTCACTCACACCCTCGCCGGAAGACTTGCGCGATAAGGAGGCAAACAAGTATAGATTCATCCAAAAAGTTCACTTAATTAAGAGATTTGGGATTTTGATGGATCATTATACGATCATCTAAGCCATAGATTCGACTGTATTTATCAAATTCATCTGTCACCAATAATTCATCTTCTCGGATACTAATTAGATTTCTTTTCTGGTTGAAGATTAGCTTAGGTCCTTCATCATCAAAACCGATGATTGTTAATAGATGAGGCTGGCTTGCATAAGGCTCACTGAAAAAGATAAGAACTGGTGATCTTAAACCAAGATCAATTATTAGGAAATGCTCAGATTCAGTTCTAAACTTTGATGGAACTTTACTCCACCCATCTAAATTTTTAAGAGAATAAATTCCCTTACCTTCAATTTTTATTTTCATAAAATCTCCAGGAAGGGAAGTATCAGTCTCTCTTCCGAAAAGAGAATCATAATACAATTGATCATCTGAAGGTTCAGAAGCATAATCTATATCATAGATACTTAACTTGTAATTACCATTAAAGACACTATCTGATAAGTCTGCACTCTTTATTAGGGAGTAGTTAATTTCTTTTAAACCTTCAAAATAGAGTTTAAGCTCTTCAATATCTACGAAGAGTGAATCAATTAAAGAAGAATCAATTGTTAAAAAATACGATTCTTCTTTATCATCAATTAGTTCCTCTTTGCTAGAGGATGTGAGGGTTTTATCTTTTGATGAGCTCCCACCACATGAAAAAAAAACTAACGTTACTAATACAGCGAAATACTTCATCTCTTATTATATATAAAAAACTTAACACCACTTCTATTCCATCTTGTTTTGCTCAATGCATTAATCCAATGAGTATTTTTTCCAGTATCTAATACAATTGATTCCCACCCCTTGCCTGCAGACACAAAAGAAACTACATGTCCATGACCAGCTGCTTTTTTACCTCCTAAAACAAAATAACCTTGACTCCTTGCATAATTTGCTACGTCAATAGATGATGTAATGTCGAAATTTGGACTTTTAATCATATAGTCTATCATATCATTTGCCAAATAACCGTTTAACTCCCTGGAACCTGTTACGTTTTCAAAGTGTCTATATGCTCCAATATTACAAGCCATTTCATTACAAGCAAAATGCTCATCCACCGAGTTTAAGCTCCTTATCGCTCCATTTCTAACTGTTTCATCTGAATAACCAACCGATAATGGAGCAAACTCATTAGGTCCTGAACTTAATCCCCAATCATCTCCTAACAAATTAACTCCTTCTACCTCACCTCTAATACTATTTGCAGCAGCCCATTCGCTAATTGCCTGGTTTCTTGCTTGAGTATTCTGTTTTACGGCTTCCCAATCAACTTTCCCCGTCCAATTATCTCTTACTGGACCAGCTGTTTCATATCCATGAATACCTCCTTGAATGGCCCCCGAAATTGCTCCTCCCTTAAATCCATCCCAAAAGTCACCTCCTGAAGCAGCAGTAACTACTCCACTTAGAGTCCCCTGAACACCTGCACCAGCAAAAGCTCCAGGAATCGCCCCACCAATATTTAAGCCACTGATAATTTCTCCCCCAATGTGACCAGTAAGCATTCCAATACCTGCACCAGCTATTGCAGATAGACCGCCATCCAAACCACCTTCCTGAAATCCTTTTGCGACATTGAATGATGTGGAAGCAATACCATATATTTTGGATGCCATCAATAATGCAGCAAAAAACCACTCCCCATCTGGATCAGTCCCGAAGTGAGGAACATTCCCCATCCCCGCATACGGCGAACTAAACTGCCCCGCAGGATCTACCGCAAAGAACCGTCCCAGTACCGGATCATACGATCTGGATAGGAAGTCATAATAGCCCGTTAAGCTATCATAAGAAGCATACGAAGATTGGTAGAGGAGTCCAGGATCGATGTAACCAGGCGAGCGCCAACTGTTACTGGTTGGAAGGCCAAACGGGTAGAAGTCATTAACCTGGGAAACTTTGAACGAGGCTGTAGCTGAAGAATGAGTGATCTTCAGGTCATCAAAGAAAACATCCTGATCCACATTTGTTTCATTCACCAGGTACACAAACAGGTAGCCGGCCTGGCTGTAGGTGAGCTTGCCGGATTCATACTTTGCAAACTTGTCCAGGCTTATATCTGTCACCTCACGGAAGCTGGAGCCTGCCTCCACAAAGTTGTAGTTTTCATCAAAGAAGAGGTATTGTAAATAGGCCCTTGGCTGCTCGCTTTGGCTATTGGCAAACAGCGCGGAACTTCCAGAACTCAATGCACTGGATAATGAACTGCCTTGTCCTTCTAATCCGGTTGCTGCGCCTGCTAAATTGAATGCATCAAGTATAGCAGAAGCA
>NZ_JAVKDX010000005.1:0-2174 GCF_040223195.1 Ekhidna sp. | reverse complement strand
GGGGAAATACATGAAGAACGGGATCGGGGAGAGCTTCAGGGTGTATTGAATTTGATTACAGCGGAGAGTGCACGATACGAGACGGTTAATACCAACAACTCCAGAGGGTATACCAAATACAAAAGCTTTCCTGATTTAAATGTGGATTATTCGTCAGATGAATATGAAATCCATACCGTCAGCTACTTTGATAATTATGATTTTCTGGAGTACCCTGACTGGGACGAAGAAGGAAATAATTTTTCTTTTACCACTCCGCTTGGGGGTAGTGAATACGGATGGGCACCTGATGGGTATATCCTACTGACTGAGAATTTGAAAATATACGATCTTTCCACACTGGATGGAAATAAGTATGCGACCAGGGAAGGTGTCGGTATTTGGCTGTATTCTACTTCCCATCCGGAAACAGCCCCTCAGCAAATAACCAATCAGGATGCGTATTACAGTTCTTACGATTTTGAGATTATCCCTGCCCGGTCACATTATGCGAACGTACCTGACCGCTCCACAGGGAGCAAGGTAAAAGTCCTGGGGACAGACACCTGGCTAAATACGGTTGTTTACTACGACGAAAGAGGACGGGTCATTCAGACCGTCTCTGAAAACCACAAAGGCGGAAAAGACCGTTTGACCAATGACCTGGATTGGAAAGGAGAGTTGAAGCAGATGCTGGTGGAGCACTCCAGTGCTACTGATGATGTTTCTATTCTCAGCGAATACGAATACGCGCACAATGGACAACTTCTCAAAACCTATCAAACCATAGATAATGGAGATCGGGTGGTTGTTGGTGATTACCATTACAACATTCTCGGTGAGCTGGTTGAAAAGAATCTTCATTCCTTGAACGGGGTGTCCTACTTACAATCCATTGACTACCGCTACAACCTCCAGGGCGCCATGACCCGCATCAATGACGCAGATTTGGATGATGGCGAAAATGACCTCTTCGGCATGGAGTATTTCTATGAAGCATCCACATCGATCAACGGTAGCCCAACCAGCCCACGCTATGACGGCATGGTCAATGCCATGGTGTGGAACGCAACCAATATCACCCCAACCTCTGATCCGCCTGTTGGCGGAGGACCACAGGGGGGAACTAAAACCGGTATCGCCTTCTCTTACGACCACCAAAGCAGGCTTACCTCCACATCTTACGGCACAGGAGCCTCACTCAATGATCCTGCCACGGCCAATGCCTTCAGCATATCCGTGGGACAGTATGACGATAATGGAAACATCCATTCCCTTAGCAGAAAGGCTGATGGCGAAGAGATAGACAACCTAACCTACACCTACCTCCCCAATAGCAATAAGCTGGATGCCGTGCAGGATAGCGGCACCAAGGCAGGCTTCAACGATGACAACATTCCTTCGGGAATCAAGACCCTGGGAAGCACCGAGTATGAATATGACGGGATGGGCAACATGACCTTTGATGCGCATAAGGAGATAGCACTTCATTACAATTACATGCAATTGGTAGATCGCATCGATTTCCTGGATGAAGATGAGATCCTTACCTCCATTGTGTACACCTATGATGCAGCCCGCAACCGGCTGGCCAAAGAAGTACTGGATGCCGATGGCAACTCCATTGCCAAAGTGGACTCTGTAGGCCTGGTGGAATACCTGGACGATGAGATCAACCAGGTGTTTACCGATGAAGGCCGAGCCTATGAGCAAATCGGGGTATACCACTACGAGTACTTCATTACCGACCATCAGGGCAACAACCGGGTGGCCTTTGGCAACCTGCCCGAGCGAAACATCTACACCGCCACCATGGAGCTGAACCGGGAAGCGTATGAAGAAACCCACTTCAAATTTCCGAATGATGACATACGAAGCGCCGCAGAAAACCATACGCCACTGGGTAAGGGTAGTGTAGCGCTGAATGGGGCAGTGGCTAACCGACAGGTTGGGCCGGCCAAGGTGCTGACCATCGCGCCGGGTGATGAAGTAGACATAGAAGTATGGGCGAAGTATGGCGCAGCTTTCACGGATAATACACCGGTAGCAGGTATTGCTTCTGCTATACTTGATGCATTCAATTTAGCAGGCGCAGCAACCGGATTAGAAGGACAAGGCAGTTCATTATCCAGTGCATTGAGTTCTGGAAGTTCCGCGCTGTTTGCCAATAGCCAAAGCGAGCAGCCAAGGGCCTA
>NZ_JAVKDX010000004.1:0-116560 GCF_040223195.1 Ekhidna sp. | reverse complement strand
AGTCTTTGCAGGCTTAATGCTCTCGTTTCCCAGCTACGCACATATTTTCTATTCCAATGGTGGAAACCAGACACCTTCCGTCTTTATTGAACAAGACACAACCAAAACAAATAGGATTGTTCTGGATGTAAAGGGAATGACTTGTGCAGGATGCGAAGCTTCCATCGAACATAAGGTTGGCTTACTTGAAGGGGTCAAATCAGTTGACGCCATATATGCTACCAGTTCAACTACGATAGAATACTACCCTTCAAAAGTGAATCAGAGCGACATAATCGATGCAATCAATGAGACAGGGTACAAGGTGATTGATGACCAGAAAACGAGTTCAACAATAACAACAGATAATGGTAACGTTAGCTTTTACAAAGTGCCTCTCGTTTGCAATGCTGCACCTACTATTGGTTGCGGCAGTCGTGCCAAACCGGTTTTGAATGATTTTGAGAATTCAGAATCAGTTGATGAAGCCTGGTTAAATAGAGCAGGTACTGTTATAGCAGTGGTTTGGAGTGAACCGGATTTTATGACCAGAAGAAATTTGATCAATCAGGTTTTTACCAAACATAAGGTGAATGCCAGTGAATTATTAATGGATGGATATGCAGAAAACTTGGAATCATTTCAGGCTAAGTCCGATTGGCTAAAAGGCTCAGATGTTGACAAGCTCAGCAAAGAGGAGGCTGGAATTATTGCAGATCAAATCCTTGTATCAATCAAGAAAAAATCAAGTCTCAGCGCCTCAGATGAAGCAAAGTTGAAAGATAAGATTACAGAAAAATTCTATGATTTCTTCCTGAATTTTGAATCAATGAAAGACCTTGGGAATCCGGAATCCTATAAGGCCAGATTGTCAGAAATCAAGAAATTCGGAGATGACCTCATCGGGTCTGATAACATGCCGACTGTAGATGAGCTTTGGAGTGCCTGCTCCAGTGCCGCTAAAAGCTGTGACCATCAGGGGTGCAGTGCATCATGCAAAATTCCAAAAGGATAGTTAAATGGAAAAAGAAATAACATTAGAATCAACCATCACCTGTCCAAACTGCGGACATCAAAAGGAAGAAAACATGCCTACAGATGCATGCCAGTACTTCTACGAGTGTGAAAATTGCCACCAGGTGTTGAAGCCCAAATCAGGTGATTGCTGTGTGTACTGCAGTTATGGCACTAAGAAGTGTCCACCGATACAAAATGGAACGTGTAATTGCTGATTATGGATGCAGGTCAAAAACCGGTTTACAAGGCGCGCATGATAGGCCGAATTTTTAGATTTTGCCTTGGGCTGTTCTTTGTTACAGAAGTTTGGCCAGTGTATCGTGATGTTAGTTGGGAGGGAGTCTTTATAAGACTTTCATGGGCTATCGGGCTTCTGGCTTTTTATGCCATTCTTCATTTCGCTATTGTTCGGTTTACGCCAAAAATAGATCGAGTGTTTGGAGCTATTTTGGCTTTCGGTCCATTCCTTGCCGTTTTCTTACTTGGGTATGGAGGGCCAGCAGCTACTGGAGCTTTAACCTTTCTATCCGCATCCTTAATACTAGCAGGTATCCGAGCAGATCCGGGCTGTGAAGTGATGACAATACCAGCTATCTTTTCAGGTAAGCATACGCATTTAGCTTGTTTGCTTTTCTCTCCCATTGATTGGTGCGAAAAACATATTAAATCATAAACATTCATGCTACCCAAAGATTTAACAAAAGACATAAAAACCCGACTTCTAAGCATCAAAGGCCAAATGGATGGCTTGATAAAAATGTTGGATGATGGGAAAGATCCGGAAAAGATCCTCATACAGTTCAAAGCAGCAAAGAGTGGCTTAGATAAAGCGCACTACCTTTTATTGGACGAAACATTTAGAAAATCTCTGGCCATTAAGATTTCTGAAACTTCAAGTGCCTGTCCTGGAAATTGTGGTAATGAAGTGCAAATAGAAATGCTGCGTCAACAATTTCCGGCCATTGAATCGGATGATCTCACCGAAAAAATGAAAGAAATTTCGCGACTAAAAAAGAACCTGGATCGATTCAATGAGGTGGATAAAAAATAATTTCTAAACTTTTTCTTGGAGACCACCCCATAGCACCCCGTATGTTTGTTTCAGCTTTTATTTAAACCCAAAAAAGGAATAATAATGAAACGAAATGTAGAAGTATTTACTGCCAATTGCCTGGTATGTGATCCCGTGGTATCTATGGTCAGGGAACTGGCATGTAATGATTGTGAGATCACCATTTATGATTTGGTGAAGCAGTGTGAAGACAAGACCTGTCTGAGCAAACTGGAAGAATATGGGATCAAAAAAGTACCTGCTATTGCTGTGAATGGCAAACTTTTATCGTGCTGTGAAAATCAGGGGATTTCTAAAGAAGAGCTGATTAAAGCGAGTATAGGACAAGGGTAAAAACAAGTAAGGCACGGCTTACCTTATTTATTTTCCCTTGATTCTGTGCTGGTAAGGGAATTCATCAATGTAGTGACAATTAAAATAATGGGAGTCTTAAAATCACTAAAGCAGGATTTCGTCAGCATCGCATCCTTGTTTACATCAGTATCCACCTTACTGTGCTGCGCCCTTCCGTCATTACTCGTGGCGGTGGGTATGGGAGCGGTAGTGGCCGGAATGGTTTCGGACTTTCCGGCATTGATCTGGTTGAGTAAATACAAGGAATGGACTTTTCTGACGGCAGGTATTTTGATCGGGTTCAACTTTTGGCTGTTTTATGGCCGCAAAAGAGACCAGGTCTGTGAAATAGACGAATATGGCAATGAGACACCATGTGATACAGCCGCCCGGTGGAGTAAAATTATCCTATGGATATCCTTTGGCTTATACCTTCTCGGACTATTCTCAGCTTACCTGCTACTACCAATTCAACAATTTTTAGGACTTTAAAATAATACGATGAAAAGAACAGCCTTTTTAATATTACTAACTATTACAGCCATTTCTAAGGTCAGCGCTCAGGGACACGGACCCCTTTATGGTTTACAAACCCCCACATTGGCAAAAGGAGGATTTGACTTTAATGCAGCAGCTATGAGCCTGGCTACCGAAGATGATCAATCCTTTATGCTTAGGTACATCTGGTCGTATGGGGTGACAGAAGATTTGCAAATTAATATTACGACACCCACTATGATCAACAGACTCTCTGAAGCACCAAGAACAAGAGGTAACAACAATATGCCGGCAAATGGCGACATAGAAGCATCGGTATGGTATCGTTTCTTTTCCAATGCATTTGGCGTTGGCAAACGTTTTGAATCCACGGCTATTTTAAGTGTTTCGACACCTACCGAAGAAACCAGGAGTGGTATCAATGTAAGCAACTCCATTCATGGAGCGATCTCTACCGGCTATGCTTCCCGTACCTGGTATGCCTGGGTAGGTGGTGGTTATCAATATTATTTTGAGGAAGGCAATGATCAATTAGGCGACCTGCCTTACGCAAGTCTGGTAGTAGGTTATCGACCAAACATTTTTATGGGTGATTATCCAAAGCCGGACTGGAGGGTATTTGTGGAATCGCTGGCGGAGTTCCCCGGAGCTAATACCAGTGAAGGTCAGCTTACCCCCGTTGATCAAAGAGGGGAAAAAGTTATGCTTGGACCTTCGTTCCTGGGGCTTTATGGAGCCTGGGGCATCTCATTTGGAGCATTATTTCCGGTCTATCAGGATATAACACAGGGTCCAACAGAGGAATACAGGCTTTCAATGAACATTAGTTATTGGTTATAAACTTTAAAAAACAGAAAAAATGAAAAGATTAGGAATAATAACATTGTTAACAATTTTTAGTTTGAGCGGAGCAATGGCTCAGATGATCAAAGTAGATCAGAAAGTATTTGGAATGGATTGTGCACCGTGTGCCTATGGTCTGGAGCGCGGACTTAAAAAAATGGATGGCCTGGAAAGTGTGAAAGTAAGCCTCAATGACGGCAAGGCTTATCTCACGCTTGCTGCCACCAATGAACTGACCTTGCAAAAAATCCAGGAAGAAGTGAAGAATAATGGATTTTCAGCCAGAAATGCTGAAGTTACGTTAAAAGGAGAATTACAGAAAGAGCGAAATGTATGGAAAGTTAAGGTTAATGGAGAAATATTTATAGTGAGTGCTGATACTTCAGGTGACCTACTAACAAAGCTCAAACCAGGTAAGATTTGGATAAAAGGGTTTGTAAAAGATGAGGAGGATGGTGAGTTAACTGGTATATGGGAAATCAGAATTATTGAAGTATTAAAATCTTAATAAAGCCATGGAAATGGAAAATTTTGACAGAAAAAAACATTGGGAAGATATCTATCAGTCAAAGCAGTTGAATGAGGTAAGCTGGTTTCAGCAAACCCCGAAAATATCTTTGGATTTCATAAAACAACTCAAAGTACCCAAGAGTGCTAAAATCATTGATATTGGTGGTGGGGATAGCTTCTTGGTCGATCATTTGCTCGGCATGGGATATCAGGACATCACGGTGCTGGACATTTCTGAATCAGCCCTTAGAAGGGCAAGGAAGAGGCTTGGTACCCTTGCTGATAAAGTGAAATGGATAGTGGCAGATGTTGCAACTTTTGTACCAACCGGACAATACGACTTCTGGCATGACCGTGCGGCCTTCCATTTTCTGACTGAAGAACAAGATATTGCGAGCTATTTGGAAAATGCTCAAAGAAGTATAATGCCAGATGGAATGCTCATACTAGGCACTTTTTCTAAGCAAGGCCCACAGAAATGTAGTGGGATTGAAATCAAGCAATATTCAGAATCAACTATGACCACTCGCCTCCGAAAATTTTTTGAGAAAATAAAATGTATAACGGTTGATCATAAAACACCCTTTGATACCATTCAGAATTTCACCTTTTGCAGTTTTAGGAAATTACCGATAGATCCTATTTAATACTGAGATGGAAAAAGAAATTACACTCGAATCGACCATCACTTGTACCAACCGTGGGCATCAGAAGGAAGAAACCATACCAACCGATGCATGCCAGTATTTCTACGAATGCTGTCATGAAGTTTTGAAACCAAAAGAGGGTGACTGTTTTGTGTATTGCAGCTTTGGAACAAACCTTTGCCCGCCCATTCAGGAAAGTGGAAACTGTTGTGGAAGAAACAAATAAATGAATCCATTCAAAATTTATTTCCAAAATGGGATTGGGGTCTATACCGGTAAGGTGGTAGAAACAAAACCACACAGCCACCATGCCACCGAGATCATTTATGGTTTGGAGGGAAGTTTCAAGGTGGCTGATGCTCAAAATAATGAAAATGAATACAGACTGTCGCTGATACCTCACGATATCAAACATCGATTCATTAATACATCAAACATCACCCCAATTTTCATTTATTTGGATCCGTTTCATTATTTGTCACGGCAACTTGAGAGGAGCTATTCGTTAGATAAGGTAATTGTAGGGGTTGACAATTTGCATCGGTCATCAACCATGAACGACATTCGTTCCTGGGCTCTCGGGAGTGACGTAGATATTATTGTCCTAATCACACAACTTATCCATGATTTAGCAGGTTATGCTTCCCATACCATCACCCTAGATAATAGGATTGTAGAAAGCACAGAACACATCAGGACTGCACTACATGGAGGAATTAGCTTGGCTGATATTGCTGAAAAAGTTCATCTCTCAGAAAGCAGGTATGCTCATCTATTTAAAGAGCAGGTAGGGATTCCATTTCGAAGATTTGTGTTATGGACAAGGCTGCAAGCAACTGTTGAAGCCATCGTGAAAGGGAAATCTCTTACGTCTGCGTGCTATGTGGGTGGTTTTGCTGATCTACCTCACTTTTCAAAGACCTTTGTGGACATGTTTGGGGTTTCACCCTCCAGTGTGTTGAAAGCTTAGCAGGTTTATACAAGCTATCAATATTCGATTTTTTCATTTTTGCAGACTACTAAATGTACGCAGATATGAAAAAATTCTTTCAATTCAGCATCTATCCGGTTTTTATGATCTCTGCATGGGGCCTGATACTATGGGCTATTCAAACAGGTATGAATCAATACTTGGCTACAATCCCTATCATTGCACTCTTCGGTGTAATTGCTCTACTTCTGGAGAGATTCATGCCCTTTGAAAAAGAATGGGTAAATGGAACAGATTGGAACCTTGATTTCACCTACTACATCATCAATTATTTAATCAAAGTGTCTGCTCAGTTTAGCTTTATTTGGCTATCAACGTATGTTGTTTTTTTTGATTGGTTCCCCACTGACTTACCCTTTTGGGCGCAGGTACTTTTAGCCCTAACGATCATAGATTTTTTCTTGTTCTTCGTTCATTGGCAGAGTCACAAGTACCAATGGCTCTGGAAACTGCATGCTATCCACCATAGTTCAGAACGTTTATACTTTTTGAATGGAGAAAAACGCCACGCAATCCATCAGATTTTAGAGGGTGGACCCGGAATCATTGTATGTCTTGTAATTGGTGTTCCTCAGCCCGTGGTAGTAGCGGCATTGGCACTTCTCGCTATCAATATGATGATGCAGCATACCAATCTTGATTACAAGGCAGGGATATTAAAGAAATTTTTCTGCGTAGCAGAGTTGCACCGTTGGCACCATCGTGCAGATTATAAGGATGCACAGGTAAACTATGGTGCCTGGCTCACGCTTTGGGATTACCTCTTTAAAACCAATTATGATGATCCAAAGATTTATGACTCAAAGGGTGTTGGTGAAATTGGTATTAAGGAAGAGCCGGATTATCCTAAATCCTACATAACTCAAATGATTTATCCCTTTAAGAAATGAGGATCAAACTGAATTCTATATTGCTTTTTTTTCAAATAGGTCTAACTATTAATGTAATAGCTCAAAAAGGCCCTGATAGCATTGTTGGGAATTGGGTTTCGTCCGATGGTGTCAGGACTGTGCGCGTATACAAAGAAAAAGATAAGTACAAGGCTGATATTATTAAGTCCAATAATCCAGAAGAGACGGGGAAACTGATCCTTTGGGATCTTGTTTATGATGCTGAAGCAAGGGAATGGAACAATGGACAAATCAAGCTACCTGGGATGGCACATGAGATGGATTGTTATATCAAAATGATGAGCTTGGATTTAATAAAAATCACGGGATATCATGGTTTAAGAGTATTAGGTAAATCTGAGCTGTATTACAAGAGCCAGTAATTCTTGAGACTCAATAATTCAATTGGCACCGAGTGATCAGCTGGCAATCACGAAAGGTAGCAATGATTCTCTAATCCACACTTTACAGAGCCATAAGCTCTTGAGAACTAGAAGCTTATTCACAGTATTTATACACCCGCTACTCTCCGTTCTAATTTCCCTTTTTGTACTGTACAATGTCTATAAGAACCTTCGCAAAAGCATGTTGGTAATCCTACAGGGTATACCCGAGGATGTTTCTCTGGAGGATATCAAAGAGAAACTGAAAGACATTTCGGAAATCACTGATGTGCATGACAATCACGTTTGGTCTATGGATGGCGAATACAATATTCTTACGATTCACCTACAGTTAGACCAGGACTATAAGCTGTCAGAGCAAGCTAAACTCAAGGAGAAAGTACAATCACAACTCAAAGATGAATCCATTAATCATATCACGATAGAGTTTGAAGGGCAAGATGAGAATTGTGAGTTGGAGGATTGTTGAGTAAGAATAAATACTAGGATGATTTGGACTTTATTTTGAGAATCAACTTCTCAGGATCAACATTCAATTTTTCAGCAATCTTGAAAAGTGTCGTTAGTGTTGGTTGTTTATGACCATTCTCAAGCCTCGAAATATGTGTTGCGTGAGATTTAATGGCATGAGCCAGTGCTTCTTGAGATAGCCCATTGGCTTCTCGGAGTTCTTTCAAAACTTTACCAAACGCTTTTATGATTTGCTCATCTGTCACAAAAAGCAAATTCATCCTTAAGTAGACTTTACGCCATAGCCTAAAGGGCAAGATGTAATTTAGTTTTTATATATTGAGCGCTTTTAAATTGGATTATTTGATGAGCCTAGATCAATTCTTAAATACTCGATTAGGAGATGAAAAGAGAAAGTATAGAACGATAAATGTGGATCAAGACCTTCATTATTTTCTGAAGCAAACTTCCAATCATTATAAAATCCCATTATCAGATCTCATTCACAATATCTTATCTAATTGGAAGGCTGAATTTCAGAATCAAATACGCGAGGATATGATAAAAAATCTCAAAAAGTAGGAGCAGAATGTCTAATAAGAATACTTTGAGGCCGGTTGAGGTGCAGCAGAATGGCAAGAAAATTAAAGGCTATTTCCACAGATTTGTTTACTCCAGCTCCAATTATTGCAGTGTAACCCAAGTACTGATAGAGTTAGAAGATGGGAGGTTGAGATTTTTTGACCCATACTTTGTACGATTTGCTGATAGGGAGACGAAGCGGGATATACTTGCGAAGAGCCCTAATTAAATGTACATCAATTAAATCGTTGTTAGAAATCTATGAACGTACTTAATCACAATTCTTGGGATAATGTTGTTAATCAATTGTCATTCTTGGGAGGAAACATTGGCAATATGAACTTTCTGAAATAGGCCAATCAATTCATCATCTGAAATTGGCTCTCTGCCATCATGATTTTCAGGGGCTTCTTTTTTTCCATACATCTCAATTGACTTATCATATAACAGGTTTACATCCACAACTTTCAACAAGATATCGTAATACTCCTGATCAAAGTTTGCCTTATATGGCTCAGGTTCAGACGAACTAATAATTGTACTACTGAAGATATAAAGCAGTTTTAAAACGTAATTATCCGTTTTATTCAATAGGTCATTATTCAATTTTTGAATCTCACCGCTATTCAATTTTGACCACTCCTGCATCAAATACATTGCATGTGCATCTCCAAGTTCATCATAAATCTGCTCAAATGAAATCTCATTCTTCACCCGATCGATTAGGGATACTGTTACTTCAGTGAAGTCTGTTATGGATAAAATTTGTTTATCATCAGAATCTTCTTTAGGATGAATTCTTTGCCAGATTTCCCAAGCAAAGTCGATAGGCCTAGCCATCACAACTATTTCATTAGCCAACTCAAGCTTGTTAGTATTCTTCTTAATTAATCTTCCAATAAAACTGGCCATTTGGGAGAATGGCCCATAAAAAGTAAAAAACCTCTTTGTGTTGGGATAATGGTCACCTAACAGACTAAGATTTCGCGCTAATAGTCTTGACTTCTCTTCCGCTATCTCCTCTTCAAGAAACTGAAATTTAAGAATGAGTTCTTCAATCTCTAACTCCTGAAATATTTCACTAAGATTTCTTTCATTACCTGAAAAATCCTCTTCGCATAATCGATTTAGAAGATCATCAAAAAAGATATCGGATATTTCTCCATCGATCACTGTGTAAGTAAAGTAACGGTTAAAGTATCTCCCAGAACAGAGTCGCTTTGCCGTGTACCATTTTCTCCAGGACCCCTCACCAAATGAGTGATTGCCGAAAACCCCTTTAAGCTGAGGAAACAGTTCCTGAAGAAAATCAAGAATCAAATCTTTTCGGTTTGAATAGTTTTTGGATAAGAAAGCTTCAAGTTCATCCTTAGCATCCTTTTGATCTCTCTCAAGTCTACGATCAGCACTAATTCCATAGGTATAATCCACTGAATAGTTTTTAGTGAAAAGTGTCGGATTATCTCTCATGTAATTGTAGAGCTCGGGGTAAACGATCTTAACACCTTCCAGTATCAATAAGTCAACTATGTTTACTTCACCCAACAGCATAGGGATAGAAAATTGTATCGTGTTCGAATACCTAACAGCTACTCGAGGGTTGTCAAGAAGAGGAAGGTAGAATTGGTCGAAGAACTTAATAAACCTGTGAGCTTCATCGTCCCTTATGTCAATTTTATTATGATCTAACACCAAATTAAGATGGTTGATTGTATAGTTTTTTAGTGCTGATTTTTGCGCTTTGGGTAGTCTTAATGGTACCTGGATAATTTTTTCTAGAAAATCTTGACCACCCATCGGGTACTGGCTACTTAAAGATTCAGCCACTCTTTTATCATCAAATGCTAGTACATAAATTGTGTTTTTAAAATCTGCAGTCAGTTTGACTAGGCGGAAAATTGAATGAATCTCGATATTACTAAGCCTATCAATATCATCAAGCATTACAACAATCTTGATATCTGCCTCTTCAAGAATTAAATTAATTGCTTCTCTCCGATCTTCAAGGCTTTTATTTGCCAACTTCTTACCTATTCTACTTATCCAACCTTTAGTATTGGGGATTCCAGTAAGTGTTCCAATAGTTCCGATTATAGAAGAGTACTCAATTAAAAATTCACCGAGCTTTTCACCCTTTGACTTTAAAGATTTTGAAAGAGCTGCTGATAGAGTCTGAAAAAAAGATATGAGTATTTGATTTTCATTATTAAACAGCCAAGGGTTGAACTTGACAATAACAATCTCTTTGGATTTTTCTAAGTCTCTTTGAATGAAGTTAAGAACCGATGATTTTCCTTCTCCCCATTTTCCATAAATACCGATAGTCAAGGAATCTGATGAGCTATAATTCTTAATTAAGCTACTAATTCTTAAGGCAAATGGTGCTCTTTGAAATTGATCATCGTCAAGCTGATGGACAGGAGTATCTGTGTTTAAATTAAGCTGATTCATGCAATCATTAAATATATTAATCTTATAGTTCGAAAGTAGAAATAGCCGATGCTTCAACTACCCACTTAAAATATTCAATAAGTTAAATGCGATTCGCTTTGTTAATGATTGATCTATTTTTTCTTTTGACAACCTATCGTAATCACCTAACTTCTTTGGATGCCTGATTTTGTCGGCCACACACACTGATTTTAAATATTCCATATCCCAGGATCCACCGCTTGTAGCAAGCTTGGACAAAAGCTCCTTGAAAAATTTAGATTTGTCAATTGTAAGATCCTTAAATATCAATGTTGAAATAAACCTTTCATCTGAGCTATCTATCTCCAATAAATGAATGGCAGGTTGACTAGGGAAGGTGATTAAGACAGCATTTCTTCTAGTGCCATTTATAAAAGCAAATGATGATTTAATCTCAGGGCCAAATTCAATTAACTCGTACTTATAATTTAGTCCCATGATCCTTGCAAGAAGACTAATCGCATTACAAAAAACCTGTAATCCACTTGGGATGCTTGTAAAGTCAAAGGATGGCTCGTCTTTGAAGTCAGTTAGAACCGGAACTGAAACATCTCCTTTATTTCCAGGTTCTTTAAATGAGAGCTTTATATCCATTAATTTGAACTCCTCGAATATAATTTTCTTTGGTTTTGGCTTATCAGGCTTTGCCTTGCTTTTAACTCTTTTAACTTTAGGCTTTTTCCTAAATTTTAAACCTGGTCTTTCAATACTTACTTGAGAGGTTTTCTTAGTGTTAGGTGTTTGCTCTTGATCTTCGAAATCAAACTTCTTCGGGACATCTGTTTCCATTCTGCTATGTTTAGGTTTCCCTTCCGAATTCTTAGCAGTTTCGATTATTGATGGATGCTTTATTTCAACATTATCAAAAGGAAAATCAACTTCTACTTTCCTAGTGATATTCAAGACTAAGTCAAAATTTTCATATTTTTTGATTTGAGCTGAACATGAAAACTTTTTGAATGGAGGCTTTTTGAATTCGAAATGGTTAATACCATTATCGGTAGTATTTAATATTTCTTTCCAATACTTGTTTAGTTCCTTATTATATAGCAGAAGGATATAGTGATTTATAAAGTCATTGCTTTTTGCCAGTCCGCCTTGCATTGTAGAACTGAGATCAAGCTTTAAGAAGGTTTGACCATCAATTTCTGTCTCATCCTCATCGTCGATAAACATCTCAAGCATGTTTGGCTCCAGTAGATACCGGCAAATACGGCTGTCAAATCCAAGAAATTGTCGAAATAACTCGAAAGCAAAAAATATCGTCAGCCGACCTTGGTACATGATAGAGTAGACCATTGTATCGGTATAGATTTCATTTGGTACGTCTATGGGATAGACTTTATGACTCAAACTCCCCAAAGGCTCAATAGTCCCTTTGCTGAAATCTTTAAATTTATAATCTCTAATGGACCTACTTGCTTTATCAATATGAATTCCTTTATCAATCTTGACACCAATAGGAAGTAGAGCTGATTGAGAAATTGGGTACTCATTGTATCTTGTAGTATATGGTTTAATGGACAGGTCTATTTCTAAACTTTGTAAGTACCATCCATCTTTTTTTAGTTGCGCATATGGGATTGAAAATATCTCGATTGACATAGCTTATTTATGCGATTTGACTGATCTCCAGCGGATCATAAATATTATCATTTAATATTTTGAGTACAATATTATGAATGGATTCATTTACGTACTCTTTTCTGATATTGGCAGCCCTTAACAATTTCCAATAGGTCATATGCTCTTTCCTTTCCCTCATTTCTATTGTTGCCATTGCAAGTCTGCGTAATCTGAATTGATGAAGGCTCTCGGATTTTGCATGTAGAAATTTTGTGAGCTTTGGAAGTTTGGCTTTGTTCTTTCTAAACATCGAATCCTTGCCTATAAGATTGAGAAGTGCTGTAGTAGATCGTCTTCTTTTAGGATACTCCGTTTTGAGTTGGTCGAATGCAATCCTTACTTCATTTAATAATTGAGAGTCCCTTTCTTCCCAATCAATCCTTTTGATTGGAATTCTAATCTTAGAAGCGTAATTCTGTTCTAATAACCAGTTCTTAGCATGCCTATACAATAGTGAATATAAAGCTGGATCGACTCTTCTTAAATCAGTTATGGAATGAAATGGAAATTTCTTCATCAATTGAGCCCATTCTTTCTTTTTGTTGATAATAGCTGAAGGTGAATTTTGCTTTGTAACTCTATTTAGTTTGTGCTTTATAGTTTTAGAATCTGCATGTAGACTTGCGACAATTGATCTTATGCTTTTGTCGGATTTGATTAGTTTCATGAGCTCTCTTTCCCACAATGGCCCAAAATCCTTTACTCGAATAAACCAGCTATTTTTTGCTTTGATGAAGCTCTTTGTATAGGAATATCCACAATCACATTTAATGTAAATGATTTCCCGTTTTGATTTTGGATCTGTCCGTACTTTAAAACTGGTGTTCTTATCGGTTTTATATTCTTTGCAAATTGGATTTCTGCAAGCATATCGTTTAGTTCTTTCAAAGAAATGTTTGGCACTTCTTTTCAATTTGAACCCATTAATAAAGTCCTGGATCAGGATGTGTCTCACAGGATCAAATCCCTTTCGATGTTTTCTAAAGATTGCTTTTAGCCAACAATTTTCATTCTGTATATCTACCCCGCTTTCGTAATGAGATAGCATTTCAGTCTCATAGAATTCCTGAAAGCACTCATATAAATTAGCTATTTGAAGAGAGCTACTTCCTTTTCTGAATCCAAGTTGCTTTATCAATTGATTATAATGGTATGAGTTCCCATCGAAATAATAGTCTGATTCTTTACTCAGGATGCTCACTATTTTGTTTCCAAAATCCAGAATAGATTTATTGCTATTGGACCTGATTAAGCTCCTGTCCTCTGATATGAACTGAGGCTTGACAAAAAAGTGCTTATTTATTGATTCGGCGTTGGGCTCAACCTCTTTCAGAAAAAGATTATGAGTAGTGCAAATCTTTAATGAAGGTATTTGATGAGCTCTTCTAAAGTACGTCTCAGAACAAACTAAATGGTCTTCATTATGGCATTCAGGACAGTATCTTGGCATTCTAATAGAAGGAAATTGTCCGGCATTTATTCCGCATCTGGTATGAATGTCTCCAGATGAATTCAGCATTGAAGAAATTACCTTTTCATTTTTCTCAGCTGTCATAAACTTACTGTAGTACGGAAACAAGGTATGATTATGGATCAAATCCATAGAACCTAATTTATGTTGGGATGTCTTTTTGGCCAGGCTTGCAAGACCACTTGGTAGATCAATGGTTGAACTTACGGTGGACTTATCAAAAAGAAATGGCAGAAGTTGCTTTGGGCCTTTATTTCCAAAGTAGCTGATATGTCTGGCAATAATGCTATATAGGATTTCATCAGGATATGGCTTTGTCCAGTAATTCAACATTGCTGTTAAATCATATAATCTTGAAGTTTAGCAATAACATTTAAGTCGACTAATTGCTGATGTAGAGCGGATGGGTCATCAGTGTTACACTTTCTTAAATCTCCTTCCAGATAGTTGGGTTTAAGCTTTATTTGCTTTGTTGAGTTGGTATTACTTTTCTCGTTTTCTAGGCGAAACTCTTTTATAATTTTAAATGCAATTTCAGTGTCTGTATCCGTTGGATTTTTATTGATAAAATCTTCTATAAGCGGGAAGTAGAAGTTTTCTGGGATTTTAAAATCCAGAAGCTCATTCTGAATATTTATTAAGCGATAATTCTCCTTTCTATCTGTTTTCTCATCTGGAAGGAATAGATCCATTGCTCTAGATTGGTTCAGGTTACCCTCGCGTATACTCTTAAATATATCTTCATCAATCCACAATGTATTATTCACCGCTTTGTTGACTATATCAATAGTGATAGACTTTGCTTGAATTTTAAAAGCTAATTTCTGAGAGGCAATAAAGATTTTTATAGCTCTATCTATTACTCCTAAAGCATGACTATAAAATAAAGATGCCCAATCCACATTTGGATCAGCCTGCTCTTCAGTGTATTGGTACTTAAAGAGTTGTTTAATTATTGTATTCCATTCATGATCATTTGGGAGGCGATCCCATCTTAATGCAGCTCCAGCGGTGAATCTTCTTCTTAGTCTTTGTTTTTCTGAAAATAAGTCGACCGTTTCCGGGGTTCCCACAACGATAATTGGAATATGAAGAGTGTTATCTAAGTTCAAAAAGAAATTGAGCATAGCTTCATGACCGCCGCTTTTAGCTTTGCTAAGGTGCTGAATCTCATCCACAATTAGAACACCGACGCAATGAGCAGCCACAAGTTTGGACATAGCTATCACTCTATCACTGGCATTATCTCTATTCCTACAATATTCTGTTTCGTATTTTTTACGTCCTAGAATCCAATCTAGCTCAATGAAGAAATACCTGCATAAATCTTTAATTGATCCATCTTTAGGGCATTCAATTTTAACAATCGGTATTTGAATAAATGATTCACCATCAATATTGGTATGTTGTAATGCCGGAGGGAATAAAGCTGAAACGATATTGATAGACGTTGTTTTACCAATTCCAGATATTCCCACGATCATCGAGCTATTGGAAAAAGTTGGCTCAAAGTTGTCTGTTAACTGGCTCGCAAAATCTCTATAATCTCTTTGAATGTTGGATTTAATTGAGTTTTTGAGAGGATTTCTTAATGCATAGCTATTGTTGATAGAGGAGTGGATTAGTTCATAGACGTTAAAAAGCCTTCTGTTAGGAATTAAGAAGTTCGCTCGTATACTATCAAGAAACTGTGCCCTTATAGAGGGTTCCATTTTTAGCACTTCGTCTCTACTTAATGGGCCTCTTTTAACAAGTATTTCGTAAAATTCTTTGGCGGTTAATTGATCGAAAAGGGATTCTATGAGTGGGTTGCCAAGATGAGATGGATTGGCAGGTTTTCGTAAATCAGCTGGGTAAATTTTATTCTCCATCTAAAAGTCTGTTGATAAAATCAAGATCATTGGGTTCCTCAAGATTTGTATGGTTCATAGAAACAATTTTGCCTTGTTTCTTTTTACCGGATTCACTCTTGTGATTTTTTCTGTTCTTTCTTTCAATTTTCTTATCGTTCTCTCTGTTTTTCCTTACTGATTTAGAACCAGTCTTACTATTTGGTTTTTGGTCTTTTCTTTTAGCCAATATGTTTGAGGCGAACTGTAAAGTGTCAATATCTGCGTATATTCCTTCTTCATTATTTGTATTAAGAGACTTTGATTGAGCGTTTCTTAGATGCTTAATATCCCACAATGTCTTGTCTTTATAAATAGGACTTTTGTTGGTATTCAGCTCACATCTAATGATCTCACCTTCATAAAAAACATTTAGATAGTTTAGGTTATAGGGGTCGTAAGACACTTCAACTCTAGTAATTTTTCGCTGCGTTTTTAATTGAAGATCTCTGAGTTTATGATGAAGCGGAACTAAGTACCAACCTTTGAGAAATTCAATTCCTTTCTTAGTCAACTTGCCTGTTCCGCGTGGAAGCATTCTTTCACGAAGATTTTCAATTTTGTTTGACCTAAGCTTCCCTGACTTATGCATTAGTCCCCATTTGAATACTTCTACCGGAGTTGGAGTATACAAATCATCGAGTGGCATTTCCTTGTCTATTGGATAGTTTGAAAGCTTCGCGTGCTTATTATATTTGATGGCTATCTTAATTATTATTGCCAGGTATTCTCTCATTGTGAAACGAGCAGTTTTTCTTGCCTTCCTTGCGCCACGCCTACCATCATCAATATCTTTCAGCCCAGTATTCTCATCCAGTCCCTTCAAATCCTTATGAAGCAATTGAAAGTGATTTTCAATCATCCCTTTTAACTCCGGGCGGTAGGATTCTTTATTTTCAATATGGATTCCAAGATCTTCTATAAGGCTTTCAGAATTTTTTCCAATTAACTCTATACCACGATCGGCAACAATGCTGTATGGGATATACTCACATGGCCAATCATCCTCGGTGAATTCAAATTCATCAATTTGGTAAAGCAGAGATCTTTTAAAGAAGTCTCCTTTGTTCGTAAAGCTGTTGTAAAGAGCTTCTGAAGCCTGCGTGTATGATGGATTTTCAAGAGTCACTAAGAGGCCTACAATCATAGCACTGTAAACGTCGCTTATAATGTAAAGTGTAGGGCATCCAATTGGAGTTTTTCTGTCTATTTCAGATACAAGTTCCATATCTGAAGGAGTCGAGTCGATTTGGGAAAATCCAGGTCCATTGACAGAATTTGCCGAAGATCCTTCTGTAATTCTTAAATCCTTATCAAAGATTATATCTCCTTTCTTTGATCTTAGTTTTTGTTCAGTGGGCATTTCTTTTTCTCCCCAGTAAACAAATTGCCTAAAGGATGGCACTTTTGCGAATTCCTTTGATTTCCATTCAGACTTGAAACTTGTTCTTATAAAATTGGAATAAGCTACTCTCTTGGATGCTTGTTTAACACGCAAATACCATCTTTTATAACCCTTCCTTATTTTATGTTTTAACTGCTCATCTAGAATGATTGTTGATTGTCTGTCTGTTCTTTGACGCCCATTTATTGTCAGGGTCAAATTTTTCTCTTTTCCTTTACCTCCTGAGTTATAATACTTTGGCACTATTCCTAGTTTAGACTTACCATTATGCCAATATCTAAATAATAGTCTTTGAACAGTTTGTCTGGATACACCATGAACCTCTGCTAATTCATTACATTTTGCGTTGAAATATTTTTTGTCAAAGATTAGAGGCTCATCCCTTACAACAGACTTTATTATATCCCAGGACCTTTCATATTTATCGATTGATTTTTCATCCAACAAATCAAGATCTGCAAATTGATCCTGAATATTTAATTCTTTAATTGAATTATCCTCTAATCTCTTATCAAAATCAGCGAGAGTTATTTCTTCTGGAAAGGTTTTTTGAGCATCATCCAGATTGACCCATACCAATAGATCAATGTCTCTATCAACATATAGAACTCTATAAACAGCTTTATTATGCTGCCAAATCTGATTTATCAATATGTTTGACATTGCTTAATATTTTGATTGAGTTCAATTTTGATTGATTAGAGAATAAGCTTTCGTTTAAATCAGCCTGTATGATTTTTCTACCAATTAGGACTTTCAATATTCTAAGGCTTAATCCTGGTTCAAAATTCATATCACTATCTGTTTTAAGACAATAATCTACAATCCCTAATTCTATATGATCTTCATAGGTAGTCATTAGGTTGGTATAGAAATTTTGTATGTCAGAAAGTTCAAATTCTTTGTTGTTAAAGGAGCTTACCGAATAATAGATATCTCTATAATTCATCAAGAGAACCTTGTTGTTAGCAATATCTTTATCGGTCATCAGCTCCCAATTAATTCCTAATTTTCCCCAGTACGCTCTTTCAATTTGAAACAGTTCAAGTTGCCTCTTGTTAATGTTGGATATCGGCTTAACAGTAATGACTTTCTTCTCTCCGTTTTTAAATTCAATGAAGAAGTCACTTGTTAGAATATGATTATCAGTATGATTGGGATATTTTATTCCTAGCTCAGTTGAAATTTTTTTCGCTAATTCGAGATCTAGGAGTGGGAACTGTTCTCTTATGTCAGAAACATTAGGATTTAAATCCAATACCATGAAGACCATAAATTCTGAGGCTGATAATAAGTGATGAACTCTTTTGGACTTCAGCCCTTTTACTCTATGACCATTTCCTCTACTCTTTTGTCCAGGGATTGATTGATTGGTTTCACCAACCTTGTACCATGGTTTGTAGTTTTTGCCGACACCTTTCCCTCTCTTTTGTTTGATTTTGGAATCATAGGAGATAAGGTTGGCCAATTGTATATTCTAGTAGGTAAAGCCTCAATTTAAAGCCTAATCCACATATGTTCAAATTTCATAAGGATAACAGATGCTAGAAAAAGATCAATACTGAGTGTGAAAAAAATAATGAAGAGCTAAAAAAGGTCAATTATGTGAGTTAATTGACCTTTTTTGGATTGCTGATGAATTGTTCAAACTTTTTTGTTTTTGTTCAAACTTTTTTGGTCACGTTCAAACTTTTTTGATTGATGCCACATGCTCATTTCATGTTTTTAAATTATTCTACAGTCACAGATTTAGCCAGATTTCTCGGTTGATCCACATTAGCACCTCGCATTACCGCAATGTGATAGCTAAGTAGTTGAAGCGGGATTACTGACACAAGAGGCATAAGTGATTCGTGGGTAGATGGCACTTCAATGGTAAAGTCTGCCATTCCTGGTATCAGTGCATCACCTTCCGTTACGATTGCAATGATCACGCCCTTTCTGGCTTTGACTTCCTGAATGTTTGACACGATTTTGTCGTAGCTGCTGTCGCGCGTGGCAATTACTACCACAGGCATGTTTTCGTCTATGAGGGCAATGGGCCCATGCTTCATTTCTGCCGCAGGATAGCCTTCTGCGTGGATATAGGAAATCTCTTTAAGCTTAAGTGCGCCTTCCAGGGCTACAGGAAAATTATAACCTCTTCCCAGATAAAGGAAGTTGCTGGCGCTCTTGAACATATCGGAAATTTCCTCAATCTGATCATTCGACTCCAGTGCTTTTCCGACCTTGTCAGGAATTAGACTCAACTCAGTTAATAGCTCTCTGTACTTGCTTTCAGTTATCGTGCCTTTGTTATTGGCCGCCCGGAGAGCAATCATGTACAGGACGGTCAATTGTGCGGTGAATGCTTTTGTGGAGGCAACACCGATTTCCGGACCAGCATGAAGATAAGCACCTTCATGAGATGCCCTGGAGATGGAAGATCCAACCGTGTTCACTACACCAAGCACTATGGCTCCCTTACTTTTCGCCAGCTCAATCGCAGCTAAGGTATCGGCGGTTTCCCCGGATTGAGAAATGGCAATAACAATATCCCCCTCCTTTATCACCGGATTTCGGTACCTGAATTCAGATGCGTATTCTACCTCAACAGGGATTCTGCACAGATCTTCAAAAACATACTCAGCCACCAGGCCGGCATGCCAGGATGTGCCACAGGCAATGATGATGATTCGCTCGGCATTTTCCAGAGCCTTTGAGTAATTTCGAATACCTCCCAATACTAATTCTCCTCTATCCGCATTGAGCCTGCCACGCATGCAATCGGCAATGGAAATAGGCTGCTCAAAGATTTCTTTGTACATGAAATGTTCATGTCCGCCTTTTTCGATTGCCTCGAGTTCTAACTCTAGCGTATGAATGTAAGGGGTTTGGGGAACGTCCTTGATATCCTTAATGGAATACTCATTATCTTCTATCACTACAATCTCTTCATCCTTAAGATAGATTACCTCGTTGGTATGTTCGATGATTGGAGTGGCATCAGATGCAAGGAAAAATTCATTTTCACCAAGGCCAAGTACAAGTGGACTGCCTTTTCTGGCAGCTACCAATTTATTGGGATTCTCTTTCGAAATGATGGCTATTGCATAGGCGCCTACCACCTTGGAAAGTGCAATTCGAAGTGCTTCTTCCAATGGGAGATCCTCCTTCTTTTTTATATCCTCTATGAAATTGACGAATACTTCCGTATCTGTTTCACTCTTGAAAGTATATCCCCGGTTTTCTAAATCTGCTTTGAGGGTTCCATAATTCTCGATGATTCCATTGTGGATCAGAGCTAGCTCGCCACTATTGGAAACATGCGGGTGGGCATTAACATCATTTGGTTCGCCATGGGTTGCCCATCTGGTATGACCAATGCCTATTTTGCTGGTAAAAGATTGATTGGATATTAGCTGCTCTAGGTCCAGCACCTTGCCTTGTTTCTTGTGGATGGACAATCCTCCATTTTCAATAAGTGCAATTCCGGCACTATCATATCCACGATATTCCAGTCTTTTCAGTCCATTGATAAGGATTGGATAGGCGGGTTTAGACCCTAAATAACCGACAATTCCACACATAATAGTTACTGATCTACTTCGGTGTAATAGAGCCTAAGTTTGATACCGTCTTTTTTGAAGATTGTTCGCTGCAAAGTGACATCAATTGGGCTTATGAGTACGAGATATTCGACAGGTCGGACACTTCCGTTAGTTGGGTTGATGAAGATTAGGCTATCAATATATTGGCGATAAAGCTGCTGATAAAACAAGGTAGAACTTAAGAGCAATTCATTTTTTTCGTTATTAAAACTACTAGCTGCAGGATTCGAATTCAAGTTTAAGTACCCATTGTCTGACATTACAATATTACCAAATGGATTTGCTTGAATAGCGGATCCGAAAAAACTATTGTCTGACTTTCTAAAGTAGTTTAGGAAGATCTCCAATGTATCACGATTTTCATCCGCTTCAAATTTCAAAGCCAGAGAAGCATTATTTATCAGAATGTTTTCATTCTGATCAAAAAAATCTTTTAAGGGCGCAAGTGAAAACGCAGTAGAGAGACCCATAAGCGGATCAATAATAGTTTTACCAGATGGCAGATCAAAGTTTTGTTTTTCGCTAATTCCACTAAACTCTGATTCGGACAAATTTCGATCGATGTGGGAATAATTTTTCCCAATTGGCTCAAAGGAAGTTATATAGGTAGTATCTTTTGATTCCTGGCTTATTGGCGATGAATATAGGAATATTCTTAAAGTATCACTTGAAAGATCTACAGATGAGATGGTTTTGGAATCATTGTTCGGAATTAAGCCGAGCGGCTTGAATAAATAGGAATCGATTGATTGACCAACATCTCCCGCAATGTTGCTTATTTGGAAAAAGAAGGACTTAGCGTATGATGAATCCAGTTTTATTCGATAAACTGAGTCATCTTTTGGGCTTATTGTAGTTGAAAACTCACCAATTTTTAAATCCAAATCTTGTTTATTATTTGATAAATACACGAGGTTATTATCTAAATTATTTTTAAGCTGGAAAACCTCAAAACTTTGCTCTGTTGGCAATGATGGTATCAATGACCCGACTTTGATTACTAATACTAAAGAGTCCAATTTTAGTGTATCTACAGGATTCTGATTTGAGCTTGAAGACTTAGCTCTAGGTAGGGGGCCGCTCTCATATGAATAATTAAAATATCCTTCTGCACTTACCGACCCTGTTAAAGAATCTGAATATTTCCCAACTAGTATTTGGCCTTCCCCATCAGTTTTTAAACTATCTATATAAATATTAGTTGCAGGCAAGGTAAACTCCACAAATTTGACACCCGCCTCTGAACCCAAATCATATTTTATTCCCAAATCCGATTGTGTTTCACAGCCGAAAAAAACCGGGATCAACATCATTAATCCCGGTTTCAATAGGTTCTTTATTGAGAATTTTTTAGCCAATAAGCTCATTGTATAGATTGTAGTAAGACTCTTCAAAATTTTCATCCTTCTCTATCGTATCTGTCTTTTTGTCTCCAAATTCAGCGATTAGTTTCTTGAAACTATCTGTATTTTCCTCATTTGCATTGATCACGGCATCCGCATATTGCATACCAAGCTTCACGAAACCGTCATAATCCGCAGTTTTCAAGGGATCCAACATTTGATCGTCAATATCAATCATTTTCACCTTCTCCAAGAGGTCATCACCAAACTTGTGAGCAAACCTATTATTATAAATGGTGAAAACAGTTTTCGAATCCTTATAGATTGGATCATTTTTATACGTGGTTTTCGTGTAAAGAGGTATGAGGCTTGTCATCCAATCATTACAGTGAATGATATCCGGAGACCATCCCAATTTCTTCACGGTTTCTAAAACGCCCTTGCAGAAGAAAATTGCCCGCTCGTCATTATCCTCAAAGAAATTGTCTTCCTTATCAAAAAATACTGACTTTCGGTAAAAATAATCCTCGTTATCTATGAAGTACACCTGAAGCTTGGCATTCGGAATTGAAGCTACTTTGATTACAAGTGGTTTTTCCTCATCCCCAACGGCAATGTTAATCCCCGATAGTCTCACTACTTCATGCAAACGATTCTTTCTCTCGTTGATCAGTCCAAATCTTGGTACCAAAATCCTGATTTCCATTCCTCTTTCCTGCATAGCCTGAGGCAGCCTTCTCACAAACTCCGCCACTTCTGTGGTTTTGAGAAATGGGTTGATCTCACTTGCCACATAGAGGATTCTAATGTTTTCCATACTTGCTTTTGATTAATTTCTTTGATAGGACCTTAAAAATGAGCACAAATTTACCATTTTTTTCATTTATTATCAACGCTTTCAATAAGTTAGCCAGTTAAAACCTGTTAATCTATGCGCATAATAAGCGCCCTAAATGAGCTTTCCCAAGCGGTTTTAAAATTCAAAAAGGATGGGCAAACAATCGGATTTGTGCCAACCATGGGTGCGCTTCATGAAGGCCATCTGGCCTTGGCAAAAGAGTCTCAAAGTCACAATAACGTGACTGTAGTAAGCATTTTTGTGAACCCGCTTCAATTCAACAACTCTGACGATCTGGCCAAGTATCCCCGAGTGATTGAGGAGGATATCAAATTGCTTGAGACTAAAAATGTAGATGTGGTTTTTATTCCTTCAGAATCTGATTTATATCCTTCTAAACCACAGGTTACAATTGATTTTGGTGAGCTTTCAAAAACACTGGAGGGTCAATATAGGAGCGGTCATTTTGAAGGTGTGGGGATAGTTGTGAGCAAGCTCTTACACCTTGTACAACCGGACAGAGCGTATTTTGGCATGAAGGATCTTCAGCAATATTTGCTCATAAAAAAAATGTGTCAGGATCTCAATTTTCAATGTGAGATAATTGGCGTGGAGACTGTGAGAGAATCCTCTGGTTTGGCCCTCTCGTCCAGAAACAGAAGACTCTCCGAAAAGGGCCTAAAAGAGGCACAAATAATTTCTCAAGGGCTTACTAAGATTAAAAGTGGTATTGAAAAAGGAGAATCTCTCGAAGGGTTGGTGAAAGAAGTGAAGGGACTTTATCAGTCTTCACAAGGTTTTAAGCTCGAATACCTGGAAGCTGTTAACCCCCTGGATCTCTCCCCAATCACCACTCATGTGGGGTTGGATGAACTTGCAGTATGTGTTGCTGGTTATGTAGAGGGCGTAAGACTAATTGATAATTTATATTTGCGCCTCAAATAGTAGGGGGCATGTATATAGAGGTTCTTAAATCTAAGATTCACAGGGTTAAAATCACTGAAGCGGAGTTGCATTATGTGGGTTCCATCACTATTGACGAGGATTTGATGGATGCGGCTAATTTGGTGGAAAACGAGAAGGTGCAAATCGTAAATATCAATAATGGTGAGCGGCTGGAGACCTATGTGATCAAAGGTGTGAGAGGGTCTGGCCAGGTATGCCTCAATGGCCCTGCTGCAAGGAAAGCCCAGGTGGGAGATATCGTTATAATCATTTCCTACTGCTCTATTGATCATGCGGAAGCCAAGGCTCATAAACCGGTGGTAATATTTCCGGACGAAAAGAACAAGCTTAGTTCTTAAGATAATGTCCAAAATACTTATTTCATCTCTTAAAATCTTGATCAGTGTTGGTCTGGCAGGGGGATTGATGTATCTGGTTTTTAGGAATGTGGAATGGGTAGAATTCTGGGAGCGGGCAAAGACAGTAGACTACACTTGGGTAATTGCTTCAATTCTTCTTTCGATAGTCGCTTATGTGGCTCGGGCGTACCGTTGGAATATTCTTCTGGAACCTCTGGGGTATAACTTAAAAACATCACGAACCCTCCTGGCTGTTTCGATAGGATACCTGGCAAACCTTGCATTGCCCAGACTTGGGGAAATAACACGCTGCGGCGTACTCCATAGAAATGATAAGGTGGCAGTGCCAGCTGCGCTAGGTAGTGTGGTCACAGAGCGAATCATCGATGTGATTACCTTGCTTTTGCTGATCCTGGTGAGCTTAGTTGTGGAGTCAGGCCGGCTTCTTAATTTTCTAAAAACTGCCTACAAGGATTTGAATATTCCGGTGTTTGCACTGGTAATTGTGGCCCTGGTTGGCCTGTCAGGGATAATTATCCTGATTCTTTTTGTCAGAAATCAGGATAAACTCAAAGGAAAATTTGCTGAACTTATTAAAGGGTTTGTGGCCGGATTTTTATCCTTAAAAGATATCAAACGACCAATAGGTTTTTTTGTGTCAACGATCATATTGTGGGTTGTTTATTACCTCATGTCCTACATAATTATCTTTTCGCTACCTGAAACCAATCACTTAGGTCTGGGGGTTGGCTTCATGCTTTTAATAACAGGCGGTATTGCACTTTCGCTCCCTGTTCAAAGTGGATTTGGAACCTATCATGGAATGATAGCCGGGATGCTTCTGCTCTATTCTGTAGAGGAGACCACAGGGATTTTCCTTGCCACATTGCTACATACATCCCAGATCATTGCCATTGCAATATTTGGAGGCGTAGCATTGATTATTTCATTAATCATCCAAAGAAAACCAGCAGCCAAACCGACAAATTGACAGGTAGGAATTTTGGCTCGAAAATGGTATAACTTCGGACGGAAATTGATCGTATTTGATTCAATTGAATGTAAAAATAAAGGACAAGAAATATGTTGCTAGTAATAATTGTTGTGTTCATGATCGCGAGTTGGGCGGTTAGTTCACGATTGAAAAACAAATTCAAAAAATACTCTCAGGTTTCACTGGGATCTGGGCTATCAGGTCGGGAGATTGCCGAATTGATGCTTAGGGACAATGGCATCTATGATGTGACCGTCACATCCGTTCAGGGAAAATTGACAGACCATTACAACCCAATGAACAAGACTGTAAACCTAAGCCCTGACGTGTACAGCGGACGATCTGCTGCCGCTGCTGCTGTAGCAGCTCACGAATGCGGTCACGCAGTGCAGCACGCCAAAGCATATAGCTGGCTTGAGTTCAGGTCTGCAATGGTGCCTGTCCAAAATGTGAGTGCAAGGGTTATCAATATCGTTTTCATGGCGATGTTTTTTGGTGCTTTTGCACTTCCTGGGATTATCAATCCACAGCTTGCGCTAATGGTCATCATAGGATGTTACAGTATTTTCACATTGTTTGCTTTTGTGACATTGCCAGTAGAATATGATGCCAGCAACAGAGCACTTGCGTGGATTAAGGACAGAAATATTGTGGATGACAGAGAGCATGCCATGGCAAAAGACGCGTTGAATGCAGCAGCTTCTACCTATTTGGTTGCCGCCCTTGGTGCACTAGCCACATTGCTCTATTATGTGATGATTTTTTTAGGAAGCAGAGACTAATTTTTACCTGAAAAAAATTTCAATTTGAGCCCCAAACATTGGGGCTTTTTTATTGGTTGATAGTCTGCATGCATAACAATGAATATATTTGCGGCCGATTCTTTAACCATAATCCTAACGATAGATGAATTTCAACTTTACCGAGGAGCAATTAGCAGTGCGAGATGCGGCAAGAGATTTTGCCCAAAAGGAGCTTTTACCTGGCGTAATTGAACGCGATGAAAAGCAGCAATTTCCGGCTGAGCAGATTAAGCAACTTGGTGAGCTGGGCTTTATGGGTATGATGGTGGATCCAAAATATGGTGGAAGTGGGATGGACACTGTGTCTTATGTGCTGGCCATGGAGGAAATATCCAAAGTGGATGCTTCCACTTCGGTATGTATGTCAGTCAATAATTCATTGGTCTGCTGGGGTCTGGAGAAGTACGGCACAGAAGAGCAGAAGGAGAAATATTTGAAACCGCTCGCAAGCGGACAAAAAATTGGAGCTTTCTGCCTGTCAGAGCCAGAGGCAGGATCGGATGCCACTTCACAGCGCACTACCGCAGAGGATAAGGGTGATTACTACCTGCTTAATGGCACCAAAAACTGGATCACCAATGGTAATTCAGCTTCATACTACATTGTGATGGCGCAAACTGATCCGGAGAAAAAGCACAAGGGAATTAATGCCTTGATTGTGGAGAAAGACATGGAGGGATTTGTGGTCGGGAAAAAGGAGGATAAGCTGGGTATCAGAGGCAGTGATACACATTCTTTAATGTTTCAGGATGTGAAGGTGCCTAAGGAAAATCGTATTGGACAAGATGGATTCGGGTTCTCTTTCGCGATGAATGTATTGAACGGAGGCCGAATCGGAATTGCCTCTCAAGCCCTTGGCATTGCCTCCGGAGCTTTTGAGCTGGCACTTAAATATTCCCAGGAAAGAAAAGCTTTCGGTGTGGAAATCTCAAAGCATCAGGCCATCCAATTTAAGCTTGCGGATATGGCTACTCAGATTGAAGCCGCCAGGTTGCTATGCCTGCAGGCTGCTCAAAAAAAGGATGCCGGTGAGGACTTCTCCAAAGAAGGAGCCATGGCAAAGCTATTTGCTTCCGAAGTGGCGATGAAGCAAACTGTAGAAGCTGTGCAAATCCACGGAGGTTATGGATTTGTAAAAGAATATCACGTGGAGAGAATGATGCGGGATGCGAAGATTACCCAAATATATGAGGGTACTTCCGAAATTCAGCGAATCGTTATTTCGCGTAGTTTATTGAAATAGTTCAATAGGCAAAGTACTACCCACCCTTCGTTTATTAGGTTTTGAGGATGAATATTATTAGATTCGTCCTATTATTTTACTATTTATTGCTAGATTAACCAGCTTTATTTATAAATGGAGGACTACAATAAGATTATTGAATCGCTAGAAATCAGATTCGTCAAGGCTAAAAATATTAATATTTTGAAGCCGGTGACGATCGATAACAACTACGAGGTTGAAAATTATTTGATTCTAGTTACTGGTGGGGAAATAAAGTTTGGTAAGGAAAAGGAGGTGGCATCAGAAGGTGATGTAATCTTTGTTCCCGGTGGCCGCCCAATTTCCATGAGCTACGGAGCTGGCACTCCCACTATTCTTTCAAAAGATGATTTTCTTACGAATAAGGATCAATTTCTAAAATCTTTCAATGAGCACTCAATCAGCGACGAGCATTATAGCTATGTAGCTTTTGATGCCAAGGCTTTCGATTCTGTCAACTTCTTTTCGTCGCTGGACATACCTCCATTTAAAATTGAGGAAAACTATAAACTGGCTGGATTGATCAAGCAAATCAACGATGAGGTGAAGGCAAGCATGCCAGGTAGAGACCGAATTGTGAAGGTGCTCACTGAGAATATGACCATTGAGCTGATTCGCTATATTTTGAATAATAGCCTGTTTGTGGAAAAGCTTGCTACGAATAGCACTTACTTCAAAGACCCTCGTTTGATAGATATTTTCACATTCATCAAAGAGAACCTTTCTGACGATCTTTCGAACAAAGTTCTGGCCAATGTGGCCAATGTTTCCGAAGATTATGTAGGCCAGTATTTCAAGATGCTAACCGGTATTAATCCTCAAGACTATATTGAATATCAGCGGATGGAAGCTGCTGTGAACCTGCTGCGCACCAGCAAAAAGAGCATCCGGGACATTGGCAAGGAAGTAGGGTATAAGGATACAGCCTATTTCTGTCGCAGGTTTAAGATGATGTTTGGAATTCCGGCGGGTAAGATGAGAAGGCGGGAATCGCTGATGAACGTCTAATCCTCTTCGCTCTCTTCCAGCTCTTTTTTCTTTTTTGGCTCTTCCTCCCCATCCAGAAGCCCATCCAGTATTTTTCCAATATACGGAAGGATAAAGGCAGTGACTTTGGAGGAGATTCCATCTGAATCCCTTTTCCTCTTCTTCTTTGGTCGATCTTCTTCTTCCTCTTCTTCCTCCCGAAAAATCATGTTGAAAATCCAATAGCCAAGCAGTGCCACTCCACCTGCAATTAGGGCTATTTTCCCTATACGCATGGCTTTATCTTTCATCTCATCCGAGTCATTATCGAGCTGAAGTTTGATTTTTTCCTCTCTCTCAGAGAGTGCTTTGACCCTGTTTTCAATCGTTTCTTTCTTGCTCATATCTGGCTTCTTCAAGTTTTACTATTGCGGCCTCAATCCATTTTTGAAGCTTTCGGGTTTTTACCAATAATACCACTAAAATAATCACAAGAAGGTATGCTCCGGCAATGATGAGATACCCTAAATATGTACTTTCCAAACCAATATTTATCATCTCTGCAAAGGCAAAGCTCAAAAACAGCAGGAAGAACAATGAGAACATCCCAAGCATGGAAATGGCGATCACCCCGGAGAGCATTCGTGCCACTCTGGAAATAATCTTGAGCTTGATTTGCTCGGTTTTTACCTCAATAAACTCTATGATGTTGTCGATGACCTTTCTTGCAGAAGATGCCATATTTGCTTGTGTTTATTCACAAAGCTAATCTTCTACGGTCACTTCTGTAGAATCCGCCGGTTTTTCGGCCACTTGAGAAAAATAAATCAACGTGAAAGGCAGCAGGAAGAATGCAATCAGGATGTATGCAAAACCTACCAATCTCACTTTCATGGTAATACGACCCATTTGCTTGGCCAGGTATATTGGTACCTGAGATACGTAAGGGATCAGGAAGAAAACGATGACACCAGTCAGGTTGAACAACAGGTGTACGAGTGCCAGGCTAATAGCGGCCTCTGACTGAAAAATTGCAGCCAGCAGCGCAGTGATCGTGGTGCCAATATTGGCTCCCATGATAAACTGAAATGCCTTCTTAATTTTCACTTTTCCTGTGGCAACAAGGGGCACAATCAAAGAAGTGGTGAGCGAGCTGGATTGTGCCACAGAGGTAATCACAAGTCCCCAGGTAAATGCCCTGAATTTATTTTTAAAAACTACTTTTTCAAACTGGTCTTTTGTTTTTCCAATGAGGATTTTGTACAGCCATTTGGAAATAAACTTAATGCATGAAAAAAGCAATACAATACCAAGTAATAGCGAGACGATGGGGCCAAATGTGCTAACGATCCACTCTGTGCAGGTTTCAAAAATTGAGGTAAATCCATAGCCGCCAGTTCCGTCCAAGCCAGATTTTCCACTGATGTGAATTGAAGTAGAAATAAATAAGCTGAATCTTTCCAGAAATCGGTAATTGACCTCTAATGGGAACAGCAGAAGCACCGTGAGTATATTGAAGAAGTCGTGAGAAGTACCAGCTGCCACGGCCTTTCTGAATTCTTTCTGCTTTGAGATGTAGCTCATCGAGATGATGGTACTTGTAATGGTAGTGCCAATATTGGCACCCAAAACAATTGGTATTGCATTGTGCAGACTAATTGCACCGGAAGCCACAGCGGCTACCGTAATTGAGGTAGTGGTGGAGCTGCTTTGAAGCAGAGCAGTTGAAAGCAGTCCGATGAATAGTCCGATGAATGGATTGGCTGTGACGGCAGTGATGCTATCGGCCATCCCTCCTGTGAGTTCACTTATAGAAAGCCCCATCAATTCTATAGACATCAAGAATAGTAGAATTGCAGTGACAATAACCACTGTTCGGGACAATATGGATTGATAATTATGTTTGTCCATGTCAGTCGACAGGAGAAGATTGTTTATCATTCAGCGTCTAGTTCGTCTTTCAATATCCTCTCTTTCTCGCCCGTCATGGCTTCAGATACGTTGATAGCATGGTCACCTACTTTTTCACATAGGTGGAAAAGATCTTTATACCATCCATCTCTTTGTGGATCGAATTTGTCCTTTTTGATATCCTTGGTGAGCTCTTTTCTCAACGAGTTTCTCAAGCTATCTATTTGCTCCTCTACAATCATTGCAGGCTCAAGTGATTTGTGAGATGAAGTGGAATCAAGATTTTCTACCATAATCTGGAGCGCTTGATCAACCAGATCCATCATTTCAAGCAAACTATTTACTTGTTTGCTTTTGAATTTCTTATCACTCTTAAGAATTCGCTCTACGTCTCTGGACATTTGGAAGAACAAATCTCCAATTCTTTCCAAGTCGTTAACCGCACTAAACAAACTGGTGACTTTTATTGTACTTGCATTGCTAAGTGTTCCATCAGAAGAAACTTTCATTAGGTACTCGGTGATTTCATGCTCCATGCGGTCAGTCATGATCTCATAGTCACGAATTTTCTTTAGGAGTTTCTTTTGTTTCTTGGGCTTATCCTCTTCAATGAGGTTGCGGAATTGCTTAGACATTTTCTGGGTCATGGTGCCCATCCTTACTGTTTCCTTTCTGGCCTCTTCAATGGAAAGCTCTGAGGTATTCATCATGCCGGTACTGATGTACTCCAACTGGAATTCATCGTCTCCGGTCGACTTGATTACCTTGGTTACGGTTTGTGCAATGAAATTGACGAACCACACTAGAAGTAGGGTATTGATGATATTAAATCCGGAGTGGAAAATGGAAAGTGCAATAGGGATGCTGGTAGCTGTGACAAATGGGGATGCTGATCCGGAAGAGACCAAATACCAATCAACAAGACTAAGCGCTGGTCTGATTAGGATAAGTATCCAGATCACGCCAAAGATGTTAAAAATGAAATGGGAAAGAGCGGCACGTTTTGCATGTACATTTCCCACGAGGGCCGCAAGGTTAGCAGTGATTGTGGTTCCAATATTCTCTCCCAAAACCATTGCGGCAGCAAGTTCGAATGGAATCCAACCATTATTGGCCATTACCAAAGTCAATGCCATGGCTGCACTAGAAGACTGAACAATTACGGTGATACCAGTACCAATCAGTACGAAAAGAAGAATAGAGAAGTATCCCAGGTCAGTATACCTGCTAAGGAATTCCAGAATTTCCGGGTTAGATTTTAAATCAGGCACTGAGTCTTTTAGAAGTGCCAGACCCATAAAAAGTAAAGCGAACCCTACCAGTACTTCTCCCCAAAATTTCAACCGATCCCTATTGAAAAACATTAACGGGAAACCAAATGCAATAATAGGAAGCGCATAGCTGGCAATTTTCACTTTAAACCCAACAATTGAAATGAGCCAAGCCGTAATTGTAGTGCCTATGTTGGCACCCATAATCACCCCGATAGATTCGGTGAGGGAGAGAAGGCCTGCGTTTACAAAACTTACCACAAGCACCGTGGTAGCAGAGGAAGATTGGACTAAGCTGGTGATGGTAAAACCAGTGAAAACACCCTTGAACCGATTGGATGTCATGGAGCTTAAGATATTTCTCATTTTAGCTCCTGCCACCTTCTGGATACCCTCACTCATCACCTTCATTCCATATATGAAGAATCCTAGCGCCCCTAAAAGATTAAGGAATTCGAAAAGTCCGTATTGCATTGATCTTTAGTTAATTGTGCTGCAAAGGTATTCGTACAATGTTTTGTGTATGTTAAGAAATTGTGTACTCTGGGTGTTGATTTGGACAAGCATTGAGGGCTAGGAAGGAAGGGATTGCCAGCCATCTCTTTGTTAATCCAGTGTTAACAATTTAACATTGGGTAAATATTTTGTTAACATTAAGATTCTAACATTGCGGCTTAATTGAAAATTCCATTAAGAAATCATGAATTTTTCTAAACACGTAGTTTTTCTAGTGTTTTTAATGGCCCTAGGAGCCACCGCTCAGAATGAAACTTCAAGCTCATGGGGCCAGAGACTTGCCTTTGTAGCTAAGGACTCCACCTTCTATTTTAAGTTCGGTTTTAGGTTCCAAACGCTCTATGATGGTAGATACAATCTTGATTCTGATGTATATGAGGATGCTATGCTGGTTAGAAGGACTCGTTTGAAGTTTGATGGATGGGCCATAGATCCCAGAGTCGTTTATAAACTTGAGTTAGCCGTTTCTAACCGGGATCAAAGTAGCGGGCATAATGATGAATCAAGTAACACAGCGAATATCGTTTTGGATGCGGTAGTGAAGTGGAATTTTGCCGAAAATTGGCATGTGTGGTGGGGACAGACCAAGCTGCCGGGCAATAGGGAACGTGTGATTTCATCACAGGATTTACAGTTTGTAGATCGAAGTTTGGTTAATGCCCGGTTTAATCTGGATAGGGATGTTGGAGTCCAGCTTAGGCATAAAAGTGCCAATGATAAATTCAGACAAATACTGGCAATATCAATGGGGCAGGGGAGAAATGTGACTGACAGGAACCCATCTGAAGGTTATGAGGTAACGGGTAGATTGGAATTCCTCCCAATGGGCGGCTTTACCGCCAAGGGGGATTACTTTGGCTCAGATCTGGAAAGGGAGTCAATACCAAAATTATCAATAGGCATCACTGGGGATTTAAATACAAATGCTGTCCGGTCACGCGGGAATCTTGGTAATTTTGTGACTTTTTCTAATACGGATGATGCATATCTCCCTACGGATTTAAGGTCCTTAATAGCTGACATGATGTTTAAATACAATGGAATTTCAGCCATGTCGGAATTCATAAAGAGGACAGCAGGAAACAATGAGGGTAGATATGGAACAGGTTCTGGTTTTGTTTTTCAAATGGGCTACTTGTTTCCTTCCAATTGGGAAGTGGCGGGAAGGTTTACAGAAATCCATGCTGATGATACACATACGGTTTTTCCAGATCAAAGAGAGTTTACCCTCGGAATCTCAAGATATATCTCCGGGCATGACTTAAAATTCCAGAGCGATATCAGCTTTCAAACATTTCCGGGGCAAACCACCGAATACGTGATTTTTCGGTTCCAGACAGAAGTTGCTCTCTAGCTAGCTGTTCAGCTCGTGAATGGCGAGGTAAGACATCAATCCCATGCCTGTCTTGAGGGCATTTTCATCAATGTTGAAAGTAGGGGTGTGGACGCCTGATACAATTCCTTTTGATTCATTCCTGGTGCCCAATCGGTAAAAGCAGCCGGGTACTTCATGTGTGTAAAAGGCAAAATCCTCAGCAGCCATCCAGAGGTCAAGCTCCACCACATTTTCCTCGCCCAGGTAGGCTTTCGCTGCTTCCATGTTTCGAAGGGTGTATTCCTCATCATTTACAAGGAAAGGGTAGCCTGCGGAAATATCCACTTCGCATGTAGCACCCATGGAAGATGCGATGGAGGTAGAAATATCTTTGATTTTTTGAAGGGCTTGCTTTCTCCATTCCTCATCAAAAGTCCTGAATGTCCCATCAATTTTCACCTCATCTGGGATTACGTTATTCACATTTCCCCCTGCTATTTTCCCGAATGAAAGCACCGATGGAATTTTTGGATTTGCCATCCGGCTGACCACCTGCTGAAGGGAAACAATGATCTGACTGGCAATGGCAATGGGGTCAATGAAGGTTTCAGGCATTGCAGCATGACCACCTTTGCCTTTCACGGTGAGGTAAATTTCATCTGCACTTGCCATGTATTTCCCTGGTCGAAATCCAACCTTTCCTTCAGGTATCAGCGGCATCACATGCTGGCCTAGGATTTTCTCCGGAATGGGATTTTGCAGGATGCCCTCTTTGATTAGAATCGAAGCTCCTCCGGGGGATTTTTCCTCTGCAGGCTGGAATATAAACTTGATGGTTCCCTTGAAATGATCTGTGAGCTGAGACAAAATTTTGGCCACTCCAAGTAGACTGGAAGTGTGTACGTCATGACCGCAGGCATGCATCACCCCTACATTTTTTGATTTGTAAGGCACATCATTAGCCTCAGTGATGGGGAGGGCATCAATGTCGGCCCTTAGCGCGATGGTTTTTCCCTTTCCTTTCCCCTCCAGGCAAAAGGTGACGCCTGTCTCGGCAATGCGCTTAACATTGGACACACCAAATTCTTTTAGTTTTTCCTCGATGAATTTTGCAGTATTGTACTCTTCAAAGGAGAGTTCCGGATTGGCATGGATGTGCCGCCTTATCGCCAGAATATCTTCGAAATGGGCATCAGACAGTGACTTTATTTTTCCGATCAGGTCACTCATACTTTTGCAGGAATCGCTCCGGGATCAATAGTGCCGTGGGAAAATCCTTCTTTACTTGTTCATATATTCGGTGTGCCTTCAATCGGTCGGTAAATCGGCCGGCCTTTACCCGGAATGTGGGCTGATGATAGGAAACTTTCGGATCCAGCTCAGGGAATAACTCATTCATTTTGTAACGGGCATTGTTTGCATCATCGCGGCTACTGCCGGAATACACCTGAATCACATATCCTTCTACATATTTGCCAGCTCTATTTTCCTCATAGGCCACCCGGCCAATGCTGTCCAGCTCCTGCCGGATATGTCCGCTCAGCGGGGTATAGGCCTCCGTTTTTACCTCATCTTTCGAGTCTTCATCCACTTTTTCTTCTGCCACAATTACCGGACGATGGATACTCAAGTCCTCGGAGTATGAGCTTGTAGTGGAGGTGGGGGTGCTGGCTTTGCACGCCCCAAGCAGGATCAATATAGCTAGTCGATAAGTACGCATTTATTGTTTTTAAGGTCGTCTTCTACGGTTTTGTATTTCACATCCTTTTTCACAGATCCATCTGCATACTGCACATTCACGCGCTGATTTCTACTGGCGATTTTTTGAGACTGTACCGGCTGAGTTTGCTGCTGCACCGGTGGCCTATTGCCACCCTGAGGCCCTGCCAGCGCCGATCTGCTCTCTTCTTTTTGCTCCTTGTAGTTTCTGGCTGTGCGTTGCTTCTGGGCAGCTTGCACGTCATCAGCCTGCTCTACTGGGATTTCCGCTTTCATCAGGAATGAGATGGTTTCCTCATTCACTTTGCCAATGAACCGTTTGAACATTTCGAATCCTTCAAACTTGTAGATCAACAGCGGATCTTTTTGCTCGTACTGTGCATTTCTTACACTCTGGCGAAGGTCATCCATGTCTCTTAGGTGCTCCTTCCAAAGCAGGTCAATGGTCGCGAGGGCAATCATTTTTTCCATTTCCAGAATTACTTCCTGCCCCTCTGTTTCCACGGCTTTTGCCAGGTTTACCGAAGTGCCTATTTGCTTTTTCCCATCAGTGAATGGTACCAGCACGTTTTCCAAAGTAGCTCCTCTGGTTAGCTTCAGCTGCTTTAGGATTGGTAGTGCCTTGTCTTTGATGAGCTGGTTTTTCTGCTGGTAGCTTTCCAATGCCTGGCCATAGAGTTTATTCACCAGTGTATTTTCATCGCCTTTCTCAAGTTCCTCTTTCGTGATGTTGAAATCGAGCCCCAGGATGGAAATAGCGTTCAATTTCAGACTGTCAAGGTCATTGGTGCCCTTGGCGTTGAAGATGATGTCCTCGCATGTTTCCAACAGCATGTTCAGGATGTCGAGCTCCAGCCTTTCTCCATAAAGTGCATTTCTTCGTCGCTTGTAAATCACCTCCCGCTGACTATTCATTACATCGTCATACTCCAGGAGATTTTTTCTGATTGCGAAGTTGTTTTCTTCTACTTTTCGCTGAGCACGCTCGATGGATTTGGTGATCATGGAGTGCTGGATCACTTCCCCTTCCTGTAGCCCCAGACGGTCCATAATTTTCGCCACCCTATCTGACATGAAGAGTCGCATCAGGTTATCTTCCAATGAAACGTAGAATTGAGAAGACCCGGGATCTCCCTGACGTCCAGAACGGCCTCTAAGCTGTCTGTCTACCCGACGGGATTCATGTCTTTCCGTACCGATGATCGCCAGACCTCCCGCTTCTTTTACCTCAGGGGTAAGTTTAATATCTGTACCTCTACCGGCCATGTTGGTAGCGATTGTCACTGCTCCTGGCTTACCTGCCTCGGCCACAACATCCGCTTCTTTCGCATGCTGCTTAGCGTTCAAAACCTGATGTTTGATACTTCGCATCTGTAACATTCGGCTCAGAAGCTCTGAAATTTCCACGGATGTAGTACCCACAAGAACGGGTCTACCAGCCTGAGTTAGCTCAACAACCTCTTCTGCCACCGCGTTGAATTTTTCACGAATGGTTTTGTAGACCTTATCGTTTTCATCTTTTCTGGAAATAGGCTTGTTTGTGGGAATTACCACCACATCTAGCTTGTAAATATCCCAGAATTCCCCTGCTTCCGTTTCAGCTGTTCCGGTCATACCGGCAAGCTTATGGTACATTCGGAAGTAATTCTGAAGTGTGATTGTAGCGTAGGTCTGTGTGGCATCTTCAACCTTCACGTTTTCTTTCGCCTCAATTGCCTGGTGCAATCCGTCTGAGTATCTACGACCTTCCATGATACGCCCAGTCTGCTCATCCACAATTTTCACTTTGCCATCCATCACCACATACTCCGTATCTTTTTCATACATGCAGTACGCCTTCAGTAGCTGATTCACAGAGTGAATTCGCTGACCTTTTATATTGTAATCCCGAATGATGCCCTCTTTTTTCTGAAGCTTGTCATTTTCGGAAAGTGCTTCATCTTTTTCCAGTTTGGCGATTTCGTCCCCAATGTCAGGAAGAATAAAGAATGTTGCGTCTTCGCCCTCTCCTGTGATTAGGTCAATACCTTTTTCCGTCAGGTCAATGCTGTTGATTTTTTCATCTATGGTGAAATAAAGCGGCTCATCCGCCTCCGGCATTCGTTTCTGGTTGTCCGCCAGATAAATATTTTCCGTTTTTTGAAGGATCTGCTTGATCCCGGTCTCACTCATAAACTTGATGAGTGGCTTATTTTTCGGGAGACCTCTAAAGGCTCTGAAAAGCGGAAGGCCTGCTTCTGCTTCGTTTCCTTCCTTGATCAATCTTTTTGCTTCATTCAGGTAATCACTAACCAATTTTCTCTGGGCATCTACCAATCGCTGGATACGAGGTTTCAGGTCATAAAATTCGTGCTCGTCTCCTCTTGGAATAGGACCTGAGATGATCAACGGCGTACGGGCATCATCAATCAATACGGAATCGACCTCATCCACCATGGCGTAGTGGTGCTTTTTCTGCACCAGCTCTTCCGGGCTTCTTGACATGTTGTCCCTGAGGTAATCAAATCCAAACTCATTGTTGGTGCCATAGGTGATATCTGCCATGTAGGCATTTCTTCGCTGTGGCGAGTTAGGATGATGATTATCTATGCAGTCGATGGTTAATCCATGGAATTCGAAGAGCGGCGCATTCCATTCTGCATCCCGCTTTGCCAGGTAGTCGTTTACTGTTACAATGTGCACACCTCTTTCGGCAAGGGCATTCAGATAAGCTGGGAGTGTGGCAACCAATGTTTTACCCTCACCAGTCTGCATCTCGGCAATTTTTCCCTGATGAAGTACCACCCCTCCAATCAGCTGCACATCGTAATGCACCATGTTCCATAGCACTTCATTTCCTGCGGCTTTCCACCGGTTTTTCCAGGTAGCTATTTCACCATTTATTTCTACGTTTTCCTTTTTCGCTGCTAGCTCCTTGTCGTATAGGGTGGCCTGCACGACCAGTTTTTCGTTTTCAGCCAATCTTCGTGCCGTTTCCTTCACTACTGCAAATCCCACAGGAAGGATATCGATCAATACTTTTTCCAGTTCCTCATCCCGGTCACTTTCCAGCTTATCAATCTGACTAAATATTTCTTCTTTCTGGTGAACATCCAGTGACCTGTCCCCATCTACTTGCTTATGAAGTGCTTCGATCTGATCGTCGATTTCCTTCAACCGATCTTTGATGATGGACTTGAGTTCAGTGGTTTTACCTCTCAGTTCATCATCGGTGATATTTCTTAGTTTTTCAAACTCAGCATTGATCAGTCCAACATAGGGGGTGAGTTCCTTTAGATCTTTCTCTGTCTTTGTGCCAAAAATTTTGGCAAATCCCTTCGTAATCGAGTTTAGCATTGAAAATTTTATTTAAAGGCATATCCATCAATAAGTCTATGCCATCAAGTTTCGTAAAAATTTCGCCTTTTATAAGGCCTTAAAGTTATAATGGTTTAGTGTAAGAGCGATTAGATTGTGATACTTCCTTCGAAGACTTTTTCTGCCGGGCCTGCGAGCCAGATATCGGAAAAATGATTGCCGTCCCACTTAAATGAAACGCTCAGTTCTCCACCCAGTGTCTGGATTTTAACGGGGCTTTGGTATCCCAACTTGCCCGCCATCAAACCCACGGCTGTTGCGCCAGTGCCGCAGCTCAGTGTTTCATCTTCCACGCCTCTTTCATACGTCCTTATTTTCACCCTGTCCTGCAAAAGCTGTGCAAAGTTGACATTTGTGCCATTTTGTCCTGAATAGGTAGGGGAGTTGCGAATTTTTCTTCCCTCGGCCACTATATCGATTTTGGAGTCTTTGGAAATAATGACAATATGATGAGGCGAACCTGTGTGGATGAACCATTCTTGCTCATTTAACTGATCAACTTTGTCTACATCAAAAAGCTGAAAATGGATCGCTCCATTTTCCTGCCTGATTTTATGAATGCCATCGGTTGTTTCAAAAGAGGCCTCATTCTTAGCAATACCTAATGCCTGAGCAAATGCAAAACCACAACGGGAACCATTGCCGCATAAGCTCTGTGAGCCGTCCGAATTGAAATAGACCATGCGATAGTCGAGCGCAGGATGATTCTGAATGAGGATGAGCCCATCCGCTCCAATGCCAAATCTCCGATCGCAGAGCTTTTGGATCAGTGCGATTTCCTGGGGGAAATCTTCGGATCTGTCATCTATCAGGATGAAATCATTTCCGGTTCCTTGATATTTGGAGAAAGACAGCTTCATTGAAGCTAAGTTAACAGGTAGGAGGGCAAAAAAAATCCCAACACTTGGTCGGGATTTTCAATTTTATTTTTTTGTAAGCTTTTCCTTGATTCGAGCAGCCTTTCCTTTTCTTCCTCTCAAGTAATAAAGTTTGGCTCTTCTTACTTTTCCCCGTCTAAGCACTTCGATTTTCTCGAGATTAGGAGTGAGGATAGGGAAGATTCGTTCTACAGCGATATCTCCGGAAACCTTTCTTACCGTGAAGGTTTCACCGTTTGTGTTTTTGTTGTTGATAGACATTACAGTTCCCTGGAACTGCTGCACACGCTCCTTATTACCCTCTTTAATCTTGTAGTGAACGTTGATGGTGTCACCAGGGCCAAATGAAGGATGCTGAGATCTTACGCCTTTATATTCTTCCGCTACGATATTCAATAATTCTGTGCTCATTTCTGTACTCTTCGCTGAGTGTTTTGAAAAAGGAGTGCAAATATAGAAATAAGTATTGGAAAAAAAGATATTGAGTTAAATAATTCCATTGTTCAGTGCGTACTGGATAAGCTCGGAACTGCTGTGCAGACTTAGCTTTCTTAGAATGTTCTTTCTATGGGTTTTTACGGTGTGCTCTGAGATAAAAAGTGTTTCTGAAATTTGTGAGCTGGTGAGCCCATCACCCAGTTTGCGTATGATTTCTATCTCTCTTTCACTCAGTGAAAGTTCCTTATGATCATTAGCATCGTCTTTGTTAAAATGCTGTATCTGGTCATAATATGATTTGCCGCTATGAACCCTGGCAATCGCATCTGAAAGCTCCTTACCAGTGTTGTTTTTAAGTAGACATCCATCTATCCCGATCTTGATTATTTCTTCCACAAAGGACTTCTGGGCATACATAGTCAGGATGATGACTTTGATTTTTGGATGGGTAGACTTAATTTTTTTAGCGCACTTTATCCCATCCATTTCTGGCATGTTGATATCCAGCACTACAACATCAACGTGTCTATGATTAAGAAAATCCAGTACTTCCAGCCCATTTCCTGCTTCTCCCACCACCTCGAAATCTTCCCTAGAGCTAAGCACAAGTTTCAGTCCGTCAATAACGATCTGGTGGTCGTCAGCGATTAGAATTTTTACCGTGCTCATAGTTGTGCTATTTCAATGATAAAAGTGCTGCCCTTGCCGGGAGATGAGTCTATGGTTAGCTCTCCGTCCAATTTTTGTACCCGATTTTCGATATTTTTTAAGCCCATTCCTCTCATTATTTCATCCTTATTAAACCCTATGCCATTGTCTTCAAAAATCAGATTGAGCGATCCACTGACATGGGTGAGTTCAAGATGCACTTTAGTGGCTTTGGAGTGCTTCAAAGTATTGTTTATGAGCTCCTGGATGATTCGATAAATTTCAAGTGAAAATTCTGAGCCAAGTGTATCCTCAAGTTGGATGGATAAATGGAATATGAGATTGCGGGCTGAAGAAACTGCCTCCGTAAGCTGCTTGATGGTTGCTTCCAAGCCAAAGTGTTTGATCAAGCCCGAGTCCAGACTATGAGAAATTTTTCTGGTCTCATCATTGGCCAGCTTGGCCGTTTCTCCAATTTTCTCTGCCAACCCTTTCATTTCCTCCGGTTTTCGATCCTGAAGGGCATCAGCGTACATGTTGAGGGTCACCAGTATGCTCCCGAGATTATCATGCAGCTCGGCTGCTATACGTTTGCGTTCACGATCCTGTCCTTCGAGAAGGGCATAGGCGGTTTTCATTTCCTGCTCCTGGAGGAGGCCTTGGATTTGTTTTTCGGAGGCTATTTTTAGTCGTTTTCTTCTTTGGGTCAGAAACAGGTAAATGGCAATGGCGGTGATTGTGAGGAAAAGTGCGAAGAGGGATAGGAGCAATAGCTGCCTCTTATTTTGCGCTATTTCTGCTTGCTTAAATGCATTATCACGTTCTATTTCTGCTGTTTTGAATTTGGTTTCGAGTTCGAGGATTTTTTCTTTGTCGCTCTGGTGAAATAAATCATGACCAATTGAATCGTAACTAAAGAAATAGCTGGATGAAGCTCTGAAATTATCCAGGTAATAGTATTCGATAGCCATTTGTCTGGTTGCTCTGGAAAGGCCCTCTGTAGAGTTTGTTAGATGACTTATATATCGCGAACTATCAAGGTATACGAGTGCTTTTTCGTGTAAGCCTGATTTCGAAAGGGCCATTCCTAGATTGAAAAAGGTTTCCATCATAAAAATACTGTCTTTTGATTTTGCCTGGTTAAATAGGGCTTTTTTGAAAGAAGAGTATGCATCGTTTATCATGGCTTTTCCTGACTGGATTAATCCAAGGTTGCTATAAACACCTGATAGATTTGATGTGTCGCCCTCGATTTCAAGCAATGGGATTGATAAGGAATAATAGTGTAAAGCCTTATCTAAACTATCCAAAGAATGATATGCCGCCCCTAAACCAAGCAAGGCTTTACTAATAAGCGAATTATTGGCTTGCTCTTGTCCCAATTCAAATGCCAGCTTATAGTATTTGAGACCAGCATCTATCGAATTTCCAATGCAGTGAGCGGTGCCCAACCTAATATAGATTTTGCCAATGACGTCAGTGTTTTCCTTAAATTCATCTGCCATTCCATAAAGAACTGAAATGGCAGAATCATACTCTCCTTGTTGCAGTATTTCCTTAACTGCCTCAAGTTGTTTTTCCACAGGCTCTTGACAAATTAGGAGATTGGTTGAGATCAATAGAGAAATAATTAAGATTGTTCTCCTAATCATCATCATCATTATTGTCGGGAAAGTGAATTATACCCTGATGAAGGGAATGACCTTCCAAGCTATTTAGAAAATGTGATTTAATCTTTTCAGCCTCATTTGACTTGAATACATCAATCGAGAGATCGTCAAAATCTCCAGTGATAATAATTGTGTGAAACCTTACTTCCTTTCTGTTGAAGATTGATCCGAAAACCCTATAGTTATTATTGATTCTTTCAAGCTGATTCCATTCGATTTTTTTTCCTTCCAGGATAATTGGTTCTGGCTTTTCGTCATATACGTATGCAATTTTCCTAACGTTGGAGCGATCAACATAAGCGTAGAATATTTTTCTATCAACTTCTTCCATGATGAACTTAACACCATAAGCATCTTTGTACACGCCATCCTCAAGAACATGGGTTGTAGACGCATGGGGATAGTCATCAATTATTGCGCTCCTTCTTGAGACTGGGTGATCATGTGATCCTTGCGGAATGCTTTCATTGGCTTGCTGACAAGAAACTAGAAGGATGATTAAAACGATATAATTTTTCATGATAATATTTTTTAGTTGAAAGGTACGATTTTCACTAAAGATGAAAACTTTCAGTATAAGATGAAATACCCACCCAGAGGTATTTATAACAAAAAACCCTCCGAGGAGGGTCTTTTTGAAGGGATTAAATACTAATTTCTTATTCTGGGCAACTTACATTTAAATCCCACGCTGTACCTCCTCCTATGCATCCACTCATGTAGATGGTGACTGTTCTTGCCACCGAAGGATCATAATTTACATCAATAGTCCCAACTCCACTCACATACCCGTTTTGTCCATCCCCACAGCTGCTTACTGGTGGGAAGGAAGCACTACTTATGCTGGATCCTGATCCTCCAATCCACTGGTCATTGTAGAAAACATCAACCCTATCCTGGACTGAATACATATCATAAGTAATGGTGGATGTTCCTGCAGTCTCCCCAAGATCATATGTAGCAATAGTAAGCCCATCACTTCCACTTGTGAAGGCAGGGCATTCCTGAATTGGCCCAACGGTCACGCATGTCTGTAGTAGATTACTCACCTGTCCACTATTGTCATAAATGCAGTAAGTGAGGCAAAAATCCCCATTTTGTACCCCTGCCGGAATGCCAACGGGGATCACAAGTAGCCCGTCTTGTGCAGAGTTACCATCAGCTATATCAAAATAGCTGGACGCACCATTAACCTGAACATAGCATCCTCCATATCCCTGTGCCGACTCAAAATTGAATGGCAAATACAAGGTATTGTCAGCAACAACCGTTGCAGAAGTCTGATTGTTTGATACTGTTGGAGCACCTGGTGCTGTACTTGGTGCCGGCGGCTGGCCGCTCACACTTTGGCTGCCCGGGATTAGAAGTACCCCTGAAAGTGCATCAGCATCTGATGGATCTACATCTATAGGAGCTGGATCATCTCCGCCACCCCCGCAACTAACAATTAAAATGATGGTTGAAAGAGTAAGTAGTAAACTCAGTAATTTGGTTGATTTGTAAAGTGTCTTCATGGCTTTTTCTTTCAAAGGGAGTCAAAAAACCAAACACTTGAAATACCTACTTAGGGGTATATTAAGATCCTATTTGACGGATTATTGAAGTAAATCCGGACGTCTTTTTTTTGTGCGCTCCAAGGCCTGCTCGTTTCTCCAGGCTTCTATCTTGGCCTCATGTCCTGAGGTAAGAATTTCCGGTACCTTCCAGCCTTTGTATTCAGCAGGCCGAGTGTACACCGGAGGGGCAAGGAGGTTGTCCTGAAAGGAATCGGAAAGGGCGGAGGTCTCATCATTGAGAACTCCTGGAACGAGCCTGATGAGGGAATCGGCGAGTACCATGGCGGCAAGCTCTCCCCCGGAGAGTACATAATCGCCAATGCTGATTTCCCGTGTGATCAAGTGATCTCTTACCCGCTGATCTACGCCTTTATAATGCCCGCACAGGAAAATAAAATTCTCTTTTAATGATAATTGATTGGCTATTCCCTGATTGTATGTTTCACCGTCTGGAGTCAGGTAGATGATTTCATCATAACTCCTTTTCTCTGTTAAGGCTGAGATACACTTATCGATGGGCTCAATCATCAGCACCATTCCAGCTCCACCACCAAAGGCATAGTCGTCTACGTGCAGATGCTTGTTGGTGGCATAATCTCTAAGGTTGTGGATTTCTAATTCCACCAGACCTTTGTCAATAGATCTTTTAACGATACTCTGGGTCAATGGACCCTCGAAAAGATCAGGCAAGCAGGTAATGATGTCGATCCTCATACCATGAAGTTAATCATTGTAGATATCAAGCAATCCTTCCGGCAGCACAACAGATACTTTTTTATTAGGGATATCCACGACCGATAGAATTTCATCCTTGAGGGGAATCAAAATTTCCTTTCCTGCTGCGTCTAAAGAAATTAGCTGATTTCCATTGAGGTCAATTATTTCCCTTATTACGCCAAGTCTATCCTCTTTTTCAAAGACATCACACCCTACAAGCTCATGGAAATAATATTGTCCATCTTCCAGTTTAGGTAGAAAGGTAAGGGGCAGGTAGATGTCTGATTTGATTAAAGGCTTTGCATCTTCCAGTGAATTGATATCTTCAAACTTCACCAGCGCCCTGTTACCATTGACTTGTATGGTTTCAATAAAAAAAGGAACCAGCTTTCCTTGTTGTTCAAGAAAAACTGATTCCAAATTTTGATATTCGTCCGGAAAATCAACATCCAGTGAGATGCCAACTTCTCCATTCAGACCGTGGGTTTTGATCACTTCCCCAAGTTGGTAGCAATCAGCTTGCCTCATGGAGACTTAACCCTCTTTTTTGTCTTCTTCTTTAGCCTCTTCAGCAGGAGCTTCTTCTGTAGCTTCAGCCTTTGGCTCTTCTTGAGCTTCTTCAGCAGGAGCCTCTTCTGTTGCAGTAGTTTCAGCTTGTGCTTCTTCTACCTCAGCTACATCCTCTTCCACATCCTCATTTCCTTCAGCTCCACCTTCTTTGATTTCTTCAACCAAAGCTGCTTCAGCTTCCAGAGCTCTTTTCTTAAGCTCTTCAGCTCTTGCTTCGCTCACTTTCTTCTCTGCTTCCAGTGCTGCTTTCTTCTTGTCAGCCTGATCCTTGGCAAGTTTGTCAACTTTACCCTGAATCTTAGACTCTTTGTCTTTCATCCAGGCTTCAAGCTTCTTATCAGCCTCTTCCTGAGTAATTGCTCCTTTGTTTACTCCTATCTGAAGGTGTTTTTTCATCATGATACCTCGGTAAGAAAGCATGGCTCTCACAGTATCTGTGGGCTGAGCACCTTTCATTACCCAATCAAACGCTTTGTCATTGTCTAAATGAATAGACGCTGGATCTGTGTTTGGATTGTAAGTACCAAGTTTCTCAATAAAGCGACCATCTCGTGGTGCTCTAGCGTCTGCCACTACTACATCGTACATGGCTTGTTTTTTGCGTCCTCGACGCGCTAGTCTAATTTTTACTGGCATAATTCTTTTTGTTTATGGAACTCGTCCATCAAAAGGTTTAAAAATGGAGCGCAAATGTAGTCTATTTTTCTCTGAGTGAGAAAGATGTGATGAAAAGAAAAGGATCGCACTTTAGCGATGAGGAAAACTCGTAGATCCCAGCAAAATATTTTAAACCCTCCAGGCCTAAGAAAAGACGATATTAAAATAACTAAGTACCTAGTTATCAGTATTTATTCGTATGTGTATTTGCATAAACGATTTTACAATTTTTAAAGAAACTTATTAGGATATACCTTTGTTTCAGAACACATTATGAGTATGGACAAATATTCCTACATCGCCAATGCTCACGGTAATTACCTTGATGAGCTTTTTAAGGCCTACAAAGATAACCCAAATAGCATAGATGAATCCTGGAAGAAGTTTTTCGAGGGATTTGAATTTGCGCAGGAGAAGTATGGAGAGAATGGGGTAGCAACTACTGATGCCATCGCCACTCCTAAGGAAACGGCAGTTAGAAACCTCATTTACAATTACAGGTCTTGGGCCCATCTGATCGCAGACACAAATCCTGTAAGGGAGCGGAGGCATCACGTTACTAAGCTTGAGATCAAGGATTTTGATCTTTCAGAAAGTGACCTGGATTCAGAATTTGAAGTAGGGGCAGAGATAGGTCTCGGTAAAGCGACCCTGCGGAAAATCGTAGAAAAGCTGAAGAAAGTCTACTCCAATCACATTGGCTTTGAGTATAGCCATGTTCGAAACTCTGAGGTTCATGAGTGGTTTAAAGGCAAAGTAGAGGCGGAGGGTTTTGATATCAATCCGCCTAAAGAAGAGAAGAGAAGGATATTGTCCAAACTCAATGAGGCGGTAGTTTTTGAAAACTTCCTTCACACCAAATTTTTAGGTCAGAAGCGGTTTTCACTTGAAGGTGGAGAAAATATGATTCCGGCGCTTGATCGGATCATTAGCAAAGCTGCTGAATTAGATGCTGCTGAAGTTATGATTGGGATGGCGCATAGAGGACGGTTGAATGTGCTTGCAAACATTATGGGCAAGACTTACGAAGAAATTTTTAGTGAGTTTGAAGGTAATCAGGAGGTAGACCTGACCATGGGAGATGGGGATGTGAAGTATCACCTTGGATACTCTTCTCACATGGAAACAACTTCTGGAAAGAAAATGTATGTGAAGCTGGCTCCAAACCCTTCTCACCTGGAGGCGGTTGACCCGGTTGTTTTGGGCTACTCCAGAGCACAGATCGATGATGAGTACAAAGGGGATATGGGCAAGGCTATCCCAATTCTTATTCATGGTGATGCCGCAGTTGCCGGACAAGGGATCGTTTATGAGTGCGTTCAAATGTCACTTTTGGAAGGCTACAAATCTGGTGGTACGATCCATTTTGTGATCAACAACCAGGTAGGGTTCACCACGGATTTCGTTGATGCACGATCCAGTATTTACTGCACGGATCTTGCCAAAATCGTTGATGCGCCAATTCTTCACGTAAACGGTGATGATGCTGAGGCAGTAAACTTCTGTGCAAATCTGGCTGTCGAATTTCGCCAGCGATTCAATAAAGATATTTTCATTGATATGCTGTGCTATAGAAGGCACGGTCACAATGAAAGCGACGAACCAAAGTTCACCCAGCCAAAGCTTTACAATGCAATTGGTAAGCACCCGAATCCCCGGGAAGTTTACGTGAAAACGCTGAAGGAACGTGGCGATCTGGATGAGTCAGATGTAGAAAAACTGGACAAGGAATTTAAAACCCTTCTTCAAAACCGTCTGGATGAGATCAAGCAAAACCCGCTTCCATACAAGCCTCAAAAAATCGAAGAGGAATGGAATCACCTGAGGAGGTCGAAAGTAGAGGACTTTGACAAATCTCCAGATACAAGTATTTCTCAGGATGTTATTGATAAGGTGGGGAAAGCGATCAGCGAGGTGCCAAAAGGATTCAAGCCTCTTCGCCAAATTGAAAAGCTCATCAAAGACAGAAAAGCAAACTTCTTTGAGAAAAAGGAGCTTGGATGGGCAGATGCCGAGCTACTTGCTTATGGATCTTTGTTAGCAGAGGGAACGATCGTGAGAATGTCAGGTCAGGATGTGAAAAGAGGAACTTTCTCTCACAGGCATGCCTACTTCTTCGATTCAAATACGAATGAGCCGTACTGCGGACTCAACAATATTCAAAAGGATCAGCAGCCATTGAGAATCTACAACTCGCTGCTTTCAGAGTACGGAGTGTTGGGTTTTGAGTATGGCTATGCGATGGCTACTCCAAATGCCCTGGTGATTTGGGAAGCTCAGTTCGGTGATTTTGCCAATGGTGCACAAATCATGATTGATCAGTTCATAATCAGTGCTGAGAGTAAATGGCAAAGGATGAATGGACTGGTGATGTTGCTTCCCCATGGCTATGAGGGGCAAGGTCCTGAGCACTCAAGTGCAAGGATGGAGCGATTCCTTCAAATGTGTGCAGGCGAAAATATCATTATTGCAAACCTTACTACTTCAGCGAATATCTTCCACTTAATGAGACGACAGGTAATGTGGGAATTCAGAAAGCCAGCGGTTGTGTTTTCTCCTAAATCACTCTTAAGGCATCCGGGTACTATTTCTCCAATTAAAGATTTTACATCAGGACGATTTCAGGAAGTAATCGGGGATGACTATGTGACCAACAAAAATGTGAAGAAGGTGCTGTTCTGTTCAGGTAAGGTCTACTTTGATCTACTGGAAGAGCAGAGTAAGAAAAAAGCCAAGGATGTGGCCATCGTGCGGGTAGAGCAAATCTATCCATGGCCGCAAAAGCAAATTGATGCGATTCTGAAGAAATACAATAATCCTAAGTTGGTGTGGGTGCAAGAGGAGCCTAAGAATATGGGGGCCTGGAGCTACATCAACATGCGGATTGACATGGACTTTGAGGTGGTGGCAAGAAAAATTAGTGCTTCACCGGCTACTGGATTCTCTAAAGTTCACAAGGAAGAGCAAGCAAATCTTGTAAAACAAGCATTTGAAATTTAAAAAAAAACAGATCTGGTCTGAAGAAATACAAAACATTAAAACAAGAAGAAAATGAGTCTTGAAATGAAAGTTCCTGCGGTTGGTGAGTCTATCACGGAAGTGACCGTAGCATCATGGACAAAAAGTGACGGAGACATGGTCCAAATGGACGAAGTGATCTGCGAGCTGGAGTCCGATAAAGCCACGTTTGAAGTGACTGCTGAAGCGGCTGGGAAGCTTAGCATCAAAGCACAGGAAGGAGATACGCTAGAGATCGGTGCTGTTTTGTGTGAGATAGATGAGAACGCTAGTGGAGGTGGATCATCCTCAAATAAATCTTCCGAAAGTAAAAGCGAAACTTCTTCCAGTGGCTCGTCAGTAGCAAAGGCTACCGGTGAGGTGCTTGAAATGAAGGTGCCAGCTGTTGGTGAATCTATTACTGAGGTAACCATTTCGAACTGGGCAAAAACAGATGGTGATTTTGTGGAGCTAGATGAAGTGATTGCTGAGATCGAATCCGATAAAGCAACTTTTGATCTTACAGCTGAAGCTCAAGGAAAGCTTCAAATTGTAGCTCAGGAGGGTGACACCTTAGAAATTGGAGCTTTGATTTGTAAAATCGAAGTGATGGAAGGTGGTGTGCCAGCTTCAGGTTCTTCGTCAGGTGGATCATCACAAACTTCGTCTTCATCCGGTTCAGGTGAAAGTAATAAGACTTATGCAACAGGTCATGCTTCTCCAGCAGCATCTAAAATCCTAGATGAGAAAGGAATCGCTACATCGGATGTGAAGGGATCTGGAAAGGATGGTCGAATCACAAAAGAGGATGCAATGAAAGCTGAGAAATCTGCTCAGACTTCCTCTAAACCTTCCGAGGATAAGCCTTCCAAACCTCAGTTTGAGGCACCAACTTTTGGTGGAGGCATCAGCCGTGAGCAGCGAAGAGAGAAGATGTCTTCTCTTAGAAAGACTGTCTCCAGAAGGCTTGTTTCTGTGAAGAATGAGACGGCCATGTTGACCACTTTCAATGAGGTGAACATGAAGCCAATCATGGATTTGCGATCCAAATACAAAGAACAATTCAAGGAGAAGCACGAAGTTGGATTAGGCTTCATGTCATTTTTCACCAAGGCTGTCTGTGTGGCCCTTCAGGAGTGGCCGGCAGTGAATGCTCAAATTGATGGAAATGAGATAGTGTTTAATGAATACTGCGACATATCGATCGCAGTATCTGCACCTAAGGGCCTTGTGGTTCCGGTTATTAGAAATGCAGAGGCATTGAGCTTTGATCAGATTGAGAAGGAAGTGGTAAGACTTGCTACTAAAGCAAGAGATAATAAGTTGAGCATTGAGGAGATGGAAGGTGGAACATTCACCATTACCAATGGCGGAGTATTTGGCTCTATGATGTCTACGCCAATTATCAACGCACCGCAATCAGCCATTTTGGGAATGCATAATATCGTGGAACGTGCAGTAGTGGAAAATGGTGAAGTAGTAGTACGTCCAATGATGTATGTTGCTCTTTCATACGATCACAGAATCATCGATGGAAGAGAGTCTGTAAGTTTCCTTGTGAGAGTTAAACAGTTATTGGAAGACCCAACCAGACTTCTTTTAGGCGTTTAATTCAATCTAAAATCTAAAATCTCCCAATCTAAAATCTATAAAATATGGATTATCAAGTAGTAGTAATAGGTTCAGGTCCCGGTGGATATGTTGCAGCTATTCGCTGTGCACAGTTGGGTATGAAGACTGCCATCATTGAAAAGTATGATACCCTTGGTGGTACATGTTTGAATGTAGGTTGTATTCCATCGAAAGCACTTCTGGATTCTTCTGAGCATTTCCATAATGCGGAACATACTTTTAAGACCCACGGGATAGATATCAGCAAGCCAAAGGTGAATCTGAAACAGATGATTGACCGAAAGGCGGATGTGGTGAAGCAGAATGTAGAAGGGATTGATTACCTAATGAAGAAAAACAAGATTGATGTTTTTCATGGTATGGGAAGCTTTGTTGATAAGAATACAATCCAGATTGACGGGAAGAAGAAGCAGCAAATCACTGCTGAGAAAGTGATTATTGCTACCGGCTCCAAGCCAGCGAGCCTTCCTTTTATCAAGCTGGATAAAGATCGGGTGATCACTAGCACTGAGGCGTTGGAATTGAAGGAAGTACCTAAGCATATGATTGTGATCGGAGGGGGTGTGATTGGCGTTGAGCTGGGATCGGTCTATGCTAGACTGGGAGCGAAAGTTTCTGTGGTTGAGTTTTTAGATAATCTCATCCCAAGTATGGATGGTACAATGGGAAAAGAGCTTCAGAAATCACTTAAGGGAATTGGCTTTGATTTTTACTTGGGACATAAAGTGACAGATGTAGAGAAGAAGGGAAAGAATGTCACTGTAAAAGCGGAGAATAAGAAAGGGGAGACCGTAGAATTGAAAGGTGATTATTGTCTGGTATCCATTGGCAGAAAACCATATACTGACAAACTGGGATTGGATAAGGCAGGCGTAAAAATGGATGATCGTGGCAAGGTGGAAGTGGATGATGATTTGAGAACCAACGTTGACAATATCTACGCGATTGGCGATGTAGTGAAGGGTGCGATGCTTGCTCATAAGGCTGAGGAAGAAGGAGTGTTTGTTGCAGAATCAATTGCGGGGCAGAAGCCGCACATCAATTACAATCTCATCCCGGGTGTTGTTTATACCTGGCCGGAAGTTGCTTCAGTTGGATATACAGAGGAGCAGTTGAAAGAGCAGGGAAGAGCCTTCAAAACAGGAAAATTTCCATACAAGGCACTCGGAAGAGCAAGAGCGAGTATGGATACCGATGGCCTGGTAAAGATTCTTGCAGATAAAGAAACGGATGAGATTTTAGGAGTCCATATCATCGGTGCGAGAGCAGCAGATATGATTGCGGCCGGAGTTACTGCCATGGAATTCCGGGCATCAGCAGAGGATATTTCCCGAATGTCTCATGCACACCCCACCTACATGGAGGCCTTCAAAGAGGCAGCTCTTGCAGCTACCGACAACCGACCAATTCATATGTAATTATTTGGGGAAGGAAATACGGAAAGTAGTGCCTTCCCCAAGTTTACTTTTCACAGATACTTCTCCATTGAGCCTCTCCACGGCTCTCTTCAGGATGTGAAGTCCAAGGCCAGTTCCCTCAATTTTTCTGTTTACCCGGAAAAACATGGTGAAAATTTTTGAGACAGTTTCTTCGTCCATGCCAATGCCATTGTCGGTAGACTCGATCTCAATCGCATCCTTTGTCTGGCGCACGGAAATGTGTATTTCCGGCGTATTGTTTTCCGTGCGGGCATACTTAATTCCATTCTCAATTAAGTTTTGCATGATCGTATTGATCAGTGCCCACTCCGCTTCAAACCGGATCTTCGGGTCCACATCAATCTTGAATTGAACCAACTCATAATTGGCCAGAAATTTATAGGAAGCAATGCAGTCGTAGATGATCTTTTCAAAGTCTATCTCCTGTTTGGTGTCCTCATTGAAAGACATTTTAGTCAAGTTCAAAAGTCCGTCAAGGATGGTATTGAGACGACTTGTCTGATTGTCATACTCGTTGATAAACCTAAGGGCAGTCTCATCTTTGACATCCATTTTGGCAATGTAGCTCAGGCTCATCATGGAGGTGATGGGACCTTTCAGGTCGTGGGAGATCCGGTAGAAAAAAGAATCCAATTCTATGTTTTTCTTTTCAATGATCTCTGCTTTCTCCTTTTGCGCAGTGGCTTCCATCTCCAGGGTTTGCATCTTATTTATGGTATCATACCCTTCGATCACTTTCGCCGTTCGGTCATTGATCACACTCTCCTTTTCATCCACATACTGTGACAGGTATTTTAGCGCCAGTTCATAGTTTCCCCTTTTCCTGGCAATGTCATGCAAGAGTAGGTTTGCTCTAAACTTTATGAGGATGATTTTATGCTTATTGCTATACTCCAGCACTTTAATAAGCGTCTCTTCAGCCTGATCAAGATTACCCATTTTGATGTATAGAGCCCCAAGCTTGTGATAGCTCATAGCCCAGCCAAGCTTTTCCCCCATCTCATTGTGTATCCTGATGGACTCCAGAAAGTCCTGTTCCGCTTCAGCAAACTGTCTTGTTTGGGTGTATATTTTACCCCTTCCATACAGTGCAAAAGCCAGCCCCCGTGTGTCCCTGGTTTCCTTTTTCATGCGTATGGACTCCTCAATGAGATCCATCGCTTCAGTCACCCTGCCTTCATTGAGGTAAATGCCGGAGAGTGGATTGTACGCATTTGACTGAAGGTTCAGGTCGCCGGCAAACTTTGCTGAATCGACGGATTCCTTATATATCTGCTTGGCACTTTTTGTATCCCCAAAGTATTCGTAAATCGTGCCCATCGATTTTTGCACCCTGGACAGATTGTGATAGTCTCCAAGTTTTTTGTAGGTAGCCAGACAGTCAGTGAGATAGTTTAATCCCTGATGAAAATCGTCCCTTTTATACAAAGCTCCTGCAATGGTGTATTTAGCATCCGCTATGCCTTTCTCATCCTTTAGGTTTTGGAAGTGATCGATTGCCTCATTGGCCATGTTGATGGAGAGATCAAAATCTCCTATGATCATGTGAAAAAGGGAGAGCTGTGCAAGGGACTGAGCGATGAACGACTTGTCATCTGCCTCTTTACTAAGCTGAAGTGCCTCCTCCGCCAGTGAAATGCTCTTTTTAAGGTCGTTGACCCTGCAAGCATAGGCATCACTTAGTAGTGATTCAATTTTCGTTTTGGCAGTCGTGGGCGGGATCACGTCGATAAGAATAAATGATTACCTCTAAAAATAATGGAGGCGACCCATTTGCCCACCTGATTTTCAAATTCCCGGTGCTTCGGACTGATGAATTAAGGGGTTATACCTACAGATTTGATAAGCAAATTACTTATTAGATTTTCTAACGCTGTACTTTGTGGTTTCGTCAAGGATAAGCGCTTCATGGATGATCTCATGGATTTGCTGCTCCGGCATATCTGCCACGCTGTATAAGCCAATGCCGGCTATCTGCTTCCTGCCTTTGAAATCAAGAATGCCCTGGTCATTGGATAGCTCATTACCCCTGGTAAATGCCAGTTCCACTCCACCATCCTTCAGTGGGTTGAGGTAGCAAATCCAGCTTTTTCGGTAATAAAATGGCACATTGTAGCTAATCTTTCCCATCAGGTCATAATCACTTGTCAACCGCTGGTGCAAGTAAGACACGATGGCCCTTTGCTGGCCATCGAGTCCAAGGATAAAATGATTGATCGTTTTCAAGGAAGCTCAAAGTATGGATTGTAGATCAACCCAATGATATTTCCCCAAGGGTCTTTCAGGTTTGAAACGACAATTTCACCGCCTACATTTTTAGGCCCTTCATGTTCGGTGGCACCCAATTCAATCAACCGCCTATGCTCCTCTTCCACATTATTCACTCCCCACAGAGCCTGGATATTGGCCGACTTTTGAGTTGCGGGGGTGTCGTCAGGCAAAAGACCCAATTCATAGCCCTGAATGTTATACCCCACGTAAAACGGCTCATCAAAATAGGGTTCTTGATCAAACGCTTTGGTATACCATTCCTTGGCTTTATCCAGATCGGCCACATGGTAAATGGTGGTCCTCAGACCCAAAAAATGCTTGTTCATGGCTAAATCTTTTTAACTGAATACCTCAGGATCGTTTTCAATTTTTCCTCCAGGGTTTTCCTAGGGTCGCTAAGATAAATCTCGTGGTGATGTCCGTTGATCACCAGCCCGTTTTCCTTTGCAAACTCCAGCATTTTCATGATGGAAGGCTCTTCTTTGTGGTAGCTGCCAATGTGTAGAATTTGGACAGAAAGCCCTTCATTAATCAGTTCAAACTTCACTTCATCCTCAGGGAGCAGTTCAGGATTTTTTGTCTTTACTTTTTGAACCGCTCGATAAAAGTGATCTCCCTCCACGAAATCGGGCATTCGAATGACAATTTTCCAGTTCCACTCTTCGGGAGGGGTCTGGGTAAACTTATGCTGCGCCTCCAGCCCCCCATCAATCCACCAAAAACCCTCCATCTTTGGCACCACAAAATCCATATCCTCTGCCTTGCAGGTAAACTTGATGGCATATGCCACGGCATACATTTTTTCGATGGCCTGAAGGAATTCCGGTGCATTGGGATTGCCCCTGCCACTCACTGATAGATAATAATAAGGCTCCAAATCCCTTAATTCTGGAGTTTTGGTTGCTTTGTAATAGCTGGGATCTGCTTTCTGCAGATTTAGTTTGTCAATTGTTGCTTCCATAGTATATGATGTTTTGTGTTTATGAAAACAAAGAAATCAGGTGTAGTGACAGCCCTATGTCACTCGATAAATGCAGCAGACAAATTTTATTCAAAGTGGGTGAATTCCCTACTTTCAACGCTCTGATAAGTGATTCGTTCTCCGTTGATTTCGCTGGTATCCCAATCCTGGGTGATTTTCCACTTGCCGTCGATCTTTTTTAATGCCACATGAAATCTGCCGATGTGTATGGGTGGTTCATCAATGGAAGGGTTGCTGATTCGATAATAACCTACCTCATAGGCATTATCCCCATTGACCATTCTGTGCTCAAAGGAAAACTCGATAATGTTTGGTTGCTGGCGGCCGGTCATTCGCTCGGCATTCCGGCTTTTGTATTCGTCCCCCACCAGTAAGCGTCCGGGGTTGATTCGCCAGACATCATCAGAATGAATTGCATTGTAGGCCGCTCCATCATTGGCCTCCCAGGCCTTAGTGAATGGAATCCAGATTTGAGTATCAATTTCCTCCTGAGCTGATTGACTAAAAGAAAGGAAAGAAGTAATGAGTAGGGTTAATGTGAATGTCTTTTTCATGAGATTATTTTAAACGAAAACCGAACTATGGTGTTCCAGAAGTTCCTTGGCGTATGTCGCGGCAAGACCCTGCAACTCAGATGGGGATTCAATCTCCACGTCTTTCCCAAACATCATGAGCCATTTTGCCAGGTAGTTGTAATAGGGTGTGACAAATTTCATCCTGTACCTGCCGTCTTTAAGCTTTGCCTCACTCACAAAACCCATATAGTATTTCTGATCTCCCATCATACGTGCAATCATGCCGGTGCAGATAATAACAGCTTCTTTGGCATCTGTCCCTATCAAAGAGTCATTTAAAAAATCCAGATAGTGTGGGTGCTTTTTAGGATCAATTTCTTCTGGTAGTATTTTCACTTTTTGGATGCGATCTGCACGAAAATCCCTGAGATCTTGTCTCAGCCTGCAAAATCCGATCAGGTGCCATCTGGAAGAATAGAAGACCATTCCCAGGGGTTCCACCTCCCGCGCGGTGGTAGTGTCAGTATAGTGGGAATAATAGGTCATGGATATCAGCCGGTTGGTGGCGATGGCCATCTGGATTTCTGCAATGTGGGAGTCTGGAAATTGATCTGCTTGAGGAGTAGGCCGGATGGAAATTCGCTCTTCCAGGTTGTCCAGAAATTCCTTGTCCGAGTACTTGAGAACCGCCTTGATCTTATACATGGCTTTTTGGAAAGCTTCTACGGTATGACTATCGGCAGCTTTTTCTATAAATTTTGCCCCAAGCAGGATAGCGCTGGCTTCTTCTTTATTGAAAACCACGGGAGGCAGGTGATACCCCTCCACAATGAAGTACCCCTCGCCGGCATCTCCTCCTATGGGTACGCCTGCTTCCATTAGTGATTTGATGTCGCGGAAAATGGTGCGCCTGCTTACTTCAAATCGATCTTCCAGTTCATCGATGGGAATCCGGGGTTTCCCTTGCAGATGGATGAGGAGGGCGTTGAGTCGGTCGATACGGTTCATGAGAGAAAATTATGAAATTCTCTCACGTTTAAAGTACCAATTTGGTTTAATGATTTTTGGGAAGGCAGAGTACCTGACCGAAATTACTCCGCTGCTACAAGGACATTTTGTTTTGCAATTTTCAGCCTTAGCTCTTCGTATCCTTCCCAGAAGTCTTGCATTGATTCTTCTGTGGCCGTCTCAAAAAGCGGGGTGTTTTCATAGATGAAATCCTGAGATGGTATCTGGCTCACAGTCTCTATCTGATTCATCACCAAAAGGGCACTGTAATGAAAATCATCCAGGCTGATTCCATTAAACTCCACGCTTGTGAGCTCATATGCGCCATGGTTAAAATCAAAATCCTCTGTCCATGAGATGGATTTCCATATTTTGGAATTTTCTGCCAGCGGTGTGTATTCAATCCTCACGATGGCCAAATATGTTTTGTCCACATAGATTTTACCACTTGCCTGTCCGCCTGATTTTACAGGCCTAAATTCAATAACCGATACGTCAAACCCGTTGATTTCCGTGTCACCCGCATAGCTAAAACTATAATAGCCCCGGTGCTTCTCATCCAGAAAGGAGTTTGGCCGCCAGATGGATGATCGGGCCATGTCGCTGGCATTGCCTAGCAGGAGTTTGGTCTTGTCCACCTCATGAAAAGCCTTTTTTCTGGTTCTGATTGGGCTGATGGATGCATTGGATACCCTATTAAGGTTGGAGGGGATGTAGATGTCCACGATTCCCTCTGCCAGGTAGTAAGTGGAGTTGGTATCCGAAACGGATTCTTTGTAATAGCCAACTTTGTGCAGTCTGCTCATTTCATAGTTGATATGAAAACGATTGAAGACCTTTTCCATGATCACGCGCCCAGCTGCTACCTGTTCTTCTTCAGAGCCCGATTGATGATATGCCGAATTTCCGTACTGGAAAATGAGCATCAGTGTAATTAGTGAAATAAGTCGCATACCGGTATAATTTGGTATGATACAAACTTAGAACCCGTGATGCCTGAATTTACCCCTTAAATTCACCCAATTCAATGTAAGTAATAAGCCTAAGGGGGTATAGCTACTTTTACTTAAAGTGATACTTTAAGCTTTTAGTGTTTTAAGTAAGGTTGCTCTTTAGTGTTTCGATCACCTTTTTGCTATTGCCCACGAAGATTTGATTATCGACGATAAAGACAGGACGCTTCAAAAATGTATATTCTTCCTGGATGAGTTTTCTGTAGTCATCTTCAGATAGATTTTTATCACCCAGGCCCATGGATCGGAATTTCATGGCTTTTCGGGAGAAGAGCGATTCGTAGGATCCTGATAGTTTTTTCATTTCGTCAATCTGAGCAAAAGTCATCTGTTCAGTTTTGATGTCTTGTGTTTCAAAATCTGAAATCAAATCGCCAAGTTCATCCATGATGCGCTTGCAGGTAGTGCAAGTGGATAGGTAGTATACTTTTTTCATCCCTCAAAGAGACCAAAAAGTGATAAAAAACAGCAAGGATCGATAAATAAATATGAACAGGCTAAATGCAATTGAGCCAAGCATTGCATTGGCAAATGCGCGGATTCCTCCGGTTGAATAAAAAGTGAATTCTACGCGATAGAGGTAGTATAAAATGAGCGAAAACATTACTCCGCTTGTGACTAATTCTGAGATAAAGCTGGAATTGATCGATGCAATAAGCAAAAAGGCCAATCCTAATACCTGAATGCAAAAGAGGATGATGAAGGACATCAATTCGAGGCTGACAATTATATGATCGCTGAAGAAACGCTTGCTATTACGAGAGTGGATCATCCAGAAAAACATTGCCTGAAAGAGTGAAATGAGGATTAACAGCAGTTTCGACAGCTCTGTTGACTTTGAGTCATATCTTAGGCTAAATGATTCAAGTGTTTCACCGGACTCTTCAAGTCTGGAATTCACCATTTCTGTGGCCAGATCACTATGAAGGAACGGAAAGGCGTTCATCTGCAAGTGGAGATTTGTGTTGAACGTATTGAAAACCGGAAAAAGAAAATAAATAAGGTTGGCCAGGAAGAAGATCGAAATCGGCTTCATGTACTTTTTGCGCTTGCCTTCCACAAAATCTGCCGAAAGCCTGCCCGGAGCAATCAGGATGGTTTTGACCGTGCGAAAGAGCTTATTGTCAGCAAAGGTGATGGCATTGATAAACTCTCCCAGAAAATGCTTTAGCTTCCTATCCTCCTGACGAATGACTTTCTCTCCGCACTGATTGCAGTAGTTGCCGGAGAAGGATGTGCCGCAAGATTTACAGGTGTGTGTTTGCAAGTGATAGAATTGATCCAATCAAAGCTAAGTAATCTTTCTATTTGACGGGAGCTCCAATAGGTGCTAAACCTGGGGTTCATGCCTCAAGCTTATAGTTAACAGTTGCTCCTTTCTGTGTGGCATTCACGGATGGAGATCCTTCGCTTTGCTCAGGATGACAGCTCCGAGTGAAGTCCAGTGCTATCATGCTGAGGAACGAAGCATCTCTGCACTCGTAGAAGAACAATCAAATTTCCAGACTTAAAATACTATTCAGTGAAATAGTCACTAGCTTCAAGAAACGCCTGGGCATCTGAGACACCCAAAATATCTTTCAATGCCTGATCCTTGTCTCTGGCATTCAGATAGTATGATTCACAAATTTTATAGCCCATCGTATACCCCAACAAGGTATTTTTATTTTCCTCGGTCAAGGATTCCCACATCCAGTAACTCTGGTCTTGATTTTCAAGGTCTGTTAGGAACCGAGCTTTGAGGTCTGCCTCATTCGCTTCAAAAAATGTTTTGTTTCGGTACGGATTTTTACTTTTCTCAACCAGATAATAGGATACGAATTCAGCACCTCCTTCCCTTAAAACTAAATCGAGCATATTGTTGGGTTGACTATACGTTTTGATGTAATTCTGAAATCCTAATGTTCGTGCTTGCTGGAAGTGAGTCAACTCGTGTAGCATTAAATGAAGTAATTTCTCCGGTTGGTCGACAGCTCGTTCAATTGTGATTAATTGTCCTTTTGGAGAAGCTTGTGCGATTCCCCGATTGGATCCCACCAGAAAATATGCAGGAGGATACATGGCATTGGGTATCTCATTATGGAAGCTTGTTAACTCTTTCAAGTATTGCTCATTGAAATCGGTGATCTCCTTACGAAAGTCGGATAAAAGGGCATATTGTTCCGGGTTTTTAGCCAATGCCTTTGCAAGTTTTTCAGGCGTTAGTCCATGCCTGCCAATATACTCGGTGAGACCTGCAGAAGCTTTAGAAAAATAGTGCTCATTTAGTACACCGATTGTGTCAGAGTCTACATTCAGCAAATAATAAGCAGTAAGGAAATTATCCAGATCGGAATAGATGACCTGAGCTTCTTTGGGATCGGTTAGATAAGACGGCTGTGCGGCTGTCACCATACAGACACACAATAAGGAAATTGATAATAATGATTTCATAGTCGTTTTTGTTTTGAGTTTTTAAATCGTTTGTCTAACCCTTTTGGCGGATGCAATCACTGCATACAGCGTGGGTCCGGCAAAGAGGAAAAATGTGATGAGAGCTACCCAGATTCCTGAAATGGTCAAGTACTCGCCTAACTGAATATTCGATCCGGTCGGGTCAAACAGGATATCAAGAAACATGGGTCCGGCCATGGCGATTAGCAGAGCTAGATCAAACAAGAAAGTGAAAACCCATAACTTGTCCATTTGATTCTTTAGTGATCTTGTTGCAATCAGAAAGCTTCCTACCACAATGACTCCCGTGATGATTGTGACCCAGATTCCCGCTGGTATCTTGATCAGCCCGAACTGATAGCCGGCATATCCGGAATCAAAAAATCCTCGGAAAGGAGCCACAAGATTGGCGAGTAAATATGGGAAGTGCGCAATTGCAATGATCAACAAGGGCCGATTATATTTCTTCTGGTGAATCAACCTTCCAAACCAGATCAGATAAAGAAAAGCCAATGGCAATCCGACGTATAACCAATTCATAATTTTGAAAATTTAGTTTGCGATACTAATCGAAAGGCTTCAGCCGAAGTTGGCTATTCAGCTCGTTTTGGGGTGAATGGACGACTATTTGGGGTAAGTGAATAGTTGATCGACCTGATTCTGATATTTTTTGGAAACGGAGAGTTCCAGGATTTCTTCATTCTGCCGCAGAAGGATGGTGTCTTTTTTTGGATAATCTTCCACAAAATGAAAGTTGATCATGTACGATCGGTGGATACGGATAAACTGGCTGTAGGCCTGCAACTGATCTTCGAGCGCCGAAAGGCTGGAACGAAGCGTTTCTTTCCCTCTGGTGGTTACAATGTCCACATAATTATCATCCGCTTTCAGGCTGATGATCTCACTAATGGACAAAATCAATGAATCTTTTCCTTCGCCGATCAGCTCAATACTCCCATCAGCAACTTCCTTTTTTCCGATCATAGAGTGGAAATACAGATACCTCGCATAAAGCGAGAAGGTGAGGTAGCAAAAGCCAACCATCAAAAGGCAGGCAAGCCAAAGTTCCAGATATTCCAAGAAATCGATACATTCCCAATCGCAGGATACGCCTCTGATGATCAGATAAATATGGATCATAAAAAGGATTTTGAGCCCAAAGATTCTCAGGTCGAACGCATGATCCTTTCTGGCTCTTGGACTAAAAACAAAATCGAACAGGTAGCTGATCATGATCCAGAGAGCCGCGAAAAGAAGCAGGCTAAAAAGTAAGTAGATGTAAGCCTCAAAGTTGTTATTGTTGATGCCAAAGGGACGTGTAAGGCCAAGGAAGAGCCAGATGAAGAGGCCTGAGGAAAGGTTGAAAAGATGCTGCTTCCTTTTGTGGAAGTAAAACCAGTGAAAGTATTTGTGGTTGGCCAGCATGGGGGTAAAGATGCAGGTTCTTTGGGTTAAATACTCGTTCAGCTTGACTGAAACTTTTTCTGAAAGTCATTCATGGAGGAGATCCTTCGCTTCACTCAGGATGACAGCTCCGATCTAGGTTCAGTGCTAAAATTTAAACCTTTCTACTCCCTTGATTTCTGTGTCATGCTGACGAGAGGAAGCATCTAAGGAGATTCCTGATCTCCGCTCCGCTGCGTCAGGAATGACGTCCTTATTTCAGTGCGCCATCCAAAAAGTCAATGGGGGGAGTATTTGATTTTTTATTTGGGCTTTATTTCTGTGCGTCATCCCGGACTTGATCCGGGATCTTCTTCTTTGCTTTCGTAAAATGTCATCTAGAAGGGTTTGAATACTGATAGTGGGGAGAACTAGGAATCTAGATTATGAAACTTAGGTCAGCGAATATGAGCCAAAAGAGAAACAAGCCAAAAATCAAACAACCAATAATGATTTTTAGCCGCCTCTTGTTATAGGCTTTATTTTCAACCTCCATTTTTTGCCTGATAGCGTCTAGAGCTTGGGGAGTAGCTTTCTTGAACTTATAGATTTTTCCATTTGATTTAGAACCTCTTTCTTTGAGTTTGGCATACAGACCTTTCCTGGAGAGCTTAGATAGATTCTCCTCATTTAGTTTGGCCATATCCCGTGCTATTCCCCAGGTTCCCATAATTATTACACGTATTAGTAAGTAAGGTAGTTACTCAAAAACTTGCGACTTCCCTCATCTTCTCCGCAATCCGCTCCACATTTGGCACCACAGATTCCATCAGGGGCACATTATGTGGAAGTGGAATGTCGGGCATAGCTATTCGCTCTACGGGTGCGTCCAGATAGCTAAATCCTTCTGAGGCCAGCACCGCAGCAATCTCAGCTCCGAAACCAGCAGTCAAGGCATCTTCATGAACAATGAGGCATTTGTTGGTTTTTTTAACGGAATTGAGCACGGACTCTTTGTCCCATGGCATGATCGTTCGCAAGTCAAGCACATCAGCCGAGATTCCGGTTTCGTCCACCGCTTCTTCACATGCTTCGCACATCGCACCCCAGGTCACCAGCGTGATGTCGGTTCCCTCCCGGAGGAGGTTTGCCTTTCCGAATGGAACAATAAATTCATCACCCGGGTAGGGTCGCCTGGCGTAGCGGTTATCGTTCAGGTTTCTATGTTCAAAGAACATAGTAGGGTTGTCCGAGCGCATAGCTGAGCGAATGAGGCCTACTGCATCCTGTGCATTGCTCGGGAAGGCTACTTGCCAGCCAATGGCGTGTGCAAACATCACCTCATTTGTCACCGAGTGCCACGGGTCACCCACTTTCGCAAATCCTCCGGGCATCCGCACTACTATTGGGCAGGCAAAACGATTGGCAGTTCTCCATCGTGTCGTTCCGCAGTTGTTGAGCTGTTCCATGGCTGGGTCAGCATATTTTCTAAACTGTATCTCAGCCACGGGCATCAGTCCCGCATAGGCCATCCCCACAGCCCGACCGATAATCCCCTCTTCGGATAGCGAGGTGTCAAATACCCGATCTTTTCCATATTTTGATTGCAAGCCCATGGTTACAGCGTGTACTCCTCCTTTCATTCCCACGTCCTCTCCAAAGACCAGCACTTTTGGGTTGGTTTTCAGCTCATAATCCAATGCCAGGTTGATCGCCTCCCCAATGTTGATTCTTCGTTTGTCCGGCTTGGGTTCTTCGCTACTGACCGGGAACATTGGATTAGATGGTCTTAGTCCTCCGATTCCCTGTACTTCATCAGCTTCTGAGAAGACAAACTTTTTGATTTTGGTAGTGTCAGGGAGAGGCCGGTTGAGTGCTGCTTCAGCAGATTGATCTACGATCTTTTTGGCCTCTTTCTCTAATACTTTCCACTCTTTATCGGAAAACATCTTTTTGATGGCTTTCAGCGGATCATTCGCCTGCTCTTTCTTCAACAGTTTTTCGTCCTTATAGGCCTGATTGTCTTGGTAGGAGTGGCCATTGAGCCTTGGCACGGTCAGTCGCACCAGTGCCGGGCCTTTTCTTGATCTTACATGGTCCGTTCCGGCTTTCAATAGTTTAAATGCTTCTTCGGGATCTGTACCGCTTCCATCCCAGATATCCAAATTTTTGAATGAAGCCAGATTTTCTGCAATGTTTCTTCCCGGTGTTTGGTATTCACTCGTTACCGATATGCCATAGCCATTGTCCTCGATGTAGAAAAGCACAGGAAGCTTTTGTGTGGTAGCGATAGTCAAAGCAGACCAGAAGCCATTGGTGGCCACTGAAGCATCACCACCCAGGATGGCGGCTATTGAATCCTTATAATTTTTATCTTTTAATGTCTTCGTATAGTATTCAATGCTTTGCGCCCAGCCGATGGCTGGGGTATACTGCGCACCCACATCACCGGCCATCGGCAGCACCACACAGCCACGGTCAGATTTTGGCATGTTGCACACCACTCCGATATCGCGTCCATCACTGTATCCACCTGACCGTGTGAGGGGAGCAGAAAGCGCATCTTCCACGGAAAGTCCAAGACCAATCATAAGCGGGCGGGAACGATAGTAGGCGCTTGCTGCATCTTTAGGTTTATCGAGTAAATGTGCAAGTATCAGCTGACCCAATTCATGTCCTCTGGCTGAGAATTGATATAGTACTTTCTTTTCAGGAACGAGCTTGTTTTCTTCCAGATCGTCCATGGCTCGGGAGATGAGCATTTTCAGAGCGATTTCCTTCCAGTCTATCACTGATGCTTTCTTTTTTTGGGGTGCTGTTGCTGTTTTTGACATAGTATTTTCTTGGGATCGCTAAGTTACAAAGGCGAGGAGTTTTTGATGCCTGATTTACTAGTAAACATTAGAAAAATTAAAAATTAATGTTTACTTGAATTGCAGACCTCAAAATAAAGCCGTACTTTCGAACAAACATCAAAAATTGAATTAATTGATGTTTACTTGAGTATAGACTTTAAAGGACAATCAAAATTGGTTTTCATTCTGACCGCAGTGAAGAATCTATCTTAAATTGATGCAGATCCTTCGTTTTCACTCAGGATGACATTCTAAAAAGAGATGTGAATAAATGAATCAACCCCTTTTCCATATAAACCCGGATCGAAATAAACCCTGGAACGATCTGCCGGATTTGCCGATCCATCCGGATCTGTATCGCACGGTGGAGGTGATGGAGCAACTGGCCAATACAAAATCGGCACTGGGACGATTGCATGGGAGATCTATCGCCATTCCCAATCAGGGTGTTTTGATCAACACGATTTCCTTACAGGAGGCAAAGGCATCAAGTGAGATCGAAAATATTTTCACCACAGACGATGAATTGTACCAGGCGTATAGCGAGGAGGGCGAGGATGTGAGCATCAAAGGCGCCCCCAAGGAGGTGCTGCGATACAGGGAGGCGCTCTGGGCCGGACATCAGCATTTGATGGATCATGGTACGTTTGACATGGATTACTTCATCCGCATCTACCGACTGGTGAAGCAAACAAACGATGGAATCAGGCCATCGAGTGCACACATCTACATCAAGCAGGGCGGAACAGGACCGAATGCAGGGACTGCCATCTACACCCCGCCACGGGGCAAAGGGATCATTGAGCAAAAGCTTCAGAACCTACTGGAGTTTGTGAATGATGACGAGAAGTATCCGATTGACCCGCTGATCAAGATGGCGATTGCGCATTATCAATTTGAGGTGATCCACCCATTCCGGGATGGAAACGGAAGAGCTGGTAGGATTTACAACATCAATATTTTGACTCAAAAAGGGCTGCTGGATCTCCCGATCTTGTTTTTGAGCAGATACATCATTGACAATAAAAATGACTATTACTCGCATCTTGCAAGTGTGACTCAGCGTGCCATGTGGGAGCGGTGGATACTGTTTATGCTAAAGGCAGTTGAGGTAACGGCCAACCTGACGTTTAATAAAATTAATGATATCATTTCGGCAAAAGAAGGCATTTTGGAAGCCATTCAGGGGGACACAAAAATCAGAAAGTCCGAAATGCTGGTTCAAATGATTTTTACCCAGCCGCTGACGAAAGTAAGCCACTTGACCGATGCAAAAATCTTTGCGGAGAATACAGCCAGAAACTATCTAAATGAATTGGTGGAGCTGGGTATCCTGGAAAAGCGTACGATTTCAGGCCATCATTACTACCTGAATTTGGAGCTGTACCGAATTTTGTCTGAGTAATGAATGTGAGTATTACTTAATCACTTCCACTCAAATATGCTCGAATCTCACTGGCAATCGGGTATAAAAAATGGCAAAGAGTTAGAAATTTATTCTGGAGTGGAAGTGATTAGCTCATTTACAATATCCTTCTCCAATGCATCTAAACGTTTCTTTTGTCGCTCAATATAGAGCATTGCGTCCTTTATGGTGGTTCTATGAATACGAATTGCGCGTTTAAACTCGCGATCATTCATCAATTTTCCGTAATCACCTTTAAGTGCAATGTCTCCGACATTCAAATCAGCATGGATGTTTCCTGCTTTATAAAGCTTTAATGACTCAGACCAACTGTGGTCAAGGTCGGCTAGTATATCATCATCTAATAAATCCTTGACTGAAATGGCAAAATCATTTCCATAGAGCTTTGTTTCAATCCTCTTGCTCGTGAGCAAGTAGTATTCTATAAATCGTATGATCCGTTGATTTTCGACAGTATTTCTTATCCTGGACATTTCAGCGTCATTGTTTGAAATAAAAGTGTGCCAATTAGGAAGGTATTCTCCTTCCTCTTCAACATCTACTATAAAAAAGTTCTTTTTCAAATAACGTAAAAGAGTGCTAGGTTTTGGAAGTACTTTTCCAAAAAGTGAATCAGTGATATGAATATCTTCTTGATTAAACTTTCCTAAATTGTTATGAAGAAAGTTTTTTTCATCTTCTATTTCTTGAAGTATGGTCGAAAGGATCTCATTCTTTTTTTCCTGAAGCTGCCTTTGTTCTCTCCATTCATCGAAAATGAATGAAGAAACAATGCCAATAAAAATGACCATAAATTCTAGTACGAAGAAGCCAAACGTTCTTTTCATTTATATAATGATAAAAAAGGAGGCAAAACGTCTCCTTCATTAGTTTCTACAATTTCTCCATGATAAACTCGGTCATCATCTGGTAGAGGTGACCTCTTCGGTTTCCTAATCCATGTGCCCGGTCCGGGTAGTAAAAAGAATCAAATTGCTTCCCGGCATCAACCAGCTCGTTTTGGAGGGCCACCGAATTCTGAAAGTGGACATTGTCATCGCCTGTTCCGTGCACGAGTAGGAAATTTCCATTCAGCTTATCGGCATGGGTATTTGGGCTGTTGTCATCATATCCTTCCGGGTTGTCCTGCGGACGTTGCAGGTATCTCTCCGTGTAGATGGTGTCGTAATATCTCCAGGTGGTGACAGGTGCAACAGCAATAGCCGTTTTGAACACATCATTTCCTTTGAGGATGCACAATGACGACATGTAGCCACCATAGCTCCATCCCCATATACCGACCCGACTCTCGTCAATGTAACTATAATCAGCCAATGTTTTAGCTGAGAAAATCAGGTCTTCTGTTTCATATTTGCCAAGCTGCTTATACGTCAGCTTTTTATAGGCTTCTCCTCTATACCCTGTTCCCCGGGTATCGATCACCGCCACGATGTATCCATTTTGAGCGAGGTACTGATGCCAGATGAAGTGGCTGCCACCCCATCGGTTCGAGACATTTTGTGAGCCCGGCCCGCTGTATTGATAGATCAATAGTGGGTATTTTTTGGTTTCATCAAAATCGGCTGGCTTCAGGAAAAATCCACTCAGCGTGCTGCCTGTCGGTGTGGTGAGCTGAAAGAATTCCTTGTCAGCAAACCCGTATGCTTTAATTTTCTGTGCAAGCTCCTGATTGTCCTCCATCACTTTTATCTGCTTGTTTCCATTGGTCTGGTAGAGAGAAACTTGCATCGGGGTGGTGGCAGAGGAGAAATAATCCATATAGTAGCTACAATCATTGCTCATATTGATAGAGTGAACGCCAGCCTCTACACTCATCTTCTTTTTGCCCTTTCCGGAGAGTGAAATGGAATACAGGTGCTGCTCCAGCGGAGAATCTTCCGTGCTGATGTAGTACAATTTCTTTTTCTGCTGATCCAGTCCTACCAGGCTTACTGCCTCGAACGCCCCATCGGTTATTTGGTTGACCAGGCTGCCATCAAGGTTGTAGAGATAGAAATGTTTGTAGCCGTCTTTCTCACTACTGAAAAGAAACTGCTGGCCATTGTCCAGGTAGGTGAGGTCGTCACAAAACGTGAAGTCAATGTACGTGTCGCTTTTATCTGTGAGGATTACTTTGGAGCTACCATCTTTTGCATTTACATGGAGAATATCAAGCTGGTTTTGCAATCTATTGAGCCGCTGAACGGCAAGTAATTCGGGGTTCTTTGTCCAGTAAATGCGTGGGATGTAGATGTCGGTTTCTGCTCCTATGTCCACTTTTGTTTTCTGTTGCGACCCCAGTTCGTACAGAAAAATCTCAACAACAGAATTGTCCTCACCGGCTTTCGGATACTTATAGCGGTAGTCTTCCGGGTACAATGCGCCATCATTCCACACCTGCATGTTGTACTCTCTCACGCCTGATTCATCCATTCTGTAGTAAGCCAGCCTCTTGCTGTCTGGCGCCCAGGCAAATGCCTTGGTTAGGTACAGTTCTTCCTCATACACCCAATCGGTGCTACCATTGATGATGTAATTGAATTTGCCATCAGTTGTTACAGCCACTTCATTTTTGGAGGACAGGTCTACATAAAAGAGGTTGTTGTCTCGGGTAAATGCCACTTTCGTATTGTCAGGCGAAAGGGTGGCGTATGATTGACGTCCTTCGGAGAGTTTTTGAGCTTCGCTTGAGTTTCGATCATAGATATAGAAAACGGCTGTATAAGACCTGCGATAGATTGACTTTCGATCGGTCATGATCAATACCTTCGACTCATCATCGCTGAAACTATAGTCGTCGATCTCGAGATTCAAAGCATCCCCATCTGCGATGGTTTCTACCATGTCTCCTGTTCGCACGCTATATTTTATGATCTTATTGTCAGACAATGCGCTGTAGTATTGTCCGTCATTCATCCAGTTCAGGCTTCTCACAGACTTCTGACTGAAGGTGCCGTCGGTTGAGTGCTCTACCTTGATTTTGTTTTGCGCATAGCCTGAAAGGAGGCTGATAAGGGCGATTAGGAGGGTTAATGGTCTGGATATTTTCATGTGTATATAATTTGATTTTTAAAGGCCACATGGAATGTCCGGATAGCTTGAAACTGCATCAAATCGAGATTTTTACTCGGATATTCATCCTCGGTTGATATAGCTTGTTTTATGGACATTTCATGGGTATAAGGTTATCTTTTTTCTAAAACTGAAACTACTGGCCTGGGCTATCAGCAGGGGTTGTCTTTGTTTGGGACGCCTGACGGTACAATTCCCTTACTTCTTCTTCAGTAAAATCCGGAAATATCCGTTTTACTAGTGCTACGGCCTGATCTTCATTTTTCACTTTGCTCGCATTGGAAAGGATAAATTGCTTTTCTATCTCTCTGGTTTTTTCCTCCCCCAGTTTTTCATTGATGATTGGCAATGTAGCCTGAGAAGCATCGGCTATTGCCTGGAGTACCCTGGCACGATCATTCATAAAAGTGATGAACCTGCCAAAATTGTCATAATTGTTGGCCCAGGTCATTTGGTAGAGGGGATCGGTTTTAGGAAGACCTTCCGGTATGGTTTGATACCGCATCGAAGTTTCCATAATCAGGCTCTCTGCATGCTCCAGCTTTTTGATTTCCACAAAGAGCTTTTGCAACGCATCATACAACTCGAAATTTATAATTTCTGTGTTCTGAATGCTGATGGCATATTCTATGATCTGGTAGGAATACTGAGGCTGAATGAATCTCCAATCTGTAAAATTGGAGTAATCCCCACTTTTTATGGTGGCCATGTATTTCTCCACTTCACTATTTACATATCCTGACATTCCAGGCATTTGTAGTCGGAAATGTTCGAGCTCAAACTTTAGTGCGGTGAATACTTTTTCCTGTTCTTTTTTGTCCTTTTCAGCAGCTGCTGAGCTTTGGATGAGGAAGGCAATGTACACACCAATGATGACCACAAGCAGGTCTACAAATGCCCAGGTCCATTTTCCGCGAATAGATTTAGATGAAAACATCCCTAAATCTACTTATTCTTAAATTTCTGGATGAAGTTTCGGGTGAAGTCGGACAATACTAGCTTCCCGCTGGTTTTGGCTCTTTCGGAAAGCAGCTCATCCCAGTGGTCAGTCCCCTGCCAGAATACTTTCTTCATTTCAGCCATGGCTTCAGGATTATAAGCGGCCAGTTTTTCTGCCAGCTGGTTTACTGCTTTATCTAGCGACTCCACATCATCGTAGAGCTTTCCAAAGAGTCCCTTTTGATGTGCCCATTTTGGATCGTAAAATTCATCCGGATTCATGCCCATTTGAGACATGGCAGAGAGACCGACCTTTCGCTCGATGGCAGGCCCTACCACAAATGGCCCAATACCAAGGGCAAGTTCACTTAGCTTAATAGCTGAGTGCTTGGATGCAAAGCAATAATCTACCGATGCAGCCAGGCCAATTCCTCCACCTACTGCTTTTCCCTGCAATCTGCCGATGATGAATTTCGGAGCTTTCCGCATGGCGTTGATCACATTGGCAAACCCCATAAAAAACTCATAGCCTCGCTCAGGGCTGTCGATAGCTATCAACTCATCGAAGCTCGCACCAGCACAAAATGTGCGATCGCCACCACTTTTGAGAATGATCACTTTGATCTCCGGGTTATTCCCTGCCTCGGTAATGGTCTCAGCCAGTTTTTTCAGAATGTCCCCCGGAAGGGAGTTGCTCTGCTCAGTAAAAAACTCAACGGTCCCGATCCCGTTTTCTATGTTTAGGTTCACGTAATTCATACGTGCAAAAATAGAAGAGTCCGATTCTTAACCTATCCCAAGGCTCCTAATTCACCAAAATAATTGGGGAAAGCAATCCATCAAGTCAAACAACCCATTCGTCAATTGGCCATCTTTAGAAATGTGTGGTGAAATGAACATTGCATCAAACAATTTTTATTTCGACCATGAAAAAAACATTTTTAAATCTATTAGCAACGGCATTCTTTTTAGGAACAATTGGATGTAGCAATGATGACGGTTCCACAAACGTAGAGCCTGAAGCAAACATTAGTGTTTTCAAAGGCACTCAGAGTCCCGGCGATGTGTGGGACTGGACACTTAATCACGACGAAAACACTTTTACCACCCTGTGGGATTACGGAACATTTGACGACCTGACGGATGACATCCAGATTGAAGGAACTTTTACAACCCTTTCAACCGGATATCTAAAGTGTACCATTACGAACGTGACTCCATCCAATCCGGACATTCCTGCGGATGGCTCAGCGTTTTTTTATGCGATGCTTTTGCCGGATGTGGCTATGATGGTGAAGCCGGAGGGTAGCATCAAAGGTGATTTGATAGCCACAGTAGCGGCTGGTGATTGTGCGGACGTGCCGGGCAACTACAACTATATCCTGACAGCTCCCGGAAATGGAGAAGAATATGACCCAGCTACGGAAGAAGCGTATGGAGTAGTGACCATTTCTGATGAAGGGGATGGAAACTATGCCATCGCCGGCACTAAATATTCCCTTGATTGTGCAAATGAGGGTGCATGTACCCTAAGCTCTGCAATCACGGGACTCCCTACCGCAGTGTGTACGGAGAATGGCACGGTGGTTATTTCCAGCGACGATGACGAAACCCAGGTGGTTGGACAGTTTACAGCAGCTGGTGTGATGATGCTGGACAGAGGCCAGGGTAATGGCGGTGTGCTGGCATTTCAGCAATCAGCTTCTTATGATTTCAATGATCTGGTGGATGTAGAAATGATCGGGCTGGCATATCTACCCCACAACAACGATGAGAAGACGGTAGCCATCCAGATGACATTTGAGGATACTGGTGATGCTATCCTTGGCGATGGACATAAGATCAACAACATAAATACAGGCGAAATTGACCCGAACGGAGTGACCATGCGTGTAGATGGCATCACCAACGGACTGCTGGACGGTGACCTGACCTTCGATGAGAATGATCAGGGTACCAACTTCGTAGCGGCTATGCTGGAAAGTGGAGGGAAGAAGATGCTCGTTGTGAGCTCTTACGATCCTGATGGTTCACCGTTTATCCTGGTTTTGGCAGAAAAGTAATTACTCTTCATACTTCAAAAAGGAATGGGTGTTCTACATCCATTTCTTTTACTTTAGTTAGCCCGATTTGACCCATGAAAGAATCTTTGCCTGATAATACCAAACTCACGGAGATAGAAGATATCCTGATCTCCTTCTCGCTTTCGATCCTGGAAAAGGAGACAGAGGATGAAGTGGTTTGGGGACTGGTAAAGAACTGCATATCTGCCCTGGATATGGAAGACTGTGTGGTATATTTCATTGATTTTGATCGGGGTGAGCTGGTACAGAAGGCCGCTCACGGGCCAAAAAATCCAAAAGGTCAGCAAATACTTTCTCCATTGGTGATCCCAATGGGCAAAGGAATTACTGGCTATGTGGCCGTCACCGGTGAGCCGCTTATCATTGAGAATACCGAGCTGGACCACAGGTATATCGAGGATGATGTCTCCCGACTTTCAGAGATCTGTGTCCCCATACAGGTGGACGATCAGGTCATCGGTGTGATAGACTGTGAGCACTCTCGGCCTAATTTTTTTACTGACGAACACCTCCGGATTTTGACCGTCATTGCGCGTATCTGCGCCATTAAGCTAAGCCAACTAAAATCTGAGGAACTGCGAAACAAGCAGATGGAGGAAACTCATCTGGTCAAGCTTCAGCTATCTCAGCTACAAACCAAGATGCTGAAATCTCACCTCAATCCGCATTTTGTCTTTAACACACTCAACTCCATTCAGTATTTTCTAACGGAAAACAATAAGGTCACTGCCCTGAATTACCTCTCTTTGTTTAGTAAAATCATTCGCTACTATTTGGGGAATTTCGAAAATGAGCTTGTATTCCTCAATCACGAAATTGACGCACTGAGCAATTACCTGCTGCTTCAAAAATTGAGGTACGAGAGCAGATTCGGCTATTTCGTAGAGAAGGCAGGGATCGAGGCACTCCAGGAAAATGAGCTGCCGCCTCTTCTCCTGATCACCATGGCAGAAGAAATCCTGGAGAATCACCTTTCCGATTCTGACACATTGAAACTAAGAATCAACCTGAATCGGGATGAGGCTGCTTTGATCCTGACCTTTACTTTTAATCATGCATTGGGAGACAGGTCATCCAGCGGCTATCGGCAAAGCATGATCTCCTGGAAGGAACAAATTCAGTTTTTCAACGAGCTAAAAGGTCGGCGCATCTCATACGAGATTGAGCGTGACTCCATAGATACAACCTATCGAATAACAATTCCCCAAAACCTATGACGAAGCATTGGATATCGGTAAGCATCTTCCTGTTGGTATTTTCTCAATGCTTAGTTGGGCAGAGCCCACAAATTGACAGTCTGACGCAGGCTTTGTCTGAGCTGGAGAGTGACACCAACAGGGTGCATACACTCAGAAAGCTAGGCCAGGCGCTTCGTTCATACGACAGGGAGAAGACACTGGAATATCTGAATGAGAGCCTGACGTTGGCCAGGCAGTTGAAGTTTTCAAACGGGGAGATTGAGGCTTTATACTCAATCGGCCTCACATATGGCATGGCGGGTGATTATGCCAATGCACTCACCACGTTGGCCCAGTGTGAGGAGCTGGCCATACAAATCAACGATCATGATCGGCTGGTCTTTATAAATAATTCCCGGGGGATCATTTACAAGCGCCTCGGCGACTATCCGGCCAGCCGCTCCTATTATCTCAAAAACCTACAATTGGTGGACTCACTGGGCTTGGATGTAAATACCTCTTCGGTCTACAGCAACCTAGGCATCCTCTATGATCTGATGGATGAAAAACAAAAGGCCCTTGATGCGTACAAAAAGGCGATTGAGGTACATAAGGGACCCGGATTGGAAGATCTGAAAAAAAATGCGCAGGTCAATATTGCGGTGATGGAATATGAGGACGGAAACTATGAGTCTGCACTGATGCTGTTTCTTGAATCAATAAAGGACAAAGAAGACAGAATGGACAATACCACCGCTTTTTCAAACGTAGGTTTGTGCTATATGCAATTGAAAAATTGGGAAGAGGCGGAGAAATACCTTAACAAGTCAGTGGCACTTTCTAGTGAAATGTCACTCAAGAGGGAGGAGGCCATCGGGCTAAGAAATTTGTCTGAGCTGATGCTTAAGCAAGGAAGGCTGGCTGAGGCAGAAGACTATTATAAAATGGCGCTGGAGCTGATGCCGAGCTACGGGTTTTTTCAGTGGAAAAAGCAGATCCACGAACTGGCGTTTTTTATTCACAGGGATAAGGGGGAGTTGCAAAAAGCCATTGATCATCTGGAGCAGAGCATTGTCTACAAGGACAGCCTCTTCAATGAATCCAAGATGAAAGAGATCCAAAATATGGAGCTCCAGCACAACGTCTACATGAAGAATCAGGAGATCATTCAGCAGCAATCAGAGCTTACCCTTTTGAATGAAAAGGTGGCCCTTGAAAATCGGAGGAAGACCCTGCTTGCGGTGATTACACTGCTTTCAGTTTTTTCCTTTGGCCTTTTGGTGTATGGATATCGCAGGAAGATCCGATCCAATGCCCTGCTCAAAGAGAAGAATAAGCTCATCTCCAGCCAAAAGGCCCGGATAGAAGAAATGAACGAAGAACTGGAGAAACGGATGCTACGGGCGCAAATGAACCCTCATTTCATTTTCAATTCACTGAATTCGATCCAGCACTTCATCACAGCCAATGACAAAACTGCTGCGCTTTCTTATTTGACAAAATTTTCAAAACTCCTGAGGCAGGTTTTGGAAAGCTCCATTGATGTCAATGTAATTCTGGAGGATGAAATAAAGCTTCTAAAAATATATGTGGAGTTGGAAGCCCTCCGGTTTGACGATTCCTTTTCCTATGAATTTATCATCGATGATAAACTTGATACCTATGCGCATGAAATCCCGATTTTGTTGGTTCAGCCTTACATTGAAAATGCCATCATTCACGGACTGATACCCAAACAGGGGGATAAGCGACTGACCATCACTTTTGAAGATGCAAAAGAGTACATCAAATGCATCATTGAGGACAATGGGGTTGGGCGTAAGGGTGAAGAAACGCGAGCTTCCGGAAAGCATATTTCCAGAGGGATGTCTGTGACGGAGCAGCGCATCCGATCATTGGAAAAAACCAACTATCAACTTGTAATCATCGACGATCTGGAGAAAGAGGGCAAGTCGGCAGGTACCAGAGTCACAGTAGCCATACCTAAAAATTGAGATTATGTTAAGAGCAGTCATCATAGAAGACGAAAGACACAGCAGAGAAACCCTGAAAAATCTGCTAAATGAGTATTGTGAGGGAGTAGAAGTGGTGGGTGAAGCGGACTCGGTAACCAATGGTATCAAGGTGATAGAAACGTCCAGTCCGGACGTGATTTTCCTTGACATTGAACTTCAGCCGGGAACTGGATTCGACGTGCTAAAGGGTGTATCCAGGGTCAATTTTGAGACCATCTTCACTACGGCATTTGAGCAGTATGCCATCCAGGCTATCAAGCTCAGCAGCCTCGACTATTTGCTCAAGCCCATCTCTATCGACGACCTTCAAGCAGCAGTGCAAAAGTGCAAGAGCAGGCGAAACGAAAACCAGTACAAGCAGCAGATGGATGTGCTTTTGAATCAGCTTTCACAAAAAGATGGGGATCGGAAAATCTGCCTCTCCACCTCCGATGGGATGGAGTTTGTGCGGGAGAGCGACATCCTTTTTTGCAAGGCAAATGGTTCGTACACGGATTTCAAATTCAGGGATGGGAGGTGCCTGGTGGTGAGTAAGCACCTGAAGGAATATGAAGACCTTTTGGCACCCAATCAATTTATGCGGGTACACAATAGCTACCTCATTAATCTGAAGGAGGTGAAGAAATTTGTGAAATCGGAGGGAGGGTATATTTTGATGAATGATGATTCCATGGTGAGCATATCACCGAAAAAGCGCGATGAGTTTATGGAAAGAATGGTGGGGTGAGCCCTGGTAAAAAAGAAAACCCTCCGAAAATCAGAGGGCTTTTCCCAACCAGCTCCTCTCTGAGTCTCACCTTCAGAGAGAATTGAGTACATCACTATTATGAGGTCTTAAATATTCTATGTCAGATTACCACCACGGGCAAAATCTATCGTCTGGCCTTCCATGCAGGCGAAGTGAAAGGTCTCTCCCTGCCGCTGTATCTGGGCTCCAAATTGTTTGGTAAACCCCAGGCAGGGATCGCCCCCCAGATAAGTGCTTGTAATGGTGACCACACCATTGTTTTGATTGATTAGGTTTTGTAAGATGGACTTCACGTCCATTGCCCGGCCATTATTTTCATTCCCGTTTTTTAAGGCACCATATACGGCAAAGTCAACTTTTATTCCAGACATTTTTTTGGTGATTGTTTGGTTCCTACTCTATCGGCTTTTCGGAAATACGCCACGATCTAGCTCAAATCGATGATGTAAAGTTGGGTGATCTAAGCACTTCAGACCAGAGGGGAATTAACCCTTTAGCTAAACGGGTAGAAATACCTGTTTTTCATTTTTAATGTGGAGGGAATTACTCGAATTTCAAGCCAATGACTACTTATAGTATTGAGAATGATTAGAATTGTTTTTTAAAAATACTATTATGAAAAACCTATTAAGAGCAATTCTATTTATCTCAATTGTTTCTTGCCAGCAGGCAACAACGGACACACCCGCCGAGGTGGAAAATTATGAAGTAGCTGACACGGCCCCTTCCATGTATGCGGTTTCTTTAGCCAGTGCAGAGAGCAGCATCAAATATTACGATAAGCTTTCGAAAGAGGCATTGGGTGTTGATCCGATCAGGGCCTTCACCATTCGTTCTGTTGATTTGGCAGAGGCCATTGGTTTACCCTCCAAATACCTAAATAAGGCAGAGTATCACCATGTCAGAATTTACATGGGACTGGATAGCACCACCAGTCAGTTTAAGATATTCTTAACCCCTGTGGATAGCGCACGGTTGAGTAAAAATATCCCGGGGAAAGATGTGATACTTAGAGGCCCATATGATGGAGACGGAGATGGTGTGGCTGAAAGCGATGGACAGTATGTGATGGATTTTTCAAAATCTTGTCCGAATGCCTGTGATGAGGAGAGTCCATTAAACGAATAAAGAAGTGTTTGAAGCAATCGCCAAAAGTGTCATCGATTACTCGGATATCCCTACCTACATCGTAGGGATATACACGATGCTGATCTACAAAAAACTCCCAAAGGAGATGAAATACTTCTCTTGGTTTGTGTTTGTTTCGTTTGGCGTTCAGGCGGTTGCTTCCATACTTTTTCACAACAGTCAAAATAACCTGCCGGTATTGCATGTGTACACGATACTGGGCTTTGTGTGCCTGATCGCCTTTTACAACCAAATCTTCGACGGTCTAATCAAGCCCGTAATTCTGTGGGTGGTGGGAGTTTTGTTTGTGATCTACTCCATCATCAATTCAATTTTTATCCAGAGCATATATACCTACAATTCCTATGCGCTGAGTGTGGAGTCCGTGCTCATCATTATTTTGTCCCTCACCACCTTTATGTTTTTGATGAATGATATCGTAAAGGAGCGGAGAGTGGCGATCATCAAAAGCATCAATTGGATCAATGCAGGGCTGTTTATTTACTTTGCCTCCAGCCTGCTTATTTTCTATTTCGGAAACATGATCATCAGCTTTCCTAAAACACCGCTTGTGAGATATACCTGGTTTATCTACGCATTATTTTCGATAATTATGTATATCTGCTTTTTTATCGGCCTATGGAATCGACCCAGGAAATCAACTTCTTAAGTATTCTCCTGCCACTTTTACTCCTGGTATTTGTGATTGTCATTGGTGTGATTTTGCTCAACCAGCACTTTCAGAAAAATCTCTACCGTCAGAGCCTGGAAAGGGAGGAGCTTAGAAACAAGCATCAAAAGGAGCTTCTTCAGTCAAACATTGAGGTGCAGGAGGCCGAACGGAAGCGCATTGCCAAGGACCTTCATGACGAGCTTGGAGCTACTCTGTCCATTGCCAAAATGCACCTGATGCGACTGGAGCAGATGCATCCAAACCTGGAATCGAAAGGACTTTCCATCGGAAATGTGCGAAACATCATTGAGTCATCCATAGGGTCTGTCCGGCAAATCAGCCACCACCTGATGCCTACTCAGTTGGAGACATTTGGGCTTATTCGGGCACTGGAGAGTATGATAGACCAGATCAACGATTCGAAACAGCTGACTATCGAATTTGCTACACCAAATGAGGCCACCGAACTATCCTGGGAAAAGGAGCTGGGGCTGTATCGAATTTTTATGGAGCTGATACAAAACACATTGAAACACTCTAAGGCGGGTAAAGTCAATATTAATTATCGGGAGGAGGGGGGTGATATCATTGCAAATTATGAAGACGATGGCGTGGGTCTTCCCGAGCATACAGTTTATGGACTTGGACTGAAAAGTATGGAGGCCAGAGTCAAGGCCTTTGGTGGAAGTTTTGAGTTGATAAAAAGCGATGGGTTCAGTGCGAGATTGCGTGTGCCAATTAAGGATGAATGATATGAGTCAAAAAATAAACATCGGATTGGTAGAAGATCAGTTCCTTTTTCGTGAAGGGATGAAGGCCATCCTATCATCTTATGATGAGTTTGAGGTGGTTTTTGAGTCTGAAGATGGTTTTTCCGTGATAGATAAGCTGGCCAAATGCGAAGTGAGGCCAGATGTTTTGCTAGTCGATTTATCCCTGCCACAGATTGGAGGGAATGATTTTGATGGGATTGATGTGACGGATGCCGTGGTGGAAAACTATCCCGAAATTAAAATATTGATACTATCCGTTCATGATGATGATGCGTTTATTGCTGAGCTGATTGAGCGAGGAGCGCACGGCTACCTTATCAAAGATTCCGACCCCAACGAAGTGACTGAGGCGATCAAATCCGTGTACACCAAAGGCTCCTACATCAATCATCGCACGCTGCTGGCGATCCAGAAAAAGATGAATCAAAAACACAAAACGAGTACCAGAAAAAGCCTGGATGAAGCTTTGACAAAAAGGGAAATAGATGTGCTGAGATTGGTGTGCCAGCAGAAGACCACCGGAGAGATTGCTGAAGAACTTTTCATTAGCACAAAGACGGTAGACGGCCACCGAAACAACCTGCTGCAAAAAACCCACTCCAGAAATGTAGCAGGCCTGGTGCTTTATGCGCTGAAGAAGGGATTGATCGAGGTTTCTTGATTTGAGCTGCAATTAAATATGAACTCATGCGGATTTTGTGTATGTTTATATTTGATAAATATGGACATACTATGAATGTGAGTTTTACAGCAAGACAGGAAAAGTACATTAAGGATCAAATTGCCTCGGGTCATTTTCAAAATGCCAGTGAGGTGGTGAGAGATGCACTACGGCTTCATGAAACGCTGAGGGAGAAGATGATGGACGATTTGAGGAAGGAGATCGGCAAGGCTTGGGACGCTCCACCAAGCAAGAGATCCGCAGAGCAGATCCTGGCTGACAATAAGGCAAAATATGGGATCAAGTAAGGGTTACATTCTATCAGAACCCGCTGAAAATGATCTTGATGATATATTCTTCTACTCACTTCAATATGGTGAAAGACAAGCTGTCTCGTATCAGGAAAAACTCATTGCTACCTTTGATAGACTTGGCAAGTATCCAGATTCCGGGATCGTAAGAGATGATATAAGAGAAGGTCTTCGCCAAACAATTTCAGAGAAACATGCCGTTTTCTACAGGATTAAAGATGGTCTGGTTTTTATCCTTAGAGTTTTGCACCATTCGAGGGATGTGGAGAAGTATTTTTAGTTTTTATTAAAGCATGAGAGAAATTATTAAGAAAAATTGGTGGTGGATAATTCCTGTATTGGTTGCTTCTTTTGGAGTAGTAAGCGGAATAATAATTTTTCATAATGATGGTTTATCCCTTGCAAAATGGGATCACCAAGGATTTGTAGAATTTTTTAAGTACTTCGACTTCCCTTTAAAAGTGCTTGCCACATCAGTTTTACTTTTAACTATTTGTCTTTCAATCAATAGACTTCACAAAACCGAGAAACAGATTCGGATTAGTGAATCTGGATCTTTAAGGAGTAATTATCTTGAACTAGCCTCAAGCTATCAAAATGATTTTATAAGCCTCAAGCTTGACCTCAAAAGGAATATGAACTTTTTCTTCCCCGAAATGAATGAGGGGAAGCCTAAGTTGGATATATCAATTGATATTATTCTCAATGACATTGCACAGACAATTTTGAAGGTAAAATCAGGAAACTTTGGGTTTGTGTCTGGAATATCTCTTTTGCCAATTTTAGCCCAAAAAAATACCCTTAGAGAGCTTTTGCTTATTGATTTTTACTTCAATACCGACACCCATACTGGGCTAATGCTTAGAAGCAGTTTAGTAGATCTAGCTAAAGATTTCGTTCAATTGATAGAGTTTATTTCAAATTTTGATACCCTGCTTGAACCGAGCGACATAAATTCTTTAAAGAATATTTGTACCATGCTTGAAAGGAAGCAAGGTGAATTAAGCAATCTATTTGATTCATTAAAAAGTAAGGATTCAGCCCACTTTATTAATGATGTTGATAGCAATCATAAGTTGTTTGCTTATTACTACATTTTGGCTCACACAAAAGAGGATGGAGCAGATCTCATGTTCTTTCCAGATTTTGGTGCAATTAATGATTATAATAATGCTAAAACCAATCCAAAAAGTGATCTTAACAGATATAGAGGACTAAGAGAAGATCTGAAAAGGAGATTTGAAGAAAATGGTGATATTTTCCCTGTCATAAAATCAGAAAATTATAAACACTTGGTGAATTTAATCCCTGAAGATGCCGGATCAAGTCTGGCATGACATATTAGCTCAGAGAATCATCAAATCGAAAAAATCTTCAAATCAACCAATCACCCCTGATCCTTCTTCTTGATCATCGTCAAAATCGTAGCAATAGCTACGGTTTCCCCTGTCTCATCGTAGACATCCACCAGGAACTTCACGATACCTTTTGCGATATCATCTTTCTTCTCCTGATCTACTTTTTCTTTTACGGTGCACCTTACGCCTATAGTCATGCCGGCATAAACAGGCTTGGTGAATCGGCAATCTTCCAGGCCATAGTTTAGAAGAACCGGACCTTTTTTCGCCTGAACGAACAAACCAGCTGCCGCAGACAAAATGAAATAGCCATGCGCCACTCGCTGCTCAAAGGTGGTTCCTTCCAGGGAGGTTACATCGGTATGAGCATAGAAATGATCCCAGCTCAGATTGGCGAAGTTGACAATGTCTCCCTCTGTCACGGTTCGTTTGGCGGTAATTACGGTATCGCCAATTTCCAGCTCCTCGAAATACTTGGAGAATGGATGACGCTCCGTGTCTTTATACTCGCCACCATATTGATACTGTTGGGTGATCTCAGTGATCATAGTAGGTGATCCCTGGATGGCTGTTCGCTGCATGTAGTGCATCACACCACGTTTTCCACCCATCTCTTCGCCACCTCCCGCACGTCCGGGACCTCCGTGAGTCAGCATTGGCATGGGGGAGCCGTGACCGGTGGATTCTTTGGCACATGCTTCATTGAGCACCAGAATTCTTCCATGGTGAGTCGCGGCTCCAACGGTGAATTCCCGTGCGATTTTTTCGTCCGCGGTTGTGATTGATGATACCAAAGAGCCTTTCCCTTTCTTAGAGATGGCCACCGCTTCATCAATGGTTTTATAAGGCAGGATGGTGCTGATCGGCCCAAAAGCCTCGATGTTGTGAACATCCTCCGAGTTCATTGGATTCTGATTCACGAAAAGCATGGGCGAGATAAATGCACCTTTATTCCAGTCGGCACCCTTTGCTTCTCCTTTATTTTCGAGTGAACCGTAAACCAGCTCATTGGATTTTGCCAGCTCGGCAACCCGCTTGGTTACTTCCTCCAATTGTTCTTTTCCTGCAAGTGCCCCCATTCTCACACCCTCCACATCTGGGTTGCCAATGGTGGTTTGAGCGAAAGCTTTTCCGAGGGCAATCTGCACATCTTCCACGAGTTTTTCCGGCACAATGATTCTTCGGATTGCGGTACACTTTTGACCACATTTTACCGTCACCTCTCTTCGTACCTCTTTGATAAACAGATCAAATTCAGCAGTGCCTGGCACGGCATCCTCACCCAGCACAGCACAATTAAGAGAGTCTGCTTCCAGGTTGAATGGAACAGAGTTTTCAATGATCTGAGGAAGTGCTTTCAGTTTTTTTCCGGTTTCGAATGATCCGGTGAAGGTCACGACATCATTCATATCCACATGATCAAGGATGCCATTTCCATATCCGGCTACCAGCTGAAGCGCCCCTTCCGGTAGGATTTTTGAATCCACTATTTCTTTCACCATCGCTTCGGTGAGGTAGCAGGTTTGCTCTGCCGGCTTCACAATACATGGCATTCCAGCCAGCCAGTTCACTGCCGCTTTTTCCAGCATTCCCCAGATCGGGAAATTGAACGCATTAATATGAACGGCCACACCCTCTTTGGGCACCATGATGTGATGCCCTACAAAGGATCCGCCTTTTGACAACCCAACTGTTTCTCCATCTACATGATAAGGCAGGTCAGGAAACTGTCTTCTTAGGCTCGCATTGGAAAATACATTTCCGATCCCCCCCTCGATATCGATCCAGCTGTCGCCCCGGGTTGCGCCGGTGGCCTTACTGATTTCATAAAACTTCTCCTTGTTTTCCAACAGATGAAAGGCCAAGGCCTTCAGCATCAATCCTCGCTCCTGAAAAGTCATCTTTCGCAAGGCCGGGTTTCCTACTTCCCTTGCATGTTTATACGCATCACTAAAATCAATCCCCTCAATGGTGTGCGAGGCGACCGGTTCGCCAGTGATGGCGTGATGGAGAATTTCTCCATCTCCTGCACCTTCCATCCATTGTCCTGCTATATAGTGTTTTATTTTAGGTATTGCCATGGTGTCTTTTCGGGTTATTCAAAACAAAGTTAATGGGTTCGGAAGAGTAGGCTAACTGAACAAGCCATGCAATTCCGAATCAATCTTAAAAACGATATCAGAAAAGTGTTCTGGATTTTTCACGAAATCAATATCGGTCACATCAATGATCAAAAGTTTCCCCTCGTCATAATTGTCGATCCAGTCTTCATAATGCTGATTGAGCCCTTTCAGGTAGTCAATCCTGATCTGGCTTTCATAGTCTCGGCCTCTCGTTTCGATATTTTTTACAAGCTTGCTAATGTCAGACTTCAGGTAGATCAGTAGGTCAGGGGCTTTTACAAAATTGATCATTGAATCAAAGATTGCTTTATAATTCTTGTAATCCCGATCCTTGAAAAAGCCCTGCTTGTGAAGGCTTTTGGCGAAGATGTAGGCATCCTCATAGATCGTCCGGTCCTGAATGATGGTTTTGTCCCCGGTTCTGAGCCGGTTGATTTGTTCGAAGCGGCTGTTCAAAAAGTAGATCTGAAGGTGGAAAGCCCACTTGTGCATGTCCCCATAAAAATCCTCAAGGTAAGGGTTGTCGTCAGTTGATTCAAACTCCGGATGCCATCCGTAATGCTTTGCGAGCATTTCAGTGAGTGTGGTTTTTCCTGCACCTATATTGCCAGACACAGCAATGTGCATATTCTTTTCCTTCATGGATGGGGGTCTACTTTTTTGTTTCGTTCCAGGTTTTGTAGTCCGCAGAGGCAATTGGCCGATTGGGCTCTACTTCTCGCAAAGGTTCGCATTCTTTCAGTGATTCGAAACACTCCTTTGGCAATTGTTGGTAAAGCTTAGTTCCCTCGGTTTTCCACTGGATCATGTCATCAGTTACCTCTTTGATCCTTTTGGCGGGATTGCCCACAATCAGACTCCTTTTTTCAAAAACCTCATCTGCTTTCACGAAACTTAATGCTCCTACAATGCTTTCATCTCCGATCACAGCATTGTCCATGATCACCGCATTCATGCCTACCAGCACATTTTTCCCGATCTGGGCACCATGAATGATTGCCCCATGCCCAATGTGCGCACTTTCCTGAAGCGTTATCGTGATTCCGGGAAACATATGGATGGTGCAGTTTTCCTGCACATTGCATCCATCTTCGATCACGATTCTTCCCCAATCCCCTCGAATGGCCGCTCCAGGCCCCACATATACATCTCTCCCGATGATCACATCACCTGTCACAGCGGCAAGAGGGTGGATAAAAGAGGAGGGGTGGACAACCGGTTTGATGTTTTTGAATGAATAGATCATTGTTTTTTCGATAAATACCGTGGGAATGGTATTCCAATTAGTTTTTTATACCTATTCCTTTACCCTCAAAATTCACTAACTACTACCATTATGAAAAAAGTAATCTTAAGTTTTTGTGCTGTGACTCTTTTTGCGTTCACAGCTAGTGCCCAGTTTCACTTTGAGTTTGGCCTTAATGGCAATCTGCCTCAGGGGGATGCTGCCGACACCTATAGTTTTGGAGCCGGAGTTTATCTTGAGCCAAGATATGCGATGAGTGACAACCTGGATGTGGGACTATTGATCGGATTCAATGGGCTCGCCGGAGGGGACATTAACTCTGTTGGCACAGCAAATACGGAAGTATCCGCTGCTGCTGTAGTTCCTGTTTTAGGCACAGGGACGTATAGATTTTCAGGAAACAAAGTAAGTCCTTATGCCGGTGCTGGAATTGGATTGTATTTTGTGAAAACAGGAGAGGCCTCTGTCTCAGGTATGGTTGTGGCTGAAAGTGCAACAGAATCTGAATTTGGCTTTGCCCCGAGAGCTGGGGTATTTATCGGTAGGCTAAACCTTGGAGTAGCCTACAATATTGCAGGAGACCTCAAATACATGCAATTCAATCTGGGAGTTAGAATCCTGGGAAGGGGTTGATCCTGAGGAATAAATAAAATTGAAAGGGGCTACAAGCCCCTTTTTTTATGCTCTTTCCAGAATCACTGCATAGCCCTGCCCCACGCCTATACACATGGTACAAAGCGCATAGTTCTTTCCTGTTTTTTGAAGCTGCAAAGCAGCAGAGTGTGTGATTCTAGCCCCTGTCATTCCAAGCGGGTGACCGATGGCGATCGCACCTCCATTCGGGTTGATGCGTTCATCATCATCATCCGCTAGTCCCAGCGATCTGGTACAGGCAAGTGACTGAGCGGCAAATGCTTCATTCAATTCAATGATGTCTATTTGATCAAGTGTAAGACCGGCTTTGGCCAGTGCTTTCTGAGTAGCTTCTACCGGGCCGATTCCCATGATTCTGGGCTCCACGCCAACAACTGCGGAGGACACGATTCGAGCCAGTGGTTTAAGGTTGTTGTTTTTCACTCCATCTTCAGAAGCCACCAAAACGGCAGCAGCCCCGTCGTTTAATCCCGAGGAATTTCCGGCGGTCACCGATCCGTCTTTTTTGAAAGCGGCACGAAGTTTTCCCAGCACCTCCATAGTGGTAGTTGGTTTCACAAACTCATCGGTATCGAAGACAATCGGATCACCCTTTCGCTGAGGGATCTCAACTGCCACAATCTCTTCAGCTAATCTTCCATTTTTCTGAGCCTCGGTAGCTTTCATCTGAGAGCGATAGGCAAAAGCATCCTGATCTTCACGGCTAATTTTGTGAATGTCCACCAGGTTTTCTGCGGTCTGTCCCATGCCGTCAGTTCCGTATAGTTCTTCCATTTTAGGGTTGATGAACCGCCATCCAAAGCTAGAATCATACATCTGCGCATCTGTGCCAAATGGCTTGGCGGATTTTGAAATCACCCAGGGCCCACGGGTCATATTTTCCACACCTCCGGCTATAAACAGGTCTCCGTCACCGGTCTTAATTGCCCGATTCGCATGAACGATGGCTGACATTCCTGAAGCGCAGAGTCTATTGACAGTTTCTCCCGGAACAGAATAGGGCAACCCTGCAAGAAGTAAAGCCATACGGGCCACATTTCTATTATCCTCCCCAGCCTGATTGGCGCAACCCATGATGACCTCATCGATCAAAGCAGGATCCAAAGATGAGTTTCTTGCCATCAGCTCCTTGATTACCAATGCAGCTAAGTCATCCGTCCTGACGGCAGACAAAGTCCCTCCAAAATTTCCAATTGGCGTACGGATTCCATCTACAATAAAAGCTTGTTTCATGTCTTTTGGGTTCTGTTCGTTTCGCAAATATTCAGCCTTATGGCTTACCTACCAATTAACCCGGTCACTAATTAAGAAATTCCTTTGCTACCCATTCTTCATACCTTAATTTTGCCGGAATTTGTTTTAACCTGACTAACAGGAAATACACTCATCTCATGCCTAAAAACCCAAATATCAAATCAGTACTAATTATTGGAAGTGGACCCATTATCATCGGTCAGGCTTGCGAATTTGACTACTCAGGTTCTCAAGCTTCAAAGTCGTTGAGAGAGGAGGGAATTGAAGTTACCCTGATCAATTCCAACCCCGCCACGATTATGACCGACCCGGTTACTGCCGATAATGTGTACCTGAAGCCTTTGACCAAACAATCGATTCGTGAAATTCTGGAAGCACATCCGCAGATTGATGCGGTACTCCCCACCATGGGTGGACAGACTGCCCTGAATCTTGCGATTGATTGCGATAAAGCGGGCATTTGGGAGAAGTACAATGTGGAGATGATCGGGGTAAATATTGATGCAATTGAGACCACTGAGGACAGGGAAAAATTTCGTCATAAGATGATTGAGCTTGGAGTGGGCGTGTGTGAAGGGGAAACAGCCACCTCATTTTTGAAGGGAAAGGAGATCGCACAAAGAATTGGTTTTCCGCTCGTGATCCGTCCTTCCTATACCCTGGGCGGATATGGAGGCGGGTTTGTCAACTCTCCTGAGGAATTTGACAATGCCCTGAATGCAGGATTGCAGGCCTCCCCGATTCATGAGGTACTGGTGGAGCAAAGCATCCTCGGCTGGAAAGAATATGAGCTAGAGCTACTTAGGGACAACCTCGGAAACATTATCATCATCTGTTCGATCGAAAACTTCGACCCGATGGGCGTGCACACCGGTGACTCAATCACGGTGGCTCCTGCAATGACCCTGTCTGATACGGTGTATCAGAAAATGCGGGACATGGCCAAGAAGATGATGAACGGGATTGGTCACTTTGCCGGAGGGTGTAATGTTCAGTTCTCCGTCAACCCTGACACTGAAGATATCATCGGCATTGAAATTAACCCGAGGGTTTCCAGGTCTTCGGCACTTGCTTCCAAAGCTACCGGATACCCCATTGCAAAGATCGCTGCAAAACTGGCCATTGGGTACAACCTCGACGAGCTGAAAAATCAAATTACCAAGACAACCTCTGCTTTCTTCGAGCCGGCCATTGACTACACAATTGTAAAAGTACCACGCTGGAATTTCGACAAGTTCAAAGGCTCTGACCGAAGACTTGGACTTCAGATGAAGTCTGTGGGAGAAGCCATGGGAATTGGAAGAAACTTTCAGGAGGCACTTCAGAAGGCTTGCCAATCACTGGAAATCAAGCGAAACGGACTTGGGGCGGACGGACGTGAGTTGAAAGACCAGGAAGCGATCCTTCACAGCCTGGAAAATCCAAGCTGGAACAGGCTGTTCCATATTTATGATGCGTTCAAGCTCGGCATACCATTTAAGACGATTCACAAACTAACCAAGATTGATCCATGGTTCCTTAATCAAATTGAGGAATTGATCACACTGGAAAAGGAGATTGAGAAATATGATATAGGCTCTATCCCAAAAGAGCTGCTGATGGAGGCTAAGCAAAAGGGCTATGCGGATCGGCAGATTGCGCATCTTCTGAAATGCCTGGAGAGCGAGGTTTATAAGAAAAGAAATGATCTGGGCATCAAGCGTGTATACAAACTGGTGGACACTTGTGCGGCGGAGTTTGAAGCCCAGACCCCATACTATTACTCAACTTTTGAGGAAGAAAATGAGTCGGTAGTCACCGATAAGAAGAAAATCATTGTGCTTGGTTCCGGACCAAATCGTATCGGTCAGGGGATTGAGTTTGATTACTCCTGTGTGCATGGTGTGCTGGCAGCCAAAGAATGTGGCTATGAGACCATCATGATCAACTGCAACCCGGAAACGGTTTCCACGGATTTTGATGTAGCAGACAAGCTCTATTTCGAGCCGGTTTTCTGGGAACATATTTATGATATCATCCTTCATGAAAAGCCGGAAGGTGTGATCGTCCAGCTGGGTGGACAGACGGCATTGAAGTTGGCAGAGAAGCTGGAGCGATACGGGATCAAGATCATTGGGACAAGTTTCGAGGCATTGGATCTTGCTGAGGCAAGGGGACGATTCTCGGATCTTTTGAAAGAACAAAATATTCCTTATCCACTTTATGGAACCATCGAAAATGCCGAGGAGGCGGTAGAGCTTTCTAAGAAGCTTGGATTCCCCTTGCTGGTACGACCAAGCTATGTACTTGGGGGCCAAAGTATGAAAATCGTGATCAATGAGACCGAGCTTGAGCAGCATGTGGTAGACATCCTTAAAGACAAACCTGACGGTGAAATTCTTTTGGATCACTTTCTGGAAGGAGCGATTGAGGCTGAGGCAGATGCTATCTGTGATGGGGAAAATGTCTACATCATCGGCATCATGCAGCACATTGAGCCGGCAGGCATTCACTCGGGCGATTCATATGCGGTACTACCTCCTTATAACTTAGGTGATCTTGTAATGCGTCAGATTGAAGATTACACGAAAAAGATTGCCGTGGCACTGGAAACGGTCGGATTGATCAATATTCAATTCGCAATTAAAGATGATAAGGTCTACATCATTGAAGCCAATCCGAGAGCGTCACGAACGGTACCGTTCATTTGCAAGGCATATCGTGAGCCGTATGTAAACTATGCCACCAAAGTGATGCTGGGAGAGAAGAAGGTGACGGACTTTGACTTCAAACCTTACAAGAAAGGGTATGCGATTAAGGAGCCGGTGTTTTCGTTCCATAAATTTCCGAATGTAAACAAGGAGCTTGGGCCTGAAATGAAGTCTACAGGAGAGGCCATCTACTTCATAGATGACCTGATGGATGATTATTTCATGGAAATCTATGCTGAACGAAACTTGTACCTGAGCAGATAGGTTTAATAGGCATGCTGAAAGTAATCATCATACTTATCCTCATTGGATACGTTTTTTATCGAATCACATCGTTCCTTTTTTCGGGACTTTTTGGTGGCTTTACCCGACACCAGCAGTTTAATCGGCGACATTATTCTGATCAGCCCCGCAGATCACAGGATAGCAATCTGAACATTGACAACATTCCCGGGAACAGAGCCAAAAAAGGCGGTAGCTTCAGTGGGGGAGAATATGTCGATTATGAAGAGGTAAAATAAGGGGCCCAACCATAGACCCCTCTTTTTTCAACCAGCTAAAATGAAGTCCTAACGACTTCTACCAAAAAAATGATCATCAATATCATCATCTCAAACCTGAACAACAGATTCTTCAGTTTTGAGAAATACTCGTCAGTCAAATTCATAGAAAAAAGGTGATTATTTTTCAACTATAAAGTTGAAGTAATGAGCGACCAAACTCAATCGGGAATATTCCTGATTGTAGTTAAGGAAATACCCTAATCAAAGCTCTACGAACCGGTGTTTGATCGCATATTTGACCAAGTCTGCATTAGACTTGAATCCCAACTTATCATAGATTGATTTCTTATGTGCTTCCACGGTTTTCTTTGAAATGGAGAGATTTTCTGCTATTTCAGCGTAGGAATGACCTTCGGCAAATCCGATTAAAACTTCAATTTCACGGTCGGAAAGATCCATAGCTGAAGAGGCGTTTCGCAATTTGGCAGCCAGGGATTCATACACAGACGGAGAAATGGTTTTGCTAAAATACATCTGATCCCGGGCCACAGTTTCAAGGGCTTCCCAGAGCTCTTCTTTTGTGCAATCCTTGTGAAGGTAGCCATGAGCCCCGTTTTTAATGCTTGACTCTATGAAGTGGGCATTTACGTTTGCAGAGATCATCAGCACTTTGATTTCGTGGTGGTGTTTTTTGATGTTCTTCAGGCATTCCAACCCGGAAATTCCAGGAAGGTTGATGTCTAGGAGAATGAGGTCTGGCTGATCATTTTTTAGGAAATCAAGCAGCTCATTGTTTGATCCAACACTTCCAATTATTTCAAAGTGGTCATTTCCCATGAGTAGGGCGGTAAGACCCAGCCTCACTATTTCATGATCGTCCACAATTACCAACCTGATTTTATCCATGCTATGCAGCCCGTTTCAATGTGAACTTAAAGGTAGTGCCACTCCCTTTTTCACTTTCCACCCAAATATTGCCGCCATTTTTCTCCACAAATTCTTTGCAGAGGACCAACCCAAGCCCCGTCCCATCTTTATCTGTGACTGAGTTCTTATCAAAAAGATTGGTTACTTGCTCGGGAGTCATTCCTTGCCCGTCATCAGCGACCACAATTTCTATCAATTGTCCGTTTGGTTTTGATTCGATGGAAATGCGGCCATTGACCCGGGTGAATTTTACCGAATTGGAGATAAGGTTTCGTATGATAGAGAAGAGCATTTTATAGTCCGCAGTGACCTCTTCAGATTCATCAATCTTGTTTTCTATGGTTAATTGCTTTGCATCTGATGCCCCCTTGAAGAGCTCAATGGCCTCATTTGCCACTTCTTTCAATTTCACTTTTTCTGGATGAAAACGAAGGCTTCCCGATTCCGTGATGGACCATTCCAGCAGGTTTTGGAGTAGATCCAGAAGTTTGCTGGAGGAGGTATCTAGCTGCGAAATGAATAGATTTAGCTGATCTTCAGACATGGATTTGTAGTTTTCATCCAGTGCCTGGGCGATAGATTTAAAAGCGCTGAGGGGGTTTTTTATATCGTGGGCAATCATGGAAAACAGGCGATCCTTGGTGTGGTTTACCGCCTTCAACTGACGATTGATCTTCATGCGCTGGCGGTACAGGTAGAAGATGACTGCCCCCACTATGATGGTTAGTATAGCCAAAGTGGAAAGAAAGAAATTTCGTGTTTGGGCCTGCTCCAGCTCCAGGCTTTTTACTTCCTGCTCTGCGTTCAGTCTTGCAATCTCGTTTTCCTTTTCCTTGGTTTCATACTGCACATTCAGTTCCGAAATTTTGTCTGCTATCTCCCTGCTTCGGATGGAGTCATTGGCTGCTTGCCTGAGTTCAGTCCACTTGTAAGCATCGAGATAATTTCCCATGGCAGATTCAATCAGTGATTGAAGCATGTAGGCATTGGGCAGTTGACCATTAAACTCAAATCGCTTTGCCATTGTAATTCCCTCCTCGGCATATTTTTTTGCCAGTGTGATCTTCCCTTGTCGATAGTAGATGCTCGAAAGGGTGAGCAGGCTGGTGATGTGGGGGTCACGCTCTCCGAATTGATCGGCCAGTTTTATGGTTTTCAATGCATGCTCTGCAGCCTTGTCAAATTGATTCTGCTGAATCAAAATCTCCGTGGTATTTACATAGTTGTAGATAATTTGAGTAGTGTCCCTGATTTCCAAAAGCATCTGCAGTGCTTCCTGGTTATATAAAAAGGCCTTATCCAGCTCGCCCAGCGCTCGATAGACAATGGCCAGCAGGTTTGCTGTATACGAGATGTTTTTCTCGTCATTGAGACTTTCGTAAATATCCCTGGCCTCAAAAACTTTTTCCAGTGCCGTTTCATAATTTTTTAAGTCAAAATGAACCCCGGAAATGTTGGTCAAAATATCCGCTTCCCACTGCCTGTTTGGAACTGCGTCTGAATAGTTGAGAGCATTCAGGAAGTTGGCAAGCGCTCCATCCAAATCCCCACTGATTCTGGAGAGATTGCCCAGGCCATTGTAAGCACTGGAAATGAAAACACTATCCTGGCTAATAAGGCTTGCCTCCAGTGCCTTATTAAAATAAAACTTAGATGAGTCGATTTGCCCCAACATACCATGGCAAACACCCATTTTGTTGGCCGCCCGAATCTTGTTTTCGTCGCTTGCTTCTGGCGAAAGGGCATAAGCCTCTCTAACGTACACGAGCTTGTCGTTTGGGTTTTGGTACTGGTCCGCTATCAAAATGAGTGTCTTCACTTTCTCATTTGCACCCGATGCAGATTCCAATGCAGACCTCAGGCTATCCACTTTGTTTTGGGCTATAGTAGATGTAACCATTGACAGGAAAAGGACTAGACTAAGCGTTGACTTCATGCGATTTTAGTGATGGTGATTTTGACTTTAGCATGATACAATTTAGCAAAAATGGAAGATTGTTTTAGTTGATCCCTTTTCGCAATTATCATTTAGCTTTGCCGATTCACTGAGATAGAATTCGAATGGCGTGGTTTAAGCGACAAAGCAAAGGAATACTCACCAAGACGGAGGATAAGAAGGAAGTCCCGGATGGACTTTGGTACAAGACCCCAAGTGGCACAATCATTCATATGCGAGAGTTAAAAAACAATTCTTACGTATGCCCGGATGATGATTATCATGTGCGAATTGGTTCAAAAGAGTATTTCGAAATACTTTTTGATGACAATAAATTTACTGAGCTGGATGCCGATTTATCTTCGGGTGATCCACTCAAGTTTGAGGATACAAAGAAATACCCTGATCGTATTAAGTCCACCCAGAAGAAGACCCAATTAAAGGATGCAGTACGAAGCGCCACAGGGAAAATGAATGGACTGAACCTTGTGGTGTCTTGCATGGACTTTGCGTTCATTGGTGGGTCTATGGGATCAGTAGTGGGAGAGAAGATTGCTCGGGCCATTGACTATTCACTGAAGAATAAGATCCCCTTTCTAATGATATCGAAATCAGGTGGAGCCCGAATGATGGAAGCTGGATTTTCCCTGATGCAGATGGCAAAAACTTCAGCCAAGCTTGCGCTGCTATCAGAGGCCAAGATTCCATATATCTCACTATTGACAGATCCTACAACAGGTGGAGTTACGGCTTCTTATGCAATGCTTGGGGATTTCAATATTGCAGAGCCAGGAGCATTGATTGGCTTTGCCGGCCCACGAGTAATTCGTGAAACAATCGGTAAGGATTTACCTAAAGGATTCCAGAGTTCGGAGTTTGTATTGGATCACGGCTTTCTTGATTTCATTGTGGATAGGCGCCAGCTAAAAACCCGTCTTACTACTTTGTTAAAAATGTTGGATTAGACCAACATTTCACCTGATGATTGTGTTTAAAAATAAGGGATTAAAAAAGGTTCAATTAATCGGTAAGTATGGTTGGCCATATCAACTATATTTGCCCCTGATTTTTCAATAAAAAGGTTTTAGACATATGTCTTCAATTGTCATTACTTCCATCATCGCCTTCACAGCTTTAATACTCCTTTTGGTATTGATCCTGCTATTGGCGCAATCCAAGTTGGTTCAGTCAGGACCAGTAAAAATCACTGTAAATGGTGATTCAGACAACCCAATGGTCACTACTGCGGGATCTACTCTGCTATCCACGCTTTCAGCAAAGAGCGTATTCCTTCCTTCTGCATGCGGAGGTGGCGGTACCTGCGCCATGTGCAAGTGTAAAGTGATAGAAGGTGGGGGAGATGTGCTCCCTACAGAGGTGGGTCACCTGAGCAGAACCGAGCAAAAGGAAAACGTTCGTCTTGCTTGCCAGGTAAAGGTGAAGAATGACATGAAAATTGAGATTCCTGAAGAGATTTTCGGAATCAAGAAATGGGAGGCTACCGTAGTGAGAAACTACAACGTGGCATCCTTCATTAAAGAATTTGTGGTGTTACTTCCGGAGGATATGGATTATGAGGCCGGAGGGTACATTCAGATTGAAGTTCCAAAGTGCGAGGTAGACTTTAAAGACATTGATATCACTGCTCACCCGAAAGAGCATGATGATCCGAAGAAATTTCAAATGGAGTGGGACAAGTTTGGTCTTTGGGATCTGAAAATGAAAAACGATGAGACCATCGAGCGGGCATATTCCATGGCCTCTTACCCTGCAGAAGGGCGTGAGATCATGCTGAATGTGCGTATCGCTACCCCACCATGGGATAGAGCAAAAAACAACTGGATGAGTGTAAATCCAGGTATTGCATCATCTTACATTTTTGGTTTGAAGGAAGGTGACAAAGTGACCATTTCAGGCCCTTACGGAGAATTTTTCATTAATCCATCAGATGCAGAAATGTTGTATGTGGGTGGTGGAGCTGGTATGGCCCCAATGAGATCGCACCTATACCATCTGTTCAAAACTTTGAAAACCGGTAGAAAAGTGAGCTACTGGTACGGTGGTAGATCCAAAAGGGAGCTTTTCTATTTGGAGCATTTCTGGGAGCTGGAGAAAAGCTTCCCGAACTTCTCATTCCACATAGTACTTTCTGAGCCTCTGCCAGAGGATAATTGGAAAGCAAAACAAAGCATGGAAGATGAAGGGGATGGATTTGTTGGGTTCGTTCACCAAGCGGTAATTGATCATTATTTGAGCAAGCATGATCAGCCGGAAGAAATCGAGCTTTACTTCTGTGGGCCTCCTTTGATGAACCAGGCGGTTCAGAAAATGGGAGAGGATTTCGGAATCCCGGATGAGAACATCCGATTCGATGATTTCGGTGGATAATAAAAAGATTTCAATTCAAAGCCTCGCAGAAATGCGAGGCTTTTTTGTTTCTGGCTAAATTAGCTTCATGGACTTAAAGCTTTTTTTCAATCCCACTGTTGTAGATGTAGATCAAAATCCTGCGTCCTTTCAGTCTTCCATTTACATCAATCGACATAAGATGCCAGACCATGAGGGAATGGATATTGCCCTAATTGGACTTAGCGAATACCGTGGAGGAGATGAAAAGGCTGACGTCAAGTCTGCAGATGAGGTGAGAAAGCAAATGTATACTTTGAAAAAGGGCTATGGGGATTATGGAATCGTTGATTTGGGAAATTTCCGGAATGGCCCAACCCTTGAAGATACCTATCTGAGGTTGAAGGAAGTATGCGGATACCTCATGGAAAAAAGTATCGTCCCTGTCCTCTTTGGCGGAAGCCACGATCTTGATCTTGGGCAGTATTATGCATATGAGGCCTCTGAAAAACTGGTGTCTATCTTAAACATTGATAACCAGATGGATTTTGAAGAGGGCACTCCGGACAAGAGTCATATGGGCACGATTTTCAAGCATAGCCCCAATTATCTTTTTAGCTATTATCATCTGGCTTACCAAAGCTACCTGACGAATCAGAAGTCTATCGAACTGTTAGAGAGACTTTCATTTGAAGCCGTGAGGTTAGGCGTGGTAAAAGAAAATATCAAGGACATAGAGCCGCTTGTCAGAGACGCAGATATGCTCTCTTTTGACCTGTCGGCATTGCAAGCATTTTATGCACCCGGTGCGTCAAATTCCAAAGTTTATGGATTGACCGGTGAAGAGGCTTGTCAGTTGTGCTGGTATGCCGGACAAAATGAAAAGATGAGCTCGGTAGGGTTATATAATTATGATGCAGCCAGGGACTCGGACGATCGCAAGACGGCCTTTGTGCTCGCAACCATGATCTGGTATTTCATTGAGGGATACTATCACAGAAAGGGGGATAAAAACTTCAAATCCAATGACTACCTGATGTATGAAGTGCATATGGGAGGCGAGCCTGAAACCATCCGATTTTATAAAAGCAAGCTCTCTGAGAGATGGTGGATGGAGGTGCCCAATCCGGAAGCGGAAGGTCTCTTTAATCGAAACAGAATGATTGCCTGTAACTATAGTGACTATGATCTGGCACTAAAAGGCGAGCTGCCCGACCGGTGGATGAACTTCTACAATAGAGCTTAATACCGTGGTGGCATCACAATCCACAGGATGATGTAAACCAGCATACCCGGGAAACCAATACTTGCTATGGAGAGGATAATGTAAGCAATCCGAACCAGCGTAGGATCCCAGCCAAGATATTCTGCCAGGCCTGCACATACACCGCCCAGCATTCGATCATTTGATCTGAAAAGTCGTTTTGTCATTTCCATTCTACTTTAGTTTAAAGATGATATTTTTTTAGCAAAATCTTTAAAACTGATCATGTTGATTTGGTCAAGTAGTGTTTTGGAAGTGTTGGTGTCTACAGTTTGAATGTTGGTCGGTTCACTCAATAAGTCTGCTGAATAGAGCGACTTGGCATTGAGCGTCAAAAGACACGCGAGCAGGATGCCCAGCAAGATGAGCAGTGTTCGACTTAGGCGAATATTTGTTCGGTTGGTTGCCATGCCTATAATGATACAACCAGCATGCCAGAAAATCTAAATAATTGATTTATAGATATTTACAAATGCATTCAGAAAATTTATCGTTCGGTATTGAACAGCTAGAAATTGAGAACGAACACCATATAGATGGATTGCGCTTAGGTTCAGGAAATAAAAAAAGGTGTCTCCCTTGAGACACCTAAATCACCTAATCACACTGCTGAACGCATTGTATCCTTACACCTGGGATATTTTTTGTTTTGAATCCCAAAAATTTCTTCAAGGTTGCCGCCCCACTATCGTCTTTGTTTTTAGCACCCTCTTTCCTTGTTACAAAGAGACAAATACCGCGTTGAATGGAACGTCGGGGGTTATAGGGAATTTGGTTTAGTTAAAATGCCTATCGCAGTAATCAATCCAGAAATTGTCAGCTTCTTTCGCCTTATTCCCATAAATTTATCTGGATCGAATAGCCCTCTTTTTTGGAAACCGAGATAAACATATCGCACAAAAATGTTTTGGAGAGCATGCCATTTGGTGTGATTCAGGTTGATCTCTCGGGAATAATTGTCTATGCCAATCCATCCGCAATTCGATTAATTGGCGTAAAGGAAGCTTCTGATCTAATAGGCCGGCACTATGAAGAGGGCGAACAATTTGGGGAGGATCAAATGCCTTTATCCTCTAAGGATCATGCCTTTTATATTGTGTTAAAGGAGGGGAAAGTTGTCACTTCCAACCTGCAAGGTGCCATAGTTAATGGTCAACTTAGGTGGTTTTCTATCAATGCTGCGCCCATTTACGATGATGAAAACAACCTGATCGGAGGCATTTCTAATTTTGCCAATGTCACTGATAAGGTGGAGGGTGACAAGAAAAGAAGAGAAGAAGCCGGACGGTACAAAATTCTTGTGGAGAACATAAACGCTGTTGTCTGGGAGACAAAAATCGGTACCCAGACCTTCTCATACATTAGTCCCAAGGCTAGCGAATTGCTTGGATTTCCTAAGGAGGATTGGTTGAAGGAAGGATTCTGGCAGTCTCGATTGTACGAAGATGACAAAGTCCGTGTGATTGCTTACGAGCGTGATAAGGCACCCGATGTAGGTAGCTATCAATTGGAATATCGGCTGGTACACAAGGATGGAAGTATTGTTTGGGTGAGGGATTTGGTGGAAGTCGTGAAGGAAAACGGCCGACCTGACAAGCTTCGGGGATTGATCCTTAACATCACGGAGCGAAAGAATTCCCGATTGCTGTTGCGGGAGAGCGAGAAGCGATATAAGCAAATGATCACCGAGGCACCTTATGCGATCACCATCTATGACCGTCATGGGACACTCGTAGCAGCCAACTCCAAATGTGTGGATTACTGGCTGATTGATCCAAATGAATACATTGGCGTTTTTAATATTTTCCACAATGACGTCTTTACCAGCGAAAAGCAGAAGGAAACGATCAGACGGGCCTTCAGCGGCGAACAGGGAGAGGTCACGGCAGAAATTCCGCTGACCCACGCCGGAGAGAAAAAAACCTATCGGATTAAATATTATCCACTTTTTGATCAGGATGGATCGCTGGACAATGTGGTTTATTTCACGGAAGACATCACTGAATTTGTGGAGGCGGGAAGAAAAACCCAACGTGAGGAAGCGCTGAAGCAAGGAATCCTTGACGCTCTTGATCAGGCCATTCTGGTAGTGGATGAAAATGGAATTATTATAAGCACCAATCGAAACCTCAAATCCTACATCGAAGGGCAGCTCTATTCTGAGCTCAAAGTAGGACGCTCGGTTTTTGATTTTATCTCATACTTTGACGAGAGCTACGAATTGATCAATGGTTTGAAATCCATTTTAAATCACAAAGTAAAGATTCTTGACCATGAGATGAAGCTTGCCGATGGCAAATGGTATAACCTGAGAGCCACCCCCTTGGATGAACCTTTCGGGGCGGTCATAGCCTGGCAAAACATAAACACACGAAAGGAAATAGAGCTTGCCCTGGAGCGGTCATTGAAGAAGTATAGAAGTATCTATAACAAAGCTCCAGTGATGATGCACTCAATCAATGATAAAGTGGAGATCATAAGTGTGAGTGACTTTTGGCTGGAAAAAATGGGGTATGAGCGAAACGAGGTGATCGGGAAGTCGCCGCTGGATTTCATGGCTAAGGAATCAATAGCGGAACATGAAAAAAGCCTTGAGAAGTTGTTTAAGGATGGTTTTGTAAGAAATACTGCCTATAAGTATGTGAAAAAATCCGGTGAGGTCATGGATGTACTTCTTTCAGCAGTAGCGGAGTACGATGAAGATGGAAAATTTGAACGGTCTATTACGGGCATGCTGGATGTGACGGACTTAAAAAGGGCTGAAAGAAAGCTTCAGGATAGCCAGTCTAAGCTGCTGGAAGCGCAGCGTATTTCCAAGATAGCCAACTACGAATACGAAGTAGAAACCGGATATTTTACTCCATCGGAAGAGATGGTTTCACTTATGGGCATAGAGCTATCAGATAATCACGCCTCAGTCATTCAAAAGGTTATTTATCCCGAAGATTTGCCCGGCTTTTCTGAGACACTCGGAAATGCCATCAAGCAGGTAAAGGATTTTTATCACACGTTTAGAATCCGGCATTTAAAAACCAACAAAATCAAGTGGATTTCCGGAAGAGGCAGAATGCAATCTGACGGGAAGGGCTGGGTAACCAAAATGATCGGAACCCTGCAGGACGTGACAGAGCAGAAGCAGGCTGAGCTCAAAATCAAGCGGCTGACAGACAGGATTTTGCTTGCGACTGAGATCGCCAATCTGGGCGTTTGGGAATATGACCGGGAGACAGATGAGATTTTCTGGGAAGATCAGATGTACTCTATTTTCACCGATGCGAAGGAGCCCCAAAAACTGGCAGAATGCCAAAAATATTTGGTTGAGAGTGATCAGACTGTGTTCAGGGAAGGGCTTCAAATGATCAAGGATGGCATCAATTTTCTAGAGTCTGAAATCAATGTGATGGTCGAAGGTGAGGAAAAGTATCTTAGGTCATTTATTAGGGTTTTGAGAGATCAAAGCGGAAAAATGAAAGGTATGGTGGGAGTGTTGTATGACATCACCTTGGACAAAACCTTACAGAAAAGGCTCGAAAAATCACTGGATGAAAAGAATGTGCTGATCAAAGAGGTACATCACCGTGTGAAAAACAACATGCAGTTGATTTCATCTATTTTGGCATTGAAATCTTACGACCTGGAAACAGACAAGTCAAAAGCCATTTTTGATGAGGTGAACAATCGGATTAAAGCTATGTCGGTGATTCATGACAAACTTTATAAGTTTTATAATGTATCTGAAATTGACCTATCCGAGTACCTCCATCACATAGCTCAGGAGCTCCAGGTTTTGTTGGGATCATCCTATATCCGAATAGATGTAAGTTCTGAGCAGATTGTGATGGATGTGGAGAAGGCATTGCTCATCGGGTTGATGGTGAGCGAGATGGTAGGAAATGCCATCAAACATGGGTTTGAAAAAAATGAGGAAGGTACTATCACAATTCACTTTGCCAAGCAGCAGAAGAAGAATGTATTGCGAGTGGTCAATAATGGGAAGGAAGTGGAGTCTGATGTCCTTCAAAGCAGTTCGGGACTTGGAATATCGCTCATAAAAACGTTCGCCAAGCAGCTGATGGGCTCTATTGAGGTGGATCCGGAGAATGGATTTAAAGTGACTTTTTGAAGTCTGCCGAATAGTCCAAAAGTGTTTGAATAAGCCCGCTGGTCGTTTTGGATCCAATTTTCCTCATGATATTCCCTTTGTGTGCATTGATCGTCCGCACACTCAGATCCAGCCTAACGGCAATTTCCTCATTGGTCATATCCTGCATCATCAGCAGCAAGATCTCATTTTCCCGCTCTGTCAAAGAAGAAACCTTCTCCGATATCTCATTTGCCTTGTTGGAAAAGAGCATCCCGATCATCGTTTCATTATAGTAAATGTCTTTTTCCAAAGCTACCTGAATGGTCTTCATGATCTCCTCCGCCTCCATCGTGAGGGCGATGATCCCGTTCACGTCATATTTAGAGGTGTACTGAATAAGGAGCGGCTTGATTTCGTATGCAAAAAGCAGGATTGGAATCTCTACATCATACCTTTTGGCTTCATGGGGAGAGATGGTTTCTGAATCAATAATCACCATGTCCAAATGGTCTGAAAAATCCATGGCCATAGAGAGGGTATTAGGATATATTTCATCCAGCAGAAGAAATAAATAATTCGCAAGTGAAGTATTTTTTGATACGATGAAAATCTCCTTCATTTTGGAATTTGTTTCTGACACTTACAATTGTAATATCTCACAAAATCTTATAAATTGATAATAATCATCCGAACCCATGGGAAAAATTCTTGTAGCCGAGGACTCTCTTATCGTTAACCAGCATATAAAACATGCGCTGGAATCAGGCGGCCATCAGGTCGTGTCAGTATACTCCGGCAAAGAGGCTGTGGAGGCTGCTGCAAGGGAAAATCCAGATCTCATCCTCATGGATATCATGATGGAGACAAATTCCGACGGAATTGATGCTGCATACGAGATCAAACAAAGCCTGGATATTCCAATCATATTTTTGACTGCACTGACTGATGAGCCCACGATTGAGAAGGCAAAATTTAGTTTGCCATACGGGTATGTGGTAAAGCCATTCAATGAAGCGGAGCTACTCTCGAATATAGATGTGGCTTTGTACAAAGCTCAGGCAGAAAAAAAAATCAAGGAGAATAGCGAGCTCTTTCAGGCAATTATCAATTCGATTGATAAGGCTATTTTTTTATTGGATTCTGGAGGTATCATCAAATACACCAATTCAGTGGTTGAGTCTATCACGGATCGTTCGTTTGATCAGCTTATCAACAAGAACATAAACGAAGTGCTCAACTTCATTGATGAAAATGGAAAGGCCGATCAGGAAATTGTGGGCATGGAGGATGCCACGGAAAAGGAGCTCATTCTAAATGATACTGATCGGGTTTATGGCGATTTCTATTCTCACTATGTATCATTGGATGAAGATTACACGCTCTTTTTCTTCAAGGACATCACCGAGCGTGTGAGGATCAGAGAGGCAAATGAAGACATGAAAAACAGGCGTTTGCTCTCATTCATTGAAGGCCAGGAAAAAGAGCGAGAGCGAATCGCCCGGGACCTGCATGATGGCGTAGGTCAAATTGCCAACATGATTAAGCTTGCGGTGAAAAAAGGAGATTCCGGGGATATCCTAGCAGATATGATCGATCAGTTTCTGGATGAAATGAGAAAGGTGACGGACGGTTTGTTGCCCACCCTGCTCAGCGATTTTCCCATCGATGTGAGTTTGAAAAAAATCATTGATCAGGCAAACAAGAGTTCCAATATCCGATTTGAATTTCATGCACAGGATCTTCCCAAGCTGGACATGAAGCATAAAGTGAACATTTACAGAATCTCACAGGAAAATATTTCTAACATTATCAAGCATTCTCAGGCGACCAATGCGTCTATACAGCTTTACGGATTTGATGATCACATCCAAATGACAATAGAGGATGATGGGGTCGGGTTTGAATTGGGAGACTACACGGATGAAACATCGCATCACGGCCTTCAAAATATGCTTTTTAGGTCCGAAGTTTTAAACGCTGAGTGTAATATTGATACAAAAAGGGGAGGGGGCACATTCATTAGCTTAAAAATTCCACATGAAGAAAACTAAATTATTCCTCGTAGAAGATCACGAATTGGTACGAAAGGGTGTGAAGAGCATCATTGACATGGATCAGTCGATTGATATCGTAGGTGAGTACGATAGGGCCTCAAAAGCGATAGAAGCGATGGAGCAAGGAAACGTCCCCAATATCATTTTGATGGATATATCCATGCCGGAGATGACGGGGTTGGAGGCTTCCAAAATCATCGGGGAAAAATTTCCAGATGTCAAGATCATTGTTTTGAGCATGTATAAAGATGAGGAATATGTGATGGAGGGCCTCAATTTCAACATAGCTGGATATGTGGTAAAAGACAGTGTGGCCGATGAGATTTTGGTAGCTATTGAAAAAGTGTTGGAAGGAGGTAAATTTTTCAGCCGGGAGGTCATTGATACGGCCCTTAATTCATATAAGGAAATAAAGAAGGAAAAGAAAAAGGCGGAGAGTGTCCAACTGACCAAGCGGGAGATTGAAGTTTTGAATGATATATCTGACGGGTTGAAAAGTCAGGAAATTGCCGAGAAGCTCTTTATAAGTGAGCGAACCGTTGAGGCTCACAGGGGCAATATAATGAAAAAGTTAAATGCCAAAAACATGGCTGAATTGATCAAAAAGGCTATGAACCTAGGCTTGATTAAAGCCTGAGTTTTAGTAAAAATGCCTAACCAAAGTGCCGTACTTTCCTGCGGTATTTTCCATCAGGTATCTGCGTACATTTGATATACCTGCATAATTTGTAGGGATAAGCCACCTAATTTAAGAACGTATAACTATGATTATTCACGATACTCATCAGAAAATCAATGCGCTCAAGGAGCTTATACCCGGTGGCTTTGTGTTTGTTTTGGATACTACAGATAGGTCTTTCGTTTTCAAATCAGGACCAGATATTCAATGCGAGCAGCGCGTGATATCCCTCGATCGGGTTCACGGCATTGATACCCTCACAAAATTTACAGATTTCTATTCTTTCGAAGACGACACATCCTATGTGAAGTTGCGACGCATCAGTGAAAATACCTTTATCGGCTTGTGTGGCGATAAGGAAGAATTCAGCGCAGAGCAGTGGAGTGGCGCAGACGATTACTTGCAGCGTGCTGCTCTTACTCATTAAATTAAGAGAAATAAAAACCGGCTTATACTGGGTTATGTGAACTTGGTGGGATCACACCCAGACCCATACCACACCACCTTGGTGATCTTTCAATGGCGGTTTCAGATCAGGGTTCTCACCGGTTTATTTAAATAAAAAAAGCTGCACAAGGCAGCTTTAAATGTGAACTCGGAGGAACATGAACCTTCATTTTTATCCATTGTATATCAATTAGTTACGAGTCAAGGACTCAATATGGTAACCGAATAGGTAACCGAGTGATTTAGGCTCAATTAATACGGATTATGATGGGTTGAAATTGAAATCATATAACTCTCTCCCATAATTCTGTAAATCCTTCCTTTTCAGTTTTCGTATATTTGTTTGGTTGAAAAAGATTATATCCATATCGCTTGCACTCCTGATGCTTACAAGTCATCTGGGTTTTGCCGTAGGAACTCACTTCTGTGGGGGACTTGCTGTAGAAGCCAAATTGATGATTGGACATGAGCACCTGGATTGTGGAATGGCTGACATGGATAAAGAATGTGAAGGCAAGTCCGACGGAAAAACCTATCTGGATAAAATGCCTTGTTGCGAGAATGAATACCTCAGCATAGAAGTTGAGGATGAGTTTAAACCAACTATAGAGCAAAGTACACTGAATTTCGAGTTTGTTGCGGCATTTGTTGTCTCATATCTTGATGTCTTTTCAGTAGATGAGGTAAATCCACAATACACGGAGTACGACCCACCTCTGGTCACGGAGGACATATCAACACTTCACCAGGTCTTCATTATATAATACGCATAGTATGTTCTGACAAGTTTGTCAGGCGGGGTATATCAATGCCCATTTTGGACTGATGTTTCAGTTTCAACTCAAAACATATTATGCTCAATCGAATCATAAAATACTTTTTAGAAAACAGGCTGGTAACTGTTCTAATTCTCATTGGCTTCATTGCCTGGGGAATTGTGACAGCACCGTTCGGCGGTCAGGCGTCCCTGTGGAAAGTCGGCTCATTACCTTCTGATCCTGTGCCTGTGGATGCCATTCCCGATATCGGGGAGAATCAACAGATTGTATTCACTCAATGGCAAGGACGGTCACCTCAGGATATTGAAGATCAGATCTCTTACCCAATGACTACCTATCTTTTAGGTATCCCGGGCGTTAAATCCATCCGAAGCTCATCCATCTTCGGCTTTTCAAGTATCTACATCATCTTCAATGAAGACATTGAATTTTACTGGAGTCGATCTCGAATTCTGGAAAAACTCAATTCCATTCCATCAGGATTACTGCCGGATGAAGTTCAACCTACCCTAGGCCCAGACGCGACAGCACTTGGACAGGTGTATTGGTACACCATAGAAGGAAGGGACAAGAGTGGAAATCCTACAGGAGGATGGGACTTGCATGAGATCCGCACCGTGCAGGATTTCTATGTGAAGTATGGATTGAATGCTACCGAAGGAGTTTCAGAAGTAGCTTCAATTGGTGGATTTGTTCAGGAATACCAGATTGACGTAAATCCGGATGCGCTTTTGGCATATAACATCCCGCTGCATAGAGTCATGACGGCTGTCAAGCAATCGAATAAAGATGTTGGAGCTAAAACCATTGAAATCAATCAGGCCGAATACCTGGTAAGAGGGTTAGGCTATATCAAATCCGTTGAAGATTTGGAGAAAGCAGTTGTTGCTGTTCAAGACAATGTACCTGTCCGAGTTATGGACATTGGTCGTGTATCACTTGGCCCGGCTACTCGAAGAGGATTACTAGATAAAGACGGAGCTGAAGTAGTAGGTGGAGTGGTAGTCGCCAGATATGGTGCAAATCCACTGGAGGTCATCAACAATGTCAAGGACAAGATTAAGGAGATCGCTCCAGGACTTCCAAAGAAAACACTAGCCAATGGGACAGAGAGCCAGTTGACTATTGTGCCTTTCTATGATCGATCCCAATTAATTTATGAAACACTGGGAACACTTGAAGAGGCACTTTCATTGGAAATCCTGATTTCCATTTTGGTAGTAATCGTCATGGTGTACAATCTCAGAGCCTCATTTCTGATTTCAAGTATTCTTCCGATTTCCGTACTTATGGTGTTTATTGCCATGCGCTACTTTGGTGTAGATGCTAACATCGTGGCACTTTCCGGAATTGCCATTGCCATTGGAACGATGGTCGATCTGGGGATTATACTTTCTGAGAATATCATAAAGCATCTCGATGAAGCTCCTCCTGAACAGAAGTTAATCACAACGATTTACAATGGTTCAGCTGAGGTAGCAACTGCAATACTCACAGCTGTCTCAACAACCATTGTCAGCTTTATCCCTGTATTCACTATGCAGGCAGCTGAAGGCAAACTATTCGGGCCACTGGCCTTCACTAAAACTTTTGCTCTTGTTGCTGCACTAATCGTGTCACTATTGATTTTACCAACACTGGCTTACTGGTTCTTTGGAGCCAGAATTAAAAATGAGAAGGTGCAACAAGTCGTAAACCTTGGCTTGATCCTCATTGGGATTGTAGGATTAGCGTTCGGCCAGATTTGGGGTGGGATCATGATGCTGCTTTTCGGATCACTGGTTTTCTTCAAAGCTTGGTATAAAAGAAAAGAACGACCTCAAAAATGGTATACTGGAGTCATTGATAAGGCTGAATTGATCCTGGCCGTAATCGGTGTGGTTTGGTTACTTGGTAAATATTGGCTTCCACTTGGAGCCGGCAAAAGTGTATTTACGAACGTGCTTTTTGTTGCGCTTCTGATTGGTGTTATTCTGGGAGCATTCACGTTGCTTCAATATTACTACAAGTCGATACTAAAATGGTGCCTGGCCAATAAGGTCAAATTCATGCTCATTCCAACTTTTCTAATCCTCTTAGCAGTCAATATCTGGCTAGGATTCAGCTCGGTATTTGGATTTGTATCCAAAGGTTTGGAGGCGATGGGTGTTGAGGTTCAGTCCTCCAAAGGCTGGTCGACATTCGCTCATGCTTTTCCTGGTGTTGGCGAAGAGTTTATGCCATCACTGGACGAGGGAAGTTTCTTGCTTATGCCTACTTCCATGCCACATTCAGGCATTGAGTACAATCGGAAGGTGGTTGGTCAGCTGGATATGTTGCTAACCAATATTCCTGAAGTTGATCTGACGGTCGGTAAACTAGGTAGAGTGGAATCAGCATTGGATCCTGCACCAATTTCCATGTATGAGAATGTGATCAATTATAAGTCGGAATACATGGTGAACCAAAGTGGTCGAAGGATACGATTTAGAGTTGATGACGATGGGCGTTTTGAGTTGACCGATGGAACATTCATCAGCAATGAAGATGCGCTTCAAAAAGGGATCAAGCAATCCCAACTAATTGAAGATGACAATGGAAAGTATTTCCGCAACTGGCGACCAGAAATTCAGTCTCCGGATGATATCTGGAATGAGATAATTAAGGTGACCAAAATCCCTGGCGTGACTTCAGCTCCAAAGTTGCAGCCGATCGAGACTCGGTTGGTTATGCTCCAAACAGGCATGCGAGCCCCAATGGGAATCAAAGTTTATGGCCCGGACCTGCAGACGATACAAGATTTCGGTTTGCAACTGGAGGAGATCCTTAAACAAGTTCCATCCGTCAAAACAGAAGCTGTCTTTGCTGACAGAATAGTTGGAAAACCTTACATGCATCTCAACATTAACAGAGAGCAGATCGCTCGATATGGACTGAGCATTGAAGATGTTCAGCAAACCATTGAAACTGCCATAGGTGGCATGAAGGTCACCACGACAGTTGAGGGGCGAGAACGATTTCCTGTACGAGTTAGATATCCTAGAGAGCTCCGTGACGATCCTGAATCGCTGGCCAAGGTATTGATCCCAACCCCGACAGGAGCACAAATTCCACTCGGGCAGTTGGTAGACATTGAATATATGAGGGGACCTCAAGCCATCAAAAGTGAAGAGACTTTCCTTGTTGGTTATGTCCTTTTTGATAAACGAGATGGTTACGCAGAAGTGGATGTAGTAAATGATGCTCAGCGCACCATCAAGGAGCGAATTGATAGCGGGGAGTTGGATGTTCCATCTGGAATTAGTTACAAGTTCTCGGGTAGCTATGAAAACCAGGTGAGAGCTGAAAAGCGATTGGCCATCATTGTCCCGGTGGTGTTGGGGATCGTATTCCTGATCCTTTATTTCCAATTCAAATCCACGACTACTTCCCTGATGGTATTCACCGGAATAGCCATGGCTTTTAGTGGTGGATTTATCATGATCTGGCTTTACGGTCAAGATTGGTTTTTCAACTTCTCATTACTAGGAGTTGACTTCAGAGACCTCTTTCAGATCAAAACCATCAACCTCAGTGTAGCGGTGTGGGTAGGCTTCATTGCCTTATTTGGAATAGCAACGGACGATGGCGTGTTGATGGGCACTTATCTGGATCAAAGTTTTGATCGGAACAGGACCAAAACGATCCCCGAAATACGTGAGGCAGTAGTAGAAGCAGGGTTACGAAGAATCCGACCGGCTGTGATGACCTCTGCCACGACCATCATTGCCTTACTTCCAATTCTTACATCTACCGGAAGAGGATCTGATATAATGATCCCAATGGCAATCCCAGCCTTTGGAGGAATGGCCGTGGCGGCAATCACCTATTTCGTGGTGCCGGTACTGTACTGTATGCGTGAAGAACGAAAACTGAATAAGCAATGAAAAAGTATCTAATCATAGTAATGACCTTAAGTGTGGTGCTTCCAGGAAGTGCTCAAACTTTAGAGGAATACTTTCAATTTGCAGCGGAAAACAATCCTGGACTAGAAGCCAAGTACAAAGCTTTCGAAGCAGCATTGGAAAGAATTCCTCAGGCTAACAGCCTACAGGACCCCACCTTTTCATTTGGATATTTTATCTCTCCGGTTGAAACAAGAGTTGGCCCACAGCGAGCACGGTTCTCACTCACTCAAATGTTCCCTTGGTTTGGAACATTAAAAGCAAGCGGTGATGTAGCTACCCTGAATGCAGAAGCTCAATATCAGGTCTTTTTGGATGCTCGGAATAAGCTTTATTATCAAGTTGCGGTGGCCTACTATCCGCTCTATGAATTGGATAAATGGATTGAGCTGGAAAGTGAGAATGCAGAAATCCTTGAGTCATACAAGACCATTGCAACCACTAGGTTTGAAAATGATCAAGGGACATTGGTTGATGTACTTAGAGTGGACATCATGCTCAAGGATGCATTGACCAATTTGGAAATTCTCAGAATGAAAAAGCAACCATTGGTGACCTCATTCAACAAGCTCTTGAATAGAGAAGAGTATGCTGACGTGGTAGTTACAGATTCCCTAATGGTCACCGATCTGGCAATCAATCGAGATTCATTACTGGCCAATAATCCTGTCTTGGATGAATTGGAAATTCGGTTGGAGGCAAGCAAGAAGCAAGAGGTTTTGGCTGAGAAGCAAGGATTGCCAAAGCTAGGGGTGGGTTTGGATTACGTGATTGTCAGTGAACGCTCGGATATGTCTGTTCCTGACAATGGCCAAAACGCTTTGATGCCTATGGTCACTGTGGGTATCCCCATTTTCAGAGGAAAGTACAAATCAGCAAAGAAGGAAGCTCAACTGATGCAGGATAGTTATTCACTTCAAAAAGAGGATCGAATCAATCAGCTCATATCCGGATATGAAATGGCTGATTTCGACCGAGTAAAACAAATGGAACTTCTACAGCTCTATGACGAGCAAATTGCTGAGACGCAGCAGGTGCTTAACCTCCTACTTTCAGCATATGGGAACTCAGGAACAGCATTCGAAGAGGTATTGCGTACGCAACAACAACTCTTAAAGTATAAAAAAATGAAGGCTACAGCGATGATGGACTATCACGTTGCAGTGGCTAAGCTTAATTATTTGACAGCTAAAAAGTATTGAAATGAAAATATCCATAAGAACACTAATCGTTGTGATTGTAGCAACCCTCGCAGGTGGTTTGCTGCTTGGATGGGCCTTTTTTGGTGGAAGTTCGGAAGCGGAACATTCGCACACTGAAGTCATCAACGGAGAGACCGTTTGGACATGCTCTATGCATCCGCAGATTCGACAAAATGAAGCAGGCGCTTGTCCGATATGTGGGATGGATCTCATACCATTAGAAGACGACAATGGAGAAGGTATTGATCCTATGGCCATTACCATGTCACCTACTGCGATGCAGTTGGCCAATGTTGTTACGGCAATTGTAGGTAGTGAATCAGCAATGAAAACCATTCGCTTGAACGGCAAAGTGCAGGAAGATGAACGATTGATCTTCAGCCAGACCACACACTTTCCAGGAAGGATTGAAAAGCTTGCTGTGAATTTTACAGGAGAGTATGTCAGTAAGGGAAGCGTGATTGCAAATTTGTATTCACCTCAGTTGGTAACTACTCAGGAAGAGCTGTTCGAAGCTTATAAAATCAGAGAAAGTCAGCCCAATCTATATCGGGCGGCCAGGGAAAAGCTGAAGAACTGGAAGCTGACCGAATCTCAAATAGATCAGATCATATCTACTGGAAAGACTCAGGATCAGTTTCCTGTACTAGCGGATCAGTCGGGCTATGTAACTAGCAAGAAGGTCAATCTTGGAGACTATGTAAACAGAGGACAAACCCTATATGAGATTGCCAATCTATCCAGAGTTTGGGTACAATTCGATGTGTATGAAAGTGACCTGTCCTGGATTAAAAAAGGTGATTCAATTCAATTCAATATTAGTTCACTTCCGGGACAAACGTTTAAAGACAAGATTGATTACATCGATCCTGTGATCAATCCCAAAACTCGTGTGACAAAAGCGAGAGTAGTCGTCCAAAACAATGATCGAATTCTGAAACCTGAGATGTTTGCTTCCGGTGAAGTGAAAGCTCAACTGGGAAAGACAGTCGATCAATTGACTGTACCCAAATCTGCAGTGATGTGGACCGGAAAACGATCCGTGGTTTATGTGAAACTATCCTCCGATCAGGGATTGCATTTCAAAATGCGGGAAGTGACGCTTGGCCCATCACTTGGAGATGCTTACATCATTGAGAAAGGGTTGGAATCAGGCGAAGAAATCGCCGTGAATGGAACCTTCAGTATTGATGCTGCGGCCCAACTTGCAGGCAAGCCATCGATGATGTCACCGGAAGGTGGAGCTGCCATGACAGGTCATGATCATAGTGGAATGAACCAAGGATCCTCACAAAGCAATAATCAAATGAACATGCTTCAGGTGAATGAATCTGAACAAACGTTTGAAAGTGATCCTGAATTTAAGGAGCAACTTCAGGCGGTCTTTTCAGCCTATCTACCAGTGAAGGATGCGCTCATTGAAAGTGATGTAAATACAGCAAGCAAGGAAGCCAAATTTCTTCAAAAGGTTATTGAAAAAGTGGATATGAAGTTGGTAAAGGATGAAGCACACATGGAATGGATGAAAGACCTGAACATACTGCAGAAATCCACTGAAGGTATTCAAAATGAAACTGATCTGGAAAAAGCTCGAATGATGCTTTCACCCTTGAGCGATCAGCTGTTCCATTCACTAAAAAAATACCAGGTAGAAGTAGATGGCTATCGACAATACTGTCCAATGGCTTTTGACAACACAGGAGCCTTTTGGCTAAGCGATTCGGATAAAATCCTGAATCCATATTTCGGTGATGCCATGCTCACCTGTGGGAATGTAGAAGAACATATAAATGAATCAATCAATTAAACTTTAACTTAAATACGATGAAAACAACACTATTGACACTTGGGCTTGCATTGGCTATTGCTTCTTGCAGCTCTGCAAAAAAGGAAGAGAAAGCTGAAACTAAAGAGGCGGCAAAAACTGAGGTTACTGAAGCATCTTCCGGCATTTCTGACTACATGGCACTCAAAGATGCTTTGGTTCAGACTGATGCTTCAGCAGCGAAAGATGCAGCGGCTAAACTCGCTGAATCTGCAACCAAGGAGAATTGGAGTGCCGATATCGTTGAGGCTACAAAAACAATCGCATCCAGTGACAATGTAGAAGCCCAACGAACAGCTTTCAAAACGGTGACTGACGGACTCATTGCTTCATTAAAAGCCAATGATTCAGAAGATGGAGTTTATGTACAGTACTGTCCGATGGCTTTTGACAATACAGGAGCCAGCTGGTTGAGCATGTCAGATCAGATCAGAAATCCATACTTCGGTGACAAGATGCTGAAGTGCGGAAAAGTAACTGAAGAACTGTAATCATGACTACCCTCCACATCAAAAACATGGTTTGTGATCGCTGCAAGAAAGTGATCAAAGACGAGTTGACCACCCTCGGTGTGGAGGTGCATTCTATTGAATTAGGAGTGCTTGAGATTGATCCAAAATCAGTTGATCTTGAATCCATCGCCGGTACCATTGAAGCACATGGTTTTGAATTAATAGAAAGTAAGGAAGAAATAATTGTCGAGCGAATAAAGGTGTTTCTCATTAACATGATTGACCAGCTTCCCATTCAGCGAAAGAACAAGCTTTCGACCATGATTTCTGATGAATTGGGAAGGGATTATTCATCACTAAGCAAAGTCTTCTCTCAAAGGGAACACATTACCATTGAGAAGTATTTCCTACGATTGAAACTCGAGAAGGTCAAAGAGCTGATTCAGGATGGTTCCCATTCCTTTTCTCAAATTGCTTCCATACTTGATTATTCCAGCATCAATCATTTATCCGGGCAGTTCAAACAAGAAACAGGACTTAGTATGTCAGAGTACAAGACCATGTTTCAATCGGATAGAAAACCTCTTGACAAGATTGTGTAAATCAAATCCATGATTATGAAATCGATTCAGTTTTGCACCTCCGAACTTTGTTTCATTAACTTTTTAATGAAATGAAACACACGTATCAAATTTCCGGAATGACCTGCAATGGTTGCAAGAGTCATGTAGAGAAAACGCTCAAAGCAGTTGAGGGTATCTCTGATGTTTCTGTCGATTTAGCAAATAAGGAAGCGGTTGTTCAAATGGAGTCTCATATTCCAATTGAAACACTTAAAGAAGCCTTGCAAAAGGACGGAGATCGCTATGACATTCACCTTCCAGGGTCTCACGAGAATCATCACCATCCCATGCCGGAAATTAAAAAGAAGGACACTGGAGGATCTGGCAAATACTATTGTCCCATGCTTTGTGAAGGGGATAAGAAATACGACAAGCCAGGAGATTGTCCAAAGTGTGGTATGGATTTAGAAAAGGAAGAAAGTTCAAAAACCATTTACACCTGCCCGATGCACCCTGAAGTAGAGCAGGATCATCCGGGATCATGTCCGAAATGTGGAATGGATTTGGAACCGAAAAAAGCTTCTGCTGATGATGGTTCGGAGGAACAGAAAGCATACAAGAAAATGCTGACCAAGTTCTGGATTTCGGTGGCATTCACACTTCCCGTCTTCTTTATCGCCATGAGTGAGATGATAGGTGTTTCTTTATCTGGAATCGCAAGCGAAAAGACCTGGGGTTGGGTGCAGTTTGCATTGAGTACACCAGTCATCTTTTACTCTTGTTGGAATTTCTTTGTGAGAGGGTACAAATCCATCATCAACCGCTCACCGAACATGTGGACACTCATCACCTTGGGAGCTGGAGCTGCATACCTGTTTAGCATTTTTGCCTTGCTGTTTCCTGATATTTTCCCTGATCAATTCAAATCAGAGGGAGGAGCTGTTCACTTATATTTTGAAGCTGCAGTGGTCATTCTTACCCTGATCCTATTAGGACAATTATTGGAAGCAAAAGCAAGAAGTCAAACCAATTCTGCCATCAAGGAGCTTCTCAACCTTGTACCACCTGAAGCAACGGTCATTAGAGATGGTGAGGAAATGACGATTCCATTGGAACATGTGAAGCTGGATGACATCATTAAGATTAAACCTGGTGAAAAGATCCCTGTAGATGGTGAGATAACCGAAGGAAAAAGCAGTATCGATGAATCGATGATCACAGGTGAACCTGTTCCCGTTGAGAAATCGGAAGGAGATCACGTGATAGGGGGGACAATCAATGGTACCAGCTCCTTTCAAATGAAAGCGCAGAAAGTAGGAAGTGATACACTGCTATCCCAGATCATCGAGATGGTCAATAAAGCCAGTCGGACAAAGGCACCCATTCAGAATCTGGCTGATAAAGTGTCCAGCTATTTTGTTCCTATCGTCGTTACAATTGCCATCATAGCTTTTGCCGTATGGGCGATTTGGGGTCCTGATCCTAAGTTGGTTTATGCTTTCACCAGCGCCGTGACCGTGCTAATCATTGCCTGTCCATGTGCATTAGGACTAGCTACTCCCATGTCGATCATGGTTGGAACTGGAAAAGGTGCGAAGCAGGGGATTTTGGTAAAGGATGCAAGAGCCATAGAAGAAATGCACAAGGTGACCACACTTGTCATTGATAAAACGGGAACGATAACACAAGGGAAGCCATCCTTGCAGGATGTTCAGTCAATTACTGATAAACATAATGCGGACGACATTCTTAAGAATGTCGCTTCACTCGAATCAAATAGTGAACATCCATTGGCACATGCCATTGTCGAGGGAGCTGAAAATAAAGGACTGAAACCTCAGAAGGTTGACGATTTTAACTCCATTACTGGTAAAGGCATTACAGGCAAAGTAGATGGGCTGCAAATAGCCATTGGCAACAAAAAGCTCCTGGAGGAATTTGATTTAACACTGGATCAGGAGCATGACGAAGATGTGAAGCAAAGACAGCTGGAAGGACAAACGGTCATGTTTGTAGTGATTGATAAGGAAGTGGCAGGGTTCATCAGCGTAGCTGACCCAATCAAAGAATCATCCGCTGATGCTATTAAGCATTTGCAGGACCAAGGACTGGAGGTGATTATGCTCACTGGTGACAATAAGAATACAGCCAAAGCGGTTGCAGATAAGCTTGGATTAGATGGATACGAAGCGGATCTGTTACCGGAAAACAAATACGAGAAAGTCAAAGCGCTACAGGAAGAGGGAAAGATTGTAGCTATGGCCGGTGATGGAATCAATGATGCTCCAGCCCTCGCTCAGGCCAATGTAGGAATTGCCATGGGAACTGGTACCGATGTGGCCATTGAAAGTGCTAGTCTTACATTAGTTAAAGGAGAATTGGATGGAATTGTGAGAGCTCGGAAGCTGAGCACAGATGTGATGAGAAACATTAAGCAGAACCTGTTCTTTGCTTTCGTTTACAATATGCTAGGTGTACCAATAGCCGCAGGAGTGCTCTTTCCTGTATTTGGTCTTTTGTTGAGTCCGATGCTTGCAGCATTGGCCATGAGCCTCAGCTCCGTTTCAGTAATAGGTAACAGTTTAAGATTAAGATAAAATAAAAACCATGAAGACGACAGCACTAACACTTACAATTTTCGCATTGCTTTTTAGTTGTGGAAGCCCTGGTAAAGGTGAGCAAGAAAGCAATGAAAAGGATTCTCATGCAAACCATGAGCATGAGGCTAAAAAAGAGGACACCAAGAAAAAGCCACTGAGTCCCCGAACCGCTTCCATGTCCAATATTGGGAACAACCATGTGCATATTGATTACGGATCACCAGGTAAAAGAGGCCGAATGATCTTCGGAGGATTGGTTGGCTATGGCACAGTATGGGCTACTGGAGCACATAAGGCCACCACCATTTCTTTTGATAAAAATGTAATCATCAACAGCGTAGAGATTCCAGCAGGGAAGTATGGATTGTTCACTATTCCTAGAGAAGAAGAATGGACGATCATTATCAGTAAAGATTGGGACATGCACCTGGCGGATGATTACGATCAGGTAAATGATATGGTTCGGGTGTCAGCTCCGGTTCAAAAGCTGGATGAGGTTGTAGAGTCCTTAACTTTTGAGGTCAGTGAAATCGACGATAAGAACGGACAAATCACCATTAAATGGGATCAGACAGCTGTCGCGTTTGATGTTGAGAATCAATGAAAAAGCTGCTAATCATTTCGTTTTTACTAATTGGTTTGATTTCCTGTCAACCGGAGAAGGACACGTTTATCAGTAAAATCAAACTGGCAGATTTGAAAGGTGAAACGCTGGACAAAGAGCAATTCAAAAGCAAAATTATCATTCTTAACCTTTGGGCTACATGGTGCACTCCTTGCATCAGGGAAATGCCCGATCTGGTGAAGATGCAAAATGAATTGCCGGGTGACTTTGTTTTACTTCTTGCATCAGATGAATCCCTTATAAAGATTCAGCAATTCACTGAAAGACGACCTTTTGACCTCACGTTTACTCAAATTCAAACTTCTGTAGAGTCTTTAGGTGTCTATTCTTTGCCTACCACATTCATTATTGGAAAAGATGGTCAGCTATTAGAAACACTTGTTGGAGCACGGGAATGGGATAGTCCTGAACAAATTGAACAACTTAAAACCTACCTAAAATGAAATTATTAAGCGCATTAATCATAGCCAGTTTATTGCTTTCGTCTTGTCAGAAAAATCAAGAAAAGGCGACAGAAAATTCTGCACTCCAAAATGTTGAGTCCCCTGCAGAGAGCAATGCTTCTTTGCCTTATTTGATCAAAGGAGGTGATGATCTTTTGTATATGTCCTGGGTGGAGAAAAGGGATTCAGGTTGGATCGACCTGAAGTATTCGGTCCAGAAAGAAGACATCTGGCAAACACCAGAAGCCATTGCATCAGGAAACGATTGGTTTGTGAATTGGGCAGACTATCCCATGATGGCAGTGGATAAGCAAGGAAATATGATTGCTCATTTTCTGGCTAAGAGTTCTTCAGGAACCTATTCCTACGATGTGAATGTGGTCTATAAGCCAGTCGGGGGCGAATGGTCAGAACCGATTATTCCCCATGATGACGGCACACCAACAGAGCACGGATTTGTAACCATGCTACCTAAGAATGACGGAACGTTCTTACTTTCCTGGCTGGACGGTCGCAATACCGGAGGTGGTGATCACGATTCCGGCGGTCACGGAGGTGGAGGAGCAATGACGATCCGGACAGCCACATTGGATATGATGGGTAACCTAACACAGAAAGCAGAGCTCGATTCTCGCGTATGTGATTGCTGCCAGACAGGAGGCGCAATGACCCTAGGTGGACCTGTAATCGTTTACCGTGATCGCTCAGAGGAAGAAATGCGAGATATGTCCTTTGTAAGATTTGTTGATAACAATTGGACTGAATCCAAAGCAGTAAACTCAGACGGATGGAAGATTGCCGGATGTCCGGTTAATGGTCCAAGAATAGCTGCTTATGAAAATACAACAGCTACAGCCTGGTTTACAGCTGCTGAGGGAATTGCAAAAGTGAAGGTTGCTTTTATGGATGATTCGGGAGCATCTTTTCAGGAGCCAATCATTGTGGACGATTCCGTTTCGGTTGGTAGAGTGGATATTGTAATGATAGATAATCAATCAGCATATGTAAGTTGGCTTGACCTGGAAGGAGAAACACCACTCATTAAGTTCAGAAAAGTATCAAAAAATGGTTCTATGAACGATCCGATAATCGTTTCAGAAACCAGCGCATCCAGAGGAAGTGGATTTCCTCAGATGGAATTAATTGATGGTACGTTGTTCTTTGCCTGGACGAATGTTGAGGAAGACAAAACTTCGGTTTCCCTTTCTCAGTTTAAATTCTGAACAATGCTCGAACAAAAACTAGAAAATAGAGATATCAAGCCAACAGCCATGCGGCTGTTAGTACTAAGAAAGCTCGTAGAATCAGGGGCTGCTATAAGTCTCAGTGACCTGGAAACAAAATTTGAACGGGCAGATAAAGCTACGCTTTATAGAACCCTCAAAACCTTTGAAGACAAGAAGCTCATTCACAGTATTGATGATGGAACCGGTGCTGTGAAGTATGCGCTCTGCGAAGAAGGCTGTGAATGCGAGCCACAGGATCAACACATTCACTTTCATTGTGTGGGATGTGGCGAAACTTATTGCCTAACTCAGTCTAAAATCCCTCAAACAAACATTCCAATAGGTTTCAAGGCAGCCAGTGCCAGCATGGTGTACAAAGGCACATGCGCGAACTGCTCCTAAAACAATGCAAACAGGTTGCACTCCTTTTTCGTTATT
>NZ_JAVKDX010000020.1:0-2182 GCF_040223195.1 Ekhidna sp. | reverse complement strand
GTATTCCTTCGGGGTTGATCGTCAATTTTTGATGCAGGGAAATTAGGATTTCTTATCGTAGTTTGGCAGTAATGTTTTTAACTGGCTGATTTTAGTTTCTTGTATTACCGTCAAAGTTTCTTGGAGCCACTGCAGAGGCTCTACACCATTAAGTTTACAGGAGCCAAGGAAGCTGTACATCATTGCTGCCCATTGAGCTGCCTCGTGTGAACCAGCAAAGAGGTAATTCTTTCTTCCCAATGCGACGGGTCTTATGCTGTTTTCCACCAAATTGTTATCAATGAACCAATCCCCATTTTCTGTGTATCGGCTCAGTCTTGGCCATAGTTTCATAGAATAAGCCAACGCTTTCCCAATACTGCTTTTGGGAGCGACTTGCCCATATTGTTGCTGCATCCACTCGTGTAGGTTTTCTAGTATTGGTTGGGCTTCAGTTTGTCTGAGTTTGGCGACTTTTTTAGCCGTTAGGCCATCTTCTCTGGCTTTTCTTTCAATGGCATAAAGCTTTTGTATCTGGGTAAGTGCATGTGTAGCTCTTTCCTGATCATTGTTCATAGCTTTATCAAAGTATCGTCTGGCATGAGCCATACAAGCCAACAGTGTAATTCCTGAGATGGAGGCAAACTGCTCATAACCAGCATATCCATCAGTTTGTAATACTCCTCTGTACCCCTTCAAAAATTTATGAGGACCTTGCCCACTACGGCTTGGTTGATAGTCGACAACTACCAACTTGGTTTGTGGTGAATAATAATACCATTGATATCCTGTATGTGTGGCTCCCGGTTTATTGGATGACTGTACTGGGATGGTGGTTTCATCAGCATTGATGTATCCACTGGCTAAAACCTGCTTTTTAATCTCATCATAAAGTGGCTCCAGTAGTTTGCAGACGGCTTTAAACCACCCACTAATGGTTGATTCGCAGAGTTTTACTCCCTCTCGTTTGAATATCTGGACTTGTCGGTAAAATGGAAGGTGATCCACATACTTGCAGATCATCAGGTATGCCAGTAGCGCTGGGCCTGCATTGCCTGATGGGATAGGTAAAGACGGCAGATCTGCTACAATAACCTTTTTGGTGTTATCCTGATGCTGTACATATTTTGGGCGAACGTATCGTTTTACATAAATTCTACCCGGAGTATATTCCAATATCTCTGTGACGGACTCACCGATCTTCACGGCGTCTTCTTGCTTGCCTTCAGGCTCCAACACTTCTTCTTCACGCGGCAGATGTGCTGGAAGTGCAAGTCGGACAGGCTGTTTTTTATCTTTTTTCTTGTCCTTGGTGTAGGTGATGGTTTGCTGCTCTGTAGTAGGTGCTTCGAGAGTAGATTCATCAAACAATGTTGATTGTGCAGCATCCGCAGCAATGAACCGCTCGTTCTTTTTGCCAAAGATCATACGCTTGAGTTGAGCTAGTTCTTCCTTTAGAAAGAGTAATTCCTCGTATTCTTTTCTTGAGATTTCAACCGTGTCTTTAACTTGCTCACTCACAAATTAAAGTTAGCAAATAGCTCTTAGTTATCCTCATTTTATAAAAGAAAACCGTACAGATCTTTGGACATTTTTTAACCTGATTCCTTCCAGGATAAGTATCAGATCACTCCAGCGGATCGAACAAGTATTTCCAGATGATACATCGGGTACTTCAAACTGACCTTTCTCCAGACGTTTGTAATAAAGGGTAAATCCTCCGGCTTCCCAGTGGAGTAGTTTGATACGGTTGCGCTGCTTGTTGATGAAGATGTAGACACTACCACTGAAAGGGTCAGCATCCATAGCTGTACGCACCAGACCTGAGAGGCTATCAAAGGATTTGCGCATGTCTGTAGGCTGGCTATAAAAGAAATAGCGGTGTGAAGATCCGAGATTGAACATTATACCAATTGGATCAAAGTACGTAATTGGCTCATTGGACTGTTTTGTGGAAGTCGTAGTTTCACTCCATTAGGATAGATTATTTCCAAATCGACTGAAACATGATCCATTCTCACCTCCAAAAACTCCGCACGATTCGATCGTGATTTTTGATTGTTCTTTGAATACCTTGTTCGCCAGTAGCTAAAGGTGGATTTGGGTATTTGGTGACGTTCACAAAATTGCCCCATACTCTCAGGGCTAGACTCCCATTCCTCTATGATAGGAAACATCTCTGATTCACTCTTGCGTGGCATAG